>NZ_CP009454.1:0-1442535 GCF_000759475.1 Pantoea rwandensis
CGCGCGCCTGACTGACCGGTTAATCTTTTTTGATGCGGACGCCGTCCGACTTTTTCCTGCCTCACTGGCGGTGGCGGGGCTTTTCAGGCTCTGAAAGGTTTTTGTGCAGGTTCTGCCCTGCGGTTAAGCTCATCCAGCGTGGCTTTAGCCTGCTGAACGTCGTGCTCTAGCGCCACCGCGCGGTCTGCAACTGAGCCACCGCCTGGCTGTTGGTGTTTTCGTTATCACGGAGCTGATTGATCGCGCTCTTCAGGCTGTCCTGCTGTTCACGGGTTGACTGAACTGCGCCAGGCAGGTCAGCAAGCGCGGCGGCCTGCTGTTCAAGCGTTTTAAGCCGATTTTCCATTGCCGAAACATTTGAGGTCAGCTGGCCAATCTGTCCGCTGCGAAAGCGGCATCGAGCGTGTTAAAACGAATGGTGAGGTCAGATACCTGACTGCCCATAACAACCAGCGCAATGAGTGATCCGGCCAGACTGACAGTCAGTAAAATTGCACTGCCGGTCAGGAGAATTTTTCGGGGGCTAAACGGCAGTCGCTGACGCGGCTTGACTGCAGCAGAGGGCTGCACCTCTGGCCCACAGAGCTGAGACTCAGGCGCATCCGGAAGTAGTTCCTCGGGTGAGGCATGACTGGGTGACATACAGGGTTTCCTTATGGCTGCACAGCAGAACGGCCATAAGGTGCAAAAATGCGCGAAGAATAACGATGATTAACTCATTAGCCGTTTGTAAAAATTTCAGGAAGACGCCAGCAAGTGGATATCAATGAACTGAGTACGGGTATGGAAGATCTGCTCTGCAGATACCTGGAGGAGCAGTGCAGTAAAACTCAACACATAAGGTGTAATGGATAAAAAAAACCGCATACCAATAAATGGCATGCGGTATCAATATGTCATTAGAGGTTTGCTTTCGTTGGTACTACTTAATTTTCATAAAAAATCATTTCGGCAGTCAATCTGCGGAAAACTGAATTCCTTAGTTACAAAAGGGTTTATCAGGACCCTTCCGGGGTCACGGACGTTAATTTCCCCAGGAGGCGGGAGTCTCTTGCCCGCTCGCGCGGCGATCGCCTGAATGCGCAGGAGACTTGACGCTGCTAAGAAGACTGCCTCTTCACGCGTTGCTGCTGTTATGACCGTATGATCGAGATCTGTGAAGCGGCAGAAGGTATTGCCCTTCTTTTTCCTCAATCTCTGCCGGATAAGGTATGAAAATAGTCGCCAGTTTTTGCGCCTGACGACGCCGCGCATCCAGCTTGCTCACCAGTTGTGTCGCGCGCAGATGGGTATATCGCTTTAGCATATTCATACTCTTATGACCGGAAATAGCCGCAACCTCCATGACATTCAGAGTGCCCAGCTCAAACAGCCGGCTGACCGCCTCGTGGCGAAGGTCATGAAAGTGAAGGTCCTTAATTCCTGTTTCACACAGAAGGGCACGCCAGGCGCTCTTGAATCCATTTGATGTGTAGCTGAAAACGGGCCCTGAAACCGCACCTGCGAACTCTTTCAGCACCTGCCGCGCCTTCCAGGACAAAGGTACGTCCCGGGCTGTACCATTTTTTGTTAAAGGCAGATGCGCCACTCCCATATGAAGATCGACGTACTCCCACCTCAGAGACAGGATTTCGCCCTGACGCATGGCTGTTTCTAACGCCAGTTGAAAAATAGCAAGGAGCTGCGGATTTTTACTTTGAAGAGCACGTTTAATGCGGCGTTCTTCAACTGAAGTGAGACGACGGGTCCGCCCCGGAGACGCAGCAGGTTTACGTACGTGTTCAACCGGATTATGAGAGCAGGTTCCCCATTCAATGCGTGCAAGGTTATAAAGTGCGGAAAGTAATGCCAGTTTCCAGCCTGACAGTATTTGCACTGACATTGTGACCTGTACGGGTACTAATTGTGCTGAGCCTTGAATCCCGATAATCAGCGATATCCACGGATGAAATCTCATCCATAAATTTGCCAGCCAGTGCCGATCGTTTTAACACATTTATTCGGTAAAACTCCTGCAGGTGGCCGCGCTTATGCACAGAGACACTACTAAAATATTTATCCAGCGCCTTAACCAGCGTCATTTTTTTTATGCGATTCCGCAGTGCCATCCTATTCCCCTGAAAAATCAGGAAAGATAACACAATCTTGAATGACATAACTGTCAATCCGGTGTGTGAGTGAGAAGTCTGGAATAGACACATGCGGAGCATTATTCAGTTATGGTGGCAGCTCACTTCACTACCACTGGATGTGAAGCTCAGCTAGATGGCTAAGCATTGTGCACCTGGATGGAACAGTAATGGTTGGTCTGCTGCAATCAGGGCGGAGACATTGACCTTGTATAGTCAGTCTCGGCTGTAGCTAACACCTGGCGACATGAGTGCCTTACTGCATAGGTATAGCAGCTCTGCATCCGGTAACAATAATCCTGGTGAGCACCCTTGGACTATGCAGCGGGTTTGAATCGATGCTGAATAGCCGGTATTGGTCAGGCACGCTGCAATGAAATCGTCCCGGCTGATTTACCCAGGCTGGATATACCTTGTCGATGCAGACCGCTGGCTCACTACGCGCACCTGCAGAAGCACTCAGCGCCAGGTGTTAGTACAGCCCTGACCATCACCGAGATCCTTGTACAGCGATTGCAATGTCCGCCTACTGGCATACACCAGTCGATCAGGGCAATTAGCTGAGTATCATCCGTTCACATCATGGTAGGAAGCTGTCCAACCTACTGGTATATACGTCCAGCTGTCGATCCAGCCTTCCACACACCGGATTGACAGGCTAGTAAACAAAACATTTTTTCTTAACCAGTCCCTCAAATACTCAAGCAGTTACAAAGTACAAAAATGAGTCTCGAAAAAAGTATCCCAAGCTTTATAAAGATTGGACTGCCCAGTCATATAAGCTGTATCTAAGGTGCCCGCCGGGCAGTTACATCCTCCAGTTGCTGGATTTGGCTGACAAAGTAATTGGTTTTCTGGCACCAATTCACCACTTGGCCAATATTTTCGAAAGAACATATTGCCCCCCCTTTGATGAAGGGTTTTTCCACACACCGGATTGACAGGAAAGTATGGCGCCAGCACCGTCGCGGCTTACCAGCCCGTTTGGCGAGCAACCTGCGCCGGCCGAGTTGACACCATCAAGCTGTAAAACCTCTCCCGTAGACAGGCGCCCGTCTGCCCGAACGCTTCCGCCGCGAACCTGACCGCCGGTGTAAATATTTTTGTTATTGATGGCACGCACCCAGTCGTTATCAGACATATAAAAACCGCCGCCATACGTCTCATTCAGCCAGCCCTTGCTCCCACGCGTTATAAACCAGCCATTATTTGAACGGATATCATTATTTGCCGTCATGGCATTACCCGCGGTCACATTCGAGCCGGCTGTCACATTCTGCCCGGTCACAGTTCCACTGGCGGTGATATTACCGCCCGCAGTGACATTACTGGTGAAGGCACCGTTTGCTGCGTTGACGGTGGCCGTGTTATTGAGATTGTTTCCTCCCATGTCAATGCTGGTATGCATCGTATTAAGGTCGGGCTTGCCGGTAACGGAAAAACGATACAGGCGATCACTTTCACCGCGCGCAACGCCCAGTTCATCTGTTGTCAGCAGCACGGCAATATGCCCCTGCGTGGTACTGACACCAAATTGTGACAACGGTAAGCTCCAGCTGCTCATCGCACCGGTGGCGATGCCTGACGTCCAGATATACCCACCCATGCCTGACGTGATATCCATGGATATCTGACGCAGCGCCAGAAAAGGAAGCGCGGAGCCGTTCTGCGTGTACACCAGAGCCTGCAGCTGATCGGTATTCGTCCCATTGCGGACCAGCGCAGCACGATATCCCTGACCATCTATCGTATTTTCACTGAACCCCTGCTCCAGAAAACCGGTATTTTTTAACATGACCGGGGTCACGATGACCGGGGCCGTTGTTGTGGCACTCGAGAGCAATGTGTCGTAATAACGCCCCGTGTAACTCTTCACGGCCTGGGTAAAGCGTGATACCTGTGCGGACGTGTTCATCCAGGTGCGCTTTTGCATCCATTCACTGATCAGTGAATAGCCCCATACGCTGACCAGCAGAAGGATAATCAGTGCAGCGCCGGTGCTGAGGATGGCCCATCCCCGGTCCATTGAGTTGTTTTGATTTCACGGGCTTCACCATGTAATGAGTGGTTGATAAAGTCGGGTTAAAGTGACAAGAATCGCGCCAGTGCACAGCCAGGGCCCCATCGGTCCCCCTTCACTGACTCGGCGAACCAGCAACTGCCAGATCACAAAAAATATGACGCCGGCAAGCAAAGCAGAAAGTCCTTCAGGTCCGCCCAGCCAGGCAGACACGGCGCCCGCCAGCCAGACATCCCCCAGACCCAGACATTCTCGGCCATGCATTCTGAACGTGGCATATCGCCATACGGCAAATACAGCCAGCGCGGTCACAGCTGAGAAGAAGTGTTCCCAGAAAGCGGGAAAGGCAAGAGCAGAGACCAGTCCGGCGATTAGACAGCTAACCGTCATTTCCCGGGGAAGAAAGCCGGTAATGGCATCACTCAGCGTCATTTTGAAGAGAAAAAGGCTGAATAATACCGCCAGTAGTCGTTCCAGGGCGGGCGCCGGAGACATAATCATAAAGGCTGTTGCGGCTGCGAAAAGCCAGGTGATACCTGCCGGTGCGGGTGTGGAAAAGACCTTTACCCACTCCCGACCATCATTCGAGGTCATCAGATAAAGGCGCACAAGGCTCGCCATTGCACTGAAGATGCAGATGCACAGTGGGAAAATAATGATAAGCGTGGGCCACGGCATGCTCAGGGTCAGCAGGGTCACAGTTTAACTCCCCGTTCTTTCTGCAAAAGCTGGCGGTAAATGGCATAAATCCGGTTGGCGTAGGACTCACGGGTTTCATGACGATCTTTTCTGAAGCCGGCGTTATAAGAGCCCAGGCAGTTCCAACTGATGCCACAGACCTGAAAATGCTTCGCCAGTATCCAGGTGCCGATTTGCACGTTCAGACAAGGGCGCGTCAGGAGTTCCTGAGGGCTGTGGATAACGCCCTGAGCCATCAACGAAGGAATGTGTGTTGAGTTGACCTGCATAAGTCCGTAGTCGGTGCTCAGCGCCCGACCCGTAGTTTTATCGCGGGTTGATACTGGTAATCCCCGGACGGAGGCTGCTTTCGCCCGTTGCTATGGCTTTTAGCAACAGTGGGTCAATGTGATATTTCGCGCCCGCCGCATCAAAGCAGAAGGCCCCCGCACGGGGGCACAGCATGATCAGAAGCAGAAACGTGAAAATACGCAGCATGTCATCAGCCATTGTGCGTGAAGACGAGGGTATTGTTACCGGTCATACCGCTGTCAGCAGAGCAGGATTTTCCCGCCTCTTCTGCACTCACAACACCATCGCTGTAGTCCGTACTGTTGATGGTAATAGCGCTGAACGCACCACCGGAGCCCAGTTGGGTAGCGAGAGAGATGCAGTCTGCCTGCGGTACTTTCTGAGTCGTCACGGAAAATCCGTTGTTAAACCCGTTAGTCGCCACCGGCGCCATCACGACCTGCCCGCCGTAACTGTTCCACATGGTGGCGGAGCCTGAGCTCGCCGTCCCCTGAATGGTCCAGCCGGCTTTCGGTGCGCCCCCCTGCTGAATGAGCGTACCGGTCATCGTGGTGCCACTAGTGAAGTTATATCCCCCCTGTGTCTGCTTGAGCTGCTGAGCATTGGTCACGATGGTCTGGAGATTTGACACCTCCACGCCAACGGACTTTTTCCCCCACAGGCTCCATACCCATGCACCAACAATACAGATAACAATGACGGTACCCAGCGCAATGGCACCGTGTTCCAGAATGCCCCCAGCCGCGGTCGGGATGGCGCTGATGCTGCGGGAAAGCCTTTGATGACATGATTTTTCCTTAATGATTGCTGAACGTGTTCATGTCCTGAATCTGCATCACCATCAGCAGAATGAGTAAGAAGAAACTCATAATCAGAACGAGAGAAAAGAGTTTGGTGACGTTCGCGCGCCGGGCAACGCGCGCCAGGGCCTGCTCCAGCCAGCGGTCGCATACCGGGTAATCAGCGACGCAGCGCTGCTGCCTTTATCCAGCAGCGAGAGGTAGTTCACCGCCTCACGGCTGGGGAAGTCATAACCGCTGTTGCGCATTGCACGGCCCAGAGAATCCCCTTCGCTCATGCACTCCATCGCCCCCTCAATCCGCTCCTGCAGCCAGGGCGGTGCAAATCCGTTCAGGATCTGCAGAGATTTGAGTTCCTGCACGCCGGCACCGAGCAGCGCCCCAATATTCATCAGAAAAACGGCGCCCTGCAGGTCTTTGTAAACCGACCAGGGCATGAGGTAATCAGCGAAACGACGCAGTCGCCCCCGCCACCGCGGCAGAGACCAGAATGCAAGAACCACCAGACCGGCGGCTACAGCCGCCGCGGTCAGCCCCCACTGGCCTGTCCAGAGTGCGACGCCGTTCATCAGGCCGAGTGCCCCGGTCCAGCCCGCAGGATCGGACATTTTGCTCATCGTTGGCACCAGCGCCAGATTGTTGGCCAGCAGCAGTCCTGTTCCCAGCAAGACCAACACGACAGGGAACACCGAGGCGAAAAGAACCTGACCGAGGATGCGCCGGCGGGCGAGAATGAGCTTGTCGGCCTGCATCAGGGCGCCAGGAATATTGCCGGTTTCCATCCCGGCGCTGATCAGCGCGGCCTCCTCATAGGGTGCCCAGACGGCGAGGACATCCTGCAGTGCGCGCCCGGGGCGGTTATCGTTTACCCCTTCAAGGCAGTCCTGGACCAGCTCATGGTAGGGATGCCAGCGCTGGCCAAAATCGGTATGCACTTCACCGATCATGATCAGCGCCTCTTTAAGTTGTTTGCGGTTCTCCAGCAGAAAGCGCAGCGTCTCGTAAAAGGGCTGGCGATACTGGCCGGTAAAGGTCGCTCTGACAAGGCGATAGCGCAGTTTTTCTGCGACCGACATGTCCCTGTCTGGCGTAAAGCGATTAACGGATGCCATCGGGGACCTCACAATGCATGACCTCATCTTCATCCAGTGGACAGATAAGGTCGCCTTCAAGCGGGTCGACACGCCCCTCTGCCAGATATCGCATCAGGTGCATACGCCGGGTGATCCCCCGTTGTTCACCCAGTACTGGCGGGCCACCGCTGGCCCGTGTGACAGCCAGAGCTGCATCTGGCGCGCATCCGTCCTGACCACCTCGGCCACGGCTGTTCGCCCCGTCACCCCACGGCTGATAATGCGCCCCGTCAGCGGCACCGTTTTCTGACAGTGCGGGCAACCTTCGTGATTGCGGAAGTAAAGTTTGCTGGTATCGCAGAGCCCCTCAATGGTGCAGTACTGTTCTAGACGGGCACGCGTATCGGCGTCCAGATCAGGGGATTTAACCTTCCAGGGGACACGGCAGCGTTCGCACAGCAGTGGCACCAGACGCTGGCCTATCAGGCCGGTGATGAGTGCCGCATCCGCCAGAAGATGACGGTCCACACCAAAGTGCTCCATACGGCGAAGTGCGCCAATTGCACTTTGTGTGTGTGTGGTAGAAAGAAGAAGATGACCCGTTTCACTGGCATAAATGGCCGCAATCAGTGAATGAAGGTCCCTCATCTCACCGTTCAGGATGGCATCCGGATCAAGGCGCAGCGCGGAGGCGTTGGCATTATCCCATGCACGGCTGACAGCCTCCGGGGAGTTATCGGCGGGCATAACGGGTGTCTGAATCGCGCCCGGAATACGACCCTCGGGTGGATTTTCCAGCGTCAGCAGGCGCTTTTTCCCACCGGTAAGTTTCAGCCAGATATCGCTGAAGACGCGCAGCGTGGCGCTTTTACCTGACCCCGTTGGTCCGGTCAGCAGCACCATCCCTTCCGGTAGCTTCAGGATCTGCATGATAAGCTTTATCTGCTCCGGCAAAAAACCCAGCTGCGGCAGCGTCGGAACCCTGTCGCCGTCGTCCGGGATAAGACGCATGACCACAATCAGCCCGTCAGGTGTGGGGCGATGCTCGTAGCGTGCGCCATAGAGACCGGCCCGGCGGGCAAACTTTGCGTCGACGCGCCCGGACTGCTCACGGCCGGCAAAGAAGGACTGCTCACGGACATCGCACATAGAGAGGTAGGAAGTCGATGCCAGCGTCATGCCCTCCACATCTTTCACCTCATCAACCACTTCGAGCTCGCCATGGATCCGCAGCTGTACGATCGTCAGTTTACGGTCTGCACTGATTTCAAAATGGATGTCAGAAGCACTGAACTCATGGCCCAGCTTCATGTAACTGATGACCTTGTCCTGCGAGACGCTGACGTCCCGTTTATCCATGTCAGCTTCGCTGATCCCCTGATTCAGTCCCATTCCCTGACGGTCAGCCACTTCCCGACGACGGTTCAGCTCGCTCAGGGTCACAAACTCGGTTGTCGCGGCCGGATAATGGCGTGTAACGTCCATTACCCAGCGCTGAATCGCCGCTTCTTTTCGCCGGTTACCATCAATCAGCAGCGTCACGCCACCGGCTGGCTGCCGTTCAGCGTATACAAAATCCATAATCTCTTTATCAGGTGTCATCATGGCCTCAGAAGGAGAGTTCAGAATCGTCGTTGAGGCGCACAAGCGTGGACGTCACCTCAGTGACACGCTTTGTGGTGCCCGGGATTTGATCCCCTTTCACCACCTCTGTCACACCCCCGTCGGGGAGCACAATACGGGCACGTAGCTGATTACCACGTCCGTAAATCTCCTGAAGCCGCACGCTGCCGGCGCGCTTCTCCGCGCCAGCTGACACGGTCTGCTGTGAGGGGGCAGGCTGCGCCATCAGTGGCATGGCAGGCTGAGCGGCAGTGGCCAGATAATTCCTGTCGGTACTCTGCCCGGACTGGCTTTCACGCAGCTGCTGCTCGAGACGGGCTGTCTGAACTTTCTGCTCAAGGATGAGGTTTCGCGCCTGTGCAGCTTCAAGCTCACCCAGCGTGACGTTGGGCGGCAGTGAGTCGCTGGCCAGGGCCGGCAGTGTCGTTCCGCAGAGCAGAACGGCCAGCAGCAAGTTCATGCCGGCGGGATTAATTCTGCGCATAAACGCTCCCCTTCATCGTGTAGTCAAACTGCCCCTGCGGGCTCATGGTGATGGACAGGCTGGTCAGGCGGAGCCCTGTGGCATCAAAATCCTGGAGCAGCCGCTCAGGCTGCAGCCGAGAGCTGACGGAGAACGAGAATTCCCGCCAGTCCTGCGGGGGCGTGTTTTTTTCCTGACCCGGCGTGACAGCCGGCGGCTTCACCTCGGTAAACTTCACGTCGAGATTCCGTCGCTGCAGATGGGAAATAAATCGCATGAGCTGAGCGTCAGCACCGGGGAGCGCTTCGTCCGTGAGTCCGGCGGGTGAGGTGCGTTTGAAGGGAATGAAAACGTCGCCGCTTTTGCCGCCCTCCTGCAGGTTGAAGACGGCTGAGTGACCCAGCAGCTCGCGTGCGCGGCGGGAAAAGTCCTCCACGGTTGCGCCGGGGGTGGCAATAAACCGCAAACGCAGCCCTTCCGGCACGCATTCGCCATCCGTAAATCGCCAGCCGGCCACGGAGGCAAAAACAGGTTCACGGGTGAGCCAGCAGTTGCTGAGCAGCACAGAAACGGGAAGCTGCGAAGCCCACGGATGTGGTGCGCGTGCGGGCACGGCCGGTTTTTCAGGCTTAAGGGCCATGCGGGCGCGAAACGCCGCCATCGCAGCCGCCTGTTCGGCTTTCTCAGAGGCGGTCTCGTACCAGTAAATCCCCGAGGCCACTGCAAGGGTGACGAGGGCCGCCGGCAGGATAACTGACATCGCATTGACGCGCTTACGCAGCCGGCAGCGCTTAAGCTGAGTGCGGCTGAGTCTGTCAGTCAGCGTACTGGCGTGGCGATCGTCGTCCACCGTCGCGGCACACCTTAATCCTGGCGCATCGGCGTCGTTGAACCGCAGGAAATTTTTTGCAGCCAGTTCAATGGTGGCGCGCGAGCCGGTCACGTCGCCCATCACCGAGAGCTGCCCGCCGATGGCGGCAAAGAACACCCACATATCCTCTTCGTGACTCAGACGGTAGATCCCCCAGGCTTTCCCGCCCTCGGTGAGCAGAAACGCCACGGCAAGGGAATGAATATGACGGCGCGCGCGGCCCGGAGAAACCAGCCCCTGCATCGATGCATTCCCGCGCCCGGCAGCAACAAAGTGCGTATCGGGAGAGGACTGGCTGCGAAACCGGGTGGCCAAAGCGTTTCGCTGCGGCTCCCAGTGCATTCCGGCCATCCAGTCGCGACGCTGATGCATAATCCGGACGCCGGTACGAAGGCTCAATTTTTTCATTGCTGGCATGTTTACCTCAGCAGAACAGGAGTGATCATGATGACAAGCGTGGTACGGCCGCGGGAGCCGGTCTGACCGCCGCCCAGAATGAAGTTACCTGGCGTAAAGGTGCCCTGTTTGTCTGCGGAGACGTTCTGTTGTTCCGAACCGGTCAGCACCAGCGTCTGCCCGGAACGGAGGTTCACCTTGCGTGCCAGGCCTTCGGTAGAGGTTGTAGGCAGGTCATTACGGGTATTGCCGTCGGCGCTGATAAACTTCTCAATCTGCGGCGGGCTGGTATAGCTGAAAGCAAACTGCAGCTGCACGTCACCGTTTTCCTGAATAAACGGCAGCATGGTCATGAACAGCCCGGTGGTAATGGTCGTCGTAGTCATTGATGAGGTGACGCCAACGTTCGCCGTGGCCGTCGAGCTGGAACTGGACAGGATGCCTTTCTGGCTGGAAAGCTGGTAGGCCACCGGAGTCAGGTTGGCGGTCGGGTCAGTCTGATTCAGCGCCATGCTGACGTTACCCTGCTCAGACAACGCTTTGATAAGCAGGCTGGAGCCGGAGAATTTCGCAGCGTTACCTGAGGCGGTATCGAGAATTGAAATGCCCGCGCTGGCAGCAGATGTGGATGCATTGGCCATGGAGCCGGTCAGACTGGCGCCAAAGTTATTGAGGGATTTATAAATCAGCCCCCAGTCCAGTCCCAGCTGCTCATTACGCGTCTGGCTGACGCTGACTATCTGAATATTTAGCTGAACCTGACGACTCAGGACTTTGTTCTGGTATTCGATGTATCGTCCGATACGGTCAAGCACATCCGGCGTGTCCGTCACGCTGAGCGTACCCGTGGCGGCAGACAGCCAGAATCTGCCTGATTTTGGTGTCAGCATTTGATCGATTGTTTTACGGATATCATCATACAGGTCACTGTTCATACCGTAATCGGTCTTCTGGTTCGAGCTGATGTCACCGGTCGTGCCACCGGTAGTTCCCCCTCCGCTGCCCAGCTGATTACCGGAGCCAGAGTTGATTGAGGCGCTACTGTTGACTTTGGTATTGAGAATGACGAGCTGGAATGTGCGGGTATCCTGCTGGTAGAAATACACGCCGCTGCGGTCACTACGCCAGGACAGACCGTATCCGCTGGCTTCAACATCCAGCAGATCCCGTACATCGCCCTGGAATTTGATACCGCGGACAAGGGCAGTGCTTTGCTGAACAGGTGCAGCCTGCCCTGATGCGGAGCCGATCTGTGATAGTGGTACGCGACCATTATCATCAGGCGCAGGGAGCTGACCATTCATCTGCGAGGTTGTCACGCTACCGGTTGAAACGTTGCTGAGTGCCGCAAAGGCATCCGGCGTGATGGAAACCCTGATGCCGCAAAGCGCGGTAATGCGTTGTCCAAGCTCAGGCAGTGATATACCGTCTGGACGGTTTATCGTTATCTGGCAGGCAGGCAGATTTTTTTCGTCCGGCGTGGATACGACGGGCGCAACCGGCTGCAGGTTAACCCAGGGTTTGTCGGACCAGACGACGGTAGGTTGGGTCATTGCCTGTCGGCTCTGCAACACCCGCTGAGCAGTGTCAGCCTGTCCTGAAGCTTCTTTATCCATTTTGCTGATTTCTGTCAGCGAACAGGATGACAGCACGAACGCGGTGGCCAGCGCTGTCAGGCAGAAAGGTATACGCGGCATCCGCAGCTCCCTGAGGTGGTTAATTGAGGTAAACAATGCTGCCCTCCGTTATTCCGGAGGGCAGGGAAAGATTCATATCGGTACCGTCAGCCATGCGCAGGCGACCGCCGCTGACGGTCAGCGCTAGCGCTGAGGTCACTGACTGGCTTCGCAGGGCGGCAAAAACGCCATCGGTAGCAGGGACCCATATCCAGAGCCGGTTGCTCAGAATGACGGAGTGAATACGGCTGTCAGGTGCAGGGATGATGCCTGTCTGAGCGGGGGTAACGGGACCATCAGCGACCGCCCGACCATGGCGCCAGTTATTGACCGCATCGGCTGTGCGCAGCATGTCTGCGGCCAGCTGGTCCGGCAGCGTTTGCTGGACAGCCGCACGGACGTGCTCTGACGAATGACGCTGCGCATCACCCGCCATCAATGCAATGACCAGACAAAACACCAGGACCGGCAGCGCGAATCCCATCTCAGTGCCCCCCGCCCGCAGGGGTGTCGCTGACGGAAATCAGGCATTGAATGCGGTTTGCCTCAGCAAACAGCGGTTTTTCGGCCTTGCGATAGAGGTCAAATACCTGAACCATCACCGACTCAAAGTTGCCGTGGAAAATGAGAGGGGCATCAATGCGGTAATCAAGCGATACCGGCCAGATAACGACCCAGTTACCGCCGTTACTGCACGGCGCCTTCGAAGCCCAGCCGGTGAGTGTCTCTTTCAGGGTTGAACCCGGTTCTGCCCGCCATGTCTGACCCACCGGGGCGACGGTAACAGGTGTGCCCGGAATGGGAGAGGCTGCCGTCTGGCTGCTCACAGGCGGCGCGGGAGGGAGCGTTGTGACAGGACGCACAGAGGACGCTTTCGGTGTGGCATTCACTGTAGTCTGTGTGACTACCGGCGGACGAACTGCCACAGCCTGAGAACCGGTCTGCTGAGCCACTTTAGCAACCGGTGCCTTAGCTAATAGCGGCGGATTGTTAACCGGAGGGTTGTTCGCTGATTTCTGCGCTTTCCGGGGGCCACTGGTTGTCAGCACGGGTGACGGCACGGCCAGATTCTGTGGAGTCAACGCTGTTTTTTGGACGGCAGCCGGCAGGGTTTCACCAGTGAAAGGGTTACGGGGTAAAGCATTTTCAGGAACGGCTGGGCCCGCTGACTGAAAGGGTTTCGGCTGAACCGGGTTAATTGCCGACAGGCTTTTTGCCGGGGGGAGCGTTGCAGCCGCTGCGTCAAACTGGCGATACTGATCACGCAGCGCAAAACAAATTTCACGGTTAACTTCATCCACTTTCAGCCGCCAGGCGGGGCCGGCAAGAATTTGCAGCGCCTCGCTCAGCTTAACCGGGCCAATATCGCGCTGAACAGCGGGAAGCGGACGGCTGAGAAGTTCCGAAAATGCAGAAGTCGTGGCTGAGCACAGTGAATAACCTGATTCCAGCAGGAGATAGCGAAATCCTTCTCCTACTGTGTTAACCAGCTGTGCAGGCATCGTGATATCAATAATCTGATTGAGCGGATCGCGCTGTGCATCATCCGGGCGCGTACTGACGAGCGTATAGCGATCGTAGCGCACCACTTCGGGGGCACGATTGCGGTAAATGTCATCGAAACGTGCAGGCTGCTGATAACGCCCATGAGTTAATAGCGCAGGGTCAGAAGCCGGGTTGCTGCAGCTGGCTAACATGACAGAGCAGGCGAGCAGGCCGGCTCCCGTTGCCGCGCGTCTTGAAGGTACTGCCATCAGGATTCACCCCAGGGATAGTCTTAGTCAGGAGTGCTATTCTGGCGGTGATGAAAAAGCGGGCAATGCGAAACTCTTACTGTCTACTGAAGGAAAAAAATCCACAGCCGATAGTTAATTCAGGTGTGGCAATGGCAGATATGCATGGAATACTGGAAAAGTACTTACGACATCAGTGAGGTGTCTTCAATATTTGGTGGAATGCTGACTCTGCTCAGTAGCCTTCTCCTTCTGTGGGTGCTAATCAGTTACGTCTGGTATAAGTTTAAAAACAAACCCTCTGAAAAAGCAGTTTACCATTTCACCTCCGCAGCGAATCTCGGGAAAATCGAGGCAGCACAATCATTGCGAGCCGCAAGAGATGGGATTATATACGCAACCCGAAATCCAAAGCTTTCACGCGTCGGCTCATCCAAAACAAAAAAGTCATCGAGCACTCCCCCTGTTGTGGTATTTCGCGGCGAAGCGTTAAAGATTTTCAGTAATAAAAACCATTTCCTCAAAGCCCTTGTTCATGGCCACCATTTTTATGGCGTCATCTTTTGTGAGGCTATAACTAATGAAAAGGGCGATGTTCTTATCCTGAAAAGTCACAGGTTGCTCAACGCTCTTATCATTGATAAAGCCGTAGTTAAAATGCCTTCTGGTCGACGGGGTAACATAATTCGCTACCTTTCATGGGTGACGGGCTTTCATAAGTTCTTACTTCCTGCTGTACACCTGGGTTCGCTTACCTGGATTGTCAGCGTGGCAGTGAACGAGCCTGTACCGATAGCCTGGAGTGGGCTGTATTTAATCCTCCTGGTTACCATGCTGGTATTGATCCTTGTATGTTCTCCGCTGATCATGAGATCCCTTAAAAAAAGAGATGAAAAAGCGGAAGCAAGGTCACTATGAGATACCCCAACGCAACCACAATACCGACATCGTCATTTTTAAAGACGCGAGAGATAATTTGGTTCAGCGTGTAAACCCCAAGGTTAACGGCAATAATTGCAGGCCAGCCAACATGCGGTTTTAGCATCAGGTATGAGCTTCCCGCAGCCAGCATGTAAACAAGCAGGTAGATGACCAGAGCGTCAGCGGTGCCAAAGTAAAGCAGGTCGAGCACAGTGTAGAAAGCTCTCTTCTTTTCGTTCAACTTCGGTCTACTCACTATATCCCTCCTGATTTAAGGGCACTGCGTCTTTAAAAGGATTACTTCTGTCATGCAGAAAGAGTGAACAGTCGGTTATACCAACCTTCGCAATCGTGTTGTCTGGAGGAAATACCATCAGGATTCACCACAGATATGGCCTAATCAGGAGAGCTATTCTGGCGGTGATGAAAAAGCGGGCAATGTGAAACTCTGAGTTCAGATTGAAGAATAAAGTACTGACGGCCGATAGAAGAAAAGTGACAGTTCGTCACGTTAAGGATTACTCATCAAGAGGGTGTTATGAAAAGAAAATTATCAGCCATCTGTTTCGCCGCAGTTTTCATTACCAGCTCAGCAGCTTTGGCCGCGACCAGCAACAAAGTTGCGGTAAGTGACCTGCACTTCCAGAAAACGCAAAACGGTCTGCAGAACATTCAAGGGCTGGGACAAAATACCAGTGGTAAAACGCTCGGCAATATTATCGTTAAATTTAATTTGCTGAAAAATGACGTCGTCATCGGGCAGGCTGTAGATATGGCCAGTAATATCGAACCTGGTCAGAAGTTTACTATTAACGCTATTTACAACAGTATCCAGCTGCAGCCCGATTCGTTCAAACTGACCGAAGTGCTGGCAACTGAAAAATAACTCCCCTTCGGGGCAACCCGTCCACGCCATAAAAGCAAGTTTCATGTCATGGACGGGTTTCCGATAACTGACTAAATACCAGGGAATTCAGGACAAAAAAAAGCGCCACAATGGCGCTTAATCTTAATACAGGCTGACAAAATTAATTCGGGTAGTATTCCTGAGACAAGATCTGTCCCATTTCCCAGATGCAATCTTCAGGAAAAACATCAAGCTGTGTCTCCTGAGCTGCAGAAGAGACTGCATCTGCCCATACTGCAGCAATCCAGTCACTATCGGTAAGAGCCGTTTTTAAGCTCGGAGTGCCTTTTATATGTAATGCCAGTGCTTTTCTTTGCTCTTTGATGGTTCGCTGCCAGCTTGACCCACGACGGCCTGGCTGAAACTTCCATTTGAGAAGATGCGCCAGCAGAACGGCCATACGACTGGCCAGCTCCCGCTTTTCGCTTTTACCCACGTCTTCGATCTCCTCGGCGATATTAGCAATATCAATCTCAGAGAACCGACCGGCACGGAGTAAAGCTGCCTGCTCCTGAGCCCAGGCAACAACGTCAGCTTCGTAGCGTGTGTTCATGGTAGATCTCCAGTGACATTCCTGATTAATGAACATCATTATAGAAGAAAAAAGCGCCAGACTGAACTGGCGCATAAGAGGGTATATTTATCTGAATCCATTATGAAATTGCGTAAATGGCTTTTTTACAGATGCCATAACCGTGTCCGAGGAACGGTATGTCATCATCAAAATCCATCGGTGGCTCATTCTGTGGATTTCTTGGCGCTGACGGAGTCTGCTGTGGCTGCTGAGGTTGACCCCAGCCACCCTGCTGACCTGACTGCGCATTGTTTCCACTGGTACTGGAGCTGTTATTGCGACCCCCGCCCAGCATCTGCATCGTTCCGTTAACACCCACAACGACTTCAGTTGTCCAGCGATCGGTACCGTTGTTATCAGTCCATTTGCGGGTGCGTAACTGGCCTTCAATGTACACCTGTGAACCCTTTCGCAGGTATTCACCGGCAACCTCAGCCAGCTTGCCAAACAGCACGACACGATGCCATTCGGTATTTTCACGGTTTTCACCGGTCTGTTTATCACGCCAGTTTTCTGAAGTCGCCAGGTTTAAACCGGTTACTGCATTGCCATTTGGCATGTAACGTACTTCAGGATCCTGGCCGAGATGACCAACCAGTATGACTTTGTTGACGCCGCGTGCGGACATAATGATTTCCTCTTATGAATTGGGTTGAGAGGAGCACATCCACCGGGATGTGTTCCGGTGGTGTGTCCGTGACGCTTAGAATGAGTTCGGATCGTACTCTTTCGGAGCAGATGAACCGGATTCCGGCGTCTGGGAAGCATTGGGTGCTTGGTAAACCACGTCCTGGCCTTTCTTGATGAACTCCACCTTTATCAGGCGGGCCTTCAGAGAAGGGCGACTTTCACCAGCGTGATCACCCGACTGGAGGGTAAACACATCGGCTTTCAGTCCGCTCAGTACAAATCCGAGCAGCACCTTTTCTTCTTCATCAACGGCTTTCTGGCAGCGATTGATCAGTTTGGTTGCTTCCGGGCCCGCGATGGTGACATCAAATCGGGTATAGGAAGCATTGTCAGTCGGACCGGTCAGAGCGTTAATAACAGCGCAGGTGAACTCACCGTTAGGGCCCTGAAGGCGACGTATCGAGTTCAGATAACCGATGCCGCTGACATTAAGGTTGAAAAACTCTTTTTTCTGATTTCCAGAAGCAGAGCCATTTGAAGCAGGGGTTTGATTAGTTGCAGTCATGATGTTTTCTCCGGAGTAAAACTGAACAGGTAGCGGAGAAACATTTGTCCCGTACGGGAAATGTTTCCCGCAGGGAGGTCAGCATAATTTGCCGACTGGCTGAATTGGTGAAGTGGACCTTTACCTGACTAACAGGTCCCTGTTTGCAAAGGTTAACAGGTTTAGAACCGCCCGAAAGCGCCATCTCTCAGGTTGTGATGGCATTGGCATGTGATTACCCGAAGGCGTCCCTCTCAAATCACCGGAACATTGGCAGTTGTCGGGAAGACAACGATAAGCCCCTTAATCATTCATTCAGTCGCAACGGTTGTCAACGTTGAACCGCGCAAAAAATCATCACTGCCTGAAAATAAAAAAGCGGCGCCATGTGGCACCGCCTTCTGAGGTCTGCACCTTCGACCAAAGGTTAAGCTGCATATTGCAGTGGCTCCGGGGCTGAAAGGGCCCGACACGGTTTTCACGGAGTTTTCGTGCCTTACCGGCTCCCGTTCAGGTGTGGACGAGGCCGGTCAGACTGTATTCCGTCAGCACATGCATTAGATGATGACGGAACCCGCAGTCACGGGGTGCGGCTTCAGAGCCGGTGTCACAATAGCAAAGCCCCTGATGGCCCGCAATCGGAGACAACGGATTAATTCTTCTTTGATTCAGGAGACTTAGCCTTACGGGAACGTTTATTTTTACTGCCGCTGACATTAATGACGCCCTTACATACCGGATAGCGCTGACAGCTCCAGAATTCACCTTTTTCTCCCTTTCGCAGTCGGGTTTTACTTCCGCACAGTGGGCAGGGAGGGGAGGGAGGCACGCGAATATTCACCCGCTGCTGCGCGCCCTGACTGACCAGATTGCGCGTCCAGCCAGCCTGCCGTTGCAGAAAGTCGTCAAGTGACATGCGACCTGCAGCGACCTCATCCAGCGCCTGCTCCCAGAGCGCGGTCATGCCGGGTTCAGTCAGTTGTGGGGGAAGAGCATCAATGACGTCACTACCCAGTTCTGTGGCCATCAGCTTACTGCCTTTACGCACAATAAATCGGCGGTTCAGCAACTGTTCAATTATACCTGCACGGGTAGCCTCAGTGCCCAGACCCGTATTGTCTTTCAGTACCTTACGCAGCGCGATATCGGTAACGAAAGCGGAGGCGTTCATCATCGCACCAATCAGGGTGGCAAAGGTGTAGTGCGCCGGCGGCCGGGTCATCAGCTGCGCTACCTCAGCACCTGTCACGGCGCAGGGGGCATTCTGAGAGAGCGGTGGCAGCGCCATCGCTGCATCGTCATCCGCCTGCGCATCTTCATCTCCGGCTTTGTCAAAGAGAGCCTTCCAGCCCTTTACTGCCTCGGTGCGCCCCGTGGTACGGAACAGCTGCCCGCCGATGTCGAACTGGAGCCGGGTGATATCGGATTCATACAGGGGCAGGAACTGGGCGAGGTAATTGCGACGGATAAGAAGATAAACCTTACGCTCAGACTCCGTCAGGGCCGAGAGCTGAAAGGCGGTTCGGGTGGGAATAATGCCATGGTGTGCCGTAATTTTCCTGTCATTCCAGATGCGAGACACAAATGTCCGGTCAAGACGAGTCAGTAATGGCACACATTCCGGATCAGTACGGCCGATGGCATCGAGGACATCGGAGATCTCTTCCTGCATGGATTCAGGCAGATAACCGCAGTCGGTCCGGGGATAGCTTGTCGCCTTATGCTTTTCATACAGGCTTTGAGCGGTATCCAGCACCTGCTGGGGAGACATATCCCAGAGTCTGCCGCAGGCCTGTTGAAGGGAACCAAGCGAAAACGCCAGAGGGGCCGCAACTTTTTCACGCTTCGTCTCACACCCGGTGACGACAGCACGTCCTGTCTGCCGGCAGAGTTGCGCCACCTGCTGCGCGATATTCTGGTGGATACAGCGCTTTTCATCGTCAGTATAGATTTTCGCCGGCACCCACTGCGCGGGGAAGGTAAGGCCGCCAGCCGAAAGAAGCGCTTTGACCTGCCAGTAGGGTTTTGGCACAAAAGACGCGACTTCGCGGTCCCGGCGGACAACCAGCGCCAGCGTGGGGGTCTGCACTCGCCCGACGGAGATCACGCCGTCAAAGCCCGCTTCGGCGGCTCGCAGGGTGTAAAGCCGCGAGAGATTCATCCCTATCAGCCAGTCAGCACGGGCACGTCCCAGCCCGGCATGATACATACCCAGCGTGGCCTGACCGGGGCGGAGGTCCTGAAGTGCCGCACGGATGCTGGGTTCATCCAGCGCAGAGAGCCAGAGACGCTGCACCGGGCCTTCCCACCGACAGTAGTCCAGCAGCTCTCGCGCAATAACTTCACCCTCACGGTCAGCATCGGTGGCAATCACCACCTCATCAACCTGGCGAAGCAACCGCTCAATGACCTTGAACTGATCCTGCGTGTCCTTTTTAACAACGACCTGCCAGGGAGCTGGCAGGATCGGCAGCGCTGAAAGCGACCAGGGTTTACCGTACTGCTGACCGTAGGCTTCAGGAGAAGCCGTTTCAAGGAGGTGACCCACCGCCCATGTCACGGTCACACCGCTGCCCGACAGAAATCCTTCACCGCGACGCGTTGCACCCAGCACGCCAGCAAGATCTCGCCCCTGAGAGGGCTTTTCACAAATATAAAGCCGCATGGCTGCCCCCGGCGTTTCAGACAGCCTGATAACGCAGGCGAAGGAGGTTCACGCTTGCTTCATTAACCGGTGGAGAGAAGGCAGAACGCTTCTGTCCCAGCAGGACGGCACGATCAGGCTCACCGACTTCTTCACAGGCTCTCTGCCAGATATCATTGTTTTCAACGGCATCAAAACGTGTTGCACCTGTTTTACGATAGCGCATGACACAGCCATAAATTTCACGTAACAGCCGGCTGCCATCACCCAGTAACTCATAACGCTGCTTGCGCGATACAACGCCATAATGCGCAGCCTGCAGAACTTTTTTGGCAAACTGATCAAATCCCATCAACAGGAAAACACAGCGATAGCCAAGCGGTGTGCCACTGAATACCGTCAGGTCGAGTGTTTCGGCGGCATGGGCATCACTTATCGTGACGCCTGCGGGGACAAAGCTCATTTGCTTTTCCAGGGTTTCAATCAAAGTGTTCATTTCTTTACTGGCGTATTCAATTTTCTCTTCCAGTTCCAGCATTGCTGCATCCGCCCAGGGGTCGTTCATTAATGAATCTCTGTTAATCAGAGTTGCACGATGAAGGAACTGAGGCATCCCCATAATAGGTTGTTTGCCTTTTTTACCATCTTCAGGCTTTTCTCTCTTACGCCCCTCCCATAATCCGATTGCATAATTTGTATGGAGCTCAATATGGAGTTCGGACTGAAGCGCTCCTGCCCGCTTTTGTTTCTCTGCCATCGTTGTCGCCACCTGTATTCAGTTAAGATGAGCAGGCATAGTCGTGAAACCTGAGCACTTACAACATGTGAAATTCATAATTAAGAGAAGTAAATTGTTCGTCGCATGCTTATTGGTGTTTAACGACGAGCAAAGGCACTCACCTTTCATCCTTTTTAGAATTACGTTCACTTTTTAACCGCTGTTGCGCCCCGCAACACTGCTCACTTTTTGACCGCTGTTGCGCCCCGCAACACTGATCACTTTTTAATCTTTTTTTTTTCAGGTAATTATTTTGTTTCGTATGGCACTGATCATTGCCCGTACATCCTCCGGTGACGGGCGACTGGTTGGCATCACTGGCAGATTCGCTGGCGGGACTTTTCGCGTCTCCGTCATACGCAAAGGCTCACCAGCGGCATCGCGCTTCGTCGTCTCTTCGGACAGTTTCAGTTCACCGTTTCGCGCCCGGCGCAGCATGGAAAACAGCCAGCCAGCAGGGTTGGCCAGTTTGCCCCGGTTAAGTTGTTCCTGCAGCATGCCAGCAAGGGCCTTTGCGACAACCTCAGGCAGCGAGGCCATCTGCGAGGTCAGCATGTGACGGTCTTCGCTGTTCAGCCCGTTCAGAAAATCGTCAGGCAGATAGTGATTTTCACAGGGTACGTACGTTTTTTTATTCACACTCTGTGTGAAAGAACGTACGTTACAGTCCGGATTTCGGACTCCGGTATAACATGTTGATTTATCACTGAGTCCTGAATCAGGACCCGGTATTTTATCTGTTGGAGGTGTACTGAGTCCGTTTTCCGGACTCAGTGAATTCTGGCTGTTTTTTATGCTATTTTTACTGAGTCCGTTTTTCGGACTCAGCTGTTCAGTGTGCCGCTGATGGACCATCTGAGCAGGCGTTTCCGGTGCGCTCAGTCGACTCTCAATCAGCGCAAGGCGGCTGTGGCGATGCCGCATCCCCTTATCCTGGAGGATGTCATTTACTACGGCCAGCGCCGTCATCCGGACGGCTTTGTTCCGGCTGAGGCAGCTGTCTTCGACCAGCTTCAGCCAGCCCGGGTCAAAGGTTTCTGCATCACGGTAACCCAGCGGCTCATCATGCTGTGCATAAATGTTCCCCCTTACCCGGCCGCGGTCATCGCGTACGCGTTTGCACAGGCTGAGCCAGCCGGTGAGGCGCAGCATCAGCAGAACGCGACTGACCGTGTCCCTGGATGCCTTATCTGAATGGGCTGATGCGAGCTGAGCCTGTAGTTCATCATAGGTAGGAAAAATGGCACCCTCATTCTGCTGCGCATAAAGCCGGATCATCACCCAGGCGGTTTTATCGAGCGGTGAAAGGCGCGTGTCCAGGAACAGCCTGCGCGGAAAAGCGTCGTGCACATTGCCCATAAACAGCAGGCCGCTGCGCTCCTGGCTGACATCGCCGATATCTGACCGCCGCTCAAGATTTTTCTGCATTCTGGACAGCGTGTGAGCCACAATGCTATCGGCTGGAATGGTCATTTAATCATCTCCTCTTCTGCCTGAGACAGCACAGTGCCGGGCTAGACCCGGCACTGTGTGGTCATCAGCGGTCGTCCTTTACCGGCGAATTTCACGGTTGTAGGTCTCATGATCCATCAGCCACCACTGCCGTCCGCCATCTTTACTCAGGATGCGCCAGAACGGACCCACATCTATCTTGAGATAACCGTTCATGGTCAGCCGGCGAAACACCTTGTGTCCGCAGCATGCCGCCCGGAACAGCGTCTGTGCGCGGCGCCTGACAGCCGGCGACACCTGCTGACGGGGAGAGAAATCACCCAGCTGCATCACGCCTCCTTACGTACGGTAGATTCAGACCGGCGTGCTGCAGCACCTGCCTCGCGGCACCACTGACTGACCCGGCTCCACACGGCAGTCAGTGACAGACCGTGTTGTTCAGAAGCCAGCATCATTGCCTCCAGCGCCTGATGAGAGTCGGGAGAGGACAGTCCGGCCGCTTTCCACTCGGTCCAGAGCGCCGCATCCTGCGGTTCCGTCAGGGACTGTGTACGTCCCTGCCGCGACTCAATTCCCATCAGTCGGCGACGGGCGCTTACCTCAGCTGGAGAAAGGCCAAAGTACTTGTCAATCAGCTCCATGGACCCGCCAAGCTCAAGTGCACGATCAATCATCAGCATGCGCTTAAGTTCGTTGCGAGCCTGGTTCAGCATCAGCCAGAAATTTTCATGATTCAGGCTGATATCCAGAACGGAAACGTGCGACTGGCTGAGATAATGCAACTCATCAAGACTCAACTGACTGAGTGCCCTTATCTCCTCAACTGACATCCCCAGCGACTCACATCGGCGGATGTTACCGCTCTTAACGTCCATAAGAAGTGAAGAGAGAATGGCCGTGGTGGCCTGAGAAAGATTATGCTGGCTCACAGGCCACCTCCTGAAATTGTCTGGTCAGCGACGAGCAGAACATCAAAAAACCAGCCTGACAGGCAGGCAATCCATAAAAGAAAGTCAGTCATGTACATTCTCCTGCGCTGTAATCTGTCGCGGAGCCTGAGCGCCGCCGATTCCCTGATGTAATTCCGTTTCACGGCCGGTCAGAAAACCCTTTTCCCGGGCCAGTCTGTCACCGCGGCACCTTCCGGCATTACGCACGTTGAGTTCCCGCAGCGTTTCACCGGAATGACGCTGGCCAAGCCAGCGTTTGAGGACGACATTTTCACCGTCTGTCGGGGCGAACGACTGCAGCACCTGCCAGACGCCGGCGACCCAGCCCTCCCTGAACTGGTCGGCCCGACGCCTCAGCGTACCGATGAGGATGCGGCGCTTGCGATACCCTGCCATGTGCGCGTCTGTAGCAACCTTAAGCTGCCGCTGCAGAACGGCGAAGATGTAGTTCGCCACCTCGGGACGCTCATTAAAACCGTAAAAGTGAAGTGCCCTGCGCACGCTGTTCACACCCTGAAGGCTGGTATGGATATACCAGCCAAACCAACAACGACTGCCCGTGGCCATGCAGACGACGGTCGCCAGCGAGCTCAGCCAAGCCGGGACTTTGTCGGCATTACTGCTAAGCCCCTGACACACGGACTCGCTGACCTCACTGAGTGAAAGCATGTCTGCTGTCAGGCCGTGGCGCTGCATCAGCCGCTGAGCCAGCCTGACTGCCCGTGCGGCTTCGTGGGGATTACTATTGCGGGTTCCCAGCGCCATCAGGCGCCGTATGCGTTCGAGAACTTTTGCCTGCTCAGACATACCCGTTCCCTCTGCCGCCAGCCGAACGATGACGCATCTGCTTTTCCTTCACGTCCTTACAGCCGGCACAGAACTCCACACCCGGAACGGCACGTTGCCGTTCAGGGGGAATATCGGCACCGCAGCATTCGCAGATTTCTTTTGAGGGCCGCAGACACTGCACCTTTGCACGGATTGCATCAATACCGCGCTGAGTAAAAAGGGCAGTGCTGGCCTGCGCCATTTCATCATTGAGATCGTCAGACATTGTCCCCTCCCTGAGCAGCCAGGCGTTGCAGTTCACGCAGGCGACGGATAACCCGGATAAGGCGCATTGTTTTCACTACCGTAATATCATCAAAAACGGCCGTATCCGAAGGAACCTGCGATCCGAAGAAATTCAGGCAAAACATAAACATATTGAACTGAGAATTGGGAACTGAACCGGAAAGACCCGCCAGAAACAGCGTAAACTCGCGGGTGCTGTCGGATACGGCAAAGCCGGCAGACAAAGGATTTTTATCTTCCCGCACACAGTCCGCGCAGCCCATGGCCTCAGCAATCTCAAACACAAGGCGATATGCCATATCCTGCAGATGTTCCGTATCATCCTGCAGCGCGGAGATGTGCCAGATATCGCTGACCGGTTCCAGCCCGGTTTCCGCAAAAGCAACAGAACTGATTACCTCATCAGAGGAGGCCTCTTCAGGATCTGTGAACGCCGAGACAAGCGAGCCGGCACTGAACTCAGGCGAGGATAAGGACGCATTCTCATCCGTGATAATTTCACTTTCGCCGCTGATGACAGGACACCCGCCAAACAAATCGTTCTGCACCTCGCGACGCGGTTCACTGCCGGCAGTGACTGACGCTGCGTCAGGCAGTGACGTGTTCAAAGTCAGGTCCGGCGCTGGTTCAGGGCGGCCGGTAGACGTTAACGTACCGCTCCGGAGACCCGTAGGCTGGAGGGCTGATGAAGTATCCGACGGCAGAATGGTCACACCCGGCTCAGCGCGTTCACGACCAGCAGACCGCCCGGGCGGCGGCGTGAGCGAGGGTAGCGGTGGCGGCTCACCAAACTGCTCACGGCGTTTTTGTTCGCGCGGGTCCAGTTCAATCAGCCAGCGATCGTAATTGAGGCTCGGGTGAGGCAGCGCCTTTACTAACTGTCCTATCAGTTCGTCTCGCAGGTGATCAAACGAGTAACTGTCAGGATCATTGAAACTCTGGCATACGCCTCCAAACACCTGCTGGAACGCCTCAGCCGAATTTTCGGAAATGTCATATTTCAACCATACCTTTTCTGCAAGCGACCTGACATTCAGTAGTGGAAGGATTTGGCCTCTGCTCAAGCCCTCCTCAAGAAGAGAAGGCATATACGGGTGAAGGTATTTGAGAGTGTCTTCCATACGGCTGATGCTTGAAGAATGTATTGGGTAGCCTTCAAGATTAAGCAGGTCAGATAACTCACGTAGAGAAACCGGCCTTCCCACAAGTTCCTCCTGAATTGACCTTGCATTGTGGATGCCGAAAGCTTTGTCTAAATAAGTTAAATCACCCCTCACCTCATTCTCAGCCAGATGTCCTACGAGGCATTTGAGCCTGCCCGGCCAGGGCTTGAAAATGGTGTGAACACGATAAAACCGTTCATCACCGGTCTCCTGCCAGAGCTCACAGAGGATCTGATATCGCGTGTTTCCCCCGTCACTGAAGATGTAAACATCTTCACCATCAGGGTCACGCGTGACCTTAGGTATGGAATCCAGACCGCGTGCACGCACCGAAGATTTGATCTCTTCATAGCGTGGGTTACGGCCTTTACGAGGGTTATCGGGGTTGGGGCGCAACTGATCAAGGGTCAGTACCATCGCCATCTCACTGACCGGCAGTGGAGTTGTATCAGTACCGGCATTAACCTTAGCGGGCGATCTGCCCCGCTGTAACATCGCTGAGCCCAGGTTCAGTTTGCTGACGTTGCTCATTCTGACCTCCCCGCCGGGCTGTTTAGGGCATTAAAGCGGGTAAACCGGCCTTCATACTGCAGGCGGATGGTCCCTGTGGGTCCCTGACGCTGTTTACTGATGATGATTTCAGCAACACCTTTATCTTCGGTATTCTCGTGATAGACCTCATCACGGTAGATGAAGACGATAACGTCAGCATCCTGTTCCAGCGCGCCAGAATCACGCAGGTCACCATTGTTTGGCCGTTTATCTGCTCGGCTTTCCAGCTGTCGGTTGAGTTGAGAAAGTGCAACAACTGGACACCCCATCTCTTTGGCCAGCGCTTTCAGGGAACGGGATATCTCGGCGATTTCCTGCGTGCGGTTCTCCTGATCCGGACAGCCCATTAGCTGCAGATAATCAAGCCCGATAATTGACGGATGACCATAACGGCGCGCATTTCGGCGAGCGCGGATACGCAGCATCGCCGGCGTGAGTGAGCCCGTATCATCAATAATGAGGCGATCGTTGAAATCTTCTGTCATCATAGAATAGGCACCGGATACCTTGGCCCAGTCTTCGTCATCCATCAGCCCGCTTTTGAGGTGCGTAAGATCAACACTGCCAAGAGAAGCAACCATGCGCATCAGAATTTGTTCAACAGGTTGCTCAAGACTGTAAAACTGCCCCACTGAACCGGCTTTTTTAAGCAGTGAATTGAGCAGCAGATTGATTAGAAAAGCCGTTTTCCCCATTGATGGGCGGGCCGCGATGAGCACCAGATCACCGGATTGCAGGCCGCTGGTCATAGCGTCAAAATCATCAAATCCTGTAGGCGTGCCGGTAATACCATCAGGCACATTGCATCGACGCTCCAGCTCCGTCAGTAGCTTTTCCATGCCATCAATCAGCGTCACGGCCTGTTCAGGCTCAGCACGTTCCGCCAGGCGTGTTATTTTGTGCTCGGCGGTTTCCATGAGCTTTTCAATATTCGTGCCGGGCATTTTGACTGATTCGGTGATCTCAGCACCAATGGCCGCCAGCTGCCGCCCACGGCTGTTTCTGGCAACAATTTCACTGTAAGCGACGATGTTTGCTGCACTTGGCGTATTTTTAGCCAGCTCGGCCAGGTAAGCGAATCCCCCCAGTTGCTCAAGAGCGTCTTTACCGCGACGTTCAATGCTTTCAGAAAGCGTAATCAGATCTAGTGGTTTACCGGCTGATACCAGCCGGGACATTTCCTGAAAGATGGCCTTATGCACCTTGAGAAAGAAATCATCAGCGCTCAGATGGAGAGCAACGTCATCCCAGCGATCGTTATCCAGCATCAGGCCACCGATAACAGACTGCTCGGCATCAGGTGAATAAATACCTGGAATATTTCTGCGGTTGTCAGACATACGCGCCTCCCTTGAGAGAGGCCATTGCCGAGGGCCGCTTGATAACACCTATACTCAGCTGCCGTCCGGCATTGATTTTATTAACTGTCATGGTGAGGGCTGCTGAAAAAACAGGGGAAAGGATCATTTTGATCCCCCTTCTTCCGCAAGCACGTCGAACTTATGCTTCCATTCAGGGAACAGTTCGCAGGCAAGTTTGTGCATTGAGTCGAATGCTGAATCGCTCTTACGGGACGTTTTTTTCTCCAGGCGGTGAACAGGCTGACCGGCCGCATGCCCCTGCTTATAAACATCAAGATCATAAATGCGCGTCTGTAGCATGTTGATGACGATCTTGTCTGAATGCTGACTGTAATCGCCACCCAGTATGATGCTCTCGGCCTGTTCAACCGTGGTTTTCGCAAGCAGCGTATAGTCCATGCAGTTAACCAGCATGCGTATACTCGGAAGACTGATCCCAAAAGCCATGTAAGGGAGCAGTTCTTCCATCAGAGCAACTGTGCCGCGCATAAATTCACGCACATCAGGCAGCACAGGCTTGACCATTCCAATCATCTCGCCAGTTGCGGCCAGAATAATCAGTTCTGACATCACTGAACGTGACCCCTGCGAATCAATCAGGATGACGTCATACTGGCTAAATACCGAGTTTGACAATGCATTGCGCAGACGCACGCGCCCATCTGCAACATTGAGCATGTAGGTAGGTAAAAGATTGCGCGGATCGTTTGAGACAATGACATCAAGGTTCGTGAACGCGGTGCGGGAAATGATGTTTTCGGCCTGGGATAGGTCGACGGTTTGCATAAGCAACTCGTAGAGGCCGCAAGGTGCTTCATATTCTAAGGGATAGATACTGCTGGCAGTAGGCTGGGCGTGGTCGCCGTCAATAATGAGGGTTTTTATGCCTGCATCGGCAAGGAATCCCCCCAGATTAGCGGCTTGAGTTGATTTCCCCTCTCCACCTTTGGTAGAAACTACGGGGATAACTTTCGTTTTTGAATGCATTTCGTCACCTGAATAATATTTTTCAGATGAGAACGACAGCTCACTTCACTGCTTTCCAAAAACACGGGGATTGAAAATCCCCGTGTCCGTGGTTCGATTCCGCGTCCGGGCACCAACATTCTGAAAACCCAGCTTATGGCTGGGTTTTTGCTTTTCTGCGTTTGTCATTTCTAAACCGGATCCAATTTTCAAATCCCCCTCTCGACTTGATTATGTCCCATTTTATGGACTTAAATCCCCTTAGAGTCACATAAAGTGCAATATAAGGGACTTTATAAAGCATCCGCTTGTCATGACAATAATCCGATAGAGTTCTATAATTAGGACATTAAACGCTTAACAGACGATAAAGTGTCTTTATTGGGACTTTAAAGATATGACTACTCCTTCCGCATCCGCTCTGGCAGAGGACATCGGCCAGAGACTCAAGCAGGCCCGTCTTAATCGTGACTTAACGCAAACTGAGGTTGCTGAGCGCGCAGGTATTGCACGAAAGTCTGTGCTCAATGCTGAAAAAGGAAAAGCGCAGTTCGATGTCTTTATCGCCATCATGATAGCGTTGGAGCTCACAGAAAAGCTGGAGCTGTTTCTGCCACGTCAGGAAATATCCCCGATTCAACTTGCAAAGTTGCAGGGTAAACAAAGGCGTAGAGCTTCAGGGCAACGTAAAGATAAACCGCTCAGGGAGGGAACGTCAGAATGGTAATGGAAGTTATCAATGTTACCTATGCACAACAAGAGGTGGGCGCAGTTAGTTTCGATTTAGAAAAAGGATCGGGGGCATTTGAATATGCACCCAACTTTATCAAACAAGGAATAGAACTTTCTCCTCTCAAAATGCCGCTGGCAACACAAATCTACAGTTTCCCTGAGCTTGCGTTTACGACCTTTAAAGGACTACCCGGTTTGATTGCCGACTCATTACCAGATGATTTTGGTAACGCAGTGCTCAATGCCTGGGTAGCGGGCCAGGGTAAACAACCTGGCGACATTACACCATTGCAACGGCTGCAATACACGGGCAAGCGCGGTATGGGTGCGTTGGAGTACACCCCAGCGACAAAACTTCGCAGTCTCAATGCCTCAAACCCGATTGAAATAGCCTCCCTTATCGTTATCGCACAGGAAATCCTTGATGCCCGAGGAGCCTTCTCAGCAACGCTTCATCGAGACGGAGAGGAGGATCGTGAAGCCATGCTTTCGCTGTTATCAGTGGGCATGAGTGCGGGTGGAGCAAGGCCTAAAGCTGTTCTCGCATTTAATAAAGATTTCACCCAAGTGCGGTCTGGTCAGGCCATGGTCCCGGATGATTACACACACTACTTGATGAAATTTGATGGCGTGAGTGAACATAATCGCAGTCAGGAAACCTTTGGTGATCCATTGGGATTTGGGGCCATGGAGTACGTTTATTATCAAATGGCAACAGCCTGTGGTATCGAGATGATGCATTCGCAATTATTGTCGGAAGGTCATCGGCGCCATTTCATAACTCAGCGCTTTGACCGTATTGGAAATCACAAAATCCATGTACAGACTCTGAATGGACTGGCCCATGTCGATTATAAAAAGCCCGGCTCATTTTCTTATGCAGAGCTGTTCAGCGTAGCGCGACAGCTCAAGCTTCCCGCGCGTGATGCAGAACAGCTAATAAAAAGGATGGTCTTTAATATTGTGGCACGCAACCATGACGATCATGCCAAGAACTTTGCTTTCATGCTGAAGGACAACAAATGGCAATTGGCTCCAGCTTACGATCTGGCCTACAGCTATAAACCCGGTAGTAAGTGGGTTAACAGCCATTGGATGACATTGAATGGTAAACGCGATGATTTCACCCGCAATGACTTCTACGCATTAGAAAAAATAAGCCCACTCTTCAACAAACGCAATCTGGATCGGGTCATTGATGAAACAGTCGAAACTGTGGCGCAGTGGCCTCTTCTCGCTCGTGATCAGGAAGTGCCCAATTCATTGATTGCCGAGGTCAGCAATAACCTGCGTTTGTCACTCTGAGTCATCGGCTGTTTCAGCTTAATGATTAAACAGCATTGTACCGGGATTGATAACCCATGAGCAGCATTCATAAGCTCATGCCAATTGCCCCTACAGTCATCAGAGGCCTTCCCCGCTATGCTTGCCGCATCACTCATTACTCAAGGCGGGAGACACAATGAAAGAGATGATGGTGGTTATCGGGGCAGGTGCGATTGGACAAGCTATCGCGCGTCGCGTGAGCCAGGGTAAAACCGTGCTGCTGGCAGACCTCAACACGGAAAACTGCGCAGCCGCCGCACAAACCTTACGTGATGCAGGCTTTACAGTAGAAACCAGCCAGGTCGATGTCAGTTCGCGTCAATCGATTCAACATCTGGTGCAGCAGGCCACTGCACTGGGCGCCATCAAAGGTGTGATTCATTCGGCGGGTGTCTCGCCTTCTCAGGCTAGTCCCGCCACCATTTTGCAGGTCGATCTCTACGGTACGGCCGTGGTGCTGGAAGAGTTCGGTCCGCACATCGCGTCAGGCGGTTGCGGAATCGTGATTGCTTCGCAATCCGGGCATCGACTGCCTGCGCTCACGGTAGAACAAAACGAAGCGTTAGCCATCACGCCAACTGAGGATTTGCTCAGCCTGCCATTTTTGCAGAACACCGCATTCAGCGATCCTTTGCTGGCCTATCAATATGCCAAACGCGGCAACGCTCTGCGTGTGATGGCCGAAGCGGCGAAATGGGGCCAGCGTGGCGCGCGCGTCAACAGCATCAGCCCCGGCATCATCTTTACGCCCCTGGCGAATGATGAACTGAATGGCCCACGCGGTGCGGGCTATCGCAATATGCTGGCAAAATCACCGGTCGGCCGAGGCGGAACCGCCGACGAAGTTGCCGCGCTGGCCGCCCTCATCATGGGGCCTGAAGGCGGCTATATCAGCGGCAGTGATTTTCTGATGGATGGTGGCGTGACGGCATCTTATTGGTACGGTGATTTGAAACCCTGATTCACTTCCCCGCCGAATATCTTCTTCGGCGGGCTAAATAAATAATATGCAATACGCTCAGCCATACTTTAAAAGTATTTAGCCATAACAATATCCAATAAAATTATTAATCAGCGATTTAAATAAGGTGGGAATATTATTTCGTGATCCTGATTTTATTCGCTGTAACACCGTATTCGTAACACACCGTTAATCCCTTACACTCTCCTGAATTCAGTGAATTATCCATTCCCTGATCATCTGAAAATAAAACTCAGTTTATTAGCCGGCAAGATTCGCTGGTCATCATTTATCGATTACAAGTTAATAACCCTGACAGGAGAAATAAAATGACCGCAGGAAATCGTATTTATTTACGCCGCCCTTCCGATGCCGAGCCCTTACTGGAAGCGTTCCGCCGTTTACCCGCTGCGGTAGTGGCAGACTGCATGAGTCGCTTGCCTGCACTATCCGCAGAGATCAGCCTGAAAACTGCGCCTAAAGCCCCCATCATGTGCGGCCTGGCAGTTACCGTGAAGGCACGCTCTGGCGATAACCTGATGTTGCATAAAGCGCTGGATATGGCCGGGCCGAACGATGTGATTATCCTGTCGAATGAGGGTGACCGCAGCCAATCATTGATGGGTGAAGTGATGGCCACTTACGCCAGACAGCGCGGTATGGCAGGCATCGTTCTGGATGGTCCGGTGCGCGATATTGAGGGCTTATCCCGCATGGATTTTCCGATTTATGCCGCCGGACACACGCCTGGTGGCCCTTTCAAAGATGGTCCAGGCGAAATCAATGTGCCGATTGCCTGCGGTAAAATTCACGTTTCACCGGGTGATATCGTTTTGGGCGATGCCGATGGGGTGATCGTCATTCCACGCCAGGATGCCGCGCGCATTCTCGAAGCGGCACAAGCTTACTTGATCGTCGATGAACATAACTTTGAGCTGGCGAAAACCGGTTCTCTGGAACGCGGTTGGCTGGCGGAAGCACTGCAAAACAAGCAGGTGGAAATTATCGATGATGTCTATCGGTAACGTGCCAACATGACAGCGAAGAATTGCAAAGGTCATCATCCATGGTGGCCTGTCTTTCGCTGAGCGCGCAGCTAAACAACCCGCAATTGCACCGCATCACGGCGTACTGCTCACCATCGCCAACTTGCGCTGACGGTTTTCCCGCCATACCGCAAAGATTCCTGCCAGTGCCACAATCGATGCGCCGAAGAGGGTTGTCGTGCCTGGCAGGCTATTGAGGAACAGATAGCCAATCAGCATCGACCACACCAGCGTAGTGTAATCAAACGGTGCCAGCAGCGAGGCATCAGCATAGCGCAGGCTGAGCGTCACCAGAATCTGGGCCAGACCGCCAAATAAACCACAGCCCACCAACAGCAGCCACTGCAAGCCGGTGGGTTTTGCCCAGCCAAAGAAAGCCGTTGCCAAGCCAATAAGGGTGGTCATCAATGAGAAATAAAACACAATCGCACCCGGCTTTTCGATACCGTTCAGAAAGCGGATTTGTACATTAGATGTCGCAGAACAGAGCGCGGCAATCAATGCAAACGCCACGCCGAGACTGGCCGTAGCACTGCTGGCACTGCCAGCAAGTACGCCACCGCTGGATGCAAGACTGGAAGAGAGCATAATCAGAATGCCCGAGAGTCCCACCACGACTGCCACCCAGCGGGACACGCGCACGCGCTCCTTTAACAGCATTGCCGCCATTATCACCGTGAATAAAGGGGCGGCGTAACTGAGTGCGGTGGCATCTGCCAGAGAGATATACACCAGCGCCAGATAGTTGAAATACATGCCGCCAGTACCCGAAAATCCCCGAATGAAATGGCCGAACAGATTGCGTGTTTTGAGGTTGTCCAACACGTTCCCCTGTATTTTAAGCCAGATTAACAGAGGAAACAGGGCGACAAAGCTGCGGAAAAAAATCACTTCGCCAGTGGGGATTGCACCGTTAAGCCCTTTTACACAGGCCAGCATTAATGTGGCGCAGAGTGCGGCAAAGATTTTCAGCAATACGCCTAATCGGGGGTTCATACTTTCTCTTCTCTCTACTTCGAGCAATCAGGAAATTGCCAGAGGACAATGCGAAAGACACTAGGGAGAAAAATGTGCGCTGGATAACACTTTTTCGCTCTGCCTGAATAGAAATAACTTATCGCCATCGGTCATATCATTTCCCTATTGCATAACACGCTTTCCCTCTTTTTCGCCGCAAAACAAAGCCGATATAGTCCAGAAAAGCGAGATTTTGCGCTCCTAAGCAGTATCCACCCTTGAGGGAATGCACATGACCATGAAAAAACTGACCACCCTTGGCCTGGCAATGCTGCCGTTGCTGGCTGTTTCGGCGGCGCAGGCAGATATGATGGCGAACATTAAATCGAGCGGTGAACTGAAATGCGCCGTTTACTCCGACGTACCGCCCTTCTCTTCGCCAGATCCACAAACGCGTCAGCTGGCAGGCATGGATATCGACCTGTGCAACGCTCTGGCCAGGCAGATGAACGTCAAACTGACTTTGGTGCCGACCTCTGTGGAAGCGCGTATCGCGGTGATCGCCACCGGCCGTGCCGATGTGTTGATTGCTAACCTGGCCTACACCAAAACGCGTGGCAATCAGATCCAGTTCAGCGATCCTTACTACGTGGCGAAAGAGATGCTGCTGGTGAAAGCGCCGCTGGCAGATAAACCACTGGACTATTTCAAAGGCAAACGCATCAGCGCCACCAAGGGCACCACGTCCGAGCAATCGATCCACATCAAAGGCGGTAAAGCCGTCACCTTCCAGGATTCTGCCTCCGCCTTCCTGGCGCTGGAGCAGAACAAATCCGTGGGCTTTGTCACTAACACCATGACCGGGATGAAAACCATCGCCCAGGCGAAAAAAGACGGCATCAATCTGGCGATGGTGAAAGAGCCGATGGCGCTGGAACCGATTGGTGTCGGCATGAAAAAGGATGAACCTGCCCTGCTGGCCAGCGTTAACAGCAGCCTGAAAGCGATGGACGACGATGGCACCATCGACAAAATCTGGAACACCTGGATTGGGCCAAATACCGAATACAAAATGGTGCGCGAAGAGCGCGTACAGCCGCTCTCCAGCCTGAAATTTGAACCACTGGAATAATCATGCCCGTGATGTCGCAACCGGATATCCAGCCCGCCAGCGCCTCTGCGCTGGCTTGTTCCTCTTCGATTACGCTCTCCACCATCGGTGCCCGCGCGTGGCTGGTGGAAGCACCGGGCGGATTCGATCTCTCCGCTCAACGCCGCATCTGGTCACTGGCACGTTTGCTGCAGGCGGATGAGGCGGTTGAAGCCTTGATCCCCGGCGTCACCAATCTGCTGGTGCTGTTCCGACACATCCCCCAGGACGAAGCGGCCATACGTGCCTCGCTGCATGCCGCCTGGGATCAAGCGCAGGCGATCAGTCCGCAGGGTAAACTGATTGAAATCCCGGTCTATTACGGCGGCGAGCACGCCACCGATTTGGATGCGGTTTGTCGTCACACCGGATTCAGCGCACGCGAAGTGGTGCGCCGTCACCATCAGAGCGAATATATCGTGTTTGCTCTCGGCAGCGCGCCGGGCTTTGGTTACTTGCATGGACTCGATCCGCAATTAGCCACGCCACGCAAGAAAGTCCCATCGCTCAGCATGTTGAAAGGCACCGTCACCATTGGCGGCGCCCAGGCGGGTGTCTCTGCACTGACTGGCCCCAACGGCTGGAACGCCATCGGCTTTGCCGAGCTGGAAGTGTTTGATCCTCTGGCTGAGTCCCCCGCGCTGATGGCACCGGGCGATCGTATCCGTTTTCTGCCGCAGAGGATTGAACTGTGATCGAAATTGAACAGAGCGGCGCCCTGAACACCGTTCAGGATCTGGGGCGTTTCAACTTCCGCCATATGGGTGTCTCGGTCAGCGGCGTAATGGACCCGCTGGCACTGCGCGCCGGAAATCTGCTGCTCGGCAATGAAGAAAATGCCGCCGCCATTGAAGTTCAGTTGTTCCCATTCCGTGTGCGTTTTTTGCAGGACAGCAGCATCGCGGTAACAGGTGCGGATTGTCGCGCCACTTTAGACGGTGCGCCGTTGCTGCCCTGGTGGGGCTGCGGCGTGCGTGCCGGACAGGTGCTGGAAATGCGTTACCCGCGCAGTGGCGCACGCGGTTATCTCTGTATAGCAGGCGGCATTGATGTGCCAATGGTGCTGGGATCGCGCAGCACGGCACTGCGCGGCGGCTTTGGTGGTTTGGAAGGCCGCCCACTGCAGCGTGGCGACCGCCTGGCGCTGGGTGAAACACAGGCTTCCCCATTGCCCACCAGCGGTATCGGCATTGAGCCGCCCGACAGCGCCCTGCGTGCACATTTCCCGCGTAACAGCGCAGGTGAGATTCAGTTGCGCGCCATTCCATCCGGCGAATATCCCTTGTTTGCTGCCGATGCCGGTCGCTTCTGGCAGCAATCATGGCAGGTCTCCAATCAAAGCAATCGCACCGGATATCGACTGGCGGGCGATCCGATTTTCCCGTCACAAACCATTGAGATGCGTTCTTACGGGCTCATACCTGGCATTGTGCAGGTGCCGCCCGGCGGCGAGCCGATCATTCAGCTCAGCGATGCTAACACTGCGGGCGGTTATCCCAAGATCGCCGGGGTGATCGAGCAGGATCTGTGGCGTTTAGGACAGGTATTACCCGGCCAATCGATCCAGCTGATCCAGAGCGATACGCGTGAGGCCATCGCCATCGAGCAACAGGTCGCAGGCTGGCTGAGCCGCTTACGTGTGAGCTGCCCACCGCTGCGTAAAGCGTTAACCGCATAATTTTCCGAAGGAACCCAAACCATGAAGATTGATGTGAACTCCGATATGGGCGAAGGCTTCGGCGTTTATCAACTGTGCGATGACGCCGCGCTGATGAAAGTGGTCTCCTCAGCCAATATCGCCTGTGGATTCCACGCCGGCGATCCGGCGATCATGACCCGAATGGTGCGACTGGCGAAAGAGAATGGTGTCGGCATTGGTGCGCATCCTGGCTTGCCCGATCGTCAGGGCTTTGGGCGTCGCGAGCTGCCGTTCAGTGTCGAAGAGATCTGCCAGCAGGTCGCTTATCAACTCGGCGCGCTGACAGCGATTGCTCACGCAGAAGGCACGAAGGTGTCGCACTTTAGCTTCCACGCTGCGATGGGCAATATCGTCAATCGCGACGAGGCATTAGCGCAGCAGGTCATGACGCTCGTTGCCCGTATCAATGCGGATCTGATTGTGTTCGCACAACCCGATACCATTATTGAGCGAGCGGCACAGGCAGCGGGCTTGAAAACCCTGACGCTGTTTCTCGCCGACCGCGCCTACGATGCTCAAGGGCGCTTAGTGCCGCGCGGCATTGCTGGCTCGGTGATCAAAGAGGAAACGGCGCTGCGTGCCCGCGTGCGGCAGTTCCTGCAGCATGGCACTGTCACCACCTTCGAAGGGGAAGTGATAGCTGTCCGCGCGCGTTCGATCCTGGTGCACAGCGATACGCCGGGTTCATTGGCCCTCGCCAGCATCGTACGCAGTGAAATCGAAGCCAGCGGCCATCAGGTGGCACCGGCGGCAGAAGTGCTTGCTCAGTAACGTTTTTTCATCGCCCAAATAAAAATGGCTGCCCTTCGGCAGCCATTTTCTCGTTTTCCGCTTAACGGCAGCCAGCGCAGAACGCCGCGATGCGATCGCAGCCGGTCTCTAAGCGTTCCATGCTGGTGGCATAGGACAAACGGAAGTACGGGCTCATACCATAAGCCGCACCCTGTACGGTGACGACGTGCTGCTCTTCAATCAGCGCCAGCACAAAATCGGCATCGTTGCTGATGAAGCGCCCCCCCGCACTGGTCTTGCCGATCAATCCTTCAATATTCACAAACAGATAAAACGCGCCTTCTGGCTTATGGCAGCGCAGACCATCAATCGAGGTCAGACGCTCCAGCACGTAATCACGGCGTTCACGGTAAATGCGTGCACGCTCCTGCAACAGATCCTGTGGGCCTTCCAGCACCGCTACCGCCGCCGCCTGCGTCAGGGTACAGACGCCACCGCTGTTCTGGGTGTTCACGTTGCTCATGGCTTTAATCAGCGGTGCAGGACCGCCGCAGAAGCCCAAACGCCAGCCGGTCATCGAATAAGCTTTCGACACACCGTTCACCGTCAGCACGCGGTCATACAAGCGTGGCTCAACCTGCGCGAGGGTATAAAAACGCACATCGTCGTAGATCAGATGCTCATAGATATCATCCGTCATAATCCACACCTGCGGATGACGCAACAGCACATCGCCCAGCGCCAGTAGCTCGGCTTTGCTGGCCACTGAACCGGTTGGGTTGCTCGGATAGTTCATCAGCAGCCATTTGGTTTTGTCAGTGATCGCCGCATCCAGATCCGCTGGCAGCGGTTTAAAGCCGTTCTCCTGCGCACACGGCAGCGGTACTGGAACGCCACCAGCAAATTTCACGATATCGGCATAGCTGATCCATGACGGCGTGGGGATCACCACTTCGTCGCCCGGATTGATGGTCGCCATGATGGCGTTAAAGATGATCTGCTTCGCGCCACCCGCCGTGAGAATCTGGCTCACGTCATACTCCAGCTGGTTGTCCCGCTTGAATTTCAGCTGGATGGCTTTGCGCAGCGCAGGCGTACCGTCGGTCGGTGGATAGCGCGTATCGCCCGCGCGTGCAGCAGCGTAGGCGGCTTCAATCGCATGTTCCGGCGTGGGGAAATCCGGTTCGCCGGTAGAAAGTGCTACCACATCAACGCCCTGCGCCGCGAGATCGCGCGCTTTTTGGGTCATGGCAACGGAGGCGGAAACGGTCACATTCTTTAATCGATCGGCTATCTCGGGCATGGTCAATCCTGGGTTCGGGGGGTGTCAGTTTTCCCTGAGCATAGGATTAGGGCCGAAGCCACGGATAATAGTGCTTTGTTGTGGTGATATAACACAAAGCGATGACTGGACCGACTGCACACTTCTGCCATAAAGGCAGCAGATTGACTCAGAATTGCGCGACAGGTCACGCCCGCACGCCTGACGGGATGTTAATAAAGTGTTACTTTCTTTCCCGAGTCACATCTCGAACCCACGATTTTCCTTGCCCGTCATTGGCAATGCTGATGGGTCAACTGCACTCATTCGGTGCAGCGCTGCATTTTTCAACACCCGCCATGCCGGCGGCTCACTAGCTCAGCACCAGCCTCAGGAGGCCCGGTAGCCGTAACCTCCTGTCTGAGTTCAATAACGAAAGCTTATCCTGGCATCAACTTTGCTTGAGGAGGATATGCGTTCTGTTTGAGGGAAGTGCCCATGAATCTTCGTCGCCTGAAGTACTTTGTTAAAATTGTTGACGTCGGTAGCCTGACGCAAGCTGCCGATATCCTGCATATTGCCCAACCTGCGTTAAGCCAACAGCTGGCCACGCTGGAAGGTGAAGTGAATCAACAACTGTTGATTCGCACCAAACGCGGCGTCACGCCCACCGAAGCCGGGAAAACACTCTATTCCCATGCACAGTCCATTTTGCGCCAGTGCGAACAGGCGCAAAGTGCGATTGATCTGGTTGGTGCAGCGCTAAGCGGCAGCGTCTCGGTCGGGCTGGCACCGGGCACTGCGGCGCAAAACCTGGCGCTGCCGCTGATGATGGAAGTGCAGCAACAACATCCTGGCATCGTGCTCTATTTTAACGAAAACTTCGGCACCACCCTGAGCGAGCTGATCATGAACGGCCGCATGGATATGGCGGTGATTTACGATCATCGCACCATCCATGGCCTGCGCTTCATGCCGCTGATGAAAGAGGATTTGTGCTTCGTTTGCCCGTTCAGCCTGGCGAAACCAGTGAAAGAGATCCCACTGTCGCAGGTCGCGCAATATGATCTTTTCCTGCCACGTATCTACAACATCATGCGCAAAGTGCTGGATGACGCCTTCGTGCAGAACAATCTGCAGTACCGCGTGAAGTGCGAAATTGAGTCGCAAACCACCCTGAATGCGGCACTGAGTGCCGGCCTGGGTACCACCATCATGCCGGAATCTGCCGCACGCGCGATGCTGAAAAATGGCGATACCTGGATGGCGAAGATCATCGAGCCGGATGTGCAGGCCTCACTGTCGTTCTGCATGTCAGATCATCTGCCGCTGTCCCAGCCTGCTGAAGCAGTGAAATCGATTCTGCTGTCGCTGATGTCGCGCCGCAACGTGGAGAATCATCCACTGACCCTCGTGGGATAAGACCCGCTTATCACCGCAAAGCGAAACCCTCTTACTGCCCGTCTGACGAACGCGCTAGATTGATTCGGTCTGTTGCCCGCTGCGGCGGGCGTGTTTCGCTTTGACGGGAACCCCATGGAAAAAACTGCGATACCGCTGCCGACGCTGCGTGCGTTGGCGCGCAAGATGCAACGATCCGGCCTCAATAGTCTGGTGTTAGAGGGCAAACAGTGGTCGGTGCGTCTGACGTTTGCCCCGCCCTCTTTCACATCCCCCACGATGATCCCTACGGAGGCGTGTCCGCCCGTGACGCATCGCATTGGCGCGCCGCTACCCGGCACGTTGCTGCGTCGCCATCCACACAGCCAGCAAGATTTTGTCCAGCCGGGGCAGCAAGTTGAACCTCAGGATCTGCTGGCGATGGTGCAGGTTGGCCCACTGTACGTGCCGGTGCTCAGCCCCTGCAAAGGGCGGGTGCAGCCATTATCTCCTGAAACACGTTCCGTGGTTGAATACGACGAAGAAATCCTTATTATTCAATCGGATAATTAATTATCGATCCGGTTATAAGGGGCTCTTATCGCCTCAAAGTTTTTATGTCTTATGCCCTTGCGGCATAACTGCATAAAGTCAAAAAAGACCCAATACGCCGGAGACACCCCTGGCGAAACGAGGAAACACAAATGCCATTTTCAGATTACAAAACCGCGCTGGTGACCGGCGCATCAGCTGGCATGGGCGAAGCGATTGTTGAGCGCCTGTGCAAAGAAGGGATCACCGTGCACGCGGTGGCGCGTCGCAAGGAACAGCTGGCCGCGCTGGCCGATCGCACCGGCTGCATCCCGCATGCCGTGGATGTCAGCGACGTTAATGCGCTGACTGCGCTGTGCAAAGATCTGGAGATCGATATCCTGGTCAACAATGCAGGTCTCTCTCATCCTGGTTCGATTCTTGAGGCAGACGAAAACGTGGTGGAGACACAAGTGGATGTCAACCTGCGTGCTGTGCTGCACCTGTGCCGCTTGCTGGTACCGGGCATGATGGCGCGTGATCGTGGCCACGTATTCAACATCACCTCGATTGCCGCCATCTACAACTTCAACGGCAACTCGGTGTATCACGCCACCAAAGCCGGGGTACATGCCCTGTCACGCCAGCTGCGCGTGGACTGCTATGGCAAACGTGTGCGCATCACCGAAATCTGCCCAGGTCGTGTGGCCACCGACATCTTTGGCAACGTTTCAGGCGATCACGAGGACGCACGCCGCCGCTTTATCGATGGCTTCGAACTGCCGCAGGCCAAAGATATTGCAGACTGCGTGGCCTTTGCGCTGTCGGCTCCGGTCGCCGTCAACATCGGTAACATCGAAATTACCCCGACGCTGCAGGTGCCGGGCGGTCTTTCCACTATGCGACCGGGCGACCGCACCGCGTAATACCGTACGATGAGGTAACTGTATGGCACTTGATTTCAGCAGTGTGATAACCGGCCATTACGGCCAGATGATCGTTGACGGAACGGTGGTCACCCTTGAACTGGCGTTGGGTGCCTGGCTGCTGGCGATGGTTCTCGCCCTGCTATTGGTGGTGGTGCGCCTGACGGAGAATCGACTTGCCGTTGGGCTGGTCAAGGCGTACGTCTCCTATCACCGCAATGTGCCAACACTGATTCAGTTGATGATGTGGTACTTCGCGATCCCCACACTGCTGCCGGAATCGCTGCAGATGATGATCGTTGACTACAACGCCGAGTTTTTATTTTCTCTTATCGCGCTCGGGCTGTGTCAGGCCGCCTACTTCTCTGAAGATATCCGCAGCGGCCTGCGCGCTATTCCCGATGGGCAAAACGAAGCCGCCCGCGCGCTTGGCATGAGCTATGTACGCGCCATGCGCTCGGTGATATTGCCGCAGGGTGTGCGCAATGCGCTGCCATCTGTGGTCAATCACACCGTGCTGCTGTTCAAAAACACCAGTCTGGCGATGGTGATTGGCGTGGCAGACCTCACCTATGTGACGCGTGATATCGAGAACCAAACCTTCCGTACCTTCGAATCCTACTTAGTGGCTACCGTGGGTTACCTGTTCTTCTCCCTGCTGCTGATGGGCTTGGGCGCGCTGCTGGCCCGCCGCTTCCAGCGCGTTTACGCGAGGTAATGGCGATGTTAGAGATCTTCACCATTTTGCATGACAACGGCATGCTGCTGTTAATGGGCCAGTACCCTAACGGTCCGCTGGGCGGCGTCCTCTGTACGCTTTTGATCTCCGTGCTGGCCGTGTTGCTGGCTTTCCCCATCGGCGTGTTGCTTGGGCTGGCACGTTTGTCGCCGTGGCGCTGGCTGAGCTGGCCCGCCACCTGTTGGGTGTATCTGCTGCGCGGCATTCCGCTGATGATGGTGGTGTTCTGGACCTACTTCTGCGTCCCGTTGCTGATTGGCCACAACATCAGCGGCTTCGCCACCATGCTGTGTACGCTGGTGATTTATGAGAGCGCCTACATCGCTGAGATCGTGCGTGGCGGCATTCAGGCGCTGCCGCACGGCCAGTATGAAGCGTCACGTGCGCTGGGGATGAGCCACCTGAAAACCCTGCGTTTAGTGATTCTGCCGCAGGCGCTGTTCAACACCTTGCCGAGCCTGGTGAGCCAGTTGGTTTCCATCATCAAAGACTCCACGCTGGGCTACGTGATCAACGTGCCGGAGCTGACCTTTGCCGCTAATCAGGTCAGCAATCAACTGCTGACCAAACCGTTCCAGGTGTTCGCTATTGTGGCGCTGAGTTACTACATCATCTGCTTCAGCCTCACCTGGCTCGCTAACAAACTTGAAGCGCATATTGCGCAGAAACGTCGCCAACCGCCGCAGGCTAATCCCAGCGTTGCACCCGCGGTGATGCTGACTAAAACCTCTTCGCAATAAGGAACCACAATGACCCCGATGATCATGTTTAACCAGGTCAACAAATGGTACGGCGCGTATCAGGCACTGACCGACCTGAGTGCCGAAATCAATACCGGCGAAGTGGTGGTGGTGTGCGGTCCGTCTGGATCGGGAAAATCCACTTTGATCCGCACCGTTAATCGTCTGGAACCCATTGATAATGGCCAGATCGTATTTGATGGCACCGACATTCATGGCAGCAGTACACGCCTCAACCATCTACGTACTCGCATTGGGTTCGTGTTTCAGAGCTTCAACCTGTTCCCCCACGTCTCGGTGGCAGAGAACATCATGATGTCACCGATGAAAGTATTGGGCGTGAAGCGTGCCGAAGCGCGTAAACAGGCGGGTGAGTTGCTGGAGCGCGTTGGCCTATCACACAAAGCGGACGCCTATCCGGCGCAGTTGTCTGGCGGCCAGCAGCAGCGCGTGGCGATTGCCCGTGCGCTGGCAATGAAGCCGCCGGTGATGCTGTTTGATGAACCGACCTCGGCACTCGATCCTGAAATGGTCGGTGAAGTATTATCGGTGATGCGCAGCCTGGCGCAGGAAGGGATGACGATGATGTGCGTGACGCACGAGATGAATTTCGCGCGTGAAGTGGCGGACACCATCTGGTTTATGGATCAGGGGCAAATTCTGGAGAAATCGACGCCAGAGAAGTTCTTCACCCAACCACAGCACCCGCGCGCCCAGCGCTTCCTGAGCGATTTACGCTCGCATTGATATCAAAGGGCAGGATACCCGAGGCGGCGCAATGTCATGCGCCGCCGTCAGCATCGAGGTCGTTTCAGGTTAGCAATCCACCCACACCGCACCGGCATCCGCTGACTTCACGCACTGCTCAACCCAACGCACGCCCATCAATCCGGCATGCACATCGGGATACCAGAAGTCGGCGAGAAATGCCTCATCACCGCGATCGGTGGCATCCATCGCCAGCGCAAAACGACGATAGAGATTTGACCAGGCTTCAAACAGCCCTTCCGGGTGACCACCGCCAATACGGTCATCGGCCAGCGCACTTTTATGCAGATAGCCCATACCGCGTTCCAGAATCTGCACCGGCTCGCCCTGCACTTCATAACGCAACTGGTTCGGCTGCTCGTCCCACCACTCCAGACTGGCCTTTTCACCAATCACCCGTACTTTTTGGCCGTGCATCGAGCCGCAGTTTACCGCCGAGGCCCACATGGTCCCGACGGCGCCGTTGTCGTACTCCATCATCACAAAAGCATTATCTTCCAGCGGCGCACGGGTTTTCACGAAACTCTGGCGGCTGCACAGCAGACGTTTCACCTGCAGTTTCGGCACCATGGTTTCCGCGATAAACAATGGATGGGTCGCCAGATCGCCCAGTACATAGCTGGGGCCGACAAAGCGTGGATCGACGCGCCACTTGGTGCTTTCGTTCTGCAACTCCACCGCTTCGTTATGGAAGCCGTGCGCGAACTGCATATTGATAATGCGAATCTCGCCAAGCAACCCCTCCGCGATCATCTCGCGCGCCTGATGAATCAGCTGATGGCCGGCATAACCGTAAGTCACGCCGATGATCTTCTTCTTCTCGACACAGAGTTTTTCCAGCTCGTCCGCTTCTTCGGTGGTGAAGCACAGTGGCTTCTCACACACCACATGCAGACCGGCATTCAGCGCCGCACGACAGATGGTGAAGTGGGTATTGTTCGGTGTGGCGATGGAAACGGCTTCGATGCCGTCTGCACGCGCCGCTTCCGCCGCAAACATCGTTTCGTAATCCGGATAGCAGCGATCCGCATCGACGCCCAGCGATACGCCAAACGCACGACCTCGTTCAGCGTTAAGATCAAATGCGCCCGCCTGCAACACGAAATTGCCATCACGCAGTGCCGCAGAACGATGGATATAGCCAATCTGGCTGGTACCGCCGCCGCCCACCATGCCCCAGCGCAGTGAACGATCCAGAGCTTTAATGCCGTTAATCATGATGTTCTCCTCAGAATCCGACCGATTGCAGGTAGTGAAGGCTGGCGGTAACGTCGCGCAGGCTGGTGTCGGCGTTGCGCGGATCGCGCTCCTGCTCGATAGTGATCCAGCCCTGATAATTGCGCTCAGCGAGGAACGCCCGCACCGCCGGATAATCAATCGCGCCTTTGCCAATCGGGCACATTACCCCTTCGGCACAGGCAGCAAAGAAGTCCACGCCACGCGCAATCACATCGCGCCAGACCGCGTCATTCACATCTTTGAAGTGCAGGTAATCGATGCGATCCCAGTAACGGCTCAGATAGGGGATCGGATCCATACCGGAGTAGTAGAGATGCCCGGTGTCGAGGCACAAACCGGCCACCCCGTGCGGAATGTCCTGCACTAACTGCTCCAGTTCGTCGGCAAACTCAATGCAGCCGCCCGCATGCGGGTGGATCACCGCACGCACGCCATATTCATCGCGAGCAATCTGGCTCAGCGTGGTGATGTGCTGCATCATGCGCTGCCACTCTTCGCCAGAGAGTCGCGGCGCTTTGTCAGACTGCCCGGCAAATCTGGCACGCTCAGGATTACCGAAATCAATGATCACCAGGTAAGGCGCGGGAAAATTGTCCGCGTGGGTTTTCTCTGCGGTAGGGACCTGCGACAGGTTGCGACAGATGTTGTGTGTCAGTTCTACCATCGCCGGGAAGTTGGCCTCACTGACCAGATCGTCAAAGATCGTGCCCGCCACTAGCGAAAGCTGATGTGCTTCCAGCTGATGGCGCAATTCGGCCGCGTTGGTTGGAAGATAAGTCCATGGACCCAGCTCAATACTTTTGTAGCCCGCCTGAGCCGCTTCCGACAGGACTTTCTGCCAGGGTGGCAGGAAAGGGTTTTTAGGATCGTCGACACCCCAGCTGCAGGGCGCATTAGCAATGTGAATCGTCATGATCGTTCCTTGCGGTGTTGGATAGCGCAAGTATCAAATAAACATTTCACTCACAGCAATCATGAAACATTCATTTTTTGATAGCGATCATGTTATTTTTCATCATTAAAATGATAGATAATTTATCAAAACCATAACTGGCGCCACTTTCAGGCCAACCACTTAAGTGCTGCCGACGTATTGCCGGTCAGCCAGCCCGAGAGCGAATCAGTCTGCCGCTTCTCATCGCGTCGCCAGATTTCGGTGCTTTGAGGCTAAAGATTCTCACGCGTGATGATCTCAAACGGCAGCGTGACCTGAGAGAAATGCGCACCTGATTCGACAGTTTGTTGAGTCGTGCGGACAAATTGCCGCACCATTTCCTCAATTTCATGGCGAATCATCACGGTGATCGTGCCGTCAATCAGTGCCAGCTCGCCCTCTTTCACCGGACCGTGGCAAATTAACGCCACCTTGCGCTGCGGCTGCTGGCGTAAGGCATGAATCACGCCTTCAATACCGCCGCAGGGCGCGTAGATTAAGGCGAGATCGGCATGCTCTTCCAGCAACTGACGTGTCGCGTGATAGCCGCCATCAATCGACTCATGAGTTTTCAGCGGCTCTAATACGCGTCGAGTGCTGTCCTGCTCGCGCAGATAGGAGCGGAAGCTGATTTCGCAACTCTCCTGACAGGTAAAACGATGGTCGCCCACCAGCACGCCCACCGATCCCGGCTGATGCAACAGATGCGAGGCCACCCAGCCAGCAGTGCGTCCGGCCTTCTGATTATCCAGCCCGAAATAGCCCGCATGTCCACAGGGCGAGAAGTTGGAGAACAGTGCATAAACCCGCACGCCCTGGCGTGAGATCTGTTCGATGGCGTGGCGGATCAGTGGGTGATCCAGCGCGACTAAGCCAATCACGTCCACCTCTTGCGCCAGCTTATGCAGCGAGGCCACCACAGCCGCAACATCATCAATGTCATGCCAGTAAAACCGTGGTTCACTGCCTGCGGGATGCAACGGCTGTGTCTGTTGCCGCAGGGCATCCGTCAGCGAGTGATAGAACGAATACGATTTTGATAGCAGCACAAACCCCATGCGAAGCGCCACGCGCGCGGAGTGCGCCTCAGCACTGAACGGGGCAACCGGCGCCATGCGATAACCCAGTCGGTTGGCGGCTTCCAATACTTTCTGCTCGGTGGCCGCACGCACCGGTGCCCGGCGATTCAATACCCGATCCACCGTGGCGACACCGACGCCAGCCGCATCCGCGATGGCGTTCATGGTGATTTTGCTCATCAACACATTCCAGTTTGATAGTTAGTTATCAAAAATAATGCCCGAATCAGAATGGAAATGCGAAATCATTGCGGAAGAAATCGTCATCAAATCGCAAGGCCTGATAGAGAATCTCTCAGTAATTTGATCGCCCTCGCAAAAATGAAATGATCCATTTCATTAAATTACCTGGCGGAATAAATGTTTGATATTTTTCTGTTCGATGACTGAGGTGAAGAGTGATGGATTTGCATCAGTAAATAAATAGAGGCGGCGGTCGCGCCTTTCTATAGTGAAAGCGATCTGCCTTATCGGCTCCCGGCACATGAACGACTCAATAATAACGGAGATGATATGTTCCCTCAGACCCTACCTGCACCTCGCCGTCACCCTGAAAACCAGATTCCCGCGCTGCGCTGGGGCATTGTTGGACCCGGTTGGATCGCCGACCACTTTGCCAACGCGCTGCGTCATCACACTCAGCAGCAGTTGGTCGCCGTGTCGTCACGCAGCCTGGAGAAAGCGCAAGCCTTTGCCAGCAAATGGGATATCCCGCACGCCGTTGAAGGCCTCGACGCCCTGCTCAGCCGCCAGGACATTGATGTGGTGTATATCGCCACACCGCACAATCATCACTTTCCCGACGGGCTGCGCACGCTGCAAGCGGGCAAGCATGTGTTGATTGAAAAACCGTTAGCGCTCAATGCACAGCAGGCGTTGCAGCTACAGCAGGAAGCGCACAAACAACAACGTTTGTGCGTAGAGGCGATGTGGTGCGATTTTGCGCCGAAGTACGATGTGATCCGTCAATTGCTGGCCGATGGCGCATTAGGTGAGGTTCATACTCTCATCGCCGATCATGGCGAATACTTCACGCAGGATCACCGCATTTTCAATCTGGATCTGGCGGGTGGTCCGATGCTGGATCTTGGCAGCTATTTGATCGGCTTCAGCGTGTTGGTCGGCGGTGCGCCAGGCAGCATTGTGGCGAAAGGCCAGCCGGCACCGGTCGGCGTGAATGGGCAAACGTCGATGCTGCTCACTCACGGCAACGGCATGCACTCGGTGCTCAACACCACGCTGTTCAGCAACACACCGGGCACCGCCGTCATCGCCGGCAGTGATGCCACGCTCTATCTCGACGGCCAGTTCTACGCGCCGGGCAATTTCCGTCTTACCTCCAGCGATGGCCGCCATACGCTGCGCTGGGAAGAACCGAACAACCGCTATATTCAGCTCTGTCATGAAATCGAACATACCGCCTGGTGTATTCATCAGGGGCTGTCTGACTCACCTGTCCGTCCGCTGGCCACCTCACTGGCCACGCTGCAAGCCATGGATGAAGTCAGAAAGCAGATCGGTGTGGTGTTTAATGAAGAGCGCACCGCTTAACGATCAGGAGAACAATATGAAAATCGCTTTTGATGTGGATGTCATCAGAGATATGGGCATCACGCGCATGGTGCATCAGGTGGCGGAATGGGGCTACAAGTACATCGAACAATCGCCCCATCCACAGATCAATCCGTTCTATAAACACCCGAAGGCCAGCCGGGAAATCATGCGTGAGTACAAAAATGCGCTGAATGCGACGGGCGTAGAAATCTCTTCGTTTATCACGGTTTATCGCTGGTCTGGCCCGGACGAGTTGCGTCGCCAGGCGGCGGTAAAGAACTGGAAACGCATGATTGAAATCGCTGTTGAGATGGGGGTGCAGGTGATCAATACCGAACTCTCAGGCAATCCTAACGAGCCGGAAATCTGTGAAGAGATGTTCTATCGCTCAATGGATGAGTTATTACCGATTATCGAACGTGAAGGCATCCGCGTCGAAATTCAGGCACATCCCTGGGATTTCTGCGAACAAAGCAACGAAACGGCGGATATCGTGAAATCGTTCCGCAGCGATAACGTTAAATACATCTATAGCGCGCCGCACACCTTCTATTACGACAAAGGCGTGGGCGATGTGAAAAACATGCTGCATTACGCGGGCGACGATCTGTCGCATATGTTGATTGCCGATACCATGAACCACACCAAGCACTGCCGCTATATCGTCAACCCACCGGGTGTCGATGCGACCATTCATCAGCACGTTGCCGTGGGTGAAGGTGAAGTGAACTTCGATGCGCTGTTTGAAGCGCTGCGTGAGATGGATTTCGCCAACCGCACCTACAAAGTCGGCGGTGAGTCGATTATCTCGGCGGCGCTGTTTGGCTATCCGGAAAAGATGAAGTATCAGGCAGTGGAAACGCGTGAATTGATTGAGCGTGAACTGCTGAAATAGACCCGCCCCACGGCTCCTTCCCCCTCTCTCATCGCGAGAGGGGGAATAAATCGTGCCCGCGCTCAACCCATGAGCTGAATGGAAGACTCTCTCCACCGACAAGCACTCCCGCCTGCGGGAGTGCGTTGGGGTAGCGGCATTAGATTGCCACTTTCTCCACTTCTGTAAATTCACCCCGCGTCAGCGATAACTGTGCCGCCTCGGCAATCGCCTGCGCGCGCAGACCGTCGATCAATCCCGGCAGCCCTTCGATCTTTTCTCCGCCGATATGGCGCACAAATGCATCCAGATGGGTGTAGTACGTCTCTTTGACCCGGCTAAACCAGTCGGGATACAAGCCGGGCTGAGTGATCCCTTTCCCCTGATACAGCGTGGCACCGCGCGCTGACTGGCTCTCTGAAGCCAGCATCCCTTCACTGCCCATCACGCTGATGCGTTCGTCGTAGCCGTAAGCCGTGCGGCGCGTGTTATCCAATTGCGCCAGCGCGCCCTGCTGCATGCGCATGATCAGCACCGAAGTATCGACATCAAAATCACGGATCTCCGGCATCGCCAGTGCGGCACCAAGTGCGCCAACAGTGCTGACTTCATCTTCTGTCAGCCAGCGCAACAGGTCGAAAAAGTGGATCGCCTGATCGCGCATCTGACCGCCGGAAGCTTGCAGATAGCTGATCGGTGGCAATTCTGACGCGCGGCAGACCATCTGAATCAGTTCAGTGCGGCCAATCAGCCCTTGTTTGAGCTGTGATTTAAGTTGCTGATGGCTCAGATCAAAACGGCGGTTAAAGCCAACGGTAACAGGAACCTGCACCGGAGAGATCTTCTCCACCACCTCACGCGCACGCTGCAACGACAAATCAATCGGTTTCTCGCAATACACCGCTTTGCCCGCCAGCACCGCCTGCTCCAGCAGTTCAGCATGGGTTGGTGTGGCGCTGGCGATCAGCACCGCGTCGATGGCATCACTGTTTAACGCTTGCTGCACGCTGGCCGCTTTTGCGCCATAGCGCTGTGCCACCGCTTCGGCACGAGCCGCATCAATGTCACACACCAGCGCCAACTCCACACCAGGATGCGCCGCCAGGTTTGCGGCGTGCACCTGGCCGATAAATCCATTGCCAATCAAGGCAAAACGTTGCGGGGTCCGCATTTTAACGCTCCTTTTGTTCACACTTCGGAATTGCCGATGTTGTCAAAATAGCGCTTTCTGGCAGGCTAGCTGAACGCGGTTTTTGATGGAATTACCTCAGATGAAAGCACTGACGCTGGCGGAGTTGGCGAAGCAAGTAGGCGTGGGCGTGGCCACGGTTGATCGGGTATTAAACGATCGCGGTGGTGTGTCCCCGGCGATGACTAAAAAAATCCTGCAGGCGGCGCGGGATGCGGGTTTGAAGCGTATTTTGCCAGAGGAGCATCGCCATAGCTGGCAGATTGAAGTCCTGCTTAGCGGCAACGGTTCGTTCTTCTTTCAGCAACTGGCACAGGACTTCGCCCGACTGGCTGATGAACTGGGCTATCGTCGCCTGCGCCTGCATCGCACGCTGATCCCGGAAAACGCCCCCGAGAAGTTGGCCGCGCACATTGCTGCCAGCAGTAAAAAGATGGATGCACTCATTGTTTTCGCCCACGAAAATCCGCTGATTTATGATGCCTTAGCGGCGTGTCAGGCGCGCGGCGTACCGGTGATCACTATGGTGACGGACCTGCCCAATGCGGCACGCCTGTGTCATGTCGGTATCGATCAATATAAAGCCGGACGCACCGCTGGATTGATGCTCGGCAGCATGATCAATGCACCGGGCGATGTGGTGCTGGTGAGTGGCCGCGCCGATTACTCAGCGCATCGTCAGCGCATTGAAGGTTTTCAAGCCGTGCTGGCGGAGCGTTTTCCGCAGCTGCGTCTGCGGGAAATTCTTGCCGGGCAGGATGAACGCGATCGCATCAGCCGTCTGCTGGAGAAAACCCTGGCCGGATCGCAAAACATCGTCGGACTCTACAACACCGGGCTCGGCAACACGCAGATCCACGAAGCGCTGGCGCGCCATCGGCTCGGCGGCAAAGTGGTGTACGTCACTCACGAGCTGTATGCCACCACCCGCCAGCTTTTCGAGAAGCGCGTGCTGACGCTGACACTCGATCAAAACACCCTGCGCCATGCTCAGTTGGCGTTGACCTTGTTGCTAAAACATCTTGAAGAGGGTGAACAGCCTGACACCTACCAGTCCGGCAAAGTGGACTTTATGCTGTTTACGCAAGAGAACTTCTCATAATCACACTTTGCATCTCACCGCCAGCGCGGTTAAATCGCCTTCATCTGTCGCTGCTACACTCAGTAGCAGCAAAAAACGCAATCACAACAAGGCGAAATCACTATGTCGGAAAATCAGTATCAGCCCGCGAAAGTCTGGACCTGGGACCCGGAAGCCAAAGGTAACGGCGCGAAAACTAACCGTCCGTTCGCCGGGCCGACGCATGAGAAGACCCTGCCGGTGGGCAAACATCCGCTGCAGCTCTATTCCCTCGGTACACCAAACGGCCAGAAGGTCACCATCCTGCTGGAAGAATTGCTGGCCGTCGGGGCTAAAGAAGCCGAATACGATGCCTGGCTGATTCGCATCGGTGATGGCGATCAGTTCTCCAGCGGTTTCGTTGACGTTAACCCGAACTCCAAGATTCCGGCACTGAGTGACCACTCAGTGACGCCACCGCTGCGCGTGTTCGAATCAGGCAACATCCTGCTGTATCTGGCCGAGAAATTTGGTCACTTCATCCCGGCGGATATCGCAGGCCGTACCGAGACCCTGAACTGGCTGTTCTGGCTGCAGGGTTCTGCGCCTTATCTTGGCGGCGGCTACGGTCACTTCTATTTCTACGCGCCAGAAAAAATCGAGTACGCCGTCAACCGCTTCACGCTGGAAGCCAAGCGTCAGCTGGATGTGCTGGATCGCCAGCTCGCCAACAACCGCTTCCTCGCCGGTGAGGAGTACACCATCGCCGATATCGCGACCTGGCCGTGGTACGGCAATCTGGTGCTGAACAACATCTATGGCGGCGGCGAGTTCCTTGATGTGCAGTCGTACAAAAACGTGGTGCGCTGGGCTAAAGAGATCGCTGAGCGTCCAGCGGTGATCCGTGGCCGTAAAGTGAATAAAGCCTTTGGTGCTGAACCGCAGGATCAACTGCTGGAGCGCCACGATGCTTCTGATTTCGATACCAACACCGAAGACAAGCGTCAGGCGCGAGGAGAGCAGTAATGGCCGCTTATGTGGTGATGATTAAAGACGAAACGCTGGATAAAGATGAGCTGGCAACCTACGCGCAGAAAGCCGGTGAAGCACGCGGCGATCATCAGATTACGCCGCTGGCGTTTTATGGCGATCTCGACGTGCTGGAAGGCCGTGATGCGGAAGGCGTAGTGGTGCTGGAATTTGCGGATATTGATGCAGCAAAAGCCTGGTATCACAGCCCGGCGTATCAGGAAGCAAAAGCCCACCGGGTTAAAGGCGCGAACTATCGCGTGTTGCTGGTTAAGGGTGTTGCCTGATCGGCTAAAAGGGACGCACCTCGGTGCGCCCTATCAGCCAGAGTGGTCGTGATCTGCACGTTGCCTCTCGCCGATTTTCAATCCAATTTGAATAGCGCAATTGCCTGCTGTAATCGGTTAGCCTGCTGTTGCTGCTGATGCGCCACCTGCAAGGTTTCCGCCACGTGCTGAACGTTGTGATGCACGCTGTGATCGATGCTATTAATGCTTTGCTGAATCTGCTCGATGCTCAAATTCTGCTGTTCGCTCATCTCTGATAACTCGGTCACCAGCTGTGCCAGCCCGCTGATGCTGCTGTGAATCTCGCGCATGGTTTGTGCCGCGTGCTCAATCTGCACCGTGCCATGCTCGATGCTCAACGTGCTGGCATCCATCAGTTGGCGAATTTCGCGGGCAGCATTCTCGCTGCGCATCGCCAGGTTGCGCACTTCACTTGCCACCACGGCAAAACCACGCCCCTGACTGCCAGCGCGCGCCGCTTCGACTGAGGCGTTCAGTGACAGAATATTGGTCTGGAAAGCGATGCCGTCGATCAATTCCAAAATCACTTTCACCCGCTGCGACTCTGCACTGATTTTCGCCATTGAGCCCTTCGCCGACTGGATATTTTCCTCTCCATGCGTGGCCACCGCCCGTGCATCCCGCGCTAACTCGCTTGCACTCTGTGCTTTGTCACGCGTTAAGCTGGCAGCAATGCTGATTTCTGTCATCGCACTGGCCGCCACTTCCAGTGCCTGCGCCTGTTCATCGGTGCGGGTCGACAGTTCAGCGTTGCGTTGCAATATGCTTTCAGACTCCGTCAACAAGGCGCTCACGCCGAGGCTCACCTGATGAAGCGTGCCATGCATGGTGCCCAACGTGGTACTGAAAGTGCGGGCGAACGGGCTTTCACTCTGCTGGCTATCCGCATTCAGCGTCAGATACCCGGCCTGTTGGTTGATCTGTGAGGCCAGTTCCGCGACTTCACTCGCGGAACGTGCATCGGCGGCCATCTGACGCGCAATCACCAGTAAGATGGCGGTCTGCGCCACAACAAAAAGTGCATGAAACACCACCATGTCCCAGCCCGGATGATGGAACACCACCACGCCGAACAGGTCGTTTTCCTGCAGATAATTAAACAGGATGTGATGCGTGGCCGCGGCTGCTGCCCCCATGATCAGTGGGCGGATATCGCGCCACGCCAGTAGCACCGACATCAATACAAATACCGAGAAGTGATATTCGGTTTCACCGTCGCCGAGTTGAATCAGTAAACCTGCCCAGCCGATCAGCAAGGCTGAGAGCACCAGCCTTGAAGTCAGCGTTCCGCGCAGGACGGTGCCAAAGAAGGTCGACAGCAGTGCTAACGCCAGACCGGCCATCAACGCCACGGATAAGCCGTCATTCATCCATCCTACGCCAAGCGCAATCGGCCACAATCCCCAGTTAAGGATCACCGCAAGGCTGTCTGCGCGCTGTGCAATACGTCGCAGCGAAACCATCTCCACCGGCGCGGCGTCCGGGCCTGACAAGGGCGTTGCGATCATGACAATTTTCCACACCAGAGGTTGATTAAGATGCCCAACAATGAAGGGCCAAACGATCAGACTGAGTGGTGAAATTATCGGCGTGTTAATGGGAAAGTTTAGGACCGTTAATAATTGAAAGGAAAGGATGTGAGCAGGTTCACTTGAATGCGATGATTCCTCGGGAAGCACAGGCGCAACGTCGTGCGCCTGTGCCGTATCGCTCAACTCACTTCGCAGCAAACTGCGCGTAGTTCTCCGGAGTAATGGTCTGATACGGTATCCAGTTGTATTCCTTCACTTTCTGTTTATCCAGCAGTGCCTTCGTCACCTGCACCGCGCCGGTTGCCTGGCCTTTAGCATCCTGGAAAATGGTCAGCGTCATCTTGCCGTTTTTAACAAACTGCTGGCCATCGGGCGTGCCATCAATTCCCGCCACCAGAATCTTTTCATTTTTCGCCTGGCTGAGCGCCATGATGGCACCAATCGCCATTTCGTCATTATTAGCGGCAATCGCATCGATCGGGCGCTGATTCAACAGCCAGCTCGACACCACATCCACCGCCTCGTTGCGCTGCCACTTGGCGGTCTGCTTCTCAATCACCTTCATGTCTTTGTATTTGGCGATCACCGCTTCGACCGCACGGGTGCGCTCGCGCGCCTCTTCATTGGACAGGGCGCCCATCAGAATCGCCACATTGCCTTTGTAATTCATTTTCTTCGCTAACGCTTCCATCTGCATCTCACCGCCTAATGCGGAGTCAGAACCGACATAGGCCATGTCACCCGGCAGTTTCACTTCTGGCTTACGGTTGACGAAAATCAGCGGGATATTGGCGTTCTTCGCTGCGTTGATCATCGGCAACACACCCTGGGTATCCACCGGATTAAGAATGATGGCATCCACGCCCTGGTTGATGAAATCATCCACCTGCTGCACTTGCAGTGCCACATCCCCTTTGGCATCCACAAACTGGCCGTCAAGCTGATTGGCTTTTAACTCTACCTGCATCTGCGTACGCAGAATCGAGACAAAGTTAAGGTCGAAGTTAGCCAGCGCAACGCCGACGGTGAAGGTTTTCGCACTGACGCTTAAACTCAGCAGCAGCGAGCACAGACAAAGCACGATGTTTCGGATGTTCATGAGGTGATTCCTGTAGGTTGAGGTTTTATTGTTATGACGCCGGGCAACAGGCAAATACCCGGCGGTAAAACGCTTAGATCGTGAAGTGATCGCGGAACTGCTCAAGCGCGGCCGTACTGTCACCACTGGCCCAGCCCTCCATCGCCACCGTGCCGCTGTAACCCACTTCCTGCAGCGCACGTGCGATCGCGCGATAGTTGATTTCACCCGTTCCCGGCTGCTGGCGACCCGGTACGTCCGCCACCTGAACTTCGCCAATGGCGGAACCGCTACGGCGAATCAGCTCAATCAAATTGCCCTCGCCAATCTGCGCATGGTAAAGGTCGAGATTCATCTTCAGCGCCGGGCTGTTGACCGCTTCCACCAGCGCCAGGGTATCGGCGGCCAGCGCGAACGGGGTGCCAGGATGATCGACCGGTAGATTGAGGTTTTCGAGGGTGAACACCCGCCCGGCGCGCTCGCCAAGTTGCGCCACTTTACGCAGCGTATCGACCGCTTTCAGCCACATCGCACCGGTGACCACTTCCACGGGTTTGACCGGCAAGCCTTTGTCATCCAGCCCGGTACCGTGCAGATTTAGCCCTGGGCAGTTAAGCCGTTCAGCCACCGCCAGCGAGGCTTCGGCACTCTGCAGCAGCTGTTGGATCTCATCGTCGTCGGTGAGATTGCCGGTGAGATAACCGGTCATGGAGGTGAATCGCGCACCTGTCGCGACCAGCGCATCAATGTCTTTATTGGCCCATCCCCAGATTTCGACCCCAAACCCCAGCGCGTGAATGCGTTTCACACGCTCAACGAAAGGCAGATCGAGGAACACCATTTCGGCACAAACCGAGAGTTGATAAGCAGCCATTAGCGTGCTCCCACTTTGACAGGCAGGTTGAGGGTGACCGATTCAATGCAGGCCAGCGCAATTTCCAACGCATTGCGTGCATCTTCGCCGGTGGCGCGCGGTGTTTCGCCAGTGCGGATGCAGCGGGCAAACTCGATCATCTCCGCCACATAGGCTTCGCGCAGCAGATCGGAATCCATACGCGAAGTCTCCATGCTGATACCACTCGCGCTGTAGCGCACGCAGTTGGAAGAGGTGATGTGGCCCGCCTGCAGCATCCCTTTACTGCCAAACACCTCGCCGCGCACGTCGTAGCCGTACACCGCCTGGAAGTTGGCCTCTGCGATGGCAATCGCTCCGTTATCAAAACGAATCGTCACCACCGAGGTATCCAGCAAGCCTTTATCTTTGAAGTCCGGACGCACCAGCGCATCGGCGATGGCATACACTTCCACCGGCTTCGCCCCATGATTGAAGTGCAGCAGGGTGTCGAAATCGTGGATCAGCGTTTCGAGATAAATGGTCCACTGCGGGATGCGTGACGGATCGTGCAGCGCCGGATCGCGTGTCACAGAACGACTTAACTGCGTAATGCCGTTCTCGCCTGCCTTCACTGCCGCTATCGCCGCGGCAAAACCCGCATCGAAACGGCGATTGAAGCCCACCTGCAACACCACTCCCGCGCTTATGGCGGCCGCAATCGCCCGGTCAGCTTCCTCCAGCGTGACCGCCATTGGCTTCTCACAAAATACGTGCTTACCGGCATTCGCTGCGGCAATCACCCACTCGGCATGGGTGCGAGCGGGTGCCGCAATCGCAATCGCATCAATCTCCGGATCCCGCAACAGTGCGTGCAAATCGCTGTAGGCTTTCGCGACACCGAGCTTGCTGGCAAGTTTTTCTGCAGCACCGGGCTGCGGATCGGCGACTGCCGCCAACGTGGCACCGGGTACGCGATACGCCAGATTTTCGGCGTGGAAGCTGCCCATTCGTCCTGCGCCAATCAAACCCACACGAACCGGTTGAAGATGAAATGTCATAATCATTCCTTACTGTTTTGGATATGTCCGTTCGGGACAGAGGAGATAGGCATTTCATTGCAATTCAGATGCCAACTGAAAAACGGGGAATTGTGTGAGGCACTACACAGCCTTGCGCCTTAGATTGCACATAAACTTTACATGTCAACTTCACATGTTAATAAAATGGACATTCCAGATTAGTCAGGAGCCGCTGATGCGCACCAGCGAACGTCTACCGTTTAAAGATGAAAGCGATCCCATCTTCAGCCTGCCGGAAGGGTCTGAAGCGGGCGAGTGGGATACCCTGCTCTGGCAGGGCTGGCACAGCTTTGTCAGGGGTGAACAACCGGGCTGGATGCGCCGCAGTATTTTGCAGTCATGGCAACGTTCGCAGCAGCGTGCCATCGATCCCCACACCTTCGTCTACACTTCGCCACCGGCGGATGAGCTGGCGGCCATCCTTGCGCACAATGCTGAGCTGATTGTGGTGGCGCGTAACGTGATGGAAAATCTGCTGGCCTACAACCCGGATGGCCATATCAACCTCACCGACGCGCAAGGTGTCACGCTGCATTTTTGCGGCGCTGATTTGACGCCGATCGGTAGCATCCTGAGCGAAGAGGTGCTCGGCACCAACTGCACAGCTCGTTGCCTGATTGAGCAACGGCTGGTGTATGTGTTGAGCGGGGAAAACTGGAAGATCGATCTGCGTAAGCGCCACTACCAGTGCGCCGCCGCGCCGATTCGGGATGCCAGCGGCCAACTGCTCGGCGTGCTCACACTCACCGCCACACCGGATAACTTCAATGCGCACACGCTGGGCACGGTGCAGGCCGCTGCGGAAGCGGTGGGACAACAATTAATGTTGCGCAGTTTGCTGGCGGAACAGCAGTCGATCCTGGAAACCCTGAATGAGGGCGTGATCGTCTGCGATCGCCACGGACGGATCAAAACGTTAAACCGCTATGCGCGGCAGATCTTCAGTGGTCTCGATCCTCAGGCCGGGCCGATTGATGTGTTACTGCAACCCCAGGGAGGAGCGCTGCTGACCATGCCATTCTGTAATGACCGTGAGTTGCAGTTTATCCCGGATGGCGTGCAGCCCCTCTCCTGCCTGATTTCATTAATGCCCGCACCCGATGGTGGCCGCGTGCTGTCACTGCGCGAGAACCAGCGCATCCGCGCGATTACGCGGCAGGTAATGGGCGTCAGCGCCAGTTATACCTTTGAGATGATTCGCGGCCACGCGCCGCGCGTGCAGCAGGCCATTCAGAAGGCGCGTGCTAGCAGCCGCACCGATAGCACCGTGCTGTTAAGCGGTGAAAGCGGCACCGGCAAGGAGCTGTTCGCGCAGGCGATCCATAACGCCAGTCCACGGCATCAGGAGCCCTTTATCGCTCTCAACTGCGGCGCACTGCCGCGTGACCTGGTGCAAAGTGAGCTGTTTGGCTATGTCGATGGCGCATTCACCGGTTCCCGGCGCGGCGGCTCCGCAGGAAAATTCGAGCTGGCGGATGGCGGCACGCTGTTTTTGGATGAAATTGGCGAAATGCCGCTGGAGGCGCAAACCAGCCTGCTGCGCGTATTACAAGAGAGTGAAGTGGTGCGTATCGGCGCCGCGCATCCGCTCAAGGTCAATGTGCGCATCATTGCCGCCACGCACTGTAATCTGCTGGATGCCGTAGAGAAAGGCGCCTTTCGCCGCGACCTGTATTACCGTCTTAACGTGATTTCATTAGCCATTCCGCCGTTGCGAGAACGTCAGGAAGATATTCCAGGTCTGGTGAATACGTTTATTCAGGCGCTTTGTACCCGATTGAAACGCATCGCGCCGCAGGTGTCGTCTGAAGCCATGCACTGCTTACAGGCGTGGCACTGGCCGGGCAACGTACGTGAACTGGAGAACCTGGTTGAACGCATGGTGAATTTGTGTGAAGGGCTGGAGATTGGCAAACCGGATTTGCCGGAAGAGATGACGCAGCGCGTCCCGCCACCACAATCCAGCGTTTTAACATCACTGCAGGAAAATGAGCGCCAGCATGTATTGCAGGTAGTGAGTGAGCAGAAAGGCAACCTGCGTCAGTCGGCACAGCAACTGGGGATTTCACGGACCGCGCTGTATAACAAACTGAATATCTGGCAGGTGGATGTCATGGCATTGCGAGGGAAATAGGTTAAAACAGTGCATGTGCTTCCCTTAACCCACCCGCTCTCGTGCCAACACTCCCTGAATCCTGGGCGGGATTCAGGGAAGACAGATGAGGGGGCAGCATATTGCCCGCTCGCTACAATGACGCTCCACCGCAAGTCACTCACTCTTGCCCGGTTATCGCATCAGCTGCGGGTAACAGTACAAAACCGCCATCTACAACGACGCTCCACCGCAGATCACCAATTCCTGCCCGGTTATTGCATCTGCAGCGGGTGACAGCACAAAACCTGCCAGCGCCGCCACTTCCTCCGGCTTGATGTAGCGTCCGATAGGGGGCAGCTTCGGGGGAGAACTGGCACGCCCGGGTTGCAGCAGCATGGGCGTCTCGGTGGCTCCGGGCGCGATCACATTCACAGTAATCCCCTGCGGCGCTAATTCAGCCGCCCAGCTTCGCGCCATACCGACCATCGCCGCTTTGGTGCTGACATACTGGCTGCGATGAGCGGCACCGCGTGAAGTGCGACTGCCGATCAGCAAAATGCGGTCGCCCTGCGTCATCTGCGGCTGCAGCGCGTTCGCCATGATCTGCGCCACCTGCACATGCAGATACCACAGGCGCGCACTCTGCTCCTCATCAAGATCGCCGAGTGGCGCAGCCGCCATCATGCCCGCAGCATGCACCAGCGCATCCACCTTGGGTAAAACAGCCAGCGCCTGCTTCAGCAATCGGGCATCAAACAGATCCACACTCACCGAGGTAAAGGCGGGATGATCTTTCTTTACCAGCGTGCGGCTAAATCCCGTCACCTGCCAGCCCTGCGCCAGCAGATGATCGGCAATCGCCGCGCCAATCCCGGAGCTAACCCCCGTCACCAGCGCGTGTCGGCTCATTGCTCTCCCCTCGCCCACGCTTCGTTAACGCGGACGTACTTAATCGCCTGACGGAAATAGGTGTAGGCGATATGCAGTGCGCCGTCCTCACTCTGCTTGATGCTGGGATACGAGAACTCGCGGTTGAGCTTCTGCTGCGAATTGTTGGTCATGCAGTAGCCGTCGCCTTCGTCGAGATGACGCTGCCACGGCCAGCTTTGGCCGCCATCCGGGGAGATGGCCAGCGTCATCGGTGCACGCGGTGCCCCCCAGAACGCGGTACGTCCGGTGTGCACCACCGGCTCGGCCGCCACCGCCACATCGTCATCCTCATCTTCGATTTCGTCATACAGCGACAGGCGACGCTCGCTGGCATCTTTGGCACTCATGGCGTTGAACACCAGCGCCAGATGGCCGTTATTCAGTGTGGTCACCTGAATAGAGGAGTTGTTGTTTGGCAGTTCAGTCGCCACCGGCGCACTCCAGCTTTCACCGCCATCCGTCGAACGACTTTGATAGATAAAGTCCGCCCAACGGCTGCGATACAGCGCCAGTAAGCTGCCATCCTGCAATAAAGTAATGTTCATGTGCACACAGCCGAGGCTATCCGGCACCGCCACATCGCGCCAGCTTTTGCCTTTATCACTGGAGATTTTTACCGCGCTAATGTCGTCATTACCGACCCATTTTACGCCCGGCTGAGTGCGGCAATAGAACACCGGTAACAGCCAGTTGCCATTCGGTAACACGGTAATTGGCTGGCGAATAAAGGTGCCGGGCTGATCGAGCAGCGTGTCGATGGCGCTCCAGTTGCGGCCGAAATCGCGCGACTGGCGATAGCGCACAATGGCCGTGTCCTGATTACCGGACTTTTGCGCTGTCCATAACAGCCACAATACCTGGTCAGGATCGAGGAACAGCACCGGGTTCTGCTCAGAGCGCGTCGAATCATCCGAGAGTTTTTGCGCTTCGCTCCACTGGCTGCTGCCTTGTTCCAGGCGTGAGCACCACACAGAGATATCGGCAATTCCTTCCTGCGTGCCACCAAACCAGACACACAGCAGGTCGCCGTTGGGCAGCGGCAGCAAATTAGCGGCGTGATTCTGCGGACAGACCGAAGGCAGCATCGCCGTGAGCTGCTGCGCATCCTGCGCGTGCGGATGAAGGTTACCGTTACGTTCGACGGTAATCGTTGAATCGGTCATATCAGGCTCCACTGTTTTGCATTGAAGATTTTGGTGCTTTTTTGTCGTGCGTTTGTGCCGAAGGGATCAGGCGATCAATCACCATGATCACCGCTGGCGTAATCAACGCCACATACATATTGTTGATGCCGAGCGGATCGCCGAGCAGATACCAGACGGTGGTGACCACGCAGGCCCCAATCAGACCGGCATTCGCCCCGCGCGTACTTTTATAGAACGGCAGGTAGAAGGCAATAATCGCCACCACCGAGATCGACAGACGAATCGCGCGGGTGAAGAAGGAGAGCTTCAGCACTTCGGGGACGAACAGCACCAGGATTAACGGCAGGAAACCAATCAGCAGCGACAGCCAGCGCGTCATACGGAATTCACGTTCTGGCGTCGGGTTGCGATACGGCACGTAGAAATCTTTGACCACCAGCGAGGCAATCGCCAGCGCCACTGTGCTGACACTGACGAAGATGGAGGCCACCAGCGAGGTGGTCACAATCCCGGCCAGCCATGGGCTCATATCCTGCAGGAACACCGGCAGTGCATACAGGCTTTTGATATCCGGATGCAGGTACTTCGCCGCCACGCCAATTAACGCAATGGCAATCGCAATCGGCATGCAGAAGAAGAAGGCAACCCAGGTAGCACGCTTGGCGGATGCGGCACTTTTGGTGGAAGCGATGGCCTGAATCACAAACTGGGTGCAGAAAATTGAACCGATGGTGCCAATCATCCAGGCAAATATGGTGCTGGCCCCAATGTTACCGTCCCACGTCCAGTAGAAATGCGGCATCTCTTTGATCATCGGGCTAACGCCGCCGGTCATATGCAGTGCGACGCCGAGAATGATCAAGATACCGATATATTTCAGTCCGCTGTGCAGCAGCGTTACCCAGGCAATGCCCTTCATGCCACCGAACATAAAGTAGAAGGTACTGACAATTGCGGTGATTACGGCCGCCGTGGTGAGATCGAGATTCAACACGGTCGAGATCGCCGCTGCGCCGCTCACATAGTTCCCCACATTCACCAGCAGCAGCGCATAGATCATGATGAGGGAAATGATGTTCTTGGTTGAGTTGCCGTAACGCTCAGCAATCGCACCCGAAATGGTGATTTTTCCGGTGTTGTAGATACGCTTAACCAGCAGGAGTCCGAACAGCGGGAAGCCAATCGCGGCACCAATCACCGACCAGGAAGCGGCAAACCCGCCTTCAAACGCCGCCTGGGCGGTACCAATGGTCGATTTCGCGCCGATGTACTCAGACATTAACATCACACCCACGACAAAAGCCGGCATCACGTTGGATCCCGCCATAAAGTCGCCGCTGTTTTTGCTGCGCAGACGCCAGGTCAGCCAGGTGGTAAACAGAATATACGCGATGACGATCCCGACAATAATCATCATCCCTTCTGCAGAAAACTGTTTCATTTTAGCCTCATTGATAACGTAGGGTCGTGGCCTGCGCTGGGCTTCACGCATGCCGTTAATGAGGTTGCCTGTTTTGTTATTTTAGTGTCTATGCACAAAGGCAACCCTGGTTATGCTCATTGATTTATTTCACTCACATTAGAATGAATTCACGCACAAGCAGGGCAATTTATAGGCTAAACAGCAAATGATTTGTTTGATCATGCTCACAAACAGTCAATGATGATTACAAATAATCAAATATTACTTAATAGTTACAAGGCGGACTGCAAAAAATCGACAAAGGCGCTAATGCGGGCGGGTAACTGACGCTGCGGCCGCCACACGGCAAAAATATCCCCGTCCACGCTGCTCCATGCTGGCAACACATGCAGCAGATCGCCGCGTTCAATCATGTGCTGGGCATCCCACCAGGAACGCAGCAAAATGCCGTGCCCATCCATCGCTAACTGCATCGCCACTTCGCCATCGTTGGTGATCAAACTCCCCTGCACCTTTTGCGTCACCTGCTGCTGGCCATCACTCAATCGCCACAGTGCGAAATCACTCTCGTACTGCCTTAGCAGAATACAGTTGTGCTGCGACAGCGCCGCAATACTGTCAGGCAGGCCGTGACGCTCCGCATAAATTGGGGCGCAGCATAGCACGCGCGGATTAGTGCGTAACTTACGCGCGATGAGCCGCGCATCGGGCGGTTCGCCAATGCGGATATCAATGTCGATGTGCGAATCGATGAAATTCAATGGCTGGCTGCTGAGTTGTAATGATAACGAGACTTCAGGATGCAGCGCAGCAAAACGGGAAACGCAGGGGGCAACATGGCGGCGACCAAATCCAAATGAGGCGTTAATGTTCAGGCTGCCACGCAGCACCGCCGCCTGGCTGCTCACCGACTCCTCTAGCTCTGCCAGTTGATCCAGCAACGGGCGAGCCCCTTCCAGATAGCGTTTTCCTTCAGCGGTGAGCTCCAGTCGCCGCGTGGTGCGTTTCAGCAGTTGCACCCCCAGACGCTGTTCAAGGTGGCTGAGACGTTTGCTGACGGCGGGCAGTGATAGCCCGAGTTCACGCGCCGCAGCGGTTAAACTCTCCAGCGCTGCGACGCGCACAAAGAAGGCCAGATCGTCGGTGGAGGTACGCGATTCTCTACTTTTATTCAACATTGGCTTGCCGCTCAGGCTAATTATTTCCCGGTGATGCATGGTTATACTGCGTTCAGAACATCAACAGCAACCTGCGAGAACCCTATGAGCGGCAAAACCTACAAAATCGCCGTCATCCCTGGCGATGGCATTGGTAAAGAAGTGATGCCAGAAGGCATCCGCGTGATGGATGCAGCGGCAAAGAAATTCAATATTTCTCTGGAATGGCAATGGTTTGACTTTGCCAGCGCCGAGTACTGGCAGCAGCATGGCAAGATGTTGCCGGATGACTGGTTCGCCACTCTGAGCCAGTTTGATGCCATCTATTTTGGCGCGGTGGGCTGGCCAGATGTGGTACCGGATCACGTGTCGCTGTGGGGATCGCTGCTGCAGTTCCGCCGCGAATTTGATCAGTACGTCAACCTGCGTCCGGTTCGCCTGATGCCGGGCGTCAAAGCGCCGCTGGCCAATCGTCAGCCCGGCGATATCGATTTCTACGTGGTGCGTGAAAATACCGAGGGCGAGTACTCGTCGGTGGGCGGCACCATGTTCCCTGGAACCGACCGCGAGGTGGTGATTCAGGAGACGGTGATGACGCGTACGGGCGTCGATCGCATCCTGAAGTTTGCCTATGAGTTAGCGCAGAAGCGTCCGAAAAAACACCTGACGTCTGCCACCAAATCCAACGGCATTGCTATCACCATGCCATATTGGGACAGCCGCGTAGAAGCCATGGCGCCGAGTTACCCGGAAGTGAAAGTCGATAAGTATCATATCGATATTTTGACGGCGAACTTCGTGCTGCACCCGGACTGGTTTGATGTGGTGGTGGCCAGCAACCTGTTTGGCGACATCCTGTCAGATCTCGGCCCGGCCTGTACCGGCACCATCGGTATTGCGCCTTCCGCCAACATTAACCCGGAAGGGAAATTCCCTAGCCTGTTTGAACCGGTACACGGCTCAGCGCCGGATATCGCGGGCAAAGGCGTAGCAAACCCGATTGGACAGATCTGGTGTGGTGCGATGATGCTGGAGCACCTCGGTTACGCTGAAGCGGGTGCCGCCGTGCTGGACGCGATTGAACGCACGCTGGCTGCCGGCAATAGCCTGACGCGCGACCTCGGCGGCAGCGCTTCAACAGAAGAGTTGGGTGTGGCAATCGCGGCAGCGTTGTAAACCGATTTGACGGGCACGTCCGCTAACAACGCGGGCGGCCCAATGGCTGCGCCCTGTGATATTGAACGTTGCAAGTTTTCGTCAAACGTATCCTACTTCACCGCCCCTTCCGTCACACCACTGATAAACTTACGCTGGAACACCAGGAACACCGCCACCAGCGGCAGAATCACGATCATCGCGCCCGCCATCAGCACCGGTATATCAATCGTGTTTTTGTTCTGGAAGAACATCATGCCGATTGGCAAGGTGCGCAGTTCATCCTTGTTGACCAGAATCAGCGGAATCAGGAACTCATTCCACGTCCAGATAAACAGCAGCAGTGCCAGCGTCGAGAGCGTGGGCCAAATGGCAGGCACCAGAATGCCCCACAATATCTTGCGCCTTGAAGCGCCATCCATCACCGAGGCTTCCACCAGTTCGCGCGGCACCTGTTGCAGTGCAGTGGCAATCATCAGCGTGGTAAACGGCAGCGATAAGGCAATTTGCGGCAGGATCAGCGCCAGATAAGTATTCGTCAGCCCCATCCAACGCAGTTCGTGGTAAAGCGGAATAATAAAAGCCTCGCTCGGCAGCACCATGCCTAAGCCCAGCATCGCTGCTATCAGCTTCTTACCGGGGATTTTCAGCCAGGCAAAACCAAATCCTGCCAGAATCCCTAACAAAATACTGCTGAGCACCACCGGAATCACCACCAGCACCGAGTTCATAAAGTAGACGTTAAAATGTCCCTGTTGCCAGGCGGTGACGTAGTTTTTGAAATTCAGCGACGCAGGCAGTGTGAACACGCCCTGAAACAGCTCCATCTGGGTTTTGAATGAGGTCATCAGCGCCATTAAAAACGGCAGGATAGTCATTAACGCGACAATCCAGATGAGCGCGCGAGAAACAAAAGGCGTACCGCGCATCAGTGACGCTCCCGGATAGCAAAATGAATACAGGCGTTGATCATCAGCACAATCAACATACTGAACACGGCTACCGCTGACGCGTAGCCAAAGTAGTGCAAATCAAAGCCCTGCTTATACATAAAGATATTGGTCACCATGGTCGAAGTGCCCGGCCCGCCTTGCGTCATCACATACACCAGGTCAAAGGCCTTCAGGCTGGCAATCACCGTCAGCAGCAGCGCAATGCGCAATTCCGGACGCAGCGAAGGCAGCGTAATACGCATAAACTTCTGGCGACGCGAAGAACCATCCAAATCGGCGGCTTCCAGCAGTGAAGGATCCATGCGCTGCAAACCGGCCATAAACAGCACCAGACAGAATCCGAAGAAATACCAGGTGGCAACAAAACCCACAGCCGGTAACGCCCAGGTGAAATCCCCCAGCCACGACAACGCCAACTGCGGTAAACCGATGGCGCGCAGGAACTGATCGATAGGACCAAACGCCGGGTTATATAACCAACGCCACACCACGCCCAAAACCGCCATCGGCATGATATATGGCAGGAAAAATAGAATACGCAGCACGCTGCGCTCTTTGCCGTTACGCGTTTCATACAGGAAGCTGCACAGCAGTAAACCGACACCAATCGGCAGCAAGGTATAAAACAACATCAGCAGCGCATTGTTGCCGAGCGCCACCCAGAACACCGGATCCTGGAACATACGCACGTAGTTGCTGATACCGGTGAAAATCGGCAGGGAAGTACCATCCCACTCGGTGAAGCTGATGCCGAGTGAGGCCAGCAGCGGCAGGAGTAGAAACACCGCATAGACCAGTACGGCGGGCAGAAGATAGAGCGCGTTGCGCCAGGCAGATTTGTTCAGCATAACCTTACTCGCTTGCAGGCTAATTCACGGCCCGGCATCGTCGCCGGGCCGGACGTCATCAGTGCTTCAGGGTTTTCAGGTAGCGTTGATAGTTGTTGTCGAAATTAGTGACCATCTGCTCCGGCGTCTGTCGTCCTGCCAGTAACAGCTGCACGTTCTGATTCAGCTCAGCATTCATGGTCGGCGTGGCCCAATCCAGATAATGGCCGAGGCCATCATGCTCGTTGAGGGTCACCCATACCTGATACGCCTCCGCCAGCAACGGGTTATCCGCTGGGATTTGTGCATTCTTGCTGGTGCCCGCCGGCAGGAAGCCGACTTTCAACCAGCGGTTCGCCATCTCGTCGGAAACGATGTAGTCGATAAATTTAGCCGCCGCATCCTGCTGCTCTTTGGTTTTTGCCGTGTTGGTGATCGAGAACGCCAGATCGGTGCCACCCACCATCAAAGCATGCTGCACGCCCTCACCCATCGGCATCGCTGTAAAGTGCACATCTTTATTATCTTTGAACTGGCCGAGATACCAGGTGCCACTCACCAGGAACGCGGCCTGCCCATTCTGGAACAGGGTGGCCGCATCATCATGACCAATGCCTTCAAAGCCGGGGAAGAAGTAGCCTTTGTCTTTCCAGCTCTTCATCATGCTCGCCGCTTTCACCAGCTTGTCGTCTTTGAAGGTGCCACCCACGTCGTAAATCAGATCATCGAGGGCTTTGCGATCTTTGCTCTCAATCTGTGCTTCCCATACGGTACTCAGCAGCTGTTGGCCCATATTTCCGTCCAGCAGGCCGAGCATCATCGGTGGCGTACCCGCCGCTTTCAGCTTCTCCATTGCCGCTTCGAGTTCAGGCAGGGTTTTCGGTACGGCAACACCCGCCTTGTCCAGCAAAGCCTTGTTGTAATACAGCCCCACCATTTCACCGAGGCTGGCGACACCGTAAAGCTGACCGCTGCCAAAGTCCTGCTTATCTGACCAGCGGTTACGCTTGAGGATCGAGTCCGGGAAGCGCGTGGTCCAGCCATAGGTTTTGGCGTAGTCGTCCAGCGGCCACAGCAGTTTGTCTTTCACCAGCGAACCCATATCGCCACCGCCCTGATTGACCTGGGCGATTTGCGGGCCATCACCGGCGGTCAGCGCCAGCTTCAGTGGAATACGCGTATCTTCAAAAGAGTGCACCGAGCGCTGAATGGTAATGCCCGGATTCTTTTGCTGGAACGCTTTCACCGCTTCATCCACCGCCTCGGTCTGCTGTGGATAGTTATAAATATCCCATTCGTTCAGCGTCACCGCTTGCGCCGTCGCCAGGGTTGCACCGAGCAAGATCCCGGCTGAAACCAGACGCGATACCACGCGCAGTGAGCTTTTCATACGGGACGGACGTTTGGTTGAATCACACATCATGCTCGGTTTCTCCAACAGATGACTGGCATCCCTTCATTGCGACACCTGCAAGTCCTGGCAGGTTGATTCAGCAGCAATAACGACGTTAATTCATACTTACTTTATGAACAAAAGAAAGTCAAACACCCTCACTGCGGAATTTTTGCTCTGTGATACAGTGCAAATTGTGAGAAGAAAAGCGGACTACACAGCAGAGAATCCTGTCTGTCAGACGCAAAAGCGTACACCTGAAGATGACTCACGCCTGCTGACAGCACAATTCACTCACGCTAACCGCCAGCATTAACCTACTGACAGACCATATGAAAATTCTATAGTTAATGTGATGTTCGACAGGCTGCGACGGTTAAATCAGCGCTGAACGCAGGCGGCATAGGCTCTGCGTCGCTATAGGCGGACATCTGCGTGATAGCCCACGACCAGGATTTACTTCCGCGTTGTGCGGTCGCGCAATTATTACACCTTGAAAACTAAGTCAGCTTTATTTACCGTAAAATCTGTTCATCTCATGACCACAGAGGCTCCACCATGACGGCTAAAGGTGTTATTCGCCGAACCCACGAGAGCGATTTTCCAGCCCTGTCGCGCATCTGCTTAGAAACGGCCAATGCGGGAACTGACGCCACCGCGCTCTATTCTGACCCGGCGCTGCCAGGCCTGCGCTTTGTCATTCCATACGCACGCTTTGCACCCGAATTTTCCTATGCACTTGAAATGAATGGGGAAGTGATGGGCTATGCGGTGGCGGTGGCAGATACACGCGCCTTCGAAGCAGAACTGAATGCGCAGTGGTGGCCGCCACTGCAACAGCAATATCGCGATTACACGCCGCGCGCGCCACTCGACAGTAAAGTCCTGGATGCCATCCTTCAGCCGGATGCCGCTGCAGAGCAACTGGTGGCGCAATGGCCCGCGCATCTGCATATCAATCTGCTGCCACCAGCGCAACAGGGCGGCTGGGGCAGAAAACTGATTGAGCAGCTGTTGCAGGATCTGCGCGCCGCTGGCGTGCCGGGTGTTTATCTGGGCGTGAGTCTGCAAAACGAGAAGGTGTGCGGCTTTTATCAACGTCTCGGTTTCACGCCGATTATGCGCAGCAACGCCATCTACATGGGTCAACTACTCTGATTGAGGCCTCACCATGACCAGCCTGCACCTGCAAAGCGTTAAAAAGTCCTACGACCATGTGAATGTGATCCACGGTATCGATCTCACTATTAACAGCGGCGAATTTGTGGTGTTTGTCGGCCCTTCCGGCTGCGGTAAATCGACGCTGCTGCGCATGATTGCCGGGCTGGAGGAGATCAGTGGCGGCAAGCTACTGATCGAGGGCGCAGACATGACGCATCAGCCCGCCACCGAGCGCGGCATTGCCATGGTATTCCAGTCTTATGCGCTCTATCCGAATATGACGGTGCGCGGCAATCTGGCTTACCCGCTGGAAGTGATGAAGAAATCCAAAGCAGAAATCGAGAAAGCGATTAATCAGACGGCCGCGCGCCTGCATCTGACAGAACTGCTGGATCGCCTGCCACGTGCGCTCTCCGGCGGCCAGCGTCAGCGTGTGGCCATCGGCCGCGCCATTATCCGCCATCCACGCATTTTCCTGTTTGATGAACCGCTCTCCAATCTGGATGCTGAGCTGCGGCTACAGATGCGCATTGAGATCGCTCGCCTGCATGCCTCTCTGGGCAATACCATGATTTATGTCACGCACGACCAGCTGGAAGCGATGACGCTGGCCGACCGCATCGTGGTACTTCGTCAGGGCAAAATTGAGCAGGTGGGTGCACCGATGGCGCTGTATCACGATCCCGACAATCTGTTTGTCGCTGGGTTTATCGGTTCACCGAAGATGAACTTCCTGCAGGCGGAAATTGCCACGGTCGCGCCAGGTGCCGTGCAGCTGCGCGTGCCTGCCTTAGGCATTCACACGCTGACCATGAAGATAGAGGCAGCCTGCCATGAAGGACAAAAAGTCACGCTGGGGATTCGACCTGAACATTTCTCTCCGGCGCAGCAGGAAACCGACACGCTGAGCTTCAGCGCCGATTTGTCATTCAGTGAGATGCTGGGGCACACCAACTATCTTTATCTGGATATCGGTGAGGAGAAGTTGCTGGTGATTGAGGAACGCAACGCGGCAGAGCATGAGATTGGCGACCGCGTCAGTTATCAGATCAATGCTGAACGCGGGATGTTGTTTGATGAGCAGGGATTGCGTCTGCGTTAAGCGCCTCAACGAAGCAAGCGCCGTGGTTTTGCTTCCGCGCCCTCTCTGAACACACGGTTAGCTTCGATTCCGTGCGCGCCAAGACTCAGATTGCCGTTTTAAGGCACCGTCTCTTCATCGGCCTGCGCCGCCAGCAAATCTAACAGCTTATTCACCGCAAAGCCTGCCGCCCCTTGTGCCCACATACGATTCGACTCGGTGAGGAACTGCAGCGGCGTCATCTGCGGCGTGATCTTCAGCCGGTAGGTCTGGAAACTCTGCGTGATGTGGTCGAGCAATATGCGCGATGCCATCTGCGGCTCCATCGCCAGATACACCACGTCAGGATCATAAGCCACCGACAGATTCGCCAGCGACATGCCCAGGTGCTGTCCGGCTTCCGCCAGTGCACTGAGCACTTCAGGCGTGGGCTGGCTATCCAGATCGCGTAATGTCTGCGGCAGCGCCTCTTTCAGGGAAACCGCCACGCGCTGCAAAATTGCCTGTGACGAGGCCACATCTTCCAGCAATCGCTCAGAACCATCACCGAGCAATGACACACCAATCTCTCCGGCTTTACCATGACGGCCACGATAGAGCTGGCGGTCCAGCAGAATTCCCGCCCCAATACCTTTGCCAAAAGTGGCGATCACCGCGGATTGCGCATGGCCCAGTTGACCAAACACCAGTGCGGCCATGGCTAACGCATTGGCATCATTTTCGATAAAGACCGGCAGCGAAAAACGCTCTTCCAGCAGGCGCGCAATCGGCACGTTGTTCCAGCCCAGCGCGCGTGACAATACGCAAACGCCGTTGCTGGCATCCACCAGACCTGAAAGCGCCAGCCCAATGGCACCGACTTTCTTTCCTTCCACGCCACGCAAAAACTTCGCCAGCGCGTCACCCAGTTGTTTAGGGGTCATCGCGCCGGACGGGATCTGCTGCTCGCCGATGATGTTGCCGCTCAGGTCGGTTAAGACAATCAGGTTGCGTTCGGCATTAAGTTGAATGCCGACCACGCTGGCGTGATCCGGATTGAGGCCGAGCAGTGTTTTCGGTCGTCCCATTGAGACGCGACGCAGCCCCAGCTCCTGCACAATACCGCCGGACAGCAAACGATTAGTGGCCTGCGATACCGTAGACATGCTCAGGCCGCTACGAACTTTAAGATCAGACTGGCTGATTGGCGCATTTTCGACAATCAGGCGCAAAATGCGTGCAGTTACGTTGGGAGCGCTCATGGATCTCTTTTTTAAGTTGGAAGAGGCTAAGCCGGTTGCTGGCTGAACTGGCTGGCAAGGCACAATGCACCGCTTAAGGCATCCCCCTGCGGCGGGACAAGCTGCGCGGCAATGTCAGCGGGTAACCAGGGCTGAATCGGCACCGCGAGTCCCCCCATCAGGGCCAATTTGCCGTGACTGCGCGCCAGCAAGGGCTGCACCATCTGCACGATATCGGCAGCGGCCTGCTGCACCAGCGCAATACCATGAGGATCGCCCTGCTGCGCGGCGGTAAAGACCTCAGGCACCACACTGCCCCATTCGGCGGGTGTTGCCTGCTGTGACCAGAGTAACATCTGTTCCGGACTGTGTTGATGCAGCGCCATGATGCGTTCAGTCAGCGCCGAAGCAGGCACGATAGCTTCGTGCGCCAGCAGCGCTAAGCGGCGTGCCCGGCGCCCAAGGATGGCGCCTGAACCGGCATCTGACAGGGCAAAACCCCAGCCGCCCAGCAGGGTAAACTGCGCGCCGTCCCAGGCTGCGCCCTGACTGCCCGTCCCGACAATCAACACCGCGCCGGGTGCACCATCGTGCGCACCCGCACAGGCGATTTCGACATCGGTAAACAGATAACGCGCCTGACAACGAGGCTGCCAGCTTTGCAGCCGGGAATGCACCGATGCCACATTGGCACCCGCTAAACCCGCCACCAGCAGGGTGCGGTCACGCGCATCAGCAGCAAGCCCCGCTTGTTGAAATAGCGTGTCGATGACCGATTCAATGGCGTTGATGGCGGCATCATACTGCGACCAGACATTGGCGGGCCCGCCCGTCGCTTCTGCCAGCACGTGGCCAGCGTGATCCGTCAGGCGCCCGCGACAGTGCGTACCACCGCCATCAATACCCAGCAAAAGTGATTGCACGCGCTTCCTCCTGCCTGCCACCAACGGCATGATGCTTATAGATGTGCGAAAGATAGGGGAAAAAAACTTAAATCGCAATCACAAATAAATACGCATTCCGTATAGTTAATTAATATTCATTTAAAACATAAAGATAATAAAAAATTCCAATTTGGGATCGGCGTTACGGATTGACATTAGTTTTTCTGCCGTAATAAGTTAACGGTCAGATTATCAGCAGCCTGATGGGTCGGGCAGCTAACCAGCAACGGGCTTCAGGGGTACAACATGAAAGTGGGCATTATTGGTCTGGGCTTTCGTCTTTCTCATGTCGTGAAAGAGTTCAACAAAGCTGACGCAGAGTTCTCCGTGGTGGGTTACGTCGATCCGGCTCCCGCTGGCTTGCCGAATCTCCACACCTTCAGCATTGATGCCGGGAAGGCGTTCGACAACGTGGATGCGCTACTCCAGCACGGTGGGTTCGATCTGCTGCTGGTCGGGTCACCCAACTTTATGCACCTTGAGCATATTCGCCAGGGGCTGGCCGCCGGTTACACCGTGTTCACCGAGAAACCGGTGGTGATCAATGAAGAACAGACGATGGCGATGGCACAACTGGTGCAGCAATATGGGCATGAGCGTATTCTGGTCGGCTTAGTTTTACGCTACTCACCGCTGTATCACGATCTCTTAAACGCGCGTGACGAACATCGCCTGGGCGAGATCACCTCAATCGAAGCCACGGAACACATCAAGCCTTACCATGGGGCCTTCTTCCAGCGCGACTGGCGACGTCTGGAAAAATACGCCGGACCTTACATTCTGGAAAAATGCTGCCACGATATCGATCTCTATCAAGGATTAGTCGGTGAACGCCCGGTGCGCGTCGCCAGCTTTGGTGGGCGTAAAAACTTCACGCCGCAACATGCACCCACCGGGGCTGTCACACCGCAATCTGAGGTGTATCACGTTAAACCCAGCGGCTGGTCAAGCACGGATGCGGTGTTTGATGGCGATGCCGACATCGTCGACTACCAGACGGCGCTGATCGAATACGCCAATGGCGCAACGCTCGCCTTCCACGCCAACCTTAACGTGCCGGATGAATTTCGGCGTTTCTGCGTGATGGGCACCGATGGCATGGCTGAGGGTGACTTTGTGCGTAACTACTTCCGCGTGCACAACGCCCGCACCGGCGAGCGCGAAGTCGATACCACTTACAGCGGCAATGCCTATGACGGTCACTATGGTGCCGATGCGTTGATGGCTGAAGAGATCGTCAAACACATTAAACAGGGAACGCCACTGAAAGTCTCCGTGGTGGATGCACTGGAAGCGGGCCTGACCGCGATTAAAATCGATGAAGCACGAAAATCGAAAACCGTGGTGGATATGACAGACAGCTGGAAACAATTTGATGCCAGCCTGGGGAAAACCGCGACCGTTTAAGGTCAACCTCCCCGCGCAGGTCCCCCTTTGCGCGGGGCTTTTCATGGCAGTGCAGAGTGGTGACATCATTAACCGGCTCGCGAGCCGGTTTTTGTTGGCGCTTATCCTGCGTGTTCGTTCTCCAGCTTCTGCCGTTTGCGCAGATGCGGGAAAATCGTCATCCAGACCGCCACCACCACCAGCGTGCCGATACCGCCAAGCGCTGCGGCAGGCACCGCCCCCATCCACGCTGCCAGCATGCCTGACTCAAACTCACCAAGCTGATTTGAGGTGTTAATAAAGATGGCGTTGACCGCATTCACGCGACCGCGCATGTCATCCGGCGTATCCAGCTGCACCAGCGCGCCGCGAATCACCATGCTCACCATATCGAACCCGCCCAGCGCGGCCAGCGCCAGCAGAGACAGCCATAATTGCGTGGAGAGCGCGAACACCAGCGTAGCCACACCAAAGCCCGCGACAGAACCAAACATAATCATGCCGACGTGCTTTTCCAGCTTGTGGCGACTCAGCCACACGCCAACAATGAGCGCCCCCACAGAAGGCGCTCCACGCAGCATGCCTAATCCCCAGGGGCCGGTATGCAGAATATCCTGCGCGAAGATCGGCAACAGCGCGGTGGCGCCCCCCAGTAGCACGGCGAACAGATCGAGAGAGATCACACCCAGCACATCTTTGCGCTCACGAATAAAACGCACGCCCGCAAACATGGTCGTAAGATTCATCGGCATACGCGTTTGAGGTGGACGTTCATAGCGGAGGCGGCTGACCAACACCAGCGAGAAGAGATAAAACAGGGCTGAAACGCCGTAAACCACCTCGGGGCCAGCCACATACAGCAGACCCCCTAAGGTTGGGCCGACAATCACCGCAGCCTGACCGCCTACTGAACTCGCCGCCATGGCACGCGCGAGAATCGGTGGAGGAACCAGCGCAGGGAGCATAGAGGTGATCGACGGCCACTCCAGCGCTTTAGCAACCGAGATCAGAAACACCAGTCCCCAAATTTCAATTTTATCCGCCCAGTGCATCAGCGTCAGTGCCACCAGGCCAAGCAGGGCTAGCCATTCAATCAATTGCCCGACCAGCACAATGCGGCGGCGATCAAACTGGTCGGCGAGATGGCCGGCCGGCAGAGCCAGTAACACCGAAGGCAGGAACTGCATCAGGCCAATCATCCCTAACGCCATCGCGCTGTGGGTAAGGGCGTAGATTTGCCAGCTCACCGCCACGGAGAACATCTGGAAACCAAACGATGAACAGGTGCGTGCCAACCAGAAGGCGACAAACGACCTGTGCCGCAACAGAGAGTCTTCTGCTGCGGATAACGGTGAAGCCATATTTTATCCCATCCTAAATCATCATCCGGCCAGCATCATTGCACCAGCCTGGTGAAAAGCCGTTTACCGACTCTCATTATCATTTTGCGGTCACAGAGTGCGACATCTGACGCTGGCAAGCAATGGCTAGCCGTGCGCTTTAAAAACAGTTGCTTATCTAAAATTTAACTAAGCATAGAGTTCTGAATATTAGCAGACTGATTGTTTTCAACTGAAAATATCTGAATCATTCCAGAAATTCCAATAACTCAATATTAAATACATCTTTTAACCGCCATATCTCTCTATCAGAGACAGCTAAAAAAGGTGACCTTAACAAACAATTCGATCTATATTGGAAGCGTAAAGATCACAGCAACCTTGCCGTCCTTATAATAATTAAGACGTTCCAGTTAATTAATTTATTCATAGAGATAAATGGAAAACAGTTCATACAATCCTTATGTTACTGAGCGTATCCGTCGCCTCGACGGCGCACTGATGGGCGCGTGTTATTCAGCCCCCTTTATGCATTGTGAACAGGAAAGCACAGCGTTACTTAACGGAAGCAACATAATTTCACTGCACAATCAGTTGCCCGATACGCCCGAGCGAATAATTATCCCTTTAGTGGGAAATAGTCTTGCGCGCTTTTTACAGGCGCCGGAAAATTATCCCAGCCTGCAATTGAAAAATGTGTCCCTTGCCATCAATTATGCCAGTTTAGTTAAGGATGAAGCGGCATTGCGAGAGGCCGCTCAGCATCACGCATTCTGGCTTTATGATTTGGCTCCGCCAGGAACATGCTGGAAGAATATTGCGTCTTTCCCCTTTAGGGGAATTGTTCTGAACGATAATTTCTTCAATGATAATTATCTCAAGTTCAGCTTTCCCTTTTTGCTCGGCTCTTGTCGGGAAAGAGAAGCAGAGGTGATATTACGTACTCCGCAATTAGCTCTGCCGTTGTCTGTCTATGAAGACCTGCAACTTTCTGGCTGGCAGGAACAACGCACCAGCAGCACCCTGTTTGAAGTGTAAACGCTTACACAAAGTTCCGTCCCTTGCCGTTATGTCCCGATCTCTTCGGGCATAACGCTAGAATATCCTCATAAAATGTCGCACTACTACCATTCCACAAGCGCAAAGCACTAAAAAAATCAAACCCGTTAACGTTTTTAAGATAAAATTTAACGCAAAGGGATCATCTGGCGTAACGGAAGCGCTGCGATCGAACATGTTAAGTCACTTCGTACTCTATGTCGGGAAACAACCCAATGCGTTGTTTCCTTTTAAGTTTATGGCAAAGAAAGAGGTTAATATTATGGGGAAAGCTTCCTCATCTTTTGGCGTGATTCGCTTTTTGACAGTGCTGTTCGCACTGCTCACGGGCGCATTTATGCTGGTAGGCGGTGTATGGCTAGCCGCAATTGGTGGTTCCTGGTACTACGTTATTGGCGGTGTGATTATGTTGATCACCGCTATCCTGCTGTGGCGTCGTAGCGGCGCAGCGATCATGCTGTATGCACTGTTGCTGTTGGCAACGCTGGTGTGGGGTGTTTGGGAAGTCGGTTTCGACTTCTGGGCGCTGGCACCACGTACCGATGTGCTGGTGATCTTCGGCATCTGGTTGATTCTGCCGTTTGTATATCGCGGTCTGAATCACGCAGGTAAAGGCGCACTGGGTCTGATGGCCGTTGCGCTGATTGCCAGCGTGCTGGTGCTGGCGTGGGCAGTGTTCCACGATCCACAAGAGCTGAACGGTGAAATTCCTGCTGCGGCAGATAATGCCCCGCAAGCGCAGCCGCTAAGCAACATCAAGGATGCTGACTGGCCTGCTTATGCCCGCGATCAGCAAGGCACGCGCTTCTCTCCACTGAAGCAAATCAACACCGGTAATGTGAAAGAGTTGCAGGTTGCCTGGCAGTTCCAGACGGGCGATCTGAAAACCCCGAACGACCCAGGTGAAATCACCGACGAAGTGACGCCGATTAAAATCCGCGACACCTTGTATCTCTGCTCGCCGCACCAGATTCTGTTTGCGCTGGATGCGAAAACCGGCAAGCAGAAGTGGAAGTTTGATCCGGGCCTCAAACCGAATCCAACCTTCCAGCACGTGACATGCCGTGGTGTTTCGTATCATGAAATGCCTGCTGCTGCCGATGCATCTAATACCCAACCTGCGCTGTGCTCGCGCCGTATTTACCTGCCGGTAAACGATGGTCGCCTGTTCGCGCTGGATGCGGAAACGGGTGAACGTTGTGCCGCGTTTGGTAACAACGGTGAGCTGGATCTGCAGCACAAACAGCCCGTACTGACCCCAGGCCAGTATGAGCCGACTTCACCACCGATCATCACGGATACCACTATCGTGATCGCGGGTGCCGTCACCGATAACTACTCAACCCGTGAACCGTCTGGCGCCATTCGTGGCTTTGACGTCAACACCGGTAAACTGCTGTGGGTGTTCGATCCGGGCGCGAAAGATCCTAACGCGATTCCAGATGATGAACACACCTTCACCATGAACTCGCCGAACTCCTGGGCACCGGCGGTCTACGATCCAAAACTGGATACCGTATTCCTGCCAATGGGCGTGACCACACCAGACATCTGGGGCGGTAACCGCACGCCTGACCAGGAACGTTTCGCAAGCAGCGTGCTGGCCCTGAACGCCACCACCGGTAAGCTGGTGTGGTCGTATCAGACCGTGCATCACGATCTGTGGGATATGGACCTGCCGTCACAACCGACGCTGGCCGATATCACTGACAAAGATGGCAACACCGTTCCGGTGATTTATGCCCCGGCCAAAACCGGTAACATCTTTGTATTGGATCGCCGTACTGGTAAGCCAGTTGTCCCCGCGCCGGAAACCCCAGTGCCTCAGGGCGCTGCGAAAGGTGATCACGTATCCCCTACTCAGCCGTACTCCGAACTGACCTTCCGTCCGAAGAACAACCTGACGGACAAGGACATGTGGGGCGCAACCATGTTCGACCAGCTGGTGTGCCGCGTGATCTTCAAGCGTCTGCGCTACGAAGGTCCGTTCACCCCGCCGTCTGAGCAAGGTACGCTGGTGTTCCCTGGTAACCTCGGTATGTTCGAATGGGGCGGTATCGCGGTAGATCCACATCGTCAGATCGCGATTGCTAACCCAATGGCGCTGCCGTTTGTCTCTAAACTGGTGCCACGCGGTCCGGGTAACCCGATCGAGCCACCAGCCGATGACAAAGGTGGTTCAGGTACCGAAACCGGTATCCAGCCGCAGTACGGTGTTCCGTACGGCGTGGAACTGAATCCGTTCCTGTCTCCGTTGGGTCTGCCATGTAAACAACCGGCATGGGGCTATGTCTCAGCGGTTGACCTGAAAACCAACGAAACCGTGTGGAAAAAACGTATCGGTACCGTTCGCGACAGCGCGCCGGTTCCGGTACCGTTCAAAATGGGTATGCCAATGCTGGGCGGCCCAATTACCACTGCTGGTAACGTGTTCTTCATTGGTGCGACGGCGGATAACTACCTGCGCGCATTCGACACCAACACCGGGGAAATGCTGTGGCAGGCACGTCTGCCAGCCGGTGGCCAGGCAACACCGATGACCTATGAAGTGGATGGCAAGCAGTACGTTGTCATTGCTGCGGGTGGTCATGGTTCGTTTGGCACCAAGCTGGGCGACTACGTCATTGCCTACGCACTGCCAGATGCTAAATAAGTTTCTGGTTTGATGTGATAAAGGCGGGCTGCAAAGCCCGCCTTTTTATTGTCTTACGGCCTGCATCTCCAGCCGCAACCCAGCCTAAGGCGTGTCCAGAAAGACGTTTTATAAGCTGTTCAAAACGCAGTGCCTTGCGCCGCTACCGCTTTTTTAACACTCGCGCATTTAACAGCGCGCACAGCGCCATGATCACACAGGTCGCCAGAAATACCGGGCGCATACCGAAAGCACCGCCGACAAACCCGCCAAATAAGGGACCTGAGACCTGGCCGACGTATTGTGCCGAGGTCGAATAACCCAGCATTTTCCCCACCTGCCCCTGCGGCACATTGTGGCGAATCAGCGCCGTCACGCACGGCATCAAACCACCCAGCGCCATGCCCATCAGAAAACGCAGCACCACCAGTTGCCAGGCTTGGGTGATAAATGCCTGTGGGATCAACAACAGGGCACAAACAACCAGGCCGTAAACCAGCACACGCCCATGCCCTACCCGATCCGCCAGGCGTCCTAAACGCGGGGCCGAGAGAATACTGCCCAGCGCAGCCGCCGCCATCACCACGCCAGCCGTCACCGTGATCGCATGATCGCCCTGCACGAATTGACCGATATACAGCGTGATAATCGGTTCAATCGACATATTAGCGAAAATCAGCAACATACCGGACAGCCACATCAATCGCACCAGCGGCAGATTGACCGGTGTTTCGCTCTCATTGTGGGTTTGCGCCACTTTTTTACCCGGCTTACGCGGTGCTTCTTTTAATAAAAAAGTCGTAGCAAGGAAGGCGAGGAAAATCACGGCACCAGTCAGCCAGAAAGTGTGGCGAATCCCTATCAGCGGTGGCAATACCCCGCCCAGCAGTGGCCCCACCACGTTGCCCGCCATAATGCCGGAGGACAACACACCCAGCGCCCAACCCGTCTGCTCTTTTGGTGTTTGCGCCGCGACCATGATAGTTGAACCTGATGCGTAGCCCCCCAACAATCCCGCCAGCAAACGCAAAGCAACCAGTTGCCACGGCGCCGTCGCCATACCAATCAGCGACATGGCAATCGCCATCCCGAGGCTGGCACGGATCAACATCAGTTTGCGGCCATAGCGATCCGCCAGTTTGCCCCACAACGGCGCGGTTAACGCGGCGCTGAGGAAAGTGGCGCCATACGCAGCACCCGACCAGCGCGCAATCGCGGCAGGTTCCTGCACGCCAAGTTGCTGCACATAAAGTGGCAGAAATGGCAGCAGCAACGTCATCGCCACAATGGTGCTGAACGAACCCAGCACGCAGACAAACAAATTACGCTTCCAGTGTTGCTGCTCAGGCGCTAACACGGTTGATGATTGCGACATAGTGATTCCCTGTTTTTTGTTTTTTTAGCAGGCTAACAGGGGATCACCACATAAAACAGAGCGAGAGGGATATTTGCCAACCAGCGCAGTATTGTTGCCAGTAAACAACAATCAGTTGCCGCTGAGTGCCGTGATCAATGCATCACACAGTAGCGTCACGGGGGATGAGGGTTGCGGCTGCTCTTTAAGCAGCAAATAACTGTGTAAGCGGTCCATTTGCCATTCGGGCAGTACCTGTTGGATTTCACCCCGCCGCAGGGCGTCCTGCGTCATATACGCAGGCAGATAAGCAATGCCGGTGCCCGCCAGCGCCGCATTTAGCAGCGCCATACTGTTGTTGGCACGAAAACGGCTGTGCACATCCAGCGCCAGCCGCTGTTTTTCACGACGAAACGGCAGTGCGGCCGTGTGCGCGGGGCCGTGAAACAGCAACAAATCATGCCGCGTCAGGCGTTCAGGATGGTCGATAGCAGGATGCGCCGCCAGATAATCCGGTGTGGCATAGAGTCCCCATTCGATGGTGCTCAGCTCGCGATAATTGGCCACTTCCGGCGCACGCGCGCGAATCACTATCGCCACATCTGCGCTGGGCTGCGGATCGTCGCTGGTGGTCAATTCGAGATCGACGTTGATATGAATGTGGCGGCGGATAAAGTCATTCAGAGTGGGAACGACGCACTGACAGCCAAAGGTAATCGGTGCCTGCAAGCGCACATTACCCGCGGGCAGTTGATGAACCTGCTGCACAAACGCATCGGCGCGGTGCATCTCTTCCAGCATGCGGGTACAAAACGGATAGTAAGCCTGACCCAACTCGGTCAATGCGACTTTACGCGTGGTGCGCTGCAACAATTTGATGCCGAGCCGCACTTCCAGCCGCGCGATTTCGCGACTGACATGCGATTTAGAGACGCCTAAGGTGCGCGCGGCTTCGCTAAAGCTTTGCCGCTCAACGACGCGCGCAAACAGCATCATGGCGGTGAGATTATCGCTGTTGTCCATGTTCTCTGGTGGGTAACAAACGGAGAACAGCAGCTTAAAAGTAAAAGCCGCAATAAGCACCGAATTTAATCAGCGAACGTGGTGGAGCGGCGTAATTTATCGCGTAATCCCTTTGCGATTTACTGCGCAATAAATTGCGCCGCTACGTCTTCTGTACAGATCAATCTCAGCGTCATCAATCAACTGGCCACCGCCAGCGGGAACAACAGACGTTCCTGTTCAACGCGGCGCTGACGACGCAATTGACCCGGCGTGACGCTGAAGTAGTTCTTAAAGGTGCGGGTATACGCCTGCTGCGTATCAAATCCGTAGCTCATCGCCACTTGCAAAATCGCTTCGTCGCTGTTGATCAGCGTGAGCGCTGACTCAGTTAACCGACGCTGACGGATGTACTCTGCCAGAGAAAAACCGGTGTGCTGACGGAATAGACGCTGCAGATGCCAGCGGGAGTATCCCGAGCGGCGTGCTACTTCATCCAGATGCAAATCGTGACCTAAGTTGTCTTCAATCCAGTCCAGCAAACTACGGATAAATTCGCGCTGATTCATGGGAACCTCCTGCTTCGACAAAATGTCCAGTGCAGTCACTGTAGCGCGTTAAATTTATCCCTTAATTAGCAGAAAATTAGCGCAGAATTAGCAAGGGGGAAAACGCGTACTCCGTCTAAATCATTCCAGCGGCAGAAAGGCAGTAAGAGTGGGAATCCTCAGGAGCTTGCCTGAGTCAGTGTCGGGATAAGCGCTCACAGATCACACATCTGCAGCGGGAAGTATGACGGAGGGTAATTCTGGCCTAATTATCTGGCGTTACACTGCGTCCATCAGTTTGGGAGAACACTATGCGTGTGCTGCTGGTAGAAGATGATGAAATGATTGGCGCCAACTTGCAGCAGGCGTTAGAAGCGGCAGGTTGGTCAGTGGACTGGGTGCGTGATGGCGTCTATGCCTCCAATGCCTGGGCCGACGGCGGCTACACCTGCGTGCTGCTCGATCTCGGCTTACCGCGTGAAGACGGTATTCACGTGCTGAAGCGCGCACGCACGCGTGGCGACATGACGCCCGTGCTGGTGCTGACTGCGCGTGACACGGTACAACAACGTATTCAGGGTCTCGACAGCGGCGCCGATGACTATTTGCTTAAACCCTATGATCTGCAAGAGGTACTGGCGCGCATGCGTGCAATCACCCGACGTCGTCACGGAGCGGCGGATTCCCTGTTAGGCAGTGGCGATGTGCAGCTGGATATGATGACGCGCGAAGTGCTGTACAAAGGCCAACGCGAACAGTTAACCGCCCGCGAATATGCCCTGCTCTACGCCCTGCTGGAGCGACCGGGCGCGATTCTGTCACGCGAACAATTAGAGAACCGCATTTATGGCTGGGGTGAAGAAGTCACCAGTAACGCTGTTGATGTGCTGATCCACGGTATGCGCCGCAAGCTCGATAACGAAGTGATTCGCAACGTGCGCGGTTTAGGCTGGCGGGTACCGGCAATATGAAACCTTTCACCTTTATGCGATCCCTGCGTAACAAACTGCTCGCCACGCTGGTGCTGCTGCATCTGGCGATGATCGGCGGCGTGACCTGGTATTTCTACCACTGTTATGGCGACATGATGGGCACCATGAAGGACGATCAGCTCGCCAAGATCGCCGATGCCTGGTCCTCCAGTCAGCGTATGCCCGCGTTAATGCCCATGGTGATGCAGCAAGAGAAGCTGAAAAGCACTTATATCGTTCAGCTGTGGGACACCAACAACCATCTGCGTGCCAGCTCATGGCCTGCCTTACAGGCGCCGCTGCAGGCGAAAAAAGGCTGGTCCGATTTAAAAGTTGGCGACTGTGGCGATGATTGTGACTGGCGCGTGTATACCCGCCCCGGCGAACTGGGCAGTGAAATCGGAAACATTCAGGTACTGCACAACATCGGTTACATGAAAAGTCTGATGGTGAAACGCGTGTTGTCCGCCATCATTCCATTGATACTGATGATGCCGCTGTCACTGCTGGTGATCTGGTTGGTGGTCCGCGCCATCACGCGGGATTTACGCGTCGCCTCGCGGCAAATTGCCGCGCAAGAGACGATGCATCCGCACTCGGTGTCGCCGGATGGCTTACCGGATGAAGTACTGCCGCTGGTGGCGGCCTACAACTCATTGCTGGATAAACTGCGTGCGGCATGGTCATCACAGCGCCAGTTCCTTGAAGATGCCGCCCATGAACTGCGCACACCGGTCACCGCGGTCACCTTACAGCTGGAAAATCTGCGTCAGCACATTCAGCCGGGTGAAGCCAGCCGTCAGTTTGATCAGCTGGAATCGGGCGTCACGCGAACGCGCCATCTGGTGACGCAGTTGCTGAATATCTCGCGCCAGGAAGATCAGTCGGTGGTGGCCACGGTGGAAACCATCCAGCTCGATGATCTGCTGAAAGAGAGCATTGAGCAGTTGATGGTCGTCGCCGATAAACGCGGTATTGATATCGGATTTAATGGCACCACGCACTATCGCCTGCAGGCCAGCCGTTCCGATTTGCGTAGCCTGTTTGATAACCTGATCGGCAACGCGATGTTGCACACCCCGGAAGGCAGCCTGGTGGATGTGCTGCTGCATCGCGTGGGTAATCACACGGTGGTGGATATCGTTGATAACGGGCCGGGCATGCCGGAATCCTTTATCGAACGCGCCTTTGATCGCTTCACTCGTTCGCCAGATGTGCAGGCGCAAGGCAGCGGTTTAGGCTTGTCGATTGTGCGCAGCGTGGCGCAGAAGCATCAGATGCAGGTCGCGCTGTCTAACTGCCATAACGCCCAGGGGCAGATTTCCGGCCTGCAGGTACGCGTTACCTTGCCATGACCAACGTGTCGCTACCGCCTTGAATATCAGGCGCGGTAGCGGCTATTGAGCATTGAGCATTGGGCTTTGAGCTTTGGGCTTTGGGCTTTGGGCTTTGGACTTTGGGCCTTGAGCCTTGAGCTTTGAGCCTTGAGCCTTGAGCCTTGAGCCTTGAGCCTTGAGCCTTGAGCCTTGAGCCTTGAGCCTTGAGCCTTGAGCCTTGAGCCTTGAGCCTTGAGCCTTGAGCCTTGAGCCTTGAGCCTTGAGCCTTGAGCCTTGAGCCTTGAGCCTTGAGCCTTGGGTCATTTTCCACATCCTAAAACTCCCTCGGCACGCGATAAATCACACATTTTTCCACTATTAAATCCCAAAAACACACGATGTATCGTGCCGCCCTATCCTCTATCCGCATCTGACCTCTTTGCCACCGTACGCGACAACGTAAACGGTTGCGGGGTTCCGTTCGCCACACAGCATTTATGTGATCATAGTCACATATTCAGTGAATCAAAATGCAACACATTTTGACAAACGTGATCAAAATCTATTTCCTATCGCTCTGTTACAGGCACATTACGCACATTTGAAAATTCGGCGATTCAGACCGGATAAAAACAACACACGGCCCATCCCCTGGGATCGATTTCACTCGATTGCGGCGCAACCGCAGCAATCACTAGCATGTGGTTAATAAAATAATGAAATTTAAAGCATTGATAGCAGGGGCCTTACTGGCCAGCAGCTGGACCGGCGCGGCACAAGCGGCAGACAGCGATCCGCAGTATCTTTCAGACTGGTGGCACCAGAGCGTTAATGTGGTGGGTAGCACCCACACCCGCTTCGGACCGCAGTTCAACAATGACGTGTATCTCGAATACGAAGCCTTTGCTAAAAAAGACTGGTTCGATTTCTACGGCTATGCGGATTTGACCAACTTCTTTGGCGTGGGTAACAGCAACGCTAACGGCATTTTCGACCACGGTTCGCCGCTGTTCATGGAAATTGAGCCACGTTTCTCAATTGATAAACTGACCGGCACCAGCCTGGCATTTGGTCCGTTTAAAGAGTGGTACTTCGCGAACAACTATATCTATGACATGGGTCGCAACGCTTCACAGCGTCAGAACACCTGGTACATGGGTCTGGGTACCGACATCGATACCCATAGCGATATCGGCCTGTCTCTGAACGTTTATGCTAAATACCAGTGGCAGAACTACGGTGCAGCGAACGAAAATAGCTGGGATGGATATCGCTTCAAAGTGAAATACTTTGTGCCGATTACCGATCTGTGGGGCGGCAAGCTGAGCTACATCGGCTTCACCAATTTCGACTGGGGTTCAGACCTGCGCGATGAGACCGGTCCATCACGTACCAGCAACTCGATCGCGTCCAGCCACATTTTGTCGCTGAACTACGATCACTGGCACGTTTCTACCGTGGCACGTTATTTCCACAATGGCGGCCAGTGGGCAGATGGACAGGAGCTGAACTTCGGCAACGGTCCGTTTGAAGTGAAATCGACGGGCTGGGGTTACTACCTGGTCGTGGGTTACAACTTCTAATACGCTGATGCTATAGCGGCGCAATTTTCGCGTGTTTCTGAAGCCTTAATATCGCTTCAGAAATGCATTAAATTGCGCCGCAACGTTGCTGACGGGCTGTAAAAAACCGGGCCGTCAAATTTGCGGTTTATAAGCATTCACCATCCAGGGCACCCCGAATTTATCGGTAAACATGCCAAAACCGTGCGCCCAAAACGTCGGTTCCCACTTTTTCGTCACTTCCCCACCCGCTGACAACGCGTCAAACCAGCGTTTACCCTGCGCTTCATCTGGCGTGGATAGGCTCACGGAAAATCCGGCGTAGTCTGTTTGTTGTGCACCATCGCTCATCATCAATTCACCCTGTCCGATACGCAAATGGGCATGCATGATTTGTTCTGGCGAGAAGGTCGCGCCAGAGGGGCAGCCTTCATCCTCAACAGGGGTTTCATCCGGCATGTCACCGAAGGTCATTTTAAACAGCAATTCGCCGTCAGTGGCCGCGAGATAAAAGGCAATCGCCTCTTCACAGCGGCCGTTGTAAAACACATAAGGTGTAATTTGCATGGTCAGTTCTCCACAATTGGAACGTCCAGTGCAAGTGTAGTGGGCAATAAGTAATCAGCTGCGAGCCAGGCCGCACTCTTACCTTTGTTGACAATAGCGGCGGAACAGTTGAGCCATGTATGCACTCATTGGCGTCAGCGCGGTGTCTTTCCGCTGGATCAAATAGAAAGTCGCTTTCGGCAGCGGATCGTCAAGATCGAGGGCAATGAGCTGGCCACCGTGCGTCGGATCTTCGATGACATCACGCGAGATAATGCTGACAAAGTCACTTTTCGCGACCAGGCTGGTGCAGGCCATAAAGGTTTCGCAGGTCACTACGATCTTTGGTGCCATACCGCGTTCGCCAAAAAGATCGTGCAGCAAGCGGTAATAACTCCCTTGCGGCGTCGGCATGGTCCAGTCGCAGTGCTGTAATTCCGCTAACGAGCGGGCGTGCGCCATCGGGTGCCCTTTGCGCATCACCACCTGATAGTCGCGCTGCATCAGTCTTTCAAAGATCAGCTCCTGATCAAGGTGATGCTGATCGTAAGTATTAATGGTGAAATCCAGCGCGCCCTGCCGCAATTCATGCACCATCGACACCAGTTGCCCCTCAACAATGCGCACCTTCACCAGCGGATATTCACGATGAAACTGAGTGATCACCTGCGGCATGATGGTACGCGCAATGCTGCCGCCCACGCCGATATTCACTCTTCCACCCGCCAATCCCAATCGCTGCTGAATATCTTCCTGCGCCACACGTAGCTCTTCCAGCACCAGACTGGCGTGGCGGAAAAAGTTATCACCGATATCCGTCAGCGTGACGCCCTGCTGACGACGTTCGAACAAGCGCGCACCGAGTGCCAATTCCAGTTCCTGAATCGCTTTGGTCAGCGCAGGCTGTGAAAGTCCCGATAAGCGGCTGGCAGCACGAATACTGCCCTGGCGGGCCACATCGACAAAGGCGCGCAGCTGATGAAGTTTAAGGTTGGCAGGCATAATTTTTGTGATAACCGTTGTTTATCAGTGACAAGATATTCGCATCTTATGCGCACCAATACCATTGTGTAGATTCGGGATAATGCATAAAAAACCAACACAAAGGATATGCCGATGAAAACCCTCTCCGACCTCGTCAACGCGCGGATTCCACAGATGCAAAGCTGGCGTCGCGATCTGCACCATTTTGCCGAATCGGGCTGGCTGGAGTTCCGTACCGCAACGATAGTGGCAGAAGAGCTGCATCGTCTTGGTTATCAGCTTAAGCTGGGCCGTGAAGTGATCGATGCCGATGCGCGCATGGGACTGCCTTCTGATGAAGTGCTGGCGCAGCAGGAAGATCGTGCACTGGAGCAAGGCGCCCTGCCACAGTGGATTTCACACTTCTCGGGCGGTTTCTGCGGCGTGGTCGCCACGCTGGAGACCGGCCGTCCCGGCCCGGTGATGGGTTTTCGTGTCGATATGGATGCGCTGGACCAGAACGAAAGCCGCGATGCTGACCACATCCCCACTCGCGAAGGTTTTGCCTCCTGCAATTCCGGCATGATGCACGCCTGCGGCCACGACGGCCATACCACTATCGGCCTGGCGCTGGCGGGCGTGTTGATGGAGATGAAAGATCAGCTCAGCGGCACGATTAAAATTATCTTTCAGCCAGCGGAAGAAGGTGTGCGCGGTGCAAAAGCCATGGTCGCTGCGGGCGTGGTGGATGATGTGGATCTGTTTACCGCTATCCATCTCGGCACAGGCGTGCCCGCAGGCGAAATCGTTTGCGGCAGCGATAGCTTCCTGGCCACCACCAAACTGGATGTCAATTTCACCGGCGTAGGTGCCCATGCGGGCGGTAAACCAGAAGAGGGTCGTAACGCCTTGCTGGCCGCCGCGCAAGCCACACTGGCGTTACACAACCTGCCACAACACAGCGGCGGTGTAGCACGCGTCAACGTGGGTGTGTTGCAGGCGGGATCCGGACGCAACGTGGTACCCGATTATGCCCTGATGAAAGTGGAGACCCGTGGCGTCAGCAATCAGGTCAATGACGACATCTATCAGCAGGCCCTGCGCGTGATTTCCGGTGCGGCAGCGATGTATGGCGTTGAGTACGACATCAAACTGATGGGCGGCGCGCGCAGCTGCACCCCTAGTCAGCCGTGGGTCGACTTTATTCATCAGCAGGCCGATGCCATGGGGATTTTCAGCTCGGTGGTGGATACCAAAAAGCAGGCGGCGGGTTCGGAAGATGCCACTTACATGCTGGAGCGCGTACAGCAGCGCGGCGGCCAGTCATCGTATGTGATCTTCGGCTGCGACCTGGCAGCGGGCCACCACAACGCGAAGTTCGATTTTGACGAAGCGATCATGGCCACCGCAGTGCAAACGCTCGCCACCTTAGCGCTGAATCAGGCGCAGTTTGGAGGCCAGCGATGAGCCATCACGACTTTATCGATCATTACATCAACGAAAACCAGCCGCGCTTTACTGCCCTCAGCGATGCGATCTGGGATGTACCCGAAACGCGCTTTGAAGAGACGCAATCCGCGGCGATTCTGGCCGATGCGCTGGAGCAGGAAGGCTTTACCGTTGAACGTGGTGTGGGCAACATCGACACCGCCTTTATCGCCAGCATCGGCAGCGGTAAGCCGGTGATTGCCATCCTTGGTGAGTTTGATGCGTTGGCCGGTTTGAGCCAGCAATCGGGCTGTGCCACACCGCAAGCGCTGGTGGAAAACGGCAATGGGCACGGCTGCGGCCATAATCTGCTGGGCACCGCCGGACTGGCCGCTGCCTTTGCCATCAAGGCATGGTGGGCCGAAAACGGCCAACGCGGCACACTGCGCTTTTACGGCTGTCCGGGCGAGGAAGGCGGTTCCGGCAAAACCTTTATGGTGCGCGAAGGCCTGTTTGATGATGTCGACGCGGCAGTGACCTGGCATCCCGAAGGTTTCAGCGGCATGTTCAATCTCAGCACTCTCGCTAATATCCAGGCCGCTTTTCACTTCAAAGGAGTGGCTGCACACGCGGCTAACTCACCGCATCTGGGACGCAGTGCGCTGGATGCCGTGACGCTGATGAACACCGGTGCCAACTTCCTGCGCGAGCACATTGTGCAGGAAGCGCGCGTGCACTACGCCGTGACCAATACCGGCGGCGTCTCCCCCAATGTAGTGCAAGCCGATGCTGAAGTGCTGTATCTGATTCGCGCGCCAGAACTCGATCAGGCACAGGATATCTATCAGCGGGTAATCAACATCGCCAAAGGCGCGGCCCTGATGACCGACACCACCATGACGGTACGCTTCGACAAAGCCTGCTCCAACTATGTGCCGAATCGTGCGCTGGAAGCGGTGATGGAGCGCAACTTGCATCAGTTTGGCTTGCCCGAGTACAGCGCGGAGGAGCAGCAGTTCGCCGCCGAGATTCGTGCCACGCTAACAAAGGACGATCTGCGCAATGCGCGTTTGAACGCAGCGCGCACTGGCGGTGAAGCCGGTATCGCCTGGACCGAGGCGCTGGGCGACAAAATTTTGATGGACGAAGTGGCACCCTACGCCGTGACGCGTGAGTTGCTGTATGGCTCAACCGATGTCGGCGATGTGAGTTGGGTGACGCCAACCGCGCAGTGCTTTGCGCCCTGCTTCGCCTTTGGTACGCCGTTGCACACCTGGCAACTGGTGGCGCAGGGCCGCACCTCGCTGGGCCACAAAGGCATGTGCCTGGCTGCCAAAGTCATGGCCGCCACCGCGCTGACCTTGTTACAGGATGAAGAAGCACTGGCACGCTGCACAGAAGAGTTCCGTCGCGTACGCAGCGAACAGCCTTACAGCTGCCCAATTCCGGCGGATGTGACGCCATCGAAGTTGTCATCCTGAGATAAACGCGGTGCTCAGATTCAGTGCGCAGAAATGCGCACACTGCGGGACTTGGGCGCAGTTGTAAGGTTTACCGAAGTTGGAAGGTTTACCGCAGTTGTAGTGGGCGCATTTTTGCGCCCAGAAATAGCCAAAACACTATAAAAAATACAGCCCCAACGCGGGCATGCAAATACAACAGACATGACGAGGAAATACCGATGGAAGTGACCACGGAGAACCGCAGCCCAGGGAAGCTGTTTAGCTGGATTGAGCGGGTCGGCAATAAAGTGCCCAACCCGTTCTTACTGTTTGTCTATTTGATCGTGGTATTGATGGTCGCCACCGCGATCATCAGCTATTTCGATCTGGCAGTGAAAAATCCCACCAATGGCGAATTGGTGCGGGTCAACAATCTGCTGAGCGTGGCAGGGATTCAATGGATTCTTCCTAACATCATCAAAAACTTCAGCGGCTTTACCCCACTGGGCTCGATTCTGGCGCTGGTGATTGGTGCGGGCCTGGCGGAGAAAGTCGGCCTGCTGCAATCGCTGATGGTGAAGATGGCCTCACGCGTGAGCCGCCGCTACGCCAGCTATATGGTGCTGTTTATCGCCTTCTTCAGCCATATCTCATCCGATGCCGCGCTGGTGGTGATGCCACCGCTGGGCGCGCTGATCTTCCTTGCCGTGGGTCGTCATCCGGTGGCGGGTTTACTGGCGGCTATCGCGGGCGTGGCTTCCGGCTTTACCGCCAACCTGCTGATCGTTACCACCGACGTGCTGCTCTCCGGCATCAGTACCGAAGCGGCGAAAGCGGTGAGCGATACCGTGCACGTGAGTGTGATCGATAACTGGTTCTTTATGGCCAGCTCGGTGATTGTGCTAACGATTGCCGGTGCCATCCTTACTGATAAATTCGTCGAGCCACGCCTGCCCGCATGGAATGGCGGCAACAACGATCGCCTGCCGCCGCTGACCGCACTGGAGAACCGTGGCCTGAAAGCCGCAGGGATTGCCGCACTGGTATTTATCGCGCTGATGGCTCTGCTGGTGGTGCCGGAACATGCACCGCTGCGTAACCCAAAAACTGGCGGTATCATCCCTTCGCCGTTTATTCAGGGCATTGTGCCGATCATCATCCTGTTCTTCTTTGTGGTGGCGATTGCTTACGGCGCGGTGACAAAGCAGATTCGACGGGCTGATGACATTCCACAGCTGCTGGTGGATCCGATGAAGAGCATGGCAGGCTTTATTGTGATGGTGTTCCCGCTGTCACAGTTTGTCGCCTTCTTTAACTGGAGCAACATGGGCAAATTCATGGCGATCGGTCTGACCGATATGCTGGAAAGTGCCGGCATCAGTGGTGCGCCCGCGTTCCTCGGTTTGATGTTCCTGTCGGCATTTCTGTGCATGTTTATCGCCAGCGGCTCGGCCATCTGGTCGATTCTGGCGCCGGTATTCGTGCCGATGTTTATGCTGCTCGGCTTCCATCCGGCATTTGCCCAGATGATTTTCCGCATCGCGGATTCTGCCGTATTGCCACTGGCGCCAATGTCGCCGTTCCTGCCACTGTTCCTTGGATTCCTGCAGCGATACCAAAAAGATGCGCAACTTGGTACCTATTATGTGCTGATCTTCCCGTATCCTGTGGTGTTCTTTATCAGCTGGATCGTGCTGCTGCTGGCATGGTACGCACTGGGTTTACCGATTGGTCCAGGCGTCTACCCGAGCCTGCACTAAATGCATCGCCATGGACGGCGATCACACTTCTGTGAACTGCAACGTAGATTGCGAAAATGTCACCGTTGCCCCTCTCGGCAACCCGCGATGAATTGATTATCCTGCTATTCCTTCGCTTGCTAACGGTTAATTATTTTTAAAACCCATAAAACCGTGCGAGTTCTGCAAACACCGAGGTTTATCCAATAATGACAACAATCACTTCGACAGGGATGGCGAACGATCACATCGCAGCGGATCGCCGCACCTTAGCCGGGCGCATCGATGCGCTGCCCTCATCCGCAGGCTTATGGCGTTTTATTACGCTGCTGGCACTGGGTGGTTTTTTTGAACTCTACGATCTGTTTGAAACCGGCTATATCAGCTCTGGTCTACTGGCTGCTGGCGTGTTTCATACCGGCTCGGAAGGGGTCTTCGGCATTGCTGACCAGGCTGCCTTTGCTTCTGCCACTTTCCTCGGCCTGTTCGTCGGTGCCAGCCTGTTAGCACCCTATGCCGACCGCTTTGGTCGTCGTCTAACCTTTATGTGCGCACTGGCATGGTACGGCGTGTTCTCGCTGTTGATGGCGTTCCAGCAGAGCGCTGAAATGATCATCCTGTTCCGCTTCCTGGTCGGTATTGGCCTCGGCGTTGAGCTGGTGACCATCGATACCTATCTGTCTGAATGGGTGCCTGCTCATCTCCGCAGCCGCGCTTTTGCCTACTCTTTCTTTATCCAGTTCCTGTCCGTACCCGCGGTGGCGCTGATGTCATGGTGGCTGGTGCCACAAACCATCCTGAGCCTTGAAGGCTGGCGCTGGGTGGTGATCGCTGGCGCTGTCTGTTCACTGGTAATCTGGCTGATTCGTAAAAACCTGCCGGAATCGGCACGCTGGCTGGCACAGCAGGGCCGTCATCAGGAAGCGCATAAGGTGCTGAGTGAAATGGAGAAACGCTGCGGTATTGCGCCGGTCGCAGATTTCTCTGACAGCGATGCCTCCGCAGCGTTGCCGAAAAAAGGTCGCTTCAGCGAGATTTGGTCACCGGCTTACCGCAAGCGTACGCTGATGCTGGTGGTGATGAATTTCTTCCAGGCGATTGGCTTCTTCGGCTTCGGTAACTGGCTGCCTGCGTTGCTGTCCGGTAAAGGTGCGACCGTGACGCACAGCTTGCTGTATGCCTTTTTCATTACTCTCGCCTATCCGCTGGGCTCACTGATTTGCAGCCGCTACGCCGATAAACTCGAGAACAAATGGCAAATCGTTTTCTCCTCCCTGATGACGGTGGTGTTCGGTACGCTGTTTGCGCTGGCAACCAATCCGGTGCTGATGATCATCTGTGGCTTCCTGATCACCTATAGCAACGCGTGGCTGACCTTTAGCTATCACGCTTACCAGACCGAGATTTTCCCTACGCATATTCGCGCTCGCGCGGTGGGTTTCTGCTACTCGTTCAGCCGCCTGTCGACGGTGTTCAGCAGTATTTTGATTGGCCTTATTTTGCAGTACGCCGGCAGTCAGGGCGTGATCGCCTTTATCGTGCTGAGCATGCTGATGGTCATGCTGTCAGTGGGGATTTACGGTCCGAAGACGCGTGGGCTGGATTTGGAGAATATTTAACAAGACGGAAGGTGTCTTGATATCCAGCGGTAGGTAACGGGTGATAACGCAGTCCGGAGCCGCTTAGGTCTGACGTCCTCGCGACGCAGAAGTGCATCAGCCCGCGCTCACGCACATAATAAAAGGCCGCCAATGATGATAATGGCGGCCTTATCGGGTTAAAGCGGTATGCAAACTTGCACCCCGCTTTATGTTACTTTACTGCCCTTCCAGCACCTTAATATCCGCACTGCCTTGCTTCGACTCGACCGCTTCATCCTTACGCAGCTTCGCCACATCCTTCGCCGTTACCGTCGACTTCGCGCCGTTACCCCAGCTGCCGCGGATGAAGTTCACTACATCAGCGACCTGGTTGTCGTTCAGACGCCAGCCGAACGCCGGCATGGTGATGGCTGACGGTGCACCCTGCACGCCAGGCAAGGTGCCGCCCACCAGCACGATATGGATCAGCGAGGTGGGATCCTCGGCCATCACCACCGGATTGCCACGCAGCGCCGGGTAGAAGCGCTGATAGCCGCTGCCGTCGGTTTTATGACAGGCCGCACAGCTATCGACATACACTGATGCGCCTGGCTGGCTGTCATCGCCCTTCCACAATGCTTTGGCAACGGCATCGTCCTGCGTAAACACTGTCTGGCTGGCATCCTTCGCACCCAGCGATTTCAGATACTTAGCAATGGCGCTGATATCTTCGTCGTTCAAATACTGCAGGCTGTGCTGTACCACGTCGGTCATGCCACCAAACACAGCGGTGTGATCGTTGCGGCCATAGCGCAGGAACTGTTTCAGGTCACCTTCGCTCCAGCGGCCTAAACCATCACGGTTGTCACCACGCAGATTGCTGGCGGTCCAGCCGTCAATCGGTGCGCTGCTGCCTGACAGGTAATCATTGCCTTCACCGTTGGTCAGCGCTTTTTCCTGCATGGTGATGCTGCGTGGCGTATGGCAGGCACCGCAGTGACCCAATCCTTCCACCAGATAACGACCACGCGCCAGCGCCGGATCTTCCTGCGCGGCTGGCTGGAACGCTTTCACGTCTGGTGCAAACATGCCGCGCCAGATGGAGAGCGGCCAGCGCATCGACAGCGGCCAGGGAATATCGCTGTCTTTGTTAGCCTGCGACACCGGCTGTACGCCATGCATAAAGTAGGCATACAACGCCTGCATGTCGTCATCGCTGACCACCGCGTAAGACGGATAAGGCATCGCTGGATAGAGCGTATCGCCATTTTTCGCCACGCCGTGACGCACCGCTTTCTGGAAATCGTCGTAGCTGTAGTCACCGATACCGGTGGTTTTATCCGGCGTGATGTTGGTGGAGTAAATGGTGCCAATGGGCGTCGCCATCGGTAAGCCACCTGCAAACGGCTTGCCGCCTGCAGTGCTGTGACAGGCCACGCAGTCGCCCGCGCGCGCCAGATACTCACCGCGCTTTACCAGTGCGTCCGAACCTGCTTCGTCCGCCACTGCGGCGAACGTCATCGTGCCCAGAAACAGGGCCAAAATGCTTTTGATCATCGCCGTGTTCCTTATGCCTGAACCAGTGGGCCGGGGTTTTTCAGATACTGCTCGCGGATAGCTTTGGCTGACCAGTAGCTCAGCGCCGCCACCATGCCGGTTGGGTTGTAGCCGAGGCCCTGCGGGAACGCAGACGCACCAGGGACAAACACGTTTGGCACATCCCAGCTCTGCAGATAGCGGTTTACCGCACTGGTTTTCGGATCTTCACCCATGATCGCACCGCCGCTCATGTGCGTGGTCTGGTACACGGTAGTATCGAAGTGCGTGCCTGGTCCTTTGGCGCCGCCGATGATCATTTTTGGGTTCATCGCTTCGGTGATTTTGCGCATCTTGCCGACCATAAACTGCGCCATCTTGATGTCGTTATCCTGCCAGTCAAAAGTCATGCGCAGCAGCGGCTGACCATAGACATCTTTGTAGTTCGGATCGAGATCGAGATAGTTAGCGCGATACGACTGGTGCGCACCGTGCGCATCCATCGAAATGTGATGGTTGTAAGTATCGGCGACAGCAGCTTTCCACTGGCTGCCCCAGTTTGGCGTGCCTTTTGGCGTTGGCAGACCGGAGATCGGCTTGGTACCCGCCTGATTCACCCAGAACGGTGAGCCGCCGACAAAACCGTGTGGACCGTGGTCGAAGTTATCCGCGTTGAAGTCATCCACCGCGACGCCCGCACCGCCTGCCCCGATAAACGGGTTGGTGGTGGTGTTCTTGTCGAACAGCGCTTTCAGGGTCGAGATGTTCTGATAGGCAAAGTTACGGCCTACTACACCTTCGTTGCTGATCGGGTTATACGGTTTGCCGATGCCTGACAGCAACATCAGATGCACGTTATGGAACTGGAACGCCGACAGAATAACCAGATCTGCAGGCTGCACCACTTCACGGCCCTGGCCATCCAGATAGGTCACGCCAGTGGCACGCTTCTTGTCATCCGTCAGATTCACACGCAACACGTAGGAGTTGTTACGCAGTTCGAACTTCGGCTCCTGACGTAGTGCAGGCAGGATATTTACGTTCGGCGACGCTTTGGAGTACATGTAGCAGGCATAACCGCTGCAGTAACCGCAGAAGTTACACGGCCCCATCTGTGCGCCGTAGGTGTTGGTGTACGGGCCTGAGGTGTTTGCCGACGGCATATCGTAAGGGTGATAACCCACTGATTCAGCGGCCTGTGCAAACAACTGTGCAGAATAAGTGCGTTTCTGTGCAGGCAGTGGGAAAGCACTGGAACGATCCGGCGCGTAAGGGTTACCGCCTTTCTCTTTGCCCTGCAGCTGGCCTTTGATCGACCAGGCGCTGCCGGACGTACCAAATACTTTTTCAGCCTGATCAAAGAACGGCTCCAGCTCATCATAGCTGACGCCAAAGTCCTGAATCGTCATACCTTCCGGGATGAAGTTTTTACCGTAGCGTTGCTCGTAGTGGCTGCGCAGGTTCAGCTCCACCGGATCGACACGAAAATGTACGCCGGACCAGTGCAGACCCGCACCGCCGGTGCCGGTGCCCGGCAAAAATGCCGCCAGCTGGCGATAAGGCACCGCCGTTTGTGAAGCATCGTGACGGATAGTGACGGTGCTTTTTGACAGATCCTGGAACAGCTTTTTGCGGATGTTATACGTCAGTTCATCAATCGACTGCGGGTAAGAACCATCAGGATAGGTATCACGATGCGGACCGCGCTCCAGTGCGACCACCGTCAGACCGGCCTCGGTGAGTTCTTTCGCCATGATCGCGCCAGCCCAGCCGAAACCCACGACCACTGCATCTACTTTTTTCAATTCATTTGCCACGGTTACGCCCTCTCCCCGCGAATATCCACTGACGGGAACGGATAACGTTCACCGCGCTCTACCCAATCCATAAAGTCGGCGCGTGCGCCTGGGAAGCCAATCAGCTTCCAGCCCACCATGCCCTGGTTTCCACCATGGATTGGATCGCTGAAGTAACCCTCGCGGGTGTTCTGCAGCAGGAAGGAGAAGAAGGTCTTAGCTGCCAGCTGCGGAAATTCCGCCTGGCCGCTTTCAAACGCAGTGAGCAGTGCGTCTTGCTGTTCACCGGTTAACTCGGCAAACACTTTGCCATGCTGTTTTTTGCTCCAGCCATCCGCATCAGCGAGGCCGAGGCGATAAATTTGCTGCGGCACCAGCGGAGACTGATAGCCCAGCTCTTTGGGCAAATCGGGATTGAAAGGTCCCTGCATGTACCAGTTGCTGCCGGTGGCGTAAGGCGTGTTCATTTGACGATCGATAAACTCCGGCACGCCAGCTTCCAGTGCGCCAGGGCCGCGTTCGTCATTGGGGATCAGGCGCGCCACTGCCGCAGTGATAAAGGCAAACTCTTCCGCCGTAAACCAGGTGGGCTGATAAGCGCGTGCTTGCTGAGGTGCGACGGGTTGCTCTGCTGCTCCTGCGGCCATTGGTACCACCAACGCGCCCATCGCCGAACCGCCAACGGCCATGGCTGGCGCCAGGGTGATGGTTCTCAGCAGAAAATCCCTGCGACTGTGGCCATTTTTTTGTTCTGACATGACATTGCCTCATTACCACATGAATGCGGTATGAAAGTTAACTCGTTGCGTTGTATTGTTTTTTTAGTTGTGGCTTAAGGGATACAGCGTCACTGTTACCGGTAACAGTGCGCATAGTGTAACACTACAAACAGTATTAATTTAGTTTCTAGAAACAAATGCGCACAAATTACTTAACAACTCGCAGCACTGCTTTACATAACTGCGCCGATGCTGTCATCGTCAGATACAACCCACAACAGACAAAACACTGTCTGACGCGGTATAAAAGAGTACACACAACAGCGGAGTGCCTATGTTTAAGTCCTATTTTCCGCGGCCAGCGCTGTTTTTCAGCTCGGCCGCGATTTGGAGTTTGATTGCGATTTTCGCCTGGTTCGGCTTTGCCAATGATTTGCCTGCCCTGTGGCCTTCGCTGCATGCGGCGATGCAACAGCCGCTGCCCACCAATGCCAGCCGTTTTATTCACGCCAGCCAGTTATGGTTCTATGCCTATTACTGGATTGTTGCGGCGATTTTCGCCCTTGCCTGGAAGGTGATTGATAACCATCCGTGGCAGCGCTGGTCAGTGTGGGGCGCAGCCTTAATCATCTTTGTCACCTGGTTTGGTGTGCAGGTCGGCGTAGCGGTCAATGCCTGGTATGGTCCATTCTATGATTTGATTCAAAAGGCCTTAACCAAATCTGGATCGGTGCAGATTGCTGAATTTTACCAGCAGGTTCTCGCCTTTTTAGGTATCGCATTGATTGCGGTAGTGATTGGCGTGATGAACTCATTCTTTATCAGCCACTGGGTGTTCCGCTGGCGCACCGCGATGAACAACTATTACATGCATAACTGGCAGCGCCTGCGCCATGTTGAAGGTGCCGCACAGCGTGTTCAGGAAGACACCATGCGCTTTGCCAGCACGCTGGAAGATTGGGGCGTGAGCTTTATTCAGGCGATTATGACGCTGGTGGCGTTCCTGCCGGTGCTGATCACCCTGTCACACCACGTCAAAGATATCCCGCTGCTAGGCAACATTCCGTATGCGCTGGTGATTGCGGCGGTGCTATGGTCGGTGTTTGGTACCGGACTGCTGGCGATAGTCGGGATTAAATTACCGGGGCTGGAGTTCCGCAATCAGCGAGTTGAAGCTGCCTATCGTAAAGAGTTGGTGTATGGCGAAGACAACGCCGATCGCGCGTCACCGCCGACGGTGAATGAGCTGTTTAGCCGCGTGCGCTTTAACTATTTCCGTCTCTATTTCCACTATCTCTATTTCAACATCACCCGCATTCTCTATCTACAGGTCGATAACGTGTTCGGGCTGTTCCTGCTGTTCCCGTCGATTGTGGCCGGGACCATTACGCTCGGTTTGCTCAACCAGATAACCAATGTGTTTGATCAGGTACGATCGTCGTTCCAGTATCTGATCTCGTCGTGGTCAACGCTGGTAGAACTGATGTCGATCTACAAACGTCTGCGCAGCTTCGAGCAAATTCTGGCGGATATCCCGCATCAAGAGATGATGCGCGAGTCGGCTGAGTAAGGTTGCGTTTTAGCGGCGTAATTGATGAAGTGAACCCCGAAAGTTGGGCACCACTCCAACGAGTAGGGGAACGACAATGAACAGTCGTAAGCAGTAACATCGCTTCAGGTGCGCGTGATACATCGCGCCGCTACCATTATGCGTAGGGGGAGCCTTTAGGCTGCCCCCTAAAATGCATAAAGTTGAATGCTATTAGAACAGCAACAATCAACCAGCCAGCACCGTAAACACCTTCTCAACGGCGTAAGCACCCGGATCTTTCACCCCATCCAGACTCTGCTGATTCAGATACGCTGAACGTCCCGCTTTGGCACTCTGCATTTTTGCCGTGGCATCCGCGCCTAGCTGAGCGGCTTTCGCCGCAGCGGCCAGTGACTCACCCGCCACTAACGCCTCCAGCGCAGGTTGCAGCGCATCCACTAACGTACGATGTCCCGGCTGCGCGCCACCGTAATGCTTCATACGTTCCAGACCGTGCATCAACGCCTGCGGCAAAGCGCTGCCCTCTTCAAGCTGTTGACCGGCGCTGGTGAACAGAATCGACATCAGCACACCACTCGATCCGCCCATCACCGTGGCCAGTTGTTCACCGATCAGCGCCATCAGGGTTGGCAGCTCATCCAGTGGCAACTGCTTGTCACGCAGACCGCGCTGAATCTTCTTCGCACCTGCCGCAAAGGTTGAGCCGGTATCACCGTCGCCGACTTTGGCATCCAGCGCGTTGAGTTCGCTTTCCAGATCGATCAACGTCTGCGTCACGCGGTCCACCAACTCAGCCACCTGAGCATTCTCGGACGGATCGAAATCCAGCACGCTGCCAACCTTTTCAGCACTCTGCAAACTGATCGGGGCGAAGTCATAGACCGGCACCCAACCCAGCACTTGCACTGGCGCATTCAGCGCCTCCAGGAACGGTTCCTCCAGCGCCAGCAATGACAGTGAGAACCCTTTCATATCCAACGCGCTGACCAGGGTTGCCGGGCCGATCAGATGGGTGACCCGCGCCGCCAGTGGCGACTGCAACACTTCACGCGTCAATACCGCCAACTCCAGTTGTGAAAATCCGCCGAGGTTGTTGATCAGCAGCAGGGCCTGCTTGCCGTCGGGCAGCGCCTGCGCCAGCTTATCCGTCATAATGCTGCTAATTTTACGGCTGTTTTGCGTGTCCAGCGTGATGACACCGGGTTCACCGTGGATGCCCATGCCCAGCTCGCTATGGCCCGCTTCGACACGTTCATCACGCTTTTCGCCGGGAATATGGCAGGTGGCAAAGGCCAGCCCAATCGATGACGTGGCGTCGATGGCACGTTGCGCCAGCGCTTTAACATCTTCCAGCGATTGCCCCTGCTCGGCAGCAAAACCAGCGATCTTGTGCACCAGCACGGTTCCAGCGATACCGCGTGGCTGTGGATTTTCCGGTAGCGCAATATCGTCCTGCAGCATCACCAACTCGACGTTGTAGCCGAGGTTTTTCGCTTTCTCCGCCGCCAGCCCGAAGTTCAGGCGATCGCCGGTGTAGTTCTTCACAATCAACAGGCAACCGGCATCGCCAGTGACATTGATGATGGCATTGAGCACCGCATCGACGCTCGGTGAGGCAAAAATGTCTCCGCACACCGCCGCCGTGAGCATGCCTTTGCCGACAAAACCGGCATGCGCCGGTTCATGCCCCGATCCGCCGCCGGAGATCAGCGCCACTTTGCTCTTATCCCAATCCGTACGCACCACCACGCGGATCTCATCACCGAGATCGAGACGGCTCAGGTTATGCCATGGCGTGCTCAGCAAAACCCCTTCGATGGCTTCGTTCACCAGATCGTTTTTCTCATGCATAAAAAACTGGCTCATTGCTTCCTCTCCATTGGTGTTGTCGAGGTAAAGGTAGCGTATATCGCGGGGGGATCGGGAAAGGAAAGTGCGGAAATGCAAAGGGCGGCACGCGCCGCCCTTTAATTCGGAAAACTACGATCAGAGATCGATTTTCAAAACGCTATCCGGATTTTTTGGCGGCTCTTTACGCGTGCCCGGCTGCTTGATGCTGACAAACAGCGCTTTACCGTCTGCTGACAGCGCCAGGCTGTTCGGCAGGCCAGGTGCTTTCACCGTGCGTTTCACTTTATAGCTGCTCGCGTCGATGATACTGATCTCACCCGCTTTGCGATGCGTGACGTACAGCTCGTTGCGATCGGCATTGAACAGTACCGCCAGAGATTCTGGCACATCAATCTTGTGAATCACCTGCTGAGTGCGGGAATCCAGCACCAGCACCTGAGGCTGTTTCGAGTCGCTCAGGAAGATGCGATGGCCCTGGGTATCCAGCGCGATATTCAGGAAGAAGTGATCTTTATCACCATCTATTTTCTGGCGTTTTTCAATCGCGTTGAGGCGCGTGTTGATGGTCACCAGTTCGCCATCGGCGTTGGTCACATACAATTTCTGCGCCGCAGAATCGATAGCCAAACCGGTGCCCATCTTACCGGTGTTTGGGACGGTGCTGACCAGCTTCAGGGTTTTGCCATCCACCACCCACACCACGCTCTGCTCACCGAGACCAGTGACATACACGCGGTCAGTTGCCGCATCGGCGACCACTTCACGCGGCTGCAGTGGACGGACATTTTCGCTGCGTTGACGCGCATCCAGCACCAGCGAGTTCAGCACTTTACCACTGCTGGCATCCACCGAGGTCAGCGCCGCGTCACGCGTGTTACCAAAGAACAGCGTGTTGGTTTTCTGGTTGATGGCAGCGCCAAAGGTGGGCAGATCGGTGCTGATGGTCTGCTTCACCGACAGATCCTGCGGGTCGAGACGGTAGACGGTGCCACCTTTGCCGCTGGCGTTTTGCGCCGTGGCGAGGAACAGCGCGTTATCGCTGTTGCTGAACGCCAGTTCGTAGGCCCCTTTGGAAATCACCTGGTTCAGCGGCTGAGACTCCGCAGCCAGCACCGCAGAGGAAGATAACAGCGCCGTTGCCAGCAGCAATGGACGCAGCGCCCATGTTGTTTTAATCGCTTTCATAACTTCTCCATAGCAAATCCACCGCCTCATGGCAGTGAAGTGAAAGCTCGACAGTGCAACCAATTTCAAAAAGACAGCCCGAGGCGAGCTGACGAAGGATGATTATTTTTTTTGAGAATAGTAATCATTTAGAGAGGAAAGCGACAGGTTTTTATCAGGTTACCAACGCCGCCAGGGCGCCCTAAGGCACCCTGTCAGCACAGAACGTTAACGCAAACTTATTTGGTCAGTTCGGCAGTCATGTGCACGCCGTTATTGAAGTTGGCTTCAGTCACTTTATAGGAAGCACCAGCTTTATGCGCCTGAGCAGCGATTTGCGCTTCGGCACCATCGATGGTGGTATCCGTTGCGGTGATGCTTTGCGCAAAGCTAGCGAATGGCAGAACAGTCAGGGCAACAACAGCAGCAAAAGTTTTGATAGATTTCATGGTCAATTCCTCAGTGAATGTTTTATCAGTTAAGGCGTCATCGCCTTGTTGAGATAAATAATAGGCGTGAAATTGATCACAAAAAAGCGGAGAGATTTGGCAATGTCATTCTATTAATTTGAACAACAAAAGCACGTTTGGATTAACATCTGTACAAAGGGTTAAAAATCCATGTTTTGATTGAAAGGCAGGATTTATGGCTGTGATAGAGAGAATAAAAAAAGGTCACCCTAAGGGTGACCTTCCGGTCCAGTGCATCTTCGCTTGAGCAGCATTGATACCGCCCAAGCCTTAACCGTGATGCCTGACGCGCGTGAAAATAGTGATCGCCGCCAGCAGCATCAGCACGCCACTGGCGAGGAACACACCGCCCGCACCGTTAAGATCAAACATCCAGCCACCTGCCGCGGCACCCGCAGTGATGGCCAGCTGAATGGTTGCCACCAGCAAACCACCGCCGGATTCGGCATCATCCGGCACCGCACGGGAGATCCAGGTTGACCAGCCCGTTGGCATCGAACCAAACGCCAGTCCCCACATGGCGACGCCCGCACCGACCAGCCACGGCAGATTGCCAAAACTCACCAGCACCACCGCCGTCACGCTCATCACCAGCGCCATGCCGGTCAGCGTCAGAGAGACGCTACGCGTCACCAGGAAGCCCGCCAGCGAAGTACCGAAGAAATTCGCCACACCAAACGCCAGCAGCACCAGCGACAGCTGATTGATGTTGAGCTGTGCGCTATTTTCCAGGAACGGACGCAGATAGGTAAAGAAGGCAAAGTGTCCGGTGAACATCATGATCACCGCCAGCATGCCCCAGCGCATCAGGCTGTTGCGCAGCAGATCCAGTACGCCGCCGCTGCGCGCTTTATTCTCTGGCGGCATCGCAGGCAGCGTGAAGAACTGCCAGAACAGCGCCAGCACACCCAATACACCGGTCAGCAGGAAAATGTTACGCCAGCCAATCAGGCCCCCCAGATAGCTTCCCAACGGGGCGGCAATAATGGTCGCCAGTGAAATACCGCTGAACACTATCGAGAGCGCCTTCGGCACCTGATCGCTCGGTACCAGCCGCATGGTAATCGCGGTCGAGAGCGTCCAGAAGCCACCAATCGCCATGCCGAGCAGCACGCGCGCCAGCAGGATCATCGGCAGGTTCTCTGCAAATGCCACCAGCAGCGCCGAGGCAATCAGCAGCAGCGTGAAGGCCAGCATCACGAGGCGACGGTCAAGGCGGCGCGTAATGTTACCGATCACCAGACTGGTGAGCAGCGCCACCAGCGCAGTCACGGTCACCGTTTGTCCCGCTTGCCCTTCACTCACTTGCAGCGAGTCGGCAATCGGTGTCAGCAAGCTCACCGGCAGAAATTCGGCAGTTATCAGACCGAACACGCCAAAAGCCATGGCAAACACCGCGCCCCATGCGGGTTTATCCACCGCTATACTTGTTTCGAGTACTTCAGTATCCAGACTCATCTGCGATCCCCATCACAAAAATTCAGGTTGTAAGCATAGTGAGACGACGCAAGACGATCTATGATACAAAAACTTTGTTTTTTGATAATTCGTCTGGATTCGTATGAGCCGCTATGAAGATCTGACCAGTGAACTGCTGATGGGCATGCGCCTGTATGGCGTGAAATATCAGCGTATCGCCTTACATACCCCTTTTGGTTTGCAATACGATGACGCACCGGGCAAGGCACAGCTGCACTTTGTTGGCCGTGGATCGTTAATGATCCGCTCAGCGTCTGGCGTGATCTATCCGTTGCAGGCGGGTGATGCGCTGCTGATCCCGCATGGCAAAGCGCACGCGCTGATCTCCAGCGAGGATGCCATCTGTGAACCGATCGACACCTTCAACAGCAAACCGATCTGTGACAGCGTCTGTGACATTGGTGACAGCAGCGAAGGCTGCCCGGACGACAGCGATGTGATTCTGTTTAGCGCCTGCATGGCGTTTGAACTCGGCGGTATGCAGCCGCTGGTACACACCATGCCGGATGTCATGCTGGTGAGTACCTTGCTGGCGCAGTACCCTGAAATCCAGCCGATTCTTGATGCGATGGAGCGCGAAACCCGCGACCGCAAAGCCGGTTTCGCTGGCATTCTTTCCCGTCTGGCAGATGTGGTGGCAGCGCAGATTGTGCGCGGCTGGGTTGAGAACGGCTGCGGTAAGGGCAGCGGATTAGTGCAGGCGCTGCGAGACCCGCGTCTGAGCCAGGCGATGGCGGCCATGCATCGTGCGCCGGGCGAGAACTGGACGGTGGAACGTCTGGCGAGAGAATCGGGCAGTTCACGCTCGGTGTTTGCTGCCCGCTTTCAAACGGCCACCGGCATGACGCCGTTACGCTATCTCACCGAGTTGCGCATGCGGTTGGCGGTAGAGCGGATCGTCAATGAGGGCGAAGCGGTAGAAAGCGTCGCCTTCCACCTCGGTTATGGCTCGCTGGCGGCATTTAGCCGGGCGTTTAAACGCATTGTCGGCTCACCACCCGGCGCATTACGGGCAGCGCGCGAGACGCTTTAACGAAACACGCCGATCGCTTCCAGCACGCGCTTCGGCGTATTTCGCGCAGCGTGCGAGACCTTTTAACGAAACACGCTGATCGCTTCCACCAGGCGATTAGCCTGCCGCTTCGGCGTATTCCTCACAGCGTGCGAAACCTCTTAACGAAACACGCCGATCGCTTCCAGCACGCGATTCGGCTGACGCTTCGGCGCGTTTCGCGCAGCGTGCGAGTTCCTTTAACGGAATACGCTAATCGCTTCCACCAGGCGATTCGCCTGACGCGTCATACGCCCGGACGCTTCGGCACTTTCTGCCACGCGAGCGGCATTCTGGTGCGTGATATCGTCGAGATCTTCCACTGCAGTACTCACTTCACTTAACGCGATGGACTGTTCCGCCGTGGCAGAACTGATCTGGGCAATCAATGCCGTGACGTTTTGCACCTGGTCGACAATATCCTGCATGGTGCGCCCGGCCGCATCAGCGTGATGACTACCCGACTGCACGCGACCCGCGCTGGTTTCCACCAGCGTTTTGATTTCACTGGCGGCTTTGGCGCTACGCTGCGCCAGGCTGCGCACCTCACCCGCGACCACTGCAAACCCTTTGCCCTGCTCACCAGCACGCGCCGCTTCCACCGCGGCGTTTAACGCCAGAATGTTGGTCTGGAAAGCGATACCGTCAATCACGCTGGTAATATTGGCGATGCGTTTCGAGCTGTCGGCGATATCCGCCATCATCCCCACCATCTCCTGCATCACTTCACCGCCTTTCAGCGCGGCGTGGCTGGTATTTTCTGACAGCTTATTCACTTCATTCGCCGTATCGGTGTTGCTTTTCACCGTGGCGGTCATTTCATTCATGGTGGCGGCGGTCTGCTGCACGTTGGCCGCTGCCTGCTCAGTGCGACGGCTCAATTCGTCGTTACTGCGCGCTATCGCACCGCTGGCACTGAGTACATTGATCGCCTGGCCGCTGACATCATCCACCAGCCAGCGGAACATCAGGCCGAGCTGTCCGATCGCACGCAGCGTGATCCCGATTTCATCCACACGATCTAACTGATCCACCTTATGACTGGCGCCAGTCGCGACGCTCAATGCCTGGCGGCAGATACGCTCCATTGGACGGGAAATCTGCTGCTCCAGCCACAGACTCGCCAACAGCAACAAACCGGCCATGCCAGCGGCAAAACCGCCCAGCGCCATCGGTGCGACTCCCAGCAGCCAGACGCCGATCACGGACAACGGCAGCACGGCGATCAAGGTGGATCGAATCCGCCAGCGCAGCGGCAGGGTTTTCAGCAGTGAGCCGAGACGACGCCAGCCGGTGCCGACCAGCAGCCCTTTATGGAAACGACGGCCTTTAGCACGCCCTTCACGGAAATCACGGTACAGCGCTTCGGTCTGACGGATCTCTTCGGCGGAAGGTTTGGTGCGCACCGACATGAAGCCCTGCACCTTTCCTTCGCGCACCACCGGAATCGCATTGGCTCGCACCCAATAGTGATCACCGTTCTTACGACGATTTTTCACCAGCGCAGTCCAGGGTTCGCCCTGTTTCAGGGTGGCCCACATGTCGGCAAACGCTTCCGGCGGCATATCCGGGTGACGCACCATGTTATGCGGTTGCCCATTGACCTCCTCCGGCTCGAAACCGCTGACCTCAATAAAGGCGTCGTTGGCATAGGTGATATGGCTGTTAAGGTCGGTGGTCGACATCAGCGTGGCGTCATCGTCAAAAATGAATTCACGCTGAGTGATAGGCTGGTTGTTCCGCATGTGTGTTGTCCTTGCAAGATGCAGGCTAAAGGAAAAAATCAATTACACTTTTTTACCTTTTCGGCAGCGCAAGGAGCGGTCTTTAGCGATGAGAATTAATTTTTATCCTGAATTAAAGCCACAGTGAATAATATCCCTGTTTTTTATGGCAGAAATCGATCGATAAAATTTTATTTAGAGTATATGAAATCAAGGTTTGCCGGGGCGCAAGATGAGCAAGGTGCACATCAATGTGTACCTAAGCCCATCCCACAATTGATGGCGACAAGGCTGAACACCGCATCCGCTTATTGACGCCATTTATCGCGACTTGTCCAAATACCGCAGTCCATTGACGACGGTATTTAAGGCGACTCTTGCAATGTCTTCACTTAAAACTGCCACCTTACGCCCACGTTATAGCGCCACCCTTTGGCACCGTTGCCGCTGATCTCTTTGCGATAATCCGCCTCCGCATACAGTGAAACATCTTTCTGCAACGTGGCGGTTCCGCCTGCGCCCACTTCCCACATCTGCCCAAAGTGGCCGCTGGTGAAAGTGGCGCTCAATGCAGGGTTTTCCACCGAAGAGACGTTGGTGTCCACCGTGCCGCCCCAACCTTTGTAGTAATTGGCGCGCAGGTAAGGGGTGTACTGGCGGTTGCTGTCATCCGTCCAGGTGCGATCCAGCCTTGCGCCTAAACGTCCGATGGTCTGGTTGTAGTCGCCGTAGCGCACCTTGTTACCGTCTTCATCGGTAAAGTCGTTCATGTTCAGCTTCATGTACATCAACTGCGCCTGCGGCTCCAGTTTGTAGCCATCGCCAAGATCAAATGGATAACCGCTCTCCATTGAGGCCGTCCAGCCATGACCTTTTAGCTTCGCCTCTTGTTTTTGCCGTGCGATATCGGTTTCACCACGATGCCAGTCGAACGACAGCACGCCATCCAGATAGAACCCGTTTTGACGCTGCCAGGTGCCGTAAAAGGCCAGGCTGTCGCTGTCGAAGGTGGTGCTGCTGTAGCCGTCGGCGGCATCCGGTCGAATCCGCGTATTACCGCGCGTGTAGGCTAAGCCACCGCGCAGGCTGTCTTTGTCACCGTCGAGGCGCAGAACGTTGCCACCCAGCTGCACCGCGCTGTAATCCAGATCGAAGTCGTAACCGTAATCACGGAAGCTCTGGTCACTTTTGTACTTCAGGTTGGAGCCGATGTAGCGCAGGAACATCTCGCCGCCCTCACCTTCCGGCCGTGTCTGCTCATGACGCAATTCGCCGAGACGCTTATGCAAATCGTCGATAATCGCGGAGGTGTAATACGCCAGCCCAACCGGTGCGGAGATGTAGGAGGGTACCTGCGGCACCACTGCGGGACGCGTATTGTAGGAGTGCTCAGAACCAAATGCATCGGTGATAATGGTCGATGGGCAACTGGCGCCATCTTCACACACGTAATAATTCGCCAGCCGGTAATCCCAATAATTGTCGCCACTGCCGCTAACCAAACGCTGGCTGGGATCGGTACTGCCCGGTGCGAAAGTGTAGAGGCGGTATTGCCACGGCCCCGCAGCGAGATAGCCGTCTTTCAGGGCAAAACTATCAGGGCCAGCGTTACCCGCGACCTGTGCCAGTGAAATCCCCTCGTTACCCTCAATGCCGCCATTGCGATTTAAGTCCGTTAATCCGCCGGTGCTGCTGTCGGTCAGTTTGACGTTGATCAGCGTGGTGCCGGTGGCATTACCCGTGACATTGAGATGGTCGGTGAACTGGTTGCTCAGCGCGCCACCTGCGTTAAGGTCAGTGATCAGATTAAGCTGACCGCCGCTGGAAGCCAGCGAACCATTGATATTCAAGGTGTTGCCCGGCGATCCCGCGCCGTTAGTCAGGTCGAGAATACCGGCGTTGTTCACCGTGAGTGAATTCGCCGTGCCGCCCGCTAACGTCGGATGCACATTGTTGCCCGCATACAGCGTTGAATTTTCATCGATATTAATGGTGCTGTGCGCCAGTTTGAGGTTATCCGTGAGCGTCCATTGGGTATCGGCAAAGTTGATGGTGCTCCAACCGCTGCCCAGGTTTACCCCTTTATTGAGATCGTCAGCGCCCAGGCTGCCACCACGAGAATCGATCTGATTAAACGTCAGCGTATTTCCAGTTCCGCTGCCGCTGGTGAGGTGATAGGTGGTGCCGAGATCCACTTTACTGACCTCCGCGTTATTGTTATTGTCATTGCCCATGGTCAGGCTGCCGTTAAGCGATCCGCCCGTCCAGCGGAACACATCGGACCCGCCGCCGGGGTTGATATCGCCGCGCACCTCCCCTTCGGTCAGCAGGATTTCATCATTAGCATTGCTGCCTGCCACCGCCACGGTTTGTGGATTGACGGTGATGATGTTGCCGAAGTTTTCGAAGAGGGTTTTGCCGCCGCGCAGATCCACCACCGGCGCGGTCAGACTGTTGGAGGTGAACGTCCCGGTGTTGACGATAGTGCCCGCCGTGCTGGAGATCAGTGCCGATCCGCCCGCCGGATTATCGATCGTGACATCTGCGGCGGTGGTGACATTGCCGGTGGTGTTGGCGCGAATACCTGTGCCACCCGCGCCGGTGACATTAAATTGATAGCCCGAGCCCAGCGTTAAATCGCCACGGGTAGTCGATCCATCCGCATTGGCGATGTTCAAGCCGGTGCCGCTGCCTGACACATTGGTGGTCACCGTTGAGTCAGGATCAAACGGCACTGCGGTGCGGATACCGTTGCCATTCGCCACATTAAGCGTGAGGTTGCTCAAGCTAACATTTCTGAGTTCGGCGCGGTTTTCGATGCCGTTGCCGCTCCCCAGGACATTCACTGTGGCATCGCTGGCGCTGAGCGCGCTGGCACCGTCATCGACCAGGATGCCGTGCGCACTGCCACGCGTGGTGATCACGGTATCGCTGCCGGTTAATGCCAGCTGTGCGCCGTCACTGATGCGCACGCCTGCCACACCATTATCGACATTGATCACGCCGCCTTTGGCCAGCGTGCTGCCGCTGCCAGACACATCCAACCCGGTGCCGTTCGCCACATTGACCGTGCCGTTATTGGTCAGTGTGCTGCCCGCGCGCGAGCGGATACCGATATTGTTGCTGCCGGTGAGGTCTACCGTGCCGTTGTTGACTACCGTGGCACCGTTGGTGACATCAAAGCCGATGGCATTACTGCCTGCACCACTGAGATTGGCATTGCTGGTAACGATAGTGGCTGCTGACGTGCCATCCAGCGCGTTGCTCAGATCGGTGCGCAGATTATTGACCAGCACACCGACGGCACGATTGCCGCTCAGGTTAATGCTGCTGCCGCTATCAAGTGTGGTCGCGCCGCCGCCTTCGGTACGGATCGCGGTGCTGCCCTGGCCGCTGGCGGTAAGATTGACATTCGCCGTGTTCAGCGTGCTGCCACGGCCAGAGACGATCACGCCGGTGCTGTTGGCAGCGCTGGCGGTGAGCGTCGCTGGGTTGCTGAAGCTCAGCCCTGCACCATCATCAATACGGTATCCGCTGGAATTCAGCGTATTCACGTCCAGCGCGTTGGCGGCAGAGTTGATACGTGAACCACTGCCCGCCGCGTGATAAGCAATCTGATCGCTGCTGTTGAAGTTAGGCGCCGAGCCAGCCGCGATATTCACCAATGCGCCGTTGAGTGCTTCCGCGCCTATCGCACCAGTACCGTTAAGATTCAAGTTGCCACTGTTGAGGTTAGCAATCGCCCGGTTACCGCTGGCGCTTACGCCCCTGCTGCGGTTGGTGGCACTGCCGCCGTTGACATTGATATTGCCGCTGTTGTTAGCCGTGGTATTGGCCGTGCTGCCGCTGCTGTTGAGCGCAATGCCGGTTCCGCCGTCATTAATATTGATGTTACCGCTGTTGGTGCCAGTCGCACCGCTCTCCACGCGTATGCCGGTGGCATTCGCGCCGCTGAAAGTAATGTCGCCGGTGTTATTGAGCTGGGCCCGATTGCGTGCCAGATAGCCGATCAACCCGCTTTGCGACGAATTGAGTGCCGCTGCAGAACTCAACGTGGTGCTGGCCACGGGCGCCCCGCTGTTGCTGCCCGCCAGCGTATGTTTCTGCCCATCGACAATCGCGCCAATGGCGTTATTGCCGGTGAGGTTGATAGTGGTGTCATTGTCGATGGTGCCTGTTGCGCCGCCTTCGATGTTGACGCCGGTCGCCCCCGCACCACTGACGTTCAGCGTGGCATTGCGGGTGTTCACTTCGGTACCGCCTGTGCCGCTGCCGTTTACCGCCACAGAACCCGCACCTGATGCCGTGAGCGACAGATCCGTGCCATCAAAATCTGCGCCCTGCTCAACGCGGAACAGTGTCGAATTGGAAGTCGTGACATTGAAGGGATTATTGCCCGCCACGTTGATGCGCGCATTCGGGCCATAGGCAAAGAAAGCGATTTGATTGCTGCCGTTGCTGAACGTCGGTATCGCGTTGGCATCAACTTCCACTGTGGCATTGCCGCGCGCGTGCACGCCAATCGCGCCCGTGCCGCTTAGATTCACCGGACCGTTGACGTCCGCGCTCGCCTGCCCGGAGCCCTGACCTTCCACCCACACCCCAAAGTTACGCGTGCCGCTGGCCGGATCGGCCCCCCCGGCCACGTTGATGGCCCCCGTTGAGCTGGCAGACGCGGTATTGCCATTGGTGGCAACCACCTTCACACCCGTACCGTTGACGCCGTTAAGGTTGATGGTGCCACTGTTATCGATGGTGCCGCTGCTGTTCGTCACCAGCATCCCCACGTTCTCACGCGGCACGCTCGCGGCAGCACCATTCACATCAATAGTGCCGTTATTGACCATGGTGACGCCGCTGGCTCCCGTTGCAGACATGCCTGCCGCGTTCTGCACCTTTGAGCCAATCACGATATTGCCGTTGTTGATCGCTCTGCCGTGGGCCACCAGCGCAATCCCGCTGGTGAGTCCACTTTGATTCATCGCGGTATCCGCTACGCTGTCGGTCAGACTATTTTGCGGGCCACGGCCAATATAAATTTGCCCATCGGCATTGTTGGTGAAGAGGGAGGTCGGTGCTGTCAGCAGCACACCAGAGGCGGTGCCGCGTGCGCTGGAACCATTTACGCCAACGTTGATATTGCCGCTGTTGCTGGATGTCGCCTCATCTTCCAGCCGAATCCCCGCCACGCCATACTGCGAGTTACTGCCGATGGTAGCGAGATTCACGATGCCGTTGTTGTTAAACGCGCTGCCGCTCTGCACCAGCACACCGTTGGCACCATAACCGGTGGAGCCGATGCCGGTGCCATCCTGACGATTGAGGAACCCGCCATTAATGACGCCAGTGGTGCTGGTGCTGCCACTGCTCTGGTCAGAGAGCACCAGTGCCGTGCCGTTATTGGCGAGGGTGCCGCGGCTGGCGAGCTTGCCATCAATCACCGCCTGCGCGCCGTTGGAGGCTTTAATCGCCCCGCCTGTCGAACCCACGACTTCCAGTGTGTTGCCCGCCGCGAGATTGACACGAGCGTCTGGGCCATCGGCATTGACCACGATGCGGTTGCCAATCGGCTGCGTGACCTCATCCGGCGGCGTGGCGCTGACGTCGTACACAATATTGCCATTGGTGACGGTAACCGCTTTGTTGAACTCGGTCAGGTAGTTGGCTTTATCCAGATTGCCCGTCTGCAACTGACCAATCAGCCAGTTATTGTAAGTCTGCAATTCGCTGGCGCTGGTGACGGTGAAGGTGTGTGTGACGCCATCCAGCGTTTGCACATTCACGCTGCCGTTGTAGGTCGCAAGGTTCTGCACCTGAAAGGATTGCGTGGCGCCTGCACCATCCGGTGTCGCGGCAGTGCCGAAGAAGCTGATGCGATTGTTGGAATTCCAGTTCAGCGTGCTGTTGCTGCCCACCTGAAACAGCGTGGTTTGCTTCGCTGCCATGCTCCAGCTGTTGGTGCTGGCGCTGCTGGCGGCATTCGCTTGCCCAATATTCACATCAAGCAGGCCACCGTTGGAAACATCCGCGATGCGCGTGTTGATGTATTGATCGCCGTTAACGTTGACCACGTCCGGCACGGCGGTATCGGAAGTCACTGGCGTTTGTGCCACCAGGCTGGCGGAGTTGTAGACCTGGAAGGTGGTGTTACCGCCCGTGGTCGGATCGGGTACGGTGATGGCGAAGTTCTGCGGACCGGGATCAAGACGCGTCTGATTCAGAAACTGCGCACCCGATGTAATATTCACCTGCCCCAGGCTCGAACTCACTGAACCATCCGTTCCCGGGGCAAAATCTGGATTGCCGGTTAGCGTTTCATTGCTGCCGTTGACGTTAATATTCTGCTCGCCAAAAAGGTTGTCATTCACCTGCGGTGAATAGCTTCCCAACGTAATGGCTTGCGCGCTTATTGCCGGATAAAACAGCGCTTGCGCGGCTAATATTCCGAACGCAATCGGATTTAATGTGAACTTCATACTTCCTCCAGTGGGCGTGCAGCGTCCACGCTGTTATTGCAACAGCGTTAAATTCATCGCGAGGGGATAAAGCGGCAGGAATAACACCAACCCCGATGTGCAATTCATTTCAGAGAACCACTGTGTGAAGAAAGTCTGGTGCAGCGAATAAAGAGTTAATTCTGTTTTTATAGATTAATTGGTTTTAGGTATAGACTTTTCTGCCATCGGACGCAAAAGGTAATTCGGGATAACCCGTTGTCATCATGGCGAAATATTTGTGAGGCGGGAAATACTTTGGGCGATAATTGAGTCCAGAAGTCTACAATCATTAGCTTGCTATCTTATTAATAATTTCTTTATTTTTCCTTAGCAGTTTACTTACGAATGGCACGGCATTATTGGCAGCATTAGCACCAGGCTAAGCGATACGGTGAAATGCAAAAAACGTGACAAAGATCACATTTTCGAGCGCACGATATCGAGGGGGACACCGGCTTTTCCCCACTGCTGCGGGCGATATCAGACTCACTTTCCGGTCCACCGCAGCGACACAATACGTTGCGCCACTACGGTGAACAGCGACGATGTCAGCTTAAATCGACGCCTTTGGTCCCGCCCCACCAGGTGAAGGCAAATCCGCCGACCCACGCGACAATTAACCCCGCGAGATAGACTGCCATACCGGCAAAGATCCCCTGTGAAGAGGTCATCAGCGGCAGCGTAACCAATCCGGAAGGCCCAAACACCGTATTCATCCCCACCGGCAGACCGAGCCAGGCCACCAAGCCAATGAAGAATCCACCCAACGCACCGCCACAACAGGCAGTAATAAATGGCTTCAGGCGCGGCAGCGTAACGCCATAAATTAAAGGTTCGCCCACGCCCAACAGGCCCGGCACGATTGCGCCTTTGATTTGCGTACGCAGCAGAGAATGCTTTTCGGCCTTGCACCACAGCGCCAATGACGCGCCCACCTGGCCTGCGCCCGCCATCGCCAGAATCGGGAATAGCGAGTTGAATCCCTGAGTTTCCATCAACGCGAAATAGACCGGGATAAAGCCCTGATGAATCCCGAACATCACCGCAATCAAAAACAGACCGGCCAAAATAGCGCAGCCAAAGGGATTGTTATTGAGATGAATAAACAACCACGACATGCCTTTAAATAACTCACCGCCAATCGGCATAATCACCATAAAGGTAATGGCACCGGTAATTAATAACGTGAGTAACGATGTCAAAATCATGTCGAGATTATCGGGGATAATTTTACGCAGTTGTTTCTCAATCCACGCACCGAATATCGCCGCCAATAATACGCCGATAATATTGCCGCGCGGGTCAATCGCCATGCCAAAGAAATCTGACATTCCGCTGTAATAACCCACCGTGGCTTTTGGCATATAACCCAGCACAAACAGCGAGGCGATAATGGCACCGTTCACTCCAGTGCCACCAAAGGCTTTCTGCGCGTTATAGCCAATCAGGATACTGAGGAAGGTAAACAGCCCCTTGCCGAACACTTTCATGTAGGCCACGGTATCCAGCAGCCACTGCGCATGTTCGCCGGGCTGGTTGAGGTGGAAAATCTGCTCAATCAGCGTGGCAAATCCCAGCAGCAAACCGGCACCGATAAAACCGGGGATCAAGGGTGTGAAGATGGTGGCAAAACAGGAAAGAAAACGGTGCAGTGCGCTGGTTTGCTTCGCTTTCATCTGCTGCTTTTGAGCGGCGGCAAGGGTGCTGAGATCCTGCGGCTTTTCCGTTTCATCGTTATTCAGTAATCCCTGCATTTTCTCTGCGGCAGTTTGCGCTTTGCCGGGACCAAGAACGATTTGCAGTTGCGCATCGCTGTCGATCACCCCCAGTACGCCGGGCAGCGTTTTCAACCTTGCGTGATCCACCAGAGCGGCATCCGCGAGCGTGAGGCGCAGGCGCGTCATGCAGTTACCGCACTGCACGATGTTATGCGCGCCTCCTACCGCTTGCAGGATATCGCGCAGCAGTCCTTCGGTGATGGCGGCCATTATTGCGCTCCTGCGTCACGCAATGCGTTACGGATAAAGCCGCTGTTTTGCTTCAGCAGCGCTTTGGCTTCGTTGGCATCCAATCCTGCCAGCACCATCACAATGGCGGTTTTGCAGTGCCCATGACACGCGTTCAGCGCCTGCTGCGCGGTGGCTTCGTCGCAGTCAGTGGCCTGTTTCACGATATTGATTTGGCGCTGCACCAGCTTTTGGTTGGTGGCTTCAACATCGACCATCAGGTTGCCATACACCTTGCCACTGCGGATCATGGCACCAGTGGTCAGCATATTGAGCACCAGCTTTTGCGCTGTACCCGCTTTCATGCGCGAGGAACCGGTGACGACTTCTGGCCCCACCACCGGGGTGAGCGCCACATCGGCGGCTTGCGACATGGGGCTGTTGGGATTGCAAGTTAATGCCGCGCTGAAAGCACCCTGCTGTTTCGCATAGGCTAACGCGCCCAATACATAGGGCGTACGGCCACTGGCAGCAATCCCCACCAGTACATCATTAGCGTTGAAATCGATGTCCTTTAAATCCTGTGCGCCCTGTTCGACGTTATCTTCCGCGTTCTCCACCGCCTGCAAAATCGCGGTGTGGCCGCCAGCAATTAAACCGACGACCTGCGAGCGCGGCGTGCCGAAAGTTGGCGGACACTCACTGGCATCGAGAATACCGAGACGGCCCGACGTGCCCGCTCCGCAATAAATGAGGCGTCCGCCTTTGCTGAAGGCTGCGGTAATCGCATCCACCACCTGTGCGATCTGCGGCACAATTGCCTCCACCGCCAGCGCCACTTTTTTGTCTTCATCATTGATGACGCGCAGCATCGCTTCGGTGGATAGCTCGTCAATGTTTTGGCTCGCCGGGTTACGGCCTTCGGTGATCATCTGGCTGAGGTCAATCTGCATCACGCACTCCTGTGAAAGAATAATTTATTCAAAAAACTATAACCCATTTTGAATTGTTAATTCCTGCCTGGCGGTCAAGTTTTTGGACTTTTTACTGAAGCAGACGAAAAAAACCCGCCGGATGGCGGGTTTAAGAAATTGAACGATGTCTGAGGTTCCGAAGTCGCCATTAAAGCGACCGTTATGCCTTAACTGGCTTTCTGCGTGCGCAGTTCCAGCTCGTAGGCTTCGGCTTGTTGGGTGTCGAACTGGTTTTCCCAGCGAGCAATGACCAGCACTGCCAGCGCATTACCGATCACGTTCAATGCGGTACGCGCCATATCCATGATGCGGTCCACACCGGCGATAAACGCCAGACCTTCCAATGGAATACCCACGCTGCCCAGCGTTGCCAGCAGCACCACGAAGGACACGCCCGGTACGCCAGCAATCCCTTTCGAGGTCACCATCAGCGTCAACACCAGAATGATTTCATCGGTCAGCGACAGATCGATTCCATAGAGCTGTGCGATAAAGATCGCCGCGATGCTCTGATACAGCGTTGAACCATCGAGATTGAATGAGTAACCGGTCGGCACCACGAAGCTGGTGATGGCTTTCGGCGCACCGTAGGCTTCCATCTTCTGCATAATGCGTGGCAGCACGGTTTCTGAACTGGAAGTGGAATAGGCCAGAATCAGCTCATCTTTCAGGATGCGCATCAGCGTGGTAATACGCAGTTTACACATGCGCGCGACCGTTCCCAGCACCACGAAGGCAAAGAACAGAATCGCCACGTACACCAGCAGCACCAGCTTGGCCAGCGGATAAAGCGAGGCAAAACCAAAGTTAGCGATAGTGACCGCAATCAGCGCGAACACGCCGACTGGCGCATAACGCATGATCATGTGCGTCACTTTAAACATGGTTTCAGACACGGAACGGAACACGGTCACCAGCGGATCACGATGTTCTGAAGGCAGCGCTGACAAGCCCATACCAAACAGCACCGAGAAGAAGATGATTGGCAGCATATCGCCCTTCACCAGCGAAGCGAAAATGTTCTGCGGGATCAGCGACAGAATGGTGGTCACCAGACCGTGAGGGGCACCCTGCACCGCTTCCGTAGTGGCTTCGTATTTAGAGATGTCCACCGTTACCAGCGTCGACATATCAATGCCACTACCGGGCTGGAATACGTTGGCCAGCGTAATGCCGACCACAATGGCAATGGTGGTGATCACTTCAAAATAGACGATGGTTTTGACACCAATACGTCCCAGCTTTTTCGCATCGCCGACGCCAGCAATGCCGACGATCAGAGATGAAATCACAATCGGCACCACAATCATCTTGATCAGATGAATAAAGATGTCGCCTGCAGGGGTAAGAATGTTAGTGATTAACCATTCACGATCGTCTGGCTGATTATGCAGCACGGTCCCGACGACAACGCCGAGAATCAGGGCAATTAAAATTTGCCAGGCAAGGGTGAGCTTAAAACCTTTCATAACGCGTTATTTTCCTCAGTAAAAACCCCTTTGCTCCGCTGCGAAGGTGCAGGAGACATGACACACAGGGAAGTGAGCAAAAGCCCGATAAAATAGAGGGTTATAGTGGACTGCATCAAACACGACTGCGTAAGCATTTTGCGCCTGCGCGATGATGTAGCCTGAGTAGATACCTGCTGAACAGGGCCGAGATAAGTACCATTTTCACTACGGTAATTGCAAGCCCTGGGGGGTTAGCTTAAATCCTGCGCAGGTTAGTAGCATAAAATGCTGACATTTACGTTTAGTCATAACTCGCTGTTATGAAAAGTGTTAATTCGATAATTTTCCGCATAGCTATTCAATATCGGGCAAAAAACCGCCTGGCGCGTTTGCTGATTATTTAACCAGCGACAACGTCTGATTCCGCGAAAAACCTCAGATTGGGTCTCATTGGTTTCGGTGATGAACAGTATGAATTCGGGCGCTTTTCAGGCATACAAAAGGTCGTGATCCAGACTACAAAACAGAAACAAAGCCCAGTCACGCACTTCAATTAACCTTTGATTGACATATGATTAACATCTTCAAGGAGGTCAGCCATGAGCCAAATACATAAGCATCCTGTACCCGCTGCCGTCGCAGCGAATGCCCTGATTAATGCCGACCAGTATGCGGCGCTGTATCAACAATCGGTTGACGATCCCGACGCCTTTTGGGGTGAGCAAGGTAAAATCCTCGACTGGATCAAGCCTTACAGCAAGGTGAAAAACACCTCCTTTGCCCCCGGCAATATTTCGATTCGCTGGTATGAAGACGGTGCGCTGAATCTCGCCGCCAACTGCCTTGACCGTCATTTGCAGACGCGGGGCAATCACCCGGCGATTATCTGGGAAGGCGATGACGCCAGCGAAAGTAAAACCATTACGTTCCGTGAACTGCATAGCGACGTGTGCCGCTTTGCCAACGTGCTGCTGAGCCTCGGCGTGAAGAAAGGCGATGTCGTCGCCATCTATATGCCGATGGTGCCGGAAGCAGCCGTGGCGATGCTGGCCTGTGCGCGTATTGGCGCAGTGCACTCCGTCATTTTCGGCGGTTTCTCACCGGAAGCGGTGGCCGGTCGCGTCGTGGATTCCAACGCTAAACTGGTGATCACCGCAGATGAAGGGGTGCGCGCCGGACGCAGCATTCCGCTGAAGAAAAACGTCGATGATGCACTGAATAACCCGAGCGTCACCAGCGTGAAAAACGTGGTGGTGTTCAAGCGCACCGGTAAAGATACCGGCTGGCGCGAAGGCCGCGATCTTTGGTGGCACGAGTTGGTAGCAAAGGCCAGCGATCAGCACGAACCGGTCGCGGTTGAAGCCGAGCATCCACTGTTTATCCTTTATACCTCCGGCTCCACCGGCAAACCAAAAGGCGTGCTGCACACCACCGGCGGTTATCTGGTGTATGCCGCCAGCACCTTCAAATATGTCTTTGATTACCATCCGGATGATGTCTACTGGTGCACCGCCGATGTGGGCTGGATCACCGGACACAGCTATCTGATTTACGGCCCACTGGCCTGCGGCGCCACCACCCTGATGTTCGAAGGCGTGCCGAACTGGCCGAAGCCGAGCCGAATGGCAGAAGTGGTCGATAAGCATAAGGTGACGCTGTTGTATACCGCGCCAACCGCCATCCGCGCCCTGATGGCCGAAGGCGACAAGGCCATTGAAGGTACCAGCCGCAGCAGCCTGCGCATCATGGGATCGGTCGGCGAGCCAATCAACCCGGAAGCCTGGGAGTGGTATTACAAAAAGATTGGCGACAGCCGCTGCCCGATTGTGGATACCTGGTGGCAGACCGAAACCGGGGGGTTCATGATTACGCCGCTGCCAGGCGCGATTGAGCTAAAAGCCGGATCGGCGACCAAGCCGTTCTTTGGCGTGCAGCCCGCATTGGTGGATAACGAAGGCAATGCGCTGGAAGGGGCGACCGAAGGCAACCTGGTGATCAACGATTCGTGGCCAGGCCAGGCGCGTACGCTGTTCGGCGATCATGACCGCTTCGAGCAAACCTACTTCTCCACCTTCAAAAACCGCTATTTCAGCGGTGACGGCGCACGCCGTGATGAAGATGGCTACTACTGGATTACCGGCCGCGTCGATGACGTATTGAACGTCTCGGGCCATCGCCTCGGCACCGCAGAGATTGAATCGGCGCTGGTGTCGCATCCGAAGATTGCGGAAGCGGCCGTTGTGGGGATTCCTCACAGCATTAAAGGCCAGGCAATCTATGCTTATATCACGCTGAACCACGGCGAAGAGCCATCGCCAGAGTTGTATACCGAAGTGCGCAACTGGGTACGTAAAGAGATCGGCCCGATTGCCACGCCGGATGTGCTGCACTGGACCGACTCGCTGCCAAAAACCCGCTCCGGCAAGATTATGCGTCGTATTCTGCGTAAAATCGCGGCGGGCGATACCAGTAATCTCGGCGATACCTCTACCCTGGCCGATCCGGGCGTGGTAGAGAAATTGCTGGAGGAGAAGCAGTCCATCACCATGCCGTAATCGGCATCGACGCGACGGAGAGTGTCAGCCTGTTCACGGCAGGCTATTCTCCGTCACCCCCACCTTACGCCGTACGCTTTTCACCATCGCATAACCTATACCCAAAATAATTTGAGCTGCAGGAAGGCGGCAAGAATGAGAATTCCAGGAGCTTACTGAAGTAAGTGACTGGGATGAACATACGCGGCCAACGCACCTGCTCCTCGAAAGATGAAGGGTATATATAACTAGAATATTCAGCAGTTTAAATCATTTAATCGTGAGATATCTGCCTGCCTTTCCTCTGGAGAAACTGTGATGAACGAAGCCCTAAATCAACAGGAAGCAGTCTGGCAACAAATCGAGAGTAACCCGCGTTTTCAGGAACTGGTGCACAAGCGCCAGGTCTTTGCGCTATTGCTCAGTATCATCATGCTGGTGTTGTACGTCGGCTTTATCTTGCTGATTGCCTTTGCCCCTGGCTGGCTCGGTACGCCGCTGCATGAAGGCACCAATGTCACACGCGGCATACCCATCGGCGTTGGCCTCATTGTGGTGTCGTTTCTGCTCACTGGCGTCTATGTCTGGCGCGCTAACGGCGAGTTTGATCGCCTGACCAAACAGATCCTGAGCGAGGTGAAATCATGAAGCGCCTGTTCTCAGCCTTGTTAGCGGTAGTGCCCGCCAGCGTGTTTGCCGCCGACGCCATTACCGGCGCGGTGCAAAAACAGGCCACCAACTACGAAGCCATCATTATGTTTGTGGTGTTTGTGGCGGCGACGCTCGGCATCACCTATTGGGCCTCCAAACGCACCCGTTCACGTAGCGATTACTACACGGCGGGCGGCAATATTACCGGCTTCCAGAACGGTCTGGCGATGGCGGGTGACTTTATGTCTGCGGCCTCGTTCCTCGGTATCTCGGCGCTGGTTTACACCTCGGGCTACGATGGGTTGATCTACTCGCTCGGCTTCCTGGTGGGCTGGCCGATGATTCTGTTCCTCATTGCGGAGCGCTTACGTAACCTCGGGCGCTATACCTTTGCCGATGTGGCGTCATATCGCCTGCAGCAAAAACCGATTCGTACCCTGTCGGCCTGTGGCTCGCTTGTCGTTGTGGCGCTGTATTTGATTGCGCAAATGGTGGGTGCGGGCAAACTCATCCAGCTACTGTTTGGCCTCGATTATCATATCGCCGTGGTACTGGTGGGGATTTTGATGGTGATGTATGTGCTGTTTGGCGGCATGTTAGCCACCACATGGGTACAGATCATCAAAGCCGTGCTGCTGCTGTTTGGGGCCAGCTTTATGGCAATTATGGTCATGAAAGCCACCGGCTTCAGCTTCAACACGCTGTTTACCGAAGCGATGGCAGTCCATCCGAAAGGTGCTGCGATCATGCAACCGGGCGGTCTGGTGAAAGATCCGATATCGGCACTGTCTCTTGGCCTTGGATTGATGTTCGGCACCGCTGGCTTACCGCATATTCTGATGCGCTTCTTTACCGTGGCGGATGCACGTGAAGCGCGTAAGAGCGTGTTCTGGGCCACCGGCTTTATGGGCTATTTCTACTTCCTCACCTTTATCATTGGTTTTGGCGCGATTCTGCTGGTCGGCGCAAATCCAGCCTTCAAAGATGCTTCTGGCGCTCTGATTGGTGGCACCAATATGGCGGCGGTGCATCTGGCGAATGCGGTCGGCGGCAGTCTGTTCCTTGGCTTTATCTCGGCGGTCGCTTTCGCCACCATTCTGGCGGTGGTTGCCGGGCTGACGCTGGCCGGGGCTTCTGCGGTATCACATGACCTGTATGCCAGCGTGATCCGTAAAGGTCAGGCGACCGAACGTGATGAGCTGCGCGTCTCGAAAATTACCGTACTGATTCTGGGTGTGGTGGCGATTGTGCTGGGTATCGCGTTTGAGAAACAGAACATCGCCTTTATGGTCGGTCTGGCGTTCTCGATTGCGGCCAGCTGTAACTTCCCGATTATTTTGCTCTCAATGTACTGGTCGAAGCTGACCACGCGCGGCGCGATGATTGGCGGCTGGCTGGGATTGATTACGGCGGTAGTGTTGATGATCCTCGGGCCGACTATCTGGGTGCAGGTGTTGGGGCATGCCACGCCGGTCTATCCGTATGAGTATCCGGCGCTGTTCTCAATGGCGGCGGCGTTTATCGGTACCTGGCTGTTCTCGATTACCGATCACTCCAGACAGGGTGCTGAAGAGCGGGCTAAATTCCGCGGTCAGTTTATTCGTTCACAAACTGGCGTAGGGATTTCGCAGGGTAAAGCGCACTAAACAAAAAATGCCGCCCAAATGGGCGGCATTCCTTACACGTAATAATGAATCCGCTGCGCCATCAGGTGCATCGGATGTCATCATCAGAAACGCAGTGACGCACCCACATACGGGCCATCGACCAGCACGTTGTCTTTGCGGTCGCCTTTGTTGTTCAGCTCGATGTACTGATAACCCACACGCAGGTTGAGCAGTGAGATCGGCGTGAAGCTCAGGCCACCAGACGCTTCTTTATAGCTGTCCAGACGATCGGAGAACGCTTCTGGCGCATAGTAGTATTCGCCGTACAGGCCCCACATGCTGTTGAAGTTATATTGCGCACCAGCACCAACGGCCACAGTGAAGCCATCACGACCATCTTCTGGGTGGGTAAACAGCGCTTTGGCGGTAGGGGCAATGCGGAAGTCGCCAAAATCGATGTTGTAGCCCGCGCCCAGACCGTAGGTGCTGCCATCGTGATCGCTACGCAGCCAGTTGCCTTTCAGGAACAGGCCAGGAGAGGTGGTGCCGAGGCCAAGGTTCAGGTTGGTGCTATGCTCACCCACGTCAACACTGCCCTCAATCGCCTGCGCGCCGCTGCTCAGCAGTGCCAGACCCAATACGCTTCCAGTAACAAGTTGCTTAAACATATGATTCCACTCCATGAAGGACAAATAAGTCGGCGCAAAGGGTAACAGCCTGGCAGCAGGAGACAACTTTATTTGGAAACCTTTACGTAAAAATCGATGACAGTGCGCAAAAAGCGACCATCAGGCCGCCCACAATAAGTGGCTCAATAGGGGTGCTAAAATCACCGTCACCACGCCTGACAGCATCATCACCAGGCTCGATACCACGCCCTCTTGCTGACCTAATTGATAAGCGCGAGCCGTGCCCGCACCGTGTGAAGCGGCACCAAAACCCGCGCCTTTTGCCACGCCCTGCTTGATGGCAATCCGCAGAAACAGCACATCGCCCACCGCCATGCCAAACACCCCGGTGATCACCACAAACAGCGCCACCAAATCCGGCTGACCGCCAATCGGCAGCGCGGCTGCGAGGGCAAACGGCGTGGTAATCGAACGCACTGCGAGGCTGCGCTGGATGGTTTCCGGCAGCATCAGCAGTCGCGCCAGCCATACCGAACTGCACACCGCCACCAGCGTGGCGGTTAACACGCCGACACTCAACGACAGCCAGTGACGCTTAATGATCTCCAGGTTTTCATACACCGGCACAGCAAACGCCAGCGTTGCCGGGCCCAGCAGCCAGATCAGCCAATGACTCTCGGCAATGTAATCTTTCCAACTGACGTGCGTCAGTAATAGCAGCGCCACCAGCACCACCGGCGTCATCACCAGCGGCATCAGCAACAGTGTTTGTTTGCGACGATAAAGGCGTTTATTGACGTAATAGACCAGCAGCGTGAGAGCCAGACACAGCAGACTAATGATGAAATCAGCCATGATGTGCCTGCTTACGCGCCGCACGCGCCAGTTCGAAGCGGTACAGACGATCCACCACCAGCGAGGTCGCCGCCAGCACTAACAAAGTACTGACCGCAATCACCACACAGATACGCCAGCCTTCACTGCGCAGCAAATCGCTATAATTGACCACCGCCACCACCGCAGGAATAAAGAACAGCAGCATTTCTGCCAGCAGCCAGTTGGCACCGGCTTTCACCCAACGCAGCGGCACCACGCGCGTCATGATCAATAGCAACAGCAGCACCATTCCCACCACATTGGCGGGCAGCGGCAAATGCAGCCAGCTCACCAGTTTGTCGCTGGCCATAAACAGGCCGATATACAGCACCAACTGCAATGGCACAAAAACACGTTGCAGGATGTCCGTTCTGCGCGGACTCAATGCAAGCGCCATTTTCTTTCTCCCCAGAATTAAACGTTGGGCTTAGTATAAATCCGCGTCAAACTGTGAAAGAAATGAATTAAAATTATTCAAACTATGCCAAAAAGGAATACTTTATGGACGTCCGCGCCCTACGCTATTTCACCGAGGTGGTACGCCAGCAAAGTTTCACCCGTGCCGCTGAGAAGCTGTTTGTCACGCAGCCTACCATCAGCAAAATGCTGCGCCAGTTAGAGGAAGAACTCGGCTGCACGCTGCTGCTGCGTGAGGGACGCAAGCTGCATCTCACCGACAGCGGTCAGGCGGTGTATCAGCGCGGGCTGGCGATTCTGCAGGAGTTTCATCAACTGGAAGCGCAGATTGGCGATATCAATGAATTGAAAACCGGTGAACTGCGGCTGGGCATCCCGCCGATGGTCGGGATGCAGATCGCCGGTTCGATCTCCGCGTTTCGCCGCCGCTATCCGGGTGTGCAATTGAAGATTGTCGAATCCGGCGGCTTAACCGTGCAGCAGGCCGTGCTGAACGGCGGACTGGATATTGCGCTCACCGCGCTGCCTGTTGATGCCGATTTGCCGCTAAATACACTGGAACTGATGCGTCATCCTTTGTGCGTGCTGCTGCCGCGCAGCGCGCAGTGGCTCAATCGCAGCAGCCTGGGTCTCAAGGAACTGGCGGCTCATCCACTGCTGATCCTGAATGAAGAGTTCTCGCTTAATCGTCAGTTGATGAAAGCATTTCAGCGTCAGGGGCTGACGCCGGAGATTGCGGTGCGCAGCGCGCAGTGGGATTTCCTGGCAGCAATGGTACAAGCCGAAATGGGACTGGCAATTTTACCCGAGCCGATTTGCCAGCGGCTGGATAAGCAATCGCTGCTGTGGCTGCCTCTGGAATCTGAGTTGCAGTGGAGCCTGGGCTTGATCTGGCGTGAAGGCAGCTATCTGTCGCGCAGTGCGCAGGCGTGGATCGAATGCTGCCGCCAACATTGGCCTGATGCGCCGCCACGTTTATCGGTGTAGCAATCCCGGAGCACATTAAAATTCCCCATAGAGGCGCAATGATTGTCAGCAAAGCTGACGGATGAGAACGCAGTCTGGTGTCGTTCAGGGGCTGGCTGCTCTGAAGCTTCAGTGCGTGTTGTTAACAAGTGCAGGATAGTGGAGGCCAGGGCGCCTCTGCTGCTGGAAGGGCTATCCGCAGCGCTGAGGTTTTTACGTTGGGCCAGGGGCCTGGCGCAGGGATGCGACTGGCAGTTCGGGTTGGCCTGGATGGCCTTACCCGAACGGTCCGTTGGCACGACGTGGAAGCCGAAGGCACCGCGTCAGCGGCGCGAGGAAGGCCCGGCAGCAGCAACGGTGCTCAGGCCCGCACGCCGCCTGCGTTACTCCTCTTTCTCGATCAGCAACGCTTCCAGCAAATCGAGATCGCGCAGCAGTTTCTGCATTGTCTCATTCGAAATCTCTTGAGTAGCACGCAGATGGTAAACCTCGGCACGTTCAGCTCGCAGCGCAGTCAGGCGGAAGCGACGCTCCAGGTTTTCGGCAAACAACGCCTGATCAACCTCGTCTTTACCCACCACGCGACGGCGCAGATTGCCGATCACGCGTAAGCTCACCTCTTTCAACAATTCCGGATCGATATTCTCTTCGGTATCGTTTTCCAGTCGCTGCTCCATCTTGTGCAAGCTCTCGATCGCCACATTGGCCATCGCCGCACGCGCATGCTGCACTTCCCGCCGGTGCCCGGACTTGTCATGGCTTTCCATACCGCGCAGCAGTATCGGCAACAGAATCACCCCGACAAATAGCGAGAACAGAATCACGCCGGTGGCGATAAACACCAGTTCATAACGCGCCGGGAACGGTTCGCCATTGCTGAGGAACAGCGGAATCGACAGCACACCGGCCAGCGTAATTGCACCGCGCACACCGGCAAAGGAAGCGATGAGCAACTCACGGAAAGAGTAGTTGGAGAACTCCAGCGGTTTCTTTTTCAGAAAGCGCAGGCTGGCACGTTGCATCATCCACAGCCAGCCAAAGCGCACAATCATCAAGGCGACATACACCAGCGCAACATCGGTGAACAACATCCACAGCTCAACGTTAGGATCGGCATTGGCCTGCGCGACGGAGGTTTCCAGAATGTCCGGCAGTTGCAGGCCCAGCATCAGGAACACCATGCCGTTAAAGACGAACTCCAGCATCTGCCACACGCTATTCGCACGTAAACGCATCGCCAGCGGTGCCTGACGGATAATGCCAGAGCGCGTGATGGTCATACCCGCCGCAACTGCCGCGAGGATACCTGACACGCCCAGATGCTCAGCAATCAGATAAGAGGCGAAAGGCAGCAGCAGCAACAGCACAGTTTGCGTCGCCGGATCGTCACCGCTCCAGCGGCTCAGCAGACGCAACGAGCGGCCATACAGCCAGCATACCGCCACGCCAGCGACCAGACCGCCGACCGCCACTTTGAGGAACTCCACGCTGGCACCACCCCAGGTAAACACCATGGTGCCCATCGCCACCGCGACCGCAAACTTCAATGAAACCAGGCCAGATGCGTCGTTCATCAGGGCTTCACCCTGCACAATCGACATGATCTTTTTCGGGATACGCCCTTCCCCGACGATGCCGGAAAGCGCCACGGCATCGGTAGGTGACAGCACCGCAGCGAGCGCGAAGGCAGGGATCAGTGGAATACCCGGCACCAGCCAGTAAATCAGATAACCAATTCCGACCACGGTAATCAGCACCAGCACCAGCGCCAGGCCCATGATCTCGCGTCCGTGGTGCAAGAATTCGTTAATCGGCGTTTTCCAGCCATCGGCAAACAGCAGCGGCGGAATGAACAGCACGAGGAACAGTTCGGGGTCAAAATCGACATGCAAGCCAAAGCTCGGCACGGCCAGCAATGCACCAGCGGCAATCTGCACCAACGGCAGGGGAATTTGGAACGGCAATATGCGCGCTGCCACGCCGGAGAGTGATACCACCAGCGTCATAATGAGAATGGTAAAGAAGATTTCCATGCTTTCCTTAGGCGAATCGTATTTATTCAAGCGATGTTGTTGCGAAGGAAAGTGTAAAACAAAACGCCGCCCGAAGGGGCAACCCTGCGTGCGGCGTGGACCAGAAAGAGACTTATCTGGAAATCAGTGGTTATAAAAGTTAAATAGCCCAGCCACCGGCATAGAAAGTCACCAGCGCAATCGCAATCACTACGGTCCCGACATTCAGTTTGCGCCACTCACCCGCAAACACCCGACCGATCACCAACGAACCAAAGCCGAGCATGATGCCGGTCACGATGTTGCAAGTCAGAACGATGAACACGGCAGTGACCAAACCCGACATCGCATCGACAAAGTCATTGAAGTCAATCTTCGCCACGTTGCTTAGCATCAGCAGGCCAACGTACATCAACGCTGGTGCCGTCGCGTAGGCCGGCACCAGATAGGCCAGCGGAGACATAAACAAAATCAACAGGAACAACAGACCGACGACAATCGCCGTCAGTCCGGTTTTGCCGCCTGCGGCTGTGCCAGCAGCTGATTCGATATACACCGCCGCAGGCGAAGCGCCGACCAAACCGGCGAACAGGCTGCTGACGGAGTCGGTGGTCAACGCGCGACCGCCGTTAATGATCTGACCGTCTTTATCCAGCAGATTCGCCTGGCCCGCCACGGCACGGATGGTACCCGTCGCATCAAACACTGCGGTCATGACGAGCGCCAGCACGCTTGGCAGTACCACTGGTTGCAGTGCACCCATAATATCAAGGCTGAACATAGCCGATTGGCCGTTGGCATCCTTCAGGCTCGGCATAGCGAACAGCCCCTGATAGGTCACCGCCGGATCAAAGATCAGACCCACCACTGAAATCGCTACGATGGTCAGCAAAATCCCGCCTGGCACACGACGTTTTTCCAGACCAAAGATGGCCGCCAGCCCGATCAGCGCCATAATCACCGGGAACGAGGTGAAGTGGCCGAGTGCCACCGGCAAGCCCGGCGCAGGGTTCTTCACAACCAGGCCAATGCCATCGGCCGCAATCAGCAGCAGGAACAGGCCAATACCGACTCCCGTGCCGTGCGCCACGCCCATCGGCAGGTTACGCAAAATCCAGGCGCGAATCCCGGTGACCGAAATCAACGTGAACAGCAAGCCCATCAGGAATACCGCGCCAAGGGCAACCGGGACGCTAATGTGCTGGCCCAGCACCAGGCTAAACGCGGTGAAGGCGGTCAGGGAAATCGCACAGCCGATCGCCATGGGCAGGTTGGCCCACAATCCCATGATGATCGAACCAAAGCTGGCGACCAGGCAGGTCGCTACAAACACGGCAGTCGGCGAGAAGCCGGCTTTACCCAGCATACCCGGAACGACAATGACGGAGTAAACCATGGCTAAAAAGGTGGTTAGCCCCGCCAAAATTTCCTGACGCACGCTGCTGCCGCGTGCCGAGATGTTAAACCAGGCGTCCAGTTTTCCACTGGCCGGGCGTGAATCGCCAGACATAGTAAATCCTCTGCGTTTTTTAAGATGTAATGAGCCCCACGGCCCGCGTTTGCGCATCATCCTGGTGAAGGTATCTCAGTGAGAAAAGAGGCAAACGTTTACGTAGCCGCGTATTCCAGGTCGTAAAAGGGGACACGGGAAAAGGCAAACGATTATCTGGCGTTTGCTATGGGGTTTTCAACTACTAATCGATTATCAGGCAGGATAAAGCGCAGACTGATGCGGATTAACAATGTGGTTACACTGCTTTAGGCGAAATTTAAGAGAGTGGAACTGGCTGGAAAGTATCGATATTTTTCCATTTATCGCCAAATTTTTCCTCACCAACGGCACCAAACGTATGTGGGTGCGGCGAGTTGAAGCGATGATCAACTTGAGGCCCAGCAAAGGCCCGCCCGAAGAGCAAAGCGTCCGCGCCATGGACGGCGCGGCCGATCTGCATGGATGCGTTATTCCTTTGCGATCGGGCGGGCCTTTGTTGGGCATGGCACCCAACCCACAGCGATCCGCGCTAACCTTAGTGCATTAATTGAACGTGATTGCCCCGCCCTGCTCAATCGCACGTTGCCACGCAGCACGCTGCTGCATCGCTTCCAGCCAACGCGCGGTGGCGGGCATCTCTTGCAACGATCCCCGCATCTGCAGCGCCAGCAGCGGGAAACTCATCTGCACATCGGCGAGGCTAAACCGAGAACCGGCGAAATAACGATGCTGACTAAGATGCTGCTCAATCACGCCACCGTGCAGCTTCAGCTGCTTATTCAGCCACGCCTTCTGAATCCCTTTGCTCAACGCCATGCCTGCCGGACGTAAAATCCATGGCACCGGCTTTTTCCCGAGTTGCCCAAACACCAGCTTCATCACCAGCAACGGCATCAGCGACCCTTCCGCGTAATGCAGCCAGTAACGCGCCTGAATCTGCTCATCCTCATCCGTGATAGCAAACAAGTGCTCGCGGTCATATTTTTGCAGCAGATATTCCAGAATCGCCCCTGACTCGGCGATCACGCGATTGCCATCGGTCATCACCGGCGACTTCCCCAGCGGATGAATTTTCTTTAATGACTCTGGCGCCAGCAGCGTGTCCTCGCGCTGATAACGCTTAATTTGATACGGCACCGACAGCTCTTCCAGCAGCCACAACACGCGATGCGAACGGGAATTTTCCAGATGGTGAACGGTAATCATGCGGTTTTCCTTGCCGGTCAAAGTCTCCCGGCAAGTATAGCGGATTAACCTTTGTGCTCGTCTTGCTCTGGATCGAGTAACACCGCCCCCGAACCTTGCTCTGCCAGACGGTCACCGGGATTGCGCAGTGGACAATCACGCATCGATAAGCAGCCACAGCCAATACACCCATCCAAATCGTTGCGCAGCCGCGTCAGGGTCTCGATACGCTTATCCAGCTCTTCACGCCAGTGCTGCGTCAGCGCATCCCACTCCTGCGTCGACATACGCTTGTTGGCCGGCACGTGCATCAAACTGTCGCTGACAGTCGCCAGCGGAATGCCGATGCGCTGCGCAATCTTGATAATCGCTACACGGCGCAGCACATCGCGGCTGTAACGCCGTTGATTGCCGCCATTGCGCGAACTAAAAATTAAACCTTTGGTTTCATAAAAGTGCAGCGCGGAAACGGCCACGCCGCTACGTTTCGCCACTTCACCCGGCGTTAACACCGGTTTTGGGTAATTGCGTTCTTTTTTCATTTAGGGCCTTTACCTCAAGTTAACTTGAGGAATTATACTCGCACACCATCAAAACTTCGAATTTCAAACCCGATAAACCTTTCAGAAGGATGAGGCTATGATGCAACAGGAAATCATTCATTCACTGACACACTGGATCGATGAAAATCTGGATAAGGCCCTGTCGATCGACGAAGTGGCAGCAAAATCCGGCTACTCAAAATGGCACCTGCAGCGTATGTTCCGTACCGTGACGAAACAAACGCTGGGTGGCTATATTCGTGAGCGCCGCCTGACTCTGGCCGCTGAAGCGTTACGCCAGACCCAGCGTCCAGTGTTCGATATCGCGATGCAATACGGTTACGATTCACAGCAAACTTTTTCGCGCGTATTCCGCCGTCAGTTTTCCCAGACGCCGACCGCCTATCGTCACACCATGCGCCGTCAGGCGATGATTCAGCGTCCGCGCCTGCTGAGTTTCGATTGCAGTGAAAACATGAACAGCTTTGCCCAGCGCACAACCGGCGAGTGCTGCCCGGTTCAGTGACATTCTGCGCGCCCTTCACGGGCGCACCTTCCCGCTTTGCCTCTGCCATCTCCCCCGCTTCGATAAAAATCTTTCTACCATACCAGGTATAAATTTTGTTCAAACTTTCAAATCGAGTGATATAATGTGACCCAAGTCACAGATTTACCCCCGCGTAAGACGGCCAGAAGGGCCTCCCTGACCCTCCTTCTTTGCCGCCAGTGATGTCCAATCGATGTCAGGGATATTACTGATTTGAAGAGGTTTTTGCAGATGGCTACGTTAACCACCAGTTTAATCGTCATGCGTTGGGAGCTGCTCAGCGCCATCATGATGTTCTTTGCCAGCACCATGAAAATTAAACTGCGTCAGAACAGTCACCACGTGATGGCACTGATGTGCGGCGGTATTGGTGTAGGCATGTCATGCTGGTTTGTCACCGGCCTGCTCGGCATTACCCTGAGCATGGAAAATCTGCACAATTTCATGGAAATCTCCAAAAACGCCTTCGTTGAAGTGATGAGTCAGACGCCTGCTGATTGGCCGATGCCTTAATCGCAGCCAATAAAAAACCCCGCTTAGCGGGGTTTTTTATTTTGCTGTGTGATACTCAAATTTTCTTCAATACGGCTGGAATAGCGACTTCCGGCACCGTCACACCCGGTATCTGCGTACCGCGGCGGTCTTGAATCCACATATCACCCATCATCTGGTTTAATCCACGGTCCAACCCGGTCACCAACCCGGCACCTGGCGTAAACGTCAGCTCGCCAAAGTAAATCCGATCACCATCGATGTACCAGTCCACACGCACATAATCAAAATCGCTCGCCAGGGTTTTACTCAGCGCCAATGCGTGCTGTAACTGCGCCATTTGTGGATTCACATCCAGCCCGGTATCGCGAATTTTGTGGTACGCCTCATTGAGGTTGTTCACATAAAAATTCATCGACAGTAACGGGTTACATCGGTTGTAAATCACCTGCAGCACATATTCAAAGCTGCCGTCACGCTTGTTGAACATGTGAAACTTGTAATCAATCGGCGCGGTTTTACCATCACCAATGTACTGCTCCACCAGGATACGCGGCTTGATGTAGCGATAGTGAATCTCACGCGCTTCATTAGCAAAGTCGGTCTTCAACCAGCGATGGCAGTCACTGATAATTTTCTGCTTCTTTAGCGCATCCGGCTCTTCCAGCAGGATTTCCACCATGTTGGAGCCGTGATTGGGCTTAATCACCGTGTTCTTCCAGCTCGGCAGCGTATGCAGCGAGTGCGGGTCGCTGGTCTCATACACCAGTGGGATCAGGTATTCGCTGCCCACTTTCTCGGCGATGTATTCGCGCACCGAATACTTATCCGACAGGCGGCCATAGATTTGGTAATCGCCAAAAACGAATTTCCGGTACAGCACCTTCTCATTAAACACTTTCGGTTGACGCAAATTAGGCAGTTTGCGGAATTTATGAAAGTAATAGATGCGGTCCTGGTAAGCCCAGGGCATCTTCTTGATGAAGTACTGGACACTTCTTCTGAGTTCATCTTTCAACTTGAGCATATCGGACCTCATTTGTAGGTTTTGTAGTTGAGTGAGGAAACTTGAATCTTCTGAATGACGCCGTTATTGAAGAAGTAATTCATTACGGTGAGGGACAGAAGTTCAGAGATGAAGACGCTCCAGGCGGCACCCATGATGCCGTAGCCCTGGATCAGCCACCACGACAGCGGCAGACTGATCATCATCAGGCAGATAATCTTCTTCAGCAGATAGTTAAATCCGCCCTCTTTCACCATGTAGCGATACGCTACGGTCCCCATTGCCGAAAAGCAGGTCGCTAACGACAGTAACGTAATGAGACTCCCTGACTGTGTGTACTCGTGACCATACAAAGCGATGATGATTTGCTCGCCATACAGCGCGATCACCGCTAACAACAACAATGAAACACCCATGACATAGCCGTTCAGCCGCGCAGTGAGCTTGATGGCGGCTGCTCCGCGCTCCCGGAAGATCTCCGAAAAGCAGGAAGTGATGATGGCAACCGGAATGAATATCCAGGACGCCGAAATGGTATTGGCGGCAGCAAACAGACCGAGATCGCGAGCGGAGGCAATACCCGCCAGAAACATCTGAGCGGCCTTAACCTGCACGGAAATGAAGATGCTGGAAATGGCCAACGGTAAACCGGCGTACAGCAGATAACGCAGGTAGGTATTGCGCTTCTCCTGCGGTGGCGCCATGTCCTGATTTTCGCGGTAAAAGTTAGACCGTTTAATGACGTACGGCACCAGCGTGACCAGCACAATCGACAGCGTCAGCCACAAGGGATTGAGATGCAGCCAGGCAATGGTGAAACTCAGGGTAAAGCCCAATAGCAGACCCACCGAGTTAGCCACCGTGTTAAGTCGGGAAGCCAGACGTGCGTTGTTATAGACGCTGAACGTATCCTGCGTCACAAATACGGAGGAGATAAATGAGGCCAGGGCAAATGCGAGGAAATTTTCCTGCATGTTGTACCACACCCAAATCAACACCGGGATGGAGGTCAACAGCAATAAGACCAACCGCAAGGTGCGCGCCACCGCCATCAACCGCAGGCCTTTCGGCGCGCTCTTGCTGATGCGTTTGAACAGGATGGTTTCGGTACCGAAAATCGCTACGGTCTGCACCATCGAAAACAACGAGGTTGAAAACGCCATCTGACCGAAGATGGTCGGACCAAATGACTTAGCCACGTAGGAGGTCACAAATATGACGCCGAACACCGAGACGATCTTCTCAGACATCATCCAGGCGGCATTAGACATTACGCTCAATTTCATCGACTGATCCTTAGTATTACTTACAGCAACTGCCTTTCGCTAAAACGTCCTTGAAATGAATTAACAAGCGCTCAGTGGGCCTGACTTAAATTAATAACTTCAAACCAAACTGGTCCGAAAAATGAGACTCCCGTCAGGATTCTTTGAATGAATTCAGGAAAATTCCGATTAAATCTGGTGCGAAACTCTGCGGATGTAAACGATTTCAGCCTAAATTCGAAGCAAAGGTTTACTGGCACACCCTGTGATTTTCATAAACAGGTTATGCCGTATTTCCAATGATTGTAGTATTTTTCTGCATTTGGGATGAAATGAATCTATATCAAAAACCCAAAGCCAGGAAGGCGTTCAATGGCATTCAGAATAAAATAAGATTTATCCCATGATGATATTTATTCCAAATAACTTAATTTAGACCTCGCAATTCTAATCGCGCACTTTAATACTGCATTAATACTCTTTTTGCAGTGCCAGATATTAATACAGTAATTCTCATCCATTAATTGATAAGAAAGGTAAGAGCATTTATGAGAAAGTCACGATATAGCGAAGAGCAAATCACAAATGCCATTAAAGCTTCTGAAACGGGAGTGAAAGTCAGGGAGATTTGTGAAGAGCTTGGCATTTCCGAGGCCACCTTCTATAGCTGGAAGAAAAAGTTTTCTGGGCTTTCTTCAGAAGAAGGTAGAAAAATCAAAGAGTTGGAGGATAAACTACAAAACCTTACCCGTGAACTGCAGTCACTGAGTTCCGACAAAGAGATGCTGCAAAGCGTGCTGAAAAACTTCTTCACTACAAATGAGAAGCGGCAAGCTGTTAACTTCCTGCAAACCACCTTCGACATTGGAACGCGTCGCAGCTGCCGCTTGCTGGATATTAGCCGCAGTGTTTACCACTATCCTTCAGGCTCCGATAATCGCTAACACCATTAAGACCGTTGTTATTTGACTTAATGCTGAGATTTGTTCTTACCAGAAGAGATGAAGATCATTTAATTCGGCGTTCGTAACATAACAATTCGCACCATTTTTTCCTGATGAATATCATCGCGGATTTGCTTCCTTTTTTGCGGTAAAATTGATTCACATCAGCAAAAGTCTCGCTATTCAAGCCTTTCATACGCAGCCCAATCTCATTACGGTGAGATTGGCGCTTCGTTTTATTACTTAATTGATATTAATGATCAGGACTGAATACAGATAAATCTGTTAAGCAATCATGAACAACGACATGTAATCGCTCGCACAGTGACTCTTATTTTTATTGGACCTATCACTTTAGGTGACGATCACGGATTGCCATCTGGCCATGGCGATACGTTGATCACTGCACCAGGATTACTCCTGATTAGAAACGTTATCACACCTAAACAATAACAGTAAAAAATGGCGACTTATGGGAAATATCGCCAGGTAATTCATCGCTGTGTTTAATCATTTTTTTATGCAGATTCAGCGGATGTTTCTCAACACCGGAGCAGCATCTTGAGAAAATCGTGGCTTGAAGCGGTGATTTTCAGTGCCAAATCGCAATAAAAATGCAGATAGAACACCTTTTTAACCCTCCCGGCGCCGGTTTTTTTACCCTTCCCGGCGGGTTATCAACCCCTTTCCACCCGCTTGAGTGACCGGAGTCCCCCCAAAATGCAACATGGGTTATGACAAAGTGGGGTAAAAACAGGCAAGGATAAGCGAGGGAAAGTTATATCGCGGTGGTGTCTGAAGATAAAAATGGCGAAGAGGAGCGCAAGAGAGAGGCGGCAAATTCCTAAAAACACTGAAGAAAGGGCTGCTGAGCCCTTCTACTCAGCAGCCAGAAATTCATGTTAAAGCGCGCTGACTTCCGGCTGCGGTTTAATACGCATGGCGTAGATCACGCCGACGATGAGACAGCCAATCCCGATCCCAGTGAGCAGCGGCGGCCAGCTCTGTCGCCAGAGAAAGGTCCACAGCAGACCAGCCAGCGTTTCGAACACAATCAGCGGCCCCATGATGACCGTTGGCACACGCTGGCTAGCCGCATTCCAGCATAGCGTGCCTAACCATGAACATATCAGCCCAATCGCCAGCATGATGAGGAGAAAACGCGTGGGCTGCGGGCCAAATGGCAGAGCGAACTCAGGCTGCTGCCAGTAAAGCTGACCGCAGACTAATAAATAGAACACCAACGCCAGCGGTAAGGTCACCAACCCTTGTGCCGTCGCCCAGCTACCGGCTTTATGCTGTGGATGCGCGCGCAGCCAGATGCCATTACGCAGCGGATACCAGGTCCAGCAGGCGACCGCTAAAATCGCCAGTAATAGCCCTGTCAGGTAGCGCGACCAGTCAAAATCCGGCCCCTGCATCTGCATCTCCGCAGCATTCACGCAGCCCAGGCCAGCAGCAATAATCAGTAGCGCCGGAAAGAGTTTACGCCAGGAAAGTCGCCCTTCAAGATGACCGTAGCAGAGGTTGGCCGTCACGGTGATGACCACCGGCAAGGTGCCAATGATCATGGTCGAGATCGGCGCACCGGTGCGCTGGATAGCACTGGCAAGGCAGGCGTAATAGAGCAGATTACCGACCAGCGACAATTTCAGCGCTTCCAGCCAATCTTTGCGTGCCAGCTGTTTCAGACGGCGGCGATCCAGCCATGCCAGCGGTAATACCACCAGCCCAAAAGCCACGTAGCGTCCGGCCGATTGTAAGGTACCCGGATAGTCAGGTATCAGCAGCGGTCCCACAAAAATGAGCCCCCACATCAATCCTGCGGCAAGTGCAAACACGATTCCTGCAAACATTCTCTTTTCCTTTATCACTTTTCCGTCGCAGTGTGGCGTAACCGGATAATAAAGGCTTGTAGCAGATTGCGGTTAACGCGAGGGGAAAACTTGCTTCTGATAACGTCCAGGGGTGATGCCATAGCGATGAGCAAAAGCGCGCGTGAGGTGCGCCTGATCGGTCAATCCAACGGCGGCCGCCACCGAAGCCGCGCTTTCCCCCATCCCCAAACGTTGCTTGGCATCGAACAGACGAAAGGCCATCAGCATCTGATGTGGCGTGACATGGAAGTGGTGTTTAAAACTGCGGAGAAAATGCCACGGCGACAACGACGCCAGGGCGGCCAGCTCATCAAGACGAATCGGCTCCGCCAGGTTTTCACGCAGATAGGTTTTTACCGCATCAAAGCGATGGGCGCCCTCTTCGGGTCGGGATTTTCCCTGATGGGCCAGCGGGCGTAATAGCTCCAGCAGTTCCAGCAACAGACTCTCGCGTTCCAGCGCGCTAGTGGCCTGCCACATCTGCGCCAGCCGCTGGGAAAACGGCTGTGCCAGACGGGCGTCTGTACGCAGCGCTTCACTAAACCACCAGTGACGATCGCCGGTAAGCCGCTCCATCTCCTGCGGATCAATATAGATCATGCGATAACGCCAGCCCTCATCACAGGCCGATTCCCCGGTGTGCAATTCATCAGGGTTCATCATCACCAGTGAATGCTGCGGTGCCGTATAGTGCGTGCCGCGGTAGCGAAAACGCTGTGCACCCGATTCAATGGTGCCGATACCAAAGGCTTCATGGGTATGCGGCTCAAAGGCGTAACGCGAGATGTGCGCCTGATACAGCTCGATACCCGGCAGTTCAGCAAAATGCTGGAACTGCGCTTGATCGCACTTATCAGGAAAGATTTCCGGAACCACCTTCACATCACACCTCCTAAAAACAGGCTAATTAGCATGCGCGGCGGCGAGCTGAAATGCAAAACAGATTTGCTTTACCTGCATGCGTAACAATCGCAATACTGTCATCCACTATATAAAGGAGGCGATGATGGCTAATCGGGTGGTAGTGGTAGTGGATATGCAAAATGGCGTGCTGGCTTCACCACGTTTTGATCGTGACGGACGTTGTCAGCGCATCAATCAACTGACGGCAGCGGCCGATCAGGTGATTTTTATCCAGCACGTTGAGCCAGGCCTCGAAGTGAACAGCGAAGGCTGGCAGATCGTGCCGGAATTGGCTCAGCCAGCCAACGCGATCTACGTTAACAAGACCGCTTGCGACAGTTTCTGGCAAACCGACCTGGCGGCTCAGCTTGATCAACATGGCATTGAGAGCTTTGTAATTTGCGGTTGTGCGACCGATTACTGTGTCGATACCACCATCAAGGTGGGTGCCAGCCTGGGCTATCACATCACCGTTGCCGCCGATGCGCATACCACTGCCGATCGGACTTACGTTTCCGCACAGCAGCAGATCAATCAGCATAATGAAGTCTGGGCGGATTTGATTATGCCGGGCAACCCGGTGTTAGTGCGTGATACTGAGGTGCTTTTGCGGGAGTGGCGGCCGCATTAGAAGCGATGGAGCCGGACGGGTTTGTCCGGCTTCATGATGGAAGACGCACAGCAGCTACATTTTTCGCTTCCATTGATAACAGTTTGTTCCTGTCGGCTGTTCAATCACTCCCTCATGCACCGCGCGCTGCAACCATTCAGTCAGCTGAATCTGATGCAGGCCCGTCCGCGAGCCCAGATCCTCGATCGTAACGGGATGGGCGGCCAGTGCCGGCAATTGCGCCTGAAAAATTTGATAAAAATCGGATGGATGCCAGATTCCTTCTGGTTCCTGAGCCACATTAACCACAGCGGTCATGTCGGGCAGCTTGTACCCTGCGCGGCTCAATAAATCCTCCGGCTGATGGGGCTGATGACGGGGAGGCGACATCCATTGCGCAACATCAATGTCATCGGGGTGAGCAGCGCACCATTGCCCCCCCTGTTTAACCAGTTCAGCGTTGCTGGCCTGTACATCGTCGGTAGGCTTAACCCACAACGGTACCCACTTCTTGCGCAGATTCTCTTCCGCACCGACCAGCGTCCCGCCCTTGTGACCCGCGTGCACCACCAGCGCACTCCTCGCCAGGCAATAAACGTATCGATTGCGCGCCATTGCATTACCCACAGTAAAGCCCGCTTCAGGATAGAACGGTGAAAGCAGCAGTAATTTACCCGCCATTAACCCCTTTCGCCATTTGGCGCTGGTCGCAGCGGTCAGCAGACTATCACTGAGGACACCCACGACGGTTCCGTTGTGTTGCAATGCGCCCAGCATAGCGGCTTCATCGATGCCTCGCGCGCCACCTGAAATCAGATTTACCCCCGCAGAGGCCACTTTTCCCGCAACCTGACGACTGAACGCTAAATCCAGCTCGCTGGCATTCCTCGATCCTACCACCGCAAGGCCGGGATGATTTAACAGAGCGATATCACCACAGCCGAACAGGACCGCTGGCGCGTTGGTGCGCAATTGTTGCTTAAGCAGCCTTGGGTAATCAGCATCAGAACGCGTTAGCACCCAAAGCCCCGCGCGCTGCCAACGTTCAATCGCTAACGCCAGGCTGTGCCCACGACTGAGTAGCGTTTCAATTCGCTCGCGTGTGATATGGGGTTCTACCCAGGTGGCTAACATGACATCAGCACCAGAGCTGAGCAGATCGGCGGGTGAAGCGGATTGCTGTTTTAACCACAGGGCAAATCGTCCCCATTCCGCATTACTTAGCGGCTTCACCTCATCCTCGCTCTGGCGCGAGAAGTCACTGGTTAATAAAAGAGTTGCTTGTGCAACAGGAGATAAATTCATGACTCTTTCACCGTTGAGGTTGCCAGCGCCAGTGGGTAGACAATGCCGCTACCCGCCTGCTGAAGCAGGGCGGCAGCCACTGCCATTGTCCAACCTGAATCGACAATATCGTCTACCAGTAACACAGCCGTGGCAGGCAGATTAGCGCAGGTGGAAAACGCGCCATCCAGATTACGACATTGATGGAAGCGATTATTCTGCAGACGTTGTCGAGGGTTATCTTTCACTTTCTGAAGTGCATCTATAAAGGGTAAGTCGAGTCGCAGTGCCAATCGGCGGGCAAAATCCGCCACCAGTTGAGGTTGGCGCAACGACGGTACGCAACAAACCCACTTTGGCGCAGGCACTGGCTGCCAGCGCTGTTCAATCAATTCAGCCAGAGCAGAAACAAGTTCATCGCTGAAATGGCCTGCGGCTTTCTCGGCGACTACGCGAGATCCCCAACCGGCATCTCCCCAGCGCGAAAGCACCCGACCTTCCTGCGCACGCAGGGCAGCAGGTAAATTACCGCGAAAACCGTATTCTTCAAATGCCTGAGCAGCCACCTGAATTTTGGGCGACAGCACCGTTTCGGCGCGCTGTAGAAAAGTCGCAGCCTGATGAGCCAACATTGCATCCACCTTCGGGTCAATCAAGGGCCGGCCGAGGCAATATGCACATTTGCCACAGGATATCGGGTCGGCATCATCCAGCGATAATCGCAGAAACGTCATCAGGCAACCGCGCTGTGAGATATAAGCCTGCACTTCCTGCCACTCTTGTTCGCGCTGCTGCGTAAGATGCACGATACGTTTGCGATCCAACTGATAGAAAACCGGCGTTCTCCGCCACTGGCTTTTTACTTTAATCACCGGGGCAGGATTTTCAACGCTCAGTAATTTCAGTACTTTTTCAATTTGCCCCTGACGCAGATTGGTTTGCTGCTCGATATCGCGAATCGACAAACCATCGCTCTCCTCCAGCACCTGCAAAATATCATGCACCTGTGCTTCTGCCGGAAAAGCTGACTGCCGGAAGAACTGATGAATATCACGATCTTCCCCCCCAGACATTAGCACGCCAACCGCATGATCGATGCCACGACCCGCGCGTCCTACCTGTTGGTAGTAAGCGACAATCGAAGCAGGCGCCTGATAGTGCAGCACAAAACTCAAATCAGGTTTGTCATATCCCATTCCCAGTGCGGTGGTCGCCACCAGGACTTTCAATTGGTTAGTCAGCAGCAAGTTCTCAAGATGTTGGCGATAGTCATTGCTGCTGTCGAAACCCGCGTCCTCAACGCTGCCATGATAGGCGCGCGCATCAATGTGCTGCGTGCGTAACCAGGCCGCTACCTGTTCGGCATCACGAACGGTAAGCGTGTAGACGATCCCGGTTCCCTCAAGAGTCGGAATGACTTGCGCCAGCCAGGCAAGACGTGACGCCTGATTCGGTAGAATGAGTGTTTGAAGCGCCAGACTCTTACGGATCAGCTCACCGCGTTGAATCACAATATCGCCCATCTGTTGCTGTATATCTGCAACAACACGATTATTGGCAGTAGCGGTGGTGCCAAGCACCGGCGTGTTTGCGGGTAATTGCCTTAGAATGCTGACGATACGGCGATAATCGGGACGGAAATCGTGCCCCCAATCGGAGATACAATGCGCTTCGTCAATCACCATGAGCGCGATGCGGTTAGCAATCGGCTGCAGTACGGTTTCGATAAATTGATCATTCGCGAGACGTTCTGGAGAGATGAGTAAACAATCAACCTGATTATCCAGCACGCGCTGTGTCACCGACTGCCAGTCACTGCTGTTCGAAGAATTGAGGGTTTCAGCCACAATGCCTAATCGACGGGCAGACTCAATTTGGTTACGCATCAGCGCCAGTAGCGGTGAAACGATAATGGTTGGGCCCATACCGCGATCGCGAAAAATTTTGGCGCTGATGAAATAGACGGAGCTTTTACCCCAACCAGTCCGCTGCACCACCAATAATTTCTGCTGTTTATTCACTAGTGCATCTATCGCTTCCCACTGCCCACGACGAAACTGGGCATGATCATTTGCCAGTGCGACTTTTAATAATGCTTCTGCCTGTTGCTGTTTCATTATCACTCCTTGATGGGAAATGCGTCCCTTCTTTTGATTGAGAAACCTGAGAGTCAGATACAAAAAAGCCCCGTAAAACGAGGCCTTAGCGTGTAATTATGCGTGCGCGTTGTCTTAGAACGGGATATCGTCGTCAAAGTCCATTGGCGGTTCGTTGTTCGCCGGTGCGCTCTGCTGCTGCGGACGCTGTTGTGCGCCGCCGCTGAACTGGTTGCCGCCCTGAGGCTGCTGCTGAGGTTGCTGTGGCTGGCCCCAGCCGTTGTTATTGCCGCCGCCCTGGCCGCCCATCGGTGCGCCACCTGCGTTCGCGCCCTGCTGACGTCCACCGAGCATCTGCATGGTGCCGCCAACGTTAACAACCACTTCGGTGGTGTATTTTTCCTGGCCGCTTTGATCCTGCCATTTACGGGTACGCAGCTGGCCTTCGATGTAAACCTGAGAGCCTTTACGCAGGTATTCACCCGCCACTTCAGCCAGTTTGCCGAACAGCACAACACGGTGCCATTCAGTAATCTCTTTGTTTTCACCGGTTTGCTTGTCGCGCCAGCTTTCCGACGTGGCCAGCGTAATGTTGGCTACCGCGCCACCATTTGGCATGTAGCGCACTTCCGGATCCTGACCCAGATTCCCGACAAGAATCACTTTGTTTACGCCACGACTGGCCATGTTGCTGTCTCCCGATGAGTTGATGCTAAAAGTCTAAGCCAAAAATTGTATCACGTCACAATGACGGTGCCCACTTCAGAGCAGGCTCGCAATTTTTATTTGGCACACAGAATAGCAAAAGCACTGGATATTTATTCAGTTTATTTTTTGTGCCATACTAACGCGTTTCTGCTGGTCGTGCTGGCAAGGCATGGCGAGTGTTGTTCAATCCGGGAAAGGTGAATGGATAAGATCGAAGTCCGCGGTGCTCGCACCCATAATTTGAAGAATATCAACCTGATCATCCCTCGCGATAAGCTGATTGTGGTCACCGGTCTGTCGGGTTCCGGTAAGTCTTCGCTGGCGTTTGATACGTTGTATGCCGAAGGTCAGCGTCGCTATGTTGAATCGCTCTCGGCCTATGCGCGCCAGTTTCTTTCATTAATGGAGAAACCGGACGTGGACCATATTGAAGGTCTCTCGCCCGCCATTTCTATTGAGCAGAAATCCACATCGCATAACCCGCGCTCGACGGTCGGCACGATTACTGAAATCCATGACTATCTGCGTCTGCTGTTTGCCCGTGTGGGTGAACCACGCTGCCCGGATCACGATGTTCCGCTGGCGGCACAGACCGTGAGCCAGATGGTGGATCAGGTGATGGCGCAGGAAGAAGGCCGTCGTCTGATGCTGCTGGCACCCGTGGTGAAAGATCGCAAAGGCGAGCACACCAAAACACTGGAAAACCTTGCGGCTCAAGGCTACATCCGCGCCCGTATTGATGGCGAAGTCTGTGATCTGTCAGATCCACCCAAGCTGGAACTGCAGAAAAAGCACACCATTGAAGTCGTCGTGGACCGCTTCCGCGTGCGCGATGACCTGGCGACGCGCTTAGCAGAATCCTTTGAAACCACGTTGGCGCTGAGTGGTGGTACCGCCATCGTCGCCGATATGGATGACAGCGAGGCCGAGGAGCTGCTGTTCTCCGCTAACTTTGCCTGCCCGATTTGTGGCTACAGCATGAGTGAGCTGGAACCGCGCCTGTTCTCGTTCAACAACCCGGCCGGTGCCTGCCCAACCTGCGATGGTCTGGGCGTGCAGCAGTATTTCGATCCCGATCGCGTGGTGCAAAACCCTGAGCTATCACTGGCTGGCGGTGCGATTCGTGGTTGGGATCGTCGCAACTTCTATTACTTCCAGATGTTGCGTTCGCTGGCAGAGCATCTGGATTTCGATGTCGAAGCGCCGTTTAACAGCCTGAGCGACAAAGCGCGCGAAGTGATTCTGTACGGTTCCGGCAAAGAGAATATCGAATTCAAATACATCAACGATCGCGGTGACACTTCGGTGCGTCGCCATCCATTTGAAGGTGTGCTGCACAACATGGAACGCCGTTATAAAGAGACGGAATCCAATGCGGTGCGTGAAGAGCTGGCGAAATTCATCAGTAATCGCTCCTGCAACAGCTGCGAAGGGACACGCCTGCGCCGTGAAGCACGCCATGTATTTGTTGAGAATACCAACCTGCCGACCATCTCTGAGATGAGCATCGGCCATGCCACCGACTTTTTCCGCAATCTGAAACTGAGCGGACAGCGCGCGCAGATCGCCGAAAAAATCCTGAAAGAGATCGGCGATCGTCTGAGCTTCCTGGTTAACGTCGGGTTGAATTATCTGTCGATGTCGCGTTCCGCAGAAACGCTCTCTGGCGGAGAAGCGCAGCGTATTCGTCTGGCAAGCCAGATCGGTGCGGGTCTGGTGGGCGTGATGTATGTGCTTGATGAGCCCTCAATTGGCCTGCATCAGCGCGATAACGAACGTCTGCTGGGCACCTTGATCCACCTGCGCGACCTCGGCAACACCGTAATTGTGGTCGAGCACGATGAAGATGCGATTCGCGCCGCTGACCACGTGATTGATATTGGTCCTGGCGCAGGCGTGCACGGTGGCCAGGTCGTGGCTGAGGGTGATGTGAATGCCATTATGGCTAACGAAGCTTCGCTGACCGGGCAATACCTGAGCGGCAAACGCGAAATTGCCATTCCGCAACAGCGCGTGAAGGGCGACCCGGCGAAAGTGCTGAAACTCACCGGCGCACGCGGTAACAACCTGAAGGATGTCACGCTGACGATTCCGGTTGGCCTGTTCACCTGTATCACCGGCGTTTCGGGTTCCGGTAAGTCTACGTTAATCAACGACACGCTGTTCCCGATTGCACAGCGGCAGTTGAACGGGGCCACCACGACGGAGGTTGCTCCCTATCGCGAGATCGCGGGTCTGGAGCATTTCGATAAAGTCATCGATATCGACCAGAGCCCCATCGGCCGCACGCCGCGCTCGAACCCGGCCACTTACACCGGTATTTTCACCCCGGTGCGTGAATTGTTTGCCGTTGTACCTGAAGCACGTTCCCGTGGCTACAATCCAGGGCGCTTCAGCTTTAACGTGCGCGGCGGACGTTGCGAAGCCTGCCAGGGTGATGGCGTAATTAAAGTCGAAATGCACTTCCTGCCGGATGTGTATGTGCCTTGCGATCAATGCAAAGGCAAACGCTATAACCGTGAAACGCTGGAGATTAAATACAAAGGCAAAGGGATTCACGAAGTGCTGGATATGACCATCGAAGAAGCACGTGAGTTCTTTGATGCCGTACCTGCGCTGGCGCGTAAATTGCAAACGCTGATCGACGTGGGGCTGTCTTATATTCGCCTCGGTCAGTCTGCAACCACGCTGTCAGGCGGTGAAGCGCAGCGTGTAAAACTGGCGCGCGAGCTGTCGAAACGTGGCACCGGGCAAACACTCTATATCCTTGATGAGCCAACCACGGGTCTGCACTTTGCTGATATTCAGCAGTTGCTGGAAGTGCTGCATCAGTTGCGCGATCAGGGCAATACCATCGTGGTGATTGAGCATAACCTCGACGTGATCAAAACGGCTGACTGGATTGTCGACTTGGGTCCGGAAGGCGGCAGCGGCGGCGGCGAAATCCTGATTTCAGGCACACCAGAAACCGTGGCAGAGTGTGAAAAATCCCACACTGCCCGCTTCCTCAAGCCGATGCTGAAGAAGAAGTAAAATTGAAGGCCCGCACTGCGGGCCTTCTCATTTCTTTCAGTGCGCAGGCGCGACTCACGCGAGTTTAACAGCCTAATATTGCAGCTATCCGAGCCTGATGTCTGGCTGTCAGATTCCGCAGCAAAATGCAGAAACAGGCAAGAATCAGACAACTTCAGGCATATACGCATCTCATCTCGCTGACTATCCTTACACAGTTCCTTTTTGGCGTAGCTCGTTACGCCTTTGTCCCTTCAGATCGCTGAACGGGATCCCGCAATACACTCACGACACACCCGATTGGAGACACCATGAATATTACGCATGCCTATGCCGCACAGGACGCGAAATCCAAGCTCGCCCCGTTCGACTATAAGCCGCGCGAGCTTCGCGCTCATGATGTGCAGATTGAAGTGTTGTACTGTGGCGTTTGCCACTCTGACCTACACCAGGCGCGCAACGAATGGAAAAACACTATTTTCCCAGTGGTGCCTGGCCATGAAATCGTTGGCCGCGTCACTGCCGTTGGCGCACACACCCACAAATACAAAGTGGGTGACCTGGTCGGTGTCGGTTGTTTAGTTGATTCCTGCCGTAGCTGTCCAAGCTGCCAGAGAGGATTGGAGCAATATTGCGAAAACGGCTTTGTGGGCACCTATAACGGTGAAGACCGTGAAACCGGCGCCATCACTTACGGCGGGTACTCCACGGCGATGGTAGTGGATGAGAACTATGTGTTGCGCGTGCCGGAAAATCTCGATCTGGCTGGTGTGGCACCACTGCTGTGTGCGGGTATCACCACCTATTCCCCACTGCGTCACTGGAACGTTGGCCCAGGTAAAAAAGTGGGCATCGTCGGTCTTGGCGGCCTCGGCCACATGGGTGTGAAAATCGCGCATGCGATGGGCGCACATGTTGTGCTGTTCACCACTTCACCGTCAAAAATTGAAGATGGTAAACGCTTAGGTGCTGATGAAGTCGTCATTTCGAAAGATGCCGATCAAATGGCGCAGCATGCCAACAGCTTTGATTTCATCTTGAATACCGTTGCGGCTCAACACGATCTCAACCCGTTCATCACCCTGTTGAAGCTGGATGGCAATATGACGTTGGTGGGCGCGCCAGAGCACGATCACCCGGCCCCACAGGTGTTTAACCTGATCTTCAAACGTCGCAGCATCGCCGGTTCACTGATCGGTGGTATTGCTGAGACCCAGGAAATGCTGGATTTCTGTGGCAAGCACGGTATCACTTCCGATATCGAACTGATCGCCATGAACCAGATTAACGAAGCCTATGAACGTATGCTGAAAAGCGACGTGAAATACCGCTTCGTGATTGATATCAACACCCTGAGAGAAGAGTCAGCGGCTTAATTAGCGCGAGTCCTCATCATGGCTGACGCCCGCCGCGCGCGTGGCGTCAGCCTGTTGCCAGGAAGCGTCGACCAGATAATAAATCTGCGAATCCTTTAGCGACCCATCCAGCCATAGCGTGCTCCAGTGCGACTTATTGAGATGCTCGCTCGGGAATACATCACTGTGCTCTTCGCGCAATAAATCAGCCAGCGCTGGCGAGGTTTTCAACGATAGCGCCGGACGCCCTTTCACCTCATGCACCATGGCAAATAGTACGCCTTCGCTTTTAATCTGCGTTGCATCCCATTCATTTTTATAACTTTGCTCCGCACCTGGTTTGCTCATGCAGTAGGTGAGGAGATCCGAAATGTTCATGCGGTATTCTCCTTGGTAGAGGCCGATTTTAGGCCCGATGACGCCTGCCATCGGCTTCATTATAGACGTCATGACACCGTTTAAGTGTGCAGCAAGTCAGCCAAAGGTAAAGGCGGTGGCACCAGATAACGCACATAAAAAAACCGCCAGCCCAGAGGCATGGCGGTTTTCTCGTGCTGCGAAGTGCGTTACATCACGGCAGCAAAGGCCTCGGCCACCTGATTAACGTTGCGGCTGTTGAGGCCAGCCACACACATACGGCCGCTGGCGATCAGATATACGCCGAACTCATCACGCAGGCGATCAACCTGCTGCGCGCTTAAACCGGTGTAACTGAACATGCCGCGCTGCTTCAGCAGGTAATCGAAGTTTTTACCCGGCAGCTTGGTGCTCAATACGTTGACCAGCGTCTGGCGCATTTCGATGATGCGCAGGCGCATGGCTTCCACCTCGGCCAGCCAGTTGTTCAGCAGCGCCTCATCGTTCAGTACGCAAGAAACCACCTGCGCGCCAAAGTTTGGTGGGCTGGAGTAGTTGCGACGGACGGTCGCTTTCAGCTGACCCAACACGCGAGCAGACTCTTCTGCGCTCTCACACACGATGGAGAGGCCACCAACACGCTCGCCATACAACGAGAAGATTTTCGAAAATGAGTTGCTGACCAGAGCCGGCAAGCCCGCAGCAGCAATCGCGCGAATCGCATAAGCATCCTGCTCCATGCCCGCACCAAAGCCCTGATAAGCGATATCGAGGAACGGAATCAGTTCCTGCGCTTTCAATACTTCGGTGGTTTCATCCCACTGCGCGTTCGTCAGATCCGCGCCAGTTGGGTTGTGGCAGCATGGGTGCAACAGCACGATAGATTGCTTCGGCAGCGTTTTCAGCTTGGCAATAAACGCATCAAACTTCACGCCGTTGGTCTCTTCGTCGTACCACGGATAAGTCTGTGCGTCGAAACCAGCACCGTTGAAAATCGCGATGTGGTTCTCCCAGGTCGGATCGCTCACCCAGACATTTGAGTGCGGGAAGTAACGCTTGAGGAAATCCGCCCCGACTTTCAGTGCACCGGAGCCACCCAGCGTCTGGATGGAAGCAATGCGACCGGCCTTTAACATCGGGTGTTCTTTGCCAAACAGCAGCGGTGCAATCGCATTACGGTATGGGCCCAGGCCTTCCATCGGCAGGTAAAGCGACGCCTGATGCGGCTGCGCCTGCAGGCGTTCTTCTGCCGCAGCCACGGCTTGCAGCTGAGGAATGATACCCGCCTCGTTGTAATAGAGGCCAATGCTCAGATTCACTTTATTGTCACGTGGGTCCTGTTTGAAGGTTTCCATCAGCGACAGAATTGGATCGCCAGCATAAGCATCAACGTTTTGAAACACGGTGCAGATCTCCATGATTGGTCATAAATAGTCGGTAAAGAGGCGTCATCAAACCATGTAGCGGCCGGGACGATGATTCATAGCGATGATGAGATTAAGGATCACCGCGCCCGCGATAGAGGCCAAAAGTATCGGCAGCGACACCACGAACAGCGATGCGAGTACCACGCAGGTATCCACCGCCATTTGCAGTTTGCCGGCACGCAGACCGATACGGTCCTGCAGCCAGAGCGCCAAAATGTTGATACCGCCGAGGCTGGCTTTGTGACGAAACAACACTATAAACCCAATCCCCATCACCACGTTACCGAACAATGTCGCATAAAACGGATTTAGCGCAGAAAAATGGATGAACATCGGATGCAAGTGCGTGAACAGTGAAACCAGCCCCACTGCGCAGAACGTTTTAACCGTGAATTCCCAGCCCATGCGGCGCACTGCCAGCCAGTAAAACGGCAGGTTAATCAGGAAAAATGCGGTACCAAAAGAGAGGTGCGTCAGATAGCTGATTAAAAACGCGATACCTGCAGTGCTGCCAGTCAGCGCGCCCGCCTGTTTCAGCATCATCACGCCAAAGGAAACCATTAAGGTGCCGAGCACTATCGCCAGCGCATCTTCAATACGTGAATGAGGAATTTTAGTGGGTTGAACAACGTTATCCATGGAGTCATCTCAGTGCAATTGATGCGGTTCAAATGCAAAAAACGCACCACATAGGCGGCGTTAAGTCGCCACCTATGGGGTGCCAGCGATTATCCAATTGATATCTAAGGCGCTTTTATTGCAGGTTTTTGTGCATCACCCCAAACTTTAACCGTTGATTCATGCACAAATCTGTTTTCTGGTGCGCGTTATTTGCATTTACTGTGCGTTAATTGCACCAGATTAGCACATCATGCACTTTTTTGGCGCGTTTTGTGCTCGGGGATAATCATCAAGCCGTTCTCTTTTAAACGGCTCAACACCACGGAGGTTTTCACATGGGCCACACTCTGATGGCCAGCCACCAGTTGACTGATCAACGCACTCAGCGAGGCTAAATCAGCCACGGCCACTTTCAGCAGATAATCAGCATCACCGGTGGTTTTGAAGGCATCAACAATCGCGTCCTCCTCTGCCACCATGCGATGGAAACTCTCTTCATAATCTGGCGTGTGATTCTTTAAACGCACTTCAATTAAGCCCACCATGCCGAGACCCACCGCATCCGGCGAGAGCCGTGCGTGATAGCCGAGGATGAGGTTTGCCTGTTCAAGATTGATGCGGCGGCGTGAACATTGAGACGCCGAAAGACCGACTAAATCACTGAGTTCCTGATTGGTAAGGCGGCCGTTAGATTGTAATAGTGTCAATATCTTAAGGTCGTAATCATCTACCTGAGTCATTCTGCTTCCACAGCGTTATAGGGTGCGCTTTGGTACAGATAACCTGATTAAAGCCGGGGTTGTCCAACACTATTTTCTGATGACGTGAAATGCATGCACAAATCGTGCATGCATCCAGCGGGAAAGGATTATTCGTCGTCGTAGGACGGGCCTGCGTAGTTATCAAAACGCGACCACTGGCCATTGAAGGTCAATCGTACTGTACCGATTGGGCCGTTACGCTGCTTACCGAGGATGATCTCCGCGATGCCTTTAAGATCGCTGTTTTCGTGATACACCTCATCGCGATAGATGAACATGATCAAGTCAGCATCCTGCTCGATCGATCCCGATTCACGCAGATCCGAGTTCACCGGACGTTTATCGGCGCGCTGCTCCAGTGAGCGGTTAAGCTGCGACAGCGCCACCACCGGCACATTGAGCTCTTTCGCCAGCGCTTTGAGCGAGCGCGAGATCTCCGCGATCTCCAGCGTACGGTTATCCGACAGCGCCGGCACGCGCATTAACTGGAGATAGTCGATCATGATCAGGCTTAAACCGCCATTCTCACGAAACACGCGGCGCGCGCGCGAACGCACTTCCGTTGGCGTCAGGCCAGAAGAATCATCGATGAACATGTTCTTCTTCTCCAGCAAGATGCCCATGGTGGCAGAGATGCGCGCCCAATCTTCATCTTCCAGCTGGCCGGTACGAATGCGCGTTTGATCCACGCGTGATAATGACGCCAGCATACGCATCATTAGCTGCTCGCTGGGCATCTCCAGACTGAATATCAGCACCGGTTTGTCTTGCAGCATCGCGGCGTTTTCACACAGGTTCATGGCGAAGGTGGTTTTACCCATCGACGGACGCGCCGCCACGATGATCAAATCTGAACCCTGCAAACCGGCGGTCTTTTTGTTCAGATCCTGATAGCCCGTATCCACTCCGGTGACACCATCGTGTGGGGTCGACACTAGCGCTTCAATACGCGAGACCGTGGCTTCCAGAATTTGCTCGATGTTCTGCGGGCCTTCCGCCTTATTGGCGCGCTGTTCAGCAATCTTGAAGACGTTGGATTCTGCGAAATCGAGCAAATCTTCACTGCTGCGCCCCTGCGGATCGTAACCGGCATCAGCAATTTGATTCGCCACCGAGATCATTTGACGCACAACGGCACGTTCACGCACGATATCCGCATAAGCGCCGATGTTCGCCGCACTTGGCGTGTTTTTCGCCAGCTCTGCCAGATAAGCAAAGCCACCGGCCATCTCCAGCTCGCCCAGTGTTTCCAGCGATTCAGACAGCGTAATGAGGTCAATCGGCTGGCCCATTTCCAGCAGACGCTGCATCTCAGAGAAGATCATGCGGTGCGAACGGTTGAAGAAATCATCCGCCACCACGCGCTCGGAGACGTTATCCCAGCGTTCGTTATCCAGCATCAACCCACCGAGCACCGACTGCTCCGCTTCAATAGAGTGCGGCGGCATTTTCACGCCTTCCAGCTGACGATCGCGGGGTTCGTTGGATTTGTTGGTGGGTTTATTTCCTGCCATAGTGAATGCATTACCGATCGTGAAAGGGACGCGCAAGTATACCGTCCCAGGATGAACAATCACAGGAGTCAGAATGGCAAAGCGTATTCAGTTCAACCAACACGGTGGCCCGGAGGTACTGCAATGGGTCGATTTTGAGCTGGCCGATCCCGCTGAACATGAGGTTCAGGTCGAAAACAAGGCGATTGGCATCAACTATATCGACACCTATGTGCGCAGCGGGCTCTATCCGGTGGCGGCTTTCCCGTCCGGGCTGGGCACAGAAGCCGCTGGCGTGGTGAAACGCGTTGGCTCAGGCGTGACGCGCTTTAAGCCCGGCGATCGCGTGGTCTATTGTCAGGCCGCGCTGGGTGCCTATAGCGAAATGCATAACGTGGCGGAAGAGCGTCTGGTGATCCTGCCGGAGAGCATCAGCTTTGAACAAGGTGCAGCCTCGTTTTTGAAAGGCTTAACCGTGCAGTATTTGCTGCGTCAGACCTACAAAGTGAAAGCCGATGAAATCTTCCTGTTCCATGCCGCAGCGGGCGGCGTGGGACTGATTGCCTGTCAGTGGGCTAAAGCGCTGGGCGCGCATCTGATTGGTACCGTGGGCTCCGCCGAAAAAGCGCAGATTGCAAAAAATGCCGGCGCCTGGGCAACCATTAACTATCGCGAAGAGAATATTGCACAGCGCGTCAGTGAATTGACTGACGGTGAAAAGGTCGCGGTTGTGTATGACTCGGTGGGGAAAGATACCTGGGAACCGTCTCTCGATAGCCTGCGTCGTCATGGCTTAATGGTGAGTTTTGGTAATGCCTCGGGCCCCGTCACCGGCGTCGATCTTGGGATTCTGAACAAGAAAGGTTCGCTGTTTGTCACACGCCCTTCGCTGTTTGGTTACATTACCAATCGTCAGGAACTGGATAACGCCAGCAACGAGTTGTTCTCGTTAATCGCCAGTCGTGCGATTCAGTTGAAGGTGCCAGAAGAGCAGAAGTTTGCCTTGAGCGATGCGGTGCGCGCGCATCAGGTTCTTGAGAGCCGCGCCACGCAAGGTTCCAGCTTGCTGATTCCCTAAAAAGTTAAGGGCTTCCCGAAGGAAGCCCTTTTTTCTTTCTTTTTATAGTTCGCGCTGGTGTAGGGTCAGCGGCGATGAATTCGTTTTGAATTACTTTACGCATCCTGACAGAAAACATAAGTAAAAAATATGTTTAATTGCAGATTCGTACTAAGCAATTACCGACTCTGTGATCGCTCCCGCATTTAGCGCCAACCACGCCGCTCTAACTTGCTGATTTTTCTTTTCAGTCTGTTCAATTTCACTTCACCGCTTGGTGTCGTAAAGGCGCGATAAAGCCACACGGCTACCACCGCCAACACCAGCCAAGGTAACAATTTGATAACAAGCGCGAATAACCCGCCGAGGAACATCACAACGGTGGCAACAACCAATGCAGCGATAACGCCCAGCAGTGAAACGCCAGTCAGCAACAGCATCAGAAAAAAGCCGATAACAAATAAAATTTCCACGAAGGCTCTCCTGTGTAAGTAACACAGAGTGCTTTACAAGATACGTGCCAATATAGTTAAACAGTTAATACACTGAAAAATAAGAGGTTATATTCAGAGGGGTATTTCAGCAGTGATGAAATTCACTAATTATTGGCGCATTTTAAACCGTATTAACGGCAGCGATGCTCCTCTGAAGGGGCAGAAAAGGCCCGCCAGAAAAGCAAAGCTTCCGCGCCAGAGATCAATACGCTGAGCGCGTTTTTCAGCCATGCGCAGCATCGGGCCGTTTCACAAAAATGGGGCGAATGTTCGCGCAGCAGATCGGCATTTTCCTTTGCGATCGGACTGCCCTTTTATGGCCGGGCACACCGGCCCACCGCGACTCACCTACAATCAGGCTTCCTGTGGAATCTTATCCGCGACCAGCGACAGTGCCGCTTCCAGCACTCGTACATCGGCACCCGGCTTATGGGCATTCTCACTTAAATAACGACGCCACTGGCGCGCGCCAGGAATGCCCTGGAACAGGCCCAGCATATGGCGTGTAACGTGTCCCAGATAGGTGCCTTTGCTCAGCTCCGCTTCGATGTACGGATACATCGCACGAACCACTGCGACCGGATCGACAGACGGCGTATCACGACCAAACAGTTCACGATCGACCTGTGCCAGAATGCCGGGATTTTGATACGCTTCGCGCCCCATCATCACGCCATCCATATGCTGCAAATGCACTTTCGCCTCTTCCAGCGTCTTGATGCCGCCGTTAATCGCCATGGTCAGCGCCGGAAAATCACGCTTCAGCTGATAGACACGCGGATAATCCAGCGGCGGAATCTCACGGTTCTCTTTCGGGCTTAAACCAGAAAGCCATGCCTTACGCGCATGGATAATAAAGGTATCGCAGTTGCCCTTATTGGCCACCGTACCAATGAAATCACACAGAAATGCGTAGCTGTCCTGCTCATCAATTCCGATACGGGTTTTCACCGTCACCGGAATACTGACCACATCGCGCATCGCTTTAATGCAATCTGCGACCAGCGCGGCGTCAGCCATCAGACAGGCACCAAAGCGCCCATTCTGCACGCGATCGGATGGGCAACCGACGTTAAGGTTAATCTCGTCGTAACCGCGCGCTTCCGCCAGCTTCGCACATTGCGCCAGAGCTGCCGGATCGCTACCGCCCAACTGCAGCGCCAGCGGATGCTCCTCTTCGCTGTAAGCCAGGTAATCGCCTTTGCCGTGAATGATGGCGCCCGTGGTCACCATTTCGGTATACAGCAGCGTATCGCCGCTCAGCTTACGGTGAAAATAACGGCAGTGGCGATCGGTCCAGTCCAGCATCGGAGCGATAGAAAAACGTTGCGAAGAGAAAGTATCGGTCATGAAACGCAGTAAATCCGGAGTTAGGTGAGTGACGAGAAACTGCGCAATGATACCACAGCAATAACGGGCGACACAGCCGCCCGTTGTTTCACTCACACCGTCGGGGCTGTTGAGGTTGATGAAGCCGGCAGAGAGGGCTCGCCCACTTTCACCGGCGCGGTTTCCCGTGTGTTGAAGGCGACCCAGGTTGAAATGACGCCCAGTAACGAGAACATCACCGCCGGTCCGATCCAGCCGACCATGCCATACACGCCTGTTGCGATGAACGGTAACAGCCCCGCCACCACGGAAGCGCCGTTGTAGCCCAATGAAATCCCCGAGGAACGGACGTTGGCCGGAAACTGTTCGGAGAACCAACTCGACTCTACGGCAAATATCGGGTCATGGCTGAAGAGCAGGGACAGGGCGACAGCGACAATCACCATCATCACTGCACCGGTATTGATCAGCATAAACATGGGGATGCCAAACAGAATGGTGAAGATGGCGCCAATCAGGAATATTGGGCGACGTCCCACCTTATCACTTAGCGCGCCATACAGCAGATGGCTGCCGAGCCCCAGCGCTGAACCAATCAGCGTGCCCCATAACACATGGCGCGTATCTGTGATTTCCGCCAGCACCACATAGGACAACATAAAACTGGTGGTGATGTAGTAGCCACCCGTCTCCGCCAGGCGTAGCCCCATAATTTTGACGATGGTACGCCAGTCGCGACGAATGACCTCCAGCGCGGGTTGTAGCACAATCTGCTTATCTGCTTTGGCTTTCTCGAATTCCGGCGATTCCGCGACTTGCATTCGAATAAAGATGCCGATGGCCACCATCACAAAAGAGATCAGGAACGGCATGCGCCAAACCCAATCACCTTCAAACAGTGCCGCAGAGAGCAGGAAAGAGCCATTCGCCAGCAGCAGGCCGAGCGGGATCCCGAGCTGCGGCACCGCGCCATAGAAACCGCGCTTTTTCACGGGCGCATGCTCAAATGCCATTAACACCGCGCCGCCCCACTCGGCACCGAATCCGATCCCCTGGATCATGCGTAATAAGATCAACAAGATCGGTGCCAGCACGCCAGCCTGCTCATAGGTTGGCAACGCACCGATCAGTACGGTGGCACCGCCCATTGCCAGTAATGACCAGAACAGTACGGTTTTTCGGCCATAGCGATCGCCGAAATGGCCGGCGAGGTAACCACCAAACGGGCGCATCAGGAAGCCGACCGCTAAGGTGGCGAATGCCGCCAGAATGCCGACGATGGGCTCTTGCGTGTGGAAAAAGATCTTACCGAACCAGGCTGCAGCGGCGGTGCCATAGATAAAGAAATCATAGCTCTCCACCGCTGAGCCAATCATTGAGGCGAAAGAGACTTTCGCCGCATTGTCGCGGGTGTTTGCAGGTACAGAAGTCGTGTTCATGTGTTACCCCGGTATTATCGTATTTTTCGGGCAGCAGTGATGGAGCGGTTAATTTGCAGGTTTGCTCCAGGTCTCAATCACTCTGCTGTCATCACGTTGCCCCAATCCGGCTTCTGCTGCCGCCAGATAACGAGCATGAGCGACCTGTAACAGCGGAACCTCAGCGTGGCAGGCGGTCGCCGCCTCTGCCACTAACCCGCTATCTTTGACAAAGATATTGATGGCGCTGGAGACCGAGACATCAGTCCCCTCCAGCATGCGCGGACCACGATCTGACAACATCCACGATCCCGCCGCGCCGCGCTCGACCAGTTTCAATACCTGAGCGGGAGCTAACCCCAGCGACTGTGCGAGATTTAGCGCCTCCGCGGCTGCCACAATATGCACCGAGCAAAGGTGCTGATTGATCACTTTGATCCCCTGCCCCTCGCCAACCTCATCACCCACGATCGACACCGATCCCATGGCTTTGAGTACCGGCTCAACAAGGGCAATGGCGGCAGGTGCGCCGGAAGCAAAAATCACTAACTCACCGGTGCTGGCGCGGGCGGTTCCGCCCGTGACCGGTGCATCCACGACCTGCGCACCGGCAGCAATCAGTGAAGAAGCCGCCTCACGCACCGCTTGCGGCCCGACAGTGGACATGATGACCCAGTGCTGACCAGCCACCTGCGGCAGCGCTTCCGCCACCAGCGCCTGCAGCTGCTGTGGCGTGGCGACCATCACCACTACCACATCCGCTTCAGGTGCTTCTGCAATGCGACTCACCGCTTCAATCCCCTGCGCCTGAGCACGCTGACGCGACGCTTCAAACACATCCACTCCGATTACCGCATGCCCTGCACGCTGAATCTGGCAAGCCATAGGAACGCCAATTGCCCCGGTGCCGACAAATATCACCTTCATGCTGTTCTCCTTTCGCGTCGTTATGCCAGCCAGACGCGAATCGCGCTGACCATCGCTTCTGTGGAAATGCCGTAGCGGTCGTGCAAAGTGGGCAGCGCGCCCGCAGCCAGGAATTGATCTGGCAAGCCGATTTGACGAAACACGGGCATGACCTGCGCATGCATTAACGTGGTCGCCACCGCCTCACCTAAACCGCCGACCACGCTATGGTTCTCAACCACTACCACTAAACGCCCGGCACGCCGGCACTGGGTGATGATGGTTTCAGTGTCCAGAGGCTTAATGGTCGGCACGTGCAATACCGCAACATCGACGTTATCGGCTGCCAGCGCTTTTGCTGTCTCCAGTGCGCGCATTGTCATAATCCCACTGGAAATCAGCAGCACATCACGGCCATCACGCAGCAATTTGGCTTTGCCCAGTTCGAATTGATAATCGTATTCGTTCAGCACCAGCGGCACCTTACCGCGCAACAGACGCATATAAACCGGCCCCTGATGATCGGCTATTGCGGCAACGGCTTGTTCCGTATCCAGCGCATCACAAGGATCAACAATGGTCATGCCCGGAATACCCCGCATCAGCGCGATATCTTCAGTGGCCTGATGGCTTGGGCCGTAGCCGGTGGTTAACCCCGGCAGCGCAGCGCAGATTTTCACATTCAGCTGCTCTTCCGCGATCACCTGATGCATAAAGTCGTAGGCACGACGCGTGGCAAACACCGCATAGGTGGTAGCAAATGGCGTCATGCCCTCCTTCGCCATGCCACCGGCTGCGCCCATCAACAGCTGCTCCGCCATGCCCATCTGGAAATGACGTTCCGGATGGGCCTGGGCGAAGATATGCAAATCGGTGTATTTTGACAGGTCGGCAGTCAACCCAACGATCGACGGCCGGGTCGCAGCAGCTTTGACCAGCGCATGACCAAAGGGCGCAGCAACCGTGGCTTGTCCTTCTGCGGCAATGGAGGCAATCATCGCCGACGTTGTCAGGCGTGGCTTTTTCTCTGTGGTGATGCTGCTCATTGCGTGGCCTCCTGAGCCTGATCGAGGATGGCGATGGCCTGTTGCCACTCGTCAGCATCCACACGAATAAAATGATTCTTTTCACGCGCTTCCAGGAATGGCACGCCTTTACCCATTAGCGTGTCCAGCAGAATGACGCGCGGCTTGGGTTCGTTTAACGCGCGTGCCCGATCAAATGCCTGCTTCACAGCAGCAATGTCATTGCCATCCACACGCTGCACATGCCAGCCAAACGCCTGCCACTTATCTGCCAGCGGTTCAAACCCCATGACCTTGCCAGAGGGGCCATCTGCCTGCTGCTGGTTGATATCCACCATGACGATCAAATTACTCAGTTGATGATGTGCCGCTCCCATCGCCGCTTCCCAGGTTGCCCCTTCATCCAGTTCGCCATCAGACATCGAGTTGTAAACAAAAGCCGGATTTCCTTTATGACGCAATGCCAATGCCATACCGACACCAATCGTCAGCCCCTGTCCGAGCGATCCACCTGAAATTTCCATGCCTGGCGTGTAGGTAGCCATGCCCGACATCGGTAAGCGACTATCATCAGATCCATACGTTTCCAACTCCTCCACAGGAATCACGCCCGCTTCAATCAGCGCCGCATATAGTGCAATCGCATAGTGGCCGTGGGACAGCAGGAAACGATCGCGGCCTTCCCATTCAGGTTCATCCGCGCGGTAATTCATCGCATGGCACCATGCAACAGCCAGCATATCAGCCAGTCCCAGAGCCTGGCCGATATAGCCTTGCCCCTGTACTTCGCCCATTTGCAACGCGTAGCGACGAATACGATAAGCGTGCTGTGACAGCCGCTGTGTAAGGCTCAATTCCGGTTCTGCAAGAGTCGTCATATCTGTTCCTGAAAGAAGAGAAAATCAGCAGAGTTGGCAAGCAGAAGAGCGATCTGTCATGGTGAAAGCTGCAGCGGATTCACGTGCCATTTTCACCTGCTTGCCGTTTAGCAGCAGATTACTCAGCCTTGACCTCTGCCGACAAAAGCAAAAAATGCATCAACTGTTGAATGGGATTCACAAATGACATTATTAAAAAAAGCCCCACTTTCGCTGTTGCGCGCGTTTGAAGCCGCAGGCCGTACAGGAGCATTTACCACCGCAGCGCAAGAGTTAGATTTGTCGCCTAGCGCCATTAGTCATGCGATTCGTAAGCTGGAGGAGACGCTCGACACGCGCCTGTTTCAGCGCAGTACGCGCGAAATCATGCTAACCAAAGAAGGGGCAATCTTGCTGGAACACATCCAGCGGGGATTTGATGAGATGCAGCGTGGGCTTTCGCTCGTCACCGCTGATGAATCGCGACCACTGCGTCTGCACACCGCGCCAAGCTTTGCCCATCAGTGGCTATTACCCCGTCTCGGAAGCTTTATTGCCGCGCATCCACATATTGATCTGCGTCTTTCAGCCAGCACCGAATATGCGCGCTTTGAGCAGGATGACTATGATTTAGATATTGTTTATGGCGAGCCGCGCCCCTCGCCTTACGAGAAAATCCCGCTGGCCGTGGAGGAGTTAACACCGCTTTGCTCACCAGAGATTGCCGCACGCATTCGCTGCCCGGAGGATCTCTATCACCAATCGTTGATTCAGTGCGATGTGCAACTCTACCAATGGAAGGGCTGGTTTGAAGCCAATCACCTGACGCCCCCGCGCCATTATGGTTTGCGCTTTGACCGCAGTTTTATGGCGATTGCCGCTGCCGTTGATGGTCTGGGGGTGGTGCTGGAATCCAAATTATTAGCAGAACGAGAGCTTGCCAGTGGGCGCTTAGTTTGTCCGCTGATTGAGACCACCCAGGAGATTCACTATATCGGCCATTACCTGGTGTTCCCACGGCATCAGCATCGCCACTTCGCGTTAGATAGCTTTAAAGATTGGCTACTTTCCCAGTTGAATCTGGCACAGCTTCGCTGATTGATTACGATCACAAATTCCGCGCCCAATAATGAAACAGGCCGCCAATGGCGACCTGTTTTTGTGAGCATGTTCACGCCATTTCAGGGTGAATGTTAGCGTGATGTGAAATGACGCAATTAGAAGTTAAATCCGAGCTGCAGCATGCCGCCCCAGGTATTATCGTCACCCACTGAACCAGCAAGATCCAGATGCACCGTGTTGTTAAACGGTGAAACGCCCAGACCTGCGGTAAACACATTGGCATCATTTGATTTCATATCCGCACGATAACCCGCGCGCAATGCTAACCAATCCAGCACGCGATACTCGGCACCCACTCCCGCATATTGGCTGCTTTCTTCCGATTTGAAACGTTTGGTTTGCGTCAAATCAACATCGCCTGCCAGGGTGAACGCGCCGTAGTTCCAGGCCAGACCTGACGTGACCAGCGGACGGATTTGATAGGTATCGCGGTAGCCTTCCACTGTTTTGGTGTCGATGTCGCGTGAGATCAGGTTCTGCCCTGTCACACCCAACGTCCAATGCTCACCAAAGTCGGTCGCGATGCCTGCATCAATGTTGAAGCCGGTATCGGAACTGCGGTATTGGCTGTTGTTGATATCACTTTTATCAAAGTTATAAATACTGGCGGTGTAGTTATACAGCCAGGTTTTTTGCAGCTTTGGTGTCACGCCCACAGAAACCGGATGGCCAGCGACATCAAATTCATGTGCAACGGAGACGCCATAATCGGTGACTAACGCCGCAAGGCCATTGCCGCTCGAACGCAGGTTATCCTGATCGCCCGGCCTTGGCGTGATGCTCCCATCCGCGACACCACGCAGATAGGTGATGTCGCTATCAACCACATTGGCGCGCACATGTGCCGTGCCGTAGGCTTTAGTAATAAAGGCAAAGGGCAGCGTATCGTTTGGAACAGTGACGGCAAAAGCGACTCCCGCAGTGCCGTTAGCTTTATTACCTTTCAAATCTTGAAGCTGATTGGCCATATCGCCTGCCGCAGCCTTCAGCTCCGGGTAACCTCTGAGATAATCAGCAAAATCGAAATCATCTATCAGTTGTTTATAACGATCAACACTGTCCGTGATGTCATCAACTTTGTTAATTAATTTGTCTTTGTCGGTAACCTGTACACCGGCTGAAGGGAATATGACGCTGACGTTATCTTCAGGTTTGGCTTTGGTCATCAATGCCGGGTTAGCCAGCACCGCTGAACTCCAGGTTGACGAAGCGACGCCGGTGCCACCCATGGCATCGTTACGCGCGTCATACCATGTACCTGCTGCCAGAGCTGAAGAAGAAAGAAATACTGCATTCAAACCAACAAGATAAGCTACTTTTTTGTGCCTGAATAATGTCTTCACCATGAGCCTGCCATCACCTTTGAAATGTCGCTGAATAACTCAGAAACGAAACAGTTTAGTTAGCCGCTATTCTGAACCCTGGCTAACGCATCATTGCTGTGAATTAAAAGGAAATAGCACTGCTGTTCGCAGAATTGGATACAACCACACCATTCTGCTGTTTAGTTATGCAGAAAAATGAACAAAGCCTAAATTGATGCCAGATATTACTTAAGACCTTTTGAACCTTAGACGCTAACCCGGTGAGTTGCAAAGCAAAAATAGCGTGATAATTACGCTATATGACTGATCTAATGTAGGGTCTGAAATGAGCGGTTTTATCAGCACAACAGGAAGGTTAAGTTAATTTATTGATTAACGAGATTTTTCCTGGACTTTAACCGGGTAAAAAGCAATCACAGCAGGGTAAAAGTTTGTGTGATAAAATAACATCGCCTGCAACCTGGAGAACACTTATGTCAAACCTCACGCCCGCACAACTGCTTACTCAGGCAGAATCCCTTTGCCTTGACCGCGGCGTGCGCCTGACCACTCAACGCGCTGAAGTGCTGCGTTTAATGGCTGAGCAGAATGGTTCGATCAGTGCTTATGATCTGCTGGATCAACTCCGCATCAGCGAGCCACAGGCTAAACCTCCGACCATTTACCGCGCGTTGGATTTTCTGTTGGAGCAGGGTTTTATTCATCGTGTTGAATCGAATAACAGCTATGTGGTTTGCCACCATTTCGACGAGCCTGCGCATACTTCGGTGATGCTGGTGTGTGATGGTTGTGCGGCAGTCAGTGAAAAACACGCACACGGCGTAGAAAAGATTATTTCGGGATTGGCCGATCAGGCCGGATTCTCACTGCGCCACACGGTTATTGAAGCCCATGGTTTGTGCGAGAACTGCGCAGAAGTCGCAGCGTGCAATCATCACGATAGCTGCGATCACGATCATGAGATTGATACGAAAAAGAGAGTGAGAAAAGGGTGAGTGGCACTTCCTTGTGCCTTGCCGACGGGTGATCGGCGGGGTAGGAGCATCTTCCTTAATTTCGGTTACCAGCGGTAATCTTTATTGTGACTTTCCCAGTCTTTCACTTCACTTTCGGCCTGGTCTTTCGCATAGCCGTAGCGTTCCTGAATTTTACCCACAAGCTGATCGCGTTTACCTTCGATGACCGTCATATCGTCATCCGTCAGCTTGCCCCACTTCTCTTTCATTTTCCCTTTAAACTGCTTCCAGTTACCGCTCGCTTCGTCTTTGTTCATCATAATCCTCCACATCATCCTGAGTGAGATGCGATGTTCTCCTAATAAATCAGGAAATCACCCACACAACGCGCTACTCAATTGCGCCGTTTGAGATAATTATAGTAGCCAGATAGGATTACGCAAAAAATACAGAATAATCTGTAGGTTACGCTTCGCTTATTCAAACAGTGAACCAGCTGTCGTGTCGCCAGTGACGTCGCCACATCCACCAGAGCGTCAAGCCGCGCAAGGCAAGAAACACCGTCACCGCCAGCCATAAGCCGTGATTACCGAGCCACGGGAGTGTCAGTAAGGCAAGCCCATAACCCACTGCCGCCATCACCATGCTGTTGCGCATTTCACGCCCACGCGTGGCGCCGATAAACATACCGTCCAGCAGATAACACCAGACACCGATCAGCGGCAGAATCACCTGCCAGCCAAGATAACGATCGGCCATCTCTCGCAGTGGCTCAAGCGAGGTGAGCAACGCCACAATTTGAGGGCCGGTTACCGCATAGATGGCGGCGAACGCCAGGGCAACGATACCGGCCTGACGGCAGGCAGCATGCCAAATCAGTAATAAGCGACTGCGATCTCGTGCTCCCACCGCTTCACCGGAGCAGGCCTCCACGGCATAGGCAAAACCATCCAGCGCATAGGCCGTAAACGTCAGGAACATCAGCAGTACGGCATTCACCGCAACAACATCTGGCCCTAAACGCGCGCCCAGCAAGGTGAGTGACGCGAAACAGATTTGCACCATAAGCGAACGCAGCATGATGTCGCGGTTGAGCCGGAACAGGCGTGCCGCATCACCACGCCAACTCTGTTTTAGCAGATTGAAAGAAATGCCACGCAACTTAAGCACACGTACCACCATCCATAACCCCACTCCCAGCGTGACGTACTCTGCCACCGCCGTTGCCGCCGCCGCACCCGCAACGCCCCAGTGAAGCTTCAGCACAAACAGGAGATCGAGCAGGATATTCACCAGGTTACCGACAATGAGCAGCACCATCGGCGCTCGCGCATATTGCACGCCGAGCAACCAGCCTAAAATCACCAGATTGGCTAAGGTCGCCGGTGCGCTAAGCCAGCGAATGTTGATAAAAATTTGTGCCTGGTGCTGCACTTCCGGGCTGCCGCCCATTAATGAGGCTGCGACCAAACTGAAGGGCGCGCGCAGTAATAAAAACAGCACGCCCGCCACCAGAGCGATCAACAGAGGTTGCGTCAACGCCCGCGCCAGGGCGGTTTTATCGTTCGCGCCAAACGCCTGCGCAGTCAAACCCGTGGTGCTCATGCGCAGGAACAGCAGCAACATAAAGATGAAACTGGTCGCCGTTGCACCTACCGCCACGCCACCGAGGTAAATGGGACTATCGAGATGGCCAATCACTGCCGTATCGACGACACCGAGCAGCGGAACGGTAATATTGGAGAGAATCATCGGCAGCGCCAGCCGCCACAATGCTTTATCTGAAGAGGAAAACAGCCGCATTCGCCCGTTCCATTGTTGCGCTGGCCAATCGGACCATTAACCGGCAATCAGCCTGAGGAGGAAAATCAGTGTATCAGACTGCGGTCAGTACAGTGACCAACCGCAGCGGGGGAATTCAACGAGAGATTAAAGCCATTCGCCGTTACGTACGATACCCACAGCCAGACCTTCAACGGTCAGAGCCTGCTCACGGGTATCGACTACAATTGGCTGGAATTCGGTGTTTTCTGGCAGCAAATGCACAATGGCACCCTGCTTTTTCCAGCGCTTGACGGTCACTTCATCATCAATACGCGCCACCACAACCTGACCATTACGGACTTCCTGAGTTTTATGCACTGCAAGCAAGTCGCCATCCATAATCCCGATGTCTTTCATCGACATACCACTCACGCGCAGCAGGAAATCAGCGGTAGGTTTAAACAGATTGGCATCAACCTGATAGTGCGCTTCGATGTGCTCTTGCGCCAGCAGCGGCTCACCGGCGGCCACGCGACCGATCAGCGGTAACCCTTCGGAGACTTCTTCTTCCATTAGCAGGCGGATGCCGCGAGATGCGCCGGATACAATCTCGATGACGCCTTTACGCGCCAGTGCTTTCAGGTGTTCTTCCGCAGCATTGGGCGAGCGAAAACCCAGTTGCGCAGCAATTTCCGCACGCGTTGGCGGCATGCCGGTCTGGTTAATGTGGTCGCGAATCAGATCATAGACCTGTTGCTGCCTGGTGGTTAACGCTTTCATCCCGCCCCCTGGTTGTTTATACAGTCGCTGTGAGTATATACAGGTATTGGCGAAATGAAAACCAAAACAGAGGGAAAAATCAGCGGTTTGAAGATTCTGGAATACCTATCGCAAATGCGACCAGAGCAGCGCGATCCAGACAAACAGAGCCAGTAAGATAGCCAGCAATACCGCCGCTGAGCCCATATCTTTTGCTCGTCCGGCTAAAGGATGGCGCTCTTGCCCAATGCGGTCCACCACCGCTTCGATGGCGCTATTCAGGATTTCAACGATGATCACCAGCACCACGGAGCCAATCATCAGCACACGGGAAATCGCATCAACATCCAGCCAGCAGGCCACCACAATCGCCACCAGTGCGGCAATGGCTTCCTGACGAAATGCGGCTTCATGTTGCCAGGCGGCGCGCAAGCCCTGCCAGGAATAACCGGCTGCATTCACTATTCTTTGAATACCGGTGACGTTATTTGCCATGCTTTGGAACCCTTGATGTGATTTGGCGTCAATATGTGGGCTGTTTGAGGTCGTGTAAGCCACAGATCTTCGTTGCACTTTCTGGTATGCTTGCCGCGCTTTGCTAACAAGAGGCTTTAAGTTGTCTATGTCAGGTTGGCGTAAACTTTATTACAAACTATTGAATTTACCACTCTCTTTTTTGGTAAAGAGTAAGGTCATTCCGACCGATCCTGTCTCAGAACACGGGATCGATCCGACGCGTCCAGTGATGTATGTTTTGCCTTATGATTCAAAGGCTGACCTGCTCACTCTCCGGGCGCAGTGCCTGAAACATGATCTGCCCGATCCGCTGGCTCCGCTGGAGATCGACGGCACGCTATTGCCGCGTCACGTGTTTATTCACGATGGCCCACGCGTATTCCCCTATTTCGTTGCCAATCCTGAGTCGGTGAAGCTATTCCACGACTACCTCGATTTGCACCGCAGTAATCCGAATCTCGACGTCCAGATGTTACCGGTTGCGGTCATGTTTGGTCGTGCGCCAGGACGTGAAATCCAGGGTGAAGATACGCCGCATCTGCGCATCCTTAATGGTGTAGAGAAATTCTTCGCCATTTTGTGGCACGGACGTGACAGCTTTGTGCGCTTCTCGCCAACCGTTTCCCTGCGCCAGATGGCGACAGAGCACGGCACCGATAAGTCGATTGCCCAGAAGCTGGCACGCGTGGCACGCATTCACTTCGCGCGTCAGCGTCTGGCTGCAGTCGGGCCACGTCTGCCCGCACGTCAGGATCTGTTCAATAAGCTGCTGCAATCCAAAGCGATTGAAAAAGCGGTTGAAGATGAAGCGCGCAGCAAAAAAATCTCGCACGAGAAAGCCCAGCAGAATGCCGTTGAGATGATGGAAGAGGTCGCAGCGAACTTCTCGTATGAGGCCATTCGCGTCACAGACCGCGTGATGGGCTGGCTGTGGAGCCGTCTTTATCAGGGCATCAACGTCAACGGTGGCGAGCGTGTGCGTCAGCTGGCGCAAGATGGCCACGAAATTGTGTATGTGCCCTGCCATCGCAGTCACATGGACTATTTACTGCTCTCTTACGTGCTCTACCATCAGGGCCTGGTGCCGCCACACATCGCGGCCGGCATCAACCTGAACTTCTGGCCAGCGGGTCCGATTTTCCGTCGCCTGGGCGCTTTCTTTATCCGTCGTACCTTCAAGGGCAACAAACTCTATTCCACGGTGTTCCGTGAATACCTGGGCGAGTTGTTCAGCCGCGGATATTCAGTCGAGTATTTCGTTGAAGGCGGGCGCTCACGCACGGGCCGACTGCTGGATCCTAAAACCGGCACGCTGTCGATGACGTTGCAAGCCATGTTGCGCGGCGGTAGCCGTCCGATTACGTTTGTTCCGATCTACATCGGCTATGAACACGTCATGGAAGTGGGTACTTACGCCAAAGAGTTACGTGGCGCGGCCAAAGAGAAAGAGAGTTTCCTGCAGATGGTGCGCGGGTTACGTAAACTGCGCAATCTTGGCCAGGGCTACGTTAACTTCGGCGAACCCCTGCCGTTGATGAACTATCTGAACAAAAACGTGCCGGAATGGCGTGATGCGATCGATCCGATTGAACCGCAGCGTCCGGCATGGATGACGCCGACCGTGAATGATATTGCGGCACGTCTGATGGTGCGCATTAACGAAGCCGGTGCAGCCAACGCCATGAACCTGTGCGTCACCGCGTTGCTGGCTTCTCGTCAGCGTTCTCTGACGCGTGAGCAGTTGATTGAGCAACTGGAATGCTATACCCAGCTGCTGCGTAACGTGCCTTATTCGCCGGAAGCGACTGTGCCGGAGATGAGTGCTGAAGCGCTGCTTGATCACGCCATGGGCATGAACAAGTTCGAGACGGAACAAGACAACATTGGCGATATCATCATTCTGCCGCGCGAGCAGGCCGTCCTGATGACCTACTACCGCAACAACATCCACCACATGCTGGTCATGCCATCGCTGATTGCCGCTATTGTGCAGCAGCATCGTGAGATCAGTGAGGCGGAGCTGCTGCGTCAGGTGAGTCTGGTTTACCCGATGCTGAAGAGTGAGCTGTTCCTGCGCTGGGATAACGCCGAGCTGCCAGGCGTGCTGAATGCCCTCTGTGCTGAGATGGCACGACAAGGCCTGATTACCGAGCATGATGGGCAGTTACGCATGAATCCAGTGCGTCACCGCTCGCTGCAATTGCTGGCTGCCGGTATCCGTGAAACGTTGCAGCGTTTTGCCATCACCTTCGCCATTCTGAGTGCCAAGCCGACGATTAACCGCGGCACGCTGGAGAAAGAGAGCCGCACGCTGGCGCAGCGTTTGTCTGTGTTGCATGGCATTAATGCGCCAGAGTTCTTCGACAAAGCGGTATTTACCGCGCTGGTGCTGTCACTGCGTGATGAAGGCTACATCAGTGATTCAGGCGATGCCGATGCGGAACGCACCCACATTATGTGGCAGATGCTGGCAGAGCTGGTGACCGGTGATGTCCGTTTGACTATTGAAAGCGCTGTAGCCCACGAATAACGTCGGGCATCAAAAACAGAAAGGCGACCCTCAACGGGTCGCCTTTTTTATGGCATTAACCACTTAAAACAGGTCAATAAATGGCTGAGTATTGAGAAGTACGCCGATAAACAGCACCAGCCCAACATAGTTATTATTCAGAAAGGCCTGGAAGCAAGGATCGCGTTCACGTTGAGCAATCAGCTTTTGTTGATACACAAAGAAGCCGCCCGCCACCAGCAGTGACCAGTAAAACGCACCGTTCAGATGCAACATCAATCCCACCAGCGCCATTAGCCCCAGCGTGGCCAACTGCAATAAGCCGATGATCAACTTATCGAAACGACCGAACAGAATCGCCGTGGATTTCACGCCAATCTTCAGGTCGTCATCACGATCAACCATCGCGTATTGCGTGTCGTAAGCCACCGTCCAGCAGATATTCGCGAAGAACACCAGCCAGCAAACAAGAGGTAAGGACTCACTAACTGCCGCCCAACCCATTGGAATCGCCCAGCCGAATGCCGCTCCCAATACCACCTGGGGTAAATGGGTGTAGCGCTTCATAAACGGATAGACCCATGCCAGTGCCAGGCCACCAAATGACAGCAAAATCGTCATACGGTTCATGGTCAGCACGAGCGCAAATGCCAGCAACCCCAGCACGACAAACAGGATTTTGGCCTCTTTCTCCGTCACCACGCCGCTCGCCAGCGGACGCGATGCGGTCCGTTTGACATGACCATCCACCTTACGGTCCGCATAATCATTGATCACGCAGCCCGCGGCACGCATCACAATGACGCCGAGCACAAATACCACCAGCACAGACAAAGGCGGCACCGCCATGCCTGATAACCACAGTGCCCACATTGTGGGCCACAGCAGCAACAGCGTGCCAATCGGTTTATCGATGCGCATCAGGCGCCGATAAGCCTGCCATTTGGTCATGGTTAAGGTTTTTTCCACAATCCTTTATCCTTGATTCAGCGCGCGGTACAACGGCGACGCTGGTAAAAACAGTTCAGTTAGCAGCAGCGGTTTGCCTGATAAACGCAGGCGCGAGCGGCGTCCCCACAGATCATCCACCTGGCCGGGATCGATAAAATCGCGGCTCAGCGTCGAGGAGGCGAAAAGATAGCGCCCCAACGGACGGGTGCCAAGATTTTGCAGCATCTGCTCCGGGCCGTTCAACGTGCTTTCTGGCACCACGGTTCGCCCAATCAGCCAGGGTTCGCCATCGCCACACAGCACAATTTCACGTAACCAAAAGCGCTCATCGGCGGGCAGGAATTCCGCTTCTGGCGCCATCTCGTCAGCGGTAATAAAGCTTTCGCGGATCAGTTCCACCGTCACCTGCTGGCAATGCTGCTCGAAACGACGCGTCATGGAGTCTTCCTCCAGCAACCAGTCAAGCAGAGGGGGGGAAAGCAAGGGGGAAGTGGCTGGCAGCCAATGCAGTGCGAGTAACTGGCGCAGCGCGTGATGCGACATCAGGACATCTCCGGAGAAAAAGTTGCCCTAGTTTAACGCAGAGAATCGGGCGTGGCACTGCTGGTTGTGCCACACCCGACAGAAGGGGGATTATTCGCGCTTTAAGCGATTGCTATTGGCTAACCACAGCGTGACCACCAGAATTAAAATCGCCGCTGAATAATAAAGCGTGTCGAACGGGTTTTTGTGGTCAACGATTATTAGACGAATGATTGCGGTGATGCCGATATAGATGAAATAACGCAGCGGAAAGTGATAGCCGGACTGGAAGTACTTCACGATCAGCGCGATAAATTCAAAATAAAGAAAATAGATCACAATGCCTTCGATCAGCAGGTAGGACGACGCCTGCTCACCGGTGCTGAACAGCACATTGGCTAAATGGATTGTCTCTTTGCCAAGGAAGACCACCAGGATGACAGCCAGCGTCACCAAACCCATATTCAGAACCCATTGTAAAACTGAAGCAATAAGCTGCCCCATCGCTGATTTTGTTGTCATTTTTATGCGCCTCAAAGTACGGAAACTTTCTGAGGCTATCATGCTGTAGTGTGATCAAAATCACAATATGCTACACATCAACATCCACACAGAGCGCGTCATAACGCCAGTACTCACAGTCACAGTCGATCACCCGTTTATGTTGATCGCGGTTGATACGTGTAATCAGTAATCCGGGAGTGCCGCTGGCGACATTAAGTGCCGGTGCAGCGCGCGCCGGTAACGGACCAGGAAGAATGGTAAAGCGTGCGCCGCCGTAACGAATGCCATAACGCTGATCGTAGAGGTCGGTGAGCGAGCGGGTCAGATCTTCTTCCAGCAGGCCAGGAAAAAAGGCCGGGTTGAGGTAATGTTCGACATACAACACCGCGCGGCCATCGATACGTCGCAGGCGGCGAATGCGAAATACACTATCGCCTTCTAATAGCTGTAAATGTCGCGCAATCACCAGCTGTGCCGGGACCTCCCGCGCCTCAATCACTTCAGTAAGGGCGATACGGCCTTGTTCGGCCGCCATGGCATGAAAGTGGCTGTGATGGGCCGGGTTATACACCAGCCTTGGCGGTGCGAGAAACCAGCCTCGACGCAATTCACGGTAAATAATGCCCTGCGCTTCCAGCAAGCCCAGCGCCTCACGCAGGGTAATGCGCGTGGTGGAATAGAATTCACTCAAACTGCGTTCTGCCGGTAAACGCCCGCTGGCAAATTCACCGTTTTCAATGCGTTCACTCAGCGCCGTAGCAATCACATCCACCGTTTTTGACGACATTCTTTAGCCTCATTTTGGGGCAATTCTGCACTATGACAGTTCGATGACTACAATATGACAGGCATATCCCACGCTTTCGCGCGCTGTATCCGCATGTGGAGCTGCGCGTCACACCACATTTCACCACCATGGTCATAAAACCTTCATCTGATCGGGCTACATTGGCTCGGTTCTTGCTGGACTAGACCAAGACGTCCCACAACTTACACCCGGAGCAATCGAGATGAAAGCGTTTATCTCCTCTGTAGTAGCCAGTGCCGTACTGCTTGCGCTGCCCGCCGCGCACGCCGCCGATAACGACCTTGCCGCGCTGGAAAAAGCCGCGCGTGCTGAGGGCCAGGTCAACAGCGTCGGTATGCCAGACAGCTGGGCGAACTGGAAAGACACATGGAATTACATCAACAGCAAATATGGCCTGAAGCACAGCGATACCGATATGTCATCGGCGCAGGAGCTGGCTAAATTTGATGCAGAGAAAGAGAACGCCAGCGCCGATATCGGTGATGTGGGCGCCGCTTTCGGTCCGGTCGCGGTGACCAAAGGTCTGGCACAACCCTACAAACCGACGCATTGGGATCAGATTCCGAGCTGGGCAAAAGATAGCGAAGGCAACTGGATGCTGGCTTACACCGGCACCATCGCCTTCCTGATCGACAAACAGCAGGTGAAAGATGCGCCACACAGCTGGGCCGATCTGAAGAAAGGTAAGTATGTGGTCACTATCGGTGATGTCGGCGTGGCTGCTCAGGCTGCGAACGGCGTTCTGGCCGCGAACTACGCACTGGGTGGTGATGAGAAGAACCTGAAGCCAGCGTTGAACTTCTTTGGCGAACTGGCCAAAGAGGGCCGTCTGGGCGTGACCGATCCGGTGATTGCCAACATCGAGAAAGGCGAAATTCAGGTTGCCGTGGTATGGGACTTCAACGGTCTGAATTACCGCGATCAGATCGACAAAAACCGCTATGAAGTGGTGATCCCGTCTGATGGCTCCGTGATTTCAGGCTATACCACCATTATCAACAAATACGCTAAGCACCCGAACGCCGCCAAACTGACGCGCGAATACATCCTGTCTGATGAAGGTCAGACCAACCTGGCGAAAGGTTATGCGCGTCCAATTCGTGCTGAACATTTGACCCTGCCAGCTGACGTACAGGCCAAACTGCTGCCGCAGTCTGAGTACAAAAATGCCCGCCCAATCAAAGACCAGGCCGCATGGGATAAGACGTCAAAAATGCTGCCGCGCCTGTGGCAAGAGAACGTGATTATCAATATGAAGCAGTAATTTGCACACACCCTGGCGGCGCGATGTCGCGCATCGATCTGCAGCGACAACGCTGCGCATCGATACGCAATACGTTGCGCCGCTATGCACAGTGCCCGCAATTTGAATGATGTAAGGAACGGGAATGAAGACAATCCTGGTGGTACTGGATGGCCTGAGCAATCAGGTGGCACAGCATGCGATGGGCTATCTGTTTGCCGAATGCAAGCAGGGTAATGGCCAATACTACACGCTCACCTGCGAGCTGCCTTCGCTATCGCGTCCGCTATACGAGTGCATTCTGACCGGTATTCCGCCGGTAGAGAGCGGCATTATACATAACGGCGTCAATCGCCTGAGCAATCAGCGTAGCATCTTCCATTACGCCCGCGCCGCCGGTTTAACCACGGCCGCTGCCGCCTATCACTGGGTCAGTGAGCTGTATAACCAATCCCCGTTCAACAATGCGCGTGATCGCCACACCGTCGCCCCCGATTTGCCGATCCAATACGGCCACTTTTACTGGGACGACAGTTATCCGGATTCCCACTTGTTTGAAGATGCTGAGAGCCTGCGTCTGAACCACGATCCGGACTTTTTACTGATCCACCCGATGAATATTGACGATGCCGGGCATAAACACAGCCTGTCATCGCCGCAATACCGCAACCGCGCACGAATGGCCGATGGCTATTTGTCACAGTGGATGCCCGGCTGGCTCGCCGCGGGCTATCAGGTGATCGTCACCGCCGACCACGGCATGAACGATGACCGTTCGCACGGCGGTATTTTACCGGAAGAGACGCAAGTGCCGCTGTTTGTGTTTGGTGCAGGCTTCTCACGTCAGCCCGATCTCGAACCGCAGCAGATCGAACTGTGCGGTATTGTCTGCACGCTGCTCGGCATTGAACACGACAAACCCGTGTGTCACGGTTTGCTGGCGGGGCCGCGTTAATGAAGGGCAAAACCCTCGCCACACTGTTACTGCTGCCGTTCGCCTTTTTCTGGGTCGCCTTCCAGCTCGCGCCGCTGTTGTGGATTGCCATTAACAGCTTCTGGAGCGACATGAACGAGCGCTGGGGTATCGATAACTATACCGATATCCTCACTTCGCCGTTTTATCTGCAGGCATTTCGCCTGTCGCTGGATATCTCCATCTGGTCGAGCATTTACGGCCTGCTGATTTCGCTGTTTGCCGGCTATTCCCTGCATCAGTTGGGCAGCGGTCGTTTTCAGCGCTTCCTGATGTCCTTCACCAACATGACCAGTAACTTCGCCGGCGTGCCGCTGGCGTTTGCCTTCGTGATTCTGCTGGGCATGAATGGCTGTCTGACGCTGCTGCTGCGCCACTTCGGCATGCTGGAAGGATTCAAACTGTTCTCGCGTGACGGCATGGTGCTGGTTTACACCTGGTTCCAGATCCCACTTGGCATTCTGCTGCTCTATCCGGCGTTTGATGGCTTACGCAAAGATTGGGAAGAGTCAGCCGCGCTGCTCGGTGCCAGTCGCTGGCGTTACTGGTGGCATATTGGTTTGCCCATTTTGTTCCCGGCGCTGTTAGGGACTTTCGTCATCCTGCTGGCCAATGCCCTGGGCGCTTACGCCACCATTTATGCACTGACCACCGGTAACTTTAACGTGGTGCCAGTGCGAATTGCTGCGCTGGTGTCGGGCGATATCTCGCTCGATCCGAATACCGGCGGTGCGCTGGCAATGTTGCTGGTGTTCATTATGGCGCTGATTACCGTGGTGCAGCAGTATCTGGTGCGCCGCAGTTATCTCAACGCGAAATCACAGGAGTAGAACGTGTCTCGCGCGGAAAAAATTTATCATCGCCTGATTATCTGGCTGCTGCTGATCATCCTCGCCGCCCCGCTGCTGGCGACGCTGCTGTACGGCATATCCACCGACTGGAGTGACACTATTCTGCCGCAGGGCTTCACACTTAAGTGGCTTATCGCACTGTGGAGCGATCCGCGTTTCCTGACGGCGCTCGGTCATTCGCTGCTGATTTGCTTTGGTGCGCTGTTGTTCTCGCTGGTGCTGGTGCTGCCTGCGATGTTTGTAATCGCTTACTATTATCCGAAGCTGGATGCGGTGATGAACGTGCTGATTCTGATGCCGTTTGCCGTACCGCCGGTGGTGTCATCCGTTGGCCTGCTGCAGCTTTACTCGTCATCACCGCTGATGATCACCGGCACGCCGTGGATTCTGGTCGGCTGTTATTTCACCATCGCGCTGCCGTTTATCTACCGCGCCATTGCCAACAATATGCAGGCGATCAACCTGAAAGAGCTGATTGATGCGTCTCATCTGCTGGGTGCCAGCACCTGGCAGGCAGCACTGTTTGTGGTGTTGCCCAACCTGCGCAAAGGCGTGTTTATCGCGGTGTTGCTCTCTTTCTCTTTCCTGATAGGTGAGTTTGTGTTCGCTAACCTGTTAGTCGGCACTCGCTATGAAACCTTACAGGTGTATCTCTACAATATGCGTAACGGCAGCGGCCACTTTACCAGTGCGCTGGTGATCTCCTATTTTGCTGTCGTCCTGCTGGTCACCTGGCTGGCGAATGCCCTCAATCCTGAACGAGGCTGACCATGAGTTATCTGAATGTCACCCAGCTGAACAAAAGCTACGGCCCCACCAGCATCTTTGAAAATATCGATTTCAGCGCCGATGAAGGCGAGTTTGTCACCCTGCTCGGCCCGAGCGGTTGCGGCAAATCGACGCTGCTGCGCTGCATCGCCGGTTTGACCGATGTCGATAGCGGCAAAATTCTGCTGCAGGGTCAGGATATCGTGCCGCTGCCACCGCAGAAACGTACTATCGGCATGGTGTTTCAGAGCTACGCACTGTTCCCCAACATGACGGTGGAGAAGAACGTGGCGTTTGGCCTGAAAATGCAGAAACTGCCAGGCGGCGATATTCAGAAACGCGTTATGGAAGCGCTGGCACTGGTCGAACTGACCGATTTTGCCCGCCGTTATCCGCACCAGCTTTCTGGCGGACAATGCCAGCGTGTTGCCTTAGCGCGCTCCCTGGTCACGCGTCCTCGTTTGCTGTTGCTGGATGAGCCGCTCTCCGCACTGGATGCGCGTATCCGCCGCCATCTGCGCGAACAGATCCGCAACATTCAGCAGGAGTTAAAGCTCACTACGATTTTCGTTACCCACGATCAGGAAGAGGCGCTGACGCTGTCGGATCGCATCGTGCTGATGAACCGTGGCAAGATCGTGCAAAACGGCAACGCTGAAGCCCTCTACACGCAACCAGCCGACCTATTTGCCGCCGGGTTTATCGGCAACTACAACCTGCTGAGTGCGGAACAGGCAACGCAGCTCACCGGCCAGACATTCACGGGTCAGGTAGCGATTCGACCTGAGTCAATCCGCTTGAGTGCACCGCAGGATGGCATTCCGGGCACTATTCTCAGTCACAGCCTGCTGGGTAATGTCATTCGCTATCGCGTAGTGGCGAATAGCGTGGAGTTATCCGTCGATGTGCTGAACCGTAGCGTGGCGGATTTGCACCCTGCTGGCATGCAAATTGGTCTACAGTTAGAGATGTCGACGTTGCGCCAGGTTGCTTAAATTTAACGAAAAATGGGCAAGGCAACGCGGCAGTATTCAGCGTTAATGCAGCCTGTTAATCGTTGTCGAGGCGGCCTGTAGGCTGCCCGTGGTCGCGCTACGGTGCGCCCGCCACTTCGGTGCTCACCCACAGGCTTGCAGTTGGTGCAATGAAAGTCTGAGGATAAGGAACCGCCCGACGTGTTGACCCTGCTCAATCTATTATCTGCCGTGGCCCTGCTGGTGTGGGGCACGCACATTGTGCGCACCGGCATCATGCGCGTGTACGGCGCCGATTTGCGGCGGGTGCTCAGCCGCAGCGTGGAAAAGAAGCCGATGGCGTTTCTCGCCGGGATTGGCGTCACCGCGCTGGTGCAGAGCAGTAATGCCACCACCCTGCTCGTCACCTCATTCGTCGCACAGAATCTGGTGAGTCTGACGCCTGCGCTGGTGGTGGTGCTCGGTGCCGATGTCGGTACCGCCATCATGGCGCGTATCCTGACCTTCGATCTCTCCTGGCTATCGCCGCTCTTCATCTTCTTTGGTGTGGTGTTCTTCCTCAGCCGTAAGCAGACGCGGGCCGGACAAATGGGGCGCGCCGCGATTGGTCTTGGATTGATTCTGCTGGCCTTGCAACTGATTGTCGCCGCCGCCAAACCCATCACTCAAGCGGCAGGTGTGCAGGTTTTATTCTCCACGCTGACTGGCGATGTCATGTTAGATGCACTGCTGGGTGCCGTATTCGCGATCATCAGCTACTCCAGTCTTGCTGCTGTACTGATCACCGCCACGCTCACGGCCACCGGGGTCATCTCGTTCAAAGTCGCGCTGTGCCTGGTGATTGGCGCCAATCTCGGCAGTGGTTTACTGGCGATGATCAATGCCAGCGGTTCCAATGCTGCAGGTAAACGCGTGGCACTCGGCAGCTTGCTGTTCAAATTGATCGGTAGCCTGGTTATTTTGCCTTTCGTCGATTTCATCGCTGATGTGCTCGATAAGTTGCCGGTGAATGACGAGGAGTTGGTGATCTTCTTCCACGTGTTTTATAACCTGCTTCGTTGTCTGGTGATGGTGCCATTTACCGGTCCCATGGCGAGCTTGTGCCGACGCATGATTGCCGATGACCCAGAAAACCAGGTTCACTTAAAGCCCAGACATCTTGATAGCAGCGCACTGGATACGCCGGCATTGGCACTGGCGAACGCATCGCGGGAAACGCTCCGTATAGGCGATGTGGTTGAACAGATGATGGAGTCTTTCAACAAAGTGGTTCACGGTGAGCTACGAGAAGAGCGTGTGGTGCGGCGGTTGGATGATGATGTTGACGTGCTGTATACCGCTATCAAACTCTATCTTGCACGCATGCCGAAAGAAGATTTGCCAGAAGAGGATTCACGTCGCTGGGCAGAGATTATTGAGATGGCGCTCAACCTGGAGCAAGCGGGCGATATCATCGAGCGCATGTGCGCAGATGTGGCCGATAAGTCATTGCAGGCCCGGCGCGCATTCTCCGCCGAAGGATTAGGAGAGTTAAATACTTTGCAGGAGCAGGTGCTGAATAATTTACGCCTGAGTCTGTCGGTATTTTTGTCTAAAGACCTCACCAGCGCCAAACGCCTGCGCCGTTCCAAACACCGCTTCCGCATCCTGATTCGCCGCTTCTCTCATGCACACGTTGAGCGCTTACATCAACAGAACGTGCAGAGCATCGAAACCAGTTCCCTGCATTTAGGGTTGCTGGGGGATATGAAGCGTCTGAACTCGCTGTTCTGTGCAGTGGCGTATACGGTGCTGGATCAGCCGGATGATGAGCGGGATGAGGATTAACCAACAGCCTGCCATAACTACGATGATCAACGGCTGCGGGATTCAGCCACATCGTCATACAGGCGCTACCAACCGGCGGTGCTATTCGTTCAGGTCGCCATCAATGGCGACCTGCCGTGTGGAGAGATAGATTTTATAGGGTGCGCATTACGGCGCACCTGAAAAATCTTACGACAGCAAAGTGAACGCGATCATCCCGACAATGGCACCGGTGGTACCCAGAATGGTTTCCATTAGCGTCCAGGTTTTCAGCGTTTCACCTTCAGTGGCGCCGGTGAAGCGGCCAAACAGCCAGAAGCCGGCATCGTTGACGTGACTAATAATGATGGAGCCGCCCCCGATACAGATCGACAGCGCCGCCAACTGCGCGCCGCTGTAGTGCAGCGGTTCAATTACCGGCATGACCAGGCCCACAGTCGTCAGACAGGCCACGGTCGCCGAGCCCTGAATCACACGGATAGCACCAGAGAGGATAAAGCACGCCAGCGCAATCGGCATCCCGGCGCCAGTGAGCGCATGGCCCAATACCGGACCGACGCCAGAATCCACCAGCACCTGCTTGAACACACCGCCCGCACCGATCACCAGCAGAATAATGCCGGCCGGTTGCAGTGCGCTGCCGCACACTTGCATCACCTTCTCTTTGTCCATCCCCTGGCGATAGGCCAGACCGTAAATCGCCACCAGACACGCCAGCAGGATCGCCGTAAACGGATGGCCGATAAACTCCAGCCACTCGTAGAGACGTGAATCCGGGGTGGTGAAGCGCGCACCGATGGTTTTCAGGCCCACCAGCAGCAGCGGGAACAGGATCAGCGCCAGGCTGAAGCCAAATGATGGCAGTTTACCCTCTTCAATTTCAGGCTGATGGTCTTCTGGCGGCGCACTGAAGCTGACGTGACGGGCAATAAAGTTACCAAACAGCGGACCCGCAATCAGCATACCGGGAATCGCTGCACACAGGCCCAGCAGGATCATCCAGCCAAAATCAGCGTGCATCTGGGAAGCCAGCAGCATCGGAGCCGGTCCCGGCAGCAGAAACGCCGCTGAGGCCGCCACACCGGCAAACAGTGGAATGACCAACTTCACTAAGTTGCCATGGGTGCGACGCGCCACGGCAAAAGCGATGCTAATCAGCAAGACCACCGCCACTTCAAAGAACAGCGGCAGCGCGCAGATCAATCCGGCAATCCCCATCGCGTAGTGCGCCCGGTTTTCACCAAAGGCTTTCAGCATGCGGATAGCGATTTGATCGACTGCGCCGGTTTCATGCAGGATTTTGCCGAACATCGCGCCCAATGCCACCACGATGGCGAGAAATCCGAGCGTTCCGCCCATGCCTTTTTGCATGGTGTCAGCAATTTTATCCAGCGGCATGCCAGAGAACAGACCGGCACCAATTGAGACTAACATCAGGGCGACAAAGGCGTGCATACGCGCTTTCATCACCAAAAACAGCAGCAGCAGGACGGAGCCTGCTGCAGTTAACACCAGCGTTGCGGTACTCATCACTAACCCTTGTTGATTGCTTCCTCAATGGTCGCAACCGTGGCCGCAACGACTTCATCCAGTGAATGATTAATATCAACCACCAGTACATCGGGCTCGTCAGCCCCAGGCTCTTGCAAGGTCTCAAACTGCGTCACCAGCATCTGCGGCTTAAAGAAGTGACCTTTACGTGCTTTCAGACGCGATTCGATGGTTTCGAAATCGCCCTTCAGATAGATGAACTTCAGGTTTTGGTTGCCCTGACGCAGAATATCGCGGTAGGACTTTTTCAACGCCGAGCAGACGATAATCGAAATAGCCTGGGTGCGCTGCATGGCGAACGCGGCATCATTCAGCGCCTGCAGCCACGGCTGGCGATCGTTATCATCCAGCGGATGACCGTCGGCCATTTTCATGATGTTGCTGCGCGGATGGAGGAAATCGCCATCCAGAAATGCCGTGCTCAACTGATGAGAAACCTGATTAGCGACGGCAGACTTTCCGCTGCCGGAAACGCCCATCAGGATAAAGACGTGGTGCGATGGAGATGGCGTGGTCATGGTTTTGCGCTCCGGCAGTTTGCCTGCCAATGTTACCGATAACAAATTTGATTATCATTGTCGGAGCCCACTGCGGGACTGGCAACCCTTGTTAGGTGGAAAAGCACGAAAGTGTGAACTGACTCAAATAATCGCCAAAATCAGATGCTGCCACCTTCAGCAATTTCAAACCCGACATCCAGCGGCTCGATCACGCTGCGATCACCACCGATACGCGCCAGCAGCATCGCGGCTGATTCACGTCCCATGCGCTCACGCGGCGTAAGCACTGTGGCCAGACGCGGCGTGACCACTTGCGTAATGTCGTGGCCGTGAAATCCGGCAATCGCCATCTGTGCGGGGACATGTAAGCCCTGACGCTGACACTCAAACATCGCGCCGACCGCCAGGTCATCGTTGGTACAAAACAGGCTGTCGGTTTCGGGATAGCGTTTCTGCGCCTCACGCAGCAGCTGCGCGCCGGCACTGAAGGAGGAAGCATCTTCCATCATCACACTGTGCGGGGTGAGCCCGGCTTCACGCATCGCCTTTTCGTAGCCCTGCTGTTTTTGCAGGGTACGCTCATCAAGACGCGCGCCAAGGTAAACGGTGTGGCGGTGGCCTTTTTTCAGAATAGCATGCGTCATCTGGCGCGCCGCTTCGACGTTATCGAAGCCCACCGCCATATCGAGGCACGGCGTCACCGAATCCATCATCTCAATCACCGGAATACCGGCCACTTCCAGCATGCGCAGCGTGCCGGGCGTGTGGGTGCGTTCGGTGAGAATGACGCCATCGATGTTCCAGCCGAGCAGCGATCGCAGCTGTAGCTCTTCTTTGTCCGCGTTATAGCCAAAGTGCGCCACCAACGTTTGATAACCGGCCTCATCCGTCACGGTTTCAATGCCGCGTAACACATCGGCGAATACCTGGTTGGTGAGCGAGGGCAACAGTACGCCGATGGCGCGACTGGTCGCATTAGAGAGCATATCGGGGGCACGATTGGGGATATAACCGAGTTCATCCAGTGCGACGGCGATCTTATCGCGCAGCGCCGCAGAGACCTGATCGGGGTTTCGCAGGTAGCGACTGACGGTCATTTTTGTGATGCCGACGCGATCGGCAACGTCCTGTAGTACCGGCCTTTTCTTCTTCATCGTATGCGCCTGAGGTCAGAGATACGATGAGTCTATCATTTTTTTGTCAATTTCAGGCTTTGCGGAAAACCATGAATACCCGCTCTGATTTTGTGCACATCGATACGCACCCAACGAAAAGTCGGCAAAAAATGCAAGGTCGCCATAGAGGGCAACCTTGCACGATTTATTGACAGGCTGTTACACCGGCGGCAGATCAAACAGCAGAATCTCTGCATCGCTGTCAGCGTTGATGGTCAGCGCGCTTTCATCCCAGATCGCCAGCGCATCACTGGTACCGACCTGTTCGCCATTCACGCTCACCAGACCTTTTACCACCTGAATCCACACACGACGACCCGCTTCGACAGTCACCGCGTCGGCTTCGCCCTTAGCAAACACCCAGCGCGACAGGGTCATGTCCTGGAACACTTTCAGCGATCCTTCACGCTCATCCGGTGACAGGACAAACTGGCGACCTTTCACATCCCCGAAACGGCGCTGCGCATAGCGTGGCTCAATGCCTTTGCGCTCTGGAATGATCCAGATCTGATACAGATGCAGCGGATCTTTATCACTGGCGTTGTACTCTGAATGGCGCACGCCAGTACCGGCGCTCATGATCTGGAACTCACCTGCTGGGATCTGCTCTTTGTTCCCCATGCTGTCCTGATGTTCCACGGTGCCAGACAACACATAGGTCAGGATTTCCATGTCTTTATGCGGATGGGTACCAAAACCCTGGCCGCCATCAATTACGTCTTCATTGATAACGCGTAAGGCCGAGAAGCCCATAAAGTTGGCATCGTAATAATCGGCGAAAGAAAAGGTGTGCCAGCTATCGAGCCAACCGTGATTGGCGTGACCGCGTTCTTCTGCTTTGCGTACGTAGATCATGTTCAATTCTCCTCAATGTTTTTTACAGTGTGTGCCTGAGGGAGATTGATTGATAGCTGAAAAACTTCACGCCTCTGTTCAAAAATGCTGAATGTTTTAAGGAGGATTGCACAGGAGAGATGAAGGAGGTAAATCGCAGGCAAAAAAAAAGCCAGCACCCGAGCTGGCTAAGAAACACTGGAAGCAATGTGAGCAATGTCGTGCTTACCCGGTAGTCAGGAGACGTTTCCGAGCCCGCATGACAATAATAATCATTATCATTCGCGTCTGTAAACCCTTTTTGCGAATTATTTTCCATTGACGACCCGCGAGAATTCCTTGATGTTAAAGAGGATTTTATTCACTTTGCACAAGGAGTCGCTTTATGAGTCAGATCGTCATTCGCCACGTAATCCCTGAAGATGCTGCGGCACTAACACGTCTCTATAGCCAATCAGAGACGCAGGCGAACACGTTACAGCTACCACATCAATCGCCAAAGCTATGGCAGGAACGCCTTAGCAATCCGCGTCCGGGTGTGCATATGCTAGTGGCAATGATTGACGATCAACTGGCTGGGCAAATCACGCTAGAAGTGCAATCTGTCGCACGACGTCGCCACGCCGCTACCTTTGGCATGGGCGTCGATCCCGCCTTTCACCGTCGCGGCGTAGGCTCGGCGCTCATGGCCGCGATGATTGATCTGTGCGACAACTGGCTACAGGTGACGCGTATTGAGCTGACGGTGTTTGCCGATAATCATAAAGCGATTGGGCTGTATCAGAAGTTTGGCTTTGAGATTGAAGGCACCGCGAAGCGTTTTGCGATGCGCGACGGTGAGATGATTGATACGCACTACATGGCGCGACTGAAATAACCGCTAATCAGTAGAAGCGCCCTCAAGCATACTAAAGCGCCACGACGGACAATAAGACTCGTCGCGGCGCCTTTTTATTCGAACTTAATACCCAGCACTCAAATCATCCACCGAACGCGGATCCGAAGCGCCATAACGCATGCCATCCGGCCCAATCATAATGCTCTGCGTGCTGCCCATTGCGGGCATTACTTTCACATGCTGACCTTTGGCTTCCAGCAAACGCAGCGTATCCGGGCTAAAGCCTTTCTCCACACGCAGCTGATCCGGTAACCACTGATGGTGGAAACGCGGCGCATTGGTCGCTTCCGCTACGTTCATACCAAAATCGATGCTGTTCACCACCATTTGCAGCACAGTGGTGATAATACGGCTGCCACCTGGGCTGCCCGTCACCAACCAGGTTTTGCCGTCTTTGGCGATGATAGTCGGTGACATCGATGACAATGGACGTTTAGCCGGTTGCACGGCATTCGCCTCACCGCCCACTAAACCATACACGTTTGGTGTGCCCGGCTTAGCGGAGAAGTCATCCATTTCGTTGTTCATCAGGATACCGCTCTGTCCAGCCACAATACCGCTACCGAAATAGGTGTTCAGCGTGTAGGTCACGGCGACCGCATTACCGTCTTTATCCACCACCGAGAAGTGCGTAGTCTGGTTGCTTTCGTACGGCTCAAGCTTACCCGGTTTGATTTCGCTGGAAGGACGCGCTTTGTTGACGTCAATCTGCTGCGCCAGGGTTTTGGCGTAGGCTTTGCTGGTCAATGCTTGCTGCGGCACTTTGACGAAATCCGGATCGCCAAGGTATTCCGAACGATCGGCATAAGCGTACTTCTCAGCTTCCGCCATCACCTGCATTGCATCGGCGCTACCAAAGCCCCACTTCGCCAGATCGAAGTTCTCCAGGATGTTGAGGATCTGCACGATGTGAATCCCACCTGAAGACGGTGGCGGCATTGAGAACACTTCATAGCCGCGATAGGTGCCGCTGACCGGTTTGCGCTCTACCGCACGATAGGCGGCCAAATCCGGTTTGCCAATCAATCCGCCATGCTGTGCCATTTCTCCGGCGATCTCATCGGCAATCTTGCCTTTGTAGAAGGCATCCGGCCCTTGTTGAGCAATCAGTTGCAGGCTGTGCGCGAGGTTTTTCTGCACCAGACGCTCACCTTTTTGATACGGCTTGCCGTCTGCCTTGTAGAAAATCGCCCGGCTGTTGTCGTGATTGATCAACGTCTCTTTGCCGTAGGTCGCCAAATCGTCCGCCAGCGCATCGTTAACGATGATGCCCTCACGCGCCAGTTTAATCGCTGGAGCCAGCAGTTTACTCAGCGGCAGCGTACCGTATTTTTGTGCCGCCAGCGCAAAACCAGCAACTGTACCCGGCGTGCCCGAGGCTAAATGGGACGTGAGCGACAGTTTAGGGTCAGCATTGCCCTGCTTATCGAGGAACATATCGCGTGAGGCACGCGCCGGCGCCATTTCACGAAAATCGATCGCCGTGGTGCGTCCCGATGCGGTTCGCAGCATCATAAAGCCACCACCGCCGAGATTACCGGCTTGTGGATGCGTGACGGCTAATGCGAAGCCCACGGCAACGGCCGCATCCACGGCATTACCGCCCTGCTTCAGAATATCGACGCCAACCTGGGTGGCCATCGCATCCACCGACGCCACCATACCGTGCTGCGCCTTCACCGGATGAAAGGTGTCACTGTCCACGCCGTATGACACCGGTGGCGCGCTGGCGGGCGCGGCAAACGTCCCCTGTACCACGGTAAAACTCATTAATAATGCCCAGCCAACCTGGCGCACGCTGCCCTTTAGTCTCATTTGCGATCTTCCTTTGCGGTTATTTACATTTGTTATTTTTTGATGCAAGTGTTTGCAAACACGATAAAAAGCGTAGCAGTAAGCCAAATTCGGCGCACTCCTGGTTCAGGACTTTGTGACATCGCATAAACTTATGACAGCAGCCCTTGTTGCCATACTGATGGCAACAGCACACAGCAGGCTGCATTAATGGAGGAAGACCATGAAAAAATGGCTAATCGTTATCGCTGCGTTGCTACCCTTAAGCAGCATGGCAAATATGCTGAACAGCACAAATGACCCGAATAAGCCTGGCTACAACCCGAGCCAGCAGCGCATGCAAACGCAAATGCAGGTCCAGCAGCAACAGCAGCAGCAGAAACTGCGTCAGGATCAGCAGCAACAGAATCAGGAATTACAGCGGAAAATGCAGGAGCGAAGGGATAGCGCCCAGCAGCGCGTGATTCAGCAACAGCCGGGCCAGCAGCAAAACCAGAATTAACGGAAGTCGGGACCGATAATGTCGATGCGGTCAGTACAGATGGCATCGACGCCCCAATTCAGCAGCTCGCGCGCCCGCGCGGGCTGATTGACTGTGTACACCAGAATGTGCAATCCGGCGGCTTTCAGCTGCGCGGTGCGCTCGGCATCCAGCAATTTATGATTGAGATGGATAGAAACGCAGCCCAGTGCACTCGTCAGCGCCTGCCAGTCCTCGTGCCACTCATCCAGCAATAATCCGCGTGGCAATTCAGGCGCCGCCTGCATCGCTGCTTCCAAAGCTTCATAAGAGAAGGAAGAGAGCAGCGGCGCCGTTTGCCCCTGCCACAGTTCGCGCGCGGCCAACGCCACATCGCGTCCGGTCTCCACCTCTTTGCCGGTGGTCGGTTTGATCTCAATGTTCGCCATCATCTGATGCTGGCGACAGCGATCGGCCACGTCACGCAGCAGCGCCAGCGGCTCGCCTTCATACTCACGGCTGTACCAACCGCCCGCATCCAGCTGCGATAGCTTACTCCATGAGAGATCGCCCGCCACACCCCAGCCGTTGCTGGTGCGATCCAGCGTATCGTCATGCAACAGGAACACCTGTTTATCATCCGACAGCTTGGCATCAAACTCGATCATGGTATGACCGTACTGCGCGCCAACATCAATCGCCGCCAGGGTATTTTCCGGTGCCAGCTTACCGCCGCCGCGATGGGCGACGATCGGTGGGTATGGCCAATTTTCTACACTCATTCCAGACGCTTTCCATGGGTTGAATCGAAGAAGTGTAACGCATCTGGCGGCAGTTGCAGCCATAAGGTGCTGCCTGATTGCGGACGCTCGCTGTGCGGCAAACGCACCACCAGACGGGTATTGCCGATGCGGCCGTGCGCGAGGTTATCCGCACCCAGCATCTCCAGCGTATCCACCACTAAAGGAATGCCACCCGCGGCTTGCGAGCTGAGCACCAGATGCTCAGGGCGAATACCCAACGTAAGGGGACGATTCGCCCACTTCGCTTTGCTTTCACCCAATGGCAGGCTATTAAGCGCATCGAGCGTAAAGCGCGTGCCGTCGCTGTTGATTTGGCCTGGTAGCAGGTTCATTGCGGGCGCACCGATAAACGATGCCACAAACTGGCTCGCCGGACGCTCATACACTTCCACCGGCGTGCCGACTTGCTCGACCACCCCTTTGTTCATCACCATCACACGCTGGGCCAGCGTCATCGCTTCCACCTGATCGTGTGTCACATACAGACTGGTGGTTTTCAGGCGGCGGTGCAGTTGTTGCAGTTCAAGACGCATCTGCACACGCAGACGCGCATCGAGGTTCGATAATGGCTCATCAAACAGGAATACCGCCGGTTCACGTACAATCGCACGGCCCATCGCCACACGCTGACGTTGACCGCCCGACAGCTCACGTGGACGACGAGCCAGCAGGTGATCCAGTTCCAGGCTGCGCGCGGCTTCCATTACGCGTTGATCGATCTGCTCTTTGCCCATACCGCGAATTTTCAGGCCATAAGCCATGTTTTCGCCCACAGTCATGTGCGGGTAAAGCGCATAGTTCTGGAACACCATGGCGATGCCACGATCTTTCGGTTCCATGTTAGTGACACGCTTATCGTCGATATAGATATCGCCAGAAGTCACGCGCTCAAGGCCCGCTACCATGCGCAGCAGTGTCGATTTACCACAGCCCGAAGGGCCGACCATCACCATAAACTCGCCATCGTTGATGGTGATATTCAGCGGCTGAATGATCTGATTTTTGCCGTCATACGATTTGGTGACGGTCTGAAGGGTTACGCCTGCCATTTATTTATCACTCTCCACCAGGCCACGCACAAAGGCACGTTGCATCACGAGGACCACCACCACCGGTGGGATCAGGGTTAATAACATTGCCGCCATCACTTCGTTCCACTGCGTTGGCCCACCGCTGGTGTTGATCATACTTTTCACCCCGGCAACCGCCGTGCTCAGGCTCGGATCGTTAATGATCAACAGCGGCCATAAATACTGGTTCCAGCCGTAGATAAAGGTGATCACGAACAGTGCGGCAAGGTTGGTCTTTGACAGCGGTAAGACGATATCCCAGAAGAAGCGCATCGGGCTGGCACCATCAATACGCGCCGCTTCAATCAGCTCATCCGGCAGTGACATAAAGAACTGGCGGAACAGGAACGTTGCGGTTGCCGAAGCCATCAGCGGCAGGGTTAAGCCACTGTAGCTGTCGAGCATATTCAGGTTTGAAATCACTTCCACCGTGGGGAAGATACGCACTTCCACCGGCAACATCAGCGTGATGAAGATCAGCCAGAAGAACAGCGAGCGCAACGGAAAACGGAACCACACCAGTGCGAAAGCTGAGAGCATCGACACCGCGATTTTGCCCACCGTAATGCCCAGCGCCATGATCAGGCTGTTGAGCATCATCATGCCAAAGGCTGGACCGCTGCCATTGACGCCCTGCGTCCAGATGCGTGAAATGTTGTCCCACAGATGCGTGCCGGGCACTAAGGTCATTGGCACCTGATACACCGCTTCGTTATCCAACGTCGCGGCGACTATCGCCACGTACAGCGGGAACAGAATGGTCAGCACACCGAGCACCAGCAGGGTATGGCTGAAGATATCCAGCCCGCGTCGATTCTCAATCATTGGTATTGCACCTTACGCTCGACAAAGCGGAATTGCAGGATCGTCAGTCCAATCACCAGCAGCATCAGCACCACCGACTGCGCGGCAGAGGATGAGAGATCCAGACCGGTAAAGCCTTCGCGATAAATTTTGTAGATCAGCGTGGTAGTGGCCTGCACCGGGCCACCGCCGGTCGCGGCATCGATCACCGGGAAAGTATCGAAGAAGGCATACACCAGATTGACCACCAACAGGAAGAAACTCACCGGGGTGATCAGCGGCAGTGACAGATTGAAGAAGCGGCGCACCGGTCCAGCCCCGTCAATCGCCGCCGCTTCCACCAGCGATTTGGGGATCGATTGCAGCGCGGCGAAGAAGAACAGGAAGTTGTAACTCATCTGCTGCCAGATGGACGCCAGCACAATCAGGAACATCGCCTGACCGCTGTTTTGTGCGTAGTTCCAGTTGTAACCGATCTGGTTCAGCAGATGGCTAAACAGGCCGAGGCCGGGATTGAACAGGAACATCCACAGTACCGCGGCAACCACGGGCGCAACGGCATAAGGCAGCAGCAGCAAGGTTTGATACAGTTTTTTTAGCCGTATGACGTAATCGGCCAGCGCCGCCAGCAGTAGCGAAAAGGTCATGCCACACACGGTGACCAGTGCGCTGAACTCAATGGTGGTCCAGAACGAAGCGAGGTAATACTCATCGCTGAACAGACGTTTAAAGTTCTCCAATCCGACAAAGGTGCTGGAAATACCAAAAGGATCGATGCTTTGCAGCGAATACCACAGCGCTTCACCGGCAGGCCATAAAAAGAAAATGGCGGTGATCACCAGTTGCGGTGCCACCAGCAAATAGGGCAAAAATCGGGAGCGAAATACGGGGCGTGATGAGGACATAGCAGACTCGCCAAAAGAGAAATCGGGGCTGACGCCATGCGCCAGCCCCGAGACAACGGAATTACTTCACTTGCTGTTCAAAACGACGCAGCAGTTCGTTTCCGCGCTTCACAGCGTTATCCAGTGCAGCCTGTGGAGCCTGTTTGCCCGTCCACACGCCTTCCAGCTCTTCGTCCACGATGGTACGAATCTGTGGCATGTTGCCCAGACGCATGCCTTTGGTGAATGGCAGAGGATCTTTGTTCAGCATCTGACGCGTGGCAATGTCTGCGCCTGGGTTCTTGTCATAGAAGCCCTGCTGCTTGGTCAGCTCATACGCCGCGGTGGTGATGGGCAGGTAACCGGTCTTCTGGTGCCATTCCGCTGCGATTTCTGGCTGTGCCAGGAACTTCATGAACTCCGCCACGCCTTTGTAGGTGTCAGCATCTTTGCCTTTCATCACCCACAGACTTGCGCCGCCAATGATGGCGTTCTGCGGTGCGTTAGGCACCGTTGAGTCGTATGGCATCATGCCGACGCCGAAGTTGAATTTAGCGTAGTGCTTGATATCCGCCAGAGAACCGGAAGAAGCCGTGGTGATGCCGCAATCGCCGTTGTAGAACTTCGCGGTTGATTCATCTTTACGACCGAAGTAGGTGAAATCGCCCTTTTTGTTCATGTCTTCCAGCATCTGGATGTGGCGCACCTGAACCGGCTTGTTGAATTCCAATACCGCGTCGGTACCGTCAAAGCCGTTGTTTTTGGTAGCAACCGGCAGTGCATGCCAGGCGCTGAAGTTTTCGATTTGAATCCAGCCCTGCCAGCCGCTGGCGTAACCACAGGTCATGCCCGCTTTACGCAATGCGTCGGCGTCTTTTGCCAGTTCCTGCCAGGTTTTAGGCGGCTGGTCTGGGTTCAGACCGGCTTTCTTGAATGCATCTTTGTTGTAGTACAGCACTGGGGTTGAGCTGTTGAACGGCTGAGAAATTAGCTGGCCATTGCTGTCGCTGTAGTAACCTGCAACCGCTGGCACGAATTGTTTTGGATCCATCTGCACGCCCGCGTCTTTAAACACGTCATGCACAGGCACGATAGCTTTTGAAGCCACCATGGTCGCCGTACCCACTTCGTAAACCTGCAGAATCGCCGGTGCTTTACCGGTACGCACAGCAGCGATACCCGCTGCCAGGCTCTGCTCGTAGTTACCTTTGTAAGTCGGTACGATTTTGTATTCTGGGTGAGCCTGGTTAAAACGTTGTGCCAGAGAATCGACTTCTTTGCCTAACTCGCCTTCCATTGAGTGCCAGAAAGGAATGTCAGTGGCAGCCAGCGCATTACCGCTGAGCGCCAAACCAAGCAAAACACTCATCAGGCGGGGACGAAGCATAAAAGCGGACATAAGTTTTTTCCTGTGCTGTTAGGTACGCGCGATATCACGCATTTTTTTGTTCGCGAAGTAACATGACACGGGGAAATGACGGATTAATAACAAGTTTATGACGGAAATGTGACGGGGATTGCGCGTATTAGAAAGTTTAAAGTGGCACGAGTTATCTCAAACTCGTACCGATTGCTCAGGCCGTTGGTGCTGCTATCTGACCGCAGCATCTATCAGACCGTCGGCGGCGCAGTCAGATTGCGGGCGAACAGCGCACAGCCACCGGAACGTACACGTAGTACGTGAGGATGGCGAGTACTGCCCAACCGCAAGCTGGCAAGTTAGCCAGGTCAGGCGCAGAGGCAGCGCACAGCCACCGGAACGTACACGTAGTACGTGAGGATGGCGAGCACTGCCCAACCGCAAGCTGGCAAGTTAGCCAGGTCAGACGCCGAGACAGCGCGCAGCCACCGGAGCGTACTCTTAGTACGTGAGGATGGCGAGCACTGCCCAACCGCAAGCTGGCAAGTTAGCCAGATCAGGCACCGAGGTAAGCGCTGCGGACTGCTTCGTTGGATAACAGCGCTTCACCACTGTCTTCCAGCACCACATGTCCATTCTCCAGCACGTAGCCGCGATCGGCCAGCTTCAGCGCCTGGTTGGCGTTTTGCTCCACCAGGAAGATGGTCATACCCTCTTTACGCAGCTGTTCAATCGTATCGAAAATCTGCTGAATAATAATCGGCGCTAAACCTAAAGAAGGCTCGTCGAGCAACAGCAAACGCGGCTGGCTCATTAGCGCACGACCGATCGCCAGCATCTGCTGTTCACCACCGGACATGGTGCCCGCGCGCTGCACTTTACGTTCAGCCAGACGCGGGAACAGCTGATAAACCCGCTCAATGCGCTCCTGATACTGCTGGCGCGTGGCAAAGAAACCGCCCATCGCCAGGTTCTCTTCCACCGTCATGCGGGAAAACACGCGGCGGCCTTCCGGCACAATCGCAATCGCTTCACGCATGATTTTGGCGGTTTGCCAGTCGGTTATCTCTTTGCCATCGAACACGATTGTGCCACTGGTGGCACGCGGTTCTCCGCACAGGGTGCCGAGCAGCGTGGTTTTACCCGCGCCGTTAGCACCAATCAACGTGACGATTTCGCCCTGGCTGATATGCAGATTAATGTTGTGCAGTGCCTGAATCGGGCCGTAATGGGCACTCACCCCTTGCAACGTTAAAATTGGGTTTGCCATCTTACGCCTCACCTAAATAAGCACGGATCACATCCGGATTGTTACGCACTTCTTCCGGCGTACCGTTAGCCAGCGGTGTACCCTGGTTCACCACATAAATGCGGTCAGAAATGCCCATCACCAACTTCATATCGTGTTCGATCAACAGTACCGAGACCTTATGCTCACCGCGCAGTTCGGCAATCAGCTCGTCCAGTTCGTGGGTTTCGCGCGGGTTAAGTCCTGCGGCAGGCTCATCCAGCATCAGGATTTCCGGACGCGTCACCATGCAGCGTGCAATCTCCAGACGGCGCTGCTGACCATAAGCCAGGTTACCCGCCTGGCGGTTAGCCAGCTCCAGCAAGCCGATGCGCTCCAGCCAGGTGGCCGCACGATCCAGCGCTTCACTCTCACCGCGACGGAATGCCGGGGTCTTAAACAGGCCGGAGAACACGCCGCTCTTCAGGTGCTGATGCTGCGCTACCAGCAGGTTCTCAATCACTGTCATCTCACGGAACAGACGCACGTGCTGGAAAGTACGCACGATACCCATGCGCGCAATTTTCTGGCCCGGCTGCCCCTGCAACTCTTGATCGCGCAGTTTGATGGTACCGCCGGTCGGCTTGTAAAAACCGGTCAGGCAGTTGAACACCGTGGTTTTACCGGCACCGTTTGGCCCGATCAGTGACACGATTTCCTGGGGATGCAGTTCCAGCGCCACATTGTTGACGGCCAACAGCCCGCCAAAGCGCATCATCAAGCCTTCAACGGCTAACAAAGGCTGACTCATGCCTGCTCTCCTTGTTTACTGCTTTTCAACTTCAGGTGTGGACGCTTCATCGGCAGCAGCCCTTGCGGACGCCAGATCATCATCAGCACCATTAAACCACCGAGCACCAGCATGCTGTACTCGTTCAAATCACGCATCAATTCGCGCGACACCACTAACAGTATCGCCGCGAGGATCACCGCGAACTGCGATCCCATGCCGCCCAGCACCACAATCGCCAGCACAAAGGCAGACTCGACAAAGGTGAAGGATTCCGGGCTGACAAAGCCCTGACGTGCAGCGAACAACGTGCCGGCAAAACCCGCGAACACGGCACTGATAGTGAAGGCGGTCAGCTTAATACGCGTTGGGCTCAGACCCAGCGAGCGGCAGGCGATCTCGTCTTCACGCAGCGCTTCCCACGCACGGCCCAATGGCATGCGCAGCAAACGGTTGATAACGAACAGCGTCAGCACCACCAGCAGCAGCGCCACCAGATAGAGGAAAATCACACGATGATTCGGATCGTATTGCAGCCCCGTCAGCTCATGGAAAGTGGTCCAGCCGCCTTCACTGACACGACGTCCAAACTCAATGCCAAACAGGCTCGGTTTAGGAATCTGCGCGATACCGTTTGGACCGCCGGTAATAGAGGTGCTGTTCAGCAGCAGAATACGCACGATCTCACCGAAGCCGAGCGTCACAATCGCCAGATAGTCACCGCGCAGGCGCAGTACCGGGAAGCCGAGCATTAGGCCAAACGCACCCGCGACAATCCCCGCCAGCGGCAGGCTTTCCCAGAAACCAAAACCGTAATAGTGATTGAGCAACGCAAAGGTGTAAGCGCCGATGGCATAGAAACCACCGTAGCCCAGCACCAGCAAACCAGACAGGCCGACCACCACGTTGAGGCCGAGGCCGAGCATCACGTAGATCAGCGTTAATGTGGCGATATCGACACTGCCGCGCGACACCAGAAACGGCCACAGCACCGCAGCAACAATCAACAGCGCCATCACCAGCTTTTGCTTTGGCGTCGAACCATCGAAGCCAGGCAGCACAAAGCCTTTACCGCTGCGTTTGAACTTGCCATGGAACAGCGGACGCAGCAGCTGGAAGACAAAAACCACCGCACAGCCGATGAAAATCCAATTCCAGCGTGCGGCACCAGCGTTAGCCACCACCAGTTTGGTGCCATCCAGATCGAGGCGAACCCCCATAAAGAAGGTGGCGAGAATCAATAACATCACCGTAGAGATAACGGCGTTGACCAGACCGAGGCGTTTCATACTTTCTCTACCTCCGGACGGCCCAGAATCCCGGTCGGCATCACCAGCAGCACCACAATCAGCAGCGCGAATGACACCACATCTTTGTATTCGGTCGACAGATACGCCGAGGTCAGCGCTTCAGCAATACCGAGCACCAGACCACCAATCATCGCGCCCGGAATACTGCCGATGCCGCCTAATACCGCAGCGGTAAACGCCTTCATCCCAGCCATGAAGCCGATAAACGGGTTGATCGAGCCGTAGAACTGACCCAGCAGCACGCCCGCCACCGCCGCCATCGCGGCACCAATAATGAAGGTCAGTGAAATCACGCGGTCAGTGTTAATCCCCAGCAGACTGGCCATTTTCAGGTCTTCCGCACAGGCGCGGCAGGCGCGGCCCATACGTGAATAACGAATAAACAGCGTCAGGGCGAGCATCGAGAGGAAGGTCACCACCCAAATCACCAGCTGCATGGTGGAGAGCGTGGCAGCGAAACCGTTGCTCTCGCCCAGCGTCCACTGGCCGGTAATCAGGCTTGGCAACGCCAGATCACGCGAACCTTGCGTCAGACTGACGTAGTTCTGCAGGAAGATTGACATCCCGATAGCCGAGATCAGCGCGATTAAGCGCTTAGAGGAACGCACGGGTTTATACGCCACGCGCTCAATGCTCCAGCCGTAGGCGCTGGAGATGATCACCGCCATCACGAAACCGGCGGCAATCATCAGCCACGTGGTATCGATACCCATCATCATCAGGGCGGCAATCACAATAAAGGAGACATAACTGCCGATCATATACACCTCGCCATGGGCGAAGTTGATCATGCCGATGATGCCGTAAACCATGGTGTAACCAATGGCGATCAGCGCGTAAGTGCTCCCGAGGGTGACCCCGTTGAACATCTGCTGAATGAAATAGAGAAACTGCTCGGACATAGTGAGGACCTGCATGTGGACTAAAAATCCCCTCTCCCTTTTGGCAGAGGGTTAGGGTGAGGGAACAGGCGCGCGGGATCTCATCAAGACGGTACGCGCTGTCCCTCTCCCAGCCCTCTCCGGCAAAAGAGAGGGCCAATCTATTTAAGGTTGGGTATTACTTAACAGCGGTAGAAGAACCGTCTTTGTGCCATTTGAAGACACCAAATTCGAAGCCCTTCAGGTCGCCTTTCTGATCCCAGTTCAGGTTGCCCATCACCGTTGGAACCGCTGCGCCCTCTTTCAGGTTTTTAGCAATGGCATCTGGCTCAGCGCTCTTGCTACGTTCGATACCGGCCACCAGCGACTGAATGGCCGCATAGGTGGTCCAGACGAACGGACCGGTTGGATCTTTACGGTTAGACGCGGTATTGGCTTTGATGGCTTCAACAATCGCCTTGTTCTCTGGCAACTGGTCATAACGTTTCGGCAAGGTGACATACAGGCCTTCAGATGCATCACCGGCGATGTTAGACAGTGAGGCGTTGCCCACACCTTCTGGACCCATGAAGCCAGCAGTCAGACCGGCTGCTTTTGCCTGACGCAGAATCTGGCCCAGCTCTGGGTAGTAGCCACCGTAGTAGACGAAATCGACGTTTTCTTTCTTCAGACGCGCAATCAGTGTAGAGAAATCTTTGTCGCCCGCGGTGATACCTTCGAACAGCACCACATTGCCGCCTTTGGCTTTCAATGTTTTCTGCACCGATTCTGCCAGTCCCTGACCGTACTGCTGCTTGTCATGCACCACAGCGATACGTTTTGGTTTGATCTGGTCGAGGATATAGGTCGCAGCAGTTGGGCCCTGATCGGAATCCAGACCGGTAGTACGCAGCACATCCGCATAGCCACGAGCGGTCAGCTCTGGTGCGGTTGCCGCTGGGGTGATCATCAGAATGCCTTCATCGTTATAGATGTCGGAAGCAGGCTGAGTAGAAGAGGAGCACAGGTGGCCGATCACATACTTGATGCCGTCGTTAACCACTTTGTTGGCCACTGCAACCGCTTGTTTCGGGTCACAGGCGTCGTCATATTCCACGCCAACCAGTTTGTCACCGTTCACGCCACCTTTGGCGTTGATGTCCTTAATGGCTTGCGCTGCACCGGTAAACTGCATATCACCGTATTGAGCAACCGGACCGGTTGCTGCGCCAACGATGGCAATCTTGATATCTTTCGCCAGTGCTGCGTGGCTCAGCGCCAGCGCAACGCAACCCGCCAGTAATGCGCGTCCTTTACTCATTTTCATGCGAACTTCCCCATCTGTTGTGTCGTGTGTCGTTGTGTTTGGTTTATTTTCTGCCAATCAAAGAGGAAAACTGATTCAAGAATAATGAGTTAGCACTCTTTTCTGGCATTTATTGGTAATAAGGCTTTATTTTTCAGGTTATTAAACAGGAACTTTCTTCTGTAAATCAACTGACATATTCAGTATTAGTCGCGTTGAACAGCAGAATCATCTGGTTGTTATGGCCGGTTTTTATCCAATATCCCAGCGCGTTATGCTGGCTTTTTCAGCTAACATTGATGACTTCCTCCACAATCCTGGCAAACTGGCTGGCATTTGACCTATTTTCATCGCAAAAAAGTGACAGCACGCTGACTGTCTAAATTCGCTACACTATGGCCTTTCTGGCAGTACAGGTAAGGGTAATGAAGCTCACTATTCAGCGAATCACCGCACTCACGCCGCAGGATCGGTTGGATTTAGCTAAAGTCTGGCCGCAGATCGATATTTCGCAACTTGAAGCTGTATTAAGCGAGACGCAGCGCTTGTATGCGGCGAGGTTTAACGATCGCTTGCTGGGAGGGTTACAGCTGGAGATTTGTGGCACGCAGGGGAAGATTTCGCACCTCACTGTGCGCGAAGTGACGCGCCGCCGTGGTGTTGGACAATATTTGCTGGAAGAGACCATGGCGCAGAACAGCGCACTGTCGGATTGGTGGATAGCCGATGACGGCGAAGCCGATCAGAATATCCGCGCGGCGTTTATGCAGGCCTGTGGTTTTCGCGCGCAGGCCGATGGCTGGGTGCGCTAATTATTCCGGACACGTAGCGGCGCGATTAATCGCGCAGACCTGAAGCGGCACCATGGCTGGCAGATGCGCAATAAATTGCGGCGCTACAGATCTCGGGCAATAAAAAGGGCGACTGTAAAGTCGCCCCGTTTTGCACCTAATGGATATCAGGCTTCAATCGCCATACGCAGTTTCTTCATGGCGTTCTTTTCCAGCTGACGCACTCGCTCTGCAGAGACGCCATATTTGTCGGCCAACTCCTGCAGCGTGGTTTTGTTCTCATCATCCAGCCAACGGGCGCGGATGATGTGCTGGCTGCGCTCATCGAGGCTCAGCATGGCATCGCTCAGCTTGTCAGCAGCGTGCGCATCCCAGTTATCCTCTTCAATGCCGTCGGCAAAGTCTGAGGTTTTATCCTGCAGATAGAGTACCGGTGCCATCGGCTTACCTTCACCAGCTTCGTCATCCGAAGACATGTCGAAAGTCATATCCTGCGCGGCCATACGAGATTCCATCTCGAGGACATCTTTGCTGCTCACGCCTAACTCGCGCGCAACCATCTCCACTTCGTCCTGGTTGAACCAACCAAGACGCTGTTTGCTTTTACGCAGATTAAAGAACAGCTTGCGCTGAGCTTTCGTGGTCGCGACTTTCACGATACGCCAGTTACGCAACACGTATTCGTGAATTTCCGCTTTAATCCAGTGCACGGCAAATGACACCAGACGCACGCCAACTTCAGGGTTGAAGCGACGTACCGCCTTCATCAGGCCGATGTTACCTTCCTGAATCAGGTCCGCCTGTGGCAGGCCGTAACCGGAGTAGTTACGAGCAATATGAACAACAAAGCGCAGGTGAGACAGGATCAGCGTCTTCGCTGCATCCAGATCGCCCTGGTAATGCAGTTTCTCCGCTAATGCCTTCTCCTCTTCTGCCGTCAATACCGGCCAGTTGTTGGCAGCCCGGACATAAGATTCCAGGTTACCCAGAGGCGCAATCGCTAAAGTTTGCATTTCTTTGGTCATTCAAACCCTCACAAATTCAATGGACTTGCTGCACGGTGTTTTGCGCAGACGTAACATTATGTCAACGTCGCGAAAAAACCAAAAGCAATCTGTGCTACTTGGACGATAAAGTTATCCACAAGTTCAATTATAGCAGTGAATATTTTACACACAGATGACGGCGGGGGAAATAGGAAAAATCCTCTGCTCCCAGATCGTCGCAGCAGAGGAAGATTATATCAAAAAACGTTGCTGTTGGTTACTGCGGCGTAAATCGGCGTAAATGTTGTACAGTCGCTAACCACGCGGCAATCCAGCCAATAATGGCGGCGATGAGCAGCAGAAGCAGCCCTTCATCCCAGGAAAAACCTTCCAGAACAAAGGTGGTACCAAACACCGTCGCCACCTGCGCCACCACCGATTGTAGGCGCAATACCAGCACCTCGGAAAGTAGCAGTGAAAGTACTGCGCCACTGAAACCTAACAGTGCGCCACCATACAGGAACGGACGCAGGATAAAGCCATCGGTGGCACCAATCAGCTTTTGCACATTGATGGTATCACGACGGGCAAAGATGCTCAGGCGTACGCTATTGCCGATCACCAGGAACACCGCCACCACCATCAGAAGACCAATCATCGAAGCGATTTGCCCCACCAGCCCGGTCAACGCGGCTAATCGGGCAAACCAGCTGTCATCCATGCGCACTTCATCCACGCCCTGCACTTTCGACACGCGATCGCGCAGGTTAGCCATGGTGTCCGAATTCTGGAAATTGAGTTTCGGCGTGATGATAGCCACGGCGGGCAACGGGTTTTGCTCCAGCATATCCATTGAACCGCCAAAACCAGACCAGTTGCGGAACTCATTCAGCGCTTCTTCACGGGTCAGATAGTTAACGTTATCCACGCCATCTAACTTTTTCAGCTCAGCAGCGACATTCTCAGCAGCCGTATCATCCAGCGCTTTATCCAGATATACCGTCAACTGCGGTGCAGGATACCACTGCGTCGCCGCCTGGCTGACGTTTTTCCACACCATATAGCAGACGCTGGGCAGCGTCAGCGAGATGGCAATCACCATCACGGTCAGCAGCGTAGCCAGCGGCTGACGCCACATATCCGACAGCGTGCCGCGCAGCGCATAGCGCCACTGCTCCTGCCAGCCGCCTTTCAACGCCTTACTTTTTGAAGGCTGTTTCGTCGCCTTTGGCGCCGCCGGGCGCTTATTGCGTTTATTGACCATCATGGCCTCCGTGCAGGCGTCCCTGATTCAGCGTCATCAAGCGGTAATCGCGGCGGGCAATCAAACCGGTGTCGTGCGTCGCCATCAAGACGGTCACACCGACGCGGTTGAACTCTTCAAACAGACGTAGAATGTCTTCTGACAGGGCATCATCCAGGTTACCGGTGGGTTCGTCCGCCAGCAGCACCGCAGGTTTGTTCACCACCGCGCGGGCAATGCCCACACGTTGCTGTTCACCACCAGAAAGCTGGATCGGATAACTCTTCGCTTTGTCGAGCAAGCCGACTTTGTCCAACGCTGCCGATACACGGCGACGAATATCTTCACCGCTGGCGCCGGAAATGATCAGCGGAATCGCCACGTTGTCATAGACCGAACGATCCATCAGCAAGTGGTGATCCTGGAAAATCATCCCGATCTGACGTCGCAGGAAAGGCACTTCGCTGCGACGCAGGCGTGAAATATCGTGGCCGCTAAACCAGATTTGCCCGGCGCTCGGGCGCTCAATGCCACAAATCAGCTTCAGCAAGGTACTTTTCCCTGCGCCGGAGTGGCCGGTCAGGAATGCCATTTCGCCGGGGCGCAGATGGAAATCCACTCCCTGCAGCGCCTGACGTCCTCCCAGGTATGCTTTACTGACCTCTTCAAAGCGAATCATCCCAATCATTCCTCTCGGGCAAACAGTGCCTCAATAAAGTCTGCGGCCTTAAACGGCCGTAAATCCTCGATGCCTTCCCCGACACCGATATAGCGAATCGGAATGCCAAACTGATCGGCAACCGAGAAGATCACACCACCTTTGGCGGTGCCGTCGAGCTTGGTCAGCGTGATGCCTGTCAGTCCCACCGCTTCATGGAACAGTTTGGCCTGGCTAACGGCGTTTTGCCCGGTGCTGGCATCGAGGGTCAACATCACCTCATGCGGTGCATCCTCATCCAACTTTTTCATCACGCGGGTGATTTTTTTCAGCTCTTCCATCAGATGGGCTTTGTTCTGCAGGCGACCAGCGGTATCTGCAATCAATACATCGACGTTGCGCGACTTCGCGGCCTGGATGGCGTCGAAGATAACGGAAGCCGAGTCAGCACCCGTATGCTGAGCCACCACCGGAATGTTGTTACGCTGACCCCAGACCTGAAGCTGCTCCACGGCTGCTGCACGGAAGGTATCACCCGCCGCCAACATCACTGATTTGCCCTGCGCCTGATATTGACGCGCCAGCTTACCGATAGTGGTGGTTTTACCCACGCCGTTGACGCCCACCATCAGGATAACAAATGGCGCCTTGCCGCCCACATCCAGTGGCTGATCAACCTTTTCCAGAATGCCGGCCATTTCACTTTTCAGCAGGCCGTAAAGTGCTTCAGCATCACGCAACTGCTTGCGGTTAGCCTGCTGCGTCAGATTGGTGATGATGCGGCGCGTGGTCTCTACACCCACATCAGCAATCAGCAGCTGCTCTTCCAGCTCTTCAAACAGGTCATCATCGATTTTTTTGCCGCGGAACAGGCTAACAAAACCAGAACCGAGGTTTTCTCGGGTTTTGACCAGACTGCGCTTGAGGCGAGCAAAGAAGCCCTCTTTGGTCGGACGATCCTGTTCTTGCGTGACCAGCGGCGCAGCGGCCAGCGGTAAATCGCTGACGGTATCCTGCGCTTCGGCTTCAGCGTCTTCTGCATAGGTTTCGGCCAACGCCAATGCTTCAAGCTCTTCGTCGCTCAACGCGTCATCTTCAGATTCAACGGCTGCGTCTTCGAACTCTGGCTCGTGCTGCGCAATCACGGGTTCAGCAGGCGCTGCTTCGATCTCTGGCTCGTGCTGCGCAATGACTGGCTCAACGACCGCGTCTTCGATCTCTGGCTCATGCTGCGCAATGACGGGCTCAACGACCGCGTCTTCGATCTCTGGCTCATGCTGCGCAATCACTGGCTCAACGACCGCTTCTTCGATCTCTGGCTCATGCTGCGCAATCACTGGCTCAACGACCGCTTCTTCGATCTCTGGCTCGCGCTGCGCAATGACGGGCTCAACGGCCGCTGCTTCGATCTCTGGCTCATGCTGCGCACTCACTGGCTCAACGACCGCTTCTTCGATCTCTGGCTCATGCTGCGCAGCAGGCGCTTCAACAATCAGTTCTTCTGCCTGAGGCTCCTCTTCGCCAGGTGCCACATCCGAATGGACTTCCTCTTCCGGCAGCACTTCCTCTTCAATTGCCGTGATCGGCTCGGACACCACCGCTTCCGGCTGTGCCCGTTGTTCTTCGGCTACGTGCTCAGTGACGGCAACCGTCTCTTCCGCCTGCGCTTCGGCGCTTACTAACGCGCTCTCTTCAGCGATCGGCTGTTGCGCCGCTTCGGCCGGTTGCTGCTCTTCCGCAGGCTGCTGCTTCTCTTCTTCTTTGCCAAAGCCTAGCCAGGAAAAAAAGCCACGTTTTTTCTCTTTTGCCATTGTGTAACCACACTCCTCGATGGCTTATTCCCGGTAGCACGCTGTTCCCAGGGGATAAAAAATTCAATTTTTTGTTCGCGAGCGGCGTAAAAATCAGGCAATTACGCGCGCCATATCAACTCAGTAGTCTAACACTTTCCAGCCAGCGCACCACAGCACCCTTTTTTACGTTTCTTCTGCCTGCCACGCCCGTTAAACTACGCAACAAATTATGACGAGTTGTGAGCAAAATGAGTAAATCCCCCCGCAGCAGCGGCGCTGCTGGCCAGATTCGTATCATTGGCGGACAGTGGCGCGGTCGCAAATTACCGGTGCCGGATAGCGCGGGTCTGCGCCCGACCACCGATCGCGTGCGTGAAACCCTGTTTAACTGGTTGGCGCCGGATATTCAGGAAGCGCGTTGTCTTGATTGCTTCGCCGGTAGCGGTGCGCTCGGGCTGGAAGCACTGTCACGCTATGCGGCGTCTGCTACGCTGCTTGAGATGGAACGTTCCGTCGCCCAACAGCTGTCGCAGAATCTGCAAACCCTGCGTGCGACGCAAGGCAAAGTCGTGCAGACCAATACTCTTCAGTGGTTGAGCCAACCCGGAGAGCCGTTCGATGTGGTGTTTGTTGATCCACCATTCCGCAAAGGGTTACTGCTGGAGACGCTGACGCTGTTGGAAAACAACGGCTGGCTGGCGGAGAACGCGCTGATTTACGTCGAAAGTGAAGTGGAGCACGGCACGCCAGTGGCTCCCGCTAACTGGGACTTGTACCGCGAAAAAATTGCCGGTCAGGTGGCTTATCGCCTTTATCAACGCCAACAGGAGACGCACGATGTGGCTTAATCTGGGACGATTACTGATGATTTGCGTCTGGGCATTTCTGCTGCTCAATCTGGTGCATCCTTTCCCGACACCGCTGCGCTACTTTGTGCATGTGGCACTGTTCTTCATGGTGATCATGCACGGCTTGCAGCTGGTTCTGCTGCGCGCTACCCAGCCGAAAGAGGCGCCAAAACTCAGTGGCGTCACGCAGGCGAAGATTTTCTTTTTTGGTGTGTTTGAACTGCTGGCATGGCAGAAGAAGCATTACCCGAAGATGTAACGATACGGGCCGCAGCAGCGGCCCGTTTTATTGCGCAGGCGTGAAACTGACAAAGCGGCTACCCTGCATTTTCAACTCTCCCCTCGCGCCTTTATCAATATGATGATAGTCATTAGCGCTCACCACCACCTTGATATCACTCGCCCCATTGAGTGGATGAAACCAGGCTTCGTACTTCATATCTTCAGCCACAATCTCTTCACGCTGGCGCGTACGGCGATTGGGCGAAGGGAACTCACGTTTGGTTTTCACTTCAACGCTCAGTGAGCGAATCGGTGAAGCATCATTTACCGCGGTTTCACGGCGTTGCTTAATAAACTGACGGGTCGCCAATACGGCAATAATCGCCAGAACGATGAAAAAGATTAGCGGTGGTTTGCTCATGTTTTCTCTCGCACTTTGCGTTAGTGTCGGAACAGTTAAAGACGACAAAGCATACAACCAGAGTTGACCGATTGTCACATTCGTCGCCGGTAACTTACACTGAGATCGCGATTTTGGGAAAATTCATGACTCTGAACAGCACGTTCAGAAAAGGGAGAAAACATGCTTTGGTCTTTCCTTGCCGTACTTTTTTCCGGTTGGCTGTACGTTGATGCTTCATACCGCGGCCCGCAGTGGCAACGCTGGCTGTTCAAACCCGTTACCTTGCTGTTGCTGGTCGCCTGGGCATGGCAAGCACCCACACTGAATACCACCGACTATCTGATTCTGGCGGGCCTGGTTGCCACTCTGGTCGGTGATGCATTGACGTTACTGCCTCGCCAGCAAATGCTCTATGCACTGGGCGCATTCTTCTTGTCACATCTGCTCTACACCATCAGCTTTGCTGCCCACATGACCATGAGTTTCTTCTGGCCGATTCCGGTCACGCTGCTGGTGATTGGGGTGGTGGTGATTGGCATTATCTGGTCGAAGCTGGAGGATTTGCGCTGGCCGATCTGTACCCTCATTGGGATGACGCTGGTGATGAACTGGATGGCGGCAGAGAATTACTTCTTCCGCCCGACGGATTACAGCTTCTCACTATTGGTTGGCGCCGGATTGCTGCTGTTAGGCAACATTGTCTGGTTTATCACCCATTATCGCCGCCGTTTCAGTGCCGATAGCGCTATTGTTGCCGCTTGCTACTTCGCCGGCCACTTTATGATTGTGCGTTCACTGTGGCTGTATTGAAGAAAAGATGACCTTTCGCTTGACTCTGGAGTTGACTCCAGAGTGTAGCATTCGGGATGCGGGCAGTGGCCCGCATTGATCCCGGAGGCTCTATGCACGCCCATTCTCATTCATGCCGTTGTGGAAAATCCCACAGCAAAACCCAGCCGCTGTGCGCCATTCGCAGCGTTTCACCCACGACGCTGAAAATCTCAGCCGCCCTTCCCGCCACACCAGAAAGTGGTTGCGGTTGCTGCGACAACGAGAGCGGCAGTCCCGGTGGCGAAAGCGACGCCGAAAGCGACAGGCCCACGCTCAGCGCCCATCAATTCCGCTGGCAGATTGCTGGAATGGACTGCCCCAGCTGCGCGCGAAAAATTGAAAGTGCCGTGCAACAGCTGGCAGAAGTACGCACTGCTCGCGTGATTTTTGCCAGTGAAAAACTGCTAGTGGATGCCGACCAGGATATCCGCCCGGCCATCGAACAAGCGGTAAAAAATGTCGGCTTTACCCTGACCGCAAACGATCCGCAATCTCAGCCCGCACCGCAACGCCGCTGGCAGGAAAATGCCGGTTTGCTGTTACTGGCGCTGCTGATGCTTGCCAGTTGGCTGCTGAGCCAGGTTTCTTCGGTATGGGGCGATCGCCTGTTTGTGATGACCACGCTGATCGGCCTGGCTCCGATTGCATTCAGCGCGTGGAAACTGCTGCGAGGCGGTTCACCCTTCAGTATCGAAACCCTGATGACCCTTGCTGCCACTGGTGCGTTGGTGATTGGCGCACATGCCGAAGCCGCCATGGTGCTGCTGCTGTTCCAGCTGGGCGAACGGCTGGAGTCATTTGCAGCTTCTCGCGCACGTCGCGGTGTGACGGCGTTAATGGCACTGCGCCCCGATACCGCTACGCGTTTGACAGGCACGCAGCGCGAGCAGGTGGCGCTGGCTGACTTGCACCCTGGCGATACGATTGAAGTCGCGGCTGGCGGTCGTTTGCCGGCCGATGGCGAGCTGCTGAACCAGAGCGCCAGTTTTGATGAAAGTGCGCTGACAGGCGAATCCGTGCCGGTTGCCCGTCAGCCAGGCGAAACGGTGATGGCTGGCGCCACCAGCGTCGATCGTCTGGTCACGCTGAAAGTGATCTCCCAACCTGGCCAGAGCGCGATTGACCGCATCCTGCAGCTTATCGAAGAAGCTGAAAGCCACCGTGCGCCGGTTGAGCGTTTTATTGATCGCTTCAGCCGCATTTATACGCCTGCCATTATGCTGCTGGCGCTGTTAGTGATGGTGCTGCCGCCGCTGTTAGTTGGGGCCGCGTGGTTGCCGTGGATTTATAAGGGCCTGACGCTGCTGTTGATTGGCTGCCCTTGTGCGCTGGTGATTTCAACTCCCGCAGCGATCACCTCTGGCTTGGCAGCGGCAGCGCGTCAGGGCGCCCTGATCAAAGGCGGAGCCGCGCTGGAACGTCTTAGCCGTATCCAGAGCATCGCATTCGATAAAACCGGCACCCTCACCCTAGGTAAACCGCAGGTGACCGAGGTCGATTCCTTCAGTGCGATGGATGAACACGAGATGTTGCGGATGGCAGCTGCCGTGGAGCAAGGTTCCAGCCATCCATTGGCGATCGCCATCGTGCGCGAGGCAGAAAAGCGCCAGCTCAAGCTACCGCGCGCCCGGCAGCAGCAAACGCTGGCTGGCAGCGGTATCCGTGCGCAGATTGATGACGTGACGTTTCAGCTGCTGGCACCGCGCGATATCTCCACGCTCACCGTCGACCAGCAACAGGCGATCGCGCAACGGGAAGCGCAAGGTAAAACCGTTGTGGTGCTGTTGCAGGATGAGACGGTGCTCGGCACCCTGGCGTTGCAGGATCAGCTACGCGAGGAAGCCGTCACGGCGCTGGCACAGTTGCACGCGCTGGGCATTAATAGCCTGATGCTGACTGGCGATAACCCCCGTGCGGCAGCGGCGATGGCGGCGCAACTCAACATCGATTATCGCGCCGGCTTGTTGCCTGCCGATAAAGTGGAGATGGTGCGCAAACTGGAGCAGCAGCAGCCGCTGGCTATGGTGGGCGATGGTATTAACGACGCTCCGGCGATGAAAGCCGCCACCCTCGGCATTGCCATGGGCAGCGGCACCGATGTCGCGCTGGAAGCCGCCGACGCCGCGCTGACGCAAAACCGCCTGGCGATTCTGCCGCGTACCGTGGCGCTGGCCCGTCGCACGCGTGCCATTATCCGTCAAAACATCGCGATAGCGCTGGGGCTGAAAGGCATTTTCCTGATCACCACACTGCTCGGTTTCACCGGTTTGTGGCTGGCGGTGCTGGCCGATTCAGGTGCGACAGCGCTGGTCACAGCCAACGCGTTGCGATTACTGCGACAGCGTTAAGCCGTGCCTTTCTGAATCAAATACTGGTACGGCAACGTTTCCGTCTGCTGTGCCAGCAACTGATGTTCCATAAAGCGGCAAAAACCGGGAATATCACGCGTGGTGGCCGGATCGTCGGCAATGATCAGTAAGGTTTCGCCCGCCTGCATGGTGCGCACGGTTTTACGCACCATCATCACCGGCTCTGGGCAGCGCAGGCCAAGTGCATCAAGCTTGTGGTCTGGCGCAGAAAAGGGATCGCTCATGATTCTCTGTCTTCATTCAAGATGGGCGCTCATTCTAGCGCGCTAAATGCACAGCGCAAGGCGATAACGATTGCGTTAAAATTAACCATTGCATTAATTGCGCAACGCGCTAAGATCGCCGCCGTTTTTTTACCACATTGCTCAATCCTCGAAATAATTCTCGCTGTAGTAAGGCGGCAAGAGCGTGTATCCCCCAGGAACTTACACAAGTCAGTGACTGAGGTACGCGAACGCAGCCAACGCCGCAACAACGCGAAGTATGAAGAGGATTGTTGGGTTCCCTCACCCCATTACTAAAAAGGTCTTACATGATTGATTTCTCTGCACGTCAGCGCATGCATGCGCTGTTTTGGCTATCGCTATTCCATTTGCTGGTGATCACTTCCAGTAACTATCTGGTACAGCTGCCGGTTTCCATCTTCGGCTTCCACACCACCTGGGGTGCCTTTAGCTTTCCGTTTATCTTCCTTGCTACCGATCTCACCGTGCGCATCTTTGGCGCGCCGTTAGCCCGTCGTATTATTCTGGCGGTGATGATCCCGGCGCTGTTTATCTCTTACGTGGTGTCCTGCGTGTTCTATCAGGGCGAATGGCAAGGATGGGCATCGCTGGAACAGGTGAATCTGTTTGTCGCGCGTATCGCCAGTGCCAGCTTTATGGCCTATGCGCTGGGCCAAATTCTGGATGTCCACGTTTTTAACCGTTTGCGTCGTTTACCGCAGTGGTGGATCGCCCCTGCAGCGGCCATGTTCCTCGGTAATATCAGCGATACGCTGGCCTTCTTTTTCATCGCCTTCTACAAGAGCCCAGACCCGTTCATGGCCGCGCATTGGGTGGAGATCGCAATGGTGGATTACAGCTTCAAAGTGCTGATCTGCATGATTTTCTTCCTGCCCGCTTACGGTGTGTTGCTGAACAGCCTGCTGAAGCGTCTGGCTGAACGCTCTTCTCAACGCCAGGTGAATTTCGGCTAATTGCACATAGACGAAACGCGACAGCACGCTAAGATTTCCTGACAGACCGGCGGTTGCTTTTGACCGCCGATTCCGTTTTGATAGCCGTCATACTTCAAACGGCTGATCTGTTGGCCGCGCGCGGTTTTCCCACTTCCTTACTCACGTAAGCGCCGGGGAGACGCGCTGGCGACCTTTTTGACGCTTGAATTATTTAGGCTAAAAGCCTGAACGACTGGAATCATGTAAAAGGGAAAAGAATGCGTAACTTAGTGAAATATGCAGGTATTGGTTTGTTGGTATTGGGTCTCGCGGCCTGTGACCAGAAGAAAGAGGATGCTGCTGCGGGCAGCAACGGTGCCAGCGCCAGCCAGTCGGCCCAGACTGTCAACCTGATGGACGGCAAGCTGAGCTTCACTCTGCCTGCGGGCATGTCGGATAAGAGCGGCAAGCTCGGTTCTGAATCCACCAATATGCATGTGTACGCCGATGAAACCGGTCAGCGCGCCATTATCGTGATTGCTGGTGACCCAACCAACGAAGCGCTGGATGCCCTGTCACAGCGTCTGGAACAACAACAGCGCGGTCGCGATCCGCAGTTGCAGGTGGTTTCCAATAAAGCGGTGACGCTGAAAGATCAATCTGCTCAGCAGCTGGATACCGTGATTTCGGCCAACAACCAGACGTCATGGTCTTCCGTGATCCTGGCAAAAGTGGATGGCAAACTGCTGACCCTGCAAATTACCCTGCCAGCGGATAACCAGCAGCAGGCGCAGAGCGATGCCGATGCCATTGTGAAGAGCATCACTCTGAAGTAATCCCCTTCATCCTGCGAACTGCAGATGCGTTGGCTGCGTTTAAATGATGTTGGGATCATAGTTATTGTTAACTACGCGCAGGGAAGCGAAGGAGCAGGCTGGGATAGCTCAGGGGCTGGCAATCCACAGCGCTGAACAGAATGAGCCTGCCAGGAGAGCCCGCAGGACGCGGGCGAAAGGCTGGGCGGCACACGATGTGCCATCCCCGCCGGTCCGCCAGGCTGACGAATGAAGTGAAGGAACCGCGTCAGCGGCGCGAGGACGCCAGCCGCAAACCCATACCAGACTGCGTTAGCCCCCGCCCTTTAGACTGCTTGCTTTACAACCTCACCGGCGAAATATGCCAGATCTCATCCGCGTATTCCTGAATCGTTCTGTCCGCTGAGAAGTAGCCCATATTGGCGATATTCAATGCCGCACGGCGCTGCCACTCATCTGGCTGGCGATAGAGCTTATCCACCTTATCCTGCGCATCGACATAGCTGCGATAATCGGCCAGCAGCTGGTAGTGATCGCCGAAATTCACCAACGCATCAAACAGATTGCGATAGCGACCTGGCTCACCTGGACTGAATGCGCCGCTGGCAATTTGCGTCAGCGCCAGGTGCAGCTCGGCATCTTCCTCATAATATTTACGCGGGTTGTAGCCATCCTTGCGCAGCTGCTCGACCTGCGGCGTGGTGTTGCCGAAGATAAAGATATTCTCCTCACCAACATGCTCGCGCATCTCGACGTTCGCACCATCCAGCGTACCGATGGTCAACGCGCCGTTGAGGGCAAATTTCATGTTACTGGTACCCGATGCCTCGGTTCCCGCGGTAGAAATTTGCTCAGAGAGATCCGCCGCCGGAATAATGATCTGCGCCAGGCTTACGCTGTAGTTGGGAATAAACACCACCTTCAGCTTGTTCCTCACCTGGGGATCGTTGTTGATCACATTGGCCACATCGTTGATCAAATGAATGATGTGCTTCGCCACGTAATAGGCGGATGCCGCTTTACCGGCAAAGATATTCACGCGTGGCACCCAATCCGCAGTAGGATCAGCTTTGATGCGGTTGTAGCGCGTGATGACATGTAACACATTGAGCAACTGACGTTTGTATTCGTGAATGCGTTTGATCTGCACATCGAACAGCGCATGCGGATCCAGCACGATATCCATATTCTTCGCCACCCAATCCGCCAGACGCTTTTTGTTGGCGAACTTGGCATCGGCAATCTGCTCGATGAAGGCCGGATAATCAATGTGCGGCGTCAGTTCACTCAACTGACTGAGATCGGTACGCCAGGTGCGACCAATAGTCTCGTCCAATACATCGGACAGCGCCGGGTTGGCCAGCGCCAGCCAGCGACGTGGCGTCACGCCATTGGTTTTATTACAGAAACGCCCAGGGAACAAGCGCGCGAAATCAGCAAACAGCGACTGCACCATCAGATTGGAATGCAGCTCTGAAACGCCATTCACCTTGTGGCTGACCACCACCGCCAGCCACGCCATGCGCACCTTACGGCCGTTGTTTTCGTCGATGATCGAGATGCGCGACATCAAATCCCAATCGTCCGGATAATATTCCTGGATGGTTTTCAGGAAGTAATCATTGATTTCAAACACGATGCTGAGATGGCGCGGCAGAATCTTGCCGAACATGTCCACCGGCCAGGTTTCCAGCGCTTCACTCATCAACGTGTGGTTGGTGTACGAGAACACCTGGCAAGTGACCTCAAAAGCGTCATCCCAGCTGAACTTGTGCTCGTCGATCAACAAGCGCATCAATTCAGGGATGGCTAAAACCGGGTGGGTGTCATTGAGATGGATAGCAATTTTATCCGCCAGGTTGTCCCAGGTTTCATGCATTTGCCAGTGGCGACTCAAAATATCCTGCACCGTGGCGGAGACGAGGAAATACTCCTGACGTAAACGCAGTTCACGACCAGAATCGGTAGAATCATCCGGATAGAGCACGCGCGATACGTTCTCTGAGTGGTTTTTATCTTCCACCGCCGCAAAGTAATCACCCTGGTTAAACTTGCCGAGGTTGATCTCATTGCTGGCCTGCGCGCTCCACAAGCGAAGCGTGTTGGTGGCATCGGTGTCGAAACCGGGAATGATTTGATCGTAAGCCGCCGCGATAATCTCTTCGGTTTCCAGCCAACGTACGCGCGCGCCTTCATGCTGCAGACGGCCACCAAAGCGGACTTTATAGCGGGTATTGAAGCGCTGGAACTCCCACGGATTGCCGTATTCCAGCCAGTAATCCGGAGATTCACGCTGCTGACCGTCGACAATGTTCTGCTTGAACATGCCGTAGTCATAACGAATGCCATAACCGCGTCCCGGCAAGCCGAGCGTGGCGAGCGAGTCGAGGAAACAGGCCGCTAAACGACCCAGGCCGCCATTGCCAAGCCCCGGATCGTTCTCTTCGTCCATCAGTTCACTGAGATCGAGCCCCATCTCGTCCAGCGCCTGATTGAGATCGTCATAGATGCCCATCGCCAGCAGTGCATTGCCCAGCGTGCGTCCCATCAGGAACTCCATCGACAGGTAGTAAACCTGACGCACATCCTGCGACAGCTGCGCACGGCTGGAGCGCAACCAACGTTCCACCATACGATCGCGCACTGCCAGCAAGGCGGCGTTAAGCCACTCATGCTGATTGGCGATCGACGGGTCTTTACCAATAGTAAACATCAGTTTATAGGCGATTGAGTGCTTCAGTGCGTCAACCGTTAGCGTGGGTGAGGCATAGGTGAAAGGTGCATTCATATCCAGTATCCCAATCTCTGATTACAGCAAACGTTGATAAAGATCGCGGTAGGCTTGTGCGGCCACCTGCCAACTAAAATCCATCCCCATCGCCTGCCGCTGAACGTAGCGCCAGAGAGAAGGACGGGACCAGAGGACAAAAGCACGTCGAATCGCGCGGAGCAGCGACCAGGCGTTACTGTCTTCAAAACTGAAACCGCTTGCGACCCCGTCAGCGAGGTTCTCCAGCGAACTGTCCTGCACGGTATCTGCCAGCCCGCCGGTGCGGCGCACTAACGGCAATGTGCCGTATTTCAAACCGTACAACTGGGTTAAGCCGCACGGCTCAAAGCGGCTCGGCACCATAATCACATCGGCGCCACCGACAATACGGTGCGAGAAAGCTTCGTGATAACCGATCTGCACGCCGACGCTGCCTGGATGTTCCGCCGCCGCAGCGAGGAAACCTTGTTGTAACTCTGCATCGCCCTGGCCCAACAGCACCAACTGGCCGCCTTGCGCCAGTAGCCCCGGTAACGCTTCCAGCACCAGATCCAGCCCTTTCTGTTTGGTCAAACGACTGATGACACAAAATACGGGCACTTTGTCATCCACCTTCAGGCCCATGGCGATCTGCAATTGGCGCTTGTTCTCCGCCTTGCTCTCCAGCGTTTCCCGATCGTAACGCGCCGTCAGCAGCAGGTCGTGCGCCGGGTCCCAAATACCAGGGTCAACGCCATTTAGGATGCCACTTAACCGTCCCTCTTTCAGACGCTGCTCTAGCAGCGCTTCCATGCCATAACCAAATTCTGGCCGGGTGATTTCCAGAGCATACGTAGGGCTAACTGCCGTAATATGATCGGCATAAAATAATCCCGCCTTGAGATACGAAATTTGCCCGAAAAACTCTAACCCGTGCATGTCAAAAAAGGCGCGCGGTAGCTGAATCTCATCAAGGTGACGCGCATTGAATAACCCCTGGTACGCCAGGTTGTGCACGGTAAACACCGTTTTCGCCGGGCGACCTCGTGCCGCAATATAGGCGCAGGTCAGCCCTGCGTGCCAGTCATGCGCGTGCACCACATCGGGTTGCCAGTATGTATCCAACCCGCTGGCCAGCTCGGCGCCCATCCAGCCCAGCAGCGCAAAACGCAGATAGTTATCCACGTAGGCAAACTGCGATGTGTCGTGATAAGGGCTACCGGGACGCTCATACAATCCCGGCGCATCTATTAAATAAATGCCAACACCGTTAAATTGTCCAAATAATAAACGGACCGGCCCAGCAAAAGTATGTAACTCCGCCACGATTTCGGTATCAGGAATCCCTTTTCGCAGATCCGGATACGCGGGAATCAGTACCCGCGCATCCGTTCCACCGGCAATTTGAGCCTGAGGCAATGCGCCGACAACATCAGCCAACCCGCCTGTTTTTAACAGCGGGAAAAGTTCTGAACAGACATGTAAAACCTGCATCCTGGACCCCTATTGTGTTATCGCGCGTTCCCCGCGGCGATTGCCTGTATGTCTTGCTCGTAGCTTTCGTGGTCAGCCAGCCAATTTGGCCAGCATGGCGCGCGTCACCAAAACGATGCCTTCTTCTGAACGGTAAAAACGGCGGCTGTCTTCATCTGGGTTTTCACCAATCACCATGCCTTCCGGAATCACGCAGGCGCGATCGATCACGCAACGGCGCAGACGACAGGAACGATTGATCACCACATCTGGTAACAGCACCGATGAGTCGATATTGCAAAACGAGTTGATACGCACGCGTGGAAACAGCACCGAATTCACCACCACCGAACCGGAGATAATGCAGCCGCCGGAAACCAGTGAATTCATCGTCATGCCGTGGCTGCCCGAGCGATCCTGCACAAATTTGGCGGGCGGCAAGGGTTCCATATGCGTACGGATTGGCCAGTCGTGGTCGTACATATCCAGTTCTGGCGTGACCGAGGCCAGATCGAGATTCGCGCGCCAGTAGGCTTCCAGCGTTCCGACGTCACGCCAGTAAGGCTCGGCGTTTTCATCGTTCTGCACGCACGATAAGGTGAAGGAGTGCGCATACGCCTCACCGCTGGCGACAATTTTCGGCAGCAGATCTTTGCCGAAATCATGGGTCGATTCGGGGATCAGCAAATCCTCTTCCAACAGTTGGTAGAGATAATCCGCGTCGAACACGTAGATGCCCATACTGGCTAGCGCTTTGGAGTCATCACCCGGCATTGAAGGGGGTTTCGGCGGTTTTTCCACAAAATCGATCACGTTGTTGTCCGCATCCACCGCCATCACACCAAACGCCGTGGCTTCGGCGAGCGGCACGGGTAAGCAGGCGATAGTGCACTTCGCGCCGCGTTCAGCGTGATCGAGCAACATCCGCGAGTAATCCATTTTGTAGATATGATCCCCGGCGAGAATCACGATGTATTGCGCGCGATAGCGGCGAATGATGTCGAGGTTCTGCGAAACCGCATCGGCAGTACCGCGATACCAATGCTCGGTGGATGCACGCTGCTGCGCCGGCAGCAAATCAACAAATTCATTCATCTCTTCGTTGAATAACGACCAGCCGCGCTGGATGTGCTGCGTTAATGTATGCGACTGATATTGGGTGATCACGCCAATGCGCCGAATACCCGAATTGATACAATTCGACAGCGCAAAGTCGATGATGCGGAACTTGCCGCCGAAATGAACGGCAGGTTTGGCGCGTTTCGCGGTGAGATCTTTCAGACGCGTACCGCGCCCGCCAGCAAGGATCAAGGCCACCGTTTGTGTAGGGAGCTGGCGCGCCAGCATCAGTGGATCTGTTCTATCTAACTTAACCATGTCTGACTCCTTATGATTGCTTTAGGAACACACACACGCCGTGTGCGGGCCCGTGCCAGACAGTTGTCAGGATGGGGTTATCTTCCCCGGCGAAAGGAGGAATGGCACGCCACTCTCCGTCTGGTAAGGCAAGGTCACTCACCGATTCCGTGGCGTTGATTGTTATTAACCAGCGGCTGGAGAGCAGGATCTGCATTCTGTGCGCCCCCTGTTCCCACTCCTCATTTCCCAGTGGTTTGCCGCTGGCATTGAACCACTGCACATTGCCATCGCCCTCCTGCCACCAGCGGTCTGCCGTCAACGCGGGAATACGCTGACGCAGCCGGATTAACGCGGCAGTGAAGTCGACCAGTCCAAAATCATCCTGATGCCAGTGCAACCAGGTAAGCGGGTTGTCCTGGCAGTAAGCGTTATTGTTACCGTGCTGGCTGTGACCGCGCTCATCCCCGGCCAGCAGCATCGGTGTACCTTGCGCCAGCAGTAGCGTCGTGAGTAAGGCGTGCACGCTACGCCGACGACGTTCGACAATATCGAAATTGACCTGTAGCCCCTCTTTGCCATGGTTATGGCTGAAGTTGCTGCTGCTGCCGTCACGATTGTCCTCGCCGTTGGCCTGATTGTGTTTGTTGTTGAAGCTCACTACGTCACGCAGCGTAAAGCCGTCATGCGCGGTGATCAGATTGATACTGGCGTGCGGTAAGCGCCCTTCACGCTGGAATACGTCACTGGAAGCCGCAAAGCGCCGGGCAAACTCGCCATTATTGAGCTGGCCGTGCAGCCAGTAACGGCGCGCGGCATCGCGGAAATGGTCGTTCCATTCCGCGAATCCTGCGGGAAAATTGCCCACCTGATAGCCGCCGGGGCCGATATCCCACGGTTCAGCAATCAATTTGACCTGTGACAGTACCGGACAGGCTTTAATAGCGGTGAACAACGGCGCATCCTGGCGATAGTCAGGCGTACGGCCTAGCACGCTGGCAAGGTCAAAACGGAAGCCATCGATATGGCAGTCCCGCACCCAATAGCGCAGCGCTTCTAATGCCCATTCCATCACCTGCGGATCGCTGAGATTGAGCGTGTTGCCGCAGCCGGTCCAGTTTTGATAATCGCCCTGCGCGTCGAGCCAGTAATAGCTGGCGTTATCCACGCCGCGCAGTGAAATATTGGGGCCAATCTCTTCCAGTTCGGCGGTGTGGTTGAACACCACATCGAGGATCACTTCGATACCCGCCGCATGCAGCGCTTTGACCGCCTGCTGAAACTCCTGCAAGGGCGTTAAACCCTGCTCGCCAGACGCGTAGCGAGGATCCACCGCCCACAGCGCGAACGGGTTGTAACCCCAGTAATTGCTCAGCCCGAGTCGTAGCAAACGCGGCTCGCTGGCGAAGTGCGCAATCGGCAGCAGCTCCAGCGCGGTAATGCCAAGATGTTGTAAGTACTTCACCATAGCAGGATGGCCCAGTGCCGCATAAGTCCCGCGCAGCCTTTCCGGAATTTCCGGATGTTGCTGAGTTAGGCCGCGCACGTGAGCTTCATAAATCACGGTCTTGCCCCACGGCGTACGCAGCGGCTTATCCGTCTCCCAATCGAAGTCTTCACTGATGACCAAGGATTTTGGCGCGATCGCGGCGTTATCCTGACTGTCTGGCTGCTGATCGCCACTGTTGAAACGCGGATCGTCCGGCACATCCCCCACCACAGCTTTGGCACAGGGATCCACCAGCAGTTTGGCGGGGTTAAAGCGATGCCCTTGTTGAGGCGACCACGGCCCATACACACGATAGCCATAACGCTGGCCGGGCTTTAATGCCGGAAAATAGCCGTGCCAGATATCCCCACTGCGAGCGGGCAGCGGAAAGCGCCGTTCAACGCCGTGAGCATCAAACAGGCATAGCTCCACCTGCTCAGCGTGACGAGAAAACAGCGTAAAGTTAACGCCGCGCCCATCGTAATGAGCGCCCAACGGCGTCGGTTGCCCGGTCTCCAGCATCAGTCTCCCTCCCGCACCAGCCAAATCGTGGCCAGCGGCGGCAAAGTCAGGCTGATCGATTGCGCACGACCGTGGCTCTCAATCGCATCGGTATGCACCACACCATGATTGCGCACATCACTGCCGTGATAATCCTGTTGATCGGTGTTCAACACTTCACGCCAGCCCCCCTGCTGATTAACGCCAAAACGGTAGTGGTGGCGCGTCACCGGCGTGAAGTTACTGGCAACGATGATTTCATTGCCCTCACGGTCACGGCGTGCAAACACAAACACCGAGTTTTCGTGGTCATCAACCACCAGCCATTCAAAGCCCTGCGCATCGAAATCCAGTTGATGTAATGGCGTGAAGTGTTTGTAACTGTGGTTGAGATCGCGCACCAGACGCTGTACGCCGTTGTGCCAGTTATCCTCACCCTCCAGCAGATGCCAGTCGAGGCTCGAATCGTGATTCCACTCGCGGCCTTGAGCAAACTCGTTGCCCATAAACTGCAGCTTTTTGCCCGGGAAGCCCCACATCCAGCCGTAATAAGCACGCAGGTTGGCGAACTTCTGCCACGCATCGCCGGGCATGCGATCGAGTATCGAACGTTTGCCGTGCACCACTTCATCGTGCGACAGCGGCAGCACGAAGTTTTCGGTGTAGTTGTAGAGCATGCCGAAGGTCATCAGATTGTGATGATAACGACGGTGCACTGGATCGAGCTTCATGTAGTCGAGCGTGTCGTGCATCCAGCCGAGGTTCCATTTGAACCAGAAGCCGAGACCGCCATCTTCAGAGGGGCGTGTCACGCCTGGATAATCGGTGGACTCTTCCGCCACGCTGATGGTGCCCGGTGCCGCACGACCTAGCGTGCGATTGGTGTGGCGCAGGAAGGAAATCGCTTCAAGATTTTCACGCCCGCCAAAGTGGTTAGGGATCCACTCGCCCTCTTTGCGGCTGTAATCGCGATAGATCATGGAAGCCACCGCATCCACACGTAAACCGTCAATGCCGAATCGCTCCATCCAGTAAAGTGCATTACCGGAGAGGTAATTACTGACTTCACGGCGACCAAAGTTGTAGATCAGCGTGTTCCAGTCCTGATGGAAGCCTTCTCGCGGATCGCTGTGCTCATACAGTTCGGTGCCGTCGAATTTCGCCAACCCGAAGTCATCACTCGGGAAATGGCCTGGCACCCAGTCGAGCAGCACGTTGATGCCCGCATCATGCGCCGCCGCGATAAAGTGACGAAACTCATCGCGCGTGCCGAAGCGACGCGTCGGCGCATACATGCCAAGAGGCTGATAGCCCCAGCTACCATCAAACGGGTGTTCGTTGATCGGCAACAGCTCAATGTGGGTGAAGCCCATCTCTTTCACATAAGGAATGAGCTGTTCCGCCAGCTCTTTGTAGCTCAGCCAGAAATTGTTGTCGGTGTGGCGGCGCCACGAACCCAAGTGCACTTCGTAAATCGAGATCGGCTGATCAAAGGCATTGGCAGCTTTGCGCTGCGGCTGCATCTCTATTTTTGGCGGCAGGCCACAAATCATCGACGCCGTTTGTGGTCGCATCTGCGCTTCAAAGGCAAAGGGATCGGCCTTGATACGCATCTGTCCTGACGCATCAATGATTTCATATTTGTAGAGCTGGCCGTTCACGGCACCCGGCACAAACAGTTCCCAGACACCCAGTTCACGGCGGAAGCGCATGGGATGGCGGCGACCGTCCCAGAAGTTGAACTCACCGACGACGGAAACCCGGCGTGCATTGGGTGCCCACACCGAGAATCGCGTGCCACTGACACCATCAATGGTCACGCCGTGCGCTCCCAGGGTTTCGTAGGGCCGCAAATGCGTGCCCTCGCCCAGCAGCCAGGCGTCCATTTCCGCCAGCAGCGGGCCGAAGCGATAGGCATCGTCGATCAGGTTTTGCTGGCCGTGCCAGGTGACCGCCAGTTGATAGCGAAACAGGTTTTTACGACGGGGGATCACCCCGCTGAAGAAGCCGCGCGAATCGAGGCATTTAAGCTGCGCGCATTTGCGTCCGGTGTTGGTTTCAATCACCCAGACTTCGGAGGCATCAGGCAGCAGTGCACGCACTTCGAGGCCTTCGACAGTTTGGTGCATCCCCAGAAATGAGAAGGGATCGGCATAATTCCCGGCAAAAAGGGCATTGATCGCATGGCGATCGGGAAGCTCTGACATGACTTTCTTCCTATGATTTCGCGCAGGCGACCGGAGTGGACAACAATGCCGCCTCTGGTGCGCTGCTTTTCATTGAGCCATACATACACCAGCAAGAGAGGACACCGTCCATGGGAGAAGATCTTAGCCGTGTACAACAACCATTCAGTTCGGAAAGCAAAAACAGTTAACAACCGGCACATCACTGTTAAATCATAGCTTGGGGCTGGCAGAAGCCAGGGGGGAAAGCAAAAAAATCTTGTTAGACGAGCAAAAAGGGGAAGCGGATCACTTGTCAGGCGCAATTTGCGTTAAGTTTTGCAGCCTGGATTACAAAAAAGGCCGGGAAACCCCGGCCTGTCTGATTTGTCGCTGCGCTTAGTCGATCAGCAAACGCAACATGCGGCGCAGCGGTTCAGCCGCGCCCCACAGCAACTGGTCACCCACGGTGAAGGCAGAAAGGTATTCCGGCCCCATGTTCAGCTTGCGCAGTCGGCCAACTGGCGTGGTCAGCGTGCCGGTGACGGCCGCAGGCGTCAGCTCACGCATAGTGATTTCGCGGTCGTTTGGCACCACTTTCACCCACTCGTTGTGAGAAGCCAGCAGCTGTTCGATTTCGTTGAGCGGAATATCTTTTTTCAGCTTCAGGGTGAACGCCTGGCTGTGGCAGCGCAGTGCGCCGACACGCACGCACAGACCATCAACCGGGATGGGGCTGCTGGTACGCAGGATTTTGTTGGTTTCTGCCTGGCCTTTCCACTCTTCGCGCGTCTGGCCATTATCCAACTGCTTGTCGATCCACGGGATCAGGCTGCCGGCTAACGGCACGCCGAAATTGTCGGTCGGCAAAGTGCCAGAACGGGTGAAATCGGTGACGCTGCGTTCAATTTCCAAAATCGCCGAGGCCGGATCTTGCAACGATTTTGCCACGTGGTTGTGCAGCATGCCCATTTGCGTCAGCAGTTCACGCATATGGCGTGCGCCGCCGCCGGAGGCCGCCTGGTAAGTGGCGACAGACGCCCACTCCACCAGATCGTTAGCGAACAGGCCGCCGAGTGACATCAGCATCAGGCTGACGGTGCAGTTACCGCCGACGAAGGTTTTGATACCGTTGTCGAGGCCCTGACGAATCACGTTGTGGTTTACCGGATCGAGAATGATGATGGCGTCATCTTTCATGCGCAGCGTGGAGGCTGCATCAATCCAGTAACCCTGCCAGCCGCTTTCACGCAGCTTCGGATAGACTTCACTGGTGTAGTCACCGCCCTGGCAGGTGATAATAATATCCAGCGCCTTCAGCGCCTCGATATCAAAAGCATCCTGCAGCGCACCGGTCGACTTGCCGCCGAATGTCGGTGCCGCCTGACCAAGCTGAGACGTGGAGAAGAAGACCGGATTGATCACATCAAAATCACGTTCTTCACTCATGCGTGACATCAGCACAGAGCCGACCATGCCACGCCAACCAATAAAGCCTACATTCTTCATTTTCTGTCCGTCCGGGGCGTTTTCACTGTGCCCTTCGTGGTGCGAGGAAAAGACCAAGCGGAATATCCAGTTGATCTGCGTAATAATCAGGTTTACCTGCGACCTCCAACTCTACAAAATGCAGGCTTTCTGGCAAGTGAATTAATTCGATTGCGCCAACTTTTTCAGCAGTACAACTAATACTCCCCTCAGTGACTCGAGGTACGGAAAGGCGGAAATTCGGAGTCTCTCGATCGGCTACGCGAGTCAGCGTTTCGGAAGCCTGTCGTCGCCAACGCACCTCAGTTTAAAAAATGACGGGAAAAAGGGATGGCTTTTACCTATGACTGAAATGATATCTGCGACCATATTGCTGCTGTTAATTATGGACCCGCTGGGCAACCTGCCGATTTTTATGTCGGTGCTCAAGCATCTCGAACCCAAGCGCCGACGTGCGGTGCTGATACGTGAAATGCTGATCGCACTGATCATCATGCTGCTGTTCCTGTTTACCGGCGAACGTATTCTGGCGTTCCTCAATCTGCGCACCGAAACCGTCTCGATCTCTGGTGGTATCATCCTGTTCCTCATCGCCATTCGCATGATTTTCCCCTCTGGCGAAACCAGCACCAGCGGATTACCGGCGGGTGAAGAGCCGTTTCTGGTGCCGCTGGCGATTCCGCTGGTCGCAGGTCCTTCGCTGTTAGCCACGCTGATGCTGCTGTCACATCAATATCCTAATCAGATGTCACATTTGGTTGGCGCATTGCTGATTGCCTGGGGCGTTACCGTGGTCATTCTGCTGATGTCAGGACTGTTTTTACGCCTGTTGGGTGACAAAGGCGTTAACGCGCTGGAGCGGTTAATGGGATTGATTTTGATTATGCTGGCAACACAGATGTTTCTGGATGGGATTCGCGCTTATCTGAAACTGTAGCGAATAGACAGCGGGCGGCTCATTGGTCGCCCGCTCGCATTATTATTTCTGCTTCTTCTCTATCGGTTTGCCCGACCAGTAACCCGCCAGCAGTGAACCTGACAGATTGTGCCACACCGAGAACAGCGCGCCCGGCAACGCGGCCAGCGGTGAGAAGTAAAGTTTGCCCAGTGTGGCTGCCAGACCTGAGTTCTGCATACCCACTTCCAGCGCCAGCGTGCGGCAGGTAGATTCGTCAAAGCCAAACAGCTTGCCGCCCCAGTAACCGCCCAGCAGGCCGATGGCGTTATGCAGGATCACCGCCGCAATCACTACCAGGCCGACAGAACCGATAAAGCCCTGAGAACCCGCTACCACTGCGCTGATAATCAGCAGAATACAGACCATGGAAAATGCCGGCAGATAAGGCTCAACACGGCGCACCACGCTGTTCATCGAGTGGTGGATGATCAGACCCAGACCAATCGGGATAACCACGATTTTAACGATGCTGAGCAGCATGCCGATCACATCAACTTGAATGTGGGTATCGACATAGAAGCGCGTCAGTAGCGGCGTCGCGAAAACACCCACCAGCGCAGACACTGAAGAGATGGTCACGGACAGGGCCACATCGCCCTTTGCCAGATAGATCATCACGTTGGACGCGGTGCCGCTGGCCACGCTGCCTACCAAAATCATCCCAGCCGAGAGATCCGGCGGCATATGGAACAGTTTTGCCAGGCCCCAGGCGGCGAGTGGCATCACCAGATAGTGCAAAAAGGTGCCGGCGATAACCGGTGCCGGACGCGTCAGCACACGTTTGAAATCATCAATATTCAGAGTGACGCCCATGCCGAACATGATCAGCATCAGCAGATAAGTCACCCACGGCCCAATGCCGAGGAACGTCGAGGGTGAGTAATACGCCGCTACCGAGAGCAGCACGGCCCAGAGCGGGAACAGGCGGGTTAATTTGGCGAGCATGGAGAGACTTCCTTAGATATTTTTTAATTTATTTCATATGCCACAGATGAAGTGCCGCGCGGGGAACGACCACAGCGACGGACGCGGGATCATAACATTTCATTATCGTGACGTAAGGCGGGAAGTCGCTGGCAGGATAAAATGCGGATCGTCTGCGGCAAATCCGGGTAAACAGCGAAGATATCCGCTACATTTAGGGCAGTGAACGAGATATCACACGCCTGTTGCCTGTCGCAAAAATAAAAAAGCCGGACCAGGTCCGGCTTGATGGATTGCGCTAAAAAGTTGCCTTAAGAACCAAAAAGATTCTTATGCAGCGCGCGCACCACTTCTTCTGCGTCTGGCGTTGGTACCAGGAAGCACAGGTTATAGCTACTGGCTCCGTAACAGATCATGCGCAGGTTAAACGGCTCAAGGGCACCAAACACCTCTTTGCCGACGCCGCAGGCTTTCGACAGGTTATTGCCGATAATGGCCACCAGCGCCAGGTTCTCTTCCACTTCCACGCGGCACAGTGAAGAGAGCTCAGTCAGCAGTGCTTGCGTCAACAGGCTTTCACCGGTGGTCGAAGAACCGGTGGTGTCCAGCGTCAGCGCCACGCTCACTTCTGAAGTGGTGACCAGATCGACGGAGATGTTATGGCGGGCCAGAATCGCAAACACTTCGGCCAGGAAGCCGTGCGCGTGCAGCATGTTCAGGCTATGCAGCGTCATTAGCGTCTGTTTACGACGCAGCGCCAGCGCACGGAACAGCGGCGGATTCTGGGTTTCATTGCACACGCGCGTGCCACCCGCAGCCGGATCTTTGCTTGAACCCACGAACACCGGAATGTCACTGCGCACCGCAGGCAGTAAGGTCGCCGGATGCAACACTTTCGCCCCGAAAATCGCCATTTCAGCCGCTTCCTCGAAGGTGATCTCTTCGATGCGTTTCGCGGTGGGCACTACGCGTGGGTCGGTGGTGTAGATACCGGCCACGTCGGTCCAGACATCCACACGCGACGCCTGCAGGGCTTCCCCCAACAGTGCTGCGGTATAGTCGCTGCCGCCACGTCCCAGCGTGGTGGTGCGCCCTTTGCCTTCGCTACCAATAAAGCCCTGAGTAATGACCAGCGCTTCTGCAACACGTGGAGCCAGTTGCGCGGTGGACAGCTCTTTCAGCGTGGCAACATCAGGCTCAGCACGACCGAAACGGTCGCTGGTGCGCATCACTTTACGCACGTCAAACCATTCGGCATTGACCTGACGCTCACGCAGGACCTCCACAAACAGCAGGGTCGACATCAGCTCACCGTGGCTCACCAGCTCATCGGTCAGCGCATGTGATGTCGCCAGCGCAGTGGCTTCCGCCAGCATCAGGATATTTTCCAGCATGCGATCAATCTCCTGGCGAATCACTTCAGGGGATTGCAGGCGATCAATGATGGCGTATTGAATATTGCGAATTTCGTCCAGCAGGTGCGCGCGCTGCTCCAGTTCCCGGCCTTCAGCCAGAGAAACCAGCAGATTAGTCACGCCAGCAGACGCAGAGAGCACCACTAAACGGGTATTGGCATCGGAGAGCACAACATCCGCGCTGCGGTTCATGGCATCAAAATCGGCAACGCTGGTGCCGCCAAATTTCGCCACGATCAGATTTTGAGACATGTAACGAACCTCGTGTCAGATTAGCTTTCTCCCGTTGTTAAACGGAAGCGGTGATTTCAGCCTTGGCACAAGAGAAGAGCAGAATTGGACAGACAAGATCAGGAGATGAGTCACCAAAAGCACTTCACCTTGCGAAACGTCCGACTGCGGACGCTTCTGGTGACAACCCAGAGGATTCAGCCCCTGCAGCCGACAGGACAACACTCCGCGTGTTGTTCCATCTCGGCGTCGCACCCCATGATGTGTTGTCGTTGGATACGGATCCTCAAACACACTGCCTGGGCGACGCGCCTCTTCTGGCTTGCACCCAAAGGTGCAAGTCGCGGGCACAAAATACTGATTAATTCTTCCGCTGTCCAGCCTTGCAACACGTTGAAAATTCTTTTTTAGCATTACGCCAGCGCATCGCAGAACAAACGCTGGTGCTCGCACCCGCCTAAAGTAGTCAACGGCGCGCAAAAACGCGGCTTTTTGCTGATGCGGCACAGGGAATTTGTTTGCCAGAACATCGACAATCGCCGCCGGATTAACCTGAAACCTTGCGGCCACGGTCACAAATTTTTTCCCTTCGTTTGCAACTGTGGTCATACTGAAACCCGTTCGCGGTAGCGTATCAGCCACAAGAAATGCTTAGCACGCTGGGCCAGCAGGACGCGCCCGGCTGGAATGACGGTTCTTATTTCAACAAGAGTGTTGCCATGAAAAATATCAATCCGAAACAAACCGCAGCCTGGAAAGCGCTGCAGCAGCATTTTGACCAGATGAAATCGGTGCAGATCGCCGACCTGTTTAAAGATGATGCCGATCGTTTTGCGAAATTCTCTGCCACTTTCGACGATCAGATGCTGGTGGATTTCTCAAAAAACCGCATCACCCAGGAAACCCTCGATAAGTTACAGGCGCTGGCAAAAGAGACCGATCTGGCGGGCGCCATCAAATCCATGTTCTCTGGTGAGAAGATCAACCGCACCGAAGAGCGTGCCGTGCTGCACGTTGCTTTGCGTAATCGCAGCAACACGCCAATCATTGTTGATGGCAAAGATGTGATGCCAGAAGTGAACGCGGTGCTGGCGAAGATGAAAGGCTTCTCTGAGCGCATCATCAGCGGCGAGTGGAAAGGTTATACCGGCAAAGCGATCACCGACGTGGTGAACATCGGTATCGGCGGTTCGGATCTCGGTCCATTCATGGTGACGGAGGCGCTGCGCCCGTATAAAAATCACCTGAACATGCACTTTGTTTCAAACGTGGATGGCACGCACATTGCCGAAACGCTGAAAGATCTCAGCCCGGAAACTACCCTGTTCCTCGTGGCGTCTAAAACCTTCACCACGCAGGAGACCATGACCAACGCCCACAGCGCGCGCGACTGGTTCCTGAAAACCGCGGGCGATCAGCAGCATGTCGCCAAACACTTTGCTGCGCTGTCGACCAACGGTAAAGCGGTGGGCGAGTTCGGTATCGATACCGACAACATGTTTGAGTTCTGGGACTGGGTCGGCGGTCGCTATTCACTGTGGTCAGCGATTGGCTTGTCGATCATCCTGTCAGTGGGCTTCGAGAACTTCGAACAGCTGCTGAGCGGCGCGCATGCTATGGACAACCACTTTGCCAACACACCAGCCGAACAGAACCTGCCAGTGCTGCTGGCACTGATTGGTATCTGGTACAACAACTTCTTTGGTGCCGAAACCGAAGCCATCTTGCCTTACGACCAGTACATGCACCGCTTCGCGGCGTACTTCCAGCAGGGCAACATGGAGTCCAACGGTAAGTACGTGGATCGCGAAGGCAATCCGGTGGATTACCAGACCGGCCCAATTATTTGGGGCGAGCCAGGCACCAACGGCCAGCATGCGTTTTATCAGCTGATTCATCAGGGCACCAAACTGATCCCTTGCGACTTTATCGCCCCGGCGCAGACCCACAACGCACTGACCGATCACCATCCGAAACTGCTGTCGAACTTCTTCGCGCAGACCGAAGCACTGGCGTTTGGTAAATCTCGTGATGTGGTTGAGAAAGAGTTTACCGATGCCGGTAAATCCGTTGAGTCTGTTGCTCACATCGTGCCGTTCAAGGTGTTCGAAGGTAACCGCCCAACCAACTCCATCCTGCTGCGTGAAATCACCCCGTTCAGCCTGGGTGCACTGATTGCGCTGTACGAACACAAGATCTTCACTCAGGGCGCGATTCTTAACATCTTCACCTTTGACCAATGGGGTGTTGAATTGGGCAAACAGCTGGCAAACCGTATTCTGCCAGAGCTGGAAAATGCAGCGCAGATTAACAGCCATGACAGTTCCACTAATGGCTTAATTAACCGCTACAAATCCTGGCGTTAATTTTCCTGCCGATACGAATAAGGCGGCTTCATTGCCGCCTTATTTTTGTCAAACATGCGGTTATCCTCCTAAATTTGATACTGAGTGGCCCCATCGCGGTTAGATAATTCTTAAAATGGTCTAAGGAAAATCGGAAGTTGCCGTTCAACAACGACAGTTCATTGATCAAAAAATGGATCTAAATAAGCCGCTTATAATATGTATCTGATTGATTAAACAGTTATTAAAATTAAACCCTGTTCAGGAAATTCTGATTATTCCTATTCCGTACCATTTTTTTAATGAAAAAGTGAAAAATCCTGCCGCATCAATCTCAGCCACTCAAATATTCCACCCTCGTAAAAATCTTCATTAAAAAAAAGCAGCTATCGCCAATTCGCCGTATTTATCACCAGAATAACCTCTGATTTTCACCCTCTTTTACTGGCGATGAACTCTGGTAATTTGTTGCCCTATACTGAACGCGCCCGAAATTAGGGTACATCCTTCATTCATTTGTTTCTAAAAATGCAGGAAACGTTGTTATGAAAAAACTGATGGTTGCCGGCGCAGCCTTACTTTACGTTGCCGTTTCTTCCGCTGCGATTGCCGCACCGGAAGAAGCTGGTGCTGCAGCAGGTGCGCAGGCGGGAGCAATCTCGACCGGTGCCACTACCGCTGTAGGTATCGGCGCACTGGGCGCGTTAGTCGGTCTCGGCATCGCTGCTGCTGGCGGTGGCGACGGCGCAAATACCGGCACAACAACGACCACCACAACGAGCACCACGCGTTGATGTAGCACCTTTAAACATAACCACACAGCCGTGTGGTTATTTTTTGCCTGGTTTTATTTTTTGACAGGGATATACACAGTGCACCGACTCTCCTTGCTGCTTTTCTGCCTGCTGCTGCAGGCCTGCACACAAACGCAAAAAGGCCTGGAACAAACCGTGATGCTGGCCGTGAACGGTCCGGATGATGTCACCGTCACCGATGAGCAGGTCGCCAGTCTCCCTTACGCCAGCCTGTATGCGCGAATCAATGAAGGACCACGCATTTTTGTGGTGCTCGGTTACGACGAAAACGGCCAACAGAAATGGATCACTCAGGATAAGGCGATGCTGGTGATGCAGCATGGCAGGCTGGTCAAAACGCTGGGGCTGACCAGCAATCTTGATGAGGTCAGCAATCTGGCGCAGGATCCGCTCGCCGATGCGCTGCATCTGCAAAACAATGCCAGCTGGACCCGCGTGGTGCAGTGGCGTGAGAAAGAGAAAGTGCGCGCTGCCACCGCCATTTCCACCTTTCAGCGCGGCGATGACACCGTGCTGAACATCGCTGGTGAGCGCGTGCCCTGCCGTGTCTGGATCGAGACCGTGCGAATGGATGATGTCGGCGCAGAATGGCAAAACACCTTCTGGATCGATAACCGTGATGGCAGCGTTTTGCAGGCAAATCAAATGCTCGCCGCAGATGCCTTCCCTGTTGAAACCACTATTCTGAAGCCGGCGAAATCATGAAAATAATCTCCCCTCTGTTAACGGCCATCGCGCTGCTGACGGCCGGTTATGCGCTGGCAGATAGTCAGGTCACGGTGCATGACCTGCACAGCCAAAACAGCCTGCAGATCGATCATGCACAGAATCTGGCGCAGCTGGTCACCAACCCGGCAATACACACCTGGTGGCCCGGCACGGTGATCGCTGAACGTGGCGCTACGGCGGTGGCACAGCAACAACAGAAACAGCTGCTGGCTGATTTACGCACCTGGCAGGCTGACAGCGGCGATACGCTGGCAGCGACCATTGGCGCGGTGATCCACCAGCTCAGCGCGATACAGGTCACCGGGCGCCAGTTCACTGCGCTCGATCCTGATTGGGTGCGCCTGCGTCCAGAAGCCAATCGCACGCTGCAGGGCAGCTACGACCTCTACACGCTGCCGCAACCGAATCAGGTGCTGATACTCGGCGCGCTGGAACATCCCGGCAAAGCAAGCTGGCAACCCGGTCGTACCGTGCGTGATTACCTTGATACGCACGATCGCCTGTCAGGAGCCGAGCGCAGTTTCGCAACGGTGATCTCGCCTTCCGGTCAGATGCAGCAGGTGCCGGTCGCCTACTGGAATCAACGTCACGTGGAAGTGGCACCCGGCAGCATCATCTGGCTGGGCTTTACCTCGTGGAGCCTGCCCTGGGGCAAAGCTGATTTGAATGCGCGCATGCTTTCTGTTCTGACACACCGGATTCCAGACTGATGAAAAAACAATTACTTCTCAGCCTGTTGGCTGCTTCTGTCTCTGCGGCATGCCAGGTGCACGCGGAAACCTGGCCGGAACCCATCGGGCCATCACAATCGGATTTCGGCGGCGTGGGTTTGATGCAGACCCCCACGGCACGTATGGCGAAAGAGGGCGAATTCAGCCTGAACTTCCGCGATAACGATCAATATCGCTACTACTCTGCTTCGCTGCAGCTGTTCCCATGGCTGGAAACCACCGTGCGTTACACTGACGTGCGCACGCGTCGCTATAGCGCAGTTGAAGGCTTCAGTGGCGATCAAAGTTATAAAGACAAAGCCTTCGATGTGAAACTGCGTCTGTGGCAGGAGAGCTACTGGCTGCCTGAAGTGGCAGTCGGATCGCGTGATTTGGGCGGTACCGGCCTGTTTGACAGTGAATATCTGGTGGCAACCAAAGCCTGGGGACCGTTTGATTTCACCATGGGCATCGGCTGGGGCTATCTCGGTAACAGCGGCAGCATCAAAAACCCGTTCTGCTCCTATAGCGACAGCTTCTGTAGCCGCACCGGCGGTGGCTCAGCGGGTTCTATCAATGGTTCCCAGATGTTCCACGGCCCGGCAGCGTTGTTTGGCGGCGTGGAGTATCAAACCCCCTGGCAGCCGCTACGCCTGAAGCTGGAATATGAAGGTAATGACTATCAGGATGACTTTGCCGGACGTCTGGAACAGCGCAGCAAGGTCAACGTTGGAGCGATTTATCGCCTGACGGATTGGGCCGATATCAACGCCAGCTATGAGCGTGGCAACACCTTTATGTTTGGCGTGACCGTGCGCACTAACTTCAACGATCTGCGCCAGTCGCACATTGATAGTGCCAAACCGGCTTACCATCCGCAGCCGCAGGGCGATCTGTTGCAACCGACGGTGGTAGCCAACCAGCTGACCGATCTGAAGTACAACGCCGGATTAAGCGGTCCGCGCATCCAGACCAAAGGCAGTACGCTGTATGTCTCTGGCGAACAGACGAAATATCGCGATACGCGCGAAGGCGTCGATCGTGCCAATCGCATCATCATGAACAACCTGCCGGCCGGCATTGATACCATAGATGTCACCGAGTCGCGTCTCAATATGCCGCAGGTGACCACTCGCACCGACGTTGCCAGCCTGCATAACGAACTCAGCGGTTACCCGCTGGGTCATGAGCAGCCGCTGCAGCAGACGCGTGAGAATCCGGTCGATCCAGGCGAGACTGAACAAGGCTTCTTTATCCGCAAAGATCGCCTTCACTACAATCTGGCACCGGTGCTCAATCAGTCGGTTGGTGGGCCTGAAAGCTTCTACATGTACCAACTGGGCGTGATGGGCAGCGTTGATTACGCACTGACTGATCACCTGCTGGTTAGCGGCAGCCTGTTTGGTAACCTCGCCAATAACTACGACAAATTTAACTACAATGGCGCGCCGGCTGACTCCACCCTGCCGCGCGTGCGAACCCATATTCGCGACTACGTCGAGAACAATGTTTACGTTAATGACCTGCAAGCCAACTACATGGGGTATCTCGGCAATGGCTTCTATGGCCAGGTGTACGGCGGTTATCTCGAAACCATGTACGGCGGCGTGGGTGGTGAAGTGTTGTATCGTCCGATAGACAGCAACTGGGCTTTTGGTGTTGATGCCAACTACGTGAAACAACGTGACTGGGACAACATGATGCAGTTCACCGACTACAAAGCCCCAACCGGACACTTCACCGCGTACTGGCGCCCATGGTTCATGCAGGATGTGCTGGTGAAAGCCAGCGTCGGTGAATATCTGGCGAAAGATAAAGGTGTGACGGTTGATGTGTCGAAGCGCTTCGACAGCGGTGTGATGGTCGGCTTCTACGCCACCAAAACCAACGTGTCCGCCGAGGCCTATGGCGAAGGCGACTTCACCAAAGGCTTCTATATCTCGATTCCAATGGATCTGTTTACCGTGACGCCAACTCGTGGGCGTGCGCAGGTGAATTGGGTGCCGCTAACGCGTGATGGCGGACAGATGCTGGGGCGTAAATATCAGCTGTATGACATGACCTCAGATCGTGATGCGCGGTTTAATTAACGACAAGTGTGGTAGGTTGAAAAGGCGTTGACCTCCAGGTGCTCACCTGGAGGTCTCGGGGCCTTGCCTGATTGGGCCCCGACTGCATGCTCTGCGTGTCCTTTTACGCCATCAGCCCATCAATCCGCGTCATAACCCAGATTCGGTGCCAGCCAGCGCTCAACCTCGCTGACACTCATCCCTTTACGCGCCGCATAATCTTCCACCTGATCGCGCTGTATCTGCGCCACAGCGAAGTATTTGCTGTCCGGATGGCTGAAATACCAGCCGGATACTGCCGCGCCCGGCCACATAGCAAAGGACTCCGTGAGCTTCATGCCAGTGTGCGTCTCCACATCCAGCAACTGCCAGATTTGCGCTTTCTCCGTGTGTTCCGGACAGGCCGGATAGCCCGGAGCAGGACGAATGCCCTGATAATTTTCGCGAATCAACTCTTCGTTGCTCAGGTTCTCATGGGCGGCAAAGCCCCAAATCACCTTACGTACCCGCTCATGCAGATATTCGGCAAAAGCTTCTGCCAGACGGTCTGCCAGCGCCTTAACCATGATCTTATTGTAATCATCATGCTGCTGCTCATACGCTTCGGCCAGCGCATCCTCTTCCAGCCCACCGGTCACCGCAAAAGCGCCGAGATAATCGGCTTTACCGCTGGATTTCGGTGCAACAAAGTCAGCTAAGCAGTAGTTGGCGAAATCAGTCTTCTCGGTCTGCTGACGTAAGTGATGGCTCACACCTATCACCTGATCGCGGTTTTCATCACGGTAGACTTCGATATCGTCTCCGACGCGGTTTGCCGGGAAAATCCCTACTACGCCACGCGGATTGAGGGTGCCGGTTTCACTGAGCCTGTCCAATATAGCGTTGGCATCGGCAAACAGGCGTTTAGCCTCTTCACCCACCACTTCATCTTCGAGAATGCGTGGGTATTTCCCCGCCAGCGACCAGGTCATAAAGAACGGCGTCCAGTCGATGTAGTGACGCAGCGTGTCGATACTGGCTTCAACCGCGCTGACCCCAAGGCGATGCGCGACTGGCGGCGTGTAGCTTTCCCAGTCGATGGCATAATCGTTGTCGCGTGCGGTTTGCAGGCTGACCGGCGGCGTACGTGGCTTTTTACGTGCGTGCTGAATGCGCACCGTGTCGTATTCTTTGCGCGTGCGTGCCACAAACTCCTCTTTGAGGCTTTCGGAGAGCAGTGAAGAGACAACACCCACGGTACGCGAGGCGTTTTGCACATACACCGTTGGACCACTGTAGTTCTGCTCGATCTTCACCGCCGTATGCGCTTTCGACGTGGTCGCACCGCCAATCAGTAACGGGATGGTGAAGCCCTGACGCTCCATCTCTTTCGCCACGTTGACCATTTCATCCAGTGATGGCGTAATCAGCCCAGAAAGCCCAATGATATCGGCATTTTCAGCCATGGCGGTTTTCAGGATTTTGTCACCTGGCACCATCACGCCAAGATCGATAATTTCGTAGTTATTACACTGCAAAACCACGCCGACGATGTTTTTGCCGATGTCATGCACATCGCCCTTCACCGTCGCCAGCACGATTTTACCGTTGCTGCGCCCGGCTTCTTTGCTGGCTTCAATATAAGGTTCGAGATAGGCCACCGCTTGCTTCATCACGCGCGCCGATTTCACCACCTGCGGCAGGAACATTTTGCCCTCGCCGAACAAATCGCCGACCACGTTCATGCCGGACATCAGCGGCCCTTCAATCACCTCAATGGGCCGTGCGGCAGCCTGACGCGCCTCCTCGGTGTCCAGCTCGATAAATTCAGTGATGCCTTTTACCAGCGAGTATTCCAGACGCTTGACCACGTCCCAGCTACGCCATTCGGCCTGCTGCTTCTCCTGCTCACCGTCGCTCTTGCTAACGCGATATTTCTCCGCCAGCTCCAGCAAACGCTCAGTGCCATCGTCGCGGCGGTTCAGCACCACATCTTCCACCGCTTCGCGCAGTTCTGCGGGCAAATCATCATAAATCGCCAGCTGCCCGGCGTTGACGATGCCCATATCCATCCCGTTGCGAATCGCGTAATAGAGGAACACCGCATGAATCGCCTCACGCACCGGATCGTTACCGCGGAAAGAGAACGACACGTTAGAGACGCCGCCGGAGATCATCGCATGCGGCAGTTCGCGTTTGATGTCTTCACAGGCACCAATAAAGTCCATCGCATAGTTATTATGCTCTTCAATACCGGTGGCGACTGCGAAGATATTTGGGTCGAAAATAATGTCTTCTGGCGGGAAACCGACCTCTTCCGTCAGGATCTTGTAGGCGCGATGACAGATTTCGATTTTGCGTGCGCGGGTATCCGCCTGGCCGACTTCGTCAAACGCCATCACCACCATAGCGGCACCGTAGCGTCGCACTTTGCGCGCGTGTTCGATAAACGGCTCAACGCCCTCTTTCATCGAAATGGAGTTAACGATGCCTTTGCCCTGAATGCACTGCAGCCCTTTCTCGATCACCTCCCACTTGGAGGAGTCGATCATAATCGGTACGCGTGCGATATCGGGTTCACCGGCAATCAGGTTGAGGAAGCGCACCATCGCAGCTTCCGCATCCAGCATGCCTTCGTCCATGTTGATATCGATAATTTGCGCGCCACTTTCCACCTGCTGACGCGCCACATCCAGCGCTTCGTTATATTTCTCTTCTTTAATCAGACGCTTAAATTTGGCCGAACCGGTGACGTTGGTGCGTTCGCCGACGTTCACAAACAGTGAATCAGCGTGAATATTCAGGGGTTCCAGACCGGACAGACGGCAGGCAACGGGGATCTCAGGCAACTGACGGGGTGCAACGCCCTCAACCGCCGCCGCCATCGCCGCGATATGCTCCGGCGTGGTACCGCAGCAGCCGCCGATGATATTGAGAAAGCCAGCTCGCGCCCATTCGCCGATCTGTTCAGCCATGGTTGCCGCATCTAAATCATATTCACCAAACGCATTCGGCAATCCGGCGTTAGGGTGGGCAGTGACATAGCCTTCCGCAATACGGGATAGCTCCTGCACATACTGACGCAACTCGTCCGGGCCCAGCGCACAGTTGAGGCCGAACGACAGCGGCTCGGCGTGACGCAGTGAGTTGTAGAAACCTTCGGTGGTTTGCCCGGAGAGCGTGCGACCCGAGGCATCGGTGATGGTTCCGGAGATCATCACCGGCAGCTTCACGCCCATCGCTTCCATCTCGACCTGCACAGCGTAAATCGCCGCCTTGGCATTCAGAGTATCGAACACCGTTTCGATCATAATCAGGTCGGAGCCACCCGCAATCAGGGCATGCGTTGATTCGCAATAGGCTTCCACCAGCTGATTAAAGGTGACGTTACGGAAGGCAGGATCGTTCACATCGGGCGAAATGGAGCAGGTGCGGTTGGTGGGACCGAGCACGCCCGCAACATAGCGCGGTCGGTCCGGTGTTTTCACCGTCCATGCATCCGCACTGGCACGCGCCAGTTTTGCCGCTTCAAAGTTAATCTCCGCTGACAAAGCTTCCATCGCGTAATCGGCCATCGCAATGGTGGTGGAGTTGAAGGTGTTGGTTTCCAGAATATCTGCGCCAGCGGCGAGATAAGCATCATGAATTTCGCGAATAACGTCCGGTTTGGTGAGCACTAACAGATCGTTATTGCCTTTTAAATCAGAGGGCCAGTCGGCAAAACGGCTGCCCCGGAAATCTGCTTCACTCAGTTTATAACTCTGGATCATGGTGCCCATGCCACCATCCAAAATCATAATGCGCTGTGCCAGCTGCTGATGCAGCATTTCGGTTTTGTTGCTCACTCTCGCCCCGTCCACGTCATTGCATTGGCTAATATGCCAGCCAAACATACTGGCATAACTTTCCGGCGAGCAAAAGTCACGACAGATGAGACATTTTCAGCCTGAAAGCATCACAGATCCGACCAGTAAAGCAGCGTTTGCATTCATACGCCCAAAAACGAAAATGGTTTCCAGCATTGATGCGATTGTGGAGACGTTATGGCAACCCCAGTACCGGCGAAACGTGGAAAAAAACCGCGTGCCGCAACAGCCACCAGCGCCCCGGCAGGTGGGCAAGTTCAATCCCTGACGCGCGGTTTGCGTTTACTCGAACTGATCGCCGAATCTCACGGCAGCGTCGCGCTGACCGAGCTGGCTCAACAGGCCGGCTTACCGAATTCCACCACGCATCGCTTGCTGACCACCATGCAGCAGCAGGGATTTGTGCATCAGGTCGGTGATCTGGGCTTCTGGACCATCGGATCACATGCCTTTGTGGTCGGCAGTAGCTTCCTGCAGAGCCGCAATCTGCTGGCGATTGTCCATCCCATCCTGCGTAAACTGATGGAAGATGCCGGAGAGACGGTGAATCTGGCGGTGCTGGATCTCAGCGATTACCAGGCAGTGATCATCGATCAGGTGCAGTGTACGCAGCTGATGCGGATGTCGGCACCGATTGGCGGTAAGCTGCCGATGCACGCGTCTGGCGCTGGCAAAGCATTTCTCGCCCATCTCAGCGATGAGCAGGTGACCGCGCTGTTGCATCAGAAAGGATTGCACCACTACACGCCGAAAACGTTGATGTCTCCGCACAGCCTCAAAGAGAATCTGGCGCTGATCCGTAAGATGGGCTTTTCGCACGATGATGAAGAGCACGCGCTGGGCCTGCGCTGCGTAGCGGCCCCGATTTATGACGAGCACGGCGAGCCTTTTGCCGCCATCTCGATTTCCGGCCCAATCGCGCGCATGACCGACGACCGCGTGACCGAACTGGGCGCGCTGGTGATCCGCGCCGCCAGGCAAGTCACGCAAACCTATTCTGGCCGCTAAGCGGCCACTGATGCATAGCGCGCGCTGAAACGTTGTCCGGCGCGCCAGGCGATCACTTCTTCGATGTGTCCTTGACGAATGCGCGCTTGCAGCGCGCGCCACCAGCCCGGATCAAACAATTGCGGATGCAACGCCTGCAATAACCTTCCGGTGCCTGGTTCGCTGCACAGCGCATAGCGGAAGGTTTCCGGGAACACATCATCCGGTCCCACGCTGTACCACGGCTCGGCCTGCAGTTCATCCTCTTCGTAACGCGCTGGCGGCACATCGCGGAACTGCAATTCGGTCATGGGGCGAATTTCATCGTAGTCGTAAAACACCACGCGGCCGTGGCGCGTCATGCCGAAGTTTTTGAACAGCATGTCGCCGGGAAAAATGTTGGCTGCCGCCAGCTGGCGAATCGCGTCGCCATATTCACTCACCGCGTGCTGACGCTGTTCCGGCGTGGCCTGCGCCAGCCACAAATTGAGTGGCTCCATGCGACGCTCCAGCCACAGATGTCGAATGATCAGCACATCGTCACGCAGTTCCATCTTCTCCGGAATGTCGCGTTGAAATTCCTCCATCAGCTCTGCCGGGATACGTGCGCGCGGTATCGCGAAGTACTCAAATTCCTGAGTATCAGCCATGCGTCCCACACGGTCGTGTTCTTTGACCATGCGATAGCATTCCCGCACCTGCGCATCAGTGACCTCTTTCTGCGGCGCGAAGCGATCTTTAATCACCTTAAATACGCGATCAAATCCTGGCAGCGTAAACACCAGCATCACCATACCGCGGATGCCGGGCGCGATGGTGAAATCTTCGTCGCTGTGTGCCATATAATCCAGGTATTCGCGGTAGCATTCGGTTTTGCCGTGTTTCTGGCAACCGATGGCCATGTAGCGTTCGGCAAGGGTTTTTCCCGGCAGAATCGGTTGCAGCCAGGCAACCAACGCCGCAGGAACGGGTGCATATACCATAAAGTAGGCGCGGGCGAAGCCAAACACGATGCTGGCGTCGTCGCTGTCGGTTAAGCAGGTGTCGATCCACAAGCGTCCCGCCTCATCACGCTGAATAGGCAGTAAGCAAGGCACCATGCCATCACTCAGCTGCAATCGCGCCACAATCCATGCGGTTTTATTTCGGTAGAACAATTCACCGGCGACATCCAGCGTGGCAGCTGCCAGTTGAGTGGAGCTGAACTGCTCATGCAGATGGCGGACAATCCAGCCAATATCACGGGTGAGGTCCTGCCAGGGTAAGCGCAAAGGAATATCATTGAGCACCTGACGCAGTACCTCATGCCAGTTGTGCTGCGGGCGATACAAGCGTGACAGCGGACGCTGGGCCAGCGGCGTCGGGGCAAAAGGCTGCGACGGAAAGATAAACAGGCGTTCGGGATCCAGATGACTATGGCCTTGCAGACGGCAATAGACGGAATTAAAAAAGCTTTCGGCGATTTCATGGCGCGGATAGCCGGGGAGCAGCGTCTCATAATGGCTTTTTACCCGCAGCCAGAACGCCTCATCCCAGTTCGACACGTCATTGAGGATGCGCAGTTGGTTGGCCACGAGTCCGACATGGTGATCATAAAGATGGATACGCGCTTTCATCGCCTGCTGCACGGCATGCCAGTCGGCCTGCTCGAAGCGCTGCTGGGCGCCTGCAGTAATATCCAGAAAGCGGCCATACTGCGCATCGAAACCTTGCAGAATGGTGTGGGCGATCAGAGATTCTCTTGGTGTCATCGGCAACGCTCCGGCAAAGGGCGCCCGTCCGTGGGCCAGGCGTGATGAAAGTCCGGGATGCGGTTTTTGGTCGTCATCAATGGCGACCCTACGAATGTATCGTGCGATTTTCGTAGGGTACGCATGCAGACTGATCAGAACTGCGCGGCCTCAGTGGAACCGGTCAGTGCAGTGACGGAAGACTGGCCGCCCTGAATCACGTTAGTGATACGGTCAAAATAGCCGGTGCCCACTTCCTGCTGATGTGAGGAGAAGGTGTAACCTTTTTCGCGCGCGGCAAATTCCGGCTGCTGCACTTTCTCAACGTAATGGCGCATACCTTCACCCTGCGCATACGCGTGCGCCAGATCGAACATGTTGAACCACATACTGTGGATACCCGCCAGCGTGATGAACTGGAAGCGGTAGCCCATGTCGCTCAATGCCTGCTGGAAACGGGCGATGGTGCGATCGTCGAGGTTCTTCTTCCAGTTAAACGATGGCGAACAGTTGTAGGCCAGCAATTTGCCCGGATATTGTGCGTGGATCGCATCGGCGAAACGCTGCGCCAGTTCGAGATCCGGCGTCGAGGTTTCGCACCAGAGTACATCTGCGTACGGCGCATACGACAAGCCTCGGCTGATCGCCTGCTCAATACCGGCACGAGTGCGGAAGAACCCTTCCGCAGTGCGTTGCCCGGTGATAAACGGCGCATCGCGCTCGTCACAGTCGGAGGTAATCAAATCAGCCGCATCCGCATCGGTGCGCGCCAGCAATATGGTGGGCACCCCCATGACATCGGCTGCCAGTCGCGCGGCCACCAGTTTTTGAATCGCTTCCTGGGTTGGCACCAACACTTTGCCGCCCATATGGCCACACTTCTTCACCGAGGCCAGCTGATCTTCAAAGTGCACCGCGCCGGCGCCTGCTTGTATCATCGATTTCATCAGCTCGAAGGCGTTGAGCACGCCACCAAAGCCTGCTTCCGCATCCGCCACAATCGGCAGGAAGTAGTTGATAAAGCCCTCATCCTCTGGTGACACACCATTCGCCCACTGAATCTGGTCGGCTCGCTGGAAGCTCTGATTAATACGCTCAACCACATTGGGCACCGAGTTCGCCGGATAGAGCGATTGATCGGGATACATCTGCCCGGCCATATTCGCATCCGCTGCTACCTGCCAGCCGGAGAGATAGATCGCCTCGATTCCCGCTTTGGCCTGCTGTATCGCCTGCCCGCCGGTTAAGGCACCAAGGCTGTTGATATAGCCCTTGGTGGATTCACCGTTGAGCAGCGACCACAGTTTATTGGCCCCCCGCTCCGCCAGCGTACAGGCCGGATTCACCGAACCGCGCAGGTTGATAACATCTTCCGCGCTGTAGGGGCGGGTAATGCCCTGCCAGCGCGCGTCGTTCCAGCTCGATTCCAGTTGTTTGATCTGTTGGTTACGATTCATAGCGTTATCTCCAGGTTCATGGCAGCAGGCGGTAGCCCGGCAGAGTGAGAAAAGAAACCAGTTCGTCATCCGTGGTGATTTGCGCCATCAGTGCGGCGGCATCGGCAAAGCGCCCGCTACGGCAGCGCTCTTCACCCAGCGTTTGTTGCAGCGCTTGCATCTCCTCATCCAGCAAACGTTCAAACAGCTCGGTGGTCACCAGTTGGCCATCGCTGAGGATCTGTTTGTGGTGAATCCACTGCCAGATGGAGGTACGAGCAATTTCTGCCGTGGCGGCATCCTCCATCAATCCATCGATAGGCACGCAGCCGTTACCCCCGATCCACGCCTCAAGGTATTGCAGCGCCACACGAATGTTGGCGCGCATACCCGCTTCAGTACGCAGCCCCCGGCATGGGCGCAACAAGCGTTCGGCGGTGATGGGCGCATCCTGATCGCGACTGACATGCAACTGATTCGGTTGCTCACCCAGCTGGCGATCAAATTCTGCCATCGCGATATCGGCCAGGCCCGGGTGTGCGACCCAGGTGCCGTCATGACCGTTACCGGCTTCACGCGCTTTGTCTTCCTGTACTTTCTGCATCACCCACGCATTACGTTCGGCGTCTTTACTGGGGATTAGCGCGGACATGCCACCCATCGCTAAGGCGCCGCGGCGGTGGCAGGTTTTGATCAGCAGCCGTGAATAGGCATCGAGGAAAGGCTGATCCATGCTGATTTGCTGACGATCCGGCAGAATGCGATCGCCGTGCTGTGCCAGGGTTTTGATGTAACTGAAGATGTAATCCCAACGGCCGCAGTTCAGGCCGACCACGTGATCGCGCAGTTCCCACAGGATCTCGTCCATCTGGAAGACTGCCGGCAGCGTTTCGATCAACACCGTGGCTTTGATGGTGCCGCGCGGCAGATCAAAACGATCTTCGCTAAAGCGGAAGATCTCACGCCACCACGCCACTTCAGACGCATGCTCGGTTTTTGGCAGATAGAACCAGGGCGCGTGCCCCTTCTCCAGCAGCGCATCAACGTTGTGGAACAGATAGAGCGCAAAATCAAACAGTCCGCCAGGAATGGCACGATCGCGCCACTCAACATGCTTTTCATTCAGATGCAGTCCACGTACACGGCACATCAGCAGAGCAGGATCGGATTTCAACTGGTAGATCTTGCCCGCTTCACTGGTGAAGCTCAGCGTGTCCTTAACCGCATCGCGCAGTGTCAGCTGGCCATCCATCAATTTCTGCCAGGTCGGTGCCAGTGAATCCTCAAAATCGGCCATGAAGACATTGACGTTAGCATTCAGCGCGTTGATCACCATTTTGCGATCCGGCGGACCGGTGATCTCAACGCGACGATCGCGCAGCAGTTGGGGAATTGGACGTACCTGCCAGTCACGGTTACGAATGGAAGCTGTTTCCGAATCAAAATCCGGTAAGGCCCCCTGATCGTAACGTTGCTGGCGCTGCTGACGTGCCTTTAACAGGCGCTCACGTTCCGGTGCAAAACGTGCAACCAGTGTATGCAGGAAGTCGATGGCTTCCGGTGTGAGCAGCTGCTTTTCCGCTTGGGTAAAGGGCTGAGTGAAAGTCAGCGTATTGTGGATAACCGAATCTGTCATGCGGGCTGCTCCTGTTTTGATCCGTCCCCCACTTACGGGGATCCGGGTGTAGGGTGATTTTTAACCGGCAAGATCAGAGCATAATGATTTTTATTTTGTTTTCAAAAACTATTTCCATTTTTGTTGCTTAACTGATTTATCTTTCTGATTTAAATGTAATTTAAACTCTCGAATTAAAGGCAATGGATTCCACCACTTTGCGCAAGGCAAAAAAAATGCCGCGACAGCACGAGGCTGTCACGGCACATTTAATGAGAAAAGCGAGCTTTGCTTTAGTCGAGTGTGGGGTTCATATGACGCAGATCGAACGGCGTGATCTGGTAAACGTAATAGTTTAACCAGTTTGAGAACAACAGATTACCGTGGCTGCGCCAGGTGGCACGCGGTGGCAGTTCAGGGTTGTCCTGCGGGAAGTAGTTAAACGGTACTTCCGGGTGCAGCCCGGCATCATAATCTCGATGATATTCACCGGACAGCGTCAGCGCATCGTATTCAGGATGGCCAGTAACAAATGCCAGGCGCTTGTCTTTGCTCGCCATCAGGTAAGCCCCGGTAGCGTCAGATTCGGCAAACAACTCGAGATCGGTATAGTCGCGAATTAACTGGCTCGGGAAATCAGCATAACGCGAATGAGGCGCAAGGAAATTGTCGTCAAATCCACGGGTTAACAAGGCATGTGGATGCAGGATTTGATGTTCATATACACCCGAAAGTTTGTTCTGCCGCGTCTGCTTAGGAATACCATAGAGAATGTTCAGGGCTGCTTGCACCGCCCAACAGACAAACAGCGTGGATGTGACGTGTTCTTTCGCCCAGTGCAGCACACGCTGAATCTGCGGCCAGTATGCCACGTCATTGAAATCTACCAATCCCAGCGGGGCACCCGTAACGATCAGACCATCGAAATTATCGTGCTCAATATCTTCGAAGTTGCAGTAGAAGTTATTGAGATGCTCGCTCGGCGTATTGCGTGACTCACGACTGTCGATGCGCAGTAGCTGTATGTCAATCTGCAGTGGCGAGTTAGAGAGTAAGCGTAAGAACTGATTTTCCGTTTCGATCTTTTTTGGCATCAGGTTGAGGATCAGTACTTTTAGCGGACGAATCTCCTGAACACTGGCGCGCGATGAGGCCATGACAAACACGTTCTCATTACGCAAAAAATTCACTGCCGGTAATTCGTCGGGGATTCTGATTGGCATAACTGACTGACCTCTTACTGATAACCGTATAAACGTTTAGACATCCAGATGCCCGAGGTTAGCCTGGCATCCGCTGAATGTCGAGTCTTCATGCGGATTATGAAAATGTTTCAGTTTAAAGCGGGATTCATACCGGTAAATTGGCCATTTAAGTCGCGTTTTGACCGTGCTGACGCTTGGATTTATGCCTATTTTGCATATAGGCGTGATTCTGATAATGGTTTTTTATTGCTGAAATGTGGATCTAATTCAACAGATAATGATCGCTGTTTGGAGTCAACACTATAGCGATTGAGTTCAGGAGTGGCAGCCGTTCAGTGGATACAAAATAGAATCAAATTACTGCTGATTTATCAGGATTAACTCAAGGTTTTGAGGTTAACCTGTAACCAAAATCGCGCTATGGCGGCATGGTGTCAAAGGTGAAGTGGCTGATTTACTGGATGAATATGTGATTGCGCTGGCCAGCGATGAGAAATTAACAAACGGCTACTTTATTCCTGATATTAATCAGCCGGTTAGCGTGGCTGATTTTATTGAAAACTGGCTGATAAAGGGCCGGTAAGCGGGGGGGTTTTTGCGGGACTGGCTGAATTTCAGACGTAAAATCTCCTGACTACAGACGTAAAATCTCCTGGCTACAGACGTAAGAAAAACATGGACTATCCCCTGGCTACAGACGTAAAAAAACCCTGAACTTGCGTTCAGGGTTTCTTCACTTAATTGATGCCTGGCAGTTCCCTACTCTCGCATGGGGAGACCCCACACTACCATCGGCGCTACGGCGTTTCACTTCTGAGTTCGGCATGGGGTCAGGTGGGACCACCGCGCTAAAGCCGCCAGGCAAATTCTGTTATTCACGCCGTGACAAAAGTCACCACGCGAACCAATCCGTTCGAACAAAGCTGAAAATCTGTTGCGTCTCTCAAAAACGCCTCTGGCGTTGTAAGGTTAAGCCTCACGGGTCATTAGTACCGGTTAGCTCAATGCATCGCTGCACTTACACATCCGGCCTATCAACGTCGTCGTCTTCAACGTCCCTTCAGGACTCTCTGGGAGTCAGGGAGAACTCATCTCGGGGCAAGTTTCGTGCTTAGATGCTTTCAGCACTTATCTTTTCCGCACTTAGCTACCGGGCAATGCCATTGGCATGACAACCCGAACACCAGTGGTGCGTTCACTCCGGTCCTCTCGTACTAGGAGCAACCCCCCTCAATTCTCCAGCGCCCACGGCAGATAGGGACCGAACTGTCTCACGACGTTCTAAACCCAGCTCGCGTACCACTTTAAACGGCGAACAGCCGTACCCTTGGGACCTACTTCAGCCCCAGGATGTGATGAGCCGACATCGAGGTGCCAAACACCGCCGTCGATATGAACTCTTGGGCGGTATCAGCCTGTTATCCCCGGAGTACCTTTTATCCGTTGAGCGATGGCCCTTCCATTCAGAACCACCGGATCACTATGACCTGCTTTCGCACCTGCTCGAGCCGTCACTCTCGCAGTCAAGCTGGCTTATGCCATTGCACTAACCTCCTGATGTCCGACCAGGATTAGCCAACCTTCGTGCTCCTCCGTTACTCTTTGGGAGGAGACCGCCCCAGTCAAACTACCCACCAGACACTGTCCGCAGCCCGGATCACGGGCCTACGTTAGAACATCAAACATTAAAGGGTGGTATTTCAAGGTTGGCTCCACGCAGACTGGCGTCCACGCTTCAAAGCCTCCCACCTATCCTACACATCAAGGCTCAATGTTCAGTGTCAAGCTATAGTAAAGGTTCACGGGGTCTTTCCGTCTTGCCGCGGGTACACTGCATCTTCACAGCGATTTCAATTTCACTGAGTCTCGGGTGGAGACAGCCTGGCCATCATTACGCCATTCGTGCAGGTCGGAACTTACCCGACAAGGAATTTCGCTACCTTAGGACCGTTATAGTTACGGCCGCCGTTTACCGGGGCTTCGATCAAGAGCTTCTCCTTGCGGATAACCCCATCAATTAACCTTCCGGCACCGGGCAGGCGTCACACCGTATACGTCCACTTTCGTGTTTGCACAGTGCTGTGTTTTTAATAAACAGTTGCAGCCAGCTGGTATCTTCGACTGGCTTCAGCTCGGGGAGCAAGTCCCTTCACCTACGCGCCAGCGTGCCTTCTCCCGAAGTTACGGCACCATTTTGCCTAGTTCCTTCACCCGAGTTCTCTCAAGCGCCTTGGTATTCTCTACCTGACCACCTGTGTCGGTTTGGGGTACGATTTCGTGTTACCTGGAGCTTAGAGGCTTTTCCTGGAAGCAGGGCATCAGTTACTTCACCACCGTAGTGACTCGTCATCACACCTCAGCGTTAAAAAGAGTCCGGATTTACCTAAACTCTCCGCCTACATGCTTAAACCGGGACAACCGTCGCCCGGATAACCTAGCCTTCTCCGTCCCCCCTTCGCAGTAACACCAAGTGCAGGAATATTAACCTGCTTCCCATCGACTACGCTTTTCAGCCTCGCCTTAGGGGTCGACTCACCCTGCTCCGATTAACGTTGAACAGGAACCCTTGGTCTTCCGGCGAGCGGGCTTTTCACCCGCTTTATCGTTACTTATGTCAGCATTCGCACTTCTGATACCTCCAGCAAACCTCACAGTTCACCTTCAACGGCTTACAGAACGCTCCCCTACCCAACAACACATAGTGTCGCTGCCGCAGCTTCGGTGCATGGTTTAGCCCCGTTACATCTTCCGCGCAGGCCGACTCGACCAGTGAGCTATTACGCTTTCTTTAAATGATGGCTGCTTCTAAGCCAACATCCTGGCTGTCTGTGCCTTCCCACATCGTTTCCCACTTAACCATGGCTTTGGGACCTTAGCTGGCGGTCTGGGTTGTTTCCCTCTTCACGACGGACGTTAGCACCCGCCGTGTGTCTCCCGTGATAACATTCTCCGGTATTCGCAGTTTGCATCGGGTTGGTAAGCCGGGATGGCCCCCTAGCCGAAACAGTGCTCTACCCCCGGAGATGAGTTCACGAGGCGCTACCTAAATAGCTTTCGGGGAGAACCAGCTATCTCCCGGTTTGATTGGCCTTTCACCCCCAGCCACAAGTCATCCGCTAATTTTTCAACATTAGTCGGTTCGGTCCTCCAGTTAGTGTTACCCAACCTTCAACCTGCCCATGGCTAGATCACCGGGTTTCGGGTCTATACCCTGCAACTTAACGCCCAGTTAAGACTCGGTTTCCCTGCGGCTCCCCTATACGGTTAACCTTGCTACAGAATATAAGTCGCTGACCCATTATACAAAAGGTACGCAGTCACCTGACAAATCAGGCTCCCACTGCTTGTACGTACACGGTTTCAGGTTCTGTTTCACTCCCCTCGCCGGGGTTCTTTTCGCCTTTCCCTCACGGTACTGGTTCACTATCGGTCAGTCAGGAGTATTTAGCCTTGGAGGATGGTCCCCCCATATTCAGACAGGATACCACGTGTCCCGCCCTACTCTTCGAACTCACAGTATGTGCATTTTTGTGTACGGGAGTATCACCCTGTACCCTGCGACTTTCCAGACGCTTCCACTAATGCACAAACTGATTCAGGTTCTGGGCTGTTCCCCGTTCGCTCGCCGCTACTGGGGGAATCTCGGTTGATTTCTTTTCCTCTGGGTACTTAGATGTTTCAGTTCCCCAGGTTCGCCTCGCAACACTATGTATTCATGTTGCGATGATGCACAGAGTGCACCGGGTTTCCCCATTCGGACATCGTCGGCTGTAGCGGTTCATATCACCTTACCGACGCTTTACGCAGATTAGCACGTCCTTCATCGCCTCTGACTGCCAGGGCATCCACCGTGTACGCTTAGTCGCTTAACCTCACAACCCACAGGCGTTTTGCAACGCATGCAGACTGCAAGCATTTGAGAGACTCGAACACATCGTTTATTCATTCTTATTACGGAGAATGAACGCGACGTGTCGTTTCAATTTTCAGCTTGTTCCGGATTGTTAAAGAGCAAATATCTCAAACGCAGCTCGTAAGCTGGTTTTGAGATACTGTGGAGACACCTTTCACCTGTCACCAAGCAAGTGGCGTCCCCTAGGGGATTCGAACCCCTGTTGCCGCCGTGAAAGGGCGGAGTCCTAACCGCTAGACGAAGGGGACACGATAGTGTCACGACTTCGCAGCCGTCTTGCTCATTACTTTTCTATCAGACAATCTGTGTGAGCACTGCGCGGGAAGGTATCTTCAGGTAAGGAGGTGATCCAACCGCAGGTTCCCCTACGGTTACCTTGTTACGACTTCACCCCAGTCATGAATCACAAAGTGGTAAGCGCCCTCCCGAAGGTTAAGCTACCTACTTCTTTTGCAACCCACTCCCATGGTGTGACGGGCGGTGTGTACAAGGCCCGGGAACGTATTCACCGTAGCATTCTGATCTACGATTACTAGCGATTCCGACTTCATGGAGTCGAGTTGCAGACTCCAATCCGGACTACGACGCACTTTATGAGGTCCGCTTGCTCTCGCGAGGTCGCTTCTCTTTGTATGCGCCATTGTAGCACGTGTGTAGCCCTACTCGTAAGGGCCATGATGACTTGACGTCATCCCCACCTTCCTCCAGTTTATCACTGGCAGTCTCCTTTGAGTTCCCGGCCGGACCGCTGGCAACAAAGGATAAGGGTTGCGCTCGTTGCGGGACTTAACCCAACATTTCACAACACGAGCTGACGACAGCCATGCAGCACCTGTCTCAGCGTTCCCGAAGGCACTAAGGTATCTCTACCGAATTCGCTGGATGTCAAGAGTAGGTAAGGTTCTTCGCGTTGCATCGAATTAAACCACATGCTCCACCGCTTGTGCGGGCCCCCGTCAATTCATTTGAGTTTTAACCTTGCGGCCGTACTCCCCAGGCGGTCGACTTAACGCGTTAGCTCCGGAAGCCACGCCTCAAGGGCACAACCTCCAAGTCGACATCGTTTACGGCGTGGACTACCAGGGTATCTAATCCTGTTTGCTCCCCACGCTTTCGCACCTGAGCGTCAGTCTTTGTCCAGGGGGCCGCCTTCGCCACCGGTATTCCTCCAGATCTCTACGCATTTCACCGCTACACCTGGAATTCTACCCCCCTCTACAAGACTCTAGCCTGCCAGTTTCGAATGCAGTTCCCAGGTTAAGCCCGGGGATTTCACATCCGACTTGACAGACCGCCTGCGTGCGCTTTACGCCCAGTAATTCCGATTAACGCTTGCACCCTCCGTATTACCGCGGCTGCTGGCACGGAGTTAGCCGGTGCTTCTTCTGCGGGTAACGTCAATCGCCAAGGTTATTAACCTTAACGCCTTCCTCCCCGCTGAAAGTACTTTACAACCCGAAGGCCTTCTTCATACACGCGGCATGGCTGCATCAGGCTTGCGCCCATTGTGCAATATTCCCCACTGCTGCCTCCCGTAGGAGTCTGGACCGTGTCTCAGTTCCAGTGTGGCTGGTCATCCTCTCAGACCAGCTAGGGATCGTCGCCTAGGTGGGCCATTACCCCACCTACTAGCTAATCCCATCTGGGCACATCCGATGGTGTGAGGCCCGAAGGTCCCCCACTTTGGTCCGAAGACGTTATGCGGTATTAGCTACCGTTTCCAGTAGTTATCCCCCTCCATCGGGCAGTTTCCCAGACATTACTCACCCGTCCGCCACTCGTCACCCAAGAGCAAGCTCTCTGTGCTACCGTTCGACTTGCATGTGTTAGGCCTGCCGCCAGCGTTCAATCTGAGCCATGATCAAACTCTTCAATTTAAAGTTTGATTTGCTGCAACAAGTGCAGCGATGCTCATCTGTAAAACGTCATAATGAATTTCATTATGTGTTCACTCGTGAGACTTGATATTTTTTACGTCCGGAGACGCTGATATCAATCCTGCGAGTGCCCACACAGATTGTCTGATAAATTGTTAAAGAGCAGTGCAATCAGCGCGTTAGCTTGCTGTTGCGAGGTGGCGTATATTACGCTTTCCTCCTTCAGAGTCAAACGTTTTTTTCAGCGTTTTTTCTCTTGCGGAAGTTCTTATCGAAGCTTCCTGTCAACACCGCACTTCGTAAACCGTTGTGCCGTCTCGATGGATGCGCATTATAGGGAGTTGTTCGCAGCGCGCAACCGCTAAATTCAACAAAAACAACTGTTCGCTGCATTCCACAGCAAAACCCCGCCTTATACCCACTTACACACAGTGTTATCCACATTCATCCGGACAGATGAATTTAGGCGAGCATCGCGCAAACGTTTTCGCTACAATGCCCGGCGACGTCAAGGATGCCCCTTTTGGGGCGTTACATGAAGCAAGCGCTCTCTTCTATATAGAAAGAAACGCTAAGCTTGATGTAACGCTCTTATTTATGCGAAACAAAGCCAAGGGATAAAACCACCATGCAACAACGTCGTCCAGTACGCCGCGCTCTGCTCAGTGTTTCTGATAAAGCCGGTATCCTCGAATTTGCTCAGGCACTCTCCAGTCGTGGTGTTGAGCTGCTCTCCACAGGTGGTACTGCACGCCTGCTGGCAGATGCGGGCCTGCCCGTCACCGAAGTCTCTGACTACACCGGTTTCCCGGAAATGATGGATGGACGCGTCAAAACGCTGCACCCGAAAGTGCATGGCGGTATTCTGGGCCGTCGCGGCACCGATGATGCGATCATGGCCGAGCACGCGATCAACCCTATCGATATGGTGGTGGTAAACCTTTATCCCTTCGCGCAAACCGTTGCCAAACCCGATTGCTCACTGGCAGACGCGGTAGAGAATATCGATATCGGTGGCCCAACCATGGTGCGCTCCGCTGCGAAGAACCACAAAGATGTGGCGATCGTGGTGAAGAGCAGCGACTACGAGGCCATCATCGCCGAGCTGGACGCCAATGAAAACTCCCTGACGCTGGATACCCGTTTCGATCTGGCGATCAAAGCCTTCGAACACACCGCAGCCTACGACAGCATGATTGCCAACTACTTTGGCAGCCTGGTGCCGGCTTATCATAGCGACAGCAAAGAACCCGCCGGCCGCTTCCCACGTACGCTGAACCTCAACTTCATCAAGAAGCAGGATATGCGTTACGGCGAGAACAGCCATCAGGACGCTGCCTTCTATATAGAAGAGAATGTGGCAGAAGCTTCTGTTGCGACTGCACAGCAGGTCCAGGGCAAAGCGCTCTCTTACAACAACATCGCCGATACCGATGCCGCGCTTGAGTGTGTGAAAGAGTTTGATGATGCGGCTTGCGTGATCGTTAAGCATGCCAACCCGTGTGGTGTGGCCGTGGGCGGTTCGATTCTTGACGCCTATGAGCGTGCTTACAAAACCGACCCAACTTCTGCTTTTGGCGGCATCATCGCTTTCAACCGCGAATTGGATGAAGCCACTGCCCAGGCGATCATCAGCCGTCAGTTTGTCGAAGTGATCATTGCCCCTTCAGCCAGCGAAGCGGCTCTTAAAGTCACCGCAGCAAAACAGAACGTTCGCGTGCTGGTTTGTGGCCAGTGGCAGGGCCGTGTTGCCGCACTGGACTTCAAGCGTGTTAATGGCGGCCTGCTGGTTCAGGATCGCGATCTCGGTATGGTGGATGCCAGTCAGCTGCGTGTCGTGACTCAGCGCCAACCAAGCGAGCAGGAACTGCGTGATGCGCTGTTCTGCTGGAAAGTGGCCAAGTTCGTGAAGTCCAACGCCATTGTCTACGCACGTGACAATATGACTATCGGCATAGGCGCTGGACAGATGAGCCGCGTTTATTCTGCCAAAATTGCCGGTATTAAAGCAGGCGACGAAGGTTTAGAAGTTAAAGGTTCAGCCATGGCGTCTGATGCTTTCTTCCCATTCCGCGATGGTATCGACGCAGCGGCAGCTGTGGGTATCAGCTGTGTGATTCAACCCGGTGGTTCTATCCGTGATGATGAAGTGATTGCCGCCGCTGATGAGCACGGTATTGCGATGATCTTCACCGACATGCGTCACTTCCGCCATTAATAGTCTGGAGCTTTAATAGATGAAAATTTTAGTGATTGGTAATGGCGGACGTGAACACGCGCTGGCATGGAAAGCAGCACAGTCTCCTTTAGCTGAGACCGTGTTTGTGGCACCGGGTAACGCCGGTACCGCACTGGAGCCCGCGTTGCAAAACGTGGCGATCAGCGCCACTGATGTGCCTGCCCTGCTGGCTTTTGCTCAAAAAGAAAATATCGGCCTGACTATCGTCGGCCCGGAAGCCCCGCTGGTGATGGGTGTGGTTGATGCGTTCCGCGCTGCTGGTCTGAAGATTTTTGGCCCAACGCAGGCGGCTGCACAGCTGGAAGGATCAAAAGCCTTCACCAAAGATTTCCTGGCACGTCAGCAGATCCCTACCGCTGAATACCAGAACTTTACGGAAGTTGAGCCAGCGCTGGCTTACCTGCGTGAGAAAGGCGCACCGATCGTGATTAAAGCGGATGGTCTGGCAGCTGGTAAAGGCGTTATCGTCGCGATGGAACTGGCTGAAGCGGAAGCTGCAGTGCAGGACATGCTGGCAGGCAATGCTTTCGGCGATGCAGGCCATCGTATCGTCATTGAAGAGTTCCTCGACGGCGAAGAAGCCAGCTTTATCGTGATGGTGGATGGCGACAACGTGTTACCCATGGCCACCAGCCAGGATCATAAACGTGTAGGCGATGGTGATTCCGGCCCGAATACCGGAGGCATGGGCGCTTACTCGCCTGCCCCGGTTGTCACCGATGAGATCCACCAGCGTGTGATGGACCAGATCATCTGGCCAACCGTTAACGGCATGAAAGCGGAAGGCAACACCTATACCGGCTTCCTATATGCCGGCCTGATGATCGATAAAGCCGGTCAGCCGAAAGTGATCGAGTTCAACTGCCGCTTTGGCGATCCAGAAACCCAGCCGATCATGTTGCGCCTGCAGTCAGATTTGGTTGAACTGTGCCTGGCCGCAGTGGATGGCAAGCTGGATCAGCAAACTTCGCAGTGGGATCCACGTCCATCGCTGGGTGTCGTGCTGGCAGCTGGCGGCTATCCCGCGGATTACAATACCGGTGATCAAATTCACGGTCTGCCACTGGAAGAAGTGCCGGACGGTAAAGTGTTCCACGCGGGCACCACGATGAAAGATGATGTGGTGGTCACCAACGGTGGACGCGTGCTGTGCGTCACTGCACTGGGCGAAGATGTGGCTGCCGCGCAGAAGAATGCCTATGCGCTGGCGAAACATATTTCCTGGGAAGGCAGTTTCTGCCGTAAAGATATTGGTTACCGCGCAATTAATCGCAAGTAATCATCAAGGGGCGCGCTCAGCGCCCCTTGGTTTTTCCCCACTCAGAAATCACTCTCTTTCGGCTGCCAGCTGCACTCATCCTCTGGCGTCGCCCGCAACAACTGCACGCCTTCAGGTGCCTCCAACCATGACACCATCAACGGCTGTGGCTGGTTTTGCTGCTGCTGAGATAGCGTGGCAATGATTCCGTTATCAAAGGGTGCATTCACCACCTTGCCATCACAGTCGCGCACCTGCGTAGCGCCCAGCCAATGCCCCTGCTTCAGCAATACACGTCCACTCAGCAACGCATTACTTTGCTCCAGCATGCGTTGCGCGTCGAAACGATAGAGTTCAACCGTATCACCACTTACCGCTTCACGACGGCCGGCCAGCTGACGCTGCATAAAATTAAGATTGCCCAGATGGTCAAAACGCAACGTCACGTCATCGGGTTGCTCACCCGCCACAATGCGCTCAACGCTGATCAGCTTGTTCTGTTGCCAGTTGTAGTCAGTGGTTTCCATGGCATCGCCATTGAAAGGGGTATAAACAGTGCGAAGATGAACAGCCTGATGGTCACTGTTCTTGCGCCAGATGCGCACAGTGCCACGATCGGCCAGATAGCCGCTTGCCGTAAAGGCAGGGAGATCAGAGGTGGAACTACAGCCCGCGAGCAGCGCACCGAGTAACAGGGCGCAGACGCGCTGAGTAATCGTGTTCAGCATGACAGGCCCCAATAACAAAAAGGGGCGTGTCGCCCCTCTTTTAAAGCTTAAACCGCGATGCGGAAAACTTACTTAACAGCGTCTTTCAGAGCTTTACCAGAGACGAACGCTGGCACGTTAGCTGCCGCGATTTTGATCTCTTTACCAGTCTGTGGGTTGCGACCGGTACGCTCAGCGCGGTGGTTCACTTTAAAAGTACCAAAACCAACCAGTTGTACAGCATCACCTTCTTTCAGAGACTCAGTGATCGCAGCCAGGGTAGATTCCAGCGCAGCTTTAGCCTGGGTTTTTGACAGGTCAGCTTTCTCTGCGATCACATCAATCAGTTGAGTCTTGTTCATAAGTTATCCTTAAAGTGTATTTATCGCTTGCTAAGCAACGAGTGCGAGGGAAAAGCCATATTCTGGCACTCTTCAACCTGCACGCAAAGATAGCCACAATTTTCAGCCCCCCAAATGTAGACCAGACAGGGGGCTGATGTGAAGCCTCCAGGCGCGGTAATTCAGGCCTGAAGTCACGTTTTATCGCCTTATTGCTGAAAAAGTATACCGATGTTACTGATTCCCGCTTCGCGCAGGTCAGAACGTAACCCCTTAATCAGCTCAAGGTCGCGCTCTTCGCAGTCTGCCAGCAGGCGGAAAATCTCCCACTGCAGATCCCATTCATCAATCACCGCCTGATTTTCGCGCAGCTCTTCATCGGTCATTTCACGACCGGCTTGCGTCATTTCCAGAATAGCAACGGTGGTAATCGACGTACGGCTGACTTCGATTGCGTGTTCCAGGGTTTCACCGCTGAGCTGTGCATGCACAACTTCGCTCAGAGCAACACAGGCATCGATTGCTGGGTGGACACCATAAATATCAAAATCATCGCCATTCGGAATCGCTGATTCCAGCTTCTCCAGTTGGCTATCGAAGTTAATTTTGGCGTCTTTGACCGTCAGGCTCTCCCAGACAAGGTCAAGGATGCGACGATAGAGTTGCGGATCGGCGAATTCAGTCTGCTGACAGAAGGCCCAATAATTGGGGAACATCCGCTCGCACAGACAGGCCATAAAGGTCATATGCTGCCAGCTTTCCAGCTTCGCCAGACGCAAATGGACGGGGTTCTGTAACATCAAACTTACTCTCAATAGGTTAGCTGGCGGCAGTGTACCGCAAAAGCCGCGCGCAAACAGCGTTAACGCGCATTTTGCCAACGTAGAAACGCAGGACGGCCCGAAGCAACCGCATCGGCCCAGCGTGTAGGCTCGGGCAAACGATAGCCCGCGGTACATCTCTCCACCCAATTCAGTGCGCTGTCCATACTGACACGATGCCCGGTTGAGACGAACAGAGGGTTGCAGCGCGCTTTACTGCGCCACACCCAACCAATTTGTTCGCCTTTATCCATCAGTGGTTGGCGGCTTCCCGGTTCAGCATCCAATTCGGTAAAACGCCCGCAGAGCCGTTTTTTCGCCACGCCAATGGTTGGAACATCCACCAGCGAGCCAAAATGCGCAGCCACGCCGAGGCGACGGGGATGGGCAATACCATGACCATCAACGAATAAAAGATCGGGTTGGTGTGTGAGCTGCTGCCAGGCTGCAAGCAGTGCGGGGACTTCGCGAAACGATAAGAAACCCGGGATGTAAGGCATGGTGGTCGCGATGCGCGCTATACGGTGCTCCACGAGTTGCAATGAGGGATATTCTAATACCACCAGTGCCGCACGCGTGACATCACCTTCCTGTTCAAAACCGACGTCCGCACCGGCGATAAAACGAGGCGGCAGGATGTCAAAATCATCCTGCCGCACCACATTAGCAGCGCGTTGTAACTGTTCAGCACGCAGCGCGGCTAAATCCATGCTTAGCCCTGATGATAAGGGCGAGACAGGCGATGTACGGCTTCGACGAAAGCACCGGCGTGCTCTGGCGGCACATCCTGATGAATGCCATGACCGAGGTTGAAGACGTGCCCTTCACCCGCGCCAAAGCCTTCAAGGATAGTGGCCACCTCCTGCTCGATACGTGCCGGAGGCGCATACAGCATGGAAGGATCCATGTTGCCCTGCAACGCAACTTTATCACCCACGCGACGACGCGCATCGGCAATATCGGTGCTCCAGTCCAGACCCAGTGCATCACATCCGGTCGCTGCGATAGCTTCCAACCACTGACCACCCCCTTTGGTGAACAGCGTAATCGGCACACGGCGACCTTCGTTCTCGTGTAGCACGCTATCGACGATTTTGTGCATATAGTAGAGTGAAAACTCACGGTAATCGCGGCCTGTCAGCACGCCGCCCCAGGTATCGAAGACCATAATCGACTGTGCACCAGCTTTGATCTGGGCGTTCAGGTAATGGATGACACTGTCAGCCAGCTTATCCAGCAGCTTATGCAGGGTTTGCGGCTCGGCATACATCATCTTTTTAATTTTGGTGAACGCTTTGCTGCTGCCGCCTTCAACCATGTAGGTTGCCAACGTCCATGGGCTGCCAGAGAAACCGATCAAAGGCACTTCGCCTTTCAGGTTATGGCGAATGGTACGCACCGCATTCATCACATAACCCAGCTCATCTTCTGGATCCGGAATCGGCAGTTTGTCTACATCTGCACGGCAGGTAATAGGATTTGAGAAGCGCGGACCTTCGCCTGTTTCGAAATAGAGCCCCAAGCCCATCGCATCAGGAATGGTCAGGATATCGCTGAAGAGGATCGCTGCATCCAGCGCATAGCGACGCAGCGGCTGCAACGTGACTTCACACGCCAGCTCGGCATTCTTACACAGCGACATAAAATCACCGGCTTCAGCACGCGTGGCTTTGTACTCCGGCAAATAACGCCCGGCTTGTCGCATCATCCATACAGGGGTGACATCCACCGGCTGACGTAACAGGGCACGCAGATAACGATCGTTCTTCAGTTCACTCATAATGGGCTCTCTCATGCTAAGGCCGCCAGTGTAGCATTTTCACGGCGCGCTGGCGCGACACAGGGCAACGGTATCTTCAATCAACCGTCGTGCCACCGTGCCCGGTGGCGGTAACAAGGGCAGATCGTCATAGCGATACCAGCCGGCATCCAGCAACTCTTTGCCATCATGCTGCAAGTCTCCGCCTTCGTACTCGGCCATAAACGCCATCATTAGCGAATGCGGGAACGGCCAAGGCTGCGAGGTGACGTAACGGACATTTTTAACCCGGACGTTGCTCTCTTCCATCACTTCACGCGCGACGGCCTGCTCCAGCGTCTCCCCGACCTCAACAAAGCCAGCTAATACTGTGTAAATGCTGTTGCGATGACGCGCATGGTTGGCCAGCAGAATCTCCTCCCCCCGGCGAATCGCTACGATGATGCACGGTGCAATTTGCGGGTAATATCGCTCACGGCAATGGTGACACAGGCAGGCAAATTCGCGTTTACTGAGGTGCATTTCGTGGCCGCAGTAGCCACACCAGCGGTGTGAGCGGTAGAATTCGGCGAGTTGAACTCCGCGCCCAACCATCTGGAAAAGCCCAACATCTTCGTCGATAAGCTGGCGAACAGATCCCATATTGTCAGGTCGTGATTCACGTATCAGCCAGACATTCTCCGCCTGCCATTCACCAATCAAAATCGCGGTTTTTCCTGTCAGGCCAAAATCGCCGGATAAGCCATGCGGCAGTTCACCTTGCGGTAGCCAAAGTTTTTGTTCATGGCTGACAATCCACCAGCCAGCGTCTACGCTTGAGATCTCACGTTGCATCTTATTCGTTGTCCTTAGCGTCAAATGGCACGCTGAAATCCTGATGTTAAGTGTGGAATGGATAACTATAACTCACCCGGAGCCCCATATGCTTACCCAGTTAGATGACCTGGCCAGGCGTGTAAGTGGCGATAATGAACTCGTTGATGCGTGGCTGCGCGCGCGCCGACAGTTGCTTGTCAGCTATTACGCATTAATTGGCATCAAGCCACACAAAGAGGCGCTCAGTGCTCTGGATGAACAGGCGCTGGATGCGTTTTGCCACGGCCTGGTTGATTACCTCTCAACCGGTCATTTCAGTATTTATGAACGCATTATCAGTGAGATGGAGGGCGATAGCCCGCTCATTGCGGCCGCCCAACTCTATCCCGCTCTGGAAGCGAATACCGATCGCATGATGCAACTGTATGACAGCCATCTGCAGCAGGCCATCAACGACGATAACTGCGTAGAATTCCAGAAGGCATTATCCGAAGTGGGTGAAGTACTGGAGTCGCGCTTCACGCTGGAAGATAAGCTGGTGCAACTCGCCTGGGATAACCAGCTGGCACGCCCACCGGTCGCCAACGAAAGCAGCATGGCTCGCCCCGCTTAACCTCGGGCCCATGTAAAAAACTTGTTATTCCGAAAAAGCCCTCTTATGCTGAATGGGCTTTTTTGTTGAGACCTATTCACGTTTTTATGCGTCTCTTTAAAGAAATCTAGAGTCAAATTTTGCGATATAAGTGTAGCGTGCGCAGCCAGTCCACGCTCGGACAGCGCGCAGGGGCCGGAGCGTACACGTAGTACGTGACGGACACGAGCACTGCCCAGGCGTGAAATGGCAAGCAAAGTAGCTTATATCGTAAAATTCAACCTTGTCGGAGTGCCCTAAGGGGCTGAGACCGTTTATTCGGGATCCGCGGAACCTGATCAGGTTAGTACCTGCGAAGGGAACAAGAGTAGACATTCACAGAGCGATGCGTGTTGGCGCCCGGCATCGTCCCTGTTACTCCTTCCGAACTCTGGACAAGCAACTTCCCCTTAATTCAGGAAATTTGCTATGTCTGTTGCTAAAACTTCTCGTCGTGAACAACGTGCACAAGCGCAGGAATTTATCGATTCGCTGCAGGGCACGGCTTTCCCCCAATCCAAACGTATCTGGATCACCGGCAGCCGAGCGGATATCCGTGTGCCGATGCGCGAAATCCAGCTCAGCCCAACACACATTGGCGGTACAAAAGAGAATCCGCAGTATGAGCACAACGAGCCGGTGCCGGTATATGACACGGCGGGTGCTTATGGCGATCCCGCGGCCACCATTGATGTGCATCGGGGATTAAGCCGATTACGTGAAAACTGGATCGCCGAACGCGATGACAGTGAGGCTATCCACCAACTGAGTTCGCAATACACCCAGCAACGCTTAGCCGATGAAGGGCTGGATCACCTGCGCTTCGAGCAGTTACCGCAGCCGCGCCGTGCTAAAGCTGGCCGCTGCGTCACGCAACTGCATTACGCACGTCAGGGCATGATTACACCCGAGATGGAATTTATTGCGGTGCGAGAAAACATGGGCCGCGAACGTATTCGTGGTGAAGTGCTACTGCAACAGCACCCGGGCCACAGTTTCGGTGCCAATCTGCCGGAAAATATCACCGCCGAATTTGTGCGCCAGGAAGTTGCCAGCGGTCGCGCTATCATACCCTCCAATATTAATCACCCCGAATCCGAGCCGATGATCATTGGCCGTAACTTTCTGGTGAAGGTGAACGCCAATATAGGCAACTCAGCGGTGAGTTCATCGATTGAAGAGGAAGTGGAGAAACTGGTGTGGTCAACACGCTGGGGCGCGGATACCGTGATGGACCTCTCCACAGGACGCTATATCCATGAAACGCGCGAGTGGATTTTGCGAAACAGCCCGGTGCCGATTGGCACTGTGCCCATTTATCAGGCACTGGAGAAAGTGAACGGCGTGGCGGAGGATCTTAACTGGGAGATCTTCCGCGATACTCTGCTCGAACAAGCAGAACAGGGGGTGGATTACTTCACTATTCACGCCGGTGTGCTGCTGCGCTATGTGCCGATGACGGCTAAACGTCTGACCGGTATTGTCTCGCGTGGTGGTTCGATCATGGCGAAGTGGTGCCTGTCACATTATCAGGAAAGCTTCCTCTATCTGCACTTCCGTGAAATCTGCGAGATCTGCGCGGCTTATGATGTCGCGCTGTCACTCGGCGATGGTCTGCGCCCAGGATCGATTCAGGACGCCAACGATGAAGCCCAGTTTGCCGAATTGCACACGCTAGGTGAGCTGACAAAAATTGCCTGGGAATACGATGTGCAGGTGATGATTGAAGGTCCAGGCCATGTGCCCATGCAGATGATCCGCCGCAACATGACCGAACAGTTAGAGCACTGTCACGAAGCGCCGTTTTACACGCTTGGCCCACTGACCACCGATATCGCCCCCGGGTACGATCACTTTACCTCCGGCATTGGTGCCGCGATGATTGGTTGGTTTGGCTGCGCCATGCTGTGTTACGTCACACCGAAAGAGCACCTCGGTTTGCCCAATAAAGAAGATGTGAAGCAGGGGCTGATTACCTACAAGATCGCCGCGCATGCTGCCGATCTGGCCAAAGGCCATCCCGGCGCACAGATCCGCGATAACGCCATGTCGAAAGCACGTTTTGAATTCCGCTGGGAGGATCAGTTCAATCTGGCGCTCGATCCGCATACGGCACGCGCTTATCACGATGAGACATTGCCGCAGGAATCGGGCAAAGTGGCTCACTTCTGCTCAATGTGCGGTCCAAAATTCTGTTCGATGAAAATTACCCAGGAAGTGCGCGAATATGCTGCTCGCCAGCAGGCTGAAGCCCAGCCAATTGAAATTGGCATGGCGCAGATGTCGGATGCCTTCCGCAGTCGTGGTGGCGAACTTTATCACGCCGCCGATGCCCTTAAAGAGGAAAAAGTATGACCGATGCCTTTCCAGCCACGGCCCCGAAACTGGGGCTGTACCCTGTTGTTGATAGCGTAGAGTGGATTGCACGCTTACTGGAGGCTGGCGTTCGCACCATCCAGTTGCGCATCAAAGATTGCCAGGATCATGAAGTAGAAGACGCCGTGCGCGAGGCAATTGCGCTGGGCAAGCAGTACCGTGCACGCCTGTTTATCAACGATTACTGGCGATTGGCAATTAAATACAACGCCTATGGCGTGCATCTTGGTCAGGAAGATTTAGACGTGGCCAATCTGGACGCTATCCGCCAGGCAGGTTTGCGTCTGGGGTTATCGACTCATGATGATGCCGAGTTGGACCGCGCGCTGGCGCTGCGTCCTTCCTACATTGCACTGGGACACATTTACCCTACGCAAACCAAAGATATGCCTTCAGAACCGCAGGGCGTCATGGAACTGAAACGCCACATGGCACGGTTGCAGGATATACCGACTGTGGCGATTGGCGGTATATCCCTAGCGCGCGTACCTGAAGTTTTGGCCACTGGCGTAGGAAGCGTTGCCGTGGTGAGCGCCATTACCCAGGCGGAAGACTGGCGCCAGGCGACACAGGAGCTGCTGGCACTGGTTGAAGCTGGAACCCAGCCCGCAGAAGCGCTGTAACGTTCTGCAATCAGGGTAAATTGGCTGGAATCTCACGCGCAGTCCGCTTCCTGCGTGCTAGCGTGTTTTTCCGGTCAGGATAAAGTGTGCCTGCCCGCTGTCGCTGGCAGTGGGCCAGGGCTGGTCTACCCCTCTCTCCAGCCCTGCCTTTCCACTTTAATCCGTCAGGGATGAAGCGTGTTCCGTTTCGATATGACAGGCGTGCATGGCCTGCTCCACCGCAGCGCCAAGTTGGGCGATGGCCTGTTCAGTATGCTCATTAATGGGCAAACCATAATTCAGACGTAAGCAGTTGCGATATTTTCCCGAGGCAGAAAACAGCGATCCGACTGCAACCTGAATGTTCAACGTGCGCAGTTCGGTGTTAAGCCGAACGGCATCAAACGCTTCTGGTAGCTCGATCCACATCAGGAAACTGCCCTGCGGACGTGAAACACAGATACCGCAGGGGAAGTAGTGACGCACCCAGCAACTAAAGGTCTCGTAGTTGCGCTGATAAACCTGACGCATCCGGCGTAGATGTGGCCCGTAGTGGCCAAGACGAATAAATTCGGCCACTGCATGTTGCGGCTGTGTGGCCGTTGAGCCGGTGCCGATATATTTCATATGCAAAACGCGATCGCGATAACGCCCTGGCGCCACCCATCCCACACGCAAACCGGGTGCCAGCGTTTTGGAGAATGAGCTACACAGCAACACCCGGCCATCCATGTCCAAAGATTTGATGGTAATGGGGCGTGGGTACTCCCATGCCAACTCACCATAGACATCGTCTTCGATGATTGCTGCATCAAAACGCTGAGCCAGTGCCAGCAGCGCACGCTTGCGCGCTTCAGGCATGATAAATCCCAGCGGATTATTGCAGTTTGGCACCACCACCACGGCTTTTATAGGCCACTGCTCGAATGCCAGCTCCAGGGCTTCGAGGCTAATGCCCGTCACCGAATCGGTAGGGATTTCAATGGCACGGATACCAAGCCCGCGCAGGGTCTGCATCGTGCCATGGAAAGTCGGAGATTCAACGGCGATGATATCACCCGGCTCACACACCGCGCGGATCGACACGGACAGCGCTTCATGGCAGCCCGTGGTGATCACAATATCCTCTGCGGTAAGCTGACAACCGCTATCGATAGTTAAGCGTGCGACCTGCTCACGCAAGGCCGCAACGCCTAACAGACTGTCATAATTGAGCTGGTCAAGATCCTGCTTCTGCGCCATTCGGCTCTGAATTTTCCATAATGGCTTTAAGGTCGGCTGGGTAAGGTCGGGCATGCCGCTACCTAATTGCAGCACGTTACCGCTGTTGCGGCTGCTTAATAACTCCAGCACCGATTCCCACTGGGTGATCTCGACAGGGCGTTGTACCGGGCGGGTTAACGCAGGAACAGGAGGCGTAGCTTTGCGCGTCGCAACGAAATAGCCAGAGCGCGGCTGCGGCACAATAAGCTGTTTCTCTTCTAGCAGGTGATACGCCTGCTGTACGGTACTGATGCTCACACCATGCTCAATACTCAAGGTGCGTACTGAGGGTAAGCGTTCACCACTACGATAGAGGCCCTGCTCAATTCTGTCAGAAAGCAGACAGGCCAAATGTTGATACCGCGTCATCGTATGCTACCCCTCATCGGTTAACCGCCAAAACCAGTACAGATTGTTATCCTTTCTACCATTCAGATCCGTCTCCGCGCAATCTGTATGTTAATAATAAGTGATTTTTGAATCTGTATTGAAATGCACAAGAACTGGACAATACCTCACATACAACTGATGAGGGCATTCATAATGGAATTCGATCAAAACCGCGCAGCAAAACCATTTGATGTAACACTACTGGACATGGTTCGTGGTGCAGGGCGCGCCATCAAGAGATGGCGCGCGCGCCGTGAGACTCGCAAAATTCTGTCTCACTTAAGCGATGCACAACTACGCGACATTGGCCTGACCCGCCACGATATCTGCCGTAAGGGCTGATTGAAGACGAAAAAAAACCCTGCCGAGGCAGGGTTTTTTATGGGTCAGCTATCGCAGACGATTATTCGTCGTCGCTACCGCCAAGACCGGCGTTCAGCAGTTCAGCCAGGCTCGCAGAGGCTTCATCCGCAGTGACCTGCGGTGCAACCGGTGCTTCACCTACAGAACGGCGACGCATACGATCCTGATGGTAAGCATAACCGGTACCGGCCGGGATCAAACGACCCACGATCACGTTCTCTTTCAGGCCGCGCAGTTCATCGCGCTTGCCTGCAACTGCTGCTTCGGTCAGGACACGTGTGGTCTCCTGGAACGATGCTGCAGAGATGAACGATTCGGTTGCCAGAGAAGCTTTGGTGATACCCAGCAGATCGCGCATAAAGGTTGCGCCAATTTTGCCGTTCGCTTCGAGGTCGCGGTTCGCGATCTTGATGCGAGAGTATTCAGCCTGCTCACCTTCCAGGAACTCGGTGCTGCCCGCGCTGGCGATGGTTGCTTTACGCAGCATCTGACGCACGATGACTTCGATGTGTTTATCGTTAATCTTAACGCCTTGCAGACGGTAAACTTCCTGCACTTCGTTAGTGATGTAACGGGTCACAGCATGGACGCCACGCAGACGCAGGATATCGTGTGGAGATTCTGGGCCGTCAGAAACAACGTCACCACGTTCAACACGCTCACCTTCGAATACGTTCAGCTGACGCCATTTCGGAATCATCTCTTCGTACGGATCGCTACCATCAACTGGCGTAATCACCAGACGACGCTTGCCTTTGGTCTCTTTACCGAACGAGATAATACCGCTGATCTCGGCCAGAATGGCTGGCTCTTTCGGACGACGCGCTTCGAACAAGTCAGCAACGCGTGGCAGACCACCGGTGATGTCCTTGGTACCGCCAGATTCCTGAGGTACGCGAGACAGGGTGTCACCAGCACTGATCTTAACGCCATCTTCCAGCTGCACAATTGCTTTGCCCGGCAGGAAGTACTGAGCTGGCATGTCGGTACCTGGAATCAGAACATCATTTCCGTTGGCATCAACAATTTTCAGCGCAGGACGCAGATCTTTACCGCCCGCAGTACGTTCTGCAGAATCCAGAACCACCAGCGATGACAGACCAGTCAGGTCATCAGTCTGACGAGTAATCGTCTGACCATCAATCATGTCAGTGAAGCGAATGAAACCGCCCACTTCAGTAATAACTGGCATGGTATGCGGATCCCAGTTTGCTACGGTTTCGCCCGCGGCAACCTGCTCGCCATCACCTTTGGCCATCATCGCGCCGTAAGGGACTTTATAGCTCTCTTTGGTACGACCGAATTCATCGATCATCTTCAGCTCAACGTTACGAGAGACGATAACCAGTTTCCCGGAGGAGTTGGTTACAGACTTCGCGTTGGTCAGCTTGATAGTACCTTTGTTCTTCACCTGGATGCTGGATTCAGCAGCCGCACGAGATGCCGCACCACCGATGTGGAACGTACGCATCGTCAGCTGTGTACCCGGCTCACCGATGGACTGTGCTGCGATAACGCCGATGGCCTCACCTTTGTTGATGATGTGACCACGAGCCAGGTCGCGACCGTAGCAGTGTGCACACACACCAAAGTCGGTTTCACAACCAACAACAGAACGCACTTTAATGGCATCGACCGAATTCTCTTCGATCACATCACACCAGTGCTCATCGATCAGCGTATTACGCGGGATCAGAATGTCAGCAGTACCTGGCTTCAGCACGTCTTCTGCGGTCACACGACCCAGTACACGCTCACGCAGTGGTTCTTTAACGTCGCCACCTTCGATAACCGGAGTCATCATGATGCCTTCGAAAGTACCACAGTCGTCTTCGGTCACCACCAAGTCCTGCGCAACGTCTACCAGACGACGCGTCAGATAACCGGAGTTAGCGGTTTTCAGTGCGGTATCCGCAAGACCTTTACGCGCACCGTGCGTCGAGATGAAGTACTGGAGTACGTTCAGACCTTCACGGAAGTTCGCGGTGATTGGCGTTTCGATGATTGAGCCATCTGGCTTAGCCATCAGACCACGCATACCGGCCAGCTGACGAATCTGAGCTGCAGAACCACGCGCACCGGAGTCGGCCATCATGTAGATGCTGTTGAACGAGACTTGCTGCTCTTCTTCGCCGTGACGGTTAATCACGGTTTCGGTTTGCAGGTTGTCCATCATCGCCTTGGAAACGCGTTCGTTCGCTGCGGCCCAGATATCGATGACTTTGTTGTAACGTTCGCCAGCAGTAACCAGACCAGACTGGAACTGTTCCTGAATCTCAGCAACTTCCGCTTCTGCTTCTGCCACGATTTCCGCTTTCTTAGCCGGGATCACCATGTCGTCGATACCTACAGAGGCACCTGAACGGGCTGCGTAAGCAAAGCCGGTGTACATGGTCTGGTCAGCGAAGATAACGGTCGGCTTCAGGCCCAGGATGCGGTAACAGGTGTTCAGCATCTTAGAGATAGCTTTCTTACCCAGCGCCTGGTTGACGATGGAGTAAGGCAGACCTTTCGGCACGATCATCCACAGAATCGCACGACCAATGGTGGTGTCGATTAAGCTGGTTTTCGCGACGAACTCTTCTTGTTCGTTTTTGCTGTACTCGGTGATACGCACTTTAACGCGAGCATGCAACTCGGCCAGGCCAGCGCGATAAACACGCTCAGCTTCTTTCGGGCCAGTCAGCACCATGCCTTCGCCACGCGCATTCACTTTGTCACGGGTCATGTAGTACAGACCCAGTACAACGTCCTGAGAAGGAACGATGATTGGCTCGCCGTTCGCAGGTGACAGGATGTTGTTGGTAGACATCATCAGCGCACGCGCTTCCAGCTGAGCTTCCAGCGTCAGCGGTACGTGAACTGCCATCTGGTCACCATCGAAGTCGGCGTTATATGCCGCACAAACCAGCGGGTGCAGCTGGATCGCTTTACCTTCGATCAGAACAGGTTCGAATGCCTGGATACCCAAACGGTGCAGGGTTGGTGCACGGTTCAGCAGTACTGGATGTTCGCGGATCACTTCGTCCAGGATATCCCAAACGACAGCTTCTTCACGCTCAACCATCTTCTTAGCAGCTTTGATGGTGGTCGCGAGGCCACGCAGTTCCAGCTTGCCGTAGATGAACGGTTTGAACAGCTCCAGTGCCATTTTCTTCGGCAGACCGCACTGATGCAGACGCAGGTATGGACCTACGGTGATCACAGAACGACCAGAGTAGTCAACACGTTTACCCAACAGGTTCTGACGGAAACGACCCTGCTTACCTTTGATCATATCGGCCAAAGATTTCAGAGGACGTTTGTTAGAGCCAGTGATGGCACGACCGCGACGGCCGTTATCCAGCAAGGCATCTACCGCTTCCTGCAGCATACGCTTTTCGTTACGTACGATGATATCTGGCGCAGCCAGATCCAGCAGACGTTTCAGACGGTTGTTACGGTTGATAACGCGACGGTACAGATCGTTCAGATCCGACGTAGCGAAACGACCACCATCCAGCGGTACCAGCGGACGCAGATCTGGCGGCAGAACCGGCAGAACGGTCAGGATCATCCACTCTGGCTTGTTGCCAGACTGAACAAACGCTTCCAGCAGCTTGATACGCTTGGTCAGCTTTTTACGTTTGGTCTCGGAGTTGGTTTCGTTCAGCTCTTCACGCAGCTGCTCGCACTCTTGCTCCAGATCCATATTTTTCAGCAGCGCCTGGATAGCTTCCGCACCCATCTTCGCGTCGAATTCGTCACCGAACTCTTCCAGCGCGTCAAGGTACTGCTCTTCGGTCAGAATCTGACGTTTTTCCAGGTTGGTCATACCGCCTTCGATCACAACATATGATTCGAAGTACAGTACGCGCTCGATATCACGCAGTGGCATATCCAGCAGCAAGCCGATACGCGAAGGCAGTGATTTCAGGAACCAAATGTGCGCAGTCGGTGAAGCTAGTTCAATGTGGCCCATGCGCTCACGACGCACTTTGGTCTGTGTAACTTCAACGCCACACTTCTCACAGATTACGCCGCGATGTTTCAAACGCTTGTACTTACCGCACAGGCATTCGTAATCTTTTACCGGCCCAAAGATACGGGCGCAGAAAAGACCGTCACGCTCCGGCTTGAAGGTACGGTAGTTAATGGTCTCTGGCTTTTTAACTTCACCAAAAGACCATGAACGGATCATGTCTGGCGAGGCCAGAGCGATCTTGATCGCATCAAACTCTTCGGTCTTAGTTTGCGCTTTCAGAAACTTAAGTAAGTCTTTCACGGATTAGCTCCCGTCGGAGTGGAACTCTCAGGGACGCACACCTTAAGTGCACGTCCCGTAACCAGTACTTGCGAGTACTTACTCGTCTTCCAGCTCGATGTTGATACCCAGCGAGCGAATCTCTTTCAACAGTACGTTGAAGGATTCCGGCATGCCTGGTTCCATCTGATGGTTGCCATCGACGATGTTTTTATACATCTTCGTACGGCCATTCACGTCATCAGACTTAACAGTCAGCATTTCCTGCAGGGTATACGCAGCACCGTATGCTTCCAGTGCCCACACTTCCATCTCACCGAAGCGCTGACCACCGAACTGCGCCTTACCACCCAGCGGCTGCTGAGTAACGAGGCTGTAAGAGCCGGTAGAACGTGCGTGCATCTTGTCGTCAACCAGGTGGTTCAGTTTCAGCATGTACATGTAACCTACGGTTACCTGACGCTCAAACTGCTCACCGGTACGGCCGTCGAACAGGGTGATCTGGCCAGAAGAAGGCAGGCCGCCGAGCTGCAGCAGCTCTTTGATCTCGCTCTCTTTCGCACCATCAAACACTGGCGTTGCGATTGGCATACCTTTTTTCAGGTTCTCAGCCAGACGCAGAACTTCATCGTCAGTGAAGGTGTTCAGATCAACTTTCTGACGCACATCCGTGCCCAGATCGTAAGCACGCTGGATGAACTCACGCAGTTTGGCAACTTCTTCCTGCTTCTTGAGCATCGCGTTGATCTTCTCACCGATGCCTTTCGCTGCCATCCCCAGGTGGGTTTCCAGAATCTGACCGATGTTCATACGTGACGGTACGCCCAGCGGGTTCAGTACGATGTCGACCGGCGTACCGTTCTCATCGTAAGGCATATCTTCGATCGGGTTGATCTTAGAGATAACACCCTTGTTACCGTGACGACCTGCCATCTTGTCACCAGGCTGGATCTGACGTTTAACCGCCAGGTACACTTTCACGATTTTCAGCACGCCTGGTGCCAGGTCATCGCCCTGAGTGATTTTGCGGCGCTTAGCTTCGAGTTTCTTCTCAAACTCGTGCTTCAGCTCGTCATACTGCTCAGCCAGCTGCTCGAGAGAGTTTTGCTTCTCTTCGTCAGTCAGGCCCAGTTCCAACCAGCGCTCACGTGGCAGTTTATCCAGCTTCTCAGCTTCAACACCACCCGAAATCAGTACAGCCTGAATACGGCTGAACAAGCCCGCTTCGAGGATCTGCAGTTCTTCAGACAGGTCTTTCTTAGCCTGCTTCAGCTGCATCTCTTCGATTTCAAGCGCGCGCTTGTCTTTTTCTACGCCATCACGGGTGAAGACCTGTACGTCGATAACCGTACCGGAAACACCGTTAGGAACACGCAGAGAAGAGTCTTTAACGTCAGACGCTTTCTCACCGAAGATCGCACGCAGCAGTTTCTCTTCTGGCGTCAGCTGGGTTTCGCCTTTCGGCGTCACTTTACCGACCAGAATGTCACCACCGGTCACTTCCGCACCGATATACACGATACCGGATTCATCCAGTTTGGAGAGCGCAGCTTCACCCACGTTCGGGATGTCAGCGGTGATCTCTTCTGGCCCCAGCTTGGTGTCACGAGACACACACGCCAGTTCCTGGATGTGGATAGTGGTGAAACGGTCTTCCTGGACAACACGCTCAGAAACGAGGATGGAGTCTTCGAAGTTGTAACCGTTCCATGGCATGAATGCCACGCGCATGTTCTGACCCAGCGCCAGTTCACCGAGATCGGTAGACGGGCCATCTGCCAGCACGTCGCCACGTTCGATTGGCTCACCCAGGGACACACATGGCATCTGGTTGATGCAGGTGTTCTGGTTAGAACGGGTGTACTTGGTCAGGTTGTAGATGTCGATACCCGCTTCGCCCGGATACATCTCATCTTCGTTAACTTTGATAACGATACGAGAAGCATCAACGTACTGAACGGAACCGCCACGTTTCGCTACGGCAGTTACACCGGAGTCAACCGCTACTGCGCGTTCCATACCGGTACCAACCAGCGGCTTATCAGCGCGCAGGGTTGGTACTGCCTGACGTTGCATGTTCGCACCCATCAAGGCGCGGTTAGCATCATCGTGCTCCAGGAATGGAATCAGTGACGCACCGACTGAAACGACCTGTTGGGTCGAAACGTCCATGTAGTCAACTTGATCACGGCTGAACAGGCTTGATTCACCTTTGCTACGGCAAGTGACGAGATCGTCAACAAAGCTACCGTCTTCAGCAAGGTTGGTGTTCGCCTGAGCGATAACGTAGTTACCCTCTTCGATTGCAGAGAGGTAATGAATTTCATCACTCACTTTGCCATCTACCACGCGACGGTACGGAGTCTCAAGGAAGCCGTATTCGTTAGTCTGCGCGTAAACAGAAAGGGAGTTGATCAGACCGATGTTCGGACCTTCAGGCGTTTCGATTGGGCACACACGACCGTAGTGGGTTGGGTGTACGTCACGCACTTCGAAGCCTGCACGCTCACGCGTCAGACCGCCTGGGCCCAGAGCAGAGATACGACGCTTATGCGTGATCTCAGACAACGGGTTGTTCTGATCCATAAACTGGGACAGCTGGCTTGAACCGAAGAACTCTTTCACCGCCGCCGAGATTGGCTTGGCGTTGATCATGTCCTGAGGCATCAGGGTATCGAGGTCGCCCAGAGACAGACGCTCTTTAACAGCACGCTCAACACGCACCAGACCCACACGGAACTGGTTCTCAGCCATCTCACCGACTGAACGGATACGACGGTTGCCGAGGTGGTCGATATCATCGACTTCGCCAATACCGTTACGGATGCCGATCAGTTTCTTCATCACTTCAATGATGTCGTCTTTGCTCAGGATACCTGAACCTTCGATTTCATCACGCAGCAGTGAACGGTTGAACTTCATACGGCCAACTGCAGACAGATCGTAACGATCTTCTGAGAAGAACAGGTTCTCGAACAGATTCTCTGCAGCTTCGCGCGTTGGCGGCTCACCAGGACGCATCATACGGTAGATCTCAACCAGCGCGCTCAGGCGATCGTTGGTTGGGTCAACACGCAGGGTCTCTGAAATGTATGGGCCGTGATCCAAGTCGTTGGTGAACAGCGTTTCAATGCGCTTGTGGCCTGACTGGCTCAGTTTAGCCAGCAGATCCAGTGACAGTTCCATGTTCGCAGGAACAATCAGCTCGCCGGTGTTCAGGTCAACGTAATCTTTAGCGACGACTTTGCCAGCAATGTATTCAACTGGGACTTCAATGTGTTGAATACCGTCTTTTTCCAGCTGACGAATATGACGCGCAGTGATGCGACGACCTTTCTCAACGTAGACCGTGCCGTTGGCTTCGATATCGAAGCTGGCGGTTTCACCACGCAGGCGCTCAGGCACCAGTTCCATCTGCAGTTTGTTATCGCGGATTTCATACACGACTTTGTCAAAGAACAGATCAAGGATTTGTTCAGTGGTGTAGTGCAGTGCGCGCAGAATGATACTGGCCGGCAGCTTACGGCGACGGTCAATACGGACAAACAGGTTGTCTTTCGGGTCAAACTCGAAGTCGAGCCATGAACCGCGGTAAGGGATGATACGTGCGTTATAAAGCACTTTACCGGAAGAGTGCGTTTTACCCTTATCGCTGTCAAAGAACACGCCAGGACTACGATGCAGCTGAGAAACGATAACACGCTCAGTACCATTGATAACAAAGGTACCGTTGTCGGTCATGAGTGGAATTTCACCCATGTACACTTCTTGTTCTTTGATGTCTTTTACGGTGCCTTCCGGCGCTTCACGCTCGTAGATCACCAGACGCAGTTTCACGCGCAGCGGTGCCGAATAGGTCACGCCACGGATCTGACATTCAGTTACGTCAAAGACCGGCTCACCCAAACGGTAGCTGACATACTGCAACTCAGAGTTGCCGCTGTAGCTTGAGATTGGGAATACGGAGCGGAAGGCTGCTTCCAGACCGTATTGGCCTTCTGGATCTTGCTCGATAAACTTCTGGAACGAGTCAAGCTGGATAGAAAGGAGATAAGGTATGTCCAGTACTTGTGGACGTTTACCAAAATCCTTACGAATACGTTTTTTCTCGGTATAGGAGTAAACCATAGGGTTCCTCAGCTAGCTGACATGTCGAACCACGCTGTCCGTCCTGAAGGGACAGTTCATGCAACACTATTTTGTTTTTCATGCGATGCGTAACACCCCATGCAATACATCTTTCTATCACTCTTAAATCATTTCATCGCCGTTGTGCAGGCAGGGAACCCTCACAGGAAAGCGATATATTAAGTCGTCGATAGAAAAAGATATTGAAGAGAAACAATGGACAAACAGTGTGAAACGCCATCATTCCCCTGAAGCGCAAAAAAGCTGGTGACCCAAAAGTCACCAGCCATCAGCCTGATGTTACTCAGGCTGCAACCCGAAGGTTGTCTTACTTAACTTCAACTTCAGCGCCAGCTTCTTTCAGCAGTGCTTCCAGAGCAGCTGCGTCATCTTTGCTGATGCCTTCTTTGATAACACCGGTAGCTTCAACCAGGTCTTTAGCTTCTTTCAGGCCCAGACCAGTTGCAGTACGAACTGCTTTGATTACGGCAACTTTGTTAGCGCCAGCAGCTTTCAGAATTACGTCGAATTCAGTTTTCTCTTCAGCAGCTTCAGCTGGGCCAGCAGCAACAGCTACAGCAGCAGCAGCAGAAACGCCGAATTTTTCTTCCATAGCAGAAACCAGCTCAACTACTTCCATTACGGACATAGCTGCTACTGCTTCCAGAATTTGATCTTTGGTGATAGACATATCGATTGTTCCTAAAAAACAGAAAAAGTTTATACGTTAGCAAGTACGAAGGAAAAGAAGATGGGCTTAAGCCGCTTCTTTTGCATCGCGTACAGCAGCCAGAGTGCGAACCAGTTTGCCAGCAGCGGCTTCTTTCATGGTCGACATCAGACGTGCCAGTGCTTCTTCGTAAGTCGGCAGAGTTGCCAGACGGTCAATATTGGCCGCCGTGATCAGCTCACCTTCAAAGGCTGCAGCTTTGACCTCAAATTTTGCATTCGCTTTCGCGAACTCTTTGAACAGACGAGCAGCAGCGCCCGGGTGTTCCAAAGAGTATGCAATCAGGGTCGGACCAACAAACGTGTCTTTCAGGATCTCAAACTGAGTTCCTTCAACGACGCGGCGCAGCAAGGTGTTGCGAACAACACGCATGTAAACGCCAGCTTCACGACCTGCTTTACGCAGTTCGGTCATTTTATCAACGGTAACGCCACGGGAATCCGCAACAACCGCTGAAAGCGCGCCTTTGGCTACTTCGCTAACTTCAGCAACAATCGCTTGTTTGCCTTGAAGATTTAATGCCATTAGCTTTTGCTCCTGGATTTGACCGGGAAAGATTTCCCGGAACTCACTTCACTCAGCTACCCGAAGGCACTGAGCGCTATTACACGGTGAGCAGAATCCAGCGAAGAAAAAATTCTTTTTGGTTCTGTCACCGTCTACGCAGGGTATTAAGCAAGTTATCCGAAGATAATCCCGCTCCTGCGGTCTTGGACGGAGGCCAGGATAAGGCCTGGCTCCAACCTAAGCCACTGAACATAAGAGCTTTTAGGCTTATACATTCAGCAACTTTGAGTCTGGGTTCTGAATTGAATGCTCAATCAGAACAACGGGCGTAAGATTCTAGATGAATTTTTCGCCCGTTTCAAGCAGCAATTAGTTTGCTGCTGCGCTCAGACCAGCCTGGTCAACGGCAACGCCGGCGCCCATGGTGGTAGAGATGCTAACTTTCTTGATGTACACGCCTTTAGCCTGTGAAGGTTTCGCTTTTTTCAGCGCAACCAGCAGAGATTCCAGGTTTTCTTTCAGTTTGTCAGCGTCGAAGTCCACTTTACCAATGGTAGTGTGGATGATGCCGTTTTTGTCGTTACGATAACGAACCTGACCAGCTTTAGCGTTTTTCACTGCTTCAGCAACGTTAGGAGTTACAGTACCCACTTTCGGGTTTGGCATCAGGCCGCGTGGACCCAGAACCTGGCCCAACTGGCCAACAACGCGCATTGCATCTGGAGATGCAATTACAACGTCAAAGTTCATTTCGCCTTTTTTGATCTGGTCAGCCAGATCTTCCATACCTACCAGCTCAGCGCCAGCTGCTTTAGCAGCTTCTGCGTTTGCGCCTTGGGTAAATACAGCAACACGTACTGAACGACCAGTACCGTGTGGCAGAACAGTCGCGCCGCGAACGTTCTGATCTGATTTACGTGCATCGATGCCGAGGTTAACAGCAACGTCAACGCTCTCAACGAACTTAGCAGTTGCCAGTTCTTTAAGCAGAGCAATAGCTTCAGCGATGTCGTACTGCTTGGTCGCATCAACTTTGTCACGGATTACGCTCATGCGCTTGGTCAGCTTAGCCATTTCTTAATCCTCTACTACCAGGCCCATGGAACGTGCAGTACCTTCGATAGAGCGAGTCATCGCTTCTACGTCAGCACCAGTCATGTCCGCAGCTTTAGTTTCTGCGATTTCACGTACCTGAGCACGAGAAACTTTACCGACTTTGTCTTTGTTCGGCTTACCAGAACCAGACTTGATGCCCGCTGCTTTTTTCAGCAGTACGGCAGCCGGAGGGGTCTTGGTAACGAAGGTGAAAGAACGGTCGCTGTATACAGTGATAACAACTGGAGTAGGCAGGCCTTTCTCCAGAGATTCTGTTTTGGCGTTGAACGCTTTACAGAATTCCATGATGTTAACACCCTGCTGACCCAGTGCTGGACCAACAGGTGGACTTGGGTTCGCCATACCAGCTGCAACTTGCAGCTTGACGTAGGCTTGTACTTTCTTAGCCATGATAATTCCTCAAATGGGTTATAGCGCCTGAAAACAGGCTCCCCGTGATTACGATTTACACGCTATTGCTAGCGCATAAAAACAAAAGGCGCGAAATTATAGGTAAATTTCGCGCCTTCCGCAAGAGCTAAAAAGTGAACAAAAGGGTTAACCTTTCTCCACCTGGGCAAAGTCGAGTTCGACTGGTGTTGCACGGCCAAAGATGGACACAGAGACCTTCAGGCGGCTCTTTTCGTAATCCACTTCTTCGACCACACCGTTGAAGTCGGCAAATGGACCGTCGTTGACGCGCACCATCTCGCCTGGCTCGAACAGCGTTTTTGGACGCGGCTTATCACCCACCTGCTGCAGGCGGTTCATAATCGCATCGACTTCTTTATCACTAATCGGCGCAGGACGGTCAGAAGTACCGCCAATGAAGCCCATGACACGTGGTACGCTACGCACTAAGTGCCAGCTGGCGTCATTCATCACCATCTGCACCAGCACATAGCCAGGGAAGAACTTACGTTCGCTTTTACGGCGCTGGCCACCACGGATTTCAACGACTTCTTCAGTCGGCACCATGACTTCGCCAAACAGTTCTTCCATGTTGTGCAGTTTGATATGCTCTTGCAGCGACTTCGCTACGCGGGCTTCAAAACCGGAAAACGCCTGAACGACGTACCAGCGTTTTTTTGGAGCTTCAGACATCTCAGAACCTCAGGCCAGTGATAAACGATACCAGACGGACCAGAATTCCATCCAGCCCCCACAAAATCAGTGACATCACGGCAGTGACCGCGGCAACGATTAACGTGGTGTGCAATGTTTCCTGGCGAGTCGGCCAAATGACCTTACGCATTTCAGTTCTTGCTTCACGAGCAAAAGCCACGGTCGCTTTGCCTTTAATAGTCAGCAACACAATGCCGCCCGCCGCAGCGATCAGTACTACGACAGCCAGCGCGCGCAGAGGCAGCGTAATGTCGCGATAGAGATAGTTGCCAACGATGGCGACTAACAGCAACGCGATGACAGCAACCCACTTTATCGCTTCCAGGCCGCGCCCGCTCCCTTGAGCTTCGGTATTCGCACTCATAAACCAACCTGCCACAATAATTCAGAAACAATTCTGCCCCGCAGAGCGAGGCATCCAAACCGAATGAGCTTTTGGGCGTAACTCGGTATCCGACGCCGTAAACCAGAGCCTGTCTCAGCAATGATTATGATCGAAAATCACTGATGAGCCAGGTTCTATGTAACAGCGTGCAAAAAGGGCATCAAATGATGCCCTTTCCGTATGCATTGCGTCAAATGTTATCGCAATTAAGCGATAATTTCAGCAACAACACCCGCACCAACAGTACGGCCGCCTTCACGGATTGCGAAACGCAGACCCTGATCCATAGCGATTGGCTTGATCAAGGTAACGGTCATTTTTACGTTATCGCCTGGCATTACCATCTCAACGCCTTCTGGCAGTTGAACGTCACCGGTCACGTCAGTAGTACGGAAGTAGAACTGAGGACGGTAGCCTTTGAAGAACGGAGTATGACGGCCGCCTTCATCTTTAGACAGTACGTAAACTTCTGAAGTGAACTGGGTATGTGGCTTGATGGTGCCCGGCTTAGCCAGAACCTGACCACGCTCGATATCTTCACGCTTGATACCACGCAGCAGAACACCACAGTTTTCACCCGCCTGACCCTGGTCCAGCAGTTTGCGGAACATTTCAACGCCGGTACAGGTAGACTTAACGGTGTCTTTCAGACCAACAACTTCAACTTCGTCGCCCACTTTCACGATACCGCGCTCAACACGACCGGTAACAACAGTACCACGGCCAGAGATTGAGAATACGTCTTCGATTGGCAGCAGGAACGGCATGTCAATTGCACGTACTGGCTCTGGGATATAGGTATCCAGGTGGCCAGCCAGTTCAATGATCTTCTCTTCCCACTCAGCAACACCGTTCAGTGCCTGCAGAGCAGAACCGCGAATGATTGGAGTATCGTCGCCCGGGAAGTCATACTGTGTCAGCAGGTCACGTACTTCCATCTCAACCAGTTCCAGCAGCTCTTCATCATCAACCATGTCGCACTTGTTCAGGAACACGATGATGTAAGGAACGCCAACCTGACGACCCAGCAGGATGTGCTCACGGGTCTGTGGCATTGGGCCATCAGTCGCAGCAACAACCAGGATCGCGCCGTCCATCTGCGCAGCACCGGTGATCATGTTTTTCACATAGTCGGCGTGGCCTGGGCAGTCAACGTGTGCGTAGTGGCGAGTCGGGGTTTCATATTCAACGTGAGAAGTGTTGATGGTGATACCACGTGCTTTCTCTTCTGGCGCCTTATCGATCTCATCGAATTTGCTTGCTTTACCGCCGTAGGTTTTAGCCAGAACGGTGGTGATCGCTGCAGTCAGAGTGGTTTTACCATGGTCAACGTGACCGATGGTGCCGACGTTTACGTGCAGTTTGTTACGCTGAAATTGCTCTTTAGCCATCGCTAGTCCCTCTAAGACACGGATATATCGAAGATATCATCATATCAACCAGGCAGTGCCTGACTGTTTGGTTTACAGAGAGAGAATCAGGAGAGAGATAAAGGAAGTGGTGCTGATACCCAGAGTCGAACTGGGGACCTCACCCTTACCAAGGGTGCGCTCTACCAACTGAGCCATATCAGCACATCTGGAGCGGGCAGCGGGAATCGAACCCGCATCATCAGCTTGGAAGGCTGAGGTAATAGCCATTATACGATGCCCGCATCCTGGAACTCGGCTACCTGTTCTTTCTGTAGCTTATGAATAATAAAAGAAGACCTTCTATTATTCGAGCCTGCCAGAGTTTCTGACCGACTTTGATTGCGAAACTCCGCAATCTGAATTCGAAGGTGAGAGAGATGAACTCACCCGCCAGATAATGATTTTATCTGACGCTCAACCAAGTGGTTGAGATGGTGGTGGGAGAAGGATTCGAACCTTCGAAGTCTGTGACGGCAGATTTACAGTCTGCTCCCTTTGGCCGCTCGGGAATCCCACCTACTTGATTGGTGCCGGCTACCGGAATCGAACTGGTGACCTACTGATTACAAGTCAGTTGCTCTACCAACTGAGCTAAGCCGGCATCAAGTGGAGCGCATTCTAGGAAGACCGCGCCCAGGATGCAACAAAAAAATTATCAAAATTGTTCTATCGCCTACTATTTGTGCAAAACATCGCAAACCGCTCATCATTTGCAGTATTTTCGTCCAAATGCCGTGTGTTTTTACGCCACTGCGTTAAGTGATTTACAGATGCTTATCGTGGTTTGGTCGTCGCACTCCAGAAGCACAACGCCATTTTTCATTTAAAAGTGCGCAACTTTTTTATTGGATCGGGTTTGATTGAACATTTTTTCAACTAACACATTGCAAGATGGGATTGTTCGTTAACGGATGCAACTGTCGGCGTGTAAAGAGGGAAGCATTATCGATTGTCTGAAGACGGCTCAACGTTGTTAGTGAGGGATAATCTGAAAAGATTTTACGCGGCGCTACAGCAAAATCGATGGTAACAAGCGACTAAGCAATAATAAAAATGCGGGCACGCTTACGAAAGCGTGCTCAGGTTTATCAATTTGCTTCTTTTTAAAGTGACACTGGTGTTACCCTCCAGCCCATTGTTCTCGTTACTTACCCCCTATGACGTGCAACTGAGCTCGACGCATCATTGTATGCCAGACGCTACAAGGTGTTGATGAGCCGGGATTTGCGGTCAGATGCATACTTATGAGTAAAAAAACGACACCACTCACTACACCCTATTTGCAGTTTGACCGTCAGCAATGGGCCGCCCTGCGCGACTCAGTGCCAATGACGCTCGCTGAAGGCGAAATTGAACGACTACGCGGTATCAATGAAGATCTCTCTTTAGAAGAGGTTGCTGAAATCTATTTGCCGCTCTCACGTCTGCTTAACTTCTATATCAGTTCTAATCTGCGCCGTCAGGCCGTGCTGGAGCAGTTCCTTGGCACTAACGGGCAAAAGATTCCCTATATCATCAGTATTGCCGGCAGTGTTGCTGTAGGTAAAAGTACCACCGCGCGTGTGTTGCAGGCACTGCTCAGTCGCTGGCCAGAACATCGTAAAGTCGAGTTGATTACAACTGACGGCTTTTTACACCCCAATGCAGTGTTGAAAGAACGGGGGCTAATGAAGAAGAAAGGCTTCCCGCAATCTTACGATATGCATCGTCTGGTGAATTTTGTATCCGATTTGAAATCAGGCGCGAGTCAGGTCACTGCGCCAGTTTATTCACACCTTATTTATGATGTGATCCCTGATGGCGATAAGGTGGTACAACAGCCTGATATTTTGATTTTGGAAGGCTTAAATGTGCTTCAAAGCGGGATGGATTATCCCCACGATCCGCATCATGTATTTGTTTCTGATTTTGTCGACTTCTCAATTTATGTCGATGCACCTGAAACATTATTAGAACGCTGGTATGTTAATCGTTTTTTAAAATTCCGCGAAGGTGCCTTCAGCGATCCAGATTCTTATTTCCACCATTATTCTCAGTTACCCAAAGATGAGGCGGAAAATATTGCTCGTGGTTTATGGAAAGAGATTAACTGGCTGAATCTCAATGAAAACATTCTTCCAACTCGAGAGCGCGCCAGTCTGATCATGACCAAATCTGCAGATCATGCCGTGCAAAGTGTTCGCTTGAGAAAATAACTTTTGATATTTAAATGCCCTTCTTTCCGAGGGCGTTTAATTTTTCAGGTCAATGCAAATTAATGACCTGGACGCAGCGAAATCTCACCACCAACCCAGGATTTCACTTCGCCTTCTTGCTCCAGTAATAAACCACCCTGCTTATCAATACCACGTGCAATACCATGAACTTCTCTATCGCCAATCAGCAACTTAACCGGGCGATTGATAAAGTTGTCCAGAGCATCCCAGCGCTCTACAAACGGTGCCAATCCATCTCGCTCGAAAATCGGCAGTGCTTCACGCAGACTATTAATGATTTTTGCAGCCAGCTCATTACGATTAATTTCTACACCGGCTTCCTGCAAATTAATCCATCCCTGATTAATTTCAGAGGCTCCTTCTGAGCGCATCACCAGATTGACGCCTGCACCCATGACAATTTGTGCCGCATCGCCTGTTTTGCCGGTTAATTCAACCAGAATCCCGGCCAATTTACGATCGTTCAGGTAAAGATCATTGGGCCATTTGACACGAACATCAGGTACACCCAATGACTGAATCACCTCGGCCGTCACGATACCAATCACCAGGCTGAGTCCCATTGCTGCAGCGGGACCTTGCTCAAGTCGCCAGTACATCGACAGATAGAGATTAGAGCCAAAAGGAGAGAACCACTTTCTGCCACGGCGGCCACGACCGGCTTGCTGATACTCTGCAATACAGGCATGACCCGAAGGCAACTGATCCATGCGATCCAGTAAATACTGATTGGTAGAATCAATCACAGGGATGACATCTAAATCCTGCTGATGCAGATGCGAAAGAATATCGGCTTCATTCAGTAGCTGAATAGGTGCAGGCAGGCTGTAACCTTTACCTGTGACGGTGTAGACATCCAGACCCCAGCTCTTCAGAGTTTGGATATGCTTATTGATGGCTGCACGGCTCATACCCAATGCTTCACCCAACTGCTCACCTGAATGGAATTCTCCATCAGCCAGAAGCGCAACTAATTTCAGCGGAACACTATTATCTTTCATGAAATGACCTCAACGGCGTTACGTTCACCTTGAGCACCAATGAAGCGTACCTCTGGCTCGAGCCAAACATTGAATTTCTCACCCACGTGGTTTCGTACCTCGTGCGCTAAAGCAACGATATCCTTTGGCGTCGCATGGTTTTCATTGATCAACACCAGCGCTTGTTGACGGTGTACCGCAGCGCCACCTACCTGATATCCTTTTAGATGACATTGATCGATCAACCAACCTGCCGCTAATTTGACGTCACCATTTGCCTGCGGATAATGTGGCATCCCCGGCCATGCTTCTAATAACTCATTAGCCAACTCGAGTGTGATAAGAGGGTTTTTGAAAAAACTGCCTACATTTCCCGTTACGCGCGGGTCGGGTAATTTGCTCTGGCGCATTTGGCAGACGGCATTGAATACATCCCATGCGCATACCGTGGCCGGGTTCAGTTTCGCTAAATCGCCGTAATTCAGTACCGGCTTCCATTGCTTTGCCAAACGGAGTCCGACAGCAACAATAACGTGATTATCCTTCATCTCGTGCTTAAAGATACTGTCACGATAACCAAACTGACACGCTTCTCGATCCAGGCGACTGATTTTTTGTGTGGGTAGATGCAACACATCGACGTAGTGGCAAATATCCTTAAATTCAACACCATAAGCGCCAATATTCTGGATAGGCGCTGAACCAGCCTTGCCGGGAATTAATGCAAGATTTTCCAGGCCGGTAATACCTTTCTTTAAAGTATGCTCAACCAGCTCGTGCCAGTTCTCACCTGCACCGATATGCAAATGCCATGATTCAGCCTCTTCCTCAAGTGAAATACCTTTGATGGCGTTAATAATCACGCCACCATCAAAGTCTCCCAGGAATAGCACATTGCTGCCCTCACCTAGTACGATGAAAGGTTGATTCGCCTGTTGAGTTGCTTGCCATGCGCTCATGATGGCTTCGGGTGTGTCTGCGATATACAGCGCTTGTGCACTGACTTCGAGACCCAGTGTGTTGAAAACTTTTAGAGAAGTGTGGGGGCTGGACATTTCACGGCCTTTACTGATTTATCTGGCCGTAGTTTACCCGATCAGTTAGTCACGGGTGGGATGTTTTCGTGGCTTTTAGCCCTGATTTCGCCAATCTTCAGACGTAAAAAAACCCTGAACTTGCGTTCAGGGTTTCTTCACTTGTTTGATGCCTGGCAGTTCCCTACTCTCGCATGGGGAGACCCCACACTACCATCGGCGCTACGGCGTTTCACTTCTGAGTTCGGCATGGGGTCAGGTGGGACCACCGCGCTAAAGCCGCCAGGCAAATCTTGGTGCCATGTCCTGTGTCTTTTGTGCTGATGCTGCGTTGCTCTCCCTCGCGTAACTCAGTCACATACTTCAGTATGCTCCTTCGTTCCGTCTCAGTCGGCGCCTTGCCTCAGCGCAAAATCCTTCGGACTTAAGTCCACAGGACATCGCTAATTCTTTTATCCGGATGAATCAAGCTGAAAATCTACTTCTGCGTCTCTTCAAAAACGCCTCTGGCGTTGTAAGGTTAAGCCTCACGGGTCATTAGTACCGGTTAGCTCAATGCATCGCTGCACTTACACATCCGGCCTATCAACGTCGTCGTCTTCAACGTCCCTTCAGGACTCTCTGGGAGTCAGGGAGAACTCATCTCGGGGCAAGTTTCGTGCTTAGATGCTTTCAGCACTTATCTTTTCCGCACTTAGCTACCGGGCAATGCCATTGGCATGACAACCCGAACACCAGTGGTGCGTTCACTCCGGTCCTCTCGTACTAGGAGCAACCCCCCTCAATTCTCCAGCGCCCACGGCAGATAGGGACCGAACTGTCTCACGACGTTCTAAACCCAGCTCGCGTACCACTTTAAACGGCGAACAGCCGTACCCTTGGGACCTACTTCAGCCCCAGGATGTGATGAGCCGACATCGAGGTGCCAAACACCGCCGTCGATATGAACTCTTGGGCGGTATCAGCCTGTTATCCCCGGAGTACCTTTTATCCGTTGAGCGATGGCCCTTCCATTCAGAACCACCGGATCACTATGACCTGCTTTCGCACCTGCTCGAGCCGTCACTCTCGCAGTCAAGCTGGCTTATGCCATTGCACTAACCTCCTGATGTCCGACCAGGATTAGCCAACCTTCGTGCTCCTCCGTTACTCTTTGGGAGGAGACCGCCCCAGTCAAACTACCCACCAGACACTGTCCGCAGCCCGGATTACGGGCCTACGTTAGAACATCAAACATTAAAGGGTGGTATTTCAAGGTTGGCTCCACGCAGACTGGCGTCCACGCTTCAAAGCCTCCCACCTATCCTACACATCAAGGCTCAATGTTCAGTGTCAAGCTATAGTAAAGGTTCACGGGGTCTTTCCGTCTTGCCGCGGGTACACTGCATCTTCACAGCGATTTCAATTTCACTGAGTCTCGGGTGGAGACAGCCTGGCCATCATTACGCCATTCGTGCAGGTCGGAACTTACCCGACAAGGAATTTCGCTACCTTAGGACCGTTATAGTTACGGCCGCCGTTTACCGGGGCTTCGATCAAGAGCTTCTCCTTGCGGATAACCCCATCAATTAACCTTCCGGCACCGGGCAGGCGTCACACCGTATACGTCCACTTTCGTGTTTGCACAGTGCTGTGTTTTTAATAAACAGTTGCAGCCAGCTGGTATCTTCGACTGCCTTCAGCTCCGTCCGCGAGGGACTTCACTTACCGACAGCGTGCCTTCTCCCGAAGTTACGGCACCATTTTGCCTAGTTCCTTCACCCGAGTTCTCTCAAGCGCCTTGGTATTCTCTACCTGACCACCTGTGTCGGTTTGGGGTACGATTTCGTGTTACCTGGAGCTTAGAGGCTTTTCCTGGAAGCAGGGCATCAGTTACTTCACCACCGTAGTGGCTCGTCATCACACCTCAGCGTTAATAAGAGTCCGGATTTACCTAAACTCTCCGCCTACATGCTTAAACCGGGACAACCGTCGCCCGGATAACCTAGCCTTCTCCGTCCCCCCTTCGCAGTAACACCAAGTGCAGGAATATTAACCTGCTTCCCATCGACTACGCTTTTCAGCCTCGCCTTAGGGGTCGACTCACCCTGCTCCGATTAACGTTGAACAGGAACCCTTGGTCTTCCGGCGAGCGGGCTTTTCACCCGCTTTATCGTTACTTATGTCAGCATTCGCACTTCTGATACCTCCAGCAAACCTCACAGTTCACCTTCAACGGCTTACAGAACGCTCCCCTACCCAACAACACATAGTGTCGCTGCCGCAGCTTCGGTGCATGGTTTAGCCCCGTTACATCTTCCGCGCAGGCCGACTCGACCAGTGAGCTATTACGCTTTCTTTAAATGATGGCTGCTTCTAAGCCAACATCCTGGCTGTCTGTGCCTTCCCACATCGTTTCCCACTTAACCATGACTTTGGGACCTTAGCTGGCGGTCTGGGTTGTTTCCCTCTTCACGACGGACGTTAGCACCCGCCGTGTGTCTCCCGTGATAACATTCTCCGGTATTCGCAGTTTGCATCGGGTTGGTAAGCCGGGATGGCCCCCTAGCCGAAACAGTGCTCTACCCCCGGAGATGAGTTCACGAGGCGCTACCTAAATAGCTTTCGGGGAGAACCAGCTATCTCCCGGTTTGATTGGCCTTTCACCCCCAGCCACAAGTCATCCGCTAATTTTTCAACATTAGTCGGTTCGGTCCTCCAGTTAGTGTTACCCAACCTTCAACCTGCCCATGGCTAGATCACCGGGTTTCGGGTCTATACCCTGCAACTTAACGCCCAGTTAAGACTCGGTTTCCCTGCGGCTCCCCTATACGGTTAACCTTGCTACAGAATATAAGTCGCTGACCCATTATACAAAAGGTACGCAGTCACCTGACAAATCAGGCTCCCACTGCTTGTACGTACACGGTTTCAGGTTCTGTTTCACTCCCCTCGCCGGGGTTCTTTTCGCCTTTCCCTCACGGTACTGGTTCACTATCGGTCAGTCAGGAGTATTTAGCCTTGGAGGATGGTCCCCCCATATTCAGACAGGATACCACGTGTCCCGCCCTACTCTTCGAACTCACAGTATGTGCATTTTTGTGTACGGGAGTATCACCCTGTACCCTGCGACTTTCCAGACGCTTCCACTAATGCACAAACTGATTCAGGTTCTGGGCTGTTCCCCGTTCGCTCGCCGCTACTGGGGGAATCTCGGTTGATTTCTTTTCCTCTGGGTACTTAGATGTTTCAGTTCCCCAGGTTCGCCTCGCAACACTATGTATTCATGTTGCGATGATGCACAGAGTGCACCGGGTTTCCCCATTCGGACATCGTCGGCTGTAGCGGTTCATATCACCTTACCGACGCTTTACGCAGATTAGCACGTCCTTCATCGCCTCTGACTGCCAGGGCATCCACCGTGTACGCTTAGTCGCTTAACCTCACAACCCACAGGCGTTTTGCAACGCATGCAGACTGCAAGCATTTGAGAGACTCGAACACATCGATAGCTTCATTCTTATTACGGAGAATGAATACGACGTGTCGTTTCAATTTTCAGCTTGTTCCGGATTGTTAAAGAGCAAATATCTCAAACGCAGCTCGTAAGCTGGTTTTGAGATACCGTGGAGACACCTTTCACCTGTCACCAAGCAAGTGGCGTCCCCTAGGGGATTCGAACCCCTGTTACCGCCGTGAAAGGGCGGTGTCCTAGGCCTCTAGACGAAGGGGACACGATAGTGTCACGACTTCGCAGCCGTCTTGCTCATTACTTTTCTATCAGACAATCTGTGTGAGCACTGCGCGGGAAGGTATCTTCAGGTAAGGAGGTGATCCAACCGCAGGTTCCCCTACGGTTACCTTGTTACGACTTCACCCCAGTCATGAATCACAAAGTGGTAAGCGCCCTCCCGAAGGTTAAGCTACCTACTTCTTTTGCAACCCACTCCCATGGTGTGACGGGCGGTGTGTACAAGGCCCGGGAACGTATTCACCGTAGCATTCTGATCTACGATTACTAGCGATTCCGACTTCATGGAGTCGAGTTGCAGACTCCAATCCGGACTACGACGCACTTTATGAGGTCCGCTTGCTCTCGCGAGGTCGCTTCTCTTTGTATGCGCCATTGTAGCACGTGTGTAGCCCTACTCGTAAGGGCCATGATGACTTGACGTCATCCCCACCTTCCTCCAGTTTATCACTGGCAGTCTCCTTTGAGTTCCCGGCCGGACCGCTGGCAACAAAGGATAAGGGTTGCGCTCGTTGCGGGACTTAACCCAACATTTCACAACACGAGCTGACGACAGCCATGCAGCACCTGTCTCAGCGTTCCCGAAGGCACTAAGGTATCTCTACCGAATTCGCTGGATGTCAAGAGTAGGTAAGGTTCTTCGCGTTGCATCGAATTAAACCACATGCTCCACCGCTTGTGCGGGCCCCCGTCAATTCATTTGAGTTTTAACCTTGCGGCCGTACTCCCCAGGCGGTCGACTTAACGCGTTAGCTCCGGAAGCCACGCCTCAAGGGCACAACCTCCAAGTCGACATCGTTTACGGCGTGGACTACCAGGGTATCTAATCCTGTTTGCTCCCCACGCTTTCGCACCTGAGCGTCAGTCTTTGTCCAGGGGGCCGCCTTCGCCACCGGTATTCCTCCAGATCTCTACGCATTTCACCGCTACACCTGGAATTCTACCCCCCTCTACAAGACTCTAGCCTGCCAGTTTCGAATGCAGTTCCCAGGTTAAGCCCGGGGATTTCACATCCGACTTGACAGACCGCCTGCGTGCGCTTTACGCCCAGTAATTCCGATTAACGCTTGCACCCTCCGTATTACCGCGGCTGCTGGCACGGAGTTAGCCGGTGCTTCTTCTGCGGGTAACGTCAATCGCCAAGGTTATTAACCTTAACGCCTTCCTCCCCGCTGAAAGTACTTTACAACCCGAAGGCCTTCTTCATACACGCGGCATGGCTGCATCAGGCTTGCGCCCATTGTGCAATATTCCCCACTGCTGCCTCCCGTAGGAGTCTGGACCGTGTCTCAGTTCCAGTGTGGCTGGTCATCCTCTCAGACCAGCTAGGGATCGTCGCCTAGGTGAGCCATTACCCCACCTACTAGCTAATCCCATCTGGGCACATCCGATGGTGTGAGGCCCGAAGGTCCCCCACTTTGGTCCGAAGACGTTATGCGGTATTAGCTACCGTTTCCAGTAGTTATCCCCCTCCATCGGGCAGTTTCCCAGACATTACTCACCCGTCCGCCACTCGTCACCCGAGAGCAAGCTCTCTGTGCTACCGTTCGACTTGCATGTGTTAGGCCTGCCGCCAGCGTTCAATCTGAGCCATGATCAAACTCTTCAATTTAAAGTTTGATTTGCTGCAACAAGTGCAGCGATGCTCATCTGTAAAACGTCATAATGAATTTCATTATGTGTTCACTCGTGAGACTTGATATTTTTTACGTCCGGAGACGCTGATATCAATCCTGCGAGTGCCCACACAGATTGTCTGATAAATTGTTAAAGAGCGGTGCAATCAGCGCCTTAAGCTGCTGTTGCGAGGTGGCGTATATTACGCTTTCCTCCTTCAGAGTCAAACACTTTTTTCAGCGTTTTTCTCCGGCGGGGTGAATTTCTCACTCCCTGCTGAGCCGTCTGCGTTGCCGCTTTGCCGTCTCAGTGGTGGCGCATTATAGGGAGTTATTCGGAGCTGACAAGGGTTTATTGCAAAAAAATGATCGTTCGACCTAAATTTAGCCACAACGCTCTATTTCACAACGATTTGCCTGGTAACTGCACAAAATCCTGGGCAAAAACCGCCACTTTATTCCAATCGGTGTATTCCACTTCTTTAGAGGTATCCGTCTCACCGCCCGTCATACGCATAATCAGTTGAATCATGACACGATCAAACCAGCGATAACGGGGGTAGCGCAGCGCGCCGGCAAATACTGCACAGCAATCTGGCTGCCAGGGGGATTGCTCGAGAAACTTGTGCGTGTACGCATTAGTCGCTGGCGTGCATTTATCCGCTTTTCGCGCGGTAAGGTTGACGCTGAAAAAGCCACTGACGCGCTGGTGCAGCTCAGCCTTGTGCTGAGTGACAAACTTCATCAATGCCGGATGGAAATGCCCGTAACGGATCGATGCACCAATCAGCACGCGATCATACTGCGCCCACTCAACTTTTTGCGCTTCCAGCAAATCAATCACATCGCACAGCTGTTGCGGCGCTAATGTCTGCGCAATACGCGCCGCGATCTCGCGGGTTTGCCCATCGCGGCTGGAATATAGAATTAAAGCTTTCATTAGATAATCCTGTTTCTCTTATTCACGCCAGAAAGTCGGGGTGAACAGGACCAGCAGTGTGAACACCTCAAGACGCCCAAACAACATGGTCAAAATCAAAATCCACTTAGCCACATCATTCATAGAAGTGAAGTTGTCTGCCACAACGCCCAGGCCTGGCCCAAGGTTGTTCAGCGTGGCGGCCACAGCAGCAAAAGCGGAGAAGTCATCGACGCCCGTGGCGATGATGGCCAGCATGCTGAGTAAGAACACCAGTGCATAAGCGGAGAAAAATCCCCACACGGCTTCAAGGATGCGTTCCGGCAGCGCGCGATTACCCAACTTAATGGTATAGACCGCGTTCGGATGCACCAACCGCTTCAACTCACGCGAGCCCTGCTTGAACAGCAGTAAAATACGAATGACCTTTAATCCACCACCCGTCGATCCCGCCATACCGCCGATAAAAGCAGAGCAGAGCAACAGCACCGGTAGGAACAATGGCCAGCGCGCAATGCTATCGGTGGTAAATCCTGCCGTTGTCGCCATCGATACCACCTGGAAAAAGGCCTGGTTCAGTGTTTGCCAACCGCTGGCATAGACGTTGTGGAACCACAGCACTACCGTACAGATCAGCACTAACGTCAGCTGTACGCCAATAAACATGCGGAATTCGGGATCGCGCCAGTAAACTTTGAGGCTACGGCCGCTCAATAAAGAGAAGTGCAGACCATAATTACAGCCGGAGATCAGCAGGAACACCGCCACAATGGTATTGATAGTAGGACTGTTGAAGTAGCCGATACTCGCATCATGCGTAGAGAAACCACCAATCGCGATGGTGGAGAAGCTGTGGCCTATCGCATCAAACATTGGCATGCCTGCCAGCCACAACGCCACCGCACACGCTACGGTAAGCAATACATAGATGAGCCACAACGTTTTAGCCGTTTCGGCAATACGCGGGCGCATTTTGTTATCTTTCAGCGGCCCCGGCATTTCAGCGCGATACAGCTGCATACCACCAACGCCCAGAATCGGCAAGATGGCTACGGCCAGTACGATGATCCCCATACCGCCCAGCCACTGCAGCATTTGACGATAAAACAGAATCGCTTTAGGTAAGGTATCGAGGCCGACTAACGTGGTCGCGCCGGTAGTGGTCAGCCCGGAGAAGGATTCAAAGAAAGCATCAGTGACCGAAAGGTGCGGCTGTTCGGCAAAAATGAAGGGCATCGCACCGACACTGCCCAACACGGTCCAAAAAAGCACGACAATCAGAAACCCTTCGCGCGGTTTAAGCTCAGTTTTCTTTTTGCGATTCGGCCACCACAGCAGCGAGCCAATCACAATCGCCATCATAAATGTCTGGCTAAACGCACGTCCGGCGCCATCGCGATAAATCAAGGCCACCAGCCCCGGCAAGATCATAGTTACCGAGAATAAAATCACCAACAGGCCCACGATGCGGGTAATGGCGCGAAAATGCATTCAGCCGTTCCTTTAAACAGATGCTTTTAGTTGTCCAGCGGGATGAGCGTCAGCGCGCCCCGGCTGTAATCAGAAAGGTTTTGCCGAAAGCCATCGATCTGCGGATGCGGCAACGCCAAACGTAGCGCAATACGATCCTGATAATGGCTCTCTTCGATGATGCCGTCAAAACGTTGCAACAGACGTTCAATATCACTTAACTGGGCATAGTCACATTGCAGGGTAAAAGATTGCATCGGCACTTTACGCGCACGCGCCAGGTGCTTCAGCCCCTGCTGCACGCCACCACCATACGCTTTAACTAATCCACCCGTACCCAACATAATGCCGCCATAATAGCGCACGACCACTGCCGTAATCTCGCCCACGCCGCTCCCCATCAGCTGTGCCAGCATAGGCTTGCCTGCGGTGCCGGAAGGCTCACCGTCATCGGAGAACCCCAACTGCTGCGAATCATCCGGCGCACCCGCAACCCACGCCCAGCAGTGATGACGTGCCGCAGGATGTTCTTGCTTTACCTGCTGAACGAGACCGCGTGCCGCCTCAACGCCATCGGTATGTGCCAGATAGGTGATAAAACGGCTTTTCTTAATGGTTTCCTCACTGAGACTCACAGCCTCAGCGGGAATATCGTACGCCTCCATCAGGCCAGATGCAGATCGCGCGTCATGTTTTCAACGCGATTAGCGTGGATCACCACATTATCTTCGATACGAATACCACCGTACGGTTTCAATGCGTCGATCGCCTGCCAGTCAAAGTACTGGCTGTACTTACCACCACGGAGTTTCGCCAGCAGTGAATCGATAATGTAGAAACCGGGCTCGATGGTCAGCACCATGCCCGGTTCCAGCACACGGGTACAGCGCAGATAAGGATATTGCGACGGTGCAGCCATATGCGTGCCGTTGTCATCTTGCATAAAGCCGGCAACGTCGTGCACCTGCAAGCCCAGCGGATGCCCCAAACCGTGTGGCATAAACGGACCGGTCAGGTCTTCCGCCACCAGCACCTCTTCGGTTAAACCTTTCACCAGGTCGAACTTCAGCAATAGACGGGCGATACGCTGATGCATTTGCAGATGATAATCGGTGTATCGCACGCCCGCTTTCAACGTCGCAATCAGCGCCAGCTCTTCTTTATTCATCGCCTCCACCATTTCGGCATAGCGCGATTTGCTTTGTGCTGCATAGCTGCGCGTCAGGTCGGCGGCATAACCAAGATATTCGGCACCGGCATCAATCAGGAAGCTATGACGTTTCACCGGTGGCTGATGGTCGAGTTTGGTGTAGTGCAGCACCGCAGCATGTTCGTTGAGCGCGATAATATTGCCGTATGGCACGTCGGTATCACGATGGCCGGTCGCAGTCAGATATGCCTGGTTTATGTCGAACTCGCTCATCCCCGAGAAGAAGGCTTCTTTCGCCGCACGATGCCCCGCCACGGCAAGCTTCTGCGCCTCACGCATACAGGCCAGTTCGTAGTCAGTTTTAATGCTGCGATGATAATGAAGGAAGTCGATAACGCCTTTTGGATTCACGCGATCGCTCTGAATGCCGAGTTGCGTGGCTCGAGATGGCACAGGTCCGATATAAGCCACATTGTCGCGCTGAGCCGGCAGCAGTTGCCCAATCTCATCGGCATCTTTCAGGCCCACCACCTCAACATCCTGAGTCCAGAAGCTGTTGGGCAATGGCTCGACGTTATGCCAGTAATCCACCGGCGAGTAGAACCACAGTTTTGGCTTGTTAACACCATCGATCCATAACCAGCAGTTGGGCACCTGCGTCACCGGCACCCAGGCTTTAAATTGCGGATTCACCTTAAACGGATAGTCGTGATCGTCGAGGAAAACGGTTAACAGCTCGCCAGAGTGAATCAACATCGCATCAAGCTTAAAGCGTGCTAGCACCTGTTGCGCGCGCTGTTGCAGCGTATTGATATGCGCGTGATACAGGGTTTTCAGTGAATCCATGGACTTGTCTCCAATATCGCGAAATTGGCCGCAGTGTAGCACAGCCACGACAGCGTTGCCGTGCTGCACACGCTGTGATCGGCGTACCAAATAATCAAAGACTCGTTTGCAAAAAATTAACATGCCGCCCACACTCCCATTCATCTGGTATGACCAGATCACCTTTCGCGGTTTCAGGAGACGGACATGCTCTACCAAGGCGATACCCTTTCAGTTCACTGGCTTGATGATGGCATTGCAGAACTGGTTTTTGATGCCCCCGGTTCAGTGAACAAACTCGACACTAAAACCGTCGCTTCATTGGGCGACGCACTCAGCGTGCTGGAACAGCAGCCCGATCTGCGTGGCCTGCTGCTCACATCGGCCAAACCAGCATTCATTGTCGGTGCCGATATCACCGAATTCCTGTCGCTGTTTGATGCGCCTGAAGAGAAGCTGAGCCAATGGCTGGCATTTGCGAACAGCATCTTTAACCGTCTGGAAGATTTGCCGGTGCCGACCGTTGCAGCTATTGACGGCTACGCGCTGGGTGGCGGCTGCGAATGCGTGCTGGCGACCGACTTTCGCGTCGCGACGCCCAGCGCCCGCATCGGCTTGCCGGAAACCAAACTCGGCATCATGCCAGGCTTTGGCGGCAGCGTGCGCTTGCCACGTTTGCTCGGCGCTGATAGCGCACTGGAAATCATCGCCGCAGGAAAAGACGTTGATGGCACCAGCGCTCTGCAACTCGGCCTGGTCGATGCGGTAGTGAACAGCGAAAAACTACGCGCTGCGGCACTCACTATGTTGCAGGATGCGGTTGCGCAAGGCAGCTGGCAGGCGCGTCGGGCACCTAAGCTGGCCCCACTGAAATTAAGCCCGATTGAAGCGGCGATGAGCTTCACCATTGCCAAAAGCATGGTGATGCAAACAGCAGGCAAGCATTATCCCGCGCCTATTACCGCGGTGAAAACCATTGAAGCGGCAGCCGGTTTAAGTCGTGACGATGCATTAAAACTGGAAACCGCTGCATTCGTGCCGCTGGCACAAAGCGATGTGGCGCGCGCGCTGGTCGGTATCTTCCTGAACGATCAATATGTCAAAGGCCTGGCGAAAAAGCACAGCAACGCAGCCGGTGCACCGCAGCAGGCCGCCGTGTTGGGCGCAGGCATTATGGGAGGGGGGATTGCTTATCAGTCGGCATGGAAAGGCGTGCCGGTGAAAATGAAAGATATTAATCCGCAGGCGCTGACGCTGGGGATGACGGAAGCCAGTAACCTTCTTAACAAGCAACTGGAACGCGGCAAGATCAACGGCGCCAAACTGGCGAGCGTCCTCACGACGATTCAGCCCACGCTGGATTACGCCGGTTTCGAACGTGCCGATGCGGTGGTCGAGGCCGTGGTCGAGAATCCGCAAATCAAGGCCAAAGTGTTGGCAGAAACCGAGCAACACCTGCGCGAGGATGCCGTACTCGCCTCCAACACGTCGACCATTCCGATTAGCCTGCTAGCGCAATCGCTGCAGCGTCCAGAAAACTTCTGCGGCATGCACTTCTTTAATCCCGTGCCGCGCATGCCGCTGGTTGAGGTGATTCGTGGCGAGCAGACCTCAGAAGCCACCATCAGTAAAGTGGTGGCCTGGGCCAGCAAGATGGGCAAAACACCGATCGTAGTGAATGACTGCCCCGGCTTCTTTGTAAACCGCGTGCTGTTCCCCTATTTCGCTGCTTTCAGTTTGCTGCTGCGTGATGGCGCAGACTTCCGTCAGATTGATAAGGTGATGGAAAAACAGTTCGGCTGGCCAATGGGCCCGGCCTGGTTGCTGGATGTGGTCGGCATTGATACCGCTCATCACGCGCAACAGGTGATGGCACAAGGCTTTCCTTCCCGCATGCAAAAAGATTACCGCGACGCGATTGATGTCCTGTTTGAAGCCAAACGTTACGGTCAGAAAAACGGCCTGGGCTTTTATCAGTGGGAGCAAGATAAAAAAGGCAAAGCACAGAAGAGAGCCGATCCGGCTGTTGATGCACTGCTGGAACCGATTTGCGAGCCGAAACGCGTGTTCAGCGATGAAGACATTGCCAACCGCATGATGTTGCCAATGCTCAACGAAGTGGTGCGTTGCCTGGAAGAGAACATTATCGCTTCTCCGGCTGAAGCCGATATGGCGCTGGTGTACGGATTGGGTTTCCCTCCATTCCGAGGGGGCGCCTTCCGCTATATGGATACGCTCGGCCTTAGCAATCTGGTTGATCAAGCCAAACGCTACACCCCACTCGGCCCGCTGTATGCGGTACCTGAACTGTTAGTGCACAAAGCGCATCAGCACCAAAGCTGGTATCCCGCAGCCCAACCGATTGACGAAGCAACACTGCAAAGTGCCTGAGGTAAAGAATATGGAAAAGGTAGTCATAGTTGATGCGGTACGTACACCGATGGGCCGTTCAAAAGGCGGCGCGTTTCGTCAGGTACGCGCGGAAGATCTCTCGGCGCATCTGATGCGCGAGCTGCTGAGCCGCAATCCCGGCGTTGATCCGGCCTCTCTGGATGACATCATTTGGGGATGCGTGCAGCAGACGCTGGAACAGGGCTTCAACATTGCGCGTAACGCGGCACTGCTGGCAGAAATTCCGCATCGCGTGCCTGCCAGCACGGTGAATCGCTTGTGCGGTTCGTCAATGCAGGCGCTGCACGATGCGGCGCGCGCGATTATGGTGGGCGATGCGCACAGCTGTTTGATTGGCGGCGTTGAACATATGGGGCATGTGCCAATGAGCCACGGCGTGGATTTCCATCCGGGCTTGGGTCGAACGGTAGCGAAAGCCGCTGGCATGATGGGGTTGACCGCAGAAATGCTGGCGCGCATGCATCACATCACCCGTGAGCAACAGGATGCCTTTGCGCTGCGTTCACATCAACGCGCCTGGGCCGCGACCCAGCGAGGCGATTTCAAACGTGAGATCGTGCCGACCTATGGCCACGATGCCGACGGTGTGTTGAAACGCTATGAAACAGATGAAGTCATCCGTGAGGATACCACGCTGGAAGGATTGGCTGCGCTGCGTCCCGCGTTTGACCCGGTTAACGGTACCGTCACCGCAGGCACCTCTTCAGCACTCTCGGATGGCGCCGCCGCCATGTTAATCATGAGTGAAAGCCGCGCCCGCGAACTCGGACTGACCCCGCGTGCGCGCATCCGCAGCATGGCAGTTGTTGGCTGTGATCCCTCCATCATGGGTTACGGTCCGGTGCCGGCCAGCAAACTGGCACTGAAACGCGCCGGATTGAGCGTGCAGGATATCGATTTGTTCGAGCTTAACGAAGCCTTTGCTGCACAGACACTGCCGTGCATTAAGGATTTAGGATTGCTGGATCAGCTCAATGAGAAAGTGAATTTGAATGGCGGCGCGATTGCGCTGGGGCACCCACTCGGATGCTCGGGGGCGCGTATCAGCACGACGCTGCTCAATCTGATGGAACGTCGTGATGCGCAATTTGGTCTGGCGACCATGTGTATTGGCTTAGGCCAGGGCATCGCGACGGTATTCGAACGCGTTTAATACGTTGATGCACGTGTTCCCGCCCTTTCGGGCGGGCTTTTTTACTCAGATAAAGGCAAACGCATCGCCAAACATCTGCGCTTCAACCGCACCACGTTCCGCGCAGAAACGCTCGCGCGCTATCTTCGCCATCTCGAAACGACCCGCAATATAGATATCGTGCTCGCTGAGCGTCGCGTAATCCTGCATCACCGCTGTGAGTACGGTACCACTGCGCCCTTCCCAACCCTCTGCTGGCTGCTCCACCACCGGAATCACCTTGAGATGAGGATGCTTGACCGCCAACGCGTTCAACTCATCCAGATCGTACAAATGCATCAATTCCCGGCCGCCCCAGTAGATGGCGATATCGCGGTCTGGCTGCTGCGCCAGTGCCGTCAGCAGAATCGAACGTGCATAGGAGAAACCGGTGCCGCCCGCGATCAGAATAATGGGGCGATCGCTATCTTCACGCAGCCAGGCATCGCCATGCGGCATATCCACCGTGATTTGACGATCGTTTTTGATGCGATCCATCACCGCCATCGCGTAGAGATTGAGGTCAGATGCGCCAATGTGCAGCTCAATGATGTCTTTTTCCATCGGGGTTGAAGCCAGTGAGAAGGGGCGCTTATCACGCTCATCCATCACTACCATCAGGTATTGCCCCGCACGGAAAGTAAAATCCGCCGCAGGAATTAAACGGACGCGGTAAACGGTATCCGTAATCGCTTCGACCGAAGTCACCTTGCAGTTTAACGTCGTCATACGTGCCCTTTTTTATGGTTTTCTGCCGCCTTTAGCGCTGCGGCGGCTCGGCAAAGATAGCTAACTCATCCCAAATTGCGTCAATACGCGCGGTCACCGCCGGATCTTTTACAATCGGTGTACCCCATTCGCGAGTGGTTTCGCCCGGCCACTTATTGGTGGCATCAAGTCCCATCTTCGAGCCCAGGCCGGAAACCGGAGAGGCGAAGTCGAGATAGTCAATTGGCGTATTCTCCACCATCACGGTATCGCGCGCCGGATCCATACGCGTAGTGATCGCCCAAATCACATCGTTCCAGTCACGTGCGTTGACGTCGTCATCGCATACGATCACAAACTTGGTATACATAAACTGGCGCAGGAAAGACCAGACGCCAAACATTACGCGCTTGGCATGCCCGGCATATTGCTTTTTGATCGTCACCACCGCGAGGCGATAAGAACAGCCTTCCGGCGGCAAGTAGAAATCGACAATTTCCGGGAACTGCTTGATCAGAATCGGCACCAGCACTTCATTCAGCGCCACACCCAATACCGCAGGTTCATCCGGCGGACGACCGGTATACGTTGAATGATAAATCGGGTTGCGACGTTGCGTTACGTGCGTCACGGTAAATACCGGGAAGCTGTCTACTTCATTGTAGTAGCCTGTGTGGTCGCCGTAAGGGCCTTCTGGCGCCATGTCACCCGGTTCGATGTAACCTTCTAAAACGATCTCTGCGCTGGCTGGCACTTCAAGATCGTTAGACAGGCACTTCACCACCTCGGTTTTATTACCGCGCAACAAACCGGCAAAGGCATACTCCGACAACGTATCGGGCACCGGCGTCACTGCGCCCAGAATCGTGGCGGGATCGGCGCCCAGCGCCACGGACACCGGGAAACGTTCGCCCGGATGGGCTTTGCACCACTCCTGGAAATCCAGCGCGCCGCCGCGATGCGACAGCCAGCGCATGATCACGCGGTTTTTGCCGATCACCTGCTGGCGATAAATACCCAGATTCTGACGTTCCTTAAGCGGACCACGCGTGACGGTTAAGCCCCAGGTAATCAACGGCGCGGCATCGCCCGGCCAGCACTTCATCACCGGAATGCGCGACAGATCGACATCATCACCACTGAAAACCTCTTCCTGGCACGGTGCATTGCGCAGGCGCTTGGTCGGCATGTTCAGCACTTGTTTGAACTGCGGCATTTTATCGAACAGATCGCGGAAACCTTTTGGCGGCTCGGGTTCTTTCAGAAACGCCAGCAGCTTGCCCACTTCACGCAGCGCGCTGACCTCTTCCTGCCCCATGCCCATCGCCACACGCTTAGGTGTGCCAAACAGGTTACACAATACGGGCATGTCGTACCCTTTCGGGTTCTCAAACAGCAGCGCCGGACCGCCGGCACGCAGGGTGCGATCGGCAATTTCGGTCATCTCTAACTCAGGATCAATCTCCTGAGTGATGCGCTTTAACTCGCCGCGCTGCTCCAGCAACGCGAGGAAGTCTCGTAAATCCTGATATTTCATGCGGCGTTAGCTTCCAGCCAGAGTGAATTGGCCATTATAGGTCTGATTCACGCTGGCGTGTTGTGGTTTGTGGTTCAAGCTGGCTGACAGGAGAAAGGCACCAGCGATTGAATAGCCAGCACATCGTGATGTGCGGCGATTGGCTCACCATGACGGAACACTTTAAAGTCTTCGCCGCGCGCGCTGTAGTAACGCAGGCGGTTTTCACTGACGTGCAGGAAACTGGCTTCTCGCAGAGCGATCACCGACTCATGTGGATTGACGGCGCAGAACTCCGCTAGACGCTCATCACGGGTTTCCCCCATATGCCCGCTGACGTGAGCATCCAGGTAATGTGGGTTAATCTGCACCGGGAACAGGCCTAATGCAGGCAGAACCACGCTGCTGCGCACCGGCATGTCGTTAGTGGTACGAATCGATGGCGTGGCCACATTGCAACCGGCGCTCCAGCCGACGTAAGGCACATCTCGCTCACGCACGGCACGTTGAATCGCCACGATCAGCCCGTGCTCGTGCAGCATCTGATTGAGGAACCAGGTGTTGCCTCCGCTCACCAGGATTAACTCCGCCTGGTCAATTGCGGCCACCGGAGAGTCAAACTCGTGTACGGTGCGCACCTGAATACCCAATGAGTCAGACAGGTCTTGCGCACGCTGCGCATGGTCACCGCGAATGATGGCGTAGGGTACCAGTACGGCCGAGGTGATACCGCGCTGGGCGATCATTGCATGCAGTTGTGGGTGAGCGTAGCTCAGCAGTGGCGCGTCATCGGCCACTTTGCCATTACTTAATAAGAACAGTTCCATCAGCCAGTCCTTTTTCAAATGAGAGCGAAAGATGGGGAAGGAGTCTGATACAGATGGTCATCAGCCGTCAATTTTCTTGCAAGAAAGCGTTAATAAGCCGCACCAATCGGAAAATTCGTAGTGATTTTTATTTCACAGCCGCGTTTCCACTGGCCGATGCGCTATAACTCTGACAACAGGTTTGTTATTCTTAGCGTCCAATATTTGGGAGCAGTTATGGAATCCTGGTACTTACTCTATTGCAAACGTGGACAGCTGTTGCGCGCGAAAGAGCATCTTGAGCGGCAGGAGGTGAATTGCCTCAGCCCGATGATCGCTCTGGAAAAGATTGTGCGCGGTAAACGCACCACGGTGAGTGAGCCGCTGTTCCCCAACTATCTGTTTATCGAATTCGATCCGGAAGCGATTCACACCACCACCATCAGCAGCACACGCGGCGTCAGCCACTTTGTGCGCTTTGGCGCGCAACCGGCAACGGTCTCCAGCGAAGTGATTGAAGCGCTGCAAACCGATGTTCCGCAAATTATGCTGGATCCAGAAACGCCACAAAGCGGTGATGAAGTGATCATCACCGAAGGGACTTTTGAGGGGCTGCGCGCTATTTTTGCCGAGCCTGATGGCGAAACCCGCTCAGTGTTACTGCTGAACCTGCTCAACAAACAAGTGATGCGCAGCGTCGACAACAAACAGTTCCGTAAGCTTTAAGCCAGTTTAAACAGCTGACGTGCGTTGTGATTGACTTGCGCACCCAGCGTTTCAGCCTCTTCCCCACGCCAGTTCGCCACCTGCTGCACAATATGCGGCAGGAAACATGGCTCGTTTCGACGCGAAGGCGGCCGTGGATGCATATCACGCGGTAGCAGATAAGGCGCATCGGTTTCCAGCAGCAGACGCTCGGCTGGAATCAGTGGCAGCATCTCACGCAATTCCAGGCCACGACGCTCATCGCACACCCAGCCGGTAATGCCCACCGATAAACCCAAGGCTAGACACGATTCCAGTTCATCACGCGTGCCGGTAAAACAGTGTGCCACCGCGCCCGTCAATTTCGGCAGCCACGGCTCCAGCACCGCAACAAAACGATCGTGCGCTTCGCGGCAGTGGAGAAACACCGGCAGTTGTAACTCCGCTGCCAGCGCCAGCTGTGCATCAAAGGCGTACTCCTGCTGGTCGTGCGCCGAGAGATTGCGGTTAAAATCGAGGCCGCATTCACCGATCGCCACCACTTGCTCACTCTCAGCCAGACGGCGCAACGTGTTCGCCGTCTCTGCCGACCATTCACTGGCGTGATGCGGATGCACGCCGGCTGTAGACCAGCAATAGCCTGGGTGCTGTGCCGCGAGCTGACGCGCCTGCTGGCTCTCCAGCGCATTGGTGCCGGTAATCAGCAGGCCGGTGACGCCTGCTTCGCGCGCGCGTTTAACCACCTGATTGCGATCTTTTGCGAATTGCGTGCTGGTCAGGTTTACACCGATATCAAACATGTCTTCTCCCAAATAAAAACCGCCCAATGTGTGGGCGGTTTAGATTCTTAACGCTCATCCCGCTCGCTCGCGGGGATGCCTTGTCAGGATTCGGTATTCTGTTCCTCATCCTCTGAATCTGACGCCTTGCGCCCTTTACCCACATAGTAACGGGAGAAGAATACGCCGACTTCAAACAGGCAGTACATCGGAATAGCGAGCAAAGTTTGCGAGAAAACATCCGGCGGTGTGAGCAACATCCCAACAACGAACGCGCCAACCAGCATGTAAGGACGTTTCTTTTTCAAATCCTCTGGCGACGTAATGCCCGTCCAGCACAGCAAGACAATCGCAATCGGCACTTCAAAGGCCACGCCAAACGCCATGAAGATAGTCATCACGAAGTCGAGGTAATTGGTGATATCGGTGGCGATGGTGACGCCCTGCGGCGCGGTTTTGGCGAAGAAGCCAAACGCCAGCGGGAACACGATGAAGTAAGCGAAAGCCACGCCAACGTAGAACAGCAGCGTACTGGAGAACAGCAGCGGCATCACTAGCTTACGCTCATGGCGATACAGCGCAGGCGCCACAAAAGCCCACACCTGATACAAGATCACCGGCACCGCAAGGAACACCGAAACAATGATGGTGAGCTTAATGGGGGTGAAGAACGGTGAAGCCACGTCGGTGGCGATCATGCTGGCACCGGCTGGCATCTGGCTAATCAGCGGCGAAGCCACTAAGTGATAGATGTCGTTGGCGAAATAAACCAGGCACAAAAAGATAGCAAACACCGCAATAATGCAGTTCAGCAGACGCTTACGCAGCTCAATCAGGTGGCTGATGAGCGGTTGGGTATCTTCAACGGCCATGTTTATCTTTCATCTTTTACGGTGGGAGTGGGCGTCGCATTCTGCGCGGTATTAACAGGTGCCGCAGCCTCTGCTGTTACCGGTTGAGGTTTCTGAGCCGGTGCGCTGGCCGTGTGCTCTGGCGTTACCGCCTGAGGCGCCTGAGCCGGTGCGCTGGCCGGTTGCTCTGCCGTTACCGTTTGAGGTGCCTGAGCCGGTGCGCTGGCCTGGTGCTCTGCCGGTACCGCCTGAGGTGCCTGAGCCGGTGCACTGGCCTGGTGCTCTGCGGCCGCTGGGGTAACCGGCGGCTGGCTCGCCGTGACAGATTGTGCGGATACAGAAGACGGTTGATGAATGGTATTCGCTTCATCTTCCGCTTTCTCGATATCGATGCTCTGCTGCACAGAACGCTTCATCGAATCGGCGGTTTTACGCAGTTCTTCCATCGACTCTTTCAGTTCCGGCGAAAGCGAGCCACGGCCCGCCTCTTCGACCTTTTTCAGGCTGTCCTGCAATTCCTGCAGTTTCAGCTCCTGCGCCAGTTCGTTTTGCACGTTAGCAGCCAGGGAGCGAATCGCCCGAATCCAGCCCACGACGGTTTTCACCGCAACCGGTAATCGTTGCGGGCCAAGAACGATCAGCCCGATAACGAACACCAATACCAGTTCACTAAAACCAATATCGAACACAGTTAACCCTTACTTGTCCCGGGCGTCGTCTTTGCTCGCCGAGGTTTGCTGTTTGTCTGCCAGAGTCTTGGCGTTAAAGTCAGCGTCCTGCTCTTTCGGCTGATCCTTTTTATCGTCTTCATCGCCCATGGCTTTTTTGAAACCACGAATGGAAGAACCTAAATCCGAACCCAGGTTACGAAGTTTATTGGTACCGAACAGAAGAACAACAATGACGGCAATGATTAACAATTGCCAAATACTGATACCGCCCATGAGATATGCCTCTAATATTCTGTGAAAAACTTTGAATTGAAACGCACAGAAAGCCCGTATGAATTCGGGCTTTAGCCTGCGACATTACGCGATTTGCACCAGGCAAACAATCAGTTTGTCTTGCGCCAGCCTATCAGCCAGGTGACGATGCCAGCGGCCATTAATAGCGCTGGGAAGAAATCCCAGTCGGGTCGACTTAACAGCACTGCGGTGCCACTTAATAACAGTGTAGCCCCTACGCCAAACAGATAACGTGCCTTGTGATGGCGCGTGCGCTGTGCATTCATATCGCTGACCAGTTTATCGACGCTGTGCTGCAATAATTTATGCTGACGCATGCTGTCGTAGAACAGTTCAGGTAGCTCCGGCAGTTTTTCGGCCCAGAATGGCGCCTTCTCTTTCACCGCACGCAGAATCGCAGGAATGCCGATTTGATCTTTGATCCAATCTTCAAGGAACGGCTTTGCGGTTTTCCACAGGTCGAGCTGTGGATAGAGCTGGCGGCCAATGCCTTCAATGTAAAGCAGCGTTTTCTGCAACAGCACCAGCTGCGGCTGCACTTCCATATTGAAGCGACGCGCCGTGTTGAACAGGTTCAGCAGCACGTGGCCAAATGAAATCTCAGCCAGCGGCTTCTCAAAAATTGGCTCACACACGGTACGAATGGCGAACTCAAAATCTTCTACATTGGTATCCGGGGGAACCCAGCCTGAATCCACGTGCAGTTCCGCCACTTTGCGGTAGTCACGGTTAAAGAAGGCAATGAAGTTTTCCGCCAGATAGCGCTTATCTTCTTTATTCAGCGAACCGACAATACCGCAGTCAATCGCGATGTACTGCGGATCTTCTGGATGGTCGTAGCTGACGAAGATATTGCCGGGATGCATGTCCGCATGGAAGAAGCTATCGCGGAACACCTGGGTGAAGAACACCTGCACGCCGCGTTCTGCCAGCAGCTTCATGTTGACGCCATGTTTCTCCAGCGTCGCCACATCGGAAATCGGAATGCCGTAAATGCGCTCCATCACCATCATCGATTCGCTGCAGTAATCCGAAAACACTTCCGGCACATACAGCATCGGGCTCTGCTCGAAGTTGCGACGCAGCTGAATAGCGTTCGCCGACTCGCGCAGCAGATTGAGTTCATCAATCAGTGTCTTTTCGTAATCGCGCACCACTTCAACCGGGCGCAGACGACGACCATCCGGCAACAGACGAGGAACCCAATGCGCCATACGGTAAATCAGCTTCATATCCGCTTTGATCACCGGCAGGATGTCCGGGCGAATCACTTTGATCACCACGTCACGGCCGTTAGACTTCAGCGTGGCCGTATGCACCTGCGCGATAGACGCAGAAGCCAGCGGCTTAATATCAAAGTCGTCAAACCAGGTGTCGACAGGGCCGCCAATGGATTGTTCAATCTGCTGCTGGGCTTTCAGACCATCAAACGGCGCCACGCGGTCCTGCAACACCGCCAGTTCATCGGCGATGGCCGGTGGGAAGAGATCGCGGCGCGTTGACAGCATTTGGCCAAATTTAATCCAGACCGGGCCAAGCTGCTCCATCGCCAGACGAATACGCACGCCCGTCGATTCATTTTTGTGCTTGTTAGGGATCCAGAAGATGCAGCGCCGCCAGATGCGGAGCGGCAGTGTGATGCGCATGTGGGGGATCAGTTCATCAAGCCCGTAAGTCAGAAAGATCTTGATGATGAAGTATAAGCGCCGAATTTCTCCCAGCGTCATTTCGCCTCCAGCTGTGCTAAACGCGCTTCAAACGCATTAAGCGAACGTTCCATCGCTTCAACCTCTTCACAGAACCACGCCAGCTCCAGTGCGCCGGGGGCGACACGCCACTCTTCCGTCAGCACCTGACCGAGATAATCCTGCCGACGCGTCACCTGCTGCTGCACAAACTTCAGCGCCTGCTGAGCGGCCTGGCTGACACCCTGCGCGGCAATGTCGCCGATCCATGGAGCCAAATACTCGGCCGGATCGAGTTCGGCGAGATCCATCAGTGCGGAGAATTGCTGCACGACCTGTAAATCGCCTTCCACATCCAGCTCGCCGCTGCGGATCAAACTGGTCAGCTGCTGGCGATCGCGCAGTTTTGGCAAGGTGCTGAGGCGTAAGCTGACACTGCAATCGCTGCTGTCTTGCCAGTCACTCAACACATCCAGCTGGGATTCGCTAAACACCAGCACCAGCGGGAAATCCAGTTCCTGCAGGCGCAGCATGAGCACTTTACCCACCAGACGCTGACGCGCGGCTTTCAGGCTGCGATCACGATACAGAACACGATTGAGGGCGGTTTCAAGGCCGCCCGTGATAAGCGGGGTAAAAGTCATGATCAATCAGAACTTAAAGCCGCGATGCAACGCCACAATACCGCCGGTCATGTTGAAATAGGTGGTATTTTCAAAACCCACATCGTTCATCATCGCCTTCAGGGTTTCCTGGTCGGGATGCATACGAATCGATTCTGCCAGATAGCGATAGCTTTCGGCATCCTGCGCCACCAGCTGCCCAATACGCGGCAGGATGTGGAAGGAATAGGTATCGTAGGCTTTGCTCAGCGGTTCCAGCAGCGGTTTGGAAAACTCCAGCACCAGCAAGCGTCCACCTGGTTTCAGCACCCGGAACATCGAGGCCAGTGCCTTCTCTTTTTCGGTGACGTTACGCAAACCGAAAGAGATGGTGATGCAATCGAAATAGTTATCCGGGAACGGCAGCGCTTCGGCGTTGGCCTGCACATAGCTAACGTTGCCTGACACGCCCATATTGCGCAGCTTCTCGCGGCCCATCTTCAGCATCGAGCTGTTGATATCAGCCAAAACGACCTGACCCGTCTCGCCCACCAGGCGAGAGAATTTTGCTGTCAAATCACCGGTACCGCCGGCCAGATCCAGCACACGCTGACCACGACGCACGCCGCTGCTGTCGATGGTAAAACGCTTCCAGACACGATGGATGCCAAACGACATCAAATCGTTCATCAGGTCATATTTTGCCGCTACGGAATGAAACACGTCCGCGACTTTATCGGCCTTTTCGCTTTTCGCGACGGTCTGAAAGCCAAAATGGGTAGTTTCCTGCTGTGATTCATCTGCCATCGGGTTTACCTGTTCCACAAACAATTCTTGCCGAAGTGTATCAGAGTCGCGCTACGCGAGCACGCGACCACCGTGCTATTCGTTGATGCGGCGCAGAGAAGCGGCGGAGGAATCTGCCACATTTTCATTGGGCTCGGGATCGTCCGCCCAATTTTCGCCCGCCTCCTCCGGTTGCGCTCGCTCGACCAATTGGGGATTGATCGGCCGTTTAATCTCCACACCTAACGCGCGGAAGGATTCGCTTTGCGCAATCAAATTGCCGCGCCCTTCTGACAGTTTTTTCATCGCCTGGTGATAACTCTGCTGCGCTTTATCGAGGCTGTGACCGATACCGCTCATATCATCCACAAACAGTCGCATTTTATCGTACAACCGCGTAGCTCGGTCGGCGATGCGTTGTGCATTGCGACTCTGGTGCTCATAACGCCACAGGTTGTTGATGGTGCGCAGTGCCACCAGTAATGTCGTCGGGCTTACCAGCATGATGTTTTGCTGCAGCGCTTCGCTGATCAGCTCTGGCTGCCGATCAATCGCCAACAAGAACGCGGGCTCGACCGGAATAAACATCAACACATAATCCAGAGAGCGTAAACCGGGCAATTGTTGATAATCTTTTCGTCCCAGCAGCCGAATATGGCCGCGCATGGCGTTGACGTGCTCCTGAATCGCCTGCTCACGCGTGGCTTCATCTTCTGCGTTGAAATAGCGTTCGTAAGCCACCAGCGTCATTTTGGCGTCAATCACCACATCCTTGCCCTGCGGCAACCGCACGATCACATCCGGTTGCATCCTGCCCTGCTGCTCCAACTGCACGCTGACCTGCGTCTGGTATTCATAGCCTTCACGCAGACCGGAAGCTTCCAGCACCCGCGCCAGCACCACTTCGCCCCAGTTACCCTGGATTTTATTGTCGCCTTTTAGCGCTTTTGTGAGGTTGACCGCTTCCTGCGCCATTTGCGCGTTAAGCTGCTGCAGTTGACGAATTTCATGGGCCAGCGTATGGCGTTCGCGTGCTTCCTGGCCAAAGCTATCCGTCACCTGACGACGGAAACCATCCAGCTGTTCACGCAGCGGACCAATCAGCCCGTTGAGGCTCTGCCGGTTTTGCTCATCCACCCGACGTCCGCTGTTTTCAAAGATGCGGTTGGCCAGATTCTCGAACTGTGCGCTGAGACGCTGTTCGCTGTTAGTGAGCAGGCGCTGCTTCTCTTCTGCGCCAAAGCGCGTCTCTTCTAAACGGATGGTGACTTCACGCAGTTCAGCTTCCTGCGCACTGTTCACTTCCAGCTGATTACGCAATTCCCGGCTAAGCTGTTCGCTCTCACCACGCCAGTAATCGAGCTGTTGCAGCCGTTCCTGTGCACCGCTAAGCGTGCCATGAAGCTGCCGCAGTTCTTGCTCGCGCTGCTGAATTTGCTGCTGTAACAGTTCGAGTTGCTGCTGCTGGCGCTGTTGCGCCTCTTCCAGCAGGCGGCGTTCGGTAGTGAAGCTGGCGTACTGGTGTCCGGCACGCAACTGGGCCAAAATCCAGCCAAGGCCCAGTCCGGCCAGCGCCAGTGCGCCGCTAATGATAAGTTGCTGATCCATAATCCCCCCGCGGATCGTTTCGCTGAGGGAAAAGGTAAGTCGCTACTGTATGAATGTCCAGACTGTTGTGTAGCTGGCGTATGATTTACAGCGCTTTCACCGTCAAATCACCCGCTTTCCATGCATCAATCAGGAAAAACGGCATCGGCAACAGCCACTCACTGCCCTTCACTTTGGCGGGATAGCACCAGCTTTGTCCATTGTGAGTGAGTTCAACCTGCTGCCAGCCGTTATCAACATTCTCCACCTTGCCCGCCATGCTGGAATACCCGGCGTTGCTGCCGACGTGAAAACGCTCGGTTTGCCAGCGAATTGGCGGGTGTGCGGGCCACGCCTGGGCATGATGGAATCGGAAGATGTCGTCATGATTTAGCAGGCTTTCGCGCACCGTCGGCCACAACGCCACTTTGAGGAAGTACTGATCGGTGAAGCGTTCACTGCCGCTGTACTGGCCGATAAAGTCGCGTATCTGCTGCTCAACGTTGTGGAACACGCCATGACAGCCGCCCCACATGCCCGCCAGCAGCAGTTCGGTATGCGTAAAGTAATCACGCATATGATGGAACCAGCATGGCGATTGCAGCCAGGCTTCTACCGCCGCCACTTCACGCTCCGACAGCAGGGAGTCCGCATCTCGCACGATATAGCGTTTTACGCGGGGATCATCCATCACCAGAAAGCGCCACAGCGTCGGGAATAGGGTCTTCTCATGTGACATATCCACTAACTGGACATTCGACTGCTTTAGACGCTGCCAGACGTGTTGCGGCACGCTGTCGTCAAGATAGATGCGACACATCCAACCGGGATAGAACTCGCGCGCAACGTCGATATTTTTGATCAGCGTTTCACAGTAGCGCGGTTGGCCGCCATACAGACTGAATGAGATGATATTTTCAGTTGGGTTCGTGGGATTGAAAGACGGTGGCGCTGCTGCGGGATACGCCACTGTGTGGCCCTGACGAAAGATCGCGTCCGACTTCTCCAGCGACTCGCGGCCGTAACGTGCCACTTCATCGTGCTTTTCCAGCCAGCCACACACTTCCGTTAAGCCATCGAGCCAGGTGTCAGAGGCCTGCGCACGCTGTGCGGCTGGGGCCTGATAAATTTTTTGGTAGGTTTTGTAGGATTTTTTGTACTCGCCCACGCGCATCAGCGTTAGCGCATAGTCGCTGAGCACTTGCATATTTTGCGGCATGACGCGCAAAACTTCTTCACAGCACTGACGTGCCACGGGGAAGTCAGAGGCCGCCATTGCCTGGCGAAAACGTGCTGCCACGCTCTCAATACGAGACTGCGCAGCAGCGGGAGTAGGATTAAAGGCAGGACGCGGAGCAGAAACCGTTTTGCGCATAGTTGTTTTCTCAGTATCAGCTGAAAAACGTGCGCAATGTGATGGCAGCAGGGAATTCCTTATCCGTAATTCCTGCTGCCTTGCGCACTAAATTAAGCGACGCGCGGCTTCTACAACAATTTTCACCGCATCGCTTTCGGTCTGTTTCATGGTCGCGGCATCCGGGATCTCTTTCTGCGTACGGTTAACGATGACACCCGCCACCATGCCCGCTCGCAGCCCCTGACTGGCGCACATGGTTAACAGTGTAGCGGATTCCATCTCATAGTTAAGAACCCCCATTTGCTGCCACTCTTGCATTGATCCCTGGAAGCGATTCACCACACGTCCTGAGAACGTGTCGTAACGTTCCTGCCCCGGGTAGAAGGTGTCAGAAGAAGCGGTAATACCGATGTGCGTTTTGGCACCGCAGGCTTCTGCTGCGGCCACCAGCGCGGTGGTGCAGGTGAAATCGGCCACTGCCGGGAACTCCATCGGCGCAAAGTGCAGGCTGGCACCGTCAAGACGCACCGAAGCAGTGGTCACCAGCACGTCGCCGACATTGATATTCGGCTGGATCGCCCCGGTCGTGCCCACACGCAGGAAAGTACGCACGCCGAGCTGCGCCAGTTCTTCCACCGCAATAGAGGTCGATGGACCGCCGATACCGGTAGAACAGACCACCACCGGCTTGCCATCCACTTCCGCGAGGTAAGTGGTGAATTCACGGTGCGAAGCCAGATGCTGTGGATTATCCATCAGCGCAGCGATTTTTTTCACACGCTCCGGATCGCCGGGAACGATAGCCAGTGTGGCTCCTTTCAGATCGGCTTTAGTGATACCAAGGTGGAAAACGTCAGACTGGGCCATAACAGACTCCTGATAGATAAGGGATATGCGTGTCACTCTACGTGAGAGCGCCACATAAATATGTGATTTATTTCACCATCGACAATGAAACTTACATTATCAGGAAATTATTATGTGATTTTCATCACACATTGCAGCTCGGCAATTCCGAATTGCTACAAGCGGTACTGCGTAAGTTCGGGTGGCGGTGTTAATAGAGAAGAAGAACATAAGTACACATCCCTCTGAACCCTACGTCAGCCTTGCTCCTGGGCCAGGCTATAGTTACGTGATTGCGCACTTGCTAGCACGGAGAGAACAATGAAAACCGAAGACAATATGGCACAAAAATCAGCAGCCGGCGGCTTTGCCCCAGCCGTTCAGCCCATCGCCAGCAGCACCATTACCACCGTCAGTGACGCTATTCACACCGGTGAAACGTCTGTTCCCAGCCAGGGAGAGAACCTGCCAGCTTATTATGCCCGCCCCAAATCCTATGAAGGCAAGCTGCCGGTGATTCTGGTGGTGCAGGAGATTTTTGGCGTTCACGAGCATATTAAAGATATCTGCCGTCGTCTGGCGCTGGAAGGTTATCTGGCGGTTGCACCTGAACTCTATTTCCGTGAAGGCGATCCTGGTGACTACAGTGATATCCCGACACTGTTCAAAGAACTGGTCAGCAAGGTGCCCGATTCTCAGGTGCTGTCCGATCTCGATCACGTTGCCAACTGGGCCGCACGCCACGATGGCGATATTCGTCGCATGGCAATCACGGGCTTCTGCTGGGGCGGACGCATCAGTTGGCTGTTCGCCGCGCACAATCCGCAGGTGCGGGCGGCGGCGGCCTGGTATGGTCGGTTAGAGGGTGAGAAAACCCTCAAACAACAAAAACATCCTATCGATGTGGCCGTCGATCTTAACGCACCGGTGCTCGGATTGTACGGCGGTCAGGATGAGAGCATCCCGTTAGAGAGCATTGATAAGATGCGTCAGGCGCTGCATGCCGCCAATGCCAAAGCGGAGATCGTGGTGTATCCGGAAGCGGGACACGCGTTTAATGCCGATTATCGCCCAAGCTACCATGCTGACTCAGCCGCTGATGGCTGGGCACGGATGCTGGCCTGGTTTAAGCAGTATGGCGTTGCACCCAACGCGTAATAACAAGGGGCGCTGCACGGCGCCCCTGTTTATCGCGATTACGCCGATTCTGCGCGCAGCTTTTTCGCGGCGGTCACCATGTTCGCCAGCGCCTGCCGGGTTTCACTCCAGCCGCGGGTTTTCAAACCACAGTCCGGGTTGACCCACAAACGTGCGGGCGGAATACTTTGAGCCGCTTTGTGCAGCAGATCTTCAATCCATTCCACGCTGGGTACGTTCGGGGAATGAATGTCATACACACCTGGCCCAATTTCGTTCGGGTATTCGAACGCTTTAAACGCATCCAGCAATTCCATATCCGAGCGTGAGGTTTCGATGGTAATCACGTCCGCGTCCAGTGCCGCTATCGAATCCATGATGTCATTGAACTCGCAATAACACATGTGCGTGTGGATCTGCGTTTCATCCTGCGCCACAGCCGCGTTGAGGCGGAAGGCATCAACTGCCCAGGTCAGGTACGCAGCCCAGTCCGACTGGTGCAATGGTAAGCCTTCGCGCAGAGCGGGTTCATCAATCTGAATGATCCCGATCCCGGCTTTTTCCAGGTCTTCCACTTCATCACGCAGCGCCAGTGCAATCTGTTTAGCAAGGGTTTCCCGCGTCACGTCTTCACGCGGGAATGACCAGCACAGAATCGTGACGGGGCCGGTGAGCATACCCTTCACTGGCTTATCAGTCAGCGATTGCGCGTACTTCGCCCACTCAACGGTAATCGGCTGCGGGCGACTGACATCACCGATAATCACCGGCGGCTTCACACAGCGAGAGCCATAGCTTTGCACCCAGCCATTTTGCGTAAACACGAAGCCATCGAGGTTTTCGCCGAAGTATTCCACCATGTCATTACGCTCTGCTTCGCCGTGCACCAGCACATCCAGCCCGAGCCGTTCCTGTTCGGCAATCGCCTGCTTGATGTGCTCCGCGATGCCGGTGCGATAGTGGCCTCCATCGATATTGCCTTTTTTGAAGTCGAGTCGCAGGCCGCGAATTTCGGTGGTTTGCGGGAAGGATCCAATCGTGGTGGTCGGCCAGGCTGGCAGATTAAAGCGATGGCGCTGCGCTTTGGCACGTTCGTCATAGTGGCTGGCGCGCTCAACGTCTTTGGCCTGAATATTCGCCAGACGTGCACCCACTGCGGCATTGTGCACGCGCGAAGAATGAGAACGAGCACGAATCGGCGCGCTCCACTCCGTCAGCGAGGCCGCATCGTTATTATTGAGCGCCTGGCTCAACAACTTCAGCTCAGCACACTTCTGTAAAGCAAAGGCAAACCAGCTTTTCACTTCCGCATCGAGCCGGGTTTCGACACTGAGATCGATCGGGCTGTGCAGCAGCGAGCAGGAGGAACCAATCCACAGATTTTTACGCTGCCCGACCAGCGGTTTCAGGCGATCGAACCAGCGGCTGAGATCGGCACGCCAGACATTGCGGCCGTTGATCACCCCGACTGAGAGCAGCCAGTCGGTCGGGAGTTGTTGGTGAATATGCTGGATGTCATCTTTGCCATGCACCAGGTCAACGTGCAAACCTTGAACCGGCAGCGTCTTAATGACATCGAGATTTTGACCAATGCTGTCAAAGTAGGTCGTCAGTAGCAGTTTTACATGACCTTGCAGCGCATCGTAGGCAGGCTTGAACGCCTCACGCCATTCCTGTGGCAGCTCCAGCACCAGCGCGGGTTCATCTATCTGCACCCATTCAATACCGCGCTGATGCAGTTCAGCCAGCACTTGCTGATAGACCGGCAGAATCGCTGTCAGCAACGACAGGCGGTCAAACGGCTCACCTTTGACTTTGCCCAACCACAGGTAAGTGACCGGCCCCAGCAGCACCGGTTTGATCGGGTGACCCAGCGCCAATGCTTCGTCCACTTCTTCGAGCAGCTGTGTCCAGCTCAGTGAGAACTGCTGGCCTTGCGTGAATTCCGGCACCATATAGTGATAGTTGGTGTTGAACCATTTGGTCATTTCAGCGGCGGCGGCAGGTTCACCGCTGGGTGCGCGGCCACGTCCCAGACGGAACAGCGTATCGAGATCGACCGATCCATCCTGGTTCTGATGGCGCGCCGGCACATTGCCCAGCATCAGGCTGGTGGTCAGCACATGATCGTACCAGGCGAAATCGCCCACGGGCAGCAGATCCACCCCCGCGTCTTTCTGCTGTTGCCAGTGACGAGCGCGCAGCTCGCGCCCCACGGCCAGCAGCGCTTCCTGTGAGCTGTTGCCTGCCCAGTAGCTTTCCTGTGCTTTTTTCAGTTCACGACGCAGACCGACACGAGGGAAACCGAGCGTATGGTTCAGAATGGTCATTTAGTGATCTCCAGATATGCTTAACGAGTCGAGCCCGTTTACGTTCATCCAGCGAGTGAAATTGCCGTCCGCTGAACGCCTGAACTGGACGAAAGTCATGTGGCGGTGGCGCTTGCTTGAGATGTTTAGCCGTCCAGATGTTTACACCGCCATAATCTGCGGGTACTGTATGTTCCTCAAGCGCAATTTGTTCAATCTCGATGTGAAGGACTCTCATGATCGAACTCAAACACCTGAGAACGCTGCAGGCGTTGCAGAATACCGGCTCGTTGGCCGCTGCCGCCGCTCAGCTTCATCAGACACAATCGGCGTTATCTCATCAGTTCAGCGATCTGGAACAGCGGCTGGGCTTTCGCCTGTTTGTGCGCAAGAGCCAGCCGTTGCGGTTTACGCCACAGGGGGAAATCATGCTGCAGTTGGCCGAGCAGATTTTGCCGCAGATTCAGCAGGCGTTGCAGGCATGCCACGAGCCGCATCAGACCACGCTGCGCATTGCCATTGAATGCCACAGCTGCATTCAGTGGCTGACGCCGGCCCTCAATAATTTCCGCCAGAGCTGGCCGCAAGTGGTGGTCGATTTTAAATCGGGTGTGACTTTTGATCCCCAGCCCGCCTTGCAGCAGGGCGAACTGGATGTGGTGTTGACCTCCGATATCCTGCCGCGCAGCGGTTTGTTCTATACGCCGATGTTTGATTTTGAGGTGCGTCTGGTGCTGGCCCCGGACCATCCGCTGGCAAAGCTGGAACATATCTCACCAGAAGATTTAGCCGATGAGGTGCTGATGATCTATCCGGTGCAGCGTCAGCGTCTCGATATCTGGCGTCATTTCCTGCAGCCTGCAGGTATCAGTCCGGCGTTGAAGAGTGTGGACAATACGTTGTTGCTGATTCAGATGGTGTCAGCACAGATGGGTATTGCGGCCCTTCCGCATTGGGTGGTGGAGAGTTTTGAAAAGCAGGGTCTGGTGGTGACCAAAACATTGGGTGAGGGTTTGTGGAGCCGTTTATATGCCGCCGTGCGCGATGGTGAGCAGCGTCAGCCGGTGTTAGAAGCCTTTGTGCGCTTCGCCCGCCAGCACGCCTGTGACCATCTGCCGTTTGTACGCGATGCCGCTCGCCCGGGTTCATTGCAGTCAATTTCTTGATCATCCCATGGGCGACCTGTGTCGCCCGTGCTGTTATCCCTGCCCGGCCTGCTCTATAATGCGCCGCCTCAATCCGCGACCAAGAGAGTTTCACCATGACGAGTAACGATGTTCTGCGCAGCGTGCGCTATATGCTTGATTTGAGCGATAGCAAAGTGGTGGAGATTTTTGCCTTAGCGGGCAGTGAAGTGCCGCTGGAGGATGTGCAGGCGTGGATGAAGAAGGATGATGATGCGGCGTTCCGTAAGTTGCCGGACGTGCTGATGGGCTATTTCCTCAACGGTTTGATTTTCTTCCGTCGCGGTAAGAGTGAAGATGCGCCCGCACCTTCGGTTGAACGCCGTATGAATAACAATATTTTCATTAAGAAGCTACGTATCGCGTTTGCGCTGAAGACCACGGATATTCCCGTGGTGCTGGAGAAGGCAAACTTTAAGATTTCACAGGCTGAAGTCGGTGCGATTTTCCGTAATCCGGACCATAAGAACTACCGCGAGTGCGGTGACCAGATTCTGCGTAACTTTCTGAAGGGACTGACGATGATGAATCGTCCTGCGGCGCCTGCGAAAAAGGGCTGATGGCTTTTCAGGAATGGGCTGATTGCTGTGTGTTTGTGCTCAGTCAGGGATAGCGTGGCAGATCGCAAAGGAATCCCACATCCCTGTGGATCGGCCTCGCCATCCATGGCTCGGACGCTTTGCTCCTCTGCCACGCTATCCCTTCCCTTAAGCTTTGAGCGTCGCTTTGATATCAGGTCAGATGCAGGCCGCTCCGATCACGAAGGAATCTTACTTCCCTGTGGATCGGCTCGTCATCTATGGCTCGGACGCTTTGCTCCTCTGCCACGCTATCCCTTCCCTTAAGCTTTGAGCGTCGCTTTGATATCAGGTCAGATGCAGGCCGCTCCGATCACGAAGGAATCTTACTTCCCTGTGGATCGGCCTCGTCATCTATGGCTCGGACGCTTTGCTCCACTGCCACGCCATCCCTTCTCTTAAGCTTTTAGCGTCGCTTTGATAACAGAGCAAAGCAACGTGCTTGTTAGCCATTCAGCTCGGCCATTTAGGCATCGCTTTTGGACCCATGCCACACCACCCAACGCTTGTGCACGTATAGCGAAGCGAAAATGACAATCGCCCCGGCAATAAAGCTCGGCCAGTGCGGTTTTTCCTGCCAGATCGCCAGGTTCACCAGCAAGCCCGCCGGCACGTGCATGTTGTTCATGATGCCCAGCGTACCGGCATCGACCTGCGTCGCACCGTAGTTCCACATAAAATAGCCCAGCCCGGAAGCCGCCACGCCTAGCCACACCAGAATGCCCCACTGCAGTGAGGTGGTCGGCAGTTTGTTCGGGTTACCCCACAAGCTCCACGCAATGATGGCGATGATCACCGCGCCAAGATAGAACCACGAGAAGGCCGTGTGTTGCGGCATTGGGCGGGTTTCCTGCAGGCGCTTGTAGCCGACCATACCGATGGCAAAGCAGATGTTTGCCGCCTGCACCAGCAGCAAACCGAACCAGAAATGATCGCTAACTTTGTCATAGCGAATGATGGCCGCACCGGCTACCGCCAGCAGCGCGCTGAAGGCATAGCCGATTCGCAGCCGACGTCTGCTGAGCAAATCGTAAATCAGCGTGACGTAGAGCGGCGTCATCACGGTAAACAACAGGAATTCTGTCACGCTGAGGTAGGTATAAGCCTCAAAACTTAGCAGATACATGACGCCGAGTTGCAGCATTCCCACCAGCATGTACAGCAGGATGGTTGAGGCGCGATAGCCCTTCCAGCGCAGGAAGGGCAAAAAAACGAGCGCAGCCAACCCAAGGCGCATCAACACAGAGAACCAGGAGTCAACCTGGCCCGCAAGGTATTCCCCTATCAAACTAAAGGAAAAAGCCCACAAAATGGTGGTAACGATCAGTAACAGCACGGTATTGATCCCAAAATGAACAGTGGCGCTAGTGTAAACAAACTGTCGTGGACGGGCTGAAATTTCTGGTTGACGAGTGGTCAAATTAAAATCAAACAAATCGCCGAATCCTCTTCTCTCATTGAGATGAGGTCCACTGCCGAAATCAGCTCGCGGATTGCGGATGCAGTGAATGTCATTCGACGCAGCAACGGATTCCCCTTCCAAACCCAAAAGCCCCGACGCTTCATGCGCGAATACCAACATTTTTTGGTTTATATCGCTCTTTAATGTCATCAAAGTGTAACAATTGTGTCACACATCACAGTAACGTGGCGCAACCATCACTATCCTTTGCGCGAAATGGAACTTTGGTTTTGTTGTTACGCCAGAGGGCTTTTGACCCAACCTGCTGGGAATTTATAAAAATATCGCGCCCTGGAGGGCCACATACATGTTGAGTATCTTCAAACCGGCACCGCATCAGCCGCAAGTCGCTGACGATCGTGTCGATCCGCTTTATCGTCGGCTACGCTGGCAAATCTTCATCGGCATTTTCTTTGGCTATGCCGCCTATTACCTGGTCCGTAAAAACTTTGCGCTGGCGATGCCCTATTTAGTTGAGCAGGGCTTTTCGCGTGGCGATCTTGGCTTTGCGCTGTCCGGAATCTCCATCGCCTACGGTTTTTCCAAGTTCATCATGGGTTCCGTCTCTGACCGTTCAAATCCACGCGTCTTTTTACCTGCCGGACTGATTCTGGCCGCTGCGGTGATGCTCTTTATGGGCTTTGTGCCGTGGGCCACCTCCAGCATCATGGTGATGTTTGTGCTGCTGTTCCTGTGCGGTTGGTTCCAGGGTATGGGTTGGCCGCCATGCGGGCGCACCATGGTGCACTGGTGGTCACAGAAGGAGCGCGGCGGGATTGTCTCGGTGTGGAACTGCGCCCATAACGTGGGCGGCGGCATTCCCCCACTGCTGTTCCTGCTGGGTATGGCGTGGTTTAACGACTGGAAAGCCGCACTCTATATGCCGGCGTTTGGTGCCATCCTCATCGCCATTATTGCCTTTGCCCTGATGCGCGATACGCCGCAGTCTTGTGGCCTGCCACCGATTGAAGCTTACAAGAACGACTACCCGCCCGATTACAACGACAACCACGAGCAGGAGTTAACGGCAAAGCAGATTTTCATGCAGTACATCCTGCCTAATAAGCTGCTATGGTATATCGCGCTGGCTAACGTGTTTGTCTATCTGCTGCGTTACGGCATTCTCGACTGGTCACCCACTTACCTGAAAGAGGTGAAGCACTTCACGCTGGATAAATCTTCGTGGGCTTACTTCTTCTATGAATATGCAGGCATTCCCGGCACCCTGCTGTGCGGCTGGATGTCGGACAAGGTGTTCCGAGGCAATCGTGGCGCGACCGGCGTGTTCTTTATGACGCTGGTGACCATCGCGACGGTGGTGTACTGGCTTAACCCGCCAGGCAATCCAGGTATCGATATGCTGTGCATGATCGTCATTGGCTTCCTGATTTACGGCCCGGTGATGCTGATTGGTCTGCACGCGCTGGAGCTGGCGCCGAAAAAAGCCGCTGGTACCGCCGCGGGCTTTACCGGTTTGTTTGGTTATCTTGGTGGATCGGTGGCAGCCAGTGCGATTGTCGGTTACACCGTGGATTACTTCGGCTGGGATGGTGGCTTCATGGTGATGATTGCCGGATCGGTGTTAGCCGTGATTTTACTGCTGCTCACCATGATCAGTGAACATAAGCACAAGAAGCAGATGGCATAACGAGAATGGGCCGGTGATTCCGGCCCATTTTTTTAAGCAAGGAACAGCTTGCGCAGCGTATGCGGCACCGCATCTTCAGCATTGCTGCCAATCACTTCTAACGTTGGCAGCGTATCTTTCAGGCGCTGGTGCGCATTGCGCATAATGCAGCCTTTACCCGCCATGCTCAGCATTTCCACGTCATTCATGCCATCGCCAAAAGCGATGCACTCTTTCAATGAGTATCCGAGTTGTTTGGCGACGGCTTCCAGTGCATGCCCTTTCGATACACCACCCGCCATCACTTCCAGACAGGTCGGCAGTGAGAAACTGACATTCACGCGATCGCCCCAGCGCGCTTCAATCGCCAGTTCCAGTGGCGCCAGACGCTCAGGATCGTCACAGGTAAAGAACACCTTGCTGATACCGTCGGTTTCCAGCATGCCTGGCTGGTACACCTGATAGTTAAACACCGACTCGCGGAAGTAGTCCTGTTCCTCCGGGCGATGGCGGCTCATATACCACTCATCGTCGCGATACACGTGTGTCAGGATATGCTCATCGTGATACTGCAAACCGTAGAGTTCGCTGGCAATATCGGCATCGAGGTTATGGCTAAACACCAGTTCACCTGCTGCATTGTGCACACGAGCACCGTTAGAGGTGATCATGTACGCCGGAATGCCGAGGTTATCGCGCATCTGGCCCACGTCGATATAGTGACGACCGGTGGCGAAAACGAAGTGAACATCTTGCGCCACCAGTTCCTGCAGCGTGGTGCGAGCAAAAGGTGTCAGGCGGTGTTCCGGTGAGAGCAGCGTGCCATCCAGGTCGGATGCGACGATGTGGTACATGTAAACCTCTGGTATTGATGTCGGAAAATGAGTTAAACGTGGCGCTCGAAAAAATCGACCACCAGGTTAAGCGCTTCAGCGCGCATGGCGTCTGTTTCGAACAAAATCTCGTGACGCGCGCCTTGAATCACATACGGCACGGTTCCTTCGCAGGGATGTCCCGCATCGGCCATCGCCGTACAAAAAATATCTTGTGCGCGGTTATCCACCACATCGTCTTCGCTGGCCTGTAACACCAGCGCCGGTGTGGTAATTTTCGCCGCCTGACTGATGATGCTGCGTCCGGCATAGACGCCTTCACGCACCCAATGATAGGTCGGCCCTCCCACACGCAACCCCGGATCGTCGGCGTAAAAACGCAGGTTGCGCCGATAGCGTTCACGACTGTGCGTCAGGCGATTAATGCCAAACGGGCTGGCCCGCCAGCGGCCGGTGCCGAGCGCATAGCGTTCGCGGATTGCCGGCAGTTTTTCCGCCCAGTCTAAAATCGGGTACGCCATCCAGTCGGGCAACGGCAACACAATGCCAAACATCGGTGCCGAGAATACCGCCGCATGGAATGCCTGCGGCTGGCGCGCTAAAAACAGTGCCAAAATTGCACCGCCCATCGAATGGGACAGCACGTAGCGTTGCTGATAATGGTTGCTGACTATCTCTTTCAGATACAGCGTTTCCAGATCGTCAACGTAATGGTTGAATTCCACCACATGCCCGCGATGAGTATCCGCCAGCAAGCGATCGGAACGGCCCTGCCCGCGATGGTCAATTATCACCACGTCATAGCCGCAGTGAAACAGATCGTAAGCCAGTTCCGGGTATTTGATATAGCTTTCGATGCGGCCGGGCACAATCAGGATGACACGGCGATGTTGCGGTGAGGTGAAACGAACATAGCGAATCTTCAGGTTACCGACGCCGGTAAATTCACACTCCTCACGACGTCGCCAGAAGTCGAGCAGCGGACCCGTAGCAAAGGCCGAAAAGCCTTTCTCACGCCCGAGCCAACTCTGTTTGTGATGCTGCATCCGTCCCCCTGAAAAAAAGCCTCATCGCGCGCCTGTACGCCATAGCGCACCGCGATATTCTGGCGTATTGTGTCACACTTCGTTCACTTCAGGGAATGTCACACATGACCATTGAATGGTGGTTAACCTACCTGTTGACTACAACTATCCTCAGTCTTTCACCCGGTTCTGGTGCCATCAACACCATGAGCACCGGCATTAGCCATGGCTATCGCGGCGCGGCGGCTTCCATCACTGGCTTACAGCTGGGTCTGGCGATTCACATCGTGCTAGTCGGCGCCGGTTTGGGGGCGCTATTTTCACAATCGATCATGGCCTTTGAAGTACTGAAGTGGGCAGGTGCCGCGTATTTGGTGTGGCTTGGGATTCAGCAATGGCGTTCCGCAGGCGGTATTGATTTGGATGCCGTGGCGAAAGCGATGCCGCGTCGTCGTTTGTTCAAACGCGCTATCCTGGTAAATCTTACCAACCCGAAAAGCATCGTGTTTCTCGCCGCACTATTTCCGCAATTCATTCAGCCACACCAGCCGCAGCTCATGCAGTATCTGGTGCTCGGTGTCACCACCATCGTGGTTGATATTATTGTGATGATTGGTTACGCCACGCTGGCAACACGCATTGCGGGCTGGATTAAAGGGCCAAAACAGATGAAGCTGATGAACCGCACCTTTGGTGGCTTGTTTATGGCCGTCGGAGCCTTGCTGGCAAGTGCGCGCAGAATCGCGTAAGAGGTTTTGCAATCAGTCACACCGAGGGTAAATCGTCGGTGGTGCAGCCAGTTCGGCGCCGGCAAGCCGCACAAACCCCGGAACGTACACGAGGTACGTGAGGGGCGAGCACTGCCCGGTGCCGAAATGGCAAGGAAAATCGATTTAACGAGAAATAATCAGGTGAATGCCGAATCCGGCAAATAGCACACCCGCCATGCCATCAACCCACTTCGCCATACGCTGATACTTATCCCGCATCCACGGCAGCGCGAAGATTGCCGCCACCAGCGTAAACCAGGCAAAGGTTTCACCCACGATCAGCATGAACAGGCCCCAGCGCTCCATCGCACCCACATCATTGCCGACAAACAGTGAAAACACGCTGCCGAAGTAGATAATCGCTTTCGGGTTCGACAGATTAGTCAGAAAACCTTTCAGGAAACTCATACCTTTCTTTGGCAGTTCCACCACCGGCGCATTAACCTGTGGGGCTTTGTGCTGCTGACGAGCTGAGCGCAGCAACTGCCAGCCCATCCACAGCAAGTACAAACCACCGCCCACCATGATGATTTCATGCAGCCAGGCCATTTTCTGCAGGATCAGATGCAGGCCCATCAGCGCCACGCCCGCCCAGATGACGATCCCCAACGTAATACCCAACACGCCCATCATCGCCTCTTTGCGCGAGCGGCTGGCCGCCGTTTGCGACACAAAGAAGAAGTCCGGGCCTGGGCTCATTAGCGCAACCAGATGCACCAGCGCGACAGTGGCGAATAACATCAACATGGTTTCTTTCCTTTACTCTTCATCGACATGCTCTTTGATCATCACCAGGAACGGTTTACCAAAACGTTCCAGCTTGCGATGACCGACACCGTTCACGCTCAACATTTCTGACGCGGTAATCGGCATTTGCTCCGCCATCTCAATTAATGTGGCATCGTTAAACACCACGTATGGCGGAATGTTAGATTCGTCGGCAATCGCCTTACGCAATTTGCGCAGCTTGCCAAACAAGGTGCGATCGTAATTGCCACTGTGCACTTTTGGCGAGCTGCTGCGGCTCTTCACCGTGACGATGCGCGGTACCGCCAGCATCAATGGCACTTCGGCACGCAATACCGGACGCGCCGCTTCCGTGAGCTGTAAAGCGGAGTGCATGGCAATATTTTGCGTCACCATACCAAGATGGATCAGCTGACGCAGCACGCTGACCCAATGCTCCTGACTCTGCTCACGGCCGATGCCGTACACCGGCAATTTATCGTGCCCGTTATCGCGAATGCGATGGTTGGTGGAACCGCGCAGCACGTCGACAATATAGCCCATACCAAAGCGCTGGCCGGTACGATAAATGCTGGAAAGCGCCTTCTGCGCTTCCACTAAACCATCATATCGACGTGGAGGATCAAGGCAGATATCGCAGTTGCCGCACTGCTGCTGACGCCCTTCACCAAAGTAGTTGAGCAGCACTAAACGACGGCAGGTTTGCGCTTCGGCAAACGCGCCCATCGCATTGAGCTTGTGACGCTCAATATCTTGTAACGGGCCGGGCGCTTTCTCTTCCAGACATTTACGTAACCACGCCATATCCGCTGGATCGTAAAGCATCATCGCTTCGGCGGGCAGGCCATCACGCCCGGCGCGACCGGTTTCCTGATAGTAGGATTCGATATTGCGCGGAATATCAAAGTGCACCACGAAGCGCACATTAGGCTTGTTGATGCCCATACCAAATGCCACGGTGGCAACCACAATTTGCAGGTCATCACGCTGGAAGGCTTCCTGCACGTGCGCGCGCTGGGCGCTGTCGATACCGGCGTGATACGCGCCGACACTAAGCCCACGGCTTTGCAGACGCGCGGCCGTGTCTTCCACTTTGGCACGGCTGTTACAGTAAATAATGCCACTTTTACCCCGCTGCTCCTGTACATAGCGCAACAGCTGGTCGGTCGGTTTAAATTTTTCCACCAGCGTGTAGCGAATATTCGGGCGGTCAAAGCTGCTGATTTGAATCAGCGGATCGTCCATCTGCAACAGATGAGCGATGTCATTACGCGTGGTTTCGTCAGCGGTTGCCGTCAGCGCCATCACCGGCAGATCCGGGAAACGCTGACGCAGTTGACCAATCGAGCCATACTCCGGGCGGAAATCATGGCCCCATTGCGAGATACAGTGCGCCTCATCCACCGCCAGCATCACCGGATTCCACTGGTGCAGGCTGTCGAGGAAGTTATCCATCATCAGACGTTCAGGCGCGATATACAGCAGCTTCAGCTTACCGGTGCGACAATCCGCAAAGACCTGTTGCTGCTGCTCACGCGTCTGCGTCGAGTTGAGGCACGCCGCTGCCACGCCGTTGGCCAGCAATTGATCGACCTGATCCTTCATCAGTGATATCAGCGGTGAAACCACCAGCGTCAGCCCCTCGCGCACCAGCGCCGGGATTTGATAGCACAGCGATTTGCCGCCACCGGTCGGCATCACCACCAGACAATCACGCCCTGCGAGCGCGGTTTCGATGATGGTTTGCTGACCGGGGCGAAATTGCTGGTAGCCGAAGGTATCTTGTAATACCTGCTGCGCCAGCATTTCCTGATTAAGCACTGCCGATGTTGCCACGGTAATCCTGTTTTTCTGACTGGTTAGAACAGATCGTTAAGTGTTACACCCACGCCAAAACGGGTCTGACGATGGTTATAGTCGATAAGCGATTCACCATACCCGCTGAACAGCTGGGTGTAAAAGCGCACATGCTCAGAGATAGGATAGCTCCAGGCGAAAGTCGCGCCGCCATAGCCGCTGTTCCAGTTGTAGTTGCCTTCCACGCTGAAGATACTTTCACCCATTTCATAACCGAGCTTGGCGCGATAGTAGCCCATGTACTTGGTAATGTCGGGGTTATCATCGTTATTTTCATTTTCTGGAATGCGATACCACGGTTTGATTTCCGCAAGGAAGTTACCGTTCTGCGCCATCAGGCGCGCATAGACGCGGTTCCAGCTGCGTGATGTCGGATCGCTACGTCCGTTAGACTCGTGGTTAAGACCGGTTTCGATGTCGCGCAGAGTCCAGCCGGCAAAAGTGTAATCCGTTGCCCAGCCGAGGAAAATCTGCGGCTCATAGTTGGTTTCACGAAACGGCGATGACGCACCACGGTTGGAGAGCTGCCACCACGAGCGCTGCGTATAAGACGCGGCCAACACCGAGTTATCACCCAGAATGCCACGCCACAGTGGGAACGCCAGGCTGAGCTGGAATTTTACTTCATCGTTTTTTGCTTTGTCAGCCCAGTTGTACGAAGAGATCGCCTCTTTGTTCATGTCACTGGTGTAGGTGTAGAGCAAATAGTTGTTTTCGTAAGGATAAAGCACGAACGGGTTATCGTGTTTTTCCAACAGGTTCGCAATAATACTGCCCTTCACTGCCGGGGCGTCATGCACCTCTTTTATGGTGGCTTCATCAGCCTGTGCCAGCGCAGGTATCATCAAAGCTGCGGCCAGCAACGCGTATAGCTTACGCATAACATTCTCCAGGAACTGCGTGTTGTCATTATTAGGGCAATGTTCAAAAAGCACGCCATTCTACACGCAAAGACACAGGTTGATCAGTGCCGATTTCTGAAACTGGAAAGCCGCGCGAACGCGGCATAATATACACAACTCTTTAACATCTTAAGGCAGAAAACATGTCATCCCCGTTGCTGTCACAGCAGGAAGCTCGCCGCCTGATTGGCGAAATCTTTGTTTATCACATGCCCTTCAATCAGGCGCTGGGTTTAGAGCTGGATCGACTCGAAGCGGATTACGCCGAGTTGGGCTTTGCCAACAAAACCATGCTGGTCGGTAATGCGGCGCAGCATATTTTGCACGGCGGCGTGATTGCCTCAGTGCTGGATGTCGCCGCCGGTCTGGTGTGCGTCAGTCATGCGCTGTCGCGTCAGGAGAGCATCAGCGAAGAGGAACTGCGTCAGCGTCTGTCGCGCATGGGCACTATCGATATGCGCGTTGACTATTTACGCCCTGGACGCGGCGATCGCTTTGTCGCCACCAGCAGCCTGCTGCGCGCCGGTAATAAAGTGGCGGTGGCGCGAGTGGAACTGCACAACCAGCAGGGCGATTATATCGCCACAGCAACCGCAACCTATTTGATTGGCTAATGCCCTTTTTTTGGAAAGCATGATGGATACGCAACAAACGCGTCAGGGCATAGGTTATGCGCTCGGCGCTTACTTTATCTGGGGCATTGCGCCAGCCTACTTCAAGCTGGTGAAGGAAGTTCCACCGACAGAAATCATGACGCATCGCGTGATTTGGTCGGCACTGTTTATGCTGGTACTGATTACCCTGAGCCGCAGCTGGCAGCAGGTGCGCACGGTGCTCGCTCAGCCAAAGAAAGTGCTGTTGCTGGCCGTCACTGCCGTCACCATTGGCGGCAACTGGCTGCTGTTTATCTGGGCAGTGAATAATCAGCATATGCTGGAAGCCAGCCTCGGCTACTTTATCAACCCGCTGATCAACGTGGTGTTTGGCATGCTGTTCCTGCGCGAGCGCTTCCGCCGCCTGCAGTGGCTGGCGGTTTTACTGGCAACACTCGGCGTGCTGGTGCAGCTATGGCAATTTGGCTCGCTGCCGATTATTGGCCTTGGCCTGGCGCTGAGTTTTGCCGTCTATGGTTTGTTGAGAAAGAAAATTCAGGTGGATGCGCAGAGCGGCATGCTGATCGAGACCGCATGGCTGTTTCCGCTGGCGGCCATCTACTTGTTTGGCTTTGCTGACAGCGCCACCAGCCACCTCAGCGCCAATCCACTTAGCCTCAACCTGAAGCTGATCGCCGCAGGCATCATCACCACGATTCCACTGATGCTGTTTGCCGCCGCCTGTGCACGCCTGCGTTTGTCGACTGTGGGCTTTTTCCAGTATCTCGGCCCCACGCTGATGTTCCTGCTCGCGGTGGTGTTCTACGGCGAAAGTCTGACGCCAGACAAGATGGTCACCTTCGGTTTTATCTGGCTGGCGCTCGCCGTGTTTATCGTTGATGCAGTCGCATTCTCAGCTCGCACCCGCGTGCGCGTAACGTGAGATAAAGCGTGCGATAGCCGGGCCGGTCAGCAAGATGGTGAACAGGCGTAATGTCTGCAATGCCATCACAAATGCGATATCGACCCGGCTGCCCGCCGCAATAATCGCCACGGTATCCAACCCGCCCGGGCTGGTTGCCAGATACGCCGTCATCAAATCGACGTGCAACACTTGCGTCAGCATCCACGCCAATCCACCACACAGCAACATCAAGCCGAAAATCGACACCAGCATTTGCGGCAGGGTGCGCAGCGCCAGCAGGAAGATCGGGCGCGTAAAGCGCAAGCCCACGCTCCAGCCAATTAACGCATAGGCCAGCGCCAGCAACCACTCCGGCACCTGCAAAGTGGCAACATCGGTGCCGTGCAGCGTCGCACCAATCAGCGCGGGCAGCAGCAGCGCACCCGAAGGGATACGCAGTTTTTGTCCCAGCCAGGCGCCCGCGAACATCACCACCAATGTCAGGATGAAGCTGCTTTGTAAGGCAGGGAACCATACCAGCTCCACTGCACCACCGTTGGTGCCCAGCCCAATGCGTGCCACCACCGCGGCTGCAGTCGCCACAAACAGCACGCGCAGATACTGCATAAACGCCACTAAGCGCACGTCCGCACCGAAATCACCGGCCATCGCCACCATCGCAGAAGCGCCGCCAGGCGACGATCCCCACGCACCGGTTGGCCCTGGAAGGTTGCTAAAGCGCACCAGTAGAAAACCCGACAAACCGCTGGCCGCCAGCGTAAGCACCAATACCGCCAGCACCACCGGCCAATCCGCTAACAGCGGTGAGAGAATAGCCGGTGACAGCGTTTGCCCGATCATGCACCCCAACACCGCTTGTGCGAGCACAAACAAACGTTTGTCGATGCGGACGGTCGCGCCAGAAAGGCCCATGACGGTTCCGACGATCATCGGACCTAAAAGCAGTGCAGCAGGAAGGTGAAACAGCTGAAGAATGATCCCCAGTACTAACGAAGCAATCAGCAGAATGGTCCACTGCTGTCGCAAAGAAAGACGCGCCATAGGGTGGAAATCAGAAAGTGAGAAGTGACAAACAGCCTACGCAGAAAAGTTAAACCATGCCAGTTTTGTCGCGGCGCAATTTGTCACGCATCTGTTAGCAGCATTGTCGCTTCAGATGAACGCGATAAATCGCGCCGCTACGAAATCGGTAAAACCTGTCTGGCCGTGTTATTACAACCAGTTTTTCCGTTTGAAATAGAGGTACGGCGCTAAACCGGCGAGGATCATCAGGGAGATCGCACCAGGATAACCGAAGCTCCACTTCAGCTCAGGCATAAACTCGAAGTTCATCCCGTAGCTGGATGCCACCAGCGTAGGTGGCAGGAACACCACCGACACCACCGAGAAGATCTTGATGATGCGGTTCTGCTCGATGTTGATAAAGCCCATTGCCGCCTGCATCAGGAAGTTTACCTTCTGGAACAGCGATTCGTTATGCGGCAGCAGGGATTCGATATCGCGCAGGATTTCACGCGCCTGCTCCAGCTGATTGCCTGGCAGACGGGCTTTACGCACCAGGAAGTTCAGCGCGCGTTGGGTATCCATCAGACACAAACGCACTTTCCAGCCGATATCCTCCAGCTCCGCCAGACGCGACAGCGCCTGATCGTACTCTTCGCCCTGTTGCCCTTCCATGATCACGCGGCTGAGTTTTTCCAGCGCGCTATAGATGTTCTCGATCTCATCCGCCAGCTGTTCGATTTTCGTCTCAAATAGATCCAGCAACAGCTCGTAGGCGTTGCCATCAGTCAGCGTCTGGTTACGGGCACGCATACGATAGAGACGGAAAGCCGGCAGCTCACGTTCGCGCAGCGTATACAGGCGATCTTCGCGGATGGTAAAAGCCACGGTGGAGTTGCCAGCGTGGTCTTCCGCATCTTCAAAGAAGAAGAAGGAGTGAATGTGCAGGCCATCTTCATCTTCGAAGAAACGTGCGGAGGCCTCGATGTCTTCCAGCTCCGGACGCGTGGCCAGGCTTTGACCCAGCTCGGATTGCACACGATCACGTTCAGTGTCGTCGGGCTCGATTAAATCGACCCACACCGAGGTGTTGAGTGTGTCGTTGTTGTCTTCCAGTTCGATGCGCGTCAGGCGATCGCGTTCGAGTTTAAAAGCGCTCAGCATAGCAATACTCCCCATTGCAGACTTAATGGGACAAGGCGGCACACCGTCAAGCCAAAGGCAAAACGGGCACGGCAAAGCCTGAACGCGGAAACTTTCGCTTCAAGGGTAAATCAGTGCTGACTCGTGCGACGAGAGTGTAAAGGGAGGTCGCTGATAACCGCTAAGGCTACCCGCGTATTGAGGTAGCCTTAGATGTTATTCCTGTTAAACAGGCGGTTGAGCCAGCATCGACTGGGCGCGTCCAAGGCATTGTCCTCTCATGATAATAGTGCGCGCATGTTACGCTGAGACGAAAAAGTCGTCAAGGTAACGCAACGGCGCTACACCGTTTCCAGACGCGCGTAAGCCGCCACCAGCCACTTGATCCCCTGGCCCTGAAACGCCACCTGCAAGCGGCTGTGTTCGCCGCTGCCTTCCAGGTTAATGATGGTGCCTTCGCCGAATTTGGCATGGCGCACACGCTGACCGAGCGCGAAACCACTGTCGTTTTCCGCGATCGGGGTACCCATGCGCTGATGGCTCACCGGACGGCTCACGCTGGCGCGCAAACGGACTTCCTCGACGCACTCCTCCGGCAATTCGCCGATAAAGCGCGATGGACGGTGATACACTTCTTTACCATAAAGGCGACGAGTCTCGGCGTAGGTCAGCGTAAGTTTTTCCATCGCGCGCGTGACGCCAACGTAGGCAAGACGACGCTCCTCCTCCAGACGCCCGCCTTCATCTAGCGACATCTGGCTCGGGAACATCCCCTCCTCCATACCCACGATAAACACCTGCGTGAACTCAAGACCTTTCGCCGAGTGCATGGTCATCAGTTGTACTGCATCCTGCCATTTATCGGCCTGACCTTCACCGGCTTCCAGCGCCGCATGCGACAGAAACGCCTGTAGCGGCATCAAATCTTCGTCTTCGTCCTGATAACTGAACTGCCGCGTGGCGGTCACCAGTTCCTCTAAGTTTTCGATACGCGCCTGGCCTTTCTCGCCCTTTTCCTGCTCGTACATGATCCACAGGCCGGAATCCTTGATCACGCGATCGGTCTGCACGTGCAGCGGCATATCGGCGGTTTCCGTAGCCAGGGAATCCACCAGCTCGCAGAAGCGCTGCAGCGCCGAGGCTGCACGTCCCGCCAGGGCTTTGTTTTGCAGCAGCTCACGCGTCGCTTGCCACAGCGTTAATTGCTGTTCGCGCGCGGTCTGGCGCACCACATCCAATGTGCGATCGCCCACGCCACGCACCGGCGTGTTCACCACGCGCTCAAAAGCGGCATCGTCATTGCGGTTCGCCATCAGGCGCAGATACGCCAGCGCATCTTTGATTTCCTGGCGTTCGAAGAAGCGCATGCCGCCGTAAATACGGTACGGCATGCTGCCTTGCAACAGCGCCTCCTCCAGCACGCGCGACTGGGCGTTGCTGCGATAGAGAATGGCGCAATCCTGCAGCGCATTGCCGTTCTCATGCCAGGTTTTGATGCGGTTTACCACGAAGCGAGCTTCGTCTAATTCGTTAAACGCGCAGTAGAGGGAAATCTTTTCGCCGTCACTGCCATCGGTCCACAGCTCTTTACCGAGACGGCCATTATTATTGGCGATCAGCGTGTTAGCCGCTTTCAGGATGTTATTGGTCGAGCGGTAGTTTTGCTCCAGGCGAATGGTTTCCGCACCAGGGAAATCCTGCAGGAAGCGCTGGATGTTCTCGACCTGCGCGCCACGCCAGCCGTAAATCGACTGGTCGTCATCACCGACGATAATCACACGACCGGTATCGCCGGCCAGCATACGGATCCACGCGTATTGGATGTTGTTCGTATCCTGGAATTCGTCCACCAACACGTTGCTGAAACGCTCGCGGTAGTGATTCAGGATATGCGGCTTATTCAGCCACAGCTCATGCGCACGCAGCAGCAGTTCGGCAAAATCCACTAAGCCCGCGCGATCGCAAGCCTCCTGGTAGGCCTGATAAATGCGCAGCCAGGTTTGCTCCACCGGGTTGCCGTAGCTTTCGATGTGCTTAGGACGCAGCCCTTCATCCTTTTTGCCGTTGATGTACCACATGCCCTGGCGTGCAGGCCACTGCTTCTCATCGAGGTTCATGGCTTTGATCAGACGCTTGAGCAAGCGAAGCTGATCGTCGCTATCGAGAATCTGGAAATCCTGCGGCAAATTGGCATCAAGATGATGCGCACGCAGCAAACGGTGCGCCAGTCCGTGGAACGTACCAATCCACATGCCACCCTGACTGGTGCCGATCAGCTGATCGATACGATGGCGCATTTCTGCTGCCGCTTTGTTGGTAAAGGTCACCGCCATGATTGAGTAAGGCGAGCAATTCTCTACCGACAGCAGCCAGGCAATACGGTGCACCAGTACCCTGGTTTTGCCACTGCCTGCTCCGGCCAGCACCAGCAAATTGCTGCGCGGCGCGGCGACCGCCTCGCGCTGTTTGTCATTTAAGCCGTTAAGCAGATCAGAAACGTCCATAAGCACCGTTTTGCCAAAGTATTAAAAGGAGAATTGAGAAATGCGGTTTCTCAGCATTTAAGCAACGCACCCTGTATAGCGGTGCTATTCATCGCAGGATGAAGGGTGCCGCTACGATTTGTGCGTCAGACAATGCCCGTATCATCCAGCCATTAGCTGGATGAACATACAGCATTATAGCAGCGAGGTCAGCGATGCCAACTGATGAATTTCGACGTGCGGCAGCAAACGCGCATCGTCAATTTTCATCAGGTTGCCATCACGCAGATTGATCCAGCAGGCTTGCATGCCCGCATTTAATGAACCGACCACATCGGTGGTGAGATCGTCGCCCACGTGCAGAATATGCTCAGGTGCGATGTTCAAACGCTCGGCCGCCAGCTGGTACATATCCTGCCACGGCTTAGCGCGACCGTGCGGGCCAGCGCGCAGGGCGAACTGGAAGTAGTGATTAATCCCCAGCTTTTCCGGACAGGCGTTGCCGTTGGTGATCGCCACCAGCGGCACGCGCTCGCCCAACCACGTCAGCGTTTGATGCGTCTCATCTGGCATCTCGACTTCGCTGCGCCACTGGTGGAACACGCCCATCACTTCGCTGGCACCGGCGCGGGCTTCAGCAGCGGATAAGCCGATATTGATCATTGCCAACTCGACCGAGCGGCGACGCCACTCAGACACGTCGTGATAAATTTCCGGCTCACGCACCAGCAATTCGTCGCGCAGCGCCTGATAATCAGCGGGGGTGAATTCACGCAATGCCGGATGAAAGGCCTGCAATGCGGCGTGGGATTCGGCGGTGGTTTTAAGGATCACGGGATGGTTGTCATACAGCGTATCGTCGAGATCGAAAGTGATCGCTTTGATCGGGCCCAGCGGGCGGTAGAACTTCATTCAGACTTTCCTCGTTTAGCACGTGGATGTGCCGCGTCATACACGGTCGCCAGATGCTGGAAATCGAGATGGGTATAGATTTGCGTGGTCGACAGATTGGCGTGGCCGAGCAGTTCCTGCACCGCGCGCAGATCGCCACTCGATTCAAGCAAATGGGTAGCAAAAGAGTGACGCAGTTTATGCGGATGAATATGGTTGGCCACGCCCTGCTTAATGCCCCACTCGGCAAAACGCTTTTGCACGTTACGCGCCGATATGCGCGTGCCGCGACTGGAGACAAACACGGCGTCATCCTGCGGCGCGAAGCTATCACGCAGTGGCAACCAATGTTTCAGCCAGGTCACCGCCGTGCCACCAATCGGCACACGTCGTTCTTTGCTGCCTTTCCCCAGCACCCACACTTCACCGGCGTCGAGATCGACATGACGACAATCCATGCCCACCAGCTCCGACAAGCGTAAACCGCCGCCGTACATGGTTTCCAGCATCGCTCGGTCGCGCACCGCCAGTGGATCGTTCAGGTCGATTTCCAGCAGCTGGTTAACCTCGTCAACATCCATATTTTTTGGCAGATGGCGGGCATTGCGCGGCGTAGAGATGCCTTTGGCCGGATTGGCGCTTAACATCCCCTGGCTGACCTGCCAGTCGAGAAAACTGCGTAGCGCCGACATGCGCAGCGCCAGGCTGCTGGGCCCTAATCCGGCACGACGGCTGCGCGCCGCCAGTTGGCGAACCTGTGCGGGCTCCAGTTGTGCCCATGAGACGATCTTCATCTCATCGGCCATCGCGGTCATCGTCTGCAACTGGCGGGTGTAATTCTTTTGCGTCAACGGGCTGAGCTGGCGTTCGACTTTCAGATAACGCAGAAAGCCCTCAACGGCAGGCTGCAACGGGCTGACGTCACTCATGCGCGTTCAATCCAGCGAGACAGCAGATCCGGCAGCATTTGCGCCAGATGCTGCAACAGTAAGGTGCCCATGCCCGCTTGATAGTGCTGGTTATCGCGGCTGCTGAAAATCAGCACACCAAGTTCACCCCGTTCGCCCATCAACGACATCGCCACCGACCCGATGGCTTTCGCCTGTGGCAACAGCAGCAGTAACTCCGGGCCATTCAGGCTGCCAAGGTAATGATGTTCAGCACCAAAGCGTTGAATACGCAGCGGCTCAAAAGCCTGACGAGAAAGACCCAACTGGGTGAAATCAGAAGGTGCGCCGATGTGCCAGTGGTCGTTGAACACCCGCACATGGGCTCCGGCCAGACCCAACTCACGCGCCCAACGGTGCAGACGCGTTAACATTTCCTGCAAGCTGTCCGCCGCGGCAAGATGGCCTTGCAACCCCAGCAGGCGATCAAACAGTTGATGGTTGGCCGTGGCCTGCTCCATCAACAGCGTGATTTCCTCTTCCAGCTGCTGGATGTGGTTGCGTTGACGCGCCATGTGCCACTCCACCAGCGACACGCTGCCGCGCACCGGGTGCGGCACCATCATCTGTTCAACCTGGCGCGCATTACGAATAAAGAAATCGGGGTTCTGACGCAGGAAGGCGCTAACCGACTGATCGTCCAGCAAAACCGCGCTGTCGGTTTGCTCTTCGACATTTTTCATAGATGAATAAACCCATCGTAGACGTGTGTGGCTGGGCCGGTCATAAACAGCGGCTGACCCGCCCCTTTCCAGGCGATATGCAGCGTTCCGCCAGGCAAATCAACGCGAACTTTTTCCGCCAGAATGCCTTGCTGAATGCCGCAGGCAACGGCCGCACAGGCACCGCTGCCACAGGCCTGGGTTTCACCTGCGCCGCGTTCATACACGCGCAGACGAATGTGTTCAGGATTAACCACTTCCATAAAGCCCACGTTGACGCGTTCCGGGAAGCGTTCATGGCTTTCCAGCACCGGACCCAGTGTTTCCACGGCTGCCGTTTTCACACTCTCAACCTGAATCACACAGTGCGGGTTACCCATGGATACCGCACCAAACATCACGGTCTGCTCGGCAACACGTTGCAGATACAGACTTTCCGCTTTATTGGCGCGCAGCGGCACTTGCTGGGGATCGAAGTTGGGTTCACCCATGTTAACGCGTACCAGCTCATCGCTGGTCACGCTCAGCACCATGCGCCCGGTTTGCGTACTTACGCGGATGTCGCTTTTATTGGTCAGCCCTTTCAGGCGCACGAAGCGGGCGAAACAGCGCGCGCCGTTGCCGCATTGGGCCACTTCACTGCCATCCGCGTTGAAAATTCGATAATGAAAATCAAGATCCGGATCGTAAGGCGGTTCGACGATCAGCAGCTGATCGAAACCGATCCCCAGATGCCGATCCGCCAGGCGGCGAATCAGTTCCGGCGAAAAAAAGACGTTTTGCGTCACGGCATCCACAACCATGAAATCGTTGCCGAGACCGTGCATTTTCGAGAACTGCATTTTCTGCTCCGCCGGATTACTCATAGAGATTAGTTCGCCTGTGAACCCGATTTACTGGTGACCAAACCGTTAACGTCAGCATCCTGCGCCGCTTTTTGCTGCTGCTCGGTGACCTGCTGATTTTGTTTCGTCGGCTGATCTTTGGGCGGGAAATACAGCGGTCCTTTCAGGCCACAGCCTGCGAGGCTGACCAGTGCCAGCGCCATACCCAGCTGACTTATCATGTGTCTCATTCTGTCTGCTCTTCCTGTCCTTAAGCCTTGGCTGCTTATCATCGCAGTTGACGTTGTAAAAGCAACAGGAAATACCCGCAAATCCGGGCGCATGTCAGAGGAAAAGCCAATCCCACCGCGCGAACGCAGGCGGGATCAGTGCATTTGGTAGCGCGGCTGGAAATCGCCGTTGTCGTTATCGGGCTGCGTCGCACAGAGCTGCGTCAGCGTCTGGCTGCGGAACGGAATCACCTGGAAGCGATCGCCTGCGTGCACAATCTGGTAGAACTGTGGCAGGTTGAAGTTGATAAAGCTGGAGCCATAGGTGAAGCGGTCATGCGACGAGGAGTAAAAACGGCTCACGTCACGCACCAGCTCTTCTTTACTGCCTTCGCAATGGTGATAAACCTCAACGCGATTGGTTTCGTCGAGGATATAGATGTTGAAGCCGCGATCGTCATTGGTGTCTTCAAAGAAGAACTGAATGATGCCTTCGCTGGCATAGCCATTCACCACCGGCGGCAATGGCGTTTGATTCGACTCCACTTTGATCGACAAACCGTGCAACTTGTTGTTGGAAATCGCGCCGTAGAACTCCACCGCATTTTCCAGCTTCTGCACCGATACGCTCATGCGCTCGAAGAACAAGCCCCACGTCTGGCCCGCCATGCGCAGCGCTTTGAAGCGGCCTGGCTCCTGACGGGTGCTGGAGAGTCGCAACTCAATACACTCAGACACCAGCTGCTGCACGCGGGTACGAATTAAACCGCGCAGATGCTGGCTATAACAGAACACTTCCACCGTATCCGGCGGCGCGGCATCCTGATGCATTTTGCCGAGAATGGTTTTCAGCGCTTCGATCATCGCCTGCTCACCGCTGAAGTGCAGCGTACGCACTTCATTCCACGAGTTGCGGTACAGCAAATCAATGCTGCCAATCAGGCACTGCTGCTGCTGGCCGAAGCTGAATACATCCAGCTTACGGAAATCGAAATGCACCACCTGATTGCGGAAGGCTGAGGTCGGATCGTGTTCGAGATTGACAATAATCGCCAGATGACGAATTTCGCACGGGCTGTACAACGCTTTTGGCGTCGGTGCCGCTACGCGCAGCGGGAAGTGACTCGAGACATCGTTGACCAACTCCTGCAAGCGCGGCAGATCGCAGAATTCGTTGCCCTTCATATGCAAACGCGTTTTGCTGGTCAGCAAACCGTTGAACCACGCCCACGCCACTAACTTGTTCAGGTAGCGGTTATATTCCAGCGGCTGATGGCTGATGATCGAACTCATGTCCGGCGACTGGTTGTAAAGATACCAACCGGCGCGATTGGCGCGGCCTTCCGGCACATGAATAAAGGTCAGATTATCTTCCGACAGGTCAGGCGAAATCTGTGGGTTCACCAGCGTCACTTTGCCCGGCAGCGCTTCAAACGCGGCATACAGTTTACGCGTCAGCACGCCGATATCCTGCGGGCTGGCACTGACGCTTAAATTGTTACGACGGGCAAAACGGATCAGGTTGCGATAGCTCTGCATCATCGCATCCAGCAGCTCGTTGTGCGCTTCACGCACACGCTCAATTTTCCACTGGGCGCGGTTATCCAGTACCGCAATTTTCTCTTCATCCCAACCCCACTCTTTCACCAGTTGCGAAAGAATCTCGCGGCGCCAGCCTGAGCGGTGATGGTGGTGATCGTCACTCGAGAGCTTCTCACACACTTTTAAATAGAAACATCGACGCACCAAATCAAGGCGCGCCATGTCATCAACGCTGGTCAGATAGCGCGTCACGCGCTCCAGCATCATGCAGTAGGGATCGAGGCCAAAGCAGACAATTTCGCCATCGTGCAGACGCTGTTTGATATCCATCGCCAGCAATTGCGTGTTCGGATATTCCCAGCTGTACGCTTCTAACAGCAGGGTTTTCAGCACCGCTTTGTACGGTGAATCGATACTTTTGTACAGCTGCCACAAGCTGGCCCCGAAGTACTCTTCGGCTGACAGCGTGCCGAGACCGCCGAGATCCAGCCACTCATTCGGCGTCAACACGCCTTGTGAATAGAGTGACATAACGTAATCGTCGTAATGATGCTCTTCTTCGCCGGGCACCATGTTCCACAGGATGCGTTTGCCCGCCATACGCACAGCGGTACGGTAGAACTCATCCAGCAGCAAAATATGTTGGGTTGAACCGCAGTCTTCACCACCGAGGCTGCCGCTCTCATTGTGGCGGAAACGGTTCTCGTCGATCAGGAAGAAACTGACTTCCACACCCATTGACACACACCATTTCTGCAACAGCGTACACTTGCGCTGCAGATTGAGACGCTCTTCATTATCCAGCCAGGATTGGTGGCACACCCAGATGTCGAGATCGGACACGCTGTTCTGACCGACAGACGAGGTACTACCCATCGAATAGATGCCGGTAATCGGACGTTCACCTTTGACGGCAGTGCTGAGATCCAAAGACTGATCGCCTGCCAACTGTTGCAACAGATGCTGTTGGTTTTCATCAGGCGTGAAGAAGCTGACGCCGTGGGGAACGCTACCTTCAAGGTAGCCGGGCATCAACGGGTGATGATAGTGCAGTAATGTTGGCAGCAGACTGTAGACTTGCTGGAAGGCAGGTCCCATAGCAGCCAGTGCGCGATCAACGCGCAGCTGGTTAATTGCATCCAGTCTCTGTTTCAGTGTCTCAATGTAGAGGTACAAGACGTTTCGCCTGATTGTCCCAGTGTTAAGCACCCTGTTTCCAAAACCTGCCGCTTAATAATAAAGATGTTGGGCAAATTATTGCTGGAAACGTGATCAATCTAACACCTGGAGGATTGACCGTAAAGAAAGTTGCGCTACATGACAGTTTAGCACGTTCCCCATGTAGCCCTGCTTTTTCGGACTTAGACGTCAGATAATGACGCAATAATGCGTATCAACTGACATCGAGGCCTTTTCAATCCGTTGAAACTGACAGCATTCCCCTATCAATGATAGGATAATCGATGAACGATCAAAATGGTTAACAGCATGTTAAACAAAATTTTCAGAATTGCTACCAGACAAAGTCCCCTTGCTTTATGGCAGGCACAATATGTCCAACAGCGCCTGATGGCAGCACATCCGGGCGTGCAGGTTGAGCTGGTGCCAATGGTCACCAAAGGCGACATCATCCTCGATACACCGCTGGCTAAAGTCGGTGGAAAAGGCCTGTTTGTCAAAGAACTTGAACTGGCAATGCTGGAAAACCGTGCCGATCTTGCCGTGCACTCCATGAAGGATGTGCCGGTGGATTTCCCGGAAGGTTTGGGTCTGGTCACCATCTGCGAGCGTGAAGACCCGCGTGATGCCTTCGTCTCCAACCTTTATAACAGCATTGATGAGCTGCCACAGGGCGCGATTGTGGGGACTTCCAGTCTGCGTCGTCAGTGTCAGCTCAGTGCGCGTCGCCCTGATCTGATCATCCGCTCTTTGCGTGGTAACGTGGGCACCCGCCTTGGCAAGCTGGATGCCGGGGAATATGACGCCATTATCCTTGCCGCGGCAGGCCTGAAGCGCTTAAACCTCGACGACCGTATTCGTCAGGCGATGCCCGCTGAAATCTCGCTGCCCGCTGTGGGCCAGGGTGCCGTCGGCATTGAATGCCGTCTTGATGATCACGAACTGATCACCTTGTTGCAGGCGCTGAATCACGCCGATACCGATGTTTGTGTGCGCGCTGAACGCGCGATGAACACACGCCTTGAAGGCGGTTGTCAGGTTCCCATCGGCAGCTTTGCCGTATTAGAAGACAATCAGTTGTGGCTGCGTGGCTTAGTCGGCTCACCGGATGGCCACCAAATGGTGGTAGGTGAACGCCGTGGTCCGCGCGAAAACGCCGTGCAAATGGGGATCTCCCTGGCAGAAGAGCTGCTGGATGGCGGCGCCCGCGACATTCTGCGCGACGTTTATCAGGGGCAAACGCCTGCATGACCATTCTCGTGACCCGCCCGGAGCCCGCTGCCAGTGAATTGGTTTCGCGTCTGCGAACCCAGGGAAAACTGGCGTGGACTCTACCGCTGATTGAATTTACGCCGGGTCGCGATTTGCAACAATTGCCACAAAAGCTGGCGGCTTTACGGCCGGGCGATCTGGTGTTTCTGCTGTCACAGCAGGTGGTGCTATTCGCCCATCCGGCGCTTCAGCAAAGTGCCCTCAGCTGGCCCGAAACACTCGACTACTATGCTATAGGGCGCAGCACCGCGCTGGCACTGCATACCGTCAGTCATCTGAAAGTAGACTATCCTCATGCGCGGGAGACCAGCGAAGAGTTAGTGCGGCTCAACCGCCTGCAGCAGGTTAATGGCAAGCGTGCGCTGATTTTGCGCGGCAGCCCAGGCCGTGAATTACTGGCAGAAACCCTGCTGGAACGCGGTGCCGAGGTGGAATACTGCGAGTGCTACCAACGTTGTGAAAAGCATTATGAGGGCGCGATTGAAGGCCGTCGCTGGCGCGATCGCGGGATTACCACGCTGGTGGTCACCAGCGGTGAGATGTTACAACAACTCTTTGCACTGTTTCCGCCAATTGATCGTCGGGAATGGTTATTGCACTGTCGACTGGTGGTCGTCAGTGAACGTTTGGCTACTCAGGCCGCCGAATTAGGCTGGCAGGATATTGATGTAGCCGATGGTGCTGATAACGATGCGCTGCTGCGTGCGTTACGCTGAACTTAACAATGGGATGAGCCATAATGACGGAACAAAAAGCCTCCTCCGCCATGGTTGAAGAAACCACCCCTGCGGACACTTCCCCCACGCCAGACGGTAAAAAGCCTCGCGATAAAAAAAGCGATGGCAAAGTACTGAGCGCGGTGGCGATCGTGATTGCGCTGGCGATTGGCGCGGGACTTTACCTCAATGGGAAACATCAGGCCGATTTACAGGCTCAGACAAACCAGAACCTGAGTGAACAGTTGAGCGCACTGCAGCAGCAACTGGGCAGCGACAAACAGCAGCTGACGCAACAACTGGATACCGCGAATACGGCGTTGCAGGAAGCGCGAACGCAGCAGGATAACAGCGCCAAAGAGCTGGAGACCCTGCGCGATAAAGTCGCGACGATTTCTGGCAACGACACCCGCACCTGGCTACTGGCGCAAGCGGACTACCTCGTGAAACTGGCGGGTCGCAAGCTGTGGAGCGATCAGGATGTCACCACAGCAGCCGCGCTGTTGAAAAGCGCTGATACCAGCCTGGCCGATATGAATGACCCGAGCGTGATGAATGTGCGCCGTGCTTTAACGCAGGACATCAGTTCTCTCTCAACGGTGAGCCAGGTCGATTACGATGGCATCATCCTCAAACTCAATCAGTTGTCGAACGGCGTCGATAATCTGCGTCTGGCTGACAATGACAGTGATGATTCACCGATGGATGCCGATGGCGGAGAGCTTTCCAGCTCGCTGCACGAATGGCGTCAAAATCTGGTGAAGAGCTGGCATAACTTTATGGATGATTTCATCACCATCCGCCGCCGTGATAATACCGCACAGCCGCTGCTGGCACCGAATCAGGACGTTTACCTGCGTGAAAACATTCGTTCACGCCTGCTGATTGCCGCCCAGGCCGTGCCACGTCATCAGGATGAAATCTACAAACAGTCGATTGATGCGGTCTCAACCTGGGTGCGCGCCTGGTATGACACCAACGACGCTGCCACCAAAGCTTTCCTCGCACAACTGGATGAGCTGAGTCAGCAAAACATCTCAATGGATGTGCCGGATACGCTGGAAAGTCAGGCGCTGCTAGAAAAATTGATGCAGACGCGCGTGCGCAACCTGCTGGCGCAGCCATCGGTTCCGGCTGATCAACAGGGAGGCTAAGCATGCTGAAAGTATTGGTGCTTTTCCTGCTGCTGATCGCAGGCGTGGTATTGGGGCCGATGATTGCCGGCCATCAGGGCTACGTGCTGATTCAGACCGATAACTGGAACGTGGAAACCAGCGTCACCGGTTTGGCTATCATCCTGATCCTCAGTCTGCTGGTGATTCTGTTTATTGAATGGATTTTGCGCCGCGTGTTCCGCACCGGTGCACGCACGCGTGGCTGGTTTGTTGGTCGCAAGCGTCGTAGCGCACAGCGTCACACCCAAAGCGCGCTGATGAAACTGGCGGAAGGTGATTACAAGCAGGTTGAAAAACTGCTATCGAAGAATGCCGATCACGCCGATCAGCCCGTTGCTAACTACCTGCTGGCTGCCGAAGCGGCACAGCAACGTGGTGACGAAGTCCGTGCTAACCAACATCTGGAGCGCGCCTCTGAGCTGTCTGAAAATGACACCATTCCGGTTGAGATCACCCGCGTACGCCTGCAACTGGCACGTAATGAAGATCACGCCGCCCGCCATGGCATTGACCGTTTACTGGAAGTCGCTCCGCGTCATCCTGAAGTGCTGCGTCTGGCTGAACAGGCTTATATCCGTACCGGCGCATGGGGCGCGTTGCTGGATATTCTGCCCTCCATGCAAAAATCTCAGGTCAATGACGAAGCCCATCGTGAGGCGCTGCAACAGCAAGCCTGGCTAGGCATGATGAATCAGGCAATGGCCGATCAGGGTAGCGAAGGTCTGAAGAAGTGGTGGCAAAACCAGAGCCGTAAAACGCGTCAGGAAACGGCGCTGCAGGTAGCGATGGCTGAACATCTGATTGAGTGTGATGACCCTGATACCGCGCAAAGCATCGTGCTGGAAGGATTGAAGCGTCAGTATGACGACCGCCTGGTGCTGTTAATGCCACGTATTAAAAGTGGCGATCCGCAATCACTGGAGAAAGCGCTGCGCCAGCAAATCAAACAACATGGCGCAACGCCGCTGCTGCACAGCACCTTAGGCCAGATGCTGATGCGCCACGGTGAGTGGCAACAGTCCGCAGAAGCTTTCCAGCAGGCACTGGCACAACGCCCTGATGCTTTTGATTATGCCTGGTTGGCCGATGTCTATGATCGCCTGCATCGCCCCGAGGACGCTGCTCAAATGCGTCGTGAAGGTCTGCTTCTGACCTTGAAGACTAATCCAAACGCTTGATTTAACGATTGTTACTTTTGTGCACGCCGGGCTTGTCCCGGCTTTTTTTTGCCTGAAGAGTAGCGGAATGGGGGAAATCACAGATAAAAAAACACCTGCCATAAGCAGGTGTAAGATCAGGTCGTTCAGACAACTGATGGTATCCGACTCAACGTAATGTCCTTCTTACTGCAGTAAAGCGTGCGCAATAACTGCCAGGCTGGACAACAGATACCGTAAGGGGCTCTGCATCATTCCCAGGTTTATGTAGCATCAGCAAACATAAGAGGTGGAATGAGCATCTACAGATTTATTATTGCATAAGTCGTGCCAGAGTTGGAGGTATAGAGATAAGTTATTTTAAATCAGTCAGATAAAGGTAAAAGCCTCTCTCAGGCTAAACAGTGCGTCGTGATTTCGCTACACTCCCCTTAATAACTGTCTCCTATCAACGACAAGCAATGCAAGGAACTGTCAGTCATTTTAAAATCAATGAGTTACGAGTCTCATTATGGCGACAACGGCGCTGAGAGTGATTTATAAGGCTGAGAAGCTGAGAAGCTGAGAAGCTGAGAAGCTGAGAAGCTGAGAAGCTGAGAAGCTGAGAAGCTGAGAAGCTGAGAAGGATAAAATCAATCAAGGAAAAGATAAAACGAAAAAAGCCTGCTTTTTCAAGCAGGCTTTTCGAATATGGTCGGCGAGAGAGGATTCGAACCTCCGACCCACTGGTCCCAAACCAGTTGCGCTACCAAGCTGCGCTACTCGCCGATTTTTTCTGTATCTTATTTCTTCACGCTACCGCGTAATTTTGCCTGGTGCGAAGGGAGGGACTTGAACCCTCACGTCCGTAAGAACACTAACACCTGAAGCTAGCGCGTCTACCAATTCCGCCACCATCGCGTGCCCAGCAAAATTTGGGGTGGCTAATGGGACTCGAACCCACGACAACTGGAATCACAATCCAGGGCTCTACCAACTGAGCTATAGCCACCATAATTCTGGTGCGTAAGCATCTCTGCTTACTATTTTCACTGCATAACGCGGTTAAACCAACCACCGAAGCTCTTGCGCACAAACTAAATGGCGCGCCCGACAGGATTCGAACCTGAGACCTCTGCCTCCGGAGGGCAGCGCTCTATCCAGCTGAGCTACGGGCGCGTAGCGCCGTTGCGGATGGGCATACTACGGGCTTGACCTCATACTGTCCAGCGCTTTTTTATAAAAAAAACGCGTTTGATTACGCTTTGTGCATTCCGTCGATTATTAATGCAGTTTTACTGGCTGCACTGATGATATTGCTGAAAAAATCGGCGACATCAGAGATCGCCACGCCAATGATAGCGCAAATATTTCAGCAGTTTTAACTGGCGGCGCCAACGCGAAGGCTGCCGAATCAGACGATAGAGCCACTCCAGCCCTAATTTCTGCCAGATTCGCGGTGCACGCGCGACGTGGCCGGTGAAAACATCATAGGTACCGCCCACGCCCATATAGAGCGCATGCGGCCAGTGCACACGGCAATCACGCATCAGCAACTCCTGACGCGGCGAACCCTGCGCCACCGTGACAATCTGTGCACCGCTGGCCGCAATGCGCGCAAACAACGCCTCACGCTCTGCCGGGGCAAAATAGCCATCCTGACTGCCGACGATGTTCACATTCCACTGGCGACGCAGTTTGTCACAGGTTTCATCCAGCACCGCCTGACGACCGCCAATCAGAAATACCGGAATGCTGCTGCGGCCCGCGCGCTCCATCAGGGCTTCCCACAGATCGGCACCAGCAATGCGACTAACCTGCAACTGCGGATATTTTTTGCGTAAGGAGCGCACAATGCTAATGCCATCCGGATATTTAAATTCCGCTTCAGCAATCAGCGCCCGCAGCTGCGCATCCTCTTCCAGCGTCAGCATCTTTTCTGCATTCATCGCCACCAGCGTGCCACAACGCGGCTGGCCACCCGGCAGCAAGAAGTGCAGGAAGCTGTCCATGTCGATAAACGCGTGAAGATCGACACCGCGCAGGTTATAGCGCGGCTTATCGGTTTTCATGAATCATGTTCCCAAAGGTTAAGACAGGCTGTGTACCACTGGCTTGCTACGCGAGCGAATCAACCCCGCACGCGCTAACAACCAGTACAGCAATTTAGCCACCGCCATGCAGGCAGCAAAAATAATGCAAAAGAACACCACGCGCGAACCGAAAGCATCCAGCCCTTCACGCGCCAGCACGATCATGTTGAATACCGCACCGAAGCAAAAGCTCTGCAGAATCGCCCCGCTATAACGGTTCGAAGCGTCACGGCCTTGCAGATAGAGGTTATCGAATCCTTTCATCAGCCAGCCGACGGCAATCGCACCCAGCGGAATAAACCACACGCCGCCCATTACCAGCAACGAACCCAGCAGCGTGGGCGAAATCGCCAGTCCTGAATGGTTGTTCAGCACTTCCCAGGTAAAGTAGTTGGCGCTATTTAACACAATCGACGGACGTTCCGGCCAGAGCCAGCTCGGAATGAAGACATAAAAGTCACGCCAGACCGGTGCTAAGCCCTGGAAGTCAATTTTGTCGTAGTTCTGCAATAACAGCGCGAGATTTTCCCAGGGGGAGAAGGTATCACGCGTTAAATACAGGAAGGTGTAAAACGCTTCATCGCCCACCACATCGAGGTTATAGCGCCGCAGTGCCAGCCAGAACATGCCAGCAATCGCCATCACGCCTGCGCCCACCAGCATCCACAAGGTGATCCAACCGCGCGTAATACCGATAAACAGGAACAGGGCAAAAGCGATGATGATATTGGCGCGCGTCCCGCCCACCAGCGCATAAGTCAGCAAACCAAATGCCACCGACACCAGCAAAAACCATAGCCACTGGCGCTGTGTGGGGTTGAGGAAATAGCGAATCAGCATCGCCGGAATAAAGAAGTAGAAAAATCGTTTGAGCGCTACGCCGGATACTTCGCTGGAGAAAATCTGGTTATACGCAGAAAGTCGGAACAACAGTAACCCGTTGTGCATGAAGAACACCGTGACCGTGCCAATCGCCACCAGCGCCAGTAACAGACAGGTTAGATGGGTTTCGACTCGGTTCATCTGCAACCAGGGTTTGCGCGGTGCAGCGTTGATCGGCCTTAACCGGACTTTATAACTGACGTAATAAATCGCATAAAAACTGGTCGCGGCCAGCAACGCCTGTAACAGGTACTCCGGTGGCACCACTTCAACATTAAAGCGGAATACCAGCACACTGGTGAGGGGGAACCCGAAATAAAAGGTCAGTAAAAAAAGGATGGTGAAGAACAGGTGGAAGTTAAAACGCACCCGTTTAAATTCCCGCCAGGTCAGCGTCAAAATGAAACCTAGCGAGAACAGATAAACCACCAGCAGACCACTAAACTGCATCAGGCTCATGTTCTCTCCCTTTCACTCAGGCTCAACGCGTTGCGCCAGCCAGCCAGATAACCAGGGGCGAAAAAGGCAATCGCGGATTTATCACACTGTGCCAGCTGACGCTGAGCTTCAGCCACACTCGACGCATCCAGTGCATCTTCACTGAAAAGAACCGGCAACCCTTGTTCGCTGAGGTCGCGCCAGAACGGATTTTTTCGGTTCAGCACAAAGGGAATGTTGGCCTGCATCAGCAAACATAACGTGCCAATACCCTGTTGACGTTCGAACATAAAATAGCCGAGCTGGCAGTCACTGAGCAATTGCAGATAGGTATCAAAATCTATCTTATCGCGTAGTAAAGTCACCTGGCCTTGCGGATACAGGCGCTGTGCAGCCGCGCTGATCTCGTCAATGTACGCCTGATTGTTTTCCGGATAGCCCAGTGGGATGAGCACTTTCACGCGATCGCCAAACTGAGCGTGAATCGCCTGCAAGCCTTCGATATGGCAATTGCTGCGATCGCCGGAATTGCCCAGCAGCACGGTGAAATCACCGCTCGTGTTGCCGCCGGGCACTGCAGCATTGGGCATACGCGTTGGAAAGTAGAGCAGCGATGTCGGCACGCGCGGATGGCGCTGCTGAAAACAGTGTAAATCACCACGCGTCGCGAACACATGGGCAATGCGATGCTGTGCCATGCGGCGCAGCAGATAAAACAGCCGATACTTCAGCCCACGCCCTTCTTCGTACAGATCCGCACCCCAGATATGCCAGTAGGCCTGCTGACGCCGCAGTTTACCTCTGAGCAACGCTAGCCAGATTTGCGGATTGAACTGTCCATGAAAGAAGAAGCGTTGCGTACGGTCAGCCGCACGGGACATTACCGCCTGTGCAAGTGCGCGCTTGCTGGGATAGCTTTCGATTTGCAGCGCGGTATAGGCTTGCAGCGCTTCAGGCGTTGAAGTCACCACCATAAACTGGCGCGGTCCAGCACCCGGCAATTCGGTGCTCATCACCTCATCAAAGAAGCGCAACACCGTATGGTTATGATGTGGGATATCCGATCCCAGCACGTGAAATAAAGTCATTTTTTTCGGCAATAAATCATAAAGGCGCCACAGCAAAGGGCGAAGTAGAGCACGTAAGTCGCCATATAGGCTTGTGCGGCTCCGGCGGTTCCATGCAGCGGAATCAGCCAATGTGAGAACGCGGTTAACAGCACAAACTGGCTGATTTCCGTCAAAATATAAAAGCGCAGTGAGGCTTTAGCGATCACCAGATATCCGAAAACATAGGCGCCAACTTTAAAGACGTCACCGCACAACTGCCAGACAAACAGGTCTCGCATCGCGGTAAACTGCGGTGAAAACAGCAGCCAGATGGCAATGTCACGCAGTAACCACACGCAGAAACTCGCAGCCGCCACGGCAGGTAACACAAAACGCAACGCACGCCCAATTTCACGCGCAATCTGCGGTTTGCTTTCCAGTCGCGCCAGCGTCGGCAGTAACCAGACACTAAAAGTCGCCGTGATAAATTGCAGATAGGCATCGGAAATACTGGTCACACCCTGCCACAGACCCACCTGCGCCCACCCCTGCTGTTCTGCCAGCAAGTTACGCATCATCACCCACGCCACCGGCAAGGTGACCGATGTAATCAGTGCCATCAAGGTGAACTTTGCCAGATTTCGCGCCAGTTCCGGCTGCCAGCTCGGTTTTAACCAGCGCAGCGGTAGCACCTGACGATGACGGCGCAGCATCAGCAATGCCGGAAACACCAACAGTGCAGGCACCAGCGCTAAACCCACCAACGCGCCAGCATATCCGCCCAGCCACCAGCACAACACATAACCCAGCACGCCCACCAGACTACCGATAATCAGCGCCAGCGCATTGCCGCGCGCATCGCGGAAGCCTTTTAGTAATGCCAGCGTCAGATTGGCCCAGGCAATGCCGAACTGCAGAAAGGCCACGATCCTCACCACATTGGCAAAGTCGTCATGACCAAATAGCGCATGACTTATCGGCCCCGCCGCCAGCAAGAACACCAGCGCCACCAGTGTGGAGAAGCCGATCACCATGGATGATGCCGTACCCGTCACGGCACGCAGTGGCTCGGGCTGCTGCTGAAATTGTGCGATGTAGGTGGTTACACCGTTGAAAATGCCCGCGCCGGCCAATACACCTAAAACGGTAATCAGCTGGCGAAAGTTACCGGCCTGGCCAACCCCTTCCGGCCCAAAGCTGACCGCCAGCAATTTCACCACCAGCAGACCGGCAATGATTTTCACTAACGTTGATGAGGCCGTCCAGACTGAGGCTTTGGCTAACGACATCAGGCAAAGAAACTCAACAGCGAGCTGATAACGGTGCGCTGGTTGTTATCCGACAGGTTATAGAACAGCGGCAGGCGCAGCAGGCGCTCACTCTCTTTGGTGGTGAAGCGGTCATCGCCGTGGAAGCGACCAAAACGTTCACCGGCTGGCGAAGAGTGCAAGGGAATGTAGTGGAACACCGTGAGGATTTCTGCCTCTTTCATCCAGTTGATCAGCGCCTGGCGGTCGTCGCTGTCGCTCAGTTTGATGTAAAACATGTGCGCGTTGTGACGGCAGTTTTCCGGCACCATCGGCAATGCGATACGTCCAGCGGCTGCCAGTGGTTTCAGCGCATCATAATAGCGCTGCCACAGGCGCAAACGCTGCTGATTAATGCGCTCAGCCGCTTCGAGTTGCGCCCACAGGTAGGCAGCCTGCAGATCCGCCATCAAATAGCTCGAACCGATATCACGCCAGGTGTATTTATCCACCTGACCACGGAAGAACTGGCTCCGGTTGGTGCCCTTTTCGCGGATAATCTCCGCACGCTCCACCAGCTTCGCGTCATTAATCAGCGTTGCTCCACCTTCACCGCCGGCGGTGTAATTTTTGGTTTCATGGAAGCTAAAGCAGCCAATATGGCCAATGGTGCCCAGCGCACGCCCTTTGTATTGCGACATCACGCCCTGCGCCGCATCTTCAATCACAAATAATTGATGCTTTGCCGCCAGCGCCATGATGCTATCCATCTCGCAAGCGACGCCCGCGTAGTGCACCGGCACAATCGCACGGGTTTTCTCAGTGATCGCGGCTTCAATCAGCGTTTCATCGATATTCAGCGTATCGGGGCGCACATCGACGAACACGATCACAGCACCGCGCAGCACGAAGGCATTGGCAGTGGAAACAAAGGTGTAGCTCGGCATGATCACTTCATCACCGGGCTGGATATCGATTAACAGTGCGGCCATTTCCAGCGAGGCAGTGCAAGAGGGTGTCAGCAGCACTTTTTTGCTGCCAAAGTGCTGCTCCATCCACTGCTGACAGCGGCGGGTAAATCCACCGTCACCGCAGAGTTTGCCGCTGGCCATCGCCGACTGCATATATTCAACTTCGCTGCCGACGACCGGCGGCGCATTAAATGGGATCATGAGGCTGTCCTGTAAAACCAGTAGGCGGTGCTTTCAAGGCGAGCACCGCTGCGTAAATAGAGGCGCATCGCCATAAGATTACTCAGCTGTGTCGCGACGCGCAGTCGTTCAAGTTGCCGCACGCGGCCCCAATCCGCTGCCGCCAACAGCAAGCGTTGACCCATGCCCTGCCCTTGCGCTGCGGGCAGCACGGCGAGCAGGCCGATACGCGCATCACCGTTCACTTCACGCATCGAGACAAAGCCTTGTAATTGACCGGATTCGTCGCTGGCCACCAGGCATTGGTGATCAAAGGTGCCGCGAACCGCGTTTTCAATCCACTGCGCATAGAAACGACCGCTGTCATCAGCGTTAAACCAGGGCGCACGAAAACGGCTTTGGCGAAAGGCATGCGATGCCGCCTCACGCAATGCCGGGATCTGTGCTTCACGCGCGATGCGCACGCCAACCTGGCGCTCGGTGCGTTTGATATTAATGGCCAGATCGGCCTCACCCTCCACCAGCTGAAAACCGTGCTGGCTCAAGGCATCAATGGCGTCAGTACGCTCGGCGGGCACTTTGGCCTGCCACAACGTATCTGGCTGCTGCAGCGCGTCGGCAAGGGTGAAGTCGCCATCCAGGTCGATACGCGCACTGTTCACGCCGAAGAAATCGCTTTCCCACGCAAGGGGGTTAATACTGACGCGGACGGGCATGGAGAACATCCAGCAGATATTGGCCGTAGCCGGTTTTGGTCAGTGCTTGCGCCGCCGCCAGCAACTGATCATCAGTCAACCAGCCGTTACGCCACGCAATCTCTTCCAGACAAGCGATTTTAAAGCCCTGACGTTTTTCCACGGTCTGGACGAACATACTCGCTTCTATCAGGCTGTCGTGAGTTCCCGTATCCAACCAGGCAAAGCCACGTCCCAGTAACTCGACGGAGAGTTCACCCTGCTCAAGATACATCTGGTTAATCGCAGTGATTTCCAGCTCGCCCCGAGCTGAAGGCTGTACCTGTTTGGCAAACTCCACCACGCGGTTGTCGTAGAAGTAGAGGCCGGTAACCGCCCAGCGCGATTTGGGTTGCAGCGGCTTTTCCTCGATGGAAAGCGCATTGAAGTCGTCATCAAACTCCACCACACCAAACCGCTCAGGGTCCATCACCTGATAAGCAAACACCGTGGCACCACAGCTGCGCGCGGCCACTTTTTTCAGCTTCGGGCTGAAGCCCTGACCAAAATAGAGATTGTCGCCCAGCACCAGACAGCAGCTGTCATTGCCAATAAAGGACTCACCAATGATAAACGCCTGCGCCAGACCATCGGGACTGGGTTGTTCGGCATACTGCAACTGCAGGCCGAACTCGCTGCCATCGCCGAGGAGACGCTCAAAGTGCGCACGATCTTCCGGCGTGGTGATAATCATAATCTCGCGAATCCCCGCCAGCATCAGCACCGACAGCGGATAGTAGATCATCGGCTTGTCGTACACCGGCAGTAGCTGCTTTGAGATAGCACGGGTGATAGGGTGCAAGCGCGTGCCTGAACCACCCGCGAGGATGATACCTTTCATCGTTGCTGCTCCTGTATTATGCCTCAGTGCGGCGTAGCTAAACCCAACCGCTCGCCACGATAGCTGCCGTTGAGAATCGCCTGCCACCATTGTGGATTTGCCAGATACCACTGCACGGTCTTGCGAATGCCACTTTCGAAAGTTTCCTGAGGCGTCCAGCCTAAATCACGCGCAATTTTGCTGGCGTCAATGGCGTAACGCAGATCGTGACCGGGACGATCGGTGACAAAGGTAATCAGATCACGATAGCACGCGAGGTGCGCCGCGCGCTGCTGCGGTGCGAGTTCGTCCAGCAGATCACACAGGGTTTCCACCACCTCAATATTACGGCGTTCGTTGTGACCACCAATATTATAGGTTTCGCCGACTTTGCCGCTGCTCACCACGCAGTAAAGCGCTCTGGCGTGGTCTTCGACATACAGCCAATCGCGGATCTGACTGCCATTGCCATACACCGGCAGCGGTTTTCCGGCTAAAGCATTAATGATGGTGAGCGGAATCAGTTTTTCCGGGAAGTGGCACGGGCCATAATTATTCGAACAGTTGGTGACAATAATTGGCAAGCCGTAGGTGCGTAACCAGGCCCGCACTAGATGATCGCTGCTGGCTTTCGTCGCTGAATAAGGGCTGCTGGGCGCATAAGGCGTGGTTTCAGTGAAGAAATCATCACTGCCATGCAGATCGCCAAACACTTCGTCAGTGGAAATATGATGGAAGATGAAGCCTTTTTTACGCTCATCCACCATGCCATTCCAGTAGTGGCGAGCCGCTTCCAGTAGCTGATAGGTGCCCACAATGTTGGTTTCGACAAACGCAATTGGCCCATCGATCGAACGGTCCACATGGCTTTCTGCGGCCAGATGCATAATGCAATCCGGTTGATACTGGGCCATGACGCGGTCCAGTTCGGCTCTGTCGCAAATATCCACCTGCTCAAAGGCATAGCGCGCATCATTCTGTACTGAAGCCAAAGAGGCTAAGTTGCCAGCGTAGCTGAGTTTATCCACCACCACCACCTGATGGTCTGTTTGCTCAATCAGGAAGCGCACCAGTGCGGAACCAATAAAGCCAGCACCACCCGTGATGAGGAATTGTTTCATCGCCAGACACCTTTAGTATCGATAATCCACGGCTGCGTAATCTGGCTGGCATCGATCGTGCGGAACGGCGTGTGATCCACCAGCATCACGATGATATCCGCCTGCTGCAACGCATCCTCAGTGGAAACCAGTGTTGCTTCATTTGCCAGTCGCGCAGGAATTTCTGCCACATGCGGTTCAACCACCAGCGTGCTGCCGCTGTGCCACTCGGCAATCAGGTGTGCCACCGCCATCGCCGGGCTTTCACGTAAATCATCGATGTTCGGTTTAAACGCCAGGCCGAAGCAGGCAATCGTCACCTCAGAAGCACGTTTTCCGCTGACAGTCAGGCAATCTGCCAACTGCTGTTTGACCTGATCTAACACCCACGTCGGTTTCGCATCATTCACTTCCCGCGCGGTGCGAATCAGCCGCGCCAGCTCCGGATTTTGCGCCACGATAAACCAGGGATCGACAGCGATACAGTGCCCACCGACGCCCGGCCCGGGCTGCAGAATGTTGACGCGCGGATGGCGGTTCGCCAGCGCAATCAACTCCCACACGTTGATCTTCTGCTCCGCACAGATCAGCGATAGCTCATTGGCAAACGCAATATTCACATCGCGGAAGCTGTTCTCCGTGAGTTTGCACATCTCGGCAGTACGCGCGTTGGTTTCCACACATTCGCCGCGCAGGAAGATGCGATACAGTTCGCTGGCCCGTGCTGAGCACGCAGGCGTCATGCCGCCAATCACACGGTCATTTTCCAGCAGTTCTACCATCACTTTGCCGGGCAGTACGCGCTCCGGGCAGTAAGCGATAAACACGTCACAGTCATCACTGTGCTGCGGGAAACGCAGGTCAGGACGCGCCTCCGCCAGCCAGGTGGCCATCTGCTCGGTAGCGCCAACCGGTGAGGTCGATTCAAGAATCACCAAATCGCCGATTTTCAATACCGGTGCAATCGACAATGCTGCCGCCTGTACGTAGCTCAGATCCGGCTGATGATCGCCGATAAACGGCGTGGGTACGGCGATTAAGAAGGCATCCGCGGCTTCGGCTTGCGTGGTGGCGCGCAGATGTCCTGCCTGAACGGCGTTGCGCACCACGTCACCCAGCTCCGGCTCAACAATGTGAATATCGCCGCGATTAATGGTCTCGACTGCGCGAACATTGATATCCACGCCGATCACTTTTTTTCCCTTTGAGGCAAAAACAGCTGCCGTTGGCAGCCCAATGTAGCCCAGTCCGATAACGGAAATGGTTTCAAAACGCATAATTATACTCTGTGTTGTTTCAATGCCTGCAGGATGCGCGCGCAGGCTTGTCCATCGCCATACGGATTGTGCGCGCGACTCATCCTCTGCCAGGCTTCCTCGTCCTGCAGCAGCAGGCCGACTTCTTCGACAATCCGGTTGATATCGGTACCGACCAGTTTTACGGTGCCCGCATCCACCGCTTCCGGACGCTCAGTAGTATCACGCATGACCAGAACAGGTTTACCCAACGATGGCGCTTCTTCCTGAATGCCTCCGGAATCGGTGAGGATCAGCCAGGAACGGTTCATCAGCCAGACAAACGGCAAATACTCCTGTGGCTCAATCAAAATGATATTCTCGATCCCACTCAGGATACGATTGACCGGCTCGCTGACGTTGGGATTGAGGTGCACCGGATAGACGATTTGCGCCTGCGGATGCTGACGTGCAATCTGCGCCAGCGCGCTGCAAATGCGTTCGAAACCGCCGCCAAAGCTTTCACGACGATGGCCGGTGACCAGAATCAGTTTTTTATCTGCATCAAGGAACGGATAACGCGCTGCCAGACGCGCATTCAGGTCGCCATCATCCAGCACCCGATCGCGCACCCATAGCAGCGCATCAATCACCGTATTGCCGGTAACAACGATACAGTCATCCGGCAAATTTTCACGCAGCAGATTCTGCCGCGAACTCTCGGTTGGAGTGAAATGGTAGCTCGCCAGATGACCGGTTAAGGTGCGGTTAGCCTCTTCCGGCCAGGGCGACATCAGGTTGCCCGTACGCAGTCCTGCTTCGACGTGCCCCACAGGGATCTGATGATAAAAGGCGGCTAAGCTCGCGGCAAAGGTGGTGGTGGTATCGCCGTGCACCAGCACCACATCGGGTTGGAAATCGGCGAGCACCGTTTTCATTCCTTGCAAAATGCGGCTGGTGATCTCCGTCAGCCCCTGCTCCGGGCGCATAATATTGAGATCGTAATCGGGCTGCAGCTTGAACAGCCGCAGCACCTGATCGAGCATTTCACGGTGTTGCGCGGTCACGCACAGGCGTGATTCAAACGACGGGTCCTGCGCCAATGCCTGCACCAGCGGGGCCATTTTGATCGCCTCAGGACGCGTGCCAAATACGGTCAGAACTTTCACGTGGCTTCTCTTTAATGGCTCGTTGGTGACGTTGGACGAGGACGGCGCACCAGCGCCACACCTGCACCCACCAGCGCGCCAATGACGCCCCACATGATCATCATAAACACTCGGCGCGGACTGTCGCGCGACACCGGCTCTTCAGGCGTACGCAGATAGCGATATGTCTGGAATGGCTTATCCAATTGCGCGCCTGCCTGCAACGTGCCCAGCATCGCTCTGTTCTGATCATAGCTCAAATCGTAAGCGGGCCCGCTGGCCTGCAATGTATCGAGCTGAGCCTGCAACATTTGCTGCCCAAGCAGGAAGCGATCGCTGTCAGGCAGCGCTTCGCCGATGGCCGGTGCACGGTTTTCCTGGATGCCCTGCTGGCTCGCCACCTTTAAAGCTTGTTCAATACGTTGGCGCTGGCGATCAAACACCGCTTGTGCCACTTCCTGCTGGCGAGTCACCTGCGCTTGCAACTGCGCACTGCGCGCCTGCCATGCGCCTTTTAGTTCCGCATTCAGATGGCGTGCGGCACGCTCGCTGGCATAGGCGATATATTGGCGCAGCAGGTTATTCGCGTCGCCAGCGGTTTCGGCAATCAGCTTAATGTTATCCAGTGTGTTATGCGCCGCATCCGCTGGTGTGAACTGAATATTGGTAATCAAATCGTCCAGCAAAGCCGCATCGTTGTGTGTATTGCCACTTTTGCGGCTTTTGAAGTAATCGGTCTGCTGCCAGAAATCACGGCGCGTGTCCCAGGAGGCCAGTTGCATGGTGAACTCCTGATAGACCTCATCCATCACGGTGGGTGCGGGCGTGTTGAGATTGAGCGTGTTGTTACGCACATCAAGGTTATTAAGGAATTGCTGCTGCACGAAGAAGTCACCCAGCATATTCACCGTCGGGCGATCGGTCGTCGCGGTGGTGCTCCATGCCTGTTTCATCAGCATCGAGGCAAGCCATGCCAGTAAGGCAAACAGCAGCGCAAAGCCGATAATCCAACGCTTACCGCGCCAAAGCGTGCAGCCCAGGCCGCGCACATCCAGTTCGTTCTCCACAACGACAGAGGTCATAACAAAAGTCCTTATCAGGGTACTGATCGGGGTAACTTATTTTTTATCTTCGCCACTGCTTTGCCAGCGGCGTTTAATGCGACGGATTTTGCGCGCCACACGCCACGCGTGTTTCAGGCAGTAGCCGTAAAGGAAAAACGCCATCAGGAATAACACCAGCATCACCCACTCGGGGATGAAAGCAAGGTACTCGCCCAGCACGCCGATACCGGCTAAAAGCGCAGCAGCCACGGTGATCAGTACAAAGGCCTGGCGGGAGGTGAAGCCGGCACGCATGATCAAATGGTGAATATGCTGGCGGTCAGCTGAGAACGGACTCATCCCCTTACGCAGGCGGCGATACATAATCGCCACCATGTCCATCAGCGGAATGGCAATCAGCCAGAGTGCCGTGACCGGCGTAATCGGATGGCTCAAACCCTGGGTGGTTTCCAGCAGGATCCAGATAATGGTGAAGCCAATCATGGTGCTGCCGGCATCGCCCATAAAGACCTTGTAGCGGCGACCAATCAGACCCAGGTTAAGCAAAATGTAGGGGATGGTGGCGGCAATCATGGCAAAACACCACATAGCGAGGCTGGTCTGACCGTCGAAATAGAGGATGATGCCCATGGCGGCGAAGGTCACACTGGCCAATCCACCCAACAGGCCATCAATACCATCGACCATGTTAAAGGCGTTAATGGCCGCCCAAACGGCGAACAGTGTAAGTACGTAGCCAAATGGCCCAACAACCAATTCCACCGGACCAATGATAAATCCGAGGCTCAGCAGATACAGTTTTGCGCCGACCATCATCACGATGGCCACCGCCGCTTGTACTAATGCGCGGATTTTAACGCTGATATCGAACCGATCGTCCAGTGCACCCACCAGCACCAGCACCCCTGCGCAGCAGAGGAAAAGTGCCGCGTGAGGCAAATAATAATCTGAAATAGCGAAAGCAAAGCAGATCCCCGCATATACGGAGATTCCACCCACTAACGGAATGGCGCCATGGTGTCGTTTTCTTAAATTAGGTGTGTCTACCAGCCCAATTTTTTTAGCGGCTTTACGGGCAAAAAATAGGAACACTAAAGTAAACAGAAAAACAAAACCAAGCTCAGTACTCATAGTGAGTAAATTCACGTTAACGCTCTCAGCTAAAATCATCGACAACAATAAGCAAGATTCTTGCCATTGCCGTATATCCCTTGTCCGAATTCTGCCCGGGAAAAATCTTATTGCTGAAAAAATCAGCACATTTCTGGCACAATCATTATATTTCTTCCTGACTGGGCTAATCCTAATGCCCATAAAAAAAAAACGCCACGTTAAGACGTGGCGTTAGCAATAAATCCTGGCAAATTGTGCGAAAGAATCGCTTCGCTTAGCGATTCAATTTCGCCAACTTACGAACGCTTCATCATATCGAAGAATTCGTCGTTGGTTTTGGTCATCGCCAGCTTATTGATGAGGAACTCCATCGCATCAATTTCACCCATTGGATGGATGATTTTGCGCAGGATCCACATTTTCTGCAGCTCTTCCTGCGTGGTGAGGAGTTCTTCTTTACGGGTACCGGAGCGGTTGTAATCGATCGCTGGGAATACGCGTTTTTCAGCAATTTTACGCGACAGGTGCAGTTCCATGTTACCTGTACCTTTAAATTCTTCGTAAATCACTTCGTCCATCTTCGAACCGGTATCAACCAGCGCAGTCGCGATGATGGTCAGGCTGCCGCCCTCTTCCACGTTACGTGCTGCACCGAAGAAACGCTTCGGACGATGCAGGGCGTTGGCGTCCACACCACCGGTCAATACTTTACCGGAAGCCGGTACCACGGTGTTGTAAGCACGCGCCAGACGGGTGATGGAGTCAAGCAGGATAATAACGTCTTTCTTGTGCTCGACCAGGCGCTTAGCCTTCTCGATCACCATCTCAGCGACCTGAACGTGGCGTGAAGCCGGTTCGTCGAAGGTGGATGCGATGACTTCGCCTTTCACCAGACGCTGCATCTCGGTCACTTCTTCCGGACGCTCGTCAATCAGCAGCACCATCAGCACGCAATCCGGATAGTTGTACGCAATGCTCTGTGCGATGTTCTGCAGCAGCATGGTTTTACCGGCTTTCGGTGGTGCCACGATCAGACCACGCTGACCGCGACCAATCGGCGATGCCAGATCCAGTACGCGAGCGGTCAAATCTTCGGTTGAGCCATTACCGCGCTCCATACGCAGACGATTGTTTGCGTGCAGTGGCGTGAGGTTTTCGAACAGAATCTTATTACGCGCGTTTTCCGGCTTGTCGTAGTTAACTTCGTTAACTTTCAACAGCGCAAAGTAACGTTCACCCTCTTTTGGCGGGCGAATTTTACCAGAAATGGTGTCACCAGTGCGGAGGTTGAAGCGGCGGATTTGGCTGGGAGAAACGTAGATATCATCGGGACCGGCGAGGTAGGAGCTGTCTCCAGAGCGGAGGAAACCAAATCCGTCCTGCAATATCTCCAGCACACCATCACCAAAGATGTCTTCGCCACTTTTCGCATGCTGTTTAAGGATAGAGAAAATAATATCCTGTTTACGCATACGTGCCTGGTTTTCCAGACCCATATTTTCGCCGAGGGTAATCAGCTCAGAAACCGGCGTGTTCTTTAATTCGGTAAGATTCATAGTGAGGGTTCTTAAACTCGGGGTAATTCTCGAAATGATTGTCGTGGGTGGTATGGCAAAAATTCCATGCCGTTAATGGCTCTTTTTCAACTCTGCTCGACGATTATCGTCTGATGTGGCGATAGGAAACGAAGAGATGGTCGAAAGGTGATGCCGAATGTGCTAGTCATCAGATTGCCAAACCACGATAACGTTCAATGCGAGCAGGGTCTGACAAGGGAAAACTTTAGATGCAAACTACAAGGTAAGTGCGTAATGCAGTGAGGTCAACTTAACACGCCTGAATGGAGACGTCCAGCAGTGGCGAAAAAATTCACCACTGCGGAACAACACCGCGCCGGGCTTAGGCCAGGTTAGCGTTCAGGAACTCTTTCAGCTGACCTTTAGACAAGGCGCCTACTTTGGTCGCAGCCACTTCACCGTTCTTGAACAGCAGCAGTGTCGGGATACCACGAATGCCATATTTAGGCGCAGTGCCCGGGTTGTCATCAATGTTCAACTTGGCGATGGTAAGCTTACCGTCGTACTCTTCTGCGACTTCGTCGAGAATTGGGGCGATCATTTTGCAAGGACCACACCATTCAGCCCAGAAATCTACCAGAGTGACACCGTCGGCTTTCAGCACGTCAGTGTCGAAACTGTCATCGGTCAAGTGAACGATTTTATCGCTGCTCATGTTTAACTCCAAAGATTGTGCCTGGCGAATTGGCGTAAAATATACCAACGTAGGTTGACTTTATTTCATCGGATACGCTTTCGTAAAGCGCTAGTAAGCTGATATTCTACCACACTATGAGCAAAACACACTTAACTGAACAGAAGTTTTCCGACTTCGCCCTGCACCCACAGGTGGTTGAAGCCCTTGATACCAAAGGCTTTTCTAACTGCACGCCTATTCAGGCGTTGGCACTGCCTTTTGCGCTTTCAGGGCGTGATGTTGCGGGTCAGGCGCAAACCGGTACCGGCAAAACGATGGCGTTCCTGACGTCAACGTTTCATCATCTTCTTTCTCATCCAGCCGCTGAAGGCCGCCAGATTAATCAGCCGCGTGCGCTGATCATGGCCCCGACGCGTGAACTTGCTGTGCAGATCCATGCCGATGCAGAGCCGCTGTCGAAAGTCACGGGTCTGAAACTGGGTCTGGCTTATGGCGGTGACGGCTACGACAAACAGCTAAAAGTGTTGGCCGATGGCGTCGATATCCTGGTGGGCACCACCGGTCGCCTCATCGACTATGCGAAACAAAATCACATCAACCTCGGCGCCATTCAGGTCGTGGTTCTGGATGAAGCGGATCGCATGTTCGATCTTGGCTTTATTAAAGATATCCGTTGGTTGTTCCGCCGCATGCCGCCGGCCACCCAGCGTCTGAGCATGTTGTTCTCGGCTACCCTCTCTTACCGCGTACGTGAACTGGCGTTTGAACATATGAATAACGCTGAATACGTGGAAGTGGAACCGGAGCAGAAAACCGGCCACCGCATCAAAGAAGAACTTTTCTACCCTTCGAATGAAGAGAAGATGCGTCTGCTGCAAACCTTGATCGAAGAAGAGTGGCCCGACCGCGCCATCATCTTCGCCAACACCAAACACCGCTGTGAAGATATCTGGGGCCATCTGGCCGCGGACGGTCACCGTGTAGGTCTGCTGACGGGCGATGTGGCACAGAAAAAACGTCTGCGTATTCTGGATGACTTCACCAAAGGTGATGTGGATATTCTGGTCGCGACCGACGTTGCGGCGCGAGGTCTGCACATTCCTGCCGTGACCCACGTGTTCAACTACGATCTGCCTGACGACCGTGAAGACTACGTGCATCGCATCGGTCGTACTGGCCGCGCGGGTGCCAGCGGACACTCCATCAGCCTGGCGTGCGAAGAATACGCACTCAACCTGCCAGCGATTGAAGAGTACATTGGTCACGGTATTCCGGTGAGTAAGTACAGCAGCGAAGCACTGATGAGTGAGCTGCCTCCGCCGAAACGTCTGCAGCGCAGCCGTTCTGGAAACGGCCCACGCCGTGGCGGGAACAACAGCAACCGTCGTAGCGGCGCGCCGCGCAATAACAACCGTAAACGTTCGAGTTAAGCACACCATGCTGAGCGCATCGTCACTTTATGCTGCGATTGATTTAGGCTCTAACAGCTTTCATATGTTGGTGGTGCGCGAAGTGTCCGGCAGTATTCAGACCATTGCGCGTATAAAGCGCAAGGTGCGTCTGGCTGCCGGTCTGGACAAAGCCAATCACCTCTCCGCCGAGGCGATGCAGCGTGGCTGGCAATGTCTGAAACTCTTCTCTGAACAGCTGCAAGATATTCCCCCCGAGCAAATCCGCGTGGTCGCCACGGCTACGCTGCGTATTGCTGAAAATGCCCAGGACTTCCTGACTCACGCCGAAGAGATCCTTGGCTGCCCGGTGAATGTCATCAGCGGCGAGGAAGAAGCACGCCTGATTTATCAAGGTGTTGCTCATACCACTGGGGGTTCCGATCAGCGCCTGGTGGTGGATATCGGCGGCGGCAGCACCGAGCTGGTCACCGGCGAGGGTTCGCACGCGACCACGTTGTTTAGTTTGTCGATGGGTTGCGTCACCTGGCTGGAACGCTACTTTGGCGATCGTCACCTGGCGAAAGAAAATTTCGAACAGGCTGAATTAGCGGCCCGCGACATGATTCGTCCGGTCGCGGCTGCACTGCGCGAAAAAGGCTGGCAGATCTGCGTCGGCGCTTCAGGCACCGTGCAGGCATTGCAGGAAATTATGGTTGCGCAGGGCATGGATGAACGCATCACCCTGAGCAAGCTGCAGCAGCTAAAACAGCGGGCGATTCAGTGCGGCAAGCTGGAAGAGCTGGAAATCGAAGGATTGACACTCGAGCGCGCGCTGGTGTTTCCCAGCGGCCTGTCGATTCTTATCGCTATCTTCCATGAACTTAGCATCGACAGCATGACGCTGGCCGGTGGCGCACTACGTGAGGGGTTGGTGTACGGCATGCTGCATCTGCCGATTGACCGCGACATTCGTAGCCGCACGTTGCAAAACGTCCAGCGCCGCTTCTCTATCGATGTGGAGCAGGCAAGCCGCGTGCGTCAGCTGGCTGAAAGCTTTTTCCGCCAGGTGAGCACGGCCTGGAAGCTGGATAACCGATGTCGCGATCTGCTACTGAGCGCCTGTTCGATTCACGAAATTGGCCTGAGCGTTGATTTCCGCCAGGCACCGCAGCACGCCGCTTACCTGATTCGCCATCTCGATCTTCCCGGCTTTACACCTGCACAGAAAAAAATGCTCGCCTGCCTGCTGCAGAATCAGAGTGGCAGTATCGATCTCGCTTTACTGACGCAGCAGAACGCTGTGCCACCACGTATGGCGGAACGCTTAAGCCGTTTACTGCGTCTGGCGCTAATCTTCTCTAGCCGACGTCGTGATGACACGCTGCCTGCGGTACGTTTACAGGCGGATGATGATGCGCTGCACCTGACACTCCCCGCAGGCTGGCTGGACGCGCATCCGCTGCGTGCCGAGTTGCTGGAGCAAGAGAGTCATTACCAGTCTTATGTGCACTGGTTGCTGACTATCTCTTGATCAAAGCTGCTGCGCTTGCTGATGCTGCGTTGAAAAGCTCCCGCCAAATGCTCATTTACGGCATGTAAACGCCGCTTTGCCGGGAACTTTTCGCCTTGCCTCCGCTACGCTCGCAACGGTTCTCGCCAGAGGCCTGGCCTGAACGAACGGCGGGGGATTTACCCCTTCTTCGCATTCTCCAGCATCGCACGTAAACCCGCGACGCGCGTCTGCCCGGTTTTCACCCGCTCCTCGGCGCTGATCACTTTTTTCTCGCGCTCCCACACCACATCATCCTGAGGTAGCTCCATCAGGAAGCGGCTCGGTTCCGGGCGGACCAGTTCACCATACTGACGACGTTCACGACACAAGGTAAAGGTCAGCTCTTTTTGCGCGCGGGTAATGCCCACATAGGCCAGACGGCGTTCCTCTTCGATGTTGTTCTCATCAATGCTGCTCTGATGCGGTAACAACCCCTCTTCCATACCGACCAGATAAACATACGGGAACTCCAACCCTTTGGAGGCGTGCAAGGTCATCAGCTGTACCTGGTCGCTCTCCTCATCGCTCTCACCGCGTTCCATCATGTCGCGCAGCGTGAAGCGCGTCACCACCTGCGCCAACGTCATCGGCTCATTCAGCTCATCGCCCTCCAGCATCTCCGTCATCCACTGGAACAGCGTGTTGACGTTTTTCATGCGCATCTCGGCGGCTTTGGGGCTTGGCGAGGTCTCAAACAACCAGCTTTCATAATCGACACCGCGAATCAGATCGCGTACCGCATTCACCGGTTCGCGTTCTGTCAGCTGGATAATCTCATTCAGCCATTGAGTAAAACGCTGCAGATGCTCCAGTCCGCGCCCGCTCAGCGTCTGTTCCAGTCCCATATCGAAGCTGGCATTGAACAGACTTTTATTGCGCAGGTTGGCCCATTCACCCAGCTTCTGCAGCGTGGCGGGGCCAATCTCACGACGCGGAGTATTGACGATACGCAGGAAGGCACTGTCGTCTTCCTGATTGGTCAGCACGCGCAGATAGGCCAGCAAATCTTTGATTTCCGGGCGCGAGAAAAACGAGGTGCCGCCAGAAATACGATAGGGGATACGGTTTTGCATCAGCTGCTTTTCAAAGACGCGCGACTGGTGGTTGCCGCGATAGAGAATCGCATAATCTTTGTAGGCGGTTTTGTTGACGAAGTGGTGGGCAATTAACTCACCGGCCACCCTCTCGGCCTCATGATCTTCATTGTTGGCACTCAGCACCTTCAGCTCGCTGCCCTCGCCCAGCTCAGAGAACAGGCGCTTCTCAAACACATGCGGATTATTGGCAATCAGGATGTTAGCTGACTTCAAAATGCGCTGGGTTGAGCGATAGTTCTGCTCCAGTTTCACCACTTCCAGCGCCGGAAAGTCCTCTTTCAGCAACACCAGGTTTTGCGGCCGCGCGCCACGCCAGGAGTAAATTGACTGGTCATCATCACCTACCACGGTGAAACGCGCCCGCGCGCCCACCAGCAGTTTCACCAGCTCATACTGGCTGGTGTTGGTATCCTGATACTCATCCACCAATAAATAGCGAATACGCTGCTGCCAACGCTCGCGCACTTCCTGATTGCGTTGCAGCAACAGCGTCGGCAGTGCAATCAAATCGTCGAAGTCCAGTACGTTGCAGGATTTCAGATGCTGGTCATACAGCTGATAGCAGTGGGCAAAAATCTGGTCGCGCTGGGATTTGGCCAGGCCAGCCGCACCCTGCGGATCGACCAGGTCATTCTTCCAGTTGGAAATGGTGGAAATCAGCTGCTGCAACAGCGTTTTGTCTTCCTCCAGCCACAGTTTAGTGAGGTCTTTCAACAGCGCCAGCTGATCCTGATCGTCGAACAATGAGAAGCTCGCTTTCATCCCTAACGCTTTGTATTCACGTTTAATGATCTCCAGTCCCAATGTGTGGAAGGTGGAGATCATCAGGCCTCGCGCCTCTTTGCGTCCGAGCGTTTGCGCGACACGCTCTTTCATCTCGCGCGAGGCTTTATTGGTGAAGGTGACTGCAGCGATATGGCGCGCCTGATAGCCACACTCGCGGATCAGGTGGGCGATTTTATTGGTGATGACGCGGGTCTTACCCGAGCCTGCACCGGCCAGCACCAGGCAGGGACCGGTGACAAATTCGACAGCACGTTGTTGGCCGGGGTTTAAACGCATAACGGAATATCACTCAACTAATGAAAAGGAGATCCCCTGACGATTTCGCATGGCAGGAATATGGACAGGTGAGCGACTCCCGGAAACTGACTCAATCAGTCACCGTATCAAGCATACGCAGCCAACGCACCTGCAATTTGAAGTAGGACGGGGATATAATGCGCCGAACATTATACATACATACAGAGACACCAACATGGCGAAAACCGCGGCAGCTTTGCACATCCTCGTCAAGGATGAAGCGCAGGCCAAATCCCTGCTGGCCCAGCTGGAAAAGGGCGCAAACTTCCAGCAGCTGGCAAAAAAACACTCCACCTGCCCATCAGGGCGTAACGGTGGCGATCTGGGCGAATTCCGCAAAGGCCAGATGGTGCCCGCCTTTGATAAGGCGGTGTTCTCCTGCCCGCTGCTGCAGCCTTACGGGCCGGTGAAAACCGCCTTTGGGTATCACATCATCAAAGTGCTGTGGCGTAACTGATCACTTTTTACTTTTCATCTGCTGCAGCACATTACTGCACTGATTGGCATCAGTATCACTGGGTGAAATCAGTGCCAGCAGGGCTGCGGCCGGTGCCACCACCGCGCCCAGCGCTACTGCGGCGGCGCCACGTGCGATCAGCGGCCCGGCTTTCACGCCGGCATCCGGATTTTTGAAGGTGCCACGCACATACAGCGGCGAACGCAAGGTGATGATACGAATGCCTTTGCTCTCTGGATTAATAGATAAATCCAGCCCTTCATTGGCAAAGTTAACGTTGCCGGTGACATTAATCACCGCATTCTCCGTATCCAGCACAAACACTTTCGGCGTGGCGAGACCCTGACGGATAGTGAGGTCGGTGGCGGCACAGTTGATGCGCACCTCATCATCGCCAAACAGTTTGCCGACCACATAGTTACCGACATTCAGGCCGGCAATTTCCATCAGACTACGGCTGATCAATCCATCATTCATCAGCAGTTTCAGTTCACCGTTGCTGGTCCCCAGAATATCCGCTACCGAGTTGCCGGTACCGCTCAGGCTGGCATCGCCGTTTAACTGACCCAGGCTGCGCTGCATCGCCGTGACATTCGGGAACAGTTGACGCAGTTGCAGCTTACGCGCATGCAAATCCGCGCGACCGCGCATCGGGCTTTTATCCCCTTCCAGATGAATGGTGGAGTTGATACTGCCGCCCGCCATGCCGAAGCGCAGCGGATCGAGCAGCAAGTCACCGTTTTTCAACTGCAGATGGGTATAAAGGTCGCTAAGCGGCAGCTTGCTGCTGTGTTCGATGCGTTTTCCGCTGAATTTCACATCCGCATCCATCACGTCCCAGCTTTTGGTATCAAACTTGTCATGCGGCAGCACGCGATCGGCCGGTTGAGTCGAAGCGTCACCGCGCTGGGCTTTGGCCTGCTGGGTTTTCTCACTGCCCTTGCCCGAATTCACACCAATCAGCGGGCCTAAATCCGCCATGCGCAACTGGTTCGAGGTTAATTCTCCGGTCAACGTTGGGCGCGGTTTCACCTGGTGATAAGCCAGCGAACCGTGAATATCGCTATCGCCAATATGACCATTGAAGTTTTCGTAGCGGAACAGCGGCCCTTTCTCTTCATTGAAGCGCGCGATCAAATGGCCGTCAGTTTCGTACGGCGGCGTATCAGGCAGCAGCACGCCAGTTAAACCGTACAGATTCGCCAGCGTATCGCCAGCAAAGCGCAGACGCACATCCAGCCCGCCGAGATTTAAAGGATCCTGCAACGTCCCGTCAACGCGCACGCGCGTGGTGCCGTTGCGCACATCCACCTGCAGTGGGAACGGTGTGGTTTTGCTGCGCAACGAGAGCATGCCGCCGATCTTACCGTCGCCAGTCAGTTTCTGATTGTTGTAGGTTCCATCCGCCTGCCAGCCAAAGACAAAATCGCCCGCGCCTTTCTGCTGGTCGTTACCGCCCGCTACCTGCGCGTAAGGCACCGGTTTACCCAGTGGATTAAGGGTGACGGTCACATCGGCTTTATTGATGGCATCGCGATAACGAATCTGGCCTTTATCGAAGAGAATATTATCGAGGCGGAAAGACCAGGCAGAAGGCGGCGCATTGGCATCGCTGCTCTCGCTGCTGGCTAAGTTAAAGGTCCAGTTATTCTTTTTATCCGCCGTCTGCACCAGCCGCGCATCGGGCAGCTGCATTTTAATCCATGGCAGATAAACCTGTTTATGCAGGAGCGCCAGCGGCGCAAGCGTGGCTTCAACGCGCTGCAAATGCACCATGGTGACATCGGGAATATTCGGCGGATTGCCCAGCATAATGTCATCGGCATGCACCTGCGGCCAGGGCACCCAACTGCGCCAACCGGGTTCTTCGCGATTGCGCACCCAGGCAACACCCAGATCGCCACGAATGGCGAAAGGCCGGTTTAACTCAGTGGAGACTTTTTGGTTGATGGTTGGCTTCAGGCGGTTCCAGTCAAACGTGGCGATAATCACCACCACCACCACAACCAACAACAATAAAATCCCGAACACCCAACTCAGGACTTTTCCCGTACGTGACATTCTGCTTCCTCCTTGCCCTCAACGTCTCACATAACTGTAGTCGAGACGTTGCGGATCGGGATCAGGGAAGCTCGAGCGCCAGGGATTCCAGCGTGCTGAAGGGAACAGGTCGCGAGAAGAAATAGCCTTGTGCCGCCATCGCAGGCGAATTACGCACCTGCTGCCACTCCTCTTCGGTCTCCACGCCTTCAACAATAACGCCGTTGCAATAGCGATTGATCAACGCCAGCAGCATGGAGAACAGCGAGCGACCTTCATCGGTAGAGCGCAGCAGCATGAACAGTTCGCGCGACAGTTTAATGTAGTCATAGCGCAGCTCAGTCAGCGCAGAGAAGTTTGCCATGCCTGATCCAAAGTCATCGAGCCACAGCGGCCCCAGCTCAGGCATCTTCGCCACCATCTCTTCCTGCGGCAATGCATGGTGCTCCGTGAGTTCAAAACGCACCCAGGGGAGCTGCGTAATCAACTGGCGGATATCGTCATGCTGCTCAATGGCCAACAGCGTCGGACCATCAATATTCACCGAGGCCACCAGCTGACGCTGACTGAAAAAGTGTGACCACTGTAATAACAGCTCAAGCTGTTCCTCGACGACATCAAGGCGCTGCGCGATAGTCAGCGCATCAAAATAGGTTTCGGGCGACAACCTTTTCTCTGGTGCGGAGGGGTGTGTCACCGCAGTCAGTAATTCAATAGCCAGTAAACGGCCGGAGACCTGGTAAATCGGCTGGAAAGTATAGAATCGTTGGCACTGCTGCCAGAAGAAACGCGTTTCCTGTTGTTGCTCCAGTTCAATTGAAATAGGCAGCCGATGACTTAAATTGTTCATCACCATGGTTTTTTCCTGGTAGGTGGTGGGTGCCTGCAAATTGTTTCTCAGCGGCAAGTATCGGCGAGTAACACGATAACTTTATTGGTCTCAGCCACCTCACGAGCAGTTGAGTGTATCAGCGCGTTTCAGGCTTAATCGGCAAAACAAGCGGCGCTTTGTCCGTTAAATCGCCGTGGAGAGAGGGTTCAGGCACCTTAAGTTAAATTAAAACGTCGTTTTAAAAACCATTGACAGCTGCCATACCAGACGCGAGACTCGAGGGCAGAATTCACTACAGGCCGAAGACCATGACGCAGAAGAACATTGCCATCATTGGCGAATGCATGATTGAGCTATCCGAAAAAGGTGAGAACATCAAACGTGGCTTTGGCGGTGACACGCTAAACACAGCGGTTTATCTGGCACGCCAGTCAGATAGCCAGCAGCTGCGGGTGGACTATGTCACCGCGCTGGGCACAGACAGTTTCAGTGACCAGATGATCGCTGCCTGGCAGCAGGAGCAGGTTCACACCCAGCTCATTCAGCGCCTCGACAATAAAATGCCGGGCCTCTACTTCATTGAAACCGACGAACACGGCGAACGCACCTTCTGGTATTGGCGCAATGATGCCGCTGCACGCTTCTGGCTGGATGGCCCAGAGTCTGACGCAATTTGCGCCCAGCTGGCCCACTACGATTACCTCTATCTCAGCGGTATAAGCCTGGCGATTCTGCCAGCCACCAGCCGGGAGAAACTGATGGCACTGCTCAGCACCTGTCGCCAGAACGGTGGCAAGGTCATTTTCGATAACAATTACCGTCCACGTCTGTGGGCAGACAAATCTAGCGCGCAACAGGCTTATGCCGAGATGCTGCATCATACCGATATCGCCTTCCTGACGCTGGATGATGAGCACCTGCTGTGGGGTGAGCAGCCGCTGGACGCAGTGATTGCACGCACGCGCGAAGCCGGTGTGCAGGAGATTGCCATCAAACGCGGTGCCGATTCCTGTTTAGTGGCGATAGGCGATGAGCCGCTGCGTGAAGTGCCCGCCATCAAGCTGGCTAAAGAGAAGGTGATCGACACCACGGCCGCAGGCGACTCTTTCAGCGCCGGTTATCTGGCCGTGCGTTTAGCCGGAGGAAGTGCAGAAGATGCGGCCGCGCGCGGTCATCTCACCGCCAGCACGGTGATCCAACATCGTGGAGCCATTATCCCTTTAAGCGCTATGCCGCAGTAACCCTCCTGTCAGCATTTTCCAGCGGCGCTATTTCAGGCACGACGCCTGGCGCCGCTGGATATCTGTTGGCGCCAGGCGTTCACTTTGCCGCTGTTGATTTGATAATCACGACTTACGCAATGCACAGGATAATTTGTCTTAAACCACGACATTACACTGCGAATTTCAACTAACCTCGCCAGCGATCCATCTTTGGCTCATATCCGCCCTCGCCAGTTTAGCAACTCTTACCATATCAATTTAAATTCAATAGATTACGGACAGAAATCGGGCCGCCAGGCATAGTCCGAAACTGCAGAAATGGTGGGTTTTCGGCTGGACGCCAGCGCGAAAACAGACCATGTTTTAATCAATAACAGCAGGACGCTGTTAATCCGGCCGCGAACAAAATAATGACAACACGACTCGCTCAGGACTGATTTATGCACACAGAAATCATTAATATCTGGCCACACGGTGATGCGCCAGGCGCGAGTGATTCGCGCGCTCAGCCGCAAATCGTCGATCTCGCCAAAGAGTACGAACCCTATGACCGCGCCGCGACCGGCGTGCGTTGCCCTGAAATGGCGATCTGGCACCCGGAAACCTCCAACGGCATTACGCTGCTGGTCGCGCCCGGCGGCGGCTATCAGCGAGTGCTGATTGACCGTGAAGGCAGTGCCCTCGCCACGTTCTTCACATCGATGGGTTATACGCTGGCAGTGATGACTTATCGCCTGCCCTACGATGGCCACCACGAAGGTCCCGATGCCCCGCTGGCCGATGCACAACGTGCGGTGCGCGTGTTGCGCGATCGTGCGCAGCGCGGCATGAACGGTAAATATATTGTGATGATGGGCTTCTCAGCGGGTGGGCATGTGGCTGCCAGCCTGGGGACGCGCTTTGGTGAGAAAATTTATCCGGTGCAGGATCAGGCCGACAGCTTCTCGCCGCGCCCGGATGCCATGGTGCTACTCTACCCAGTGATCAGCATGCGCGAGGGTTTGGCACACGAAAGTTCGCGCACTCGCCTGCTCGGCGCATGGCCGGATCAGAGGTTGATTGATGCGTATTCAATGGAAACGCGCGTACATGCGCAGACACCGCCAACGCTGCTGATTCACGCTACTGATGATGAAGCGGTTTCGGTGAACAACAGCATGGTGTTTTTCAGCGCCCTGCGTGAACACAAGGTGCCGGTGGAAATTCACTTTTATCAGAAAGGCGGCCATGGATTTGGCATTCGCGGCGTCGACGATCTGCCCCTCGCCAGTTGGCCGATGCTGGTCACCGAATGGCTACGCGCTAAGACCTAATCCCCTTCATACTTTGCACTGCAGCGGCGTTGGCCGCGCGCGTTCGCCCCAGTCACTGGCTTAAGTCAGCGCCTGGGGATGAACACACTTGCCGCCTTGCTGCAGCTCAAATTATTTCGGGGATAATTCATGCCCTGAAACGCAGCTACGATGGCTGCATGGATGCGCTGTTCAAAAGCACCCCAAGGCGCTTTTGTGCTGCCACTCAAATTATTTTGGCGATCTCATGTGCCATGAATTATAAGACTCGATAACTCGACCATGAATGATAAAACCTGTGTCATGACGATGGTTGAGCCGGGTCGGTCGCGCTCGCGCTGCCGTTACTTTCCGGTTTAGCTTCATCAGAAGCCGCCGGTGCTGCAGGAGCATCCGGTACCTTCATCACTTTATCCCAGCCGTCCTGCAGCATCTTCACGTTGGTCTCAGCTTCACCTTGTGGTTGAATCAGCACCATCGTCAGTTCCTGCGTCAGCTGCTGGCGCAATTCCTGATTCAGCTGATCACGCGTCAACCCACTGAGAAACGCCTGACGCAGCTTTTGATACTGCTCCGGCGCAATATCCACCACCGCATTCTGCTGCGAGCGCAGACGCTGCCCCATCAAGATATCGGTATCCGTGCGCGCATAGGTGGCGAACAGCTTATTCAGTTCCAGCAGCTTCTGCGCCATCAGCGCATCGAACTCATCCTGCGGTAAACCTTTATCTCGCACTGCCGCCAGTTCTTTCGCCACCTGGTTCATGTTCTGCGCCAGCGATGCGTTCGGGCTGTCCATGTTGATGGAACACTGCGCACGCTGGTACAGCACGCGGCAATCAAAGCCCACCTGCACGCTCTGTGCTTTGCTGTCCGCCAGTGCGCGTTGCACATGCCAGAACAGCGCTTCACGCGCCAAATCACTCTGCCAATAGTGCTGTAAGTTTTGCGAGTCACGAATCGGTTGCCACGGCGTATCCCAGACCAGCGACAGGCGATCCTGACTCATCCCGCCATTGACCAGGTTGACGGGCTGATGTGGCAAAGGAGACAGCGTAGGCAGCGCTGCGGGCGCCACCCGTTTACCCTTCAGCACGGAGAAGGTTTTGTTGATTTGTTCTGCCATGCTGCGGCTGTCAACGTTGCCCACCACATACAGGGTCATGCCATCCGGCGTGTACCACTGCTGATAGAAGCTGTTGAGCTGTGCAATATCGACCGGCGCGCGCGGCTGTTCGCCCGGATCGTGCGCCAGCATCGCGGAACCCTTGAGACGGTAACGCCACCAGACATCCTGGGTATTTGGCGGCCAGGTGGCGATGGGATCGGTCGCGGTCAGCGCGGTTGATACCACCTGCTCATTGATGGTCATTTTCCCTGCGGTTGCCGCCAGCCAGTTCAGCGCTTCTTTCAGCAGCTCCGGGCGGTTGTTAGGCAAGCTCAGGTTGTATTGGGTGTAATCGTACGACGAGATCGCTGGCGGCAACGGGCGTTGCGGATCCATGGCTTGCTGCCACAGTGCACGCTGCTGATTGGTATCCAGCGCGGTGTTGTGCACCATTGCCAGACGCGGTATCAGATGGCTGAAACCGGTTTGCTGAGCGCTCTCCACCAGTGAACCGGTGTTAACAATCAGACGTAATTCAATACGATCGCTTGGACGTTGTGGCGTGGTGAGTAACTGCCAGCTAAAACCATTGTCCAGTTTGCCTTCCTGCCACGCGGGATCGGGCTGGAGTGTCTCGGCGTGCGCGCCAAAGCCGGATGCCGCAAGGATTAATCCGCCAACCAAAAGTCGAATTCTGGTGCCCTGCATGTGAACCCCTACATAAACAGATCAACGCTCGTTATCGCGACATGTGCGGTCACATCTTTGGTGACCGGCGCGGCCATTAGCCGCCACGTTTAATGAAGAACAGACTCTTTGACCACAGGAAGGTCAGGATGTCGCGCAACGAGGTAAAAAATCGGGAAAAAAATCAATGGGGTTTATTATGCAAATGCCCGCTGTCAGGGCAAGCGACAGCGGGCATTTCTCGGGAAATTAACGCAAATAGGCGATCAGACGCTGGTTTGTGAGGCGTTATTGACCTTTTTCGCTGAAGAAAGCGTCGCTTTCATCTGCTTCTCATCCAGCTGACCGACCCACTTCGCCACGACAACCGTCGCCACGCCGTTACCCACCAGGTTGGTCAATGCACGCGCTTCAGACATAAAGCGGTCGATACCCAGAATCAGCGCCAGACCTGCTACCGGCAAATGTCCGACTGCAGACAAGGTGGCCGCCAGCACGATAAAGCCACTGCCGGTCACGCCCGCTGCGCCTTTTGAGGAGAGCAGCAACACCACTAACAACGTGATCTGGTGGAAGATATCCATGTGCGCATTGGTGGCCTGGGCAATGAATACCGCCGCCATGGTCAGGTAAATCGAGGTGCCATCAAGGTTAAAAGAGTAACCCGTTGGAATAACGAGACCCACCACCGATTTCTTACAACCCAGCTTCTCCATCTTGTCGAGCATACGCGGCAGCGCAGATTCAGATGAAGAGGTACCCAGCACGATCAGCAGCTCTTCTTTGATGTAGGCAACAAATTTGAAGATGTTGAAGCCGGCCCAGCGTGCAATCAAACCTAACACCACCACCACAAACAGCACGCAGGTGATGTAGAAGCAGATGATCAGCTGACCGAGCTGCACCAGTGAGCCCACGCCGTATTTACCGATGGTAAACGCCATGGCACCGAAAGCACCGATAGGCGCGAGGCGCATAATCATGTTGATCACGCCGAAGATCACTTTCGAGAAGCTCTCAATGACGTTAAACATCACGGTTCCGGCGTTACCCAAGCGATGCAGGGCGAAACCAAACAGGATGGCGAACAACAGCACCTGCAAGATGTTACCGCTGGCAAAGGCACCGATCACGCTACTCGGAATGATATCGAGCAAGAAGGCAATAACGCCCTGATCCTGTGCTTGCTGGGCGTAAACCGCCACGGCTTTGGCATCCAACGTCGCGGGATCAACGTTCATGCCCGCACCCGGCTGCACCACGTTAACCACCACCAGGCCAATAATCAGCGCGATGGTGCTGACAATTTCAAAGTAGAGCAGCGCGACTGCGCCAGTCCGTCCAACTGCTTTCATGCTCTCCATGCCGGCAATACCGGTCACCACCGTACAGAAAATCACGGGGGCGATGATCATCTTGATCAGCTTAACGAAACCATCGCCAAGCGGCTTCATTTGCGCGCCTAACTCAGGATAGTAATGGCCCAACAGAACGCCGATGCCGATGGCAACCAGCACCTGAAAGTAGAGGCTTTTGAACAGTTTCATAACAGGTGTCCAGGTATAGACGGAATTCACCGCCGTTATTATGGAGAACGCATGCGGCAAGCCGCCTGGAAGCGAAAAACCTTACCGATTGCGGGAAAATAACACTCCATTAACAGGATTAATATACCCTTACATTCCTTACAAAAGTTACAAAACTCTAACTATGAACTGAAACGCTTCAGCAAACCGCTTGATAGCAATTTCGTGAGTAAAATCAATAAACAATGTGATTATTCAGGATGTGACGAGCTGTCAAGCCAGCGTTGGTTGAAGACGTTGAGAGAGAGCGCTTCAGCGTATAAGTAGCCTTGCCCTATCGTAATTCCGCGTGCCAGCAGCCAGTCTCGCTGCTCATCGGTTTCCACGCCTTCAGCAATAACATCAAGATGAATGATGTCCGCAATCGCCGCGACAATACGCACCATGGTGTCATCATCCGGTAGCGCCGCAACAAAACTGCGGTCCATCTTCAGCTTGTTCACCGGCAGCGCTTTAAACTGATGCAGGTAATTGAGATTGGAATAACCCATGCCAAAATCATCCAGCGCCACGGCCACGCCGGTTTGCTGCAGTGAACGCAGCAGCGAAATCGCTTGCTCGGCATCGCCAATCTGCGCGGTTTCGGTAATTTCCAGCACGAAATTGCCAGGTGCAATACGATGGCGCTCCAGCAAGCCCTGCAAATGGCTCACCATGCTGGGGTCACGCAACTGCACTGCCGAAATATTGACGCTCAGCGGAATATTGATACCCAGCTTCTGCCACGCGGCAAGGATGCGGCAGGCTTCTTCAAACACCCAGCGCCCAATCGCGGAAATCACCCCAATCTCTTCCGCGCTGGCAATAAACTCTTCTGACAAACCATAGCTGCCATCCGGCATACGCATACGCAATAGCGCTTCCGCACCCGCCAGCTCACCGGTTTGCATATTGATTTGCGGCTGCAGGTAAAGTGCAAATTGACCATCCTGCAACCCCTGCAGGATATCGTGCTCCTGCGTCAGGCGTTTTTGCGCCCGCTCAGTCAGCGCCGGATCAAAGAACAGAATCTGGTTTTTGCCCTGATGACGCGCCGACATCATTGCCGAGGTCGCGCGGTCGAGTTGCTCGCTGGCGCTGACAACGCTGTCATCATGCAGCGCCAGACCAATACTGGCGTTTGGGCGCAGTTGTAACTGATGTAAATTCACCGGCTGGTTGATGCGAATCATCAGGTTACGCGCAAGGCGCATGGCGCGGAACGGGTTGTGCGCACGCTTCATCAGTAGCGCGAAATCACTGGGTCCGGTTTGCGCCAGCAGGGTGTGATCGTCAACGGTGCTGCGAATCTTCTCCACCAGCGTCAGCATCAGGGTATCGCGCTGTTCATCACTCAGTACACCGTTGGCTTCCTGCAGCGTTTCGATACGAATCACCATCAATCCCCACGGCTGACGGCTATGGCGATGGCTGGCGTGCTGATCCAGTAACGCAAGGAACAGGGCACGGTTGGGCAGGTCGGTCACAGCAAAATGGGTGGTCATGCGACTCATTTCATCATGAATCGACTCCAGCACCTGCTGATTGCGATTGTAACTGCGAATCAGCATACCGATTTCATCGTCGCGATGATTATTCGGCAGATCGAGCTTGTGCGTGAGGATGGCCTGCGGCGGCAACTCCTGCAAATCACGCGACAGATTACGTAACGGGTGAACAATCAAGCGATTGATACACCAGCTAATCGACACCGAGAGGATCAGCGCCAGCAGCAAATAGGTGGTGATCATCGTCGATAACGTGCTCAGCAGAAACTGATAAACGCGCGACGAGTCAGCCTGCAGCACCAGATAGGCAATCGGTTTGGGCAGCCCGGTGCGTTCAACTGAATAGAGCGGTAGGGTAATTTGCACCGGCAGCTCAAACAGACGCGCCACAAAACGCGGCACCGGTTTTTCCGGCACAAAATCGGCGTGCAGCGCCTGAAACGCATTCGGCAATACCACATCGGCACGAGACAGGATGCCCGCCGGTTTCAGTGTATTAAGGATGCGTTCGGCTTGCGGAATATCGCCTTTCAGAACGGCTTCTGACAGCGGTTGGCGCACCGTGTGCGCGATATTTTCCATCTGCTGGGCGTAGTCAATCCTGCGCTGCTGCACAAAGTGGAATAACTGGATGACGATAAAAATGCTGATGGTCACCATTGCCACGGCGGACACCGTTGCCATCTGTTTTATCGTTAACGAGCGACTAACGCGCAACAAAAACCTCTCCCGGCGGCTAAAGCCGTGTATTTAGATGAAATGCGCAGCGAGTATATCGCAGGTGAGCATTGTTATGCGCCGGGATAAAGTCGAAAAAAGGCAGGAAGGGCGAGATAAAGTGGTGATTAGGAATTGTGCACGTTAAAGTCGCGGCGCAAAGTTTGCGCCGCGACCCCAACTATTGCGGATAAGGCACCCAATCGCCGCCGTTCAGACGAATCCAGGGTTTACCCTGATACATCATCACCACCGCATTATCATTCTCGGACACCACCGGTGATTGCGGCAAATTATCCGCTAACATCGACATATTGACGTTCGGGGCGTTAAATACCTGACCATCCACCACACGGGAAATGATTTCGGAAATCGCCAGCAGGCTGGTTGGCGTATCAATGCTCAACGGCTGCCCCTGATGCGGCGCTTTCATCCCGACAAATTTAATGCCCACCGGTACATGCGTAATGCCTGGGCTGGGAATATCACGCAGACCGGACATCTGCATTTTATCGCCCTGCAGTGCAGCACCGTGCTCCGGCACCACCAACACCATCACGCGGCGACCCGATTTCTCCAGATTGGTCAGGAACGTATCCAGCTGATCAAACAGTACTTTAGCGCGCGGTTGCCAGTCAGCGGTACGCGTGCTGCCGAGCTCGCGCGTGCCGTCATGCAACGGAATCAGGTTGTAGAAGGTGGCACTGCGCGCATCGCTGCTTTTGGTGCGATCGTCGAGCCAGCGCTGCATCAATTGACCGTCATTAAACACCGGCGAACCATCAAACGAAGTCAATTCTGGTGCTATTCCCGCTTGTGACATCAGCGGTGCCTGCAAATTGCCCTCTTCACGTAACTCTTTGAGATAGTTACCAAACACGCCGGTATGATCCATCATCAGTTCCTGCTTAAAGCCCAGCTTCGCCAGATTATCAAACAGATAGCAGCGCTGGTCGGTGGCCTTATACAGATTGGAGTGTGAAGTCTGGCCGCAGCTGGCACGCAATAAACGGATCCCCGCCGGACCGCTGTAGCCGGTGGCTGAGTTGTAGTTGTTCAGCAGAATATCGAAGTGTTTCCACAAGGGATGATCACGCAGCTGGGCCACATCCATATCCGACCAGGACAGCGAACAGATGTTGATCACTAAAATATCAAACGGCTGCGAGTCCGCGGGTAGCGCATCCGGGAAATGGGTCGCGCGCTGGCGCTCACTGTCGTAGAAGCGATTGAGCCAGGACGTCAGATTGGCGCTGGTCGGCGGTGCTGACTGGTCCAGGCCATCCGGTGCTTTGGTTGCCGCAGGTGGGTTGCTCAGTCCCACTTCCGGGGTCGCCGCTTTGGTTGGCAGCAGATTCATCGCCGGTCCGGCAATGGTCAGCACGTTAAGCCAGATCAGCATCAGTGACACCAGCACTGTGATGCGAATCCACTGGGCGACAAACAGGTACAGCACCAGCAAGACAAAGCCTGCACCGATCATCTGCCAGTTAATAAAGCGCTCCAGTAGATCGAGCAGATAAGCAGAGGAGAAGCCCGCAACCTGGCTGCCCTGGCTCATGATTGATTCCAGCCCCGGCAGCCAGGTGTCATGCCAGAACAGCGCGAAGCCAATCGGCAGCGAAATCCAATGGCGCACACGGTGCAAACGACGTGACGGCAGCGGGAATAGCAGCCAGGCCAGGAACACCAGATTGCTCAGCGCATGAAAATTCAGGTAGCCGTACCACAACAGACCAAATTTGATCAGGAAGTAGAAATTCCAGCCGCCGAGACCGCGCCACCACGAAGCGTGCAGCGTCGAAGGTTTGTTATCACTCATTACGGTTTGGTATCCGTTTTCGCAGATTTGCGTTGCCACTGCCCTTCCGACTTCAGCGCACGCGGTGGCAGCAGACGCATCAGCAGGCTGGTGCTACTGCGCGGTAACCAGCGCACGAACAACGATTTCAGGAACAGTAAAATTAATAACAGCAGGATCGCCACCTGCACCCAATCCATCAGTGTCATTAGCGGCGATCTCCATCGAGGTTGAGAATAATGGGCTGCGGGGTTTGCGCCCCACGCAGGTTAGCAGCGGACACCTTATTCGCCTGAGGGACTTCAATGGGCGCCATCGGCACTTCACGCTGCGCCACGGGCGTCAGCTGACGAATCTTGTGCACTTCCGATAAAATCTGGTTGTCCTCAAACCACACCACGCGATTACTGAACAGCTCATCGTGCGGCAGCGAGAAAATCGATTTCAGCGCGATATCCAAATCGTTGAAGCGACAAGATGACAGGAACAGATAGATGCGATCGTTAATCAGCGTCACCAAATCACCGAAACGACGCGGCTTGCACAGCGTCAAAATTTGCTCGGGTTTCAGCTGTGGCACCGGACGCAATGCCACCATCAGCCCTTTGTCGTTTTCCGGCAACAGCGTATTGCTCATCAGCTGCTGCACCGCCGCGCAGAAAGACTCCAACTGCAGATACCCTTTTTGCTGCAGCGGCTGGAGTGCCTGCATCAGCGCGGGCAAGTTGGCCGGAACATGACGCGTAAACTGCTGGCCCTGAATCCCTTCCAGCGTGGTGAGAAAGCGTGACAGCGTTTGAGCGCCGGGCACGATGGCATTCACGCCACACGCCAGCAACAATCGCTCATCGCTATACCTAAGACTGGTACTGATTTCGCGCACCACGATCTTTAATGCGTTGCCGCGCGAACGGCGCAAACTGTGGACCATTTTTGCCAGGGCATTAATGTCCTGGTTATGGGCCAGACTAAAAATGACCGTGGCGGCGTTGGCCTGTTGTGCACGCGAGAATACGCTTTCATTATCGCTAAACAGTTGCCACTGGCTGGAGAGTGGCGGTGCGCCTTCCAGCACCCCTTCTTGTGCCAGAAACTGATTTTCATCATTAAGGCTAAGAGGGGTGGTTTGTTCAACGTCATTAATGGCAATGAATTGATTCTCATTACAACTCAAGCGAATCGCACGGTCAGCCAGTAATTTGTCTGCGGAGTACCACCAGTTAATTCGATATTGCCAACTATCCTGTCGGAATTCTAAATGTGCGACACCATCAAGTTGGCGAAAATAACGCTGTAGATGGTTACGCAGATGAATAATTGACGCCCCCGAGGTGATCAATAACAGCGTGATTTGTTTTTTGATCAACAACCGCCGCATGCGTTTAACCCAGAGCGTCAGCTCATCCTCGGATAATTTACTCCACTGCGCAGCGTTGCTGTAAAACAGCACTAAACCACTTCGGCTATTCAGCACACGCGCGAAATCATTCTCCAGATGCTGCAAGCTGGCTTTATTGGCCGGCAGCGAAAATAAGGGAATGCGCGCCGGTCCTGTCAGTGGGTCCGGCGTCAGTAATGACTGAGGCTTCTCATCTGAACTGACCAGGGTTGCCGCCTGTTGATGGCTCACCACCTGACGCAGCAGTACCCGCGCGTCTTCCTGACGCTGACTGGTAATCCAATAAAACCCCGGATTTTGCAGGGTAACTAATTCCTGCTGAACCTGTTGTAGGCCAAGCGCATAGCGATTTTTCATATTTGTTTCGCGATCAGAACAATCCAGGCTAGTTTAATATAGACGGCGACCATTGGAACTGCTGAAATAAATAAAACCTGCGCTATCTCAAATGATATCGATTTTTGCATAGTCTGCGCATTTTGCCGGGTTTAAACTTAACAAAAAATAGAACCACAATTCATCCATTGCTGTTTTTTGGTGGCAAAAAGTAATGAAAACAGAGAATGCCTTTTCGCTGATCGCGTCAACTACTGAAGATCAGGATGACATTAATACCCTGAGCGAAGCCTTTTCACTACAGGCATTTCGCTACATTGATATTGCCCGCGAAGAGCGACTGAATAGTCTGCTGACACGCTGGCCGCTGCTGCGTGAATTATCTGCCGCTCAGGAGCCAGAACGCTAATGCCGGTTATTGCCTTACAAGGTTTGCGCGGCGGTTGTGGCGCAACATCACTCAGTGCGGCGCTTGGCTGGGCGCTTAATGCCTTACAGGAGTCGGTGCTGGTCATAGATTTTTCCGCCTCGAATCAACTGGCCGCCCATTTTAATCTAGCGCTCAATCACACCCAGGGCTGGGTTCCCGCACTGCTGGAACAGCAGCCGTGGCAGCAGTGCGCGCAGCGCTATCAAACCGGTCTCGATTTCCTGCCGTTCGGCGTGCTAACCCCTCAGCAGTGCTTAAGTCTGCAAAATGCCGACGAACAGCTTGCTGCGCCGTTGCTGAAGGCGCTGCCGGCCCTGAAATCACACTATCGCTGGGTGATCTTCGACCTTCCAGCGGATCTACTGCCGTGGCAACGATCCTTCGCCATTCACGCCGATCGTCTGTTGCAAGTGCTATCGCTGGATGCCAACTGCCAGTTGCGGTTGCACCATCCGCGTTTTTTGCCGCATACGCTGTTTTTGATTAATCAATTCAACGCCAACAGCCAGCTACAACAGGATCTGCATCAACTGTGGCTGCGCACGCTGAAGAACCTGATTCCGCAGGTGATTCACCGCGATGAAGCACTGGCAGAAGCATTGATGATGAAACAACCGGTGGGCGAATATCGTCCTCATGCACTGGCGAGCGAAGAAATCAATACGCTGGCGAACTGGCTAATACTGAACGTTGCGGGTGGTGCGGCGTGAATCCGTTGCGCTGGCTGCTGGTACCTCAGGCCTGGCAGGCGCTACAAAGCCGTGCCCGCGTGGCTCGCCAGCATGGCGCGGGCCGCTTAACCGTGATGTTGCATCTGCTCTGGTGCGTGCTCGCCTGGTCGCTGCTGCGGCTGGAAACGCCCGGCTGGCAGCGCTTGTTGCAACAGCGTCAGCGATACTATCCGCAAATCTCACCGCTGCGTCCTCGCCCGTTAGACGTTCTGCGTTACGCCATGCAGAGCCTGTGGCTGATGCTGGTGTTACCGCTCGATAACAGCGCACGCAGCGAGCGTAAACGGTTTAACGCGTTTGGCCCACTTTTCCGCTGGCGTCAGCAGTGTTATCAATGGCTGGGAGCGCTTCCCGCACGCATGGCGAAAACGGGCGTTCATCTGCGTACCGGACAGCTCTTGCAGAAACTGCCACCGCGTATACGCCAACTGCTGTTTATTGTCGCGGCGATTGTCGCCAGCCTGCTGGCGCTGTTGTGTATTTCACAGCCGTTTGGCATCACCACGCAATTTGTCTTCGTACTTCTGCTGTGGGGCCTGGCAATGATGGTGCGCCGCGTGCCGGGCCGCCTCTCCACCATCATGCTGATTGTGCTGTCGCTCACTATTTCATGCCGCTATTTGTGGTGGCGCTACACCGAGACCCTGAACTGGGACGATCCGCTGAGTCTGACATTCGGTCTGCTGCTGATTGGCGCTGAAACCTATTCGTGGACGGTATTGGTGCTGGGTTACTTCCAGACGCTGTGGCCACTGAATCGCCAGCCCGTTTCAATGCCGCCGGAAATCACTTCCTGGCCCAGCGTCGATATTCTGGTGCCGACTTACAACGAGCCGCTGAGCGTGGTGAAACCGACCATTTATGCCGCAATGGGCATCGACTGGCCGCAGGACAAGCTCAACATCTATCTGCTGGATGACGGCACCCGTGAGGAGTTTCGCGAATTTGCCGCCAGCGTGGGCGTCAATTATGTGGTGCGCCCCACCCACGAGCATGCCAAAGCGGGCAACATCAACCATGCATTGAAAGTGGCCTGCAGCAGTGATTACGTGGCGATTTTTGACTGTGACCACGTGCCGACCCGCTCCTTCCTGCAGCTGACCATGGGCTGGTTCCTGAAAGACCACCGCCTGGCGATGCTGCAAACGCCGCACCACTTCTTCTCACCCGATCCGTTCGAGCGTAACCTCGGTCGCTTCCGCCAGACGCCGAATGAAGGCTCGCTGTTCTACGGCCTGGTGCAGGACGGCAACGATACCTGGGATGCAGCGTTCTTCTGCGGCTCTTGCGCCGTATTGCGCCGCACCGCGCTGGATCAGATTGGCGGCATTGCCGTTGAAACTGTGACCGAAGATGCGCACACCTCGCTGCGTCTGCATCGTCAGGGATATACCTCTGCCTATATTCGTATTCCGCAGGCGGCGGGCCTTGCCACCGAGAGTTTGTCCGCGCACATCGGCCAGCGTATTCGCTGGGCGCGCGGCATGGTGCAGATTTTCCGCCTCGACAATCCACTGATGGGCAAGGGCTTAAAGCTGGTACAGCGGCTGTGCTACGCCAACGCCATGTTGCACTTCCTCGCCGGGATTCCGCGCCTGATCTTCCTGCTGGCTCCGCTGGCGTTTCTGCTGTGCCACGCCTACATCATCTACGCGCCCGCACTGGCGATTGCGATCTATGTGCTGCCGCACATGGTGCACACCAGCCTGACTAACTCACGCATTCAGGGACGCTGGCGTCACTCATTCTGGAGTGAAGTGTATGAAACGGTGCTGGCGTGGTATATCGCGCGTCCCACCACCGTCGCGCTGTTTAACCCGCACAAAGGCAAGTTCAACGTCACGGCGAAAGGCGGCCTGGTCGAAGAGCGTCATCTCGATTGGGTGATCACCAAGCCTTATATGATGCTGGTGCTGTTGAATATTGCGGGTATCGGCATGGCGTTCTGGCGCATGGCGTATGGCCCAGCCAACGAGATGCTCACCATCTGGGTGAGCCTGGTGTGGGTGGTATACAACATGATTATTCTCGGCGGCGCCGTGGCGGTTTCAGTGGAAGCGCGCCAGATTCGCGAAGCACATCGCGTCGAGATTGCCATGCCCGCCGCCATTGCACGTGAAGATGGCCATATGGTGCCGTGCACCCTGCGTGACTATTCAGATGGCGGTGTGGGTGTCGAACTGCGTGAAGCGGATGCGCTGAAAGAGGATGAGCCCGTGTGGCTGCTGCTGCGCCGTGGCCAGCAGGAATTCAGCTTCCCGTGCCAGGTACAACGCGTATTCGGCCGACGCGCCGGTATTCGCCTGCATCAGCTCACCACTCGCCAGCATATTGAATTTATCCAGTGTACCTTCGCCCGTGCCGATACCTGGGCGCTGTGGCAGGACGGCTTCCCGGAAGATAAACCGGTGCAAAGCCTGGCCGATATTATGGTGCTGGGTTTCAAAGGTTACCTGCGTCTGGCGGAGTATGGCCCTGTCCCATTGCGCCGTCTGTTCCGGGCACTGACTTCCCTGGTGAGCTGGCTGGCGACACTGCTGCCACAGGGCATTGGCCGCGCACCTGCGGCAATCAAAACCGATTTTTCATAAGTTGATGATATGACCATGACGAGAAAACTGAGCTGGTTTACTGCCCTGCTGCTGGGCACCGCAACGCTGGCACAGGCCGCGCCGCAGCCTTCCGCTCCTGAAGCGCCGCGCACCAGTGCACAGATACCGCTGCCAACAGTCAGCCAGCCGCTGGATGCCAATGCCCCGCTGCGCGACAGCCAACTGCTGTTTAATCAGGTCGCGCCTCCGCCAGGCAGCATGACACTGCGCGGCACGGAGCCCACCAGCCAGATTGAGTTCGGCGTGCGCAGTGATGAAGTGGTGACTCGCGCCTTGCTGACGCTCAGCTATCGCCCTTCACCCGCGCTGATCCCGACGCTGTCGCAGCTCAAGGTCTATCTCAACGATGAACTGGTGGGGCTGGTCACCGTCACCGCCGATCAGCTGGGCAAAGAGAATCAAACCCAGTTGCCGATCGATCCGCGTTTTATTGGCGATTTTAACCGCGTGCGCCTCGAACTGGTGGGTCACTACGCCAACGTGTGTGAGAACCCGGCCAACAGCACCATCTGGATGGATATCGGTAAAGAGAGCAAGCTCGATCTGACGCTGCAAAAACTGCCGCTGAAGAACGACCTGTCACACTTCCCGGAACCGTTCTTTGATGCGCGTGACAGCCGCCCGTTGCAGTTACCGATGGTGTTCAGCAATCAGCCTAACCTGCTGCAGCAGCGCGCGGCGGGTATTTTGGCTTCGTGGTTCGGCAGCAAAGCGCAGTGGCGTGGTCAATCCTTCCCGGTACTGTATAACCAGTTGCCGAAAGAGCAGCATGCGGTGGTGTTTGCCACCAATGACCATCGCCCTGACTTCCTGAAAGATCTGCCACCGGTGGAGAAACCCACGGTGGAAATGGTGAGCCAGCCGGACAATCCCTACGAAAAAATGCTGCTGATCCTCGGCCGGGATGACAACGATCTGCTGACTGCCGTCGAAGGCATTGCCCAGGGCGAACTGCTGCTGCGTGGTGATACCTCGACCATCGACAGCGTGAAAATGCTGGCACCGCGTCAGGCCTATGATGCGCCTAACTGGGTGCGCACCGATCGCCGCACCACATTTGCTGAACTGACGCAGTATCAGAACCAGCTGCAGGCCGATGGTTTACAACCGAATCCCATCAGCCTGACGCTGAACCTGCCGCCCGACCTGTTCCTGGTGCGCGCGCGCGGCATCGACATGGATCTGATTTACCGCTACACCTCGCCGATCCAGCAAGATGGATCGCGTCTGGCGGTGCATCTGAACAATCAGTTCATGCAGGATTACCCGCTGACGCCGAAAGACACGGCAGGTCAGCAGATCATGCACATTCCGCTGATGCAGGGCCTGCAAGACAGCAACCGCCAGCTGACCATCCCGGCGCTGCGCCTCGGCGTCGTCAACCAACTGCGCTTCAGCTTTGATTACGCTAACACCTTTATCGGTGGCACCGCCGACGGTCGCTGCGAAACCGTCACCGCTGTAGGCCATCATGTGGTGATCGATGACAACTCCAGCATCGACTTCTCCGGCTATCGCCACTACATCGAAATGCCTTCGCTGGGTGCTTACGCCAACGCCGGTTTCCCTTACAGCCGCTACGCCGATCTGGCGCAGACGCTGGTGTTAGTGCAACCGAAACCTGCCAACGGTGAAGTCAGCACCATGCTGAACGCGCTGGGCGCTATAGGTGCACAGACCGGCTATCCGGCGCTGCGCGTGCAGATGAGCGATGACTGGAAACAGGCAAAAGACAAAGACGCTGACCTGCTGATGATCGGCGGCATTCCGCAGGATCTGCAGGACGATAAGAAGATCAACCTGCTGGTGAATGCGGCGCGCAGTTGGATCAACATGCCATCGCGTCCGATTACCGCGCAGAACGTGCCGGTGTCCGCCAGCGATCGCGCGGTTGAAAGCCAGACCGGTATCAGCTCACGTGGGCCGATGGGGGCGATAGTCGGCTTCCAGTCGCCGTTTAACGATCAGCGCAGCGTGGTCGCACTGTTAGCCGACAGCCCGCGCGGCTGGGATTTGCTGAACAATGCCTTGCTCGACAGTGGCAAGCGCGCCGCTGTGTTCGGGTCTGCCACCATCGTGCGTGAATCGGGCGTCACCAGCGTGCGCGTCGGCGATACTTACTTCGTCGGCCATCTGCCATGGTGGGAACGTTTGTGGAACCTGCTGGCGACCCACCCGGTATGGCTGGCGATTTGTGCCGTCGTGGTGGTGATTCTGTTTGCTCTGATGGCATGGCGCCTGATGCGCATGGTGAGCCGTCGCCGCCTGGCCGAGCTGGAAGACGATGAATAAACTGCCACTCGGGCTGCTGATTGCCAGTATCCTGGCGGGCTCCGGCATGGCTGCCGAGGGTCCGCAGGTGTCACCGGTGGCATGGCTGCTGATGCAGATTCGCACCGGTGAATCCACCAACAAGTATGATTTGGTGCAGCAGTCGCTTTATCGTCTGGAAAAAATCGACCCTGATAACCCGCAGGTGCTGGCCGCGCAAATCCGCATGGCGCTGCGTCAGGGCGATCAGGCTAAAGCGCAGACGCTGCTCGATGAACTGAAGAAAGTGGCGCCCAATGACGTGGCAACGCGTGAATCGGAAACCGGCCTGCGGCTGATGAGCGCTGAAGGGCGCCAGCAACTGCAGCAGGCGCGTTTACTGGCCACGGCAGGCCGCGTAGAAGAAGCCAAAACGGCCTGGGATGACCTGTTCCACGGCGTGTTCCCGGATGTGAATACCGAACTGGAATACTGGCGGCTGGTGGCGCGTTTACCCGGTCAGCAGCCCACCGCTTATCGCCAGTTGCAGGCGCTGGAAGCACGTTATCCCGGCAACATCGGTGTAGAACTGCAGCTGGCGCGCATGGCGTTTGATAACAATCAGCCCGGCGAGGCGCTGGTGCAGCTGCGTCGTCTGGCCAATCGTGACGGCGGACGTGATGCCGCCTCCGAACTCTGGCTGCAGCAGATTCAAAATCAGCCGGTGTCAGAGGGCACGGTGGCCACTTTGAAGCAGTATTTGCAGGTGTTTACTTCCGGTGATGCGCAACAGCGCGGCGAGGAAGAGCTGGCAAGACAGCAGAAGCTGCTGGCCGATCCCGCCTATCGTCAGCGCATGCGCGGGCTGGCGCTGGTGGATGCCGGCGGTGGCGCGGGTGCCATTGCGTCACTCAACGCCGCGCTAAAAGCCAACCCGAATGATGCCGAGCTGATGGGCGCGATGGGTCAGGCGCAGGCGCGAGCGAATAACCGCGCAGCGGCGATCAGCTGGCTGCAGAAAGCGATTCAGGCCGGGCAGGCCAGTACACAAGTGGGCAAATGGCAGTCGCTGTTGCAAACCAATCGTTACTGGCTGGCGATCAATAACGGCGACGATGCGCTGAAAAAGGGTGATTTAGCGAGCGCGGAACGCCAGTATCGCAGCGCGCAGGCCATTGATAATCGTGACAGTTGGGCGTTGATTGGCCTCGGTGACGTCGCTCAGGCGCGAAAAAATGATCCCCAGGCAGAACAGTACTGGCAACAGGCACTGCGCCTTGATCGCAGCAATACCACCGCCGTGCGCCGACTGGCTGCGCTGTATCAGCAGCAGTCCCCTGCCCGCGCCATGGCGTTTATCAATGCCCTGCCCGCCGCGCAACAGCGGTCACTGGCCGAGACGTTGCGATCGCTGCGCAGCGACAGCCTGCGTGCTGAAGCGGATGCGCTGGCGCAGCAAGGTCAATGGCATCAGGCGGTGGTGAAATACCGCCAGGCCACACAGGACAACCCCAACGATATCTGGCTCTCTTACCGTTTAGCCGGCGCGCTACGCAGCAGCGGCGAAGAAGCCCAAGGCGCTCAGGTGATGGATGCTATGGTGCGTCAGCACGCGCAGGAACCCGCCGCGCTCTATGCCTGGGCGCTGTGGCTCTCGTCCGGCGATCAGGATGATGCTGCGCTGGCGGCACTGCATCGCCTGCCGGAAACGCGTTGGGACAGCAATATGCATGAGCTGGCGGATCGCTTAACGCAGGATAAAGTGTACGCCCGTGCCAGCGAGCTGCACGCCAACGGCAATGAATCTGCCGCGCTGGCACTGTTGCAACAGCAACCGGCCTCAACGCGACGTGATATCACCCTGGCGGATTGGGCACTGGAACGCGGCGACGCGAAAGCGGCGCTGGCGAGTTACCAACGTGTACTGCAGCAGGATGCGACCAACAATGATGCAGCACTGGGCCGTATCGAAGCACTGATCGCCCTGAAACGCCCAGACGAAGCTCGTCAGGCGCTGCAGGCTTTACCCTCCAGTGTAGCGCAGCAAAATATCAACAGCGGACGCCGCGTGGCGCTGGCATGGCAAAACAGCGGCGACACGGCGCATGCGCAGCAGCTTTTCAACGATTTAAAAACGCGCGCCGCCAAAGAAGCCCCCTCGCAAAGCAAAGCGTTGGTCTATCGCGATGCGGCACGTCTGGAAACTCAGCAGCAACAGCCTGATGCGGCGCAGCAGGACTATCGTCTGGCAATGACGGCCAGCGGTATCAGCGCCGACGCGCCGCAAGATAATGACAGCTACACCCGTTTGACGCGTAACGACGCCAGCGATGACTGGCTGAAGCGCGGTATTCGCAGCGATGCCGCCGATCTCTATCGCCAGCAGGACACCACCTTCACGCTCGAACAGGATTATTCGCGTGATAAAGGCACCGGCGGTATCTCCGATTTCACCGCACATACCACCATGATGCAGGCGGAGACACCGCTGGCCGACGGGCGCAGCTTTGTGCGCGTCGATCATGTGCTGGTATCAGCGGGCACCTTCTCCACCAGCAATGGCAGCCACAGCGAACGCTTTGGTAGCTGCAATGATGATAACTCCGGTGGCTGTAGCCGCGACTTTACCCAACGTGATGAAGGCACGGCGATAGGCGTTGGCTGGCATAACGATCGCTGGTCTGGCGATATCGGCACCACACCGCTCGGCTTTGAAGTCACTAACTGGGTAGGCGGTCTGAGCTGGAAAACCGACGTTGATGATATTGGCGTGACGTTCACCGCTTCACGCCGACCGATCTCCAGCTCGCTGCTGGCCTATGCTGGTGCACGCGATCCGGCGGCCAACGGCGGCAAAACCTGGGGCGGCGTAGTGGCAACCGGTGGTTCGGTGGGGCTGAGTTACGATCAGGGCGGCGCGAATGGCGTATGGGCCGATATCAGCGCCCACCAAATTACCGGGGAAAATGTCGCAGATAACAGCCGTGAACGCCTGATGGCCGGCTATTACTACAAACTGATCAACGAAGATAATCGCCGCGCCACCGTCGGCCTGAACAGCATGCTGTGGCATTACCAAAAAGACCTTAGCGACTACACCTTCGGCCAGGGCGGCTACTACAGTCCGCAGCAGTATTTCTCGCTGGCGGTGCCGGTCACTTATCGCCAGCGCACTGAGAACTGGTCGTTTGATCTGGGCGGCTCGGTCTCCTGGTCACAATCGCAAACCGACGGCCAGCAGCGATATCCGGTCAATCCTGGCTTTATGCTGGCTTCCAACCCGACCTCCGACAGCAGCTCCGGCAACGGTTTCGGTTACACCCTGCAAGCCGTGGTAGAACGCCGCATCACGCCACACTGGTCAGTCGGTCTCGCCATGGATATTCAGCAAGCCAAGGATTACACCCCAAGCCACGGCTTGATCTACATGCGTTACTCAATGGGCGGCTGGAACGGCGACATGGATATGCCACCACAACCGCTTGAGCCGTATGCGGATTTTAAATAGTTGACCCGACTCAATGTTGACTGAATGATGCACCCGGTTCGGTAGCCATCATGGGGGTGACTAAAGTTCACCACCATGATGTGCCGAATCCATCGCGTGGCTATTTGCTTTGCAGCTCTCGCATCATGGCGGCGCGCAAAATCGCATTCAAGCGCGTCTGGTAACCTTTCCCTGGCGCTTTCAGCCATTCCAGAACATCGGCATCAATCCTCACCGAGGCTTGCGTTTTTACCGGACGATAGAAGCGGCCGCGCGTAGCTGTGCTCCAGAAGGCGTCGTCTAACGGCGCAATGTCCTCAAAATCAATGTCTCCGTCCGCTTTTTGACTCAACGCTTCCAGTTCCAACTGCTGTTTATCTGTAAGCGGCGGCAGTTCACTGCGTTTAACTCTGATTTTGCTCATATCGCCTCCTCTCATTTCGCGTTGCAGAACGAGCACTGATGATCCTGACAATCTCGGTACCCTGTTCAAATCTGACCGTATGGGCAACCAATACGATGAGATAACCCGACACACTACCCAACGTCTGCCAGCGATATTCGCCGTTTTCAACGCGATCCTGACTAGCGATGTGATAAGGGTCATCAAAGACTCTGGCTGCAATTTCAAAGCTGATGCCATGCTTGCGGATGTTGGTTTCCGCTTTGATGGTATCCCATTCAAACTCCAATTCCGTTTGCATTTTAGCATACACTTTTGTCTATACATTTTAGCATGACAAATTCACATGTTGGTTTATGGCTCAGCATTGATCAAGATCAACGCGCTTCAGGTTATTGTCTTGAAAAAGATAAACAATGTGAGCTGCTACGTGAAATTTAGACATAAAAAAAGCCGCACTCCATCAATGAAGTACAGCTTTTAAAATGTGCGTCCTCGCGACGCAACCCGAGATTGGCTAACGCTTTTCCTGATACGCCAGCCAGGTCAGTAACTGCAAGCTGGCGGAGAAGTAGTTCTGATCCGGCGCCAGACGATCGCTGAGATAACCGGTTTGATTCAGGGTCAGATCGCGAACCGCCAGCAAACCGCCTTCCATATTGTAAGGCGCAGGGGTGTTGGCGAGCACGTCAAACCAGGCCGGTGTCGTCTGGCGATCATAACCCTGCCAGACGCGCTGGAATGGCACAAGACGCAGGCTCTGCGGGTCATACCACCAGATGTTGAGTGGAACGCGTATGGCATCGTAGCTAAAGCGATTGGAATAACCCACCGCCGGTGCCACCGAACCATCGGCATTCAACGCCACCCAATCCAGCGGCAGACCGGTTTTGCCGAAGTGCATATCACCGAGCAGTTCCATGCCGTCGTCGATCAGGTTATTCCATACGCGCAGATGGCTACGATCGGCAAACGCCTGCCAGGCGGCAAACAGGAAATAAGAGGGATTCAGCACCACATAGCTGTTTTTGTTGAAGCCCTGTGCTCCAGGCAACATCACCGTGTGGCCGCCAAACGTGATGACGTTTTGTTTGACGATGGCGCGCTGAATACGGTCAGAAGTTGACTGATAATCACCGCCCCACTTTTGGCCTGCGCGCTGCAGTGCCCACGCAATCAGCACATCGCCATCAGAGGCATTGTTCTTGTCGGCAATCGGGTCTGAAGCACCCGGCGTGTAACGCCAGTAGAACAGATCGTTTTGCGGATTACGCAGATGGGTACGCGTCCACTTCCACAGCAGATCAAACGTGGTGCGGTCGTCGTTCGCGACCGCCAACAGCATGCCATAACCCTGACCTTCGGTATGACTGACATTGTTGTTGGCCGTATCACTGATACGTCCATCGCCGCTCATAAAGCGGCCTTTGAAGGTGCTCCAGCCATCTGCTGCAGCCTGGGCGCTGAAAAACATCACCATGAAACACAGCATCCATAGACGCCAGAAGCGCATGACTCTCATCAAACAATCCTATTGATATCGGTAATGCAGCGTGTTGCCGTCATTCTTCTCGAAGGTGACCGGCGCCACAGCGCTGCCGCCCTGTGCCTGCAGCCACTGTGAATAAACACCGGCCAGCACGGCGCTCATCGCCAGCTGCCAGCGCTCTGCACCCACCTTGCTGTCGCCCTGCGGCAGCGCATGGTGCTGAATCAGAATGGCATTTTCCAGCGGCTGAAGCTGGGTGAAACCCCAGCTAAAGCGCGCCAGTTGCAGATTCATCTCGCGTTCCAGATCCTGCACGGTGCGCGCTTCCGCTAAAGGATAGCGCGCTGCCAGCGATGCGCCCACATTGTTGAGAAAGCCTTCGGCTTCCTCGCCCGCGTTGTCCAGCATCCCTTCAATCATCACGCTGACCAGATCAAACCAACCCGGCTGATGCGGATGGCTGACGCGCGCGGTTGCCTGCTCACTCATTTAGTTGTCTCCGAACAGATAACGGAAGTACAGATTCGCTGTGCTTTCGTTGTAATCGCCAAAGGTGTCGTAGCCTAATTGCCCACCCACAGTGACATCTTTGTTGATCTTATAATCCGCACCGGCGTGCAAGTTATAGCCAATGCCATTCTTGCTCTCGCCGCTGTAATACGCGCTCTTCACGTAACCCTGATCGGCCAGGCTCTGCATTTGTGCCTGGTAAGTCGGATCGTTCGGGAAGTAGGCGCTCTTATCCTGGCTGTAGGATTGATAACCCACCGAACCACCCACGTTCACTTTCAGATCGTCGAACTTGCGGGAGAACTCGATCGGGAACGAGACCGATGCATAGTTCTGCGGGCTGAAGTAACCGCCCTGACCGTAGCTGAAGTAACTCAGGTTTTTCGAGTAATCCATCCACGACAGGCTCATGCCCACTTTCAGTTCGCGGTCGTCGTAGTGGAACGGACGCACATACGCACCGGCAGTCGCCTGCACGCTGTTGTTACTCGCCACGTTTTCGCCAATGTAGCTGTACGCGCCACCGCCGACATAGAAACCAGCATCGCCGTTATCATAGCTCAGTAAGGCATTACCGCCGTTTTTGGTCACGCGACCCCAGCGCTTACCGCTGGTTTTATCTTCCACGCCCACATAGGAGAGCAGGCTGTCGGTCATCGCGCGACGTTCACCGGTGAGGATCAGCGTCAGGAAGTCAGTGAGTTTCGGTGACCACTGCACGCCTCCCACCAGGGTACTCAAATCCTGTCCGAGTGGCGTACTGCCGAGGTCAATCTTGTAGCTGTCGCCTTTCAATGCCAGGTTCAGCTCAACACCCGTAGCTTTCTGCGAATCAGTGGATGAAGACGGAACATCGTCAATTTTGGCATCGCCTGACGCCACCACATTACCCTGCACCAGGGCATTGGTGCCGAAACGACGCCACGCATCGCCCGCCGCACTGCCCGCCGTGAGCGAGACAGGTGTCATAGTAAAGTCAAAGCGCGATTCGCCAAACGGGACGGTGGAGAACGTCAGTGGCGCTTTGGCTTCGGTCAGTTTGCTCAGACCCGATTCGCCGTCACGACCACGTATCTGCATGCCGCCCTGAATCCAGGTGCCGGTTTTCTCTTGCAGATCGTCCATCATACTGTCGATCTGGCGCAGCGTCTGGCTCTGCTGGATAGCGGGGGTATTGCTGGCCAGCGTGGTCCCCGTTGCGCTGCTGGTGACATCCGGTGACGATTGCCATGGCATCACCGCGCCATAGGCAGACGGAGAACGTCCCACCGGCGAAGTACCACGGTTGATGAACGGGTTATCCGCCAATGCCAGACCACCCACGCTTGGCGTATCACCATTAGTGGCGCCCTGCAGACCAATCAACTGGCCGCGCGCGCTGCGCAGATAGCTCATGGCCTGGCTGTGATTGCCGTTGGCTTCGGCCACGCGCGCCAGTAACAGCTGGCGATCCGGTGACTGCTCATTGTTCAGGCCTCGTGTCAGGGTATTGGCTTTATTGACGTCATTGTTGGCCAGTGCCACGTTGATGGCACCGGTACGCGCATCTTGCGTTGGCGTATCCTGGGTCATCAGGTAGTCATACACCACACCCGCTTCTTTGTTCATCTTGCCGGACTGATACAGTCGCGCCATGGCGAACATCAGATCGCGGTTCTGTGGATCGTGCTGCAATGCACCCACCAGCTTGTCGTAAGCCGCGGCGTACTGCTTCTGCTCACGCAGACGATCCACTTCGTTGATCACGTAACCGTTGCGAATACCCGCCAGCTGCGTGGGCGTACTGCGCGCCTGCAGCTCCGGGCTGCTGAGGAAGCTCTGCGCTTCGGTATTCAGACCCGCCTGGTTGAGCACCGCGACCTGTGCAGCGTAATCACCGGCGTTCCCCTGAATACCGCGCTGCATATTGCTGCGCACCACAGAGACAGCGGTGGTGAGATCGCCCGCTTTCGCCAGCTTCTGTGCCAGATTACCGGCATCCACCGGGTTGGACGGAGGTGACGAGGCCAGCGCACGCAGGGTATTCGCCGCTGCAGCATTGGAACCCTGCGCCAGATACTGATCGGCGGTGGTCATCTGCAGGTTGAAGTTCACACGCTGCGCCAGTTCGCGCATATCGCTGCTCTTGCTGCCGTTCGGTATGCGTGACAACAGCAAACTCGCCTGCTGCCAGGCGCCGCTTTCGCTGGCGTTCAATGCGCCGGCATACAGCTCTGCCGTGCTGGCGCCGCTGCGCATTGACGGCTGCATGATATTGGCGGCCATCATGCTATCGCCCTGCGCACGATAAATACGCGCCAGGTCGAGTCGCAGCCAGCCATCGTTGGGATAACGCTGAATCCCGCTGTTCAAAGTGGCAATCGCCGCACTGTTATTGCCTGCCGCCAACTCACGCTTGGCCTGCGCACGGATTGGATCGGTGCTGCTGCCGCGCGGAGCCACACTCTGGCGTACGCTGTCCGGCAGTGATGCCAGCAGCGTGTTCGCTTCGGCGCTGCGGTTCTGCTGACGCAGCACGTAGAACAGGCCTTCTTTGGCGTTGCGGTTATTCGGGTCGCCTTGCAGGATGGAACGATAGGTTTGTTCCGCCTGGTCGAGTTGATTGCTGCGACGCTGCACGTCCGCGCGGAACAGCTTAGCTGAAACGCCTTTCTCGCCATCGGCCTGCGCCAGGGGTTCACTCAAGGCTAATGCCTGCGCGCTGTCACCGTTTTTCAGCGCCTGCTGCGCGGTGGCCAACTGGGCATAGAAGCGCGCATCGGCTGCCTGCTTCTGGCGCGTCTCGCTCTGATCGCCGCCCATCTGCGCGGCGCGCGTCAGATAATCTGCCGCTTCCGCATAGCGTCCGGCACGCTGGGCCACATAGCCCATCCCTGCCAGTGCATCGGCATCCTGAGGGTTTGCCTGCAGCACTTTCTCAAAGTTGTTCTGTGCGTTGCTGACGTCACCACTGTTCAGTGCGGTAAAGCCCGCCCCTTTCTCAGCACCACCGACATTTTTACGGTAGTAATCCATCACCGCATTGTCCTGCGGATGGCGCTGCTGCCAGGTCTGGTACAGGGAAGCATCGGACGCCTGCGGCCCGAGCCACAGCAGCGCCTGGCGCAGTGAACGGTCAGCGTCTTTATTGCCATCCGCCAGCGTGCCCAGCAGATCAATACCCTGACGACGGGTTGATTCCTGATAGGTCAGTGCTTTGCCGAGTGCCAGCTTCGCGCCGGTATCTTGTGGATGATCGGCCGCGAATTGGCGCAGCGCTTCGACCGCCTGCGGCAGCAGCGAGCGGTCTCCGGCCATGGTCAGGTAATATTCCGCCGCCACGCTCGGTGGTGGCTCATTGCCATTAAAGGTATTGCGCCAGGTCTGCAGCGAAGCCGCAATATTGCCGCTGCGGGCCTGCTGCCGCGCTAACGATAGCTGCGCCTGCGGAATGGTTTGCAGCTGACGCGCATTATCCAGTTCGGTGAGGTGCGGATCGTTCGGCGATGCGGCACTCAGGCGCGCGCGCCACTGCGCCGCTTCCGCGCTGCTGCCGCTTTGCTGGGAATAGAGCGCCAGCAAATAAAGCGCTTGAGTGTTATTGGGTTCCACCATCAACACTTTTTGCAGCGAAGATTTGGCCAAATCGTCATGCGCTTTCTGATGCCAGTAAGCCGCCTGATCAAACAACGCTTGTAACGCAGGATTGGTGCTCTCCGCCGCCAGCAGCGGCTGAGAGAACGCCAGTGCCCCACCCAGAATCAGGGCATGACGAATACCGGCACTCAACAGATTTTTTTTCATTGTTTTTATCCTTACTTCTTGCCGGACTTGCTATCAGCTTTCGGGTTGAGGCGTCGCCATGCATGACGCTTCAGCATCGCCCATGCGCTACCGCCGACCAGCGTTGCCAGCAACAGAGCCGCCAGCGCCATCAGCACCGAGTGCTGGTTGGCATACCACACCACCATCATGTACCACGGCATTTCGCCACTCGGGAACTGTGGGCCGACGCGGAAACTGCGGATACCGTTTTCATCGGTGATGATGGCGGTATCGCCACGAATGCCCGCGTTAATGCGCGCCGAGTTGAGATCTTCATGCAAACGCAGCAGCTGTTGATCGCTGGTTGCCACCGTCATCACCACCAGACGATCGGCATTCCACGGCGAGCGGTAGCTGACAAAGCCACGCCAGGCTTCGTTGGAGGAGAAGTAACGATCGGCATCCAACTGCTGAAGATTCCAGTCGCCGGTCAGCCAGCCACGCAGCTTGTCCCAGGTCGTCGGATCTTTCACGCCCAACGTATTACCGCTGGTCTGATAAGGCGTGTTAGCCAGCATCTGCTGATTGAATTCACTGTTCTGTGTGGTGCTCACCGCCAGCAGATCGCTGTCCTGCAGGCGTGTCAGGTTAGTGCCACCATTTGGCAAGCCAAACAGCACCTGGTTCTGCACTAGCGGTACACCGGTCGCGTTACCCGCACGTGAAGACATATCCAGCAGCGTGGAGATCTCCGCATCGGTCGGTTTTTCTGGCAGCAGCAAGGTGGTCTGCGAGAAGTCCGCCAGACGCGAGAACGGGAACGATGCGCCAACGAAGTACGACAGGTTCGGCAGCATGGTGAAGTGACGCGTGTGGCTCAGATCGATCCACGAATCATCTTCGATGCGGCTCTTAATGTTGTTGTTGAGCAACACACCACAGGGCGCGTCCGCTTTCGGTTTGATGTTGAAGTACAGCGCCAGCTGGTTATCACCGTAAATCAGATACGGCTCCAGCTTCAGGGTGTAGTGCTCCTGACGGGCGTCGCCGCCCAGACGATGCCAGGCGCTCTCCAGCAAGCCGACTTTGTTTACGGTCAGGTTGCGCAGGAAGGTGCCGTTAAGCATCACGTTGAGGAACGATTTGTTCTCATCAATCCAGCTTTCCGACGGGAAGCGGTAGTGCAGCTCGACCGGAATGGTGTCGCCATCCCACATGAACAAATCGGGTGCCGCGCGGAAGTTCACGCTCAGCGCATCGTGCCAGATGCCGGTGGTGGTCAGACTCTGATCTTTACGCAGCAGCTCGCTCAACCGCACCGGGCGGGTGGTGTTGATCCAGCGCGGCGCGTCATACGGCTTACGCAGGCCAATCGGCTGCGGCTGCACGTTCAGACTGCTGGCATCGGTCGCCAGCGGTTGCGTGGTCAAACGGTTGGCCGCCTGACGCAGCTGAGCATCATCCGCGCCGACCACTAACAGCAGTTTGTAAACCGGGTTGTTCGGGTTATCAATCACCTGCAACAGCGGTCCGTTGGTGGCAGGCAAAGTCACAGAACCGATCTTCTCACCGGGATGGCCAATCAAAATGCCGTTGTGCTCAGGCAGATCGCCACGTACCACCGGGAAACGAATGCCGCGATAGTCCGATTGAATACCCATCCATGATGCCACTAACGCCGCCGCGCTGATGCTGTCCGGCGTGGCATTGGCGGCAAAGCCGAAGGTCACGCTGGCTGGCGTCATACGCTGCGCATCCATAAACGGACGCGGGAAGTTGCGCAGGCTGGTGCCGATATTCAACTGCTGGCCTTCGAGGCTCAGCGTGGTTTTCGGCAAGATGGAGACCTGATACTGCTGCGCACTCTCTTTTTCGCACAGCAGTTTGTCAGCATCGTTAATTTTGAAGCTGAGGTTGTTGCTTGAAACCACCATCGCTGCCGGAATATCCAGCTGATAGTCGCTGACATCACTGTCGCTCGATCCCAGTGGCAAGGTGCCCAGCGGCTGACCGTTTAGCATCAGCTGCAACGAGGTATTACGCGCCGCCAGTGCTGCTGAAACGCGCAGCGACAAATTCAGGCGCGCGTTGGTGATCACTTCATCGCTCGGCAGAGTAAACATGATACCCGATTGCAGCTGACCGCCGGTTAAGGTGATGCCCTGCGGCTGGCCCATCTGCGCCACGGAAATGGTGCTGCTGATAGGTTGATTGAGCATCGCAGAAGCGGAAACCACGGGTGCGGCGACTGATGCCGCAGGTGCCACATCAGGCAGCACCCTCTCTGGCGCTGGCGTGGTAGCAGGCAGCTCCGCCTCTGGTGCAGCCGGGTTTGTGGCGTTGGCTGCTGGCATATCCATCGCAGCCGGGGCACTATTTTCAGTCGCTGGTGCATTTTCAGTGGGCGCATAAGGTGTTGCACCCGCCGCCTGCTGCAACTGGGCATCCGCTTCACTCTGGATGCCTTGCGGTGGCGGCACGTTGGACAAGGCCGAACTATCCTGCGTTACCGCAGGAGTTTCTGCCCAGGCCGGGGCGAGCATCAGCGCCGTCGCCAGCGAGCTTGCCAGCAACGTTTGCGTCAAATTCTTCATACTGCGCTGTCCTCTTTCACTGCCGACTGGTTGTTACGCTTACGCTTCTCACGGCGATCTTTCCAGGTCAGCCAGAACAGCTCAAATACGGTACGAATAATGGTGCCCAGCGATACCAGCGGGTTGTCCTGCTTATACTCCGGCTGGATCCACGCATCGGCGCGCGCCAGTACCACACGCACCAGCTCACGACGACGCGATAGCGGCATATCACCAAAGCGCAGACGAATGGTCTCTTCATCGCCGGAGATTTTGCTCACCGGAATAGTGATGGCACCGGATTTCAGCAGCAGGTCAATCTCTTCAATTTCATCATGCTCATGACGATTGTCCGGCGCATCCAGTTGCGCGCCGCCCATCGACAGGTCGCTGGTTTGGGTGCGTGATGAGATACCGCTGGCGTAGTGAATCACCGCCGGAATCTGCACGTCGATACGAATGGTTTTACGTACCTGTTTGGTTTCGCGCGCCACGGCAATCGCCGCCATCAGGATGATCAGGCTGAACACCGCCCAGCCGACGTTGAGGGCGATAACATAAGGGTCAACACCGAAGTAATCATGTGCCGTTGCACGTACGACGCCCGCGACGATACCAATGGTCAGCAGTACCGCGACAATCACATGGGGGCGGACGATGTGGAAATCGAAGAAGCCCTGATCCAGCAAGCCCCCTTTATCCGTTACGTTAAATTTACCGCGCTTAGGTGCCAGCATGGTCAGCAACGTCGGGATCACGAGGTGGAAGCACATCACGGTTTCGTAGATTTCACCCCAGAAGGTGTAACGGAACTTGCCGTTCATGCGGGAGTTGACGTACAGCGACATCACCAAATGCGGCAATACGTAGGCGAAGATCAGCGACGCCGACGAGTGAATGATGTTCAGGTTGAACAGCAGGTACGCCAGCGGCGCGGTCAGGAATGCCACGCGCGGCAGACCGAACTGGAAGTGCAGCATGGCGTTGAGGTAGCAGAGGCGCTGCTGCCATTTCAGACCACGGCCAAACAGCGGATTATCCACACGGAAGATCTGCGTCATGCCACGTGCCCAGCGGTTACGCTGAACCACGTGCAGACCGAGACGCTCAGTTGCCAGACCCGCAGCCAGCGGAATCGCCAGGAAGGCAGACCCCCAGCCCAGACGCTGCATTTTCAATGCGGTGTGCGCATCTTCGGTCACGGTTTCCACCGCAAATCCACCAATCTCTTCCAGTGCGCTACGGCGAATCACCGCACAGGAACCGCAGAAGAAGGTCGCGTTCCAGTTGTCGTTACCCTGCTGAACCGGGCCGTAGAACAAAGCCCCTTCGTTCGGGATCGTCCGTGCCGCACGCAAGTTACGTTCAAACGGGTCCGGTGAATAGAAATAGTGTGGCGTCTGCAACAGCGCCAGCTTGGGATCGTTCAGGAACGGACCGACGGTCGCCTGCAGGAAAGTACGCGTGGCGACGTGGTCACAGTCAAAGATGCAGATCAGCTCACCCTTGGTGATTTTCATCGCATGGTTGAGGTTACCGGCTTTCGCATGGCTGTTGTCGTCGCGGGTGATATAGCCCACGCCCACATCGGCGGCAAAAACCGCAAACTCACTGCGCTTGCCATCATCCAGCAAATAGACCTTGAGTTTGTCACGCGGATAATCAATACACTGGGCCGCCAGCACGGTATCACGGACAACGTCGAGGCTTTCGTTATAAGTCGGGACATAGACGTCGACAGTGGGCCACAGGCTGGTATCGTCCGGCAACGGTTCAATGGTGCGTTTTAATGGCCAGGTAGTTTGCAGGAAGCCGAGAATCAGAATCAGCCAGACATACAGTTCGGCCAGATATAAGCCGATACCGAGAATCGCTTCAATCTCGGAATTAAACTGTAGCGTCTCCGTGGTGCGCCACCAGATATATCGGGTCGACATCAGCGCAGAAAGGATAACCATGATGACGGTTATTTTGCGGCTTTTGCTGAAGCCCAGTAAAAACATCATCCCGATGCTGATTAAGCCAAAAATATATTGTTTTTGGCTGTCCATAGGCGTGATGACGATTACCGCAGCCACAGGTGCAAGCACCAGCAGCAGCAGGTAAAACCCGAGTTTACTCATGATTCACCCTAAAGAAGCTGTGTTGTTATTATTGCTAATACCGCCAGGCAAATGCCTGGCGATTAATAATGGCTGCGGATAGGTGCCTGAACTTCACCGTTACCCACGGTAATATTCAGGATATTGGCTACGCGCTTCGCCACCAGTTCGATATCAAAGGCTGCGGCTGATGCCGGGCTGAAATCATAAACTGATTGTTGTGAAGCATTGGCTTCCGCGACGCTTTCATCACGATGAACCACGCCTAATAAATTCTCGCCCAAACGCTGCTGCATAAAGCCAGTGACTTCACGGCTAATATTGCGGCGATTGTCACTTTGGTTAAGTACGAAATAATGACCACACTTATTATTGAGTGGCTGACCTATCATGCGGTCATTTTCAATTTGTGGCAGTAAAGAGACCGAGGCGGTATCTGCCAGCATCACCACTAAATGCATATCGGCCAAAGCGGCCATGGCTTTAAGTGCCGGACCTGGGCCTGGCGGGAAATCGGCAATAATGACCAGTCCCGGATAATTTAAAACCGTGTCCAGACCGCGGCGCAGGAAATGTGGATCTTTAATCAGGTTCTCTTCAAAACGCTCACGCTGATCTTCGGTCACATCGCCATAAGGCATGACGAAAATATTACCGCCGGTGGTGAGGATGGATTGGCTCCAGTCGGCCTGCTCTTCGGAGCGCGCAACAAAGCCGCGACCATCATTCAGCGGCACACCAAAATGCAGGCGCAATGCGTTCTGGACATCGAAATCGATTGCCAACACCTTGCTGCCAGCGCGAGCCAGACTCCATGCAAGGTTGGCCGCCATGGTGGTTTTCCCTACTCCCCCTTTTGGCGAGCACACACAAACTAACGGCATAGCGCAATCTTCTCCAATAGCGGTTTTAAGGGTGTTTCTTTCGATAGATTAGCAGGTTCCGTTGCACGCGAACGGAACAGGGCACCAAAACGAGAGGGTGCAGAAGCGGCCGGACGCGCCGGTTCAACCGGAGCGGCAAAGGTAGACGCGGGTGCACTGAACGTTGATGCAGCCTGCGGCGCTTCAGCCGATGTCGCGGCAATCGGTGCGGCTAAAGGCGCTGGAGCAGGGTTCGCTACAGGTGCGGGAGCCGGCGTCGCTGCGGGTACCGCAGCGATAGGTGCGGATGCAGATAAAGGTGCAGCAGCCGGTTTCGCTGGCGGCGGTGGAAACAGCGACGTCGTGGCCTGACGCTCAACATGGGTCGCTTTCGGTGCCTGTGAGATGACAGAGGGCGCCGGTTTAGCCGCTGGTGCAGGCGGGAAGAGAGACGAGACTCCCGCAGGCGGCGCGGCTGGTGCAGGTTCTGCAGGCGCAGTGGCCGCCAGGCTGTCGAGAATCGAACCGCGTGAAGTGCTGGCCGCAGGTGAAATTGCCGCCGGTGCAGCAGCGGGTGCGCTGAACTCATCACCGCGAATCGGCTGCGGCTGTGGCAGGTCAATACGCTGGCCGCTGCCTAACTCAGGCTCATTATCGGTCGCTAATTGGCGGATGATCGCCCACTGGCTGTGATCCGCTTCCTGCGATTGCCCAGACATATCCTTAAAAGCGATATCGAGCGTTTTGGTCTTTTCTTTAAAACGCTGCAGATCGTCGTAATTCTTCATGATCAGAGCCTGTAAAAGCGGGAGGGAATTTTCCGCGAATATATCACACACACTAAAAGAGAGTGAGGGAATTCTGATTACAAAAACGGCGTATTCAACAAAAGACTTTTATCAATATGATTGAAAATCTGGCAATGCAAAAAGCGTGCAGATATTTAAGGCCGGAGATTTATTAATATCGATTAACTGAAATAATAACGACAAAAACATTCACCTAAGCTACTGATATGAAGCAGAAGTGGTTCAAGTTGCGGATTTAACAGGTGCGTGATTATGCTCACATAATCCTGCCGCTATTCAGAATTTGCCTTAACGATTTAACCCTTAATCAGGACCAATCGATTACTGATGCACTGGAGTAATACATTTCCAGGCGCTTCCGGCAGAAACATTTTTCGCGTTAGCATCCCTGAAGTATAACGCAGGAAAAATTAAAGGCTCCCGCAGGAGCCTTTATTCATTTTTGGCGTTATTAATTACACGCCCACCGGCTGATTCTCGTCCTGATCCACCGCGAAACAGGCAATTTGCTGTTCGCCATATTGCTTCAGTTTGGGCTGCAACTGGACGCAGGTACCAAAACGGCGGCGGCAGCGCGCGTTAAACGCACAGCCCGGCGGCGGATTAAGTGGACTGGGCAGTTCACCGGTCAATTTAATCCTTTCACGACGCTCATCTGGATTCAAACGTGGCGTGGCTGACAGCAATGCCTGCGTATAAGGATGACGCGGATGACTGAAAATAGCCTCTTTGCTGCCTCGTTCAACGCAGCGACCTAAATACATCACCATCACTTCGTCAGCGATATGCTCCACCACCGACAAATCATGAGAAATGAACACATAGGACAAACCCAAATCCTGCTGCAAATCCATCATCAGGTTGAGCACCTGCGCACGCACGGAAACATCGAGCGCAGAAACCGGTTCATCGGCGATCAGCACGTCCGGATCGAGCATCAAACCGCGCGCGATGGCGATACGTTGGCGCTGACCACCAGAAAACATATGTGGATAGCGATCGTAGTGCTCGGTTTTCAGGCCCACCTTCGCCATCATCTCCAGCGTTTTCTCGCGACGTTCCGCTTTGGTCAGTGAGGTGTTAATCACCAGCGGTTCTTCGAGAATCTGGCTGATTTTTTTGCGCGGGTTAAGCGAGCCATACGGGTTCTGGAACACGATCTGGATTTTCTGACGACGCAGTTTTTGCGCCTGTGGATCGTGTTTCAGCAAATCCTGACCGTGCCAGTAAAGCTGGCCTTCGGTCGGCGTCTCAATCATGGTCAGCAAACGGCCAAGCGTGGATTTCCCACAGCCCGATTCACCCACCACCGCCAGCGTTTTACCGCGTTCAAGGTTGAACGACACGCCATCCAGCGCTTTCACCAGACGTTCCTGGCCAAACAGCCCTTTCTTCACCGGGTAGTGTTTTTTCAGGTCGATCGCCTGCAGCAGGTAATCCTGCTGAGTATTATTAAGACTCATAAGTCGGTCTCCCGGCATCATCCAGTGGGAAATGGCATTTAGACTGGCGACCCGGAATGTCACGCAGTTCAGGTTCTTCACGACGGCAGCGTTCGGTCACATACGGACAGCGCGGATTGAGCAGACAGCCGGTGGGACGGTCATATTTGCCCGGCACCACACCCGGCAGCGAAGCCAGACGCGCTTTATCTGCGGCAAACTCCGGCAGTGCGCGCAGCAACGCCTGAGTGTACGGATGACGCGGCGCTTTAAAGATGTCTACCGCTTTACCGCTCTCCACGACCTGGCCGGCGTACATCACGATGATGTGCTGCGCGGCTTCTGCCACCAGCGCCAAATCGTGGGTAATCAGAATCAGCGCCATGTTCTCCTGCTTCTGCAACTCCAGCAGCAGTTCGATGATTTGCGCCTGAATGGTCACATCCAGCGCCGTCGTCGGTTCATCGGCAATCAGCAGCTTAGGTTTGCAGGCAATCGCCATGGCGATCATCACGCGCTGGCTCATGCCGCCTGACAGCTGATGCGGATAAACATCCAGACGAGAGGCCGGATCGGGAATACCGACCTGATCCAGCAAGTCGATAGCACGCTGACGACGGGTGCTTTTGCTACCGCCCTGATGCACCTTCAGCGCTTCCATGATCTGGAAGCCCACGGTGTAGCACGGGTTGAGGCTGGTCATCGGGTCCTGGAAGATCATCGCCACTTCCGCGCCCACCAGCTGGCGGCGCTCTTTCTCAGAGATCTTCTGCAAATCGCGCTGGTTGAACTCCAGCTTTTCCGCCATTACGCGGCCGGGATAATCAATCAGTCCCATGATCGCCAGCGAGCTGACCGACTTACCAGAGCCGGATTCACCCACAATTCCCACCACCTGGCCTTGTTCAACCTGGTAGCTGATACGGTCTACTGCACGGAACGGTGTCTTTTCGTCGCCGAAGTGCACCGACAGTTTTTCTACATTTAATAGTGCCATCTCGGTGCCTCTTTACTGCTTGAGTTTCGGGTCGAGTGCATCACGCAAACCATCGCCCATGAGGTTGAATGCCAGCACGGTGAGCAGGATGACGACACCAGGGAACGTCACTACCCACCAGGCACTTTGCGCATACTGCAACACGTCGGAGAGCATGGTGCCCCACTCCGGCGTTGGCGGTTGCGCCCCCATTCCGAGAAAGCCCAACGCCGCCATATCGAGGATGGCGTTGGAGAAGCCTAATGATGCCTGCACGATCAGCGGTGCCAGGCAGTTAGGCAGAATATTGACGAACATCTGGCGCAGCGTACCGGCACCCGCCACGCTGGAGGCGGTGACGTAGTCGCGGTTCACTTCCACCAGCACCGCTGCACGCGTCAGACGGATATAGTGCGGCAGCGCGACGAAAGTAATCGCCAGCGAGGCGTTGACAATCGACGGACCAAAGATCGCCACCAGCACCAATGCCAGCAGCAGACTCGGCAGCGCCAACATGATGTCGACCAGACGCATGATTACCGCATCGACGACGCCGCCGAGGTAACCCGCCATCAGGCCAAACACCACGCCAAGGATCAGCGACAGTACCACCACCAGACAGCCGACCAGCAGCGATAAACGTGCACCGAACATCAGGCGTGACAGCACATCACGGCCTACGTCATCGGTGCCAAAGATAAATTTCCAGCTGCCGCCTTCCTGCCACACCGGCGGATGCAGCAGCGCATCTCGGAACTGCTCTGACGGCGCATGCGGTGCCAGCACATCGGCGAAGATGGCGATCAGCAGCATCAGAATGATGTAAACCAGGCCAATCACCGCGCCTTTATTACGTTTGAAGTAGTGCCAGAATTCCTGAATCGGGGTCATCGGCTTAGGTGCAGCGCTTACGCTTGCGGGATCAACAGTTGTCATGATGCCCCCCTTATTTCTTATGTCGAATGCGCGGATTGACCACGCCGTACAACAGATCAACCAGCAGGTTGACCACGATGATCAGAATCGCCACCAACAGCACGCCGCCCTGCACCACCGGATAGTCACGACGCTGCAATGCTTCGATCAGCCAGCGACCGAGTCCCGGCCACGAGAAGATGGTTTCCGTCAGAATCGCGCCCGCCAGCAAAGTGCCGACTTGCAGACCGATCACGGTGACCACTGGCAGCATGGCGTTACGCAGCGCATGCACCACGATGACGCGCATACGCGTCAGGCCTTTAGCGCGCGCGGTACGGATATAATCCTCACCCAGCACTTCCAGCATTGAAGAGCGCGTCATACGCACGATCACCGCCAGCGGGATAGTCCCCAGCACGATGGCCGGCAAAATCATGTGCATCACCGCATCTTTGAAATCGCCCTCTTCACCCCACAGCAGCGTATCAATCAGCATAAAACCGGTGAGTGGGTGGCTATCGTCGAGGAAAATGGTGTCGCTAATACGCCCGGATACCGGCGTCAGGTTGAGCTGCACCGACACCAGCATGATCAGCATGATGCCCCACCAGAAAATCGGCATTGAGTAGCCAGTCAGTGAAATACCGACTGCGGTGTGGTCAAACACCGAACCGCGTTTAACTGCCGCCAGCACGCCCACCGGAATGCCCACCGCAATGGCGAAGATCATCGCGCAGATGCCGAGTTCCAGCGTGGCTTTGAAGCGGGGGACGAACTCATCCCAGACCGGGATGCGGCTTTTCAGCGAGATGCCGAGGTCGCCGTGCAGCACACCATTGATGTAGGTGATGTACTGTTTCCACATCGGCTGGTCGAGGCCAAATTGGGCCATCAACTGGGCGTGGCGCTCGGGAGAGATACCGCGTTCACCCGCCATGATCAGCACCGGGTCACCGGGGATCAGATGGACAAACGCAAAGGTCAGTAAGGTAATACCGATGAACGTTGGGATGACAAGGCCCAGACGTCGGAGTATGAATTGCAGCATAAGCCGGATTCTCAGTCATTTCCCGTGGCGTTGCCGCCAGGGACTACATTGCTCACAACACGCAATCGACAACGTCGTTTGCGACGCAAGAAGCGCTTCAAAATCCCCGTCATACTTCATGCTGCATCTGCGTTGGCTGCGTTCGCTCATCCCAGTCACTTACTTGAGTAAGCTCCAGGATATTCACGAAATTGCCGCCTTGCTACAGCGTGAATTATTGAGGGTATATAAGAAATTAACCGGAAAAAAAGTGCGGAGACCGGGCGGCAAAGGTGCCGCCCGAGGGCCAGCAGCGCTGGCCCAGACCGCGATAATCCGAAAGGTTATTCCTGGATATCGACGTTTTCGAAGTGATGTTTACCTAATGGATCAACCACATAGCCAGTCACTTTCTTGCTCACCGGTTCATACACGGTAGAGTGAGCAATAATCAGCGCCGGAGCCTGGTCATGCATCACGACCTGAGCCTGTTTGTAAAGCTCAATACGTTTGTTGTGATCGGCTTCAGCACGTGCAGGCTGAATCAGATCTTCAAACGGCTTGTAGCACCAGCGTGAGTAGTTAGAACCGTCTTTAGCGGCGGCACAGCTAAACAGGGTGGCGAAGAAGTTGTCTGGATCCCCATTGTCACCGGTCCAGCCCATCATGACAGTCTGGTGTTCACCGGCTTTGGCGCGTTTCAGGTACTCGCCCCACTCGAAGGTGACGATCTTGGCTTTCACGCCAATTTTCGCCCAGTCAGCCTGAACCATTTCCGCCATGCGACGGGCGTTCGGGTTGTAAGGACGCTGTACCGGCATCGCCCACAGGTCGATGGAGAAACCATCCGGCATGCCGGCTTCTTTCAGCAGTTCTTTCGCCTTGGCAGGGTCGTAAGCGTAGTCTTTCACCGCATCGTTGTAGCCCCACATGGTTGGTGGGATCAGGTTTTTCGCGGCCTGGCCAGCGCCCTGATACACAGCGTCGATGATGGCTTGTTTGTTCACCGCCATGGTCAGTGCCTGACGCACTTTCACGTCATCCAGCGGCTTTTTCTCGGTGTTGAATGACAGGTAACCGACGTTCAGACCAGGCTGTTCCATCAGGTTGATTTTGTCATCTTTTTTCATGCTCGCGATGTCAGCCGGGTTTGGATACGGCATGACCTGGCACTCACCTTTCTGCAGTTTGGCGTAACGCACAGAAGCATCAGGGGTGATAGAGAACACCAGACGATCAATTTTCGGCTTGGTGCCCCAGAAGTCTGGGTTCGCTTTATACAGAATGCGCGAGTCTTTCTGGTATTGCTGCAGCACGAATGGACCGGTGCCCACTGGATTCAGATCCAGCTTCTCTGGCGTGCCGGCTTTCAGCATGTTGTCAGCGTACTCTTTTGACAGGATTGAGGCGAAGTCCATACCGAGGTCGGCAATGAACGGCGCTTCAGGACGGCTCAGGGTGAAGCGTACGGTGTAGTCGTCAACTTTTTCGATTTTCTCGATCAGCTTAGGCATGTCCATGCCTTCGAAGTATTCGTAGCTGCCGCCCGAAACACCGTGGTACTTGTTGTTTTTGTCGAGCTGGCGCTCGAAGGAGAACACGACGTCGTCAGCGTTGAAGGTACGAGTTGGCTTAAAGTCTTTGGTGGTTTGCCACTTCACGCCTTTACGCAGATGGAAGGTATAGGTTTTACCATCTTCGCTAACGTCCCATTTTTCTGCCAGACCCGGCTGCAGCTCGGTAGTACCGGTTTTGAACTCAACCAAGCGGTTGTAGATCGGCACGGAGCTGGCATCGTAAGTGGTACCCGATGTGAAGAGCTGCGGGTTGAAGCCTTCCGGCGAACCTTCTGAACAATATACGAGGGTTTTCGCCTGGACACCCGCGGCAACAGTCATAGCAATCAGGCTAAGACCGACCTTCAGCATCCTGGATTTAGCCAGGGAGTTGATCATGTTTTGCTCCATTGTGATGTGATGTTGTGTGCGTCGCCCGACCTCTGAATTTTTTTATGCGGTTCGGGCAGCATGCGAGTGGTTTATTTTGTCATCCGGTAGCCAACGGCTCCTCAGAATCGCCCTACTCTGCATGTTATTGACGCATCAATTTGTCAACAGTTGCAAAGAACGTCAATACAAGGTGGGGTTATTTACACAGAGTGTGAGTAAGTGCAAGCAACGATAAAAAACAGGGTTATGGCGCTGAGCCAAAATTTAAAAAGGTGATAAAGCGCGCAATGCCGCGTGATTGTCTGGCTATGCAGCCAAATGACAGTGATTATCACCGCTAAAAAACACACAAAAGTTATTGGTAAACGTCGAATAACTGAACGATTCGTCGTGCGTTATGACGTTCAGGCAGCGAAATATGCTGGTGTAATGGCATAAGAAATCAGCAAAAAGCATTAATCGGTCATAAGAAGAATGTGTCGCGAATTAAGCGTGCAGGGTTGATTGCGCGAGGGGTCGAGTCGGTAAAGTTGGAATAATGGCGGGTAAATATGATTTGTTGGATGGGATGGGTGAATTAGAAGGTTAGGTATAAACATCATCGCTTTTAAACGGTGCGTTGCTCAGGGAAGGCGGTTCGATCGCAAAGACGGCGTAAATACATCCCTGTTGCCTCGGCCGCCGCATCCCTGCGGCGGACGCTTTGCTCCCCGAACCGCCTTCCCATCGCACATCAGCAAGGGTGCCGCTGTGTTGAAAAGCAGCACACTCAGAAGCAGTAGAATGTTTTCATTTAGCAGCACGCACAGAACCAAATGTTAGCTTCCCAAAACGCGCACAGAATCAAATGAAGGAGGGAATGCGGGGCCGCGGAGTAAAGCGTTACACGCCAGGGATGGCGTGTGTCGAGCGATCAGGGATGAGACAGCGACTTTACGCAGCGGCCCCGTATTCACTCCTGGCGGCACCGGTTCCGCTTTTAAACCCCGCACCGAATCAACAACTACGCCACGAGAAATAAACACAAGACCGAATGTCAGCTTCCCTAAACGCGCACAGAATCAAATGAAGGAGGGAATACGGGGCCGCGGAGTTAAGCGTTACACGCCAGGGATGGCGTGTGTCGAGCGATCAGGGACGAGACAGCGACTTTACGCAGCGGCCCCGTATTCACTCCTGACTGCACCGGTTCCGCTTTTAAATCCAGTACAGAATCAACAAATTCGCCTTTGAAACCACACGCAGAACCATCTTCCATCCTGAGGGCACCGATTCCACGATCGACAGACGAAAAAAAACCTGCTTTTTCAAGCAGGTTTCTTCAAATATGGTCGGCGAGAGAGGATTCGAACCTCCGACCCACTGGTCCCAAACCAGTTGCGCTACCAAGCTGCGCTACTCGCCGATGGGGGCGAATATTACTGCTCCCCCCGGAGAGCGTCAATCCCTTTTCCGTAAAATCCGCCCGATCGCCTGGAAAGCAAACAGCGCCGCAAAAAGCCCTGCCGCTCAACACCTTCCAGAAAACCCTTACAACGCTTTAGCAGGCGTCGCCGCGGGTGCCTGACACCAGTTATTCGCCGCTTTAATTCCGCCATCCGGCGAACTGTAACCCAGGCAGCCTAAAATGGTATCGAACAACTCAACATGACGATGGGTTTTCCCTACGCGCTGCTGCGCCTGCAAACGCTCGAAGTTACTGCGGTTGGTGGGATCTTCAAGATATTTATCAGAGGCCCAAACCATCATCGGCACGCGGAACTGCTCCGGCGGAGCCATCTCACGCGGCGTGCCGTGCAAGTGCATATTATCGCTGATCGACTCACCATGATCAGCGGCATAAAACACAATTGCCTTCTTATCACGTAGCTGATCGAGCACGCTATCCAGCATGGTATCGACGTACAGAATCGAGTTGTCATAAGCATTGATCAACTGCGCTTTGCTACAGGTCTCATCCACGCCCATACATTCCGGCTGATAACGTGCGAAGCTGCGCGGATAACGCTGAGAATAAAGGTAATGCGAACCTTTGGTGTGCAACACCACCAGATGCTTACCTTTCGGGAAACGTTGCAGTGAAGCTTGCAGTTCCGGCACCAGCAGCATGTCATCCACCGCTTTACCCTGATTACGCTTCTCAGAACCAATCTGCTCACGGAACGAGAAATTATTCACATCGGCGTTATCGTAAAACCACACTTCACTCTGCATGGCGAACAGCTCAGACGTAAAGCCCAGCTCCTTCATCACGGCAAAAACGTTCTGCTCTTTCAGCGTGCGGCCAGGGTTATCCATGGTGCCGCCTTCACGCACAAACATGCAGCGCAGCGACAATTTGGTGGCGGTATCACAAGACTCACCACGGAAAGCGACCAGGTTTTTCTCTTTGGAAAGCTTCGGCGTGGTATCGCGGTCATAGCCCAGCAAACCCATGTGGTCCCAGCGCGTGGTCTCGCCAATCACAAACACCACATAGGTATCATCAATGCCTGGCGGTGCCACGTAAGTAAACTTCTTCGCTGGATCGAGCAGCTCTGCTCCATCCACCTCTTCATCAACTTTGGTCCAGGCAAATAGCCCTAATGCCGCTATCCAGTTAGAAGGCAGATACGAGTGTGCCACCACCCCGCCGTAACTTGGCAGGTCGATATTGGTGATCTCTTCATTCACTTTTTGCAGTTTGTCGAAATAGCGAATCGGCAACCAGACCAGCGCTACGCTCAGCAGCATAATCACCGCAGGCTTCAGACGCTGGCCCGGCGTTTTTAATTGCTCAATCAACGTCTGGCTGAGGTTATTGCGCCAAATCATCAGCAGCGGCAGCGCGCTGACCAGCACCATCCACATCACAAAGCGCATGCCGACCACCTCTTTAGAGAGATCGACATCAGTGGTCATCACTGAGGCCACGATGCCGTAGCCGATCACCACATTAAAGAAAGCCATGTAATAGGCGGCAGCCACGGAAATCACCACGGTTAACGTGGCAAGGATGCGATAAACCCACTTACCACCCAGCGATAGCAGACGCATCAGGAAAAACGTCAGCAACACCGCAGCCGTCACTTCGGCTACCGCAGAAAGCCAGTTAGAGAGCGTGGATTTCGTTAAGAAGCCGTCAAATCGGCGATAAAAAATGGGCAAATTCAACAAGATGCCGAGATAGAGCGCAAGCAACAGCGACAGCTTTTGCTGCGTTAACGTTTTGATATAATTCATTTACTTATTCATTCCTGACCCGGTGTCAATAAACCAACCTTAAATGTGACTATTTAAAGTCAATAGAGTTCGTCCGTGAGCGAGAAAAGCGCAAGCAGCGAGCAGGAACGGGACGAATCTGAACCGGAACGGCAATGAAGGCGCATGCAGCGCAGCAGTAGAACATTTAACCAATGGTAAGACCAGACAATAATTGATCTGACCCCATAAAATGATAAAAGGCCCCTGACGGAGCCTCTTTTTCCAACTGGCTGCGACCTTAGCGAATGATGTTCAGGGTCACATCAATATTGCCACGGGTCGCGTTAGAGTACGGGCAAACAATGTGTGCCGCATCCACCAGCTTCTGCGCTTCTGCTGCATCCATTTCTGGCAGATGGATATTCAGTTTGGCTTCAATACCAAAACCGGTTGGGATTGGGCCAATACCTACTTCCCCTTCAATCCACGCATCTTTCGGCATGGTGATTTTGTCGCGACCCGCTACGAACTTCATCGCACCCAGGAAGCACGCTGAGTAACCCGCAGCGAACAGCTGCTCTGGGTTAGTGACTTCACCGCCTGCGCCGCCCATCTCTTTTGGCACGCCCAGTTTCACATCCAGCACATTGTCAGAAGAAGTCGCACGACCATCACGGCCGCCAGTGGCTTTGGCTTTTGCGGTATAAACAACTTTATCTAAAGACATGATAACCTCACTATTCACTATATAATCGCGCACTATATATATACGCAGTTTTTGACATTGATAGTCAGAATGCCGCCTTGACGACATCCGTCATACTTTATTTGGCGCGGTTGAGATTGGCGCGCAAATCGTCGAGCTGATTTTTTAATGCAATCAATGTGTCATCGTCGCAGGCCGTGGCGCAGCGCACCGCTTCGGGAATGCTTTGTGCCCGTTCACGCAGCGCATGACCTTCATCGGTCAGTGTCACCACCACCTGGCGCTCATCCCGACGCGAACGCTGGCGGCGCAATAAACCTGCGACCTCCAGACGCTTTAACAGCGGCGTCAGGGTGGCTGAATCAAGAAACAGCTGCTCGCCAATCTCAGATACTGTCACATCATCCTGATTCCACAACACCAGCATCACCAGATATTGCGGATAGGTAATTTCCAGCTCAGCCAGCAGCTGGCGATAGACTTTGTGCATCGCGAGGTTCGCGGAATAGAGCGCGAAGCAGAGATGTTGATCAACCTGGAGTGGCATCTGCTGCACTTTTTTGTCATCTTGATTACTGTTCATGCGATTCAATATAGATAGCGCGCTAGATAATTGCAAGCAACTTTATTCCGGAGCGTTAAAGATGCGTGATTCACTGGAAGAACAAGCGCGCCGTTATGCCACGCAAGCACATGCTGCTGCGGGCCAGCGTCGCAAATACACCGATGAACCTTACATTGTGCACCCGGCAGCGGTGGCCGAACTGGTACGCAGCGTCACCGATGATGAACAGATGATTGCCGCCGCGTGGCTGCATGACACCGTTGAAGATACCCCGAGCACCTTACAGGACATTGAAAGCCATTTTGGTCCGCGCGTCGCAAAGCTCGTCGATATGCTGACTGACAGCGCGCAGCCCGAGGCGAAAAACCGCGCCGCGCGTAAACTGGCGCACTTCCGTCATACCGCCGAAGCCTGTCCCGATGCGCAAACCATCAAGCTGGCCGATATCATCGATAATACCCGCGCCATTGTGCATTTCGATCCCGACTTTGCGCGTATCTACCTGATTGAAAAAAAGGTACAGATCCAGCTGTTGAATGAGGGAAACCCGCAATTATGGCAGCAGGCTGAGCAGATTATTCAACACGGCATTGATCAACTGGCGCAACCTCCGCACAGCGTGCCAGAGAGTTGGTTTTTGAAACAGGCGGCTAAATACGGCGGATTAAGCTAAAAAAAACCCGCCGTGCAGGCGGGTCAGAGAACCGATAGTCTTCTTACTCGAGTAACTGCCGTCCCAGATAGGGGTTTGCTTGCAGCAGTTTCATCAGTTTACGCGCCGTAGCGGATGGGCGCGTGCGTTGCGCCTCCCAACTTTTTACAGATGAAACGCTCACCCCCATCACGCGGGCGAACTCATCCACCTGCATGCCGGTCATTTCGCGTAAACGCTGTGGCTCGGGAACGGATACTGCGTTGAGTGTAATTTCTGATACGGAAGGCTGTGCATCACGTGTCAAAACAATCTGCTCAAGGCTACTCAATAACTCGACCATTGGATCTTTTATTTCCATAGAGAACTCCTTAAAAACTCACTATGAAGCACGTGAAAGTAGAGAGGTAAGCGCCACCAGGCGCTGAAACCCGGCCAAGTCAGGCTGTATCCCGCAACGGTCTTCCCTTCGTCCTTTTGTTTACTGAGGCGTTGGCTGCTCTCGTCCCCCGAGACACTTACTGTAGCAAGCTCACGGGATGGCTTCATTTGCTGCCTTTCTGCACCCAAAATGACTGTGGAGATTGATTGTTTTAGTAAACCGTTACGGGACACAGCCTGTTGCACACTGCGAAAAGATGGCATAGCAATGCAACAATCAGCCGGGTTACTAATTATGGGTCAGATCCCCGGCTTTGCTGCCTGATTACTGATTATTTTTTATTCTTACTTATGCCGCAGAAGGATCGATCACCATAAGCAATTGACCCGCCTGCACTTGTTGCCCAGCCTGGCGATAGAAACAATGGATTTTTCCACTGACTGGCGCCACGATCGGGATCTCCATCTTCATGGATTCGAGTATGCCTACCGTGGCACCCGCTTCAATCTCACTGCCTTCGTCAACCAACCATTGCCACACGCTGCCCGCCACCTGGCTCTCTACCGGGCTACACCCTGCAGGCACCGTAATTTCTTCTGCACGCTGTTCCTGTAACTGGCTGTCGAAGGTAAATTGCCCTTCGGCGCGCCAGCGTGCCAGCTCACTGTCAAAAGCCTGCTGACGCTGTTGCTGGAAGGCGTCGATTTCACCAGCCTGCTCCACCAGCATCGCCTGATAATCTGCAAGCCGGAATTCGCCCTCTTCGCTACGCAGCGGATAGTCACCCCACGGGAAACGCTCGCGAATGCTGAGCAATTCCTCGGCGCTAACCGGATAAAAGCGGATTTGATCGAAAAAGCGCAGCAGCCACGGCTGAGTGAACGCAGCGGTCTGCCGATCGCGATTCCACATCTGCATGGTGCGCCCGACAAACTGATAACCGCCCGGCCCTTCCATGCCATAGACGCACATGTAAGCGCCACCAATACCTACCGAGTTTTCCGCTGTCCAGGTGCGTGCCGGATTGTACTTCGTGGTCACCAGGCGATGACGCGGATCGAGCGGCGTCGCCACGGGTGCACCGAGATAGACATCGCCCAGCCCCATCACCAGATAGGCGGCGCTGAACACGATCTCCTTCACCTCATCAATGTTGGTAAGGCCATTGATGCGGCGGATAAATTCAATATTGCTGGGGCACCAGGGCGCATCAGGGCGTACAGACTGGCTGTAGCGGGTAATCGCCTCACGGCAGGCCGCATCGTCCCAGCTGAGCGGCAACCATACGGTGCGTGAGGGCACTGAGGCCTCGCTGAGGTCGCCTAACTCTCTATCAATGTGCAAAATTTGCGCCAACAGCTTACTTCTCACACAGCACTGTGCATCGTAGTGCACCTGCAGCGAACGAATGCCCGGCGTTAATTCCAGCTGACCCGGCAGCGGATGGGCTTGCAGCTGTTGCATCAACGCGTGCACGCGGAAACGCAGGGCGATATCCAGCATCAAATCGCCATATTCAACCAACAGGAAACGGTCACCTGCCGCACGCACACTGAGCGATGGGCGGCCATTTTCTGCCGCCTGATGGTGCAATAGTGGATCAATAAGGGGCAGCGCAGCGTTCACTGTAAGTGGTACGGATTGCAGTTTGATGATCGCTTCACGCTCTGCCTGCGCCAGTTGATCTGCACTGTTAAGATCGATCGGCAGGAAGCGCACATGATCCCCGGCTTTGAGCTGTCCGAGCTTCCACAGATCGGCTTCGATCACCGTGGCCGGACAGACAAAGCCACCGAGTGAGGGGCCGTCCGGGCCGAGGATCACCGGCATATCACCGGTAAAATCCACCGTGCCGAAGGCATAGGCGTTGTCGTGAATGTTGGAGGGATGCATACCCGCTTCACCGCCGTCGCTGCGTGCCCAGGTCGGTTTGGGGCCAATCAGGCGAATGCCGGTACGGCTGGAGTTGTAGTGCACCTGCCACTCGGCGGCAAAGAACTCCGCGATATCATCATCGGTAAAGAAGGTCGGTGCGCCGTGCGGGCCATAAATCACCCGCAGCAGCCATTCGCCGTTAAGTTCCGGCACCAACTCGCCAGGCAAGTCTGCCGTTGCCAGCACCTGCGGATCGGCAAGATGCAACACATCGCCCGCACGTAAAGCGCGCCCGGCATGACCGCCAAACTTGCCGAGCGTAAAGGTGCTGCGGCTGCCGAGATAGCGCGGCGTATCCAAGCCCCCTGCCAGCAGCAGATAGCTGCGGCACCCTTCGCTGATATCGCCCAGCGTCAGGGTTTGCCCGGCCTGTGCGGTGACAATCTGGTGCATCGTTAATGTCTGCTGATCCAGCTGCGCGGCAATCGGTGCCCCGGTGATGACAAAGCTGCACGTCTGGTTAAAACGCAGCGTGGGGCCACGCAGGGTGATCTCCAGTCCCGCCGCCTGCGCGTCGTTTTTCAGCAGGCGGTTCCCCAGCTGGAACGCGCGGCTGTCAAACGGGCCAGACGGCGGCACACCCACGTGCCAGTAGCCGACGCGGCCAGGCGCATCCTGCACCGTCGTTAAGGTGCCGCCGCTGAGGATATCCAGCGTAGGCGGTTGCCACTGCACGCCGCCCAACGTGGCGGTGATGATGCGGCCTTGCTGGACTTCTGGCAGCGAACAGAGATGGCGCAACCACAGCAGATTGGTTTCGATACCGTACAGCTCGGTAGCGTCCAGCGCCTGCGCCATGCTGCGCAATGCCACTTCACGGCTGGCCGCATGCACAATCACTTTTGCCAGCATCGGATCGTAGAACGGCGACACCTCCATGCCGGTTTCCACGCTGCTGTCGATGCGCAGCGTGGCGTCTTCACTTTCCGTCGGAAACTTAACGTGACTAAGCAAACCGGCACTGGGCTGGAACTGTTTGGCCGGATCTTCGGCGTACAGGCGCACCTGTATCGCATGGCCCTGCGCCTCAGTCGATAAGGTGTGCAGCGGCGGCAACGTTTGCTGCGCCAGCTCCACCATCCAGCGTACCAAATCCACGCCATACACCATTTCAGTGACGCCGTGCTCCACCTGCAAACGGGTGTTCACTTCAAGGAACCAGAACTGCTGGCTGGCATCATCGTAGACATACTCCACGGTGCCTGCGCTGCGGTAATTGACCGCGCACGCCAGACGCACCGCCGTGGCCTGCAGTTCGGCGCGAACGGCCGCACTCAGTCCCGGCGCGGGTGTTTCTTCCAGCACTTTTTGGTTGCGGCGCTGGGCGGAACAATCACGCTCGCCAAGGGCGATGACGTTGCCGGCCCCATCGCCTAAAATCTGTACTTCGATGTGACGCGCGCGGGCGATAAATTTCTCTAAAAATACGCCATCGTCGGCGAAGTTGTTGCCTGCCAGACGTTTCACGCGTGTAAATGCGGCGTTAAGCTGCTCGGCATCATCGCAGCGCTGCATGCCAATACCGCCGCCACCGGCGGTGCTTTTCAACATCACCGGATAGCCAATCTGTTCCGCCATGACGTGTGCTTCGTCCAGCGAAGTCAGCAAACCACTGCCGGGCAACAGCGGCACCTGATTTTCCTGTGCCAGCGCACGCGCACGATGTTTCAAACCAAATGCCGCCATCTGTTCGGTCGTTGGGCCAAGGAACTGCACGCCGGCCGCTTCACAGCGCGTCACAAACTCGGGATTTTCACTGAGGAAACCGTAGCCGGGATGCACCGCCTGCGCCCCGCTCTGTGCGGCAATTTCCAGTATTTTTTGCTGATTGAGATAAGTGTCTCGCACCTGCCCTTCGCCCAGCGACCAGGCTTCATCGGCCAGTCGCACATGGCGCGCGTGGCGATCGGCTTCGGCATACACCGCAATCGCGCGGATGTTCATGGCTTGCAAGGTACGGATGATGCGCACGGCAATCGCGCCACGGTTGGCAATCAATACGCGATCAATCATGAGTGAAATCTCTTATTACGGCAGGTCGTCCTGCGTGGACAATGACGGCAAAAAACGGGTCGTCCCGTTGCGTCAAAGCATCACCACACGCTGACTAAGATCGGCGTGGGGTTGTACCCGTTACAGGGATTGTTGAGCTGCGGGCAGTTGGAGATCAGCACCAGGATGTTCATCTGCGCCACCATCTCGACGTATTTGCCCGGTGCAGAAATGCCATCGGCAAAGGTCAGACCGCCGTCGTGCGTCACCGGCACGTTCATAAAGAAGTTGATGTTGTGGGTGATATCACGGCGCGTCAGGCCGAATTCCGGTTTTTCGGCCACTGCCAGCATCCAGCTATCGCGGCAGGAGTGCATATGACGCTTCTCCAGGTCGTAGCGCACGGTGTTGCTCTCACAGGAACAGGCACCGCCCAGCGTATCGTGGCGGCCACAGGTATCGGCGGTGATCGTCAGCATCGGACGATCTAAGTTGGAACGCAGCACGCTGCCTGCACTCAGAAACACATTTTTTTGCCCGCGCAGCGTATCGCTCATGCTGTAGCGTTCGGCAGTGTCGTCGGCATTGAAAAACAGGGTATCGGCAGCCTGATTACCTTCCAGATCGGTGATACGCAACGTCTGGCCCGCTTCGATACGCTGCAACCAGTAATCACCGGCATTCACCTGCTGCTGGAATGGCGCTTCGGCGGGATTGAGTAAGCTTTCAGTGATCATCAGATTTCTCCTTGCAGCTGATAGAGCGCGTTGTTGCGCAGACCGCGCTGGTTCTCACCACGCGCCAGGCAAATTTCCGGCAGTGGCGCGCGCTGGGCGTTCAGTGCGATCTGCACCGGCTGGCGCGGATATTCGCTGCTGGCATTCAGCGGATGCGGGCAGGTGTGCAGGATCACTAACGTGTCCATGGCGAAGCGCAGCCGCACCTGTGCGCCAGGTGCACCCTGCTGCTCCAGTTGCAGCGCGCCGTTATCATCGGCGCGCACCCTGGCAAACAGGTTGAGGCAAGAGGCCATATCACGCTGGCCGAGGCCGTATTTCGCCAGCTCGACGAGGAAACTGTCGTAGCCGTTTTGATGGCGCAGATTGCGCGCCTGCTGATAGTCGCTGGTGCCGAAGCGTGCGGCAGTTTGCTCAGCATTTAAGGTGCCGCAAACGCTCTCATGCCAGCCGAAACTGTCTTCTTCGATGCCGCAGAAAATGCGCCCCATATCGGAATAAAGGCAGTGCCCGGCTGTCAGACGGAAGGTGTGCTGGCACTTCAACGTATCGGGCGCGTTGTAGCGCTCCAGCAGATTTTCCGGGTTGTAGAACAGCATGCCGACGTTGGCGCCGCCTTCAATATCGGTCAGTGTCAGCGCGGTGCCGCTGCGCATCACCAGCGACCAATGCGATCCCGCCGGTAACAGGGTTTGATAAGCATTCATGTGGTGCTCCTTTAAGCCACCTGCGGCTCAGACGGCAGGCCAGCAGCGGGCTGGTCGTGGTCGAGTGGCAGATCGTAAGTGATAGTCGCGCCCCAGGCTTGCGGCGCGTGCGGGTCATGACGCAGTTTGTCGAACACCAGCAAGCGCGAAGCCAGGCTGAAGCCCTCTTTCAAATCATGCGTGATCATAAAAATGGTCAAGTTATGCTGCTGCCACAGGCGGGTAATCAGCTGGTGCATCTCGCTGCGAATGCCAGGATCGAGCGCCCCAAAGGGTTCGTCGAGCAGCAGGATACGCGGCTGTTTCATCAGCGCCTGTGCCAGCGCCAGGCGTTGCTGCATGCCGCCCGAGAGCTGGTGCGGGTATTTGTTTTGCGCATGCTCCAGGCCAACCTGCGCCAGCATTGCCTGCGCACGCTGACGTATCACCTGGCGCTTTTTACCCCACACACGTCCCAGCCAGCGGGCGGTGCTGAACTCTTCCGCCAGCATCACGTTGCCGAGCACCGTCAAGTGGGGAAACACCGAGTAGCGCTGAAACACCACACCGCGATGGGCATCGGGTTCATCGGGGATCGGTTCGCCGTCCAGCAGAAGTTGCCCTTTGGTGGGCGATTCGGTGCCGAGCAGCATGTTGAGAAAAGTGGTTTTGCCACAGCCGGATGCCCCGACAATCGCCACAAATTCTCCCTCTTCCACATCGATATTGAGTCGCTCCAGCACCACCTGTTCGCCGTAGTGTTTTTCCAGATTTTTCAGTTGCAGTAATGGCATCGCTCGATCTCCCGTTATTTCGCGTGATACCACGGCCAGCAGCGACGGCTGATCAGCCGCAGCAGCAGGTCGAGCACAAAGGCCAGCAGCGCGATCCACGCCACGTACGGCAAAATCACATCCATCGCCAGATAACGGCGCATCAGGAAGATGCGGTAACCCAACCCTTCAGTGGCGGCAATCGCTTCGGCAGCAATCAGGAACAGCCACGCCGACGCCAGCGACAGACGCACCGCATCCAGCAGACGCGGCATCAGCTGCGGCAGGATCACGCGCCACAAAATCTGCGCGCTGTGCCCACCGAGTGTCTGCGCTTTCACCAACTGCTCGCGCGGGATTTTCTCCACCTGCAGCTGTAAATCGCGTGCAATCAGCGGGGTAATGCCGATCACGATCAGCACCACTTTCGACACTTCTCCCAGGCCAAAGCAGATAAACAGAATCGGCAGAATCGCCAGCGGTGGCACCAGCGCGACGACCGTCACCAGCGGTGCCAGCACTGCCCGCACCACCGGCAGCGCGCCGGTGAACAGGCCAATCGCCAGCGCCAGCAGTGCGCTGATCGCCACGCCGCTCAGCAGACGCATCAGGCTAGCAGCGGTGTCGGTCCACAGCAGGTATTCCCCGGTACGCGGGCTGGGCTGAAACGCCATGCGACTGATGGCGTCCCCCATCGCGTTAAACCCCGGCAACAGTTTGTCTGCGGCGTTCAGGCTGAGACGCGCATCCGACGCGAACAGATAGACCAGCAGCAGCGCCAGCAGCGGCAGGATGCCAAGCAGCAGGCGACCGAGCGGCAGCGGTTGGTAGTTGATCAATTTACGCATCGGCATCGTCTCGCTTATAGCTGACCCGTAGCGGCCAGTTTGGTGAACTCATCGGTGAAGCGCAGTTTCACGTTGTTGGTATCGCCCCAGTTTCCTGCTGGCGTTTCCACGCCCACCACATCAGCACTTGGTGCGCCTTCGCCCAGTAATCCATGCTTGAAGGAGAACTCTGCGACCAGCTGCATGGTGGCTTTCAGCTGCGGGCTATCGACAAAATCGAGGGTGGTTTTGGCATCGCTAAACAGGTGGGTGGCGGCCAGCTGCTGATCGAAGCCTGCCAGATCGGTGCCGGAAGCCTGCGCCATTTGCGTGCGGGCAGCTTTGGCACTGTCACTCGCACCGGACATGGTTTTCAGGGTTTCATACCAGGCACCGGTCAGCGCCTTGCCCAGCTGCGGATACTTTTTCAAGGTGGCGGTATTCACCACCAGCAGATCGAGGATTTCACCGGGGATTTGTGCTGAAGAGAAAATCAAATGGCTGTCCGGCTGCTTCTCAGCTTCGGCCAGCAGCGGGTTCCAGGTCACGATAGAGTGCACGTCCGAGGTGCCAAATGCCGCCACCAGATCGGCATCCGCGGTGTTCACCACTTTGACATCCTTCTCGCTCATGCCAGATTTCTCCAGTGCACGCGCCAGCAGATAGTGAGACACAGAGAGTTCGACCAGATTGATCGGTTTGCCTTTCAGCGAGGCAATGTTGCCTTTGCCTTTCAGCAGAATGCCGTCATTGCCGTTGGAGTAGTCGCCGACGATCAGCGCGGTGCTGTCCACGCCGCCGGTGGCAGGAATGGTCATCGCATCCATGTTGGTCATGGTGCAGCCGTCAAAGCCACCGGCGGTGTACTGATTCACCGACTCGATGTAGTCATTGACCTGCACCAACTGGATATCGATGCCGTATTTATCGGCCCATTTTTTCACGATGCCGCTTTGCTGGGCGTAATCCCACGGCATCCAGCCCGCGTAAATGGACCAACAGATCTTGAAGGAGGGTTTGTCGGCAGCCAGCGTATTGACGCTGAACAGTGCGACGGTGCAAAGCAACAGCAAGCGAAGGCAGGCTTTGATCATGATGGTTCCTCTGGCGTTAACGGGCGAAAAAAAAGCAGGAGGCGGCGAGCAACGATCTCGCTTTCCTCCCGGGCTTTTGTCCCGCCGTGTAACCGTCAGAGGACGGTCGGTCACTCTCGGACCAGCATCTTTCGACCGGAACCCTAGTGACCCATTGCAAATTGTCTGGCGACGTCGGTTACCCGCTATCGCTCCTGCATCTGTTTAAACACATTCAAAAAAAGTGCCAATATTTCAAGGTAATGAAATTAAACACTATTTAGATAAACGACTTCCTTACCCTCCTGTGTATTGCACAGCCATGCAGCGCAGGCGCACCAAATTGAAGCGCACACCCTAGGGCGAATATTGATGCACCTCTCAGATTTAAAACGAAGCCCGAAAAAACTTTTACTTACTCTTCAAAGGGTTATTTCTGTCATGTGGTTGTCATTTTTGAACCAATCCAATATTGGTTCACTTCTTGCCTAAGCTGAGAAAGCCGATTGCTCAGCCTTTCATCAGTAAAAGTGCTGGTTAATCCGGGATTACCGATCTTTTTCTGATGATTAAACAGGCGAACCAATCATGAGTCACACGTCAGATAACGCGCGCAACTCCAGTTCTGCTCTGGAGCAACTGCGCCAACTGATCCAGCAACAGGAGCAGCAGCCCGACCGCGCGTTGCCTACGGAACGTGAACTGGCGGAGCGCTTTGGCGTCGGACGCCGTGAGATTCGTCGCGCGCTTGACGTGCTCGAAGAGGAGGGGCGCATCTGGCGCAAGCAGGGCAAAGGCACCTTTGTTGGCCCGGCGGCACCGGTACAGCCGCTGGCGCTGCACGATTTGCCGCAGCAGTCGAACCTGCTGGAGGTGATGGAAGCCCGCTTGCAACTGGAACCCGGATTGGCGCGACTGGCCGCCCTGCGCGCCAGTAAAGAGCAGATCGCGCTGATGAAGCGCCTGCTGGAACGCATGAATGGCATCACAGCCCCGGAGGATGGCGACCAGCACGAACTGTGGGACAGCGCCTTTCATCGCGCCATCGCCGAAGCTGCTGGAAATCGCCTGATGCTGGGATTATTCGACGCGGTAGATGCCGTGCGCCGCGATCCAGGCTGGCAGCATCTGCGTGTGCAGGCGCGCACGCCCGCCCGCCTCAACAATTACGACGACCATCACCAGCGCCTGGTGAATCACATCGCGCAACGCCAGCCCCATGAAGCCGCTGCTGCGATGCGCGAACACTTACTGGCGCTGCAACAGGCGCTGCTTGAAGCGCTTTACAGCCATCAAGAGGAGACGCCATGAACGATCACCCGGTGCTTAGCGTTCGCAACCTGCGCGTGCAGTTTCGCGGTTCGCCCGTCACGGTATTGGACGACATCTCTCTGACGCTGCATGCCGGTGAAACGCTGGCACTGGTTGGGGAATCGGGCTGCGGCAAAAGCATCACCTCACTCACCCTGATGGGCCTGCAACCCGCCAGTGCGGAGATTTTACAAGGTGAAATGCAGTTCGACGGACGCAGCCTGCGCGATCTCAGCGCCAGCGACTACGCCAGCCTGCGCGGCAATCAGCTGGCGATGATTTTCCAGGAGCCGATGACCTCGCTCAACCCGGCCTTCACCCTCGGCGACCAGCTCAGCGAAGCGGTGATGCGCCATCGCCACGTCAATCGCCGCACCGCGATGGAAGCCGCGCTGACCATCCTGCAAAAAGTGCAGATTCCTGCCCCGGAGATGCGGCTGAAAGCCTATCCTCACCAGCTCTCTGGCGGCATGCGACAACGCGTAATGATCGCCATGGCATTGATTAACAATCCTAAGCTGCTGATTGCCGATGAGCCAACCACCGCGCTCGACGTCACCATTCAGGCACAGATTCTGGCGCTGCTGAACACCCTGAAACAGGAAACCGGTACCGCCGTATTAATGATCACCCACGACCTGGGCGTGGTGGCCGAAGTCGCGCAGCGCGTCGCGGTGATGTACGCCGGCCAGGTGGTGGAGACCGGCAGCGTGGAAGCGATTTTCAACGATCCCCAGCATCCGTACACCATTGGCCTGATGGGGTCGATTCCCAGCCTGAGCGCGCGCAGCGGCCCACTGGCGACCATTCCCGGCCAGGTTCCGCTGCCGGATAACATGCCTGCGGGCTGCCGCTTTGCCAATCGTTGCCCGTTTGCCGAACTCCGCTGTCAGCACAACCGCCCAGCGCTGCGTGCACTGGCGAACGATCATCAGGTCGCCTGTTTCCGCGCCCCACTGGAACAGCATGTCACGCTGGGAGAGACCGCATGAAACCGATTTCAGAGTGCCGCGATTTAAGCAAAACCTTCGCCGGGCCCAACCGCTTATTCAAACGCAATCGCGGCGTCACGGCGGTGGATCGCGTGTCGTTACAGGTGATGCCGGGCGAAACGCTGGCCATTGTCGGCGAGTCAGGATCAGGCAAATCGACCCTCGGCCGTTTGATGCTACGCCTGCTGGCGGCCAGTGCCGGAGATGTGTTTTATCAGGGCGAAAGCATTACCGATGCCAGCGGCGCACGCCTGAATCAACTGCGTCGCGAACTGCAAATCATCTTTCAGGACCCCTTTGCCTCGCTCAATCCACGCATGACGGTGCAACAGATTGTCGGCGAGCCGCTGTGGCTGCATGAAAAACTGAGCCGAGAGGCGCGCCATGCTCGTGTTGCGGAACTGCTTCGCACCGTGGGTTTACCGGCGGCCTGGGCAGAGCGTTATCCGCACGAATTTTCCGGCGGTCAGCGTCAGCGTATCGGCATCGCCCGTGCCCTCGCCTCCCAACCCAAATTGCTGCTGGGCGATGAGCCGGTTTCCGCCTTAGACGTTTCCGTGCAGGCGCAGGTGGTGAATCTGCTGGAGAGCCTGAAACAGCAGTTTGGCCTGACGATGATCATCGTGGCGCACGGTCTGGCAGTGATTCGCCATATGAGCGATCGCGTGGCGGTGATGTACCTCGGACAGATTGTTGAAGTCGCCACCGTGGACGAGATTTTTGACGCGCCGCTGCACCCCTATACCCAAGCGCTGATCGCCTCCGCGCCGCAGATGCAACCCGGTGTCAGCCGCCAGATTCCAATGTTGCAGGGCGACCTGCCCAATCCAGCCAATCCGCCCAGTGGCTGTCGTTTTCACACCCGCTGCCCATGGGCGACAGCAGATTGTCGTCAGTTTGAACCCATTAACCAGGTGCTGAGCGGTGGCCGCCAGATTGCCTGCCATCGCTGGCAGGAAATTAACCGCGATCGCAGCGTTATCACTATCGCACCACCTTCTGCCGCCTTTTTACGTCGCCGCGCGCTGTTTGAGCAGGCGGTCAAACAACAAGCCTAACCCTCTGGAGATTCGCCTGTGAAGAAAGCTCGTATTACGTTAATCACGGCCTTAAGCGGCCTGCTCTTGCTCGGTGCCAGTGCACACAGTCAGGCGGAAAGCGTGATTCGTATTGGCCTCGGTGCCGACCCGGACATGCTCGATCCACATCTGGCGCGCACCTATTACGGACGTTTTGTGTTTGCCGCCATGTGTGACCGCTTGGTAGATGTCGATGAGAAACTGAAAGTGGTGCCCGGCCTGGCAACCGATTGGGCGTGGAGCGATGACGGCAAAACCCTGACCATGAATCTGCGCGAGGGCGTGACCTTCCAGGATGGCGAGAAGTTTGATGCCAACGCGGTGAAGTTTAATATCGAGCGCGCGCTAACGCTGCCGGGTTCGCTGCGTAAAAGCGAAATCTCCTCTATCGACAGCGTGGAAGTGAGTGGGCCAATGCAGGTGAAGTTCCACCTGAAAACGCCCGATGCCGCGCTGCTCAGCCAGCTCACCGACCGTGCGGGCGCCATGCTGGCACCGGAAGCGGCCAAAAAACCAGATTTCGCGACGCATCCGGTCTGCTCCGGCCCGTATCAATTCGCCAGCCGCGTACAGCAGGACCGTATCGTGCTGACGCGGTTTGAAAACTACTGGAATAAGAGCGCTTATCACTTCGATAAAGTGATTTTCCTGCCGATTCCGGATGCCTCGGTGCGTCTCGCCAACCTGCGCGCAGGCGATCTCGACCTGACGGAAGGCGTCGCGGCCAGCGATGTGAAAACGGTAGAAGGCGACAGCAAGCTGGCGCTGGCCAAAGTCACCGGCCTCGGCTATCAGGGCATCACTTTCAATATCAATAACGGCAAGGTAGACGCCAACAGTCCACTGAAAGATCCGCGTGTACGCGAAGCCTTTTCGCTGGCGATTGACCGCGACGCGCTGAATCAGGTGGCGTTTGAAGGGTTATATACCCCGTCCAACCAGGCGTTCTCACCGGTCAGTCCCTATCACGTTAACACCCCAGTCAGTACGCGCGATGTGGAGAAAGCCAAAGCATTGCTGAAGGCGGCGGGCGTCACCACGCCGCTCAATCTAACGCTGCTGGTCACCAACAACCCAACCGCACAGCAGGTTGGTCAGGTGATTCAGGCAATGGTCGGTGAAGCGGGCATAAACCTCAACTTGCAGATGAGTGAGTTCGCCAGCTTGCTGGATCGTCAGCAGCGTGGCGATTACCAGCTTAGCTTATCCGGCTGGTCCGGCCGTCCCGATCCCGATGGCAGCATCTACTCATTTATCAACAGCAAAGGCACGCTCAACGACGGTCGCTACAGCAATGCCCAGGTTGATGAGTGGTTGAGCGCCGCACGCCTCACCAACGATCAGGCGCAGCGCCAGGCGTTGTACACCAAAGTTGTAAATCAGCTGCAAACCGATATGCCGATTGCCTATCTCTACTTCGAGCCACGCATCTTCGGCATGACAAAAAAACTGCAGGGCTTTAAAGCCTGGCCTGATGGCTTAGTACGCCTCGCGGGTGTGAGCCTGGCGCAGTAAACCGCTGAGGAGCGATGATGCTGGAACTGATTGTTAAACGCTTACTGCTGGCGATCCCCACGCTGCTGCTGGTGAGCATCATGGTGTTTGCGCTGCAAAAGCTGCTACCGGGCGATCCGGTGCTGGCGATGGCGGGTGAGGAGCGCGATCCCGCGGTCATCGCGCAGCTGCGGGCGGAATACCATCTGGATGATCCAATCCCCACACAGTATTTCGCGTGGATCGGTAATGCGCTGAAGGGTGACTTAGGCATGTCACTGCGCACCAAAGAGCCGGTGACCTCGCTGATCGCCAGTAAGCTGCCGGTAACGCTGGAGCTGTCGCTGCTGGCGATGGTGGTTGCGCTGGGGATTGGCATCAGCATGGGCATTATCGCGGCGGTGCGCAAAGACACCTGGGTCGATCACACCACCAATTTTGTCGCGCTCTCCGGCATATCGGTGCCGCATTTCTGGCTGGGCATTCTGCTGATCCTGCTGTTTTCCGTTCATCTGCAATGGTTACCGGCCTCCGGCTTTGTGCCCATCAGTGAAGATGTGGCGCAGAACCTGAAAACCCTGCTGCTGCCCGCTTTAGTGCTGGGGACGGGTCTTGCTGCCACACTGATGCGCCATACGCGGGCATCAATGATCAGCGTGCTAAAGGCCGATTACATCCGCACCGCGCGCGCCAAAGGTCTGCTGGCCCCCAAAGTGGTGCTGAAGCATGCCTTCCGTAACGCACTGATGCCGATCGTCACGCTCACCACCTTGCTGTTTGGTGAGCTGCTGGGCGGTGCGGTGTTAACCGAGCAGGTTTTCACCCTGCCCGGTTTCGGCAAGATGATTGTCGATGCGGTGTTTAACCGTGATTACGCGGTGGTACAGGGCGTGGTGCTGGTGGTGGCGATCGGCTTCCTGCTACTGAACCTGCTGGCGGATGTGCTCTATCTGTTAATCAACCCGAAAATGCGAGGCTAACCATGAGCGAGGTGTTAACAGCAGGCGCAGTGCCTGCAGTTGCAAAGCCCAACCGCCGGGTGCTGAAGAAATTTCTGCGTAATAAGAGTGCGCTGATCGGCGCAGTGATCGTGCTGCTGTTTGTAGCCGTGGCGTTGCTGGCCCCCTGGCTGGCACCGGCCGATCCGATCAAGGCAAACTTCCTTGCCGTGCGCAAAGTCCCTTCCGCGCTGTTTTGGTTGGGGACCGATGAGCTGGGCCGCGATATTCTGTCGCGTCTAATTTGGGGGGCGCGCACCTCACTTCTGGCAGGCTGCATCTCCGTGATGATTGCCATTTTGATTGGTGTGCCGCTGGGCTTGATTGCCGGTTACTGGCAGGGCTGGTGCGATGGCATTATCTCGCGCTTTATCGAAGCGCTGCTTGCCTGCCCGTTTCTGATTCTGGCGATTGCGTTGGGTGCGTTTCTTGGACCGAGTTTATCCAATGCGATGATCGCCATTGGGCTTTCCGCCATGCCGATCTTTGCCCGTTTGACGCGCGGCCAGGTGATTGCCATCCGCCATGAAGACTATATCGACGGGGCGCGCGCCATCGGTTTGCCGGACCGCTGGATCATCCTGCGTTATGTGTTGCCCAACGTGCTATCACCGATTCTGGTGCAGGCCACGCTGGCGATTGCTTCCGCCATTATTACCGAAGCCAGCCTGTCATTCCTCGGACTCGGCCAACAGCCGCCCTCACCTTCCTGGGGCGCGATGCTGAACACCGCTAAGGGCTACCTGGAGCAGGCACCCTGGATGTCTATTTTCCCTGGGCTGGCGATTTTTCTCACCGTGCAGGGCTTCAATCTGCTGGGCGATGGACTGCGCGACGCGCTTGATCCGCGCAATGACTCACATTAAGGAACCGTTATGAGCGATTTGGATTTCAACGTTAGTTATGCCTCGCACCGCGCCCCAATGATGGGCCGCAATGCGGTCGCCACCTCACAGCCGCTGGCGGCACAGGCGGGAATGCGCATGTTGCAACAGGGCGGTAATGCCGTGGATGCAGCGATTGCCAGCGCGATGGCGCTGACAGTGCTGGAACCGAGCGGCAACGGGATTGGCAGCGATGCGTTTGCCATTATCTGGGATGGCAAAGAGCTGCATGGCTTAAATGCCTCCGGCCGATCCCCCGCCAGCTGGAATGCAGAACGCTTTGCCGGACACAGCACCATGCCGGAAATCGGTTGGGAAGCCGTGACCGTACCGGGCGCGGTTTCTGCCTGGGTGACGCTGGCCGAGCGCTTTGCCACATTGCCGCTGACCACGCTGGCACAACCGGCTATCGAATACGCCCGTGACGGCTTCCCGGTTTCGCCGTTGATCGCCCATCTGTGGCAGCGCGGCTACAACAAACTGAAGTCTCAGCCGGGTTTTGTTGAGTGTTTTGCGCCAGATGGCCGCCCACCGCGTGCTGGTGAGCTGTTCCGTAACCCGGCGCAGGCCGCCACATTGCAGAAAATCGCCGAAACCAACGGAGAAACCTTCTATCGGGGCGAGCTGGCGGAGAAAATGGTGGCATTTGCCGAGCAGCATGGCGCAGCACTCAGCATGGCCGATCTCAACAACCATCGTGCCGACTGGGTGGATCTGCTATCACGCCCGTTTGCCAACGGTTCGGTGCAGGAGCTGCCACCCAACGGTCAGGGCATCGCCACCTTAATTGCGCTCGGAATTCTCGAGCAGTGGGACATCGGCAGCTACACGCCGGATTCCGTGCCGTGGCTGCACTTATCTATCGAGGCGATGAAGCTGGCGTTAGTCGATCTGGATCGCTACGTCACCGACTACGACCATCTGGAGTTCCCGGCAGAACTGCTGCTCAGCGACAGCTATCTTAAACAGCGCGCCCAGCTCATCAATCCTGACCAGGCCGGGGATTTTACCTTCGGCTCCCCGCAGCAGAGCGGTACCGTGTATCTCTCGACTGCCGATGCCAGCGGCATGATGGTTTCGTTTATTCAGTCCAACTATATGGGCTTCGGTTCCGGCGTGGTGGTGCCTGACACCGGCATCAGCTTGCAGAACCGCGGCTGCGGCTTCTCACTCGATTCGCAGCATCCGAATGTGGTGGCCGGTAGCAAACGCCCGTTCCACACCATTATTCCGGCGTTTGCGCTGGATGCGGCGGGACAGCCATTGATGTCGTTTGGCGTGATGGGCGGCCCGATGCAGGCGCAGGGGCACTTACAGCTGGCGCTCCGCATCATGCAGCACAAGCAGAATCCGCAAGCGGCAATCGATGCACCGCGCTGGCGCGTGGAGCAAGGCCGCGCGGTAGTAGTGGAACCGGGCATCGACCGTAATGTGCTGGCAAAACTGCGCGAGATGGGTCACCAGATTACGGTGGAAGATCCACTGCAGAGCTATAACTTCGGAGGTGCGCAGGCGATTGTGCGTGACCCGCAGGGCTTCTACATTGCCGCCACTGAAAGCCGGAAGGATGGGCAGGCGCTGGTGTTTTAAATCACAACCTGGCGGTATCAGTGCGGCCTGCCTGATGCCGCCAGGTGATTTCGGCCTTTAGGTTCAGTTTGTTGCCTGCGTTCGTTGGTGTCGGTGGAGCACAACCTTTAGGGTCGACCACCAGCACATTTCTTTCATTACATTTATCCGGCGCACCAGGGTGCGCGCTTTGCCACAGTTTGCCGCCTCTCAACCCGTTGTACACGCCAGGCCATTGCACTATCCTTTAGGACCATTCCCACCGAATCGAAATTAGCCATAACAGGAGTTCAACATGGCGTCAGGATTATCCCGCATCTGGATGCGTACCGGCATGCTTATGGTCAGCGCACTGGTTGTGCTGCAACTTACCGCCTGTGGCGATAAAGAAGGCGATCAGCGCAAAGCTTTCACCGATTTCCTGCAGAATACCGCGATGCGCAGCGGCGAGCATCTGCCTAGCCTGAGCGAAAACCAGAAGCAGACCTTCGGTAACTACGCGGGCGACTACGCCATTCTGTATGGCTTCTCACAGCAGGCCAATCAGGCGGTTGAGCAAGGCATGCGCCCTGTGGTTGATGAACTGGCCGCGATTCGTGTGCCACAAGATTATCTGACCCGTCGCGACAGTCTGCGTCAGGCGAGCGGCAACCTCAGTGTGCTGTCACAGCAGATTCAGAGCGCCAAAATGCAGGCCGACAGCAGCAAAGCCACGTTGAAGCAGCCAGACGATCTGAAGAAAGTGTATGACAGCGTCTACGCCAAAGTGGTGACGCAGCCGGCAGGTACGCTGATTCCATTGCTGCCTCAGCTGCAGGCGTTGAGCCAGGCGGCGGTGCAAACCGGTGATTATCTGCAGTCGCAGGGCACGCGTGTGACCTTCAATGACGGTGGCGTTCAGTTCCCAACGCAGGATCAGGCCACGCAGTACAACACCCTGATGAGCAACCTTTCCAGCAATGCTCAAGCCCTGACTCAGGCACAGAATGCTGTGCAGGGTGGTTTGTAACCTCGCTTTTAATGCGTTCAGGGGCGACTAAAGGTCGCCCCTTTCCTGACATACTCTTCATCGCATCTTTCAGATTTTTCGTCACTTCCTTACACCTCACTTATCTGCATCGCTATTGTGTGATCTGGCGCATTTTCGACCAAAAATAATTTGTGATCTCAATCACACTTATGAAACAAACCACAGGGCTTCAAAGGTGACTTAAGTCACATTTATCCCGTTGTTTTGCTTAAAATTTCGCCTTCGTACTTTTCTTACACTCTATTTATGTGATCTTCATCACTTTATAGCACCCTGACCACCCCAATTTTGAGTGATCTGCATCACACTTATCCCGAATGCTACGCAGCGTAATAAACTAGTGCTAGAGTCCGCGTGCATACAGTGATGCCACGGCCCGCGCCGGAACGGCTCAATAAAAGTCTTAACAAAAACAACCGCGCTCTTATTGCAGCGCGTCTCAATAAGGGGTGGGTTTATGTCCTCATCAGCGAAGGTCAAGGTCCAGAGCTTTGGTCGCTTTCTGAGTAACATGGTGATGCCAAACATCGGTGCGTTTATCGCCTGGGGTATCATCACAGCACTGTTTATCCCAACCGGATGGATTCCAAACGCAACGCTGGCGAAACTCGTCGGCCCTATGATCACTTACCTGCTGCCATTGTTGATCGGTTTCACCGGTGGACGCCTGGTGGGCGGCGATCGCGGCGGCGTGGTCGGTGCTATTACCACCATGGGTGTGATTGTCGGTGCAGATATGCCGATGTTCCTCGGCGCGATGATTGCCGGTCCACTGGGCGGCTGGGCGATCAAAACCTTTGACCGTATGGTTGATGGTAAAATCAAAAGCGGCTTTGAGATGCTGGTTAACAACTTCTCAGCCGGTATCATCGGTATGCTGTTGGCGCTGCTGGCGTTCATCGGCATCGGTCCATTGGTTGAAGGTCTGTCACACATCCTTGCGGCGGGCGTAAATCTGATGGTGCAGAACAACCTGCTGCCACTGACCTCTATCTTTGTTGAACCGGCGAAAATCCTGTTCCTCAATAACGCCATCAACCACGGTATCTTCTCGCCACTGGGTATCCAGCAGGCCAGCGAAGCCGGTAAATCTATCTTCTTCCTGATTGAAGCTAACCCAGGCCCAGGTATGGGTGTGCTGGTTGCCTACATGATTTTTGGTCGCGGTAGCGCCAAGCAGTCTGCAGGCGGTGCGGCCATCATCCACTTCCTTGGTGGTATCCACGAAATTTACTTCCCGTACGTGCTGATGGCGCCACGTCTGCTGCTGGCGGTGATCCTCGGTGGTATGACAGGCGTGTTCACCCTGACCGTACTGAACGGTGGTCTGGTGTCTCCAGCGTCTCCGGGTTCTATCCTCGCAGTACTGGCGATGACGCCAAAAGGCGCATACTTCGCTAACATCGCGGCCATCATCGCGGCGTTTGCCGTCTCCTTCGTGGTCTCTTCTATCCTGCTGAAAACCAGCAAAGTGAAAGAAGATGACGATATCGAAGCCGCGACTCAGCGCATGCGTGATATGAAAGCGCAGTCTAAAGGTCAGGCCGTTGCGGGTTCTCCGGTTATCGCCGATGCCACCAGTGTTGATGTGAGCCACGTGCGTAAAATCATCGTGGCCTGTGATGCCGGTATGGGTTCCAGCGCCATGGGTGCAGGTGTGCTGCGTAAGAAAGTGCAGGATGCCGGCCTGAGCAATATCTCGGTAACCAACAGTGCGATTAACTCTCTGCCGGGCGATGTGGATCTGGTGATTACCCACCGCGATCTGACGGAACGTGCGATGCGTCAGGCACCGCAGGCGCAGCATATTTCACTAAATAACTTCCTCGATAGCGCGCTGTACAGCAATCTGACTGAACGTCTGATCGCCGCTAACCGCAGTGAAGCACATCGTGAAACCGTGCAGACCACGCTGGCAGACAGCTATGACGATGGCAGCGCTAATTTGTTCAAACTGGGCGCGGACAACGTGTTCCTCGGCTTGAGCGCCAGCAACAAAGAGCAGGCGATTCGATTTGCTGGTGAGCAGCTGGTGAAAGGCGGTTATGTCCAGCCAGAGTACGTTGAAGCAATGCTGGAACGTGAAAAGCTGACCCCGACCTATCTCGGTGAGTCTATCGCTGTGCCGCACGGCACTGTGGAAGCCAAAGATCGCGTGCTGAAAACTGGCGTGGTGTTCTGCCAGTACCCAGCAGGTGTGCTGTTTGGTGAAGAAGCCGATGATGTAGCGCGCCTGGTGATTGGTATTGCCGCTCGCAATAACGAACACATTCAGGTGATTACCAGCCTGACCAACGCGCTGGATGATGACAGCGTGATTGAGAAGCTGGCGAACACCACCAGCGTTCAGGATGTGCTGGATCTGCTGTCAGGTAACACCGCGAAAGCGTAATACCACGTTTTAACTTCCCTGGGGCGGGCAAGCCCGTCCCACATTTCCGGGGCGGATTTGCCCGCCCTTTCGTCATTTGATATGGGTCAAATTTATGAAAGCGTTACATTTTGGAGCAGGTAACATCGGTCGCGGTTTTATCGGTAAGTTGCTGGCTGATGCCGGTATCGAACTGGTTTTCGCGGATGTGAATCAGGTGGTTCTGGATGCCCTTAACGCCCGTCATGAGTATCCGGTTCATGTAGTTGGCGAGCAGGCAAAGGTCGAAATCGTTACAGGCGTTAGCGCAGTGAACAGCACCAGCGACGACATCGTTACGCTGATTGCTGAGGTTGATATCGTTACCACGGCGGTTGGTCCGCAAATTCTGGAGCGCATCGCAGGCGGTGTGGCGAAAGGTCTGGCCAAACGCAGCGACAACGGTAATGTCCGTCCGCTGAATATCATCGCCTGTGAAAACATGGTGCGCGGCACCAGTCAGTTGAAGCAGCACGTATTGAAAGCGCTGCCAGAGCACTATCACGCATGGGTTGAAGAGCACGTTGGCTTCGTCGACTCCGCCGTTGACCGCATCGTGCCGCCTTCTGAGGCCGGCAGCAACGATCCGCTGGAAGTGACAGTCGAAACCTTCAGCGAATGGATTGTGGATAAAACTCAGTTCAAAGGTGAATTGCCAAACATTCCTGGCATGGAGCTGACCGACAACCTGATGGCATTTGTCGAGCGCAAACTCTTCACACTGAATACCGGCCATGCCATCACCGCCTATCTTGGCCAGTTAGCCGGCCACGCCACCATCCGTGATGCGATTCTGGATGAGAAAGTGCGTGCCGTGGTGCAGGGTGCGATGCAGGAGAGCGGCGAGGTGCTGATCAAACGCTATGGCTTTGATGCCGACAAGCACGCCGCTTACATCCAGAAAATCCTCACTCGTTTTGAAAATCCATACCTGAAAGATGATGTTGAACGTGTTGGCCGCCAGCCGCTGCGTAAACTCAGCGCGGGCGATCGTCTGATTAAACCCACGCTCGGCACCCTTGAGTACCAGCTGCCACACGCCAACCTGGTGCAGGGTATCGCTGCCGCGATGCACTACCGCAGTGAAGCCGATCCACAGGCACAGGAACTGGCTGCCCTGTTGGCTGAGAAAGGCCCACAGGCAACACTGGCCGAGATCTCTGGACTGGAAGCCAATAGCGAAGTGGTCACCTCAGTGGTGAGTGCTTACAACGCTATGGCATAATGCGCGCCTTTTAATAGCTCACTCGGGCGCGGTGCCAACCGTGCCCGTCGGCGGTAGCGGAACAATGCAGGCAATAATGGAAGAGAAGCAAGCTTTTGAAAACCGGGTGCTTGAGCGCCTGAACGCCGGTCGATCGGTGAGAAGCTTCCTGATCGCCGCCGTTGAGCTATTGGCTGAAGCGGTCAACCTGCTGGTGTTGCAGGTTTTCCGCAAAGACGATTATGCCGTGAAATACGCGGTTGAACCGTTGCTGCTCGGCGACGGTCCGCTGGGCGAGCTGTCGGTGCGTTTGAAACTGATTTACGGCTTGGGCGTGATTAATCGCCATGAATATGAAGATTGTGAGCTGCTGCTGGCGCTACGTGAAGAACTCGATCACGACACCAGCGACTACCGCTTTACTGACGATGAGATTTTGGGGCCGTTTGGTGAACTGCACTGCGTCGTAGCGTGGCCGCCACAACCTGACTTCACCCGAGACGACGAGGCATTACGCAGTATGCAGCAACAGCGCTATCTGCAGATGGTGCGCTCGACCATGGTGCTGTCACTCACCGAGCTGATATCGCGCATCTCCCACAAGCAAGCCTTTAAGAAGCCGGCCGTTTAGGGGCACTGTCGCGGTCGAATCCGCCCCGCTGCAAAATCGCCCCGTTTTGATGTATCCTTTGCCTGTTTTCCTTAACGAGTTTCCCCTGATGAAAGAACAAGAAAAAGCCGAGATCAAACTGCTCAGTGATCAACTGGACGCATTGAATCGCAAAGAACCCCAGCTGCTGGAATCTGGCGATGCCGAAAAACTCGGCGAGTTGCTGCGTGAAAAAGAGAAGCTGGTGCAGGAAATTGAACGTCTGCGCAGTGTTCGCGATGAGAAGCTGAGCAAAGAAGCGCAACAGCTGCAGAAGCTGGGTTTCAGCCGTGAGATCACCAAGAAAGAACAAGCCAACATGGGCGCATTTAAGAAGAGCGTGCGCGGCCTGGTGGTGGTGCATCCAATGACCGCGCTGGGGCGTGAGATGGGGCTGAAGGTGATGACCGGCTACGCGAAGCAGCCGTTCTGATACCCGATTACGCGGCGTGTGATACGTCGCGTTCTACGCTCTCTTCCTGCAGTGGTTCAGCCCCTGCAACGGGTTCAACCCCTGCGGCCAGCAATACCTGGGTGTTCAACGCATCCAACAGTGCATAGCGACGGCGATACTCCGCGCGTTTCTTACTGGCGATCTCTTCCAGAGCTTTCCTTTCCATCTGCAGCGGCAACGTAAACAGGTCGTCGGCACGGGCTTCACCGCCCAGTGACAGCCAGAACTCGCTGTAGCTGGCAAAGAACTTATCACCTTTACTGTGGCGATAACGCATGCTGCGGAACACATGCGTGGTATCTCCTACCGCGCAAATCGCTTGCACGCCACATTGTTGCGCCAGAATAAATACCGCTTCCATTAACAGACGTTTCGGGAATACGCCATGTGCGGCTTTGGTTGCATCGCGGATCACATCATTTGAGATGTGTTTGCGCGGCCCCTGCAATCCACCAATCAATAATGTGCGCTTGCCCTTTTCCTGAATAATGGAAAATGAGAGCGAGGCAATATTCAGGGTTTGATAATGCAGTGTCAGGGTTATTTCACCTTCACGGTCAAAATGTCCTGGGCAGCAATTAATAGCAAACACCTCATCGTTTTTTCCGTTAAAGGCGGCAATCACATTTAATACCGGACTCAGCAGTAACTGGCGCAGTTTGGTATTATCCAGTTGATCCATCAGCGTGTAATGGTCAAGCAGTGCCTGCGCGCGTTGCGCCACGCTGAAGCCCGCGCGCAGGTAAGGGCGATGCGGTTTAGCCGGCAGCAAACCCTGCATTTTCAGCAGTTGGGGTAGAAATGGCAGTTTCGCTAACTCGTTAAGGTAATTAAATGTTGTAACGGGAAAGATTAAAGACCTTAAAGCAAATTTAAAGCGGAACATACTGCTATTCCATAACTTATCAGGTCTGACTTTTCCGCTAATTAACGGCAAAAACAGGGATGCCGACGAATCTTTATTCGCCACAGGGGTAGTGATAGTAGACATAATTATTTTACTTTCGTGTGATCAACTGCGGCTACTGTATGCCCCAAATTATCAACGACAGGTTAATAACGACCGTAACGGTATTGTCAGAAGAGATAATCTTGAAGTGGTTTAAGAAGTGTTTAGTTTTCGTAAAGAAAAAAACCGGTGAAGCAGCTTCACCGGTTTTGTGCGTTGGCTATCGCCTGAACTTACTTAGCAGCAGCGAAACGTGCAGCCGCTTCGTCCCAGTTCACCACGTTCCAGAATGCTTTGATGTAATCAGGACGTTTGTTCTGATACTTCAGGTAGTAAGCGTGTTCCCACACATCCAGACCGATGATTGGCTCACCGGATGCGCCAGAAATGGCTTCACCCATCAGCGGGCTATCCTGGTTAGCGGTTGAAACCACAGCCAGCTTGTCGCCCTTTTTCACCAGCCACGCCCAGCCTGAGCCGAAACGAGTGGTAGCGGCTTTCTCAAACTCAGCCTGGAAAGCTTCAACGCTGCCGAAATCTTTTTCGATAGCGGCTTTCAGTTCGCCTTGCAGGCTGGTGCCCAGTTTCAGGCCTTTCCAGAAGAAGCTGTGGTTAGCGTGGCCGCCCGCGTTGTTACGCAGTGGACCTTTTTTGTCTGCTGGCAGCTGATCCAGTTTAGCGATCAGTTCTTCAACCGGCAGATTAGCGAATTCGGACCCTTCCAGCGCTGCATTCGCGTTGTTAACGTAAGCCTGGTGGTGTTTAGAGTGATGGATTTCCATCGTCTGCTTGTCGAAGTGTGGTTCCAGTGCGTCGTACGCGTAAGGCAGGGATGGCAGTGAATAACTCATGTTCTTCCTCTCCATTTAGTGTTTTGCAGCATCACCTTAACAGGGTGCCGCGTAAGCAGTCGGATCATTATAGTTAAAATCATGATCGGTAAAAGGGTTATCAATGCCTTAGTAATGATAAGGATTTGATCAATCTGGGAAAAGCACCGCACATAGCGTGACATCTTTTGTCAGCTGGGCCGCAGGGTTAAATCTTGTGCGTACTGGCACGCAACTTCAACTGCACTGGCAGTTCGTTGAGGGCAGGTGGCTCATCTCCCTTCAATGCGGCGAGTAAGCGCTTGCCTGCCATGCGCCCCATCTCTTCATAGGGCAGTACAACGCTGGTCAGCGGCGGCGAGCAAACCGCCGCCAGTGGGCCGCCACCGATACTGGCAATCGCCAGCTGGCTGGGAATTGAGATGCCTGCGGCATGGCAAGCCATGATGGCACCGCACGCCACTTCGTCACTGGTGCAAATCAGCACATCCAGCTCAGGCCAGGTGAGCCGGATCTCAGCCAGCAGGCTATGCCCGGCGGCAAAGGTAGGCATTTTCGGCGAGGTCACCACGCGGTGCGGCGCCTGATTCGCTGCCAGCATGCCACTGTGCCAGCCATTCAGCAGCTGGCGGAAAATCGTGGTATTGGTTTGCGTGCACAACAAGCCGAGATGACGATAGCCGCGCTCGACCAAACTTTTCACCAGCTGGCGAATCGCTTTGGCAAAATCCACGCCGATACTAATTCCCGCAGATTCCTGATGCACACCGCCGATATCCATCACCGGCAGGCCGGAATTACTCAACAAACGATGGGCTTCGGCGGCATTGTCGAAGTTGAAATGCACCATCGCCGCCGGATTATACGAGAGCAGCATCTCGATCAACTCACTCTCTTCCGCCGCCGAGTGGTTGGCTTCCGCCAGCATCATGTTGTAACCCTGCGGACGCAGAATTTCTTGCAGCGCTTCCGATACAATTGCACTGCCCGGCGTGGCGAACGAAGGCACCACCATGGTGATGAGCTTCGACGATGCCGACGCCAGATTACGCGCCTGGATATTTGGCACGTAGGCCAATTCGGCGACAGCCGCATCAATTTTGGCGCGAATTTCAGGTGAGACTTTTTCCGGCATGCGTAACGCACGTGATGCCGTCATGGTGCTCACGCCGACCAAACGGGCAACATCGGCCAGTGTGCTTTTGCCGGTACCGCGCCGTTTTTTCTCTGCCATGCCTTCTCCTATCTGACTTGCTACAAATGCCCGCACGCAGCTTAAAACCAAATGCGCCAACGTGCCACGTTAATCACCACAGATTCGGGCACACCTCACCTGCTGAGCATTTTCAGAATCTCCGAGCATGTCAGGTGCTTGCAACGATGACAAACGGGCTGCACAAAAATGTTAGCGATAACACATTTTTTAACAACATCGGTGTTAGCGCTAACTTTTGCGACAATCATCACAGAAAAGCGGTGAGAAAATCACCTAAAGTGCACTCCATCGACGAATAACCAGGAATTACTGATGCTCACTCAATGGCTGACACCGCAACATATTCGCATCGTAGAGCAGGTCAGCAACTGGCAGGACGCGGTACGTTTATCCGCTGAGCCGCTGCTGGCCGAAGGGGCGATCACCCCGGCTTACCTCGATGCCATCTTCACTTCGCATGCCGAACTGGGACCTTACTACGTACTGGCACCCGGCCTGGCGATGCCGCATGCCCGTCCAGAACAGGGCGCGCGTAAGAATGGTTTGTCGCTGCTGCATGTGAAAAACGGTGTGAGTTTTGCAGCGGATGAAAACGATCCGGTGTATGTGGTGATTATGCTGTGCGCCGTTTCCGGCGACGATCATATCCAGATGATCACAGCATTAGCCGAAGTATTCAGTGACGAATCTCGCCTGCAGCAGTTGCTGAAGGCGGCAACCCTACCAGCGATTGAAGCTGTTATTACAAATTAACCACCAGAGAATCCTATTATGAAAAAAGTCCTGATTGTGTGCGGTAATGGTTTAGGCAGCAGCTTTATTGTGGAAATGAACGTGAAGAAAATTGTGGCGGAATTAGGTAAAGAGGCTGAAGTGGGCCATACCGATTTAACCACGGCGAAATCTGAGCAGGCTGATTTAATCATCAGCGCCAAAGATATTGCCGATCAGTTATCCGGGCATAGCGCGCAGGTATTTGGTCTGACGAATTTATTAGATAACGCCAAAATTAAAGAAATCCTGGCGGAAAATCTGTAATAGCCCGATTTTACTCACATGGAGTAATTATGCTGCAATTTATCATCAAGGATGTTCTCGGAACACCCGCAATACTTGTCGGCCTTTTTTCCCTGATTGGTTTATTACTGCAAAAGAAACCGGTGTCGGATGTGATTTCCGGCACGCTGAAAACCATCATGGGCTTTGTGATTCTTATCGCCGGGGCCAACCTGATTGCGGCAACACTGACTATTTTCAGCCAGCTGTTTGAGCACTCGTTCAATATTCAGGGTGTCGTGCCGAATACTGATGCGATGGCCGCGCTGGCGCAGAAGAGTTACGGCACTGAAACCGCGATGATCATGGTGTTCGGTATGCTGGTGAACATCCTGCTGGCGCGTATCACCCCGCTGAAGTACATCTTCCTGACCGGTCATCACACGCTCTATATGTCAGCGATGCTGGCGGTGATTCTTTCCGTCGGCGGCGTACATGGCTTCTGGCTGGTGCTCATCGGTTCACTGATTCTCGGCACCATGATGGTGGTGTGCCCGGCGATTCTGCAGCCGTTCACACGTAAAATCACCAATTCGGACGATTTGGCGCTCGGCCACTTCGGCTCGACCGGTTACCTGCTGTCTGCGCTGGTCGGTAAAGCGGTGGGCAAAGGCAGTCCATCCACCGAAGAGTTGAAGGTGCCGAAAACCCTCAACTTCCTGCGTGACTCCTCGGTCGCAATTTCGCTGACCATGATGATTCTGTTTATCGCGCTGGTGTTGGTGGCGGGTAAAGAGTTCACCGAAAGTCAGGTGAGCGGCGGTCAGAACTTCATCGTGTTCGCGATTATTCAGTCCATCACCTTTGCGGCGGGCGTTTATATCATTCTCGCCGGTGTGCGTATGGTGATTGCCGAGATCGTGCCCGCCTTCAAAGGCATCGCGGATAAGTTAGTGCCTAACGCCAAACCGGCGCTGGACTGCCCAACGGTGTTCCCGTTTGCGCCGAATGCGGTGATCATCGGCTTCCTGTGCAGTTTCTCCGCCGGTCTGATCAGCATGTTCCTGTGCCCACTGTTTGGTCTGAGCGTGATTGTTCCTGGTCTGGTGCCCCACTTCTTCTGCGGTGCCACCGCGGGTGTTTATGGCAACATTACGGGTGGACGTCGCGGCGCGGTGGTCGGCTCCTTTGTACAAGGGCTGCTGATCTCCTTCCTGCCTGCGATTCTGCTGCCGCTGATGGGCGACCTGGGCTTTGCTTCCACCACCTTTGGCGACGCGGACTTCGGTATTGTCGGCATCGTACTCGGCCACATTATTTCATTCTTCCATTGATGTCATAAACAGCGCCTGCGGGCGCTGGATTATGTAATGAGGAAATAAACAATGAACGCTCAATTTTCACCGTCATTAATGTGCATGGATCTCACCCGTTTTCGTGAACAGATCGAAGCGATGAATAGCACTGCGGCTTTTTATCATGTCGATATTATGGATGGCAGCTACGTTAAAAACATTACGTTATCGCCGTTCTTTATCGAGAATCTGCGTAAGATCACCGATGTGCCGATTGATGTGCATTTAATGGTGAACCACCCGGAAGATATTATTCCGATGTGCATCGAAGCGGGTGCGGATATTATTAGCTTCCATCCAGAAACAGCGAATAACAAAATATTCCGTCTGCTGAATCAGATCAAAGAAGCGGGCCGTCGCTGCGGCGTGGTATTAAATCCGGCGACACCTGCCGAGAGCATTCGTGAGTATGCACATCTGCTGGATAAGGTTACGGTGATGTCGGTGGACCCTGGCTTTGCGGGGCAGAAATTTATCCCGGAAACACTGAACAAGATTCGCCAGCTGATTACCCTGCGCGAAGAGCACGGTTATCACTATCTGACCGAGATTGATGGTTCCTGCAATGCGCGCACCTTTAGGCAGATTGCCGCGTCAGGGGTGGATGTGTTTATCGTTGGCACATCAGGTTTGTTTAATCTGGATGAGGATGTCGCGCAGGCGTGGCAGAAGATGGAAAGCATTTTTGCGACCGAGACCGCAGCCGCCTGACTCTTCGCAGGCCCGCACCCGGAGTAAATTGTGCTGATTATCAGCCGGGTCGCCATGAATGGCGACCCGGTTCATCATCCTGAAACCGCGTTAAGCCAACCGTCCTGATTTACCGACCCAGCTCAGTCAGTGACTTATCCAGCGCACCCACCAGCCAATCAATATCCGATTCCTGGAACGCCAATGGTGGACGCAGCTTCAGTACGTTGCCGTACGGCCCGGCCACCGACGTCAGCACATGGTGATCGCGCAGCTTCTCGGTGAGGTCCAGCGCCAGCGCTTTATTAGGCGTTTTACTCTCCCGATCCTGCACCAGTTCAAAGCCGATAAATAGCCCTGCTCCGCGCACATCGCCAATGCTTTCATGGCGATCCATCAGCTTCTGCAACTCGGCGAGCAGTTTGGCTCCGACCACGCGGCTGTGCTCTTGCAAGCCCTCTTCTTTAATCACCGTCAGGACCGCCTGCGCCGCAGCCATGGCGACCGGGTTGCCGCCAAAGGTATTGAAGTAAGGGATATCGTCACTAAACGCCGCCAGCACATGACTCTTCGCCAGCAGGCCGGAAACCGGAATACCGTTACCCATCGGTTTACCCGTGGTGACCACATCCGGTACCACGCCGTGACGGGCAAAGCCCCAGAATGCATCACCGGTACGACCAAAGCCTGGCTGCACTTCATCGGCAATGAAAATACCGCCGTTAGCGTGCACCACATCCACCGCTTTTTGCAGGAAACCGCGAGGGTTCGGCAAAACACCATCGGAAGAGAAGATTGAATCGGCGAGGAAGCCAGCAAACTTAATGCCGTGCGCCTTCATGTCATCAATCTGTTTCTGGATTTCGTTGGCAAACCATTCACCGAGATCCGGTGTATTGACACGATAAGCATCCGGCGGCGAAACCAGGCGTGTCGTGGCCGCTAGTGGCTGCCCGCTGCCCAGTGCCGGAGAGACGCCAGACGTGAGATCGCTGGTGCCGTGATAGGCTTCCTGCGACACGATGATGCCCGTACCGCCGCTGAAAGCACGCGCCACGCGAATGGCCAAATCGTTAGCTTCTGATCCGGTGCACATATACATGGCACGGTCGATAGCGTCTGGCGTGGTTGCCAGCAGCTCTTCGGTGTAATCGAGAATGCGCTCGTGCAGATAGCGGGTGTGGGTATTCAGCATCTTCATCTGCTGGTTTACCGCTTCGATCACCGCCGGATGGCAGTGGCCAATGCTGGCCACGTTGTTGTACACATCGAGATATTTGTTACCTGCGGCATCCCACAGATACTGCCCTTCACCGCGCACCAGATGCACCGGCTTACGATAAAACAGGCGATATGACTCGCCCAACACTTTGCTGCGCTTGTCTGTTAGCTGGCGGGTTGCCGCATCCAGACCGTCGGCGTGCTCAGCACGAAAACTGTTGGTGTCCATGATGGTGGAACGTGTAGCCATGGTAACTCCCGTTGCGAAGGTGAAAGGGGTGCATGATGTGTGACCGTTGTCACCATCATGCCTGCTTTAACGAGAAATGCAACCAAATACACAAATACAACTAAATACACATGACGCCGTAATGACACTCAGGTAAGCTTAGGCCCAGATTATTACGCTACAGGGAAAAGTCATGCTGCAGGAAACCCGCTTACACCGCATTCGAGCCCTGCTGACCACGCAGCATCAGGTCAGCACCGAGCGCATTATCAATGAGCTGGGTATTTCGCGGGAAACGGCACGGCGAGACATTATTGAGCTGGAAGCGCAGGGTTTAGCCCGACGGGTGCATGGCGGTTTAGTGGCGGTAGATAGCCAGCCGGAAGCACCGCTGCAAGTGCGCCGCAGTGCCCAGGCAAAAGAGAAGCGTTCAATTGCCATAGCGGCTGCGCAGCATTTGCAGCCGGGCCAAACGCTGTTTCTCGATGCCGGCACCACCACCACCATGCTGGCGGAGCAGCTGCGCAGCATGGCCGGCTTAACCATTATCACTAACAGTTTGCAGGCTGCGCTGGCGCTGAGCGCCGCCGAAGAACATGAAACGCTGAATAATCAGGTGATTTTGCTGGGCGGAATGATGATGGCAGGTGCACAGCAGACGCGCGGTGAAATCACGGTCAACGAGATTTACCGCTATCGCGCCGACGTTGCCCTGCTGTCACCGGTTGGCATTGATGCCAAAAATGGCGCCAGCAGTTTCCATCCACACGAAGCGGCGATCGCCCGCGCCATGGCGCAGCAGGCTTCGCGCACCTTTTTACTGGCGGATCACAGCAAGCTGGGGGTGATCAGTCGCACGGTATATGCGCCGATTGGAGACGTGGATTTGCTGATTTGCAACAGCGGCCCCGCCAAACCCGGCGCATTAGCCGCGCTCCAACAGGCGCTGCCACAGGTACAGGTGGTTTAAATCAGGCGCTGTGGATGGCTATACACCGTAGCGCGTCCCGGTTTACTAAATCCTATCAGCGTTAAATGACAACGCTCGGCGACCTCAACGGCAAGTTGGGTCGCAGCAGATACCGCAAATAAAATCTCAACGCCGCACATCGCTGATTTCTGCACCATCTCATAACTGGCGCGGCTGGAGACTAACACAGCACCTTGTTGCCACGGCTGCTGGCTGCGATGCCCCAGCAGTTTATCCAGCGCCACATGGCGGCCCACGTCTTCGCAGCCACCGAGCAATTCCCCCTGCGGCGACATCCATGCCGCCGCGTGCGTGCATCCGGTGAGATTACCGATGGGTTGGTAATTGCGCAGTTGCGCCAGCCCGCTATCGAGGTTCGCCAGATCGAAGGTTTGGGTAAACGGCAGCGGCTGCAGCGGTTTTCCAATCTGGTCGAGCTGTTCCACGCCGCACACGCCACAGCCGGTGCGCCCCGCCATGGCACGGCGCTGCTCTTTCAGTGCCATAAAGCGGCGGCTGGAGAGTTCGATCTGCACTTCGATACCGTTGCAGCCGGGCACCACATCCATGCCGAAGATCTCATCAGGCTTCTCAATAATGCCTTCTGAGAGTGAGAAACCGAGCGCAAACGCCTCGAGATCGTTGGGCGTGGCCATCATCACCACATGGGAAATGCCGTTATACACCAGCGCGATTGGCACCTCTTGTGCCAGCCAGTCGGTTTCAGACGTGCTGATATCACGCCGCTGACGCACCTGCGCCTGCACTGCGCCTGAGATCTCAATCACACTCTGATGACTTTCCTGTGCTTTGACTTTCACTTTGCTCGCCTCGGACAACAACCATATTAAAGCAGTGGTATTATTCTGCTGCTATTCTCACACTGTTAGTTGGGTCATTGTGAACCTCGGCCCAACGCATCACAAAAAAATTTTTGCCCGTCATTCGGATGGTGACAAGGCAGCAAGCCCCTTCAAGTCGGGAGCTTACACCCGTAAGCGACAGAAACGAATGGGTGAAGGTCATGCAGCGACCATTTGAATGACGCAGGCAAATTGTAGCAATGTCGACTCAAGGATTATTCATGAACGTCAGCCGAAGAAAATTCTTCAAAATCTGTGCTGGCGGTATGGCAGGGACATCGGCAGCACTCCTCGGCTTTACGCCAGAGGTGGCGCTGGCGGAAACGCGACAGTACAAGCTGCTGCGTGCCCGCGAAACCCGCAACACCTGCACTTACTGCTCAGTGGGCTGTGGCTTATTAATGTATAGCCTCGGTGACGGCGCGAAAAACGCCAAAGAGACCATTTTCCACATTGAAGGCGATCCAGACCATCCGGTGAGCCGCGGTGCATTGTGCCCGAAAGGCGCTGGCCTGCTGGATTTTGTCCACAGTGAAAGCCGTCTGCACTACCCCGAATACCGCGCGCCAGGTTCGGATAAATGGCAGCGTATCAGTTGGGATGACGCCTTTGATCGTATCGCTAAACTGCTGAAAGCGGATCGCGACGCCAACTTTATCGCGCAAAACGCTGCAGGCGTTACCGTGAACCGCTGGCTCTCATCAGGCATGCTGTGCGCCTCCGCGTCCAGCAATGAAACCGGCTATTTAACCCAGAAATTTACCCGATCGCTCGGCATGTTAGCGGTCGACAACCAGGCACGCGTTTGACACGGACCAACGGTAGCAAGTCTTGCTCCAACATTTGGTCGCGGTGCGATGACCAACCACTGGGTCGACATCCGTAATGCCAATCTGATCGTTGTGATGGGCGGTAACGCCGCTGAAGCGCATCCTGTGGGGTTCCGCTGGGCGATGGAAGCCAAGATTCACAACAAAGCCAAATTGATTGTTATCGATCCGCGCTTCACACGTACGGCATCGGTGGCAGACTTTTACACGCCGATTCGTTCCGGCACCGACATTGCTTTCCTGTCGGGCGTGTTGCTGTGGCTGATGCAAAATGACAAAATCCAGCATGAATATGTGCAGGCGTACACCAACGCCAGCCTGATTGTGCGCGAGGACTATCATTTTGATGACGGCTTGTTCAGCGGCTACGACGAAGCCAATCGCAAATATGACAAAACCAGCTGGAATTACGAGCTGGGCGATGACGGTTTTGCCAAACGCGATGACAGCCTGCAACACCCACGCTGCGTGTGGAATCTGCTGAAACAGCACGTTAGCCGTTACACGCCAGAAATGGTGTCACGTATTTGTGGCACACCAAAAGACGATTTCCTGCATGTCTGCGAGCTGATCGGTGAAACCAGCGCGCGCGATCGCACCACCTCATTCCTGTATGCACTGGGCTGGACGCAACACTCGGTCGGTGCGCAAAACATCCGCACCATGGCGATGATCCAGCTGTTGCTCGGCAACATGGGCATGGCGGGCGGCGGCGTCAATGCGCTGCGCGGACACTCCAATATTCAGGGGCTCACCGATCTCGGCCTGCTGTCGCAAAGTTTGCCAGGTTATATGACGCTGCCGTCGGAGAAACAGACCGATCTGCAAACCTATCTCGCGGCCAATACGCCGAAACCGACGCTACCCGGCCAGGTGAACTACTGGGGTAACTACCCGAAATTCTTTGTCAGCATGATGAAAGCCTTCTTTGGCGACAAAGCGCAGGCCGAGAATAGCTGGGGCTTCGACTGGCTGCCGAAGTGGGACAAGGGCTACGACGTTTTGCAGTACTTCGAGATGATGTCGCAGGGGAAAGTGAACGGCTATTTATGCCAGGGCTTTAACCCGGTTGCGTCGTTCCCGAACAAACGCAAAGTGATCGATTCGCTGTCGAAACTGAAATTCCTGGTGACCATCGACCCGCTCAACACCGAAACCTCGACCTTCTGGCAAAACCACGGCGAGTTCAACGATGTTGATCCGGCGAAGATTCAGACCGAAGTGTTCCGCCTGCCCTCCACCTGCTTTGCCGAAGAGAATGGCTCTATCGTCAACTCCGGACGCTGGCTGCAGTGGCACTTTAAAGGTCAGGATGCGCCGGGCGAAGCGCTGAATGACGGTGAAATCCTCTCCGGTATCTACAGCCGTCTGCGCAAAATGTACGCCAGCGAAGGCGGTGCCTTGCCGGAGCAGGTGCTGAACATGACATGGAACTACCAGACGCCTGATAACCCGGCTTCGGAAGAAGTGGCGATGGAGAGCAACGGCAAAGCGCTGGCGGATGTGTTCGATGACAAAGGCACGTTGCAGGTGAAAAAAGGCCAGCAGCTCAGCAGTTTTGCCCAGTTGAAAGATGACGGCAGCACCAGCAGCGGCTGCTGGATTTTCGCCGGTAGCTGGACGCCAGATGGCAACCAGATGGCGCGGCGTGATAACACCGATCCGAGTGGATTGGGCAATACGCTGAACTGGAGTTGGGCATGGCCGCTCAATCGCCGCATCCTCTACAACCGTGCATCGGCCGATCCACAGGGCAACCCGTGGGATCCGAAACGGCAAATCCTCAAATGGGATGGCAGCAAATGGGGCGGTATGGATATTCCGGACTACAGCACCGCCGCACCGGGCAGCAACGTCGGGCCGTTTATCATGCAGCCAGAAGGCATGGGCCGCTTGTTCGCACTCGATAAAATGGCCGAAGGTCCGTTCCCGGAACATTACGAGCCGTTTGAAACGCCACTCGGCACGAATCCACTGCATCCGAACGTCATTTCGAACCCGGCAGCACGCGTGTTCAAAGACGATCTGGCGGCGATGGGGAAAGCCGAGCAGTTCCCGTATGTCGGCACCACGTATCGTCTCACCGAGCATTTCCACTACTGGACCAAACACGCGTTGCTCAATGCCATCGCGCAGCCGGAGCAGTTTGTGGAGATTGGTGAGAAGCTGGCCAACAAGCTGGGCATCGTGCAGGGCGATACGGTGAAAGTGAGCTCCAATCGCGGTTTTATCAAAGCCAAAGCGGTGGTCACCAAACGCCTGCGCCCACTCGATGTGGATGGCAAAACCGTCGATACCGTCGGCATTCCGATTCACTGGGGCTATCAGGGCATTGCGAAGAAAGGCTTTATCGCCAATACCCTGACGCCGTTTGTCGGTGATGCCAACACGCAAACGCCAGAGTTCAAGGCGTTCCTGGTTAACGTTGAGAAGGTGTAGGAGAACGTAGATGGCTTATCAATCACAAGACATTATCCGCCGCTCCGCCACCAATGGTTTCACGCCTGCCCCGCAGGCGCGTAATCATCAGCAGGAGGTGGCGAAGCTGATCGACGTGACCACCTGCATCGGTTGCAAAGCCTGCCAGGTGGCGTGTTCAGAGTGGAACGACATCCGCGATGAGGTTGGGCATAACGTTGGGGTGTATGACAACCCAGCGGATCTGACCGCTAAATCCTGGACGGTGATGCGCTTCTCAGAAGTGGAGGAGAACGGCAAGTTAGAGTGGCTTATCCGCAAGGATGGCTGCATGCACTGCGCCGATCCCGGCTGCCTGAAAGCCTGTCCGTCCGAAGGCGCGATTATTCAGTACGCCAACGGCATCGTCGATTTTCAGTCCGAGCAGTGCATTGGCTGCGGCTACTGCATTGCCGGCTGTCCGTTCGACGTGCCGCGCCTGAATAAAGACGACAACCGCGTGTATAAATGCACGCTGTGCGTCGATCGTGTCAATGTGGGTCAGGAACCGGCGTGTGTGAAAACCTGCCCGACCGGCGCCATCCATTTCGGTAGTAAAACCGATATGCAGGCGCTGGCGGCAGAACGCGTGGCGGAGTTGAATACGCGCGGCTATGGCAATGCGGGCTTGTATGATCCGGAAGGCGTCGGCGGCACGCATGTCATGTATGTGCTGCACCATGCCAACAAACCGCAGCTGTATCACGGTTTGCCGGAAAACCCGAGTATCAGTCCGGCGGTCACTTTCTGGAAAGGCATCTGGAAACCGCTGGCGGCGATCGGTTTCGCCGCCACCTTCGCTGCCTCGGTATTCCACTATGTCGGCGTCGGGCCGAACCGGGTGGAAGAGGATGAGGACGAGAACCTGCACGAAAAAGAGGAGCGCGAATGATGAAAAAGCGCGATCGTCTGGTGCGCTACAGCGCACCGGAACGCATCAATCACTGGATTGTGGCGTTCTGTTTTGTTCTGGCAGCCCTGAGCGGACTGGGTTTCTTCTTCCCATCCTTTAACTGGCTGATGCACGTGCTGGGTACGCCACAACTGGCGCGCATCCTGCATCCGTTTGTCGGTGTAGTGATGTTCGCCGCTTTTCTGATCATGTTTTTGCGCTACTGGAAACAGAATCTGATCAATCGCGAAGACCTGATCTGGGCGAAAAACATCAATAAGATCGTGCGCAATGAAGAGGTGGGTGATACCGGCAAATACAACTTCGGGCAGAAGTGTGTGTTCTGGGCTGCTATCATCAGCTTAGTCTTGCTGCTGGCGAGCGGAATTGTTATCTGGCGTCCTTACTTCGCCGTGGCCTTTGCGATTCCGCTGATTCGCGCCGCTTTGGTGGTGCATTCGGTCTCAGCTGTGGCATTGATCGTGGTGATTATGGTGCACATTTATGCGGCCCTGTGGGTCAAAGGCACCATTACTGCCATGGTTGAGGGCTGGGTGCCGGCCGCGTGGGCAAAGAAACATCATCCACGCTGGTATCGTGAGCAGCGCCAACGCCAAACACAACAGGAAAAACGTCCCTGATGAGTATTCGCATTATCCCGCAGGACCAGCTGGAGAAAGGCGAAAAAAACACGGCGGAACAGGTTCCGCCGTTACTTTTCCCTCGGCTGAAAAATCTGTACAGCCGCCGTGCAGCGCGTTTACGTGAGCTGGCAGCGAAGAATCCGCTGGGCGATTATCTGCGCTTTGCTGCAGTGATCGCGCAGGCGCAAGACATCGTGCTGTACGATCATCCGCTGCAACTCGATTTGCGCCAGCGTTTGGCCGAAAGCGCCGAACAGGGCAAACCTCCGCTTGATATTCACACCTATCCCCGCGATGCCCACTGGCAGCGTCTGCTGCATTCGCTGATTGCCGAGCTGAAGCCCGAGATGAGCGGCCAGGCATTAGCGGTGCTGGAGAACCTGGAAAAAGCCTCTTCTTCCGAGCTGGAAGGCCTGGCCAGCGCGCTACTGGAGAGTGATTTTGCGCAGGTCAGCAGCGATAAAGCCCCGTTTATTTGGGCAGCGCTTTCGATCTATTGGGCGCAAATGGCAGCGCTGATCCCTGGCAAAGCCCGCGCAGAATACGGCGAGCATCGTCAATTCTGCCCGGTATGCGCCAGCGTGCCGGTGACCAGCGTGGTGCATATGGATGTGGGCCAGCAGGGGCTGCGTTATCTACACTGTAATTTGTGTGAAAGTGAATGGTATGTGGTGCGCAGCAAGTGCTCCAACTGCGAGCAAACGCGCGACCTGCACTACTGGTCACTCGACAGCGAAAAAGCCGCGGTGAAAGCCGAAAGCTGTGGTGACTGTGGCACCTATCTGAAGATGTTGTATCAGGAGAAGGATCCGGCGGTGGAACCGGTGGCCGATGATTTGGCCTCGCTGGTGCTGGATGCGCGTATGGAGCAAGAAGGCTTTGCGCGCAGCAGCCTGAATCCGTTTATGTTTCCTGGGGATTGAGCAAATTGCCGCTGTCCTACGAACTGTCGCGGCACGATTTATCGCGCTGTTTTTGAGCCATACAACAACGTGCGATAAATCGCGCCGCTACAATTTGTGTACCTATCACTGTCGCAAAGGAAACGCCTGATGAAACTGATTGGCAGCTACACCAGCCCTTTTGTCCGCAAAATTTCGGTGATCCTGTTGGAAAAAGGCCTGGTGTTCGAATTTGTTAACCAGTCGCCTTGGGTGGAAGACAGCCACGTGCCGCACTACAACCCGCTGGGCAAAGTACCTGCACTGGTCGACGATAACCATCTCACCTGGTTTGATTCTTCGATTATCGCCCAGGTCATTGAGCTACGCGGTGACGCCCCTGCTCTGTTGCCGGATGACGCCCTGCTCGCTCTGCAGGTACGTCAGCTGGAAAAGCTCGCCGATGGCATCAACGATGCCGCCGTGATGATTGTGCGCGAACAAATGCGCCCCGGCGATCAGCAATCCGAAGAAGTGCTAATGCGTAATCGTGAGAAAATTTTGCGAGGGTTGGATGCGCTGGAAACGGCAGCGGCTCAGGGTGAACTGCTGAACAGCGGTACGCTCAATCTGGCCGATATCGCCACTGGCTGCATGATTGGTTATCTCAACTTCCGTCGGGTGCTGCCTAACTGGTGCGTGAACCGCCCGGCCTTGATCAAGCTGGCCGATACGTTGTTTGCGCGGGAGAGTTTTGCCCGCACCGTTCCGCCTTCCAGCTAAGCTAAGCCACCCGATGAAAACACTGTATTCACAACTGCCGGCTATCGACAGCCTGCTGCGCGATCCCGCGATGCAGCCGCTGCTGCTGCAATCGGGCACTGCGTTTACCACCCGTCAGCTGCGCGCCATGCAGCAAGAAGCACGCACGCATATTCAACAGCATCAAACTTTACCCGGCTGGCATCTTAACTGGCCAGAGGAAGCGCAGCGCCGCGCGCAACAGCAGCAGCAAAGCGCGCTGCGTCCGGTGTTCAATCTCACTGGCACCGTGCTGCACACCAACCTGGGCCGTGCGCAGTTAAGCGCGCGCGCGATTGAGGCAGTCACTGCCTGCTTGCGCCAGCCGGTCACGCTGGAATATGCGCTGGATGATGCGTCACGTGGCCATCGCGATCGTGCGGTGAGTGCGCTGCTGTGTGAACTGACGGGGGCTGAAGCGGCCTGTATCGTGAATAACAATGCCGCCGCCGTGTTGCTGATGCTGGCAGCACTGGCGCCAGGTCGCGAAGTGATTGTCTCACGCGGTGAGCTGGTCGAAATCGGCGGTGCGTTCCGCATCCCTGATGTGATGCGCCAGGCGGGCTGCCAGCTGGTTGAAGTCGGCACCACTAATCGCACCCATCTGAAAGATTATCGTGCTGGCATCAGCGACAACAGCGGTTTGTTGATGAAGGTGCATACCAGCAACTACCAGATTCAGGGCTTCACCCATGCGGTTGCGGAAGCCGAGCTGGTGGCGTTGGCGGCACAACATCAGCTGCCGGTGATCACTGATTTAGGCAGCGGTTCACTCATCGACATGACCGCTTTTCATTTGCCCGCCGAGCCGATGCCGCAACAGCTGATTGCCGCCGGTGTGGATCTGGTGAGTTTTTCCGGCGATAAACTGCTGGGCGGTCCGCAAGCAGGGATTATCGTCGGCAAACAGGCGCTTATCGATCGGCTGCAACAGCATCCGCTTAAGCGTGCTTTACGCGTGGATAAGATGACGCTGGCCGCGCTGGAAGCCACCTTGCAGCTTTACCGCCAACCGGAAACTTTGCGCGAAGCGCTGCCCACGCTGCGTTTGTTGACGCGATCGCCACACGAGATTTTGCAGCAGGCCGAACGACTGATGCCTGCGCTGGAACACGCTTATGGCGCTGATTTTTCCCTTAATATCGCCGCCTGTTCGTCGCAAATCGGCAGCGGTTCATTACCCGTTGAGCGCTTACCGAGTTTTGCCATCACGTTTAGCCCACGTGAATCTCACGGCAGCTCGCTGGATGCACTGGCGCAACGCTGGCGTGCATTATCACAACCGGTGATTGGCCGCATCCAGGAAGGAAGACTGTGGCTGGATTTGCGCTGCCTTGAAGATGAAGCGGCGCTGATACGGACCTTAACCACATGATTATCGCCACCGCTGGACACGTCGATCACGGTAAAACTGCGCTGTTACAGGCGCTCACCGGTGTCGATGCCGATCGCTTGCCAGAAGAGAAACGGCGCGGCATGACTATTGATCTCGGCTACGCCTACTGGCCGCAACCGGATGGCCGCGTTGTGGGCTTTATCGATGTGCCCGGACACGAGAAATTCCTCGCCAATATGCTGGCGGGCATCGGCGGTATTCATCATGCCTTATTGGTGGTGGCGTGCGATGACGGTGTGATGCCGCAAACACGTGAGCATTTGCAACTACTGAGTCTGGCCGGGCAACCTCCACTTAGCGTTGCCTTGACCAAAGCAGATCGCGTGGACGCCGTACGCATCGCCGAAGTGCAGCACCAGGTGGCGGAGTTAACGCAGCAACTGGGCTGGCTGGCGGTACCGCAGTTTGTCACCAGTAGCACCACCCAGCAAGGCATCGACACGCTGCGCCAGCATTTGGGTCAACTATGCGCACCGGCTATCGACACGCACCGCCGCTTTCGCCTCGCCATTGATCGTGCATTTACCCTCAAAGGCAGCGGATTAGTGGTCACCGGCACCGCCCTTTCGGGTGAAGTCAGCGTGGGCGACACCTTATGGCTCAGCAGCCTCAATCGACCCGTACGCGTGCGTTCTCTGCATGCGCAGAATCAGTCAGTCACACGTGCGCAGGCCGGAGAACGCATCGCATTGAATATCGTTGGCGATGTGGAGAAAGACCAGATTGCGCGCGGTGACTGGCTGCTGGCACAACCACAACCCTCGGGCACCCTGCGACTGATCGTGGCGCTGCGTTTGCTACAGCCGTTAAAAAATCCCTCGCAGCCAGTCCATCTTCACCATGCCGCCAGCCATGTGACTGGCAGACTGAATCTGATTGCGGGCGAACTGGCGGAACTGGTGCTCAACGAGCCGCTGTGGCTGGCGGAAAACGATCGGCTGATTATCCGCGACAGCAATGCACAGCTCACGCTCGGTGGCGGACGGGTGCTGCTGCTGAACAGCAAGAAACGCGGCAAGCGCCATCCTGATTATCTTGGCTGGCTGCAACAGCTGGCGGCAGCGGAAGCCGATGAAGAGAGTTTGCAGGCGCACCTGGCACAGCAACCCATCGACATGGCCGAGCTGAGTTGGGCACGCCAGCTGAGTGACGATGCACTCAACAACCTGCTGGACAGCGTGGCGCCCGTGAGACTCGGCAGCGCCATCATGGCTGCGGAACAGGCCAATGACTGGCAGCAGCGACTGCTGGCAGCGCTCACCGCGTTTCATCAGCAGCACCCTGAAGTGCCGGGCATTGGTCGCGATCGCTTGCGTCGCGTGGCTCTTCCCCACCAACCGCCGGAACAGGTTCTCGCACTGATCGATCGGCTGCTTTCACAAGGCCAGTTGCAGCACCGCCAAGGCTGGCTGCATTTGCCTGATTTTGAACCTCGCTTCAATCCCCAGGAAGAAACGCTGTGGCAGCAGGTCGACCCACTGTTCAGCGACCAGCCGCTATGGGTACGCGACATTGCACTGGCGACCCAGCAAGATGAAGAAACCATTCGCAGCCTGCTGCTCACCGCCGCGCGCCTCGGTCATATTACGGCGATCGTCCGCGATCGCTACTACCGCAGCGACCAGATCCAGATCTTCGCCGATCTGATTCGCCAGCGTGACGCCAACGGTGGCAGCACCAGCGCCGCCGATTTCCGCAACCAACTCGGCACCGGACGAAAAATCGCGGTACAGATTCTGGAATTCTTCGACCGCAGCGGCTTCACCCGCCGTCGCGGTAACGATCACCTGTTGCGCGACGCCCGCCTGTTCGACACCCGCACTTAATCCTTCGCGTTGCTTCGCAGTTCTCACTGTAACTGCGCTGCAACGCCGATTCCGCATTGCTCAAAAATGTGCCAGGATGTAATAATATTTCTTACATTGGGACACGATGATGGCACGTACCATGACAATCGATTTAGGTGATGAACTGCGCGAGTTTGTTGAATCTCTGGTGGCGTCCGGTGACTACCGAACCCAAAGCGAAGTGGTGCGCGACTCGCTGCGTTTACTGCGGGAGAAGCAGGCGGCGTCGAGACTAGAGGCGCTGAAAGAATTGGTAAGGCAAGGATTCGAGAGCGGTCCTGGTAAAGAGTGGGACCATGAAGATTTTCTGAGACGAGCAAAAGCCAGGGTGGGCATGTATGAAAAGGAAGATCACGATAAAACCGGAAGCTGATGACGATTTGATGAAAATCTGGATATACGGATATTGGAATTTTGGAGAACAGCTCGCAGACGATTATAACCTTAAGTTGTCTCAGCTCTTCGATAAAATTGCCCTGTTCGACCTTGGGCGAAAACGACCGGATTTAGGTTATCAAATCTACTCACTTCCCTTTGGCCAGCATATTGTGATTTACCGTGCTGAAATTGATGAGATCTTTATAGGTCGAATCTTGCATCACTCCCAGGAAGTCAGTGCCGAATTTTAAAAACAAAAAGGGACGATTTCTCGTCCCTTCGGTTCACTTCAGTACATCACTTACTGCAGCAGTGAAATATCGGCTACCTGCAGGAACAGTGCGCGCAGTTGCGCCAGCAGCGTCAGGCGGTTAATACGCACTTCCGCTTCATCGGCGTTAACCATCACGTTGTCGAAGAAGTTATCGACCGCTTCGCGCAGCTGCGCCAGTTCCACCAGCGCATCCTGATAACGGCCTTCCGCGAAGTACGGCTGCAGTTTGTCACCCAGCGCCGTCACGAAGGTCGCCAGCTGGATCTCGGCGTTCTCTTTCAACAACGATGCCTGCACGCTGTCGTTCAGGGTTTCGGTCGCTTTTGCCAGGATGTTAGATACACGCTTGTTAGCCGCAGCCAGCGACGATGCCGCTTCCAGAGTACGGAAGTGGGAAACCGCTTTCATGCGCGCATCGAAGTCCGCCGGGCGGGTTGGACGACGCGCCAACACGGCCTGGATGGTGTCAACGCTGTGGCCTTCTTCCTGATACCAGGTACGGAAACGACCCAGCATGAAGTCGATCACTTCATCCACCACTTTGCCGTTGCTCAGCTTGCTGCCGTAGAGACGCACCGCTTCCTCGGTCAGGGTTTGCAGATCGAGGGGCAGGTTCTTCTCAACGATAATACGCAGCACACCCAGCGCAGCACGGCGCAGTGCGAACGGGTCTTTATCGCCTTTCGGATGCTGACCAATGCCGAAGATGCCCGCAAGGGTATCCATCTTGTCGGCAATCGCGACAGCACAAGCCACGAGGTTCGATGGCAGCGCATCACCGGCAAAGCGCGGCTGATACTGCTCGTTCAGCGCCACCGCGACATCTTCGGCTTCGCCATCATGGCGTGCATAGTGCATGCCCATCACGCCCTGCGTATCGGTGAACTCGAAGACCATGTTGGTCATCAGGTCACACTTCGACAGCAGACCCGCGCGGGTGGCGTGGTTCACATCGGCACCAATCTGAGCGGCAATCCAGCCGGCCAGCGCCTGAATGCGGTCGGTTTTGTCTCGCAGCGTACCCAGCTCTTTCTGGAACAGCACGGTTTCCAGACGCGGCAGATTATCTTCAAGACGCTTTTTACGGTCAGTGTTGAAGAAGAACTCGGCATCGGCCAGACGCGGGCGCACCACCTTCTCGTTACCGGAGATGATTTGCTGCGGATCTTTCGATTCGATGTTGGTGACGAAGATAAAGTTTGGCAGCAGTTTGCCGTCAGCGGAGTACACCGGGAAGTACTTCTGGTCGCCCTTCATGGTGTAAACCAGCGCTTCGGAAGGCACTGCGAGGAACTTCTCTTCGAATTTAGCCGTCAGCACCACTGGCCATTCCACCAGCGAGGCCACTTCTTCCAGCAGGCTGTCGCTCAGATCGGCGATACCGCCCAACTGCTGCGCCGCCGCTTCCGCATCCGCTTTGATTTTGGCTTTACGGGTCGCAAAATCAGCCACCACTTTGCCGCGCTCCAGCAGCAATTGCGGATACTGATCGGCGTTGTCGAGGGTGAACTCTGGCTCGCCCATAAAGCGGTGGCCGCGAATCACGCGATCGGACTGAATACCGAGAATCGTCGCCGGGATCAACTCATCACCCAACAGCAGCGTCACAGTATGTACCGGACGCACGAACTGCACGTCGCTTGCACCCCAGCGCATCAGTTTTGGAATCGGCAGCTTGCTTAGCGCGGTTGCCACCATCGCGGGCAGCAGTGCCTGAGCACTTTCGCCTTTCACCGAAGCACGGTGCACCAGCCATTCGCCTTTATCAGTGCTCAGACGCTCAGCCTGATCCACGGTGATGCCGTTACCGCGCGCCCAACCTTCGGCGGCTTTGGTGGCATTGCCATCGGCATCAAACGCGGCAGCAATCGCGGGGCCACGTTTTTCCACTTCACGATCGGCCTGCGCTGTGGCCAATTGGGCCACTTTCAGCGCCAGACGGCGTGGAGAGGCAAACCAGCTCACCTCGCCATGTGCTAAACCGGCGCTGTCCAGTTCTGCGGTAAAGTGCGCAGCAAAGGCTTCTGCCAGGCTACGCAGGGCTTTCGGAGGCAACTCTTCGGTGCCAATTTCCACCAGGAAAGTTTTATCGGTCATGGCTGCCTCTTACTTGTTCTTATTGCACATTGGGAAACCGAGCGCCTCACGAGACGCGTAATAGGCTTCCGCCACGGCTTTCGTCAGGGTGCGGATACGCAGGATATAGCGCTGACGCTCGGTCACCGAGATCGCCTTGCGTGCATCCAGCAGATTAAAGCTGTGTGCCGCTTTCAAGATGCGCTCATAAGCTGGCAACGGCAGGGGTTTTTCCAGCGCCAGCAGCTGCTGCGCTTCTTTCTCGTACTGCTCGAAGCAGGAGAACAGGAAGTCCACATCCGCGTATTCAAAGTTATAGGTCGACTGTTCGACTTCGTTCTGATGGAACACTTCACCGTAGGTGGTTTGGCCAAATGGGCCGTCGCTCCACACCAGATCGTAAACACTGTCGACGCCCTGGATGTACATCGCCAGACGCTCAAGTCCGTAAGTGATCTCACCCGTCACTGGCTTACACTCCATGCCGCCCACTTGCTGGAAGTAAGTGAACTGCGTCACTTCCATGCCGTTGAGCCACACTTCCCAACCCAGTCCCCAGGCACCCAGCGTCGGGTTTTCCCAGTTATCTTCCACGAAGCGAATATCGTGCACGGTCGGATCCAGGCCCAGCTCTTGCAGTGAACCCAGATACAGCTCCTGCAGATTGTCCGGGTTAGGTTTGATCATCACCTGGAACTGATAGTAGTGCTGTAAACGGTTCGGGTTTTCACCGTAGCGACCATCGGTAGGACGGCGTGAAGGCTGCACATAGGCGGTAGCCATCGGCTCTGGGCCAATGGCGCGCAGGCAGGTCATTGGGTGTGAAGTGCCAGCGCCCACTTCCATGTCCAGCGGCTGGACGATGGTGCAGCCCTGACGCGCCCAGTAATCCTGCAAGGTCAGGATCAGGCCCTGAAAGGTCTTGGTATCAAACTTTTGCATGTTGAGTACGCGATAAGGGTCGATTAAAAAAGAGTGCGACAGTATACCCTTTGACCGCGGATTGTGCAGCCGGAAATCCTGGCGTGCCGGGGAGTGGTTTTGCCACGGTTTAAGCGACTAAAACCTTGAGATAAGAAAATCGTATACGATTCAATCCGACACCTCCACGAACGCATCATCACTTAATTTAATCCTTAAATTTCATAAAAATAACCACACTATAATCAAATCCTATTAAGTGACACGCATCACCTTTTCGACCCAATGGTCAAATATCGCACATTGACACTTGTATAATCGTATACGAAATTGCGGTGAAACAGTTTTGCTTGGAATTTCACCATGAAGACCGCGATTGCTTATCCAGGAATGAACGCCAGTGACCGCCCAATGGGCCCGGCTCCGCTTTCCGCCGCCGTACTGCACGAACCGATGCTGTTTATCTCCGGCCAGGTGGCGATTGACCCCTACAGCGGTGAGATCAAGGGCAATGACATCGCCAGCCAGACGCGTCAGGTATTGAAAAACGTCGGCGACCTGCTGAGCGAAGCACAAATGACCTTCGATAACGTGGTGCGCGTGACGATCTATCTCACCGACCTCAGCACCTTCAGTGAGATGAACGCGGCTTACAGCGAGTTCTTCCAGTTCCCGTTCCCGGCACGAGCCACCGTTGGCATTCAACTTAACCATCCTGACCTGCTGGTCGAGATGGAAGTCACGGCGATGCGCTAATGCATATTCATATCGAAAACGACGCCAGCGCACCGCAGGCCTTGCATCTGAGCATGCTGCATCTGCAACAGCAGTTGGATGCCCATCCGCAACTGCGCGGTCACTTTACCCTGAGCGAAAACAGCCATGTCGCGCATACCGCAGATTTCCTCGCCACCAGCGACATTCTGTGGAGCGGACGCAAGCTGGCGCTCGATACCTTCAGCGCACCACGCCTCGGCTGGGTGCAGGTGATGTCCGCCGGCGTCGAGCAGTGGCTGACACATCTGCCGCAGGGCGTGACGCTGACCAATGCGTCCGGCGTGCACGGCGATAAAGGTGCCGAGTTCATTTTGATGGCCGCGCTGATGTTCAACTTTGGCATTCCCGGTTTTCTGCAGGATCAGGCCCAACGCCTGTGGCGTCCCACCTTCGGCGGCTGCGCGCGTGGCAAAACGGTCTTGCTGCTCGGCGTCGGCGGTATCGGTACAGCGGCAGCGAAACTGCTGACCGCGCAGGGCTACCGCGTGATTGGCGTGACGCGCAGCGGCCAGTGCGATGCCGACGTAGCGCGTTGTATTCGCATTGATGCGATGGACGATGTTCTGCCGCAGGTGGATGTCCTGGTCTCAACGCTGCCGCTCACGCCCCAGACAGACAGGTTGTTTGACCGCCGCCGTCTCGATCTGCTGCCTGCCCGTGCTGGCATCGTGATTGTCGGTCGTGCCGCCGTGTTCGACTACACCGCGATGCGCGAAAAACTGTGCGCCGGTGAACTGGCCGGTGCGGTTCTGGATGTTTATCCGCAAGAGCCGCTGCCAGTGGACGATGCGCTGTGGAGCACGCCGGGCGTGGTGATGACACCGCACTGCAGCCTGGACGATCACAGTGCCTACCTTGAGGGCTGCCTTGAGGTGTTTATCGATAACCTGGTGCGTTTTCGCAGTGGCCATCCGCTGCGCAACCAGGTTGATGTTGCAAGAGGTTATTGAAGTCGCAGTACCTATAAAAGCCGTAAGACGTTCATAAAACTCAAGGTCATCGCTTACACATTCACCAGCACCAGGGGAACCTTATTATGAAATTTGCACGCATCGCATTACTGATCTCTGGCATCACCGGCACGCTGTTAGCGGGCCTCTCCAGCGCCCATGCCGCCAGCACCGACCCGATTACGCCAACCGCCAGCGATTTTGCGGCGATGGCGCAGTGCAAGGCGCTGCAGACCAAATACCCGTCACTCAAAGGCAAAGATCTGGTGGTAGGCCTGGGTGGCTATACCAAAGGCTTCGAAGCCCCTTCTGAAAAAGACCCAAGCATTATTGAAGGTCTCGATCCTTCGCTGTTCGAACGTATCAGCAGCTGCCTTGGGGCGAAACACAGTTATCAGACCGGTTCGTTCAACGTGCTGCTGACCTCCATCTCCAGCGGTCGTGCCGATATCGGGCCGATGCTGTATGTCACCGATGAACGTCTGAAGCAGATCGCTTTCGTCGCCTCCATGCAGGTGCAGGATGGTTCGATTCTGGCGAAGGGCAACCCGAAAAAAATTATCACTGTGGATGACCTGTGCGGCAAAACTGTGGCCGCCGCTGCCGGTTCTTACGAAGCCAACAAACTGGTACCTGAGCAGAGCGCCAAATGCACCGCCGCCGGTAAGCCAGAAGTCAGCATGCTGATGGTACAGAACACTGACAACAGCATTCAGGCGGTGAAAAGCGGTCGCGCCGACATTTATCTGACTGAAGCCGGTTCCGCCATCGCCATCGCCAAAGCCGACAAAACGCTGGAAAGCGGCTTTACCGTTGACCTGCCGATCATGGTTGGCTTCCCTATCGCTAAAGACAACACCACGCTGCGCAGTGCAGTGATGGATGCGATGAAAGTGATTCAGGAGAGCGGTGCGCAGAAAAAATTGCTGGATTACTGGGGTCAGGGCAGCGCTGCTGAACGCCCGGTTGTTGCACGTGGTTAATGCATAAACTCAGTCGGATCAATTGGGTTGCTGCATCACGGGCAACCCAAGCGATCGCATTGAGGGAGATAACGCCTTGGATGATTTTCTTAAGTACCTGACCTTCCCTTACCTGTGGGAAGGGGCCGTCATCGCTGTTCAGCTGCTGGTCGGCGCATTAGCGGGCGGCATCCTGATTGGCTTTTTCCTGGCGTTGGCCAGCACCTCAAAGCACTGGTTTATCCGCGTGCCGGTGAAAACGTACATCTATCTGCTGCGCGGCACGCCGGTGCTGCTGCAACTGATTCTGCTCTACAACGTACTGCCAGAGTTCGGCCTGCGTTTCAGCCCGTTCACCAGTGCCCTGCTGGCGTTGATGATTAATGAAACCGCCTTCTGCGCCGAGATTATTCGCGGCGGCATTATGTCCACCGATCGCGATCAGAGCATGGCAGCGCAGGCCTTTGGCTATTCGCGCACCAAAGAGATGATCCACGTGGTGATTCCGCAAGCGCTGCGCGCCATTCTGCCGACCATGGGCAATGAAACCGTCGGCCTGCTGAAATCGACCTCGCTGGCTTCCGTCGTGGGCGTGAATGAGCTGACGATGCGCGGCCAGGCCATTGTGTCGCAGAACTTCCTGTTCATTCCGGTACTGGTGGCCTCGGGCGGTATTTACCTGATTCTCTCTACGCTGCTGGCGGGTGGTCAGTGGTGGCTGGAGAAATTCTATAACCTCGACGAACGTGCCCGCCGTGCCCGTGCGCGCCTGGCAAAACTGCCGCCAGAAGCGGACGTGATGTCGATGCAGTTGCCGAAACGTCGCTGGGATACGCAAACCGCCGCGCCGGTGCTGGAAGTAGACAACCTGTGCGTCGAATACGCCGGAAAAGCGGTGCTGAAATCCCTGTCGCTGACCGTGCGTCGTGGCGAAGTCGTGGTGCTGCTCGGTCGTTCCGGTTCCGGTAAAAGTACCCTGCTGAAATCGATTCTGGCGCTGACGCCACGCAGTAGCGGCACCATCCAGACCGAAGGCCACTTTATGGGCAGCGATGAAAACGGCCGCCCTCTGGCTGCGCGTCATCTGCCCGCTAACCGCGCCAAATCCGGCATCGGTATCGTGTTCCAGCACTTCGCGCTGTTCGATCACCTCACCGCGCTGGAAAACGTGATGAGTATTCTGCTGCGAGTGCAGGGTGCCCAACCCGAAATCGCCCGCGCTAAAGCAATGCGTGCCCTGAAGATGGTCGGATTGCAGGATTTCGCCGCCTCACTGCCGCATGAGTTGTCCGGCGGGCAGAAACAGCGTGTCGGCATCGCCCGTGCGCTGGCAGCAGAACCACAAATCCTGCTGTTCGATGAGCCGACCTCGGCGCTCGATCCTGAGCTGGTACGTGAAGTGAACCAGACTATGCGCAGCCTGGCGCAAACCGGCATCACCATGATCATCAGCACACATGATATTGCCTTTGCGGCGGGCGTGGCCGATCGCGTGGTGTTCCTGCAGAACGGGGCGCTGATTGAAGAAGGTCCACCGTCGATTTTGCAGAATCCAAAAACGCCGGCTTTTGCCACCTTCCTTGAACATGAAAATGCCGCGGAGGCTCAGCATGCCAATGCATGATCTTGCCGCTCTTGAACGTCTGGGCGATGCGCTGTTCCGCTATATGCAGGGGCAGCCCGCCGATGCGCTCGCTGACGAACCGGATGCTAACCAGCAAGCGCTGCGCCGTTTTCGCTTGCTGCCGCGTGTACTGCAGGGCAATGAGGCGATCAGCACCCAGACCACCCTCCTCAATGAAAACTGGTCTGCTCCGCTCGGCGTCGGTGCCTTTGCGGGGGATCGCATCTTCCATGAAGAGGGATTGCTGCCGATAGCCCGCGCCTGCAAACGTCTGCAACTGCCGCTGGTGATCTCCGAAGAGACGGTCACGCCGCTGGAGCAGATTGGCGCAGAGTACGATCGCTGCTGGCTACAGCTGCGCGCGGCGGGCGATGTTGGGCGTATCAAAGCTTTGATCGATCAGGCTGCACAAGCCGGATTCAAAAATATCGTTCTCACCGTGCTGGCACCGGTGCATCCGGTGCCGGGATTACAGCCAGGCGGCTTCTCAATTGGTGAAGCGCTCAAACAGCGCGGCTGGCACACCGTCGGCGGCACGCAACCGGGCGTTGAACCCTTGCCGGCCTTTCCGGTGTGGCGCTGGCAGGAAATTGACGAGGTGGCCGCAAACTGCGCTGCGCGTCAACTGCCGCTGTGGCTAAAAGGCATTTTGCATCATGACGATGCGGCACCGGCGGCACAGCACGGTGTGAGCGGCATCATCGCCTCGAATATTGGCCTGCGCCAAAGCGCGCGCTGGTCCACACCGGTCGATCAGCTCGCCGATTTACAGGCGGTCACTCGTCTGCCGCTGCTGCTGGATGGCGGCGTGCGCTGCGGCAGTGACGCGGTGGTGGCGCGCTGCCTGGGGGCTTCACTGTCACTCAGCGTGCGACCGATCATCAGCGCCCTGGTGGCCGGTGGCGAGAGCGCAGTGTTCGATCTGCTCTCCGGCTGGATCAATGAGATCACGGCTATCAGCCACTGGTGCGGTGTCAGCGACATGGCTGCGCTCAATGGCAGTTTTGTCACGGAGGTACGCAGCTGATGCACTCGTTAATCTTCAATCAGGGCGATGCCAGCGAATCACGCATCTATTACTGCGCCCACTACCTGGCCGACAGCCTCGGCTTGTTTGCCGCTGAGCAGTTGCAGGTGAGCTTCACCACCAGCGCATCGGGCGGCCATACCGTGCAAGGCGGGCAAGTGCCGGCGGTGTTGAGCCGCGAAGCGGACCTCACGCTGGGCGGACCGATGGTGGTGATGAAGCATTACCAACAGCACGGCGCTGAGTTGCAGTGCTTTTGCGCTTCGGTCGCCGCCAACCCGTGGTTTCTGGCGGCAGCGCAGGCTCAACCCGGTTTTCAGCTCAGTGATTTGCGCGGTAAACGCGTGCTGGATGTCGGTAACGTCGGCACCGCCACGCTGACCTTCCGCTGGCTACTGTCCCAGCATGGTTTGCTGGATCAGGTGGAGTTGATTGCCGGTAGTGGCGATCAGGCACGGGATTTCGCGGCCGTCGCCAGCGGTGAAGCGGACTATGCGCTGCACGCCATGCATATGCTGGCACCGGCGATTGCCGCCGGACAGCTGAGCAGCATCAGTAGCCTCGCTTTACTGTGCGGCAAGGTGCCGTGGAGCGCCTACATTGCGCGGGCCGATGTCCTCACTGAGAAAGCCGCTGCGTTTGCTGCCTTCTCGCGCGCCATCGAACAGGCACTGGCGTGGATCGCCACGCATGATGCCGCAGCACTGGCGGCACAGGTGCAGCACAGTTATCCCGATTATCCGCTTGATGCGCTAGTCACCGGTTTAGCCGCTTATCAGCAAGCCCACGTCTTCGCGCCCAACGGCCGGATTCCAGCAGTTGAATTTGACCACTTCAGCCAGTTGCTGAGCGCTATCGGCTGGCTGGATCCCTCTCAGCCCGTTCCCTATCGCGAGCTGGTGACGCAAGCAGGAGCAGAGTGATGAAACAATTAATTATCAACGGTTTGGTGGTGACAGAAACCCGCGCTGCACCCGCCGATGTGCTGATTGAAAATGGCAAAATCAGCGGTTTGCTGATGCCGGGTGCCCTCACTGACGGCGTCGATGAAATCATTGATGCGCAAGGTTTAATCATCGTGCCTGGCGCGATTGATGTGCACACCCATTTCACCGGTTCGCATGATTTTCCGGAGCAGGAATTGCGCGAAGGCACGCGCGGTGCGGCCGCACACGGCGTCACTACCATCGTTGAAATGCCACACTCGCTGCCGCCTGCCACCAGCCTCGCCAACTTCACCGCTAAGCAGCGCTGGCTGGCGGACAACTGCTCGGTGGATTACGCCATGTGGGCCGGACTGGATGGCCGCAACGTGCACGAACTGGCGGCGCTGGATCAGGCCGGTGCCCTGGCGTTCAAAGCGTTCCTGTGCAGCGGCGCACCCAACGGCGAAGCCACTGACGAGAAAGGCTTACCGCGCCTCGACGATGATGGTTTGCTGCGTGCGATGCGTGAACTGGCCACCTTTGACGGCTTGATTGGCGTGCACGCTGAGAACCACGACATCTTGATCGGTGCCGGTAGCGAACTGCGCCGCGCTGGACGCAAAGATACCCGCGCGCATGCGCTGGCCGGGCCAGAAATCGCCGAAATCGAAGCCGTGGGTCGCGTCTTAGCGGTAGCGGAAGAGACCGGCGCACGCTGCCACATCGTGCACGTCAGCTCCGCACGCGCCGCCGAAACCATTGTTGCTGCTAAAGGCAAGGTGCGCGCCAGTTTTGAAACCTGTCCGCACTATCTGATTCTGGATGAAGACGATCTGGTACGCATCGGACCGAATGCGCGCTGTGGCCCGCCGATCCGCCCACGCCCGGTGGTCGATGCGCTGTGGCAGGTGCTGCTGCGCGGTGACGTCGACATGATCGCCTCGGACCACTGCCCCTACACCCCGGCACAGAAACAAGCCGGTGAAGCCAGCATCTGGGACGCGGGTATGGGACTAACCGGCGTTGAAACATTAAGTCCGATGTTCTTCAGCGCGGCGCATATCGATCGCGGTCTGGCCCTCACGGAATTTGCCCGCATGACCGCCAGCGGCCCCGCCAAAGCCTTCCAGCTGTGGGGCAAAAAAGGCGCGATTGCACCCGGCTTCGATGCCGATTTGGTGTTTATCGATGCGCAGCAAAGCTGGACCGTGGAGGGGGAAAAATTCCAGGGACTTGGCAAGTGGAGCGCATTTGAAGGGATGCGCTGTCAGGGTAAAGTGGTGCGCACACTTATTCGTGGTGTCACGGTATTCCAGGATGACCAGATGCAGGTTGAACCCGGCTTTGGTCAGTTCGTGACCCGGCAGGTATAAACAGGACAATCACCATGGCAGGAAAATCATCCACCCCAAGCCGTAAAAGCAGCGCACCGCTGGCGCAGGAAGCCGCCACAGACGGCAACTGGCAAGCTGCGCGTCCGCGCACGCTGGTCGATCATGCGGTAGACGCCATTCTCAGCGCCGCCTCGCGCGGATTGATTTTACCCGGTGACCGCATCGCTGAACCGGATCTGGTCGCAAAACTCGGCATGAGTCGCGTGCCGATTCGTGAAGCGCTGCGCATTCTCGAAAGCCAGGGCATCGTCACCAGCGAGCCGTATAAAGGCATTCGTTTGATGGAGATCTCCCATCAGCGGCTGGAGCAGATTATCGATGTGCGTATCCCGCTGGAGACGCTGGCCTGTCGCCGCGCCATTGAAGCAGGTCGTAATGGCACTGAGCAACTGACGCAGCTTTATAAGGGCGTGGCACAGATGCAAACCATGATGCAAAACGACGATGTGTATGGCTTTGCCTCGGCGGACACCGATTTCCATCGCACGCTGTGCAGCTTCGCCCACAACCCGGTATTGAGCAATTTGTGGGAGTCGATCGCACGCCAGCTGACGGTGATTTTCGGCCTTTCCACCATGGGCAAATCGATGAGCGACATCATTGAAGAGCACCAGCGGCTGATCAACGTGTTCGCCGAGGGCGATATCGCGCAGATGACCGATGAGATTGAAAACCACATCCGCATTCAGGCACTGGATGTGGATTACGAGACCTTGATTACGCAGCGCCGACAGCAGCGTTCCGCTGTGGGCTGATGCTTTATTGATTGCCTTTACACCAGGAAAACCACGATGAAGATCACCAACGTTGAAGCGTTTTATCTGCGTCTGCCGGTTATTGAGCAGCGCACCGATAGCTCGCAGGATGCACTGCTAATCAAAATCACCACCGATGCGGGCATCACCGGTTGGGGTGAAGTGGATGGCAGCCCGTATGTCACCAAAGCCATTATCGAAGCGCCCTATTCGCACACCATGGTCACCGGACTGAAATCGCTGCTGATCGGCGAGAACCCGCTGGAGACCGGCCGCCTGTGGAAGAAGATGCACAAAGCCACCATTTACTACGGGCGCAGCGGTGCAGTGCTGCAGGCGATGGCAGGGATTGATATCGCCCTGTGGGACATCAAAGGCAAAGCTCTGGGCAAACCAATTGTTGAGCTGCTGGGCGGCGCGATGCGCGACAAGATGCGCGTTTACTCCTCCAACATGTTCCAGTACAGCGTAGAAGAAACGGTGGCGCGCGCGCAGCACGCCATCGATACCGGCCACACTGGCGTGAAATTTGGCTGGGAGCCGTTTGGCACCGATGAAGCGCTGGATCTGCGCTATCTGGAAGCGCTACGTACGGCGATGGGTGACAAAGTGGATCTGATGCTGGATGTGGGTCATGTCTGGGATGCGAAAACCACCGTGCGCCGCAGCCAGCGCTATGAACATCTCAATTTGTTCTGGATCGAAGAGCCGCTGCACCCGGACAACTATGCCGGTTATGGTCAGGTCTCTGCTGCCTGTCAGCAGCACATCGCCGCCGGTGAGCAAGAGTGTTCGGTGGTGGGTTTCCAGCGCCTGATTGATGAAGGCGGCATCGATATCGTGCAAATTGACCTGACGCGCACCGGCTTTACTCAGGCGATGGAGATCGCCAGCTACGCGCATAGCCGTGGTCGTAAAGTGTGTAACCACAACTTCACCACCGACATCAACACCGCCGCCTCGCTGCACTTCCTGTGTGCGATTGAGAACGCGCTGGTGATGGAGTATTGCGTGGAGCCAGGTGAGATCAGCCGTTCGCTGGCGAAAAATCCAGTGCGCATCGCCGATGGTTACGCGTGGTTGCCGAGCGAGCCAGGTTTAGGTGTGGAGCCGAACGAAGCGGTGATCGAGAAGTTCCTCGTACGCGACTAAGCCACCACAAGGCACACACCGGGTAGCGGCGCGATTTAACCAATGCTCAGCACACGCTCGGTAGCAGCGCGATTTATCGCTCATCAGTTTTATTCGCAAAAGCGGCCACGGTTACACGTGGCCGTTTTTTTCATTTGGGTGAGCATGCCGGCGTGCAGGCATGAGCACCACGGCTATTGCCGGGCTCTCCTCACGCTGCCACCAGACAGCGTCACCCGTAACAGAGTGATCCGAATTTCAGTCCCAAAGGTTGTTGACGCACCGCGCTGTGACTACCCTTCTTCGCACGGACGTATTGCCGACGAGGAAGCCATGTCGCAAAAAATACACTGGATCGACAACTTACGTGCGGTTGCCTGCCTGATGGTGATCGTCATTCACACCACCACCTGGTACATCACCGGGCCAGTGGCCGTCACGGGGTTCAGCTGGGATGTGGCGAACCTGCTCAACTCCGCGTCGCGCGTCTGTGTGCCGCTGTTTTTTATGATCTCAGGCTATCTGTTTTTTGGGGAACGCAGCGCGCAAGGGCGGCATCTGCTGCGCATCGTACTGTGTTTACTGTTCTACAGCGCCGTAGCGCTGGCCTATATCACCTGGCTGACGCCGATCAGCGAAGGCCGCTCGTTGCTGAAATTGCTGCAAAAACCGGTGTTCTATCACCTGTGGTTTTTCTTCGCCATCATCGGCATCTACCTGCTGTCACCACTGATTCAGGTGAAAAGCGTGCAACCGCGCTACGTGGCGCTTTTGGTGATCGTGCTGGCGGTGCTGGCGAATCCCAACACCGTGAGTCAATCGCTGGGCCCCTTCCACTGGCTGCCGGTCAATCTCTACGTCAGTGGCGACAGCATCTATTACCTGCTGTATGCGCTACTGGGACGGGCGATTGGCTGCATGGAAACCGATAAACGTGGCATCAGCTGGCTGGCGGGATTGGGGTTTATCGTCTGCTGGATGGGGATTACGCTCGGGACCAAACAGATGCTGAAAATCAACGGCGCCTTCAACGATACCTGGTATCTCTACTGCGGTCCGCTGGTGTTTATTGCCGCCATTAGTTTGTTGGTGCTGTTCAAGAATGTACTGAACAGCCGCACGCTACCGATGCTGGCAACAATTTCGCGCTACTCACTGCCGATTTATGGCTTCCATGCACTGTTTATTCATTTCTTGCGCACCAACCATTACGACAACATGGCACGTCCGTGGCTGGATCTGCCGTGGGTATTTGGCATCACGCTGATTGGCAGCTTGTTGCTGGCCGTGCTGCTAAAACGCGTGGACAAATATCATCTGGTGAGCTGATCGTCCCAGCGCTGATGCGCGCGACGCAGCTGGCGTGCCGAGGAGAATCCCGCCGCCAGCGCCGCTTTCTCAGCGGCTTCACCCTGCTGCTGGCGCTGGCGCGCAATCACCAAACGCAGCTGTTCATGGTATTCACGCACGCTGATGCCGAGATGCTGGCGGAACAGGCGCGTTAAGTGACGTTCACTGACGTGTGCACGCTCGGCCAGCATGGTGAGCGACCAATCGTGTTCGGGATGGGCAATCATCACGTCCTGCGCGCGGTGAATTGCCGGATGCAGGTGATTGCGATAGCGCAGCCACGGCGACAGTTGTGGATCGTCACCGGAACGCCGGAACCATACCACCATTTCCCGCGCCACTTTCAGCGCCTGCGGTGCACCGCACAGTCGATTGATCAGATGCAATGCCAGATCGATGCCCGCCGTGATGCCCGCGCTGGTCCAGATGCCATGATCTTCCACGAACACGCGGTTATCTTTCACTAACGCAGCCGGTGCGGCGGCTTTCAGGCGCGGTAACACATCGTGGTGAGTGGTGCACTGGACACCATTTAACAATCCAGCCTGCGCCGAGAGCAGTGCACCGGAACAGATGCAGACTAATGTGATGCGTTTAGACTGGATGGCGGACTGTTGTGAGCGTAGCCAGTCGCGCGCGGCAGCAGCAGGTGCCGTATCGAACCAGACTTTGGAGTCATTCACGCCGGGTACCACCAGCAGGCTGTTATCGGGCAGGCTATCGGGCATCGGCGCGATATCCGCGATCGTCATGCTGGTGGAGCAGCGCACGCTGGCTTGCGGGCCGATGTAGTGCAAGGCAAAAAAGCCATCCGCCAGTTGCAGGGTTTCCGCCGGGCCAGTGAGGTCGAGCGCCATCACGCCAGGAAGAACCAGAAAATAGACGGGCTGCGGCATCAAAGTCTCCAGATGGGATGATGTGTTTAGCTCTCCACCTCGGCATGGCAGAGGAGAGCCGTTCGCGGGCTGAGGTCACTTTGCTGCTGTCTCAGCCTTTTTGGCTATCCTCTCCTGCTGATCACGGGCGAGTGCCAGGGACAATTCAGGCCATACAACATAGCCTGAATGGCTCATCATAGCCGAATAAAAGTCAAAGCCACGACCGAATCCGGCCATCACCCAACCGAATCAGGACATCAGCGGTTGGAGCTGCTGATACAGCTGCGCAAACTTCTCGCGCTGCGGCTGATAAGCCTGATAACGAGCCGCATCGGGTTGATGCCGCTGCACCAACTCTGGCGCGGGCCACTCGCTCTGTGGATCGATGGCCAGCTGCGCCAGACGTGCCGCCCCCAGCGCCGGTCCCACTTCGCCGCCGTGGCAATAATCCAGGGTTAATCCGCTGATATCCGCCAGCATTTGCCGCCAGTAAGCACTGCGCGCGCCGCCGCCAATCAGCATCACCGTTTGGGGTTGCACCCCGCACTCGTGCACCGCTTCCATGCCTTCAGCCAGCGCAAAGCCGACCCCGGCCAGCACCGCGCGTGCCAGCTCAGGGCGTCCATGCTGATGAGTTAAACCAAAGAAGGCGCCCTGCGCCTGCGGATTGTTATGCGGAGTGCGTTCACCGGAGAGATAAGGCAGGAACCAGATCGGTGCGGCTTCACGGCTGGCTTTTTCCGCTTCCGCCAGCAGCTCAGGCACGTCTTTACAGCCGGTGAGCGCGGCGGCCCAGTCAAGGCAGGATGCGGCACTCAGCATCACCGACATCAAATGCCAGCGGTTGGGTAGCGCATGGCAAAAACTGTGTACCGCACGCTGCGGGTTGCTGAGGTAACCGTCGCTGACCAGGAAATAGACGCCAGAAGTGCCGAGCGACAGCATGCCCTGGCCCGGCGCCACCATACCGACACCCACTGCGCCCGCGGCGTTATCCCCGCCGCCCGCCACGATCGGCACCGCGTTCATCTTCCAGCGTGCGGCAACGTCAGGTGATAAGGTTCCGGTGATCTGGTTGCCTTCATAAAGTGCAGGCATCTGGTTGCGGTTGAGATCGCAGGCGCTGAGCATGACATCGCTCCAGTCGCGCTTTGCCACGTCGAGCCACATTGTGCCCGCTGCATCGGACATGTCGCTGGCGAAGTCGCCGCTCATACACCAGCGCAGGTAATCCTTGGGCAGCAGGACTTTCGCCACCTTCCCGAACACCTCCGGTTCGTGTTGCTGCACCCATAGCAGCTTGGGTGCGGTAAAGCCCGGCATCATCAGGTTGCCGGTGATTTGACGAGAGTCCGGTACGCGCTGTTCCAGCTCATGACACTGCTCGCTGCTGCGCCCGTCGTTCCACAGGATGGCGGGACGCAACACCTGATTTTTGGCATCCAGCAAGGTGGCGCCGTGCATCTGGCCGCTCAGGCCAATCGCGTTCACCTCGCTGAGATCGTGCTGCTGTGCCAGTGCCTGCATCGCCCTATCCGTAGCCTTCCACCAGCTCTCGGGATCCTGCTCGCTCCACAACGGCTGCGGGCGCGACACCTGCAACGGCGACGTCTCCACCGCGATGACCTGACCTTGCGCATCCAGCAAAACCACTTTGACACCAGAGGTGCCTAAATCAATCCCGATAACCATGTTCAGCTCCTGATGCAGTGAGAAATCATAACTGTAGCTTTAGGTGAAGGATTACATCACCTCTGCACGGCGACGCGTCATACCAGAGCGTGAGAACGTGCTGTAGCGCACGAGTAAGATCAAGATTTTGCGATGGGTTGTGGCTATAATTGCGCGGCATCTTTAAAGGAAGATCGTCGTCTCCGGTGAGGCGGCCGGATTTCAAATCCGGTTGGGGCCGCCAGCGGTCCCGGGCAGGTTCGACTCCTGTGATCTTCCGCCACTAGTTCCCCCATCTCACACCAATGCATAAAAAGTGACTTAGGCAACCTGTAAGTCTTCATTACAAGTTGGAAAGATTAAGCCAAAAGCGGCACAGCAAGGCTGGCACTTTACTTCTGCACGGTTCTCCGCCACTTTGCACTAAGATAAATTTTCGGAACCCCCCATGCTCATCCATCCCACCGACAACCTCACCTTCTCCGGCGATCCGCGTGCAGATGAGCTGCGCAAAAAACTGCTGCAACCCAATGCCCCCAAAGTGATCGCGGCGGCGTTGTCCAAGCAGTTGGATCGCGAAAGCCGCACTCACAGCCATGCCGCCGGGCAACTTTATTGCCTGAAGCAGGGCATGATGACGGTCAACACGCCGTCGGGCATCTTCGCCAATCCACCGCGCCTGGTGGGTTGGATTCCGCCACACTTCGAACACGCGATTATCGGGCCAGGCCGTGTACTTGGCTGGACGGTGTTAGTGGATGAAGCACTCAGCGCCCCCTTGCCTAAACATCCCGTACTGCTCTCCTGCCCTTCGGTGCTGGAACCGCTGGCTGAGCGGCTGGCAAGTTTGTCGCCGGATAGCTGGGGCAGCGATCGCTACAACCGATTATGCGATGTTTTTCTTGATGAGTTATATGAGTCGACCGAGCATGCCCTGACATTGCCGCTCCCCGAAGAGCCGCGTCTGCGGCAGATTGCGCGCCTGCTGATGGACAATCCGGCGGACACGCGCACCGCACCCGAACTGGCACAGTGGGCGGGACTCAGTCCACGCAGTCTAAGCCGTCATTGGGCCAGCGCAGTGGGCATGAGCTTGTCGCGCTATCGCCAGGTCTCGCGACTGTTGAAATCACTGGAAGGACTGGCCGACGGCAAAAGTGTGCAGCAGGTGGCGTGGCAGGTCGGCTTTGATAGCGTGAGCAGTTACATCAGCGCGTTTCGCAGCGCCTTTGGTTCCACGCCCGGCAAATATTTTACGCCGCCTGACGCGTCTGCGGTTGCAGTATCAGAAGGCTCGTAGGCCCATCGATCGCTGGCAGGCTGTGATGATATTTGCGACGAAACGCCCCGGGCGGCAGATCGTACATGCGACGGAAGGTGCGGCACCATGTCTGTTGAGACTCAAAGCCATACTTAATCGCGATCTCCATCAGCGGCATATGGCCGTTCATCAAGGCAATCGCCGACGCCGTGAGTTTTCGTTCACGAATATAACTGCCCAGCGCAATACCAGTATGGTGGCGGAACATACGTTGCAGATGCCACTGCGAGTAACCAGCCCGACGCGCCACGGTCTCCAGCGTCAGTCGCTGTTCTATGTTGTCTTCGATCCAGAGCATCAGTTGATGCATACAGGCTGCCTGAATATCCATCTTTCCTCCTGATGGCGGATTAAAAATCATCAGCATTATAAAAAAGCCTCAGCTGGCCATGTTTAGCGTTAAAGCCAATAAATAACGATATCTCGCCAAACTTGCGCACGTATCATTCGAGCTCAGCGCTTGCAGCTGGAACTATCATGTAATATTGTAAGTTACATGATAAATGCCTGACAGGAGAATGTATGAATAGTTGGATCACTTCAGACGTGGGAACTTGTGTCGCGATAGCCCTGGCAGCGGCCAGTATCGCGATGACCCTCACCCAAACCGAGTTGTTTGCCGGCCTGCGCGCATGGACCGCCAAAAAGCACGCGCTACTCGGCCATCTGTTCCACTGCTTTTACTGCATGAGCCATTGGACGGTGCTCGCGGGCATGGTGATTTATCGCCCTGCGCTATTGCACAGCGATATGGCACTCGTTGATTGGGTGATGACGGCGTTCATTACCTTAACCCTGACCACCTTTATCAACGGTCTGATGTTCAAGGTGTTCCAGGCAGCAGTCACCACGCATGTGATGAAGCACAATGCGCAGATCACTTTGCAGAAGCAGGATTGAGGTTATTCACTGCACAGCGGATGGGGCTCAGATTCCAGCCCCAGTTTTGCCATTTTCTTGAGGTAATCATCGGCAATATCAGCCACGGTGATGTGGCTAAAACGTTGAAGCAGCAGCACTTCCGCTTCATTGAGCGCCTGATCCAGACGCTCATCGACCGCATGTTCAACTAAACACGGCGAAGGATCGGCAGCAGGCCCGATGCTGAACAGCGCAGGCGACCCAATCGCCTGATACACATCCAGTAGCGTAATCGCGCTGAGTTCCACCCGCAGCTCCCAACCGCCGCCGTGCCCCTTCTCCGACACCACATAGCCTTTTTCGCGCAGGCCGGACATCATGCGGCGTACCACCACCGGATTGGTGCCCAACATCTTCGCCATCGCTTCCGAGGTGGCGCGTTTAACGTGCCGATCAAGATGAATTAAAGCGTGCAGTGAGCGGGACATTCGGTTGTCGCGGGGCATGGATCATTCCTCTAAAGTTCACGACACTTTAGCAAAGCCACCCGGTAGCAACAATTTATCCTGTCTGAATGATCCCTTAGATAGTCGCTCCCATCGAGAGTCGATAATGCAGATTGACCTGTTCGATAGTCGGCTGCTGGTTAATCTTCTTCAGCACAATCTCGGTGGCGACTTTACCCATCTCAAAACGTGGCGTGATCACGCTGGCTAAACGCGGCGTGGTGGCCTGACCAATCTCCAGCCCGTGAAAACCGGCAATCGCCATCGTCTGTGGCACGGCAATCCCGGCGGCCTGACACTCCTGCAATACGCCGACAGCTAAATCATCATTGGTGCAGAGAATCGCGTCCATTTCCGGATAGAGCTGGCGTGCCAGCGTCATCATGCCCGTACCAATCGAGACTGAAGAGACCTTGTTCGGCACAATTCTTCCCGCCGGGAAGCCCGCCGCTTCCACCGCATCACGATAACCCGCAAAGCGCTGCTCATCGCGGCGATCGGACATCGAACCAAAATAGATCACGCGCTGTTTGCCGCTGGCCAGCAGCATCGAGGTCATATCGTAACCGGCGCGATAGTTGTCAAAACCGACGTTGATCCGCCCGCTGGCCTCCGTCAGCCCCATCACTTCCGCCACCGGAATATTGGCGGCATTGAGGTATTTCTCGGCGCGCACCGTGTGCACCGATTCGGTGAGGATCAGCCCTTTGATGTTAAACGCCAGCACCGTGGCGATCTGCTCCTCTTCACGCTGGGCATTGTAGTCGTAGTTGACCACCAGCGTCTGATAGCCGTGTGCGCTGGTGACTGACTCAATGCCCGCCAGCAGATCGGCAAAAATTTGGTTATTAAACGAGGGCACCAGCACGCCGATGCGCGGCGGGTTTTGTTTGGTTGAGCTGGAGTTGTCGCTATCGGGGACGTAGCCGATTTCAGCCATGACGCTGGCGATTTTCTCCGCCGTTTCCGTTTTAACCTTTTCCGGAGTACGTAAATAACGGCTCACCGTCATTTTGGTGACGCCCGCCAGGGTAGCAATATCGTCCAGAGTGATGCGCTGCGTTTTCATTGCGACGTCCGCAAAGATGGCCTGTCAATCAACGTATTATGCCCGTTGCCCGACAAAAAATGAAACCCACGCTTAACCGCTCTCAGAAAGAGAAATCAGGGTTGCATTACAGAATAAAAATTTCACACCGTTGCAAGAAAAAACAAGAAACGTCATGTGGCGCCAATCATGCCTGATAAAAAACCTATCATTTCAGCCAAATATGGCCCTGCCGTGAATATTGCCATCAGCAATTTTCGCAACACCCTTCACACTTCCTGGAAAAAATGATCCAAAAACCATCATTTAGAACATATATTCCAAAGCGATGACCTTGAGTGAACAACGCTGAACATCGATAACCTACACCACTCCTCTTTCTGAACACGTAACGTTCAGGCCGTAGAGACAAGGGGCTATAACAATGGATACCAGGCAAAAACGCTACAACATGAAGTATGTCATTCTCTGCTGTACCGTCGCGGCATTTGGCGGACTGCTGATGGGCTATGACTCTTCTATTATCTCCGGTGCAATCGAACCTTTAAGTGAATATTTCCAGTTAACCCCGGCTGAAACCGGCTGGGCCGTTTCCAACATTCTGCTGGGTAGCTTAGTGGGATGCTTTATCGCCCCCCGCCTGAGCGACAAACTCGGACGCAAAAAATCGCTCGCCATTACCGCGCTGCTGTTCACCGTTTCGGTGATCGGAACGGCGATCGCCCACAACTTCACGGTATTTGTGCTGTTCCGTATCATTGGTGGACTGGCGATTGGCCTTGCCTCGGTGATTTCGCCGATTTACCTCGCGGAACTGTCGCCGTCGAAGTTTCGCGGCCGTACCACTGCACTCTATGCGGTATGCTGTGTCGGTGGACAATCGGTGGTGTTACTGACCAACTACTTCATCACCAAATCGACGCTGCCCGAGGTGATGATCAACATGGGCTGGCGTTACATTCTGGCTACGGCACTGGTGCCCTGTGCGCTGTTCATCTTCTTCATCGCCTTTATCCCGGAATCTCCGCGCTGGAACGTGCTCAAGGGCAAATACGATGAAGCGCTGGATACGCTGACCAAAATTTCCAATCGCGAGCATGCCGAGAGCGTGTTCAATGAAATCAAACACTCGTTCTCAGACAAAACTGCACACCAACATAAATCGCGCCTGCGTCTGGATAAAACCACCATTCCGCTGCTGGTGATCGGTATCGGTCTGGCGGTCGGTAACCAAATCAGCGGCATTAACGTGATTCAATACTTCGGCCCGACATTGCTGAAGAACGTGGCGGGCAGCACCGATTCAGCATTGCTACAGACCTTCTGGCTGTCGATTTGTCAGTTTATTGGCGTGCTGGCGGGCATGATGGTGATTGATAAAATTGGCCGTCGTAAGCTGCTGCTGCTGGGGGCCATCACCTCCTGCATCTGCCTCGCTTACTCGTTCATCGCCTTCTATTATCACCTGCCGGGTATGCTGGCGGTGGTGGGTCTGTTTGCCTATATGATTTTCTTCGGCATGACCTGGGGCCAGATCGTCTGGACCGTGCTGGGCGAAATCTTCCCTACCGAAATTCGTTCGATTTGCGTCGGGATTTCCATCTGTGCCATGTCGCTGGCGAACTTTGTGATCAGCAGTACCTTCCCGATCATGAACAGCAGCCCGATGCTGCTGGATCTGTTCCACGGTGGCTTCCCTCTGCTGCTGTTCGCGATTTTCTCTCTGGGAATGTACTTCTTTACCTTCCGCTACCTGCCAGAGACCGCGGGCGTGTCGCTGGAGAAAATTCATGGGCTGGTGCTGGAGAAGTTTAACGTCGAAGCGGAACTGCCGCAGAGCACCTCGTCGGCCAAGTCCAGCGAGTCGTTTGATATTTCACGGCATTAAGAGGGTGTGATGAGCGCGCGCCTAAGAGATGGCGCGCTCATATTGCTCAATCACCGCCAGCGCCAAACCGTTGGCAGGATCAATACGCTGCGGCAGGAAATGCAGCTGCGTGTGGGAGAAGGTAAAGGCCAGCGTGCTGGCCTGCGCCGTTTCTTCAACCGCCTGGATAAAGGCAGGATGCGTATTCCACGGCCCATCAATAATGATGCTCGCCGGGTTCACCAGCTGCATCACATGGCTCAGGGCGTGGCCCAAATGTTGACCGGTTAACGCCATCACCTCACTCGCGATCTGCGGTTCACTGGCGGCGTTCTGCCAGCGCAGACCTGTTTTTCGCTGCCCCAACTGCTGTTGAATCGCGGGCTGACTGATCAGCGTTTCCAGGCAGCCTGAACGTCCACAGCTACAACGCAACCCTTTGGGTTGCACCTGCAAATGACCAATCTCCCCGGCGGTCCAGCTGCTGCCGACAAACACTTCGCCCTGCTCTACCAGCGAGCCGCCAACCCCTTCACCGATACGCAGATAAAAATGGCTCTGTGCTCTATCCAGATCGAGTTGCTCCACCGAGAGCAGCGCAGCGGCTTTGACGTTATGCATAATGCGCAGCGGCAAACGGCAGGCGCTGACCAGCGGCGCCAAAACATCGACATCCTGCCAGCCAAGATGGGCGGAAAAGTGCACCCGGCCACGCTGTGGATCGATGATACCGGGAAAGCCCACGGCGATGCCCAGCAGTTCAGGATGCGCGGCGTGCAAGGTCTGGCACACTTCCTCCAGCTCATGCAGCAGCTGCTCAGGATCGGAGGTCGCCGTTTGCCAGGTTTGTTCCGCAATCACCTGCGAGAAATAATCACAGACGCGCCAGTGAATGGCATTGCGCTCCACCATGATGCCGGCGCTTTTTAGCTTTTCCGCGCGTAGCGAAATTTCGATTTTTGGGCGTCCGGCCGCTGCCACGCTCACCGGGCCGAGTTCGTGAATCAGGCCCTGCGCCAGCAGATCATCCACAATCAGGGAAACGGTGTTTTTACTCAGCTGCAGCGCCAGCGCGATATCCTGGCGGGAAGTAATACGCGTGCTACGCAGTTGCGTCATCACGCGCTTAAGGTTGTTTAATCGAAGTAATGCGGGGCCTTTACCGGCTACTTTCATCGCGCGCCCACCTGACTCAATACTCATCACCGCGTACACGGCTGCGATAGCTTTCCCAATCGAAGCGCACCCATAAACTGGTGCCGAGACGCATACGATCCATCACGCGCTCACCTAATAAGCCGTTCATTCCCGCCGGGTCCAGATTCGACAACATGCCGGTTGGGCGTTTTGACGATGAGCGACGATCGACAATCTGGTTGATGATCACTTTTTCGTAGCGGGATTCGCTCTGCATGCCGATCTCATCGATCACCAGCAGATCCACATGGCTGAGATCCTGCAGCAAGCGCTCTTCAGTGATGTCGCTACCACCGCTGAAGGTGCCTTTCATGCTCGACATCAAATCGGCCACGGTGACAATCAATACGCTTTTGCCACGCAGAATGAGGTCGTTACCAATGGCGGCGGCCAGATGGTTTTTTCCGGTGCCAGGGCGGCCAGAAAACACGAAGCTGGCGATGCTGTTGTCGAACCCGGCGGCATACTCCCGCGCCAGCGCGAGTGCTTTGCGCTGACCATCATTCTCGACACGATAGTTATCAAACGAGCAGTTCATGTGCAGCTCACGGATACCAGAACGCCCCATGATGCGCTGCATTTTCATGGCGCGGTTTTCGCGCACGATGGCTTCAGAGCGCAGACGGCCCTGCTCCTGATTCCACGCCAGCAGCTCTTCACCGTTTTTAAATTTCGGCTGCACATCCGCAGGCATAAATTTTTTCAGGCGACTGAAAAGATCGTTCGGCGTTTTCATCACTCACCTCGGAATCCATCGGGAATATCATATTGAGTATTGCTGATCTGGGTGATATCGCGCTTGGGCTGACCACCGTTGGCAGCGCGGTTCATTTGTACGCTGCGCGCCAGTTTCTGCTGCCACTGCACATGATGGAACAGTCGGCCTTCGGCCTGCCAGTAAGCCACAAAGGTGGCCAATTCGGCCGCCGTTACCGGTTCACTCAGCGCCACACCCCAGATGGCGGCCTGTCGCTGAAAATCATGATCCGGCTGCCAGCCCGCGTACATGGCAAACTTGCCCACCGGTGTGGCAATCGGTGCCGCATCGGTATGGAACAGGCTGTCATCCAGCGTGACATCATTTGGCTGCTGCGCTGCGGCTTCCAGCGCCAGCAACTGTGCCAGACGCTGCGGTGTCAGCGCATAAAAAGCGGGCGCATTGTTGTACAGCACCGCCAGCACGCCGTTATCGGCCTGCTGCAACACGGCAAGCGGATCCTTGCAAAAGCCATCCAGCCCCACCAGCGTTGAAGATAAGATTTTAACTGACATGAAGAAACCTGACGTTGACCAACCCGGAGCGCCTATAGGTTTAGCGCTAAGCGGTCAGTGTACCTGTTTTAACGCGATGGATCGCGCAGGATTTAGAAGCTGGCGCTGACGCCAAGGCTGTAAATAAACTGTTCACCGCTGATCACCGCACCGGTTTGCGAGAAGGAGGCGAAAGCCGCCATATTTTGCCCAAACGGCACATTGGCCCCCACGCTGACATCGACCCAGTTGCTTTCATGGCCGATCTCCTCGGGGCGATCGCGCAGCGATGACGCATTTTCATCACTCAATTGATGGCTGTAGCTAACCTGTGCCCAGGGTGAAATCCAGTCAAGGGTGGAATCAACGCGCCAGCCCAGTGAGGCAATATGCCCGGCGTGATCACCATCGACAAATTCACACTTCGGGCAGCTCACTCGCGAATCATCCACCGCGAATTGCGCCACCGGACCGGTGCGCAGCGTCGCACTCATCGGCATCTGCCAGCCTGCCGAATAGCGGTTAGCAAATGGGGCATTCCCCACGCTGGCTTTTTCACTGTGCAACACCATGGCGCTCTCATCCGGTGAATTCAGCGCGGCATCCATCAGGCTGATGTCACGATCTTCTGTCAACATCAGGTGATTACTGGAAATCTTTTCAGCAAGTATCGCATTGTAATCCGGCACATAATCCGCGCCCGATTCATCCCAGGCGTAAGCCGGCACCGCCGTAAATAACAGCCACACACTGCCAAAAGCCAGCATGAGATTGTGCTGGCCTGTCCGCTGACTTTTCTGCAACATGAAAGACTCCTGACGAGCCAGAAAGGAAACGGGCGTTAAGATTCAGGTTTATTGATTATCGGCACCCATTGATTAACTATTAATCGATTCTGTAATACGTCAAGGGATTAACTGTATTTTCCTCATGCTTAGGGAGAGTAATATGCAACGTTGTGGCTGGGTAACACAGGATCCGCTCTATCTGGCGTACCACGATAATGAGTGGGGCGTGCCGCAAACTGATAAGCGAGCCTTATTTGAAATGATCTGCCTTGAGGGGCAACAGGCGGGTTTATCGTGGATCACCGTGCTCAAAAAACGTGAGAACTATCGTCGCGCGTTCCACGAATTTGATCCTCAGGCCGTGGCGTTGATGGATGAGGCAGACATGCTGCGCTTGCTGCAGGACAGCGGATTAATCCGTCATCGCGGCAAGCTGGAGGCGATCATCAATAACGCCAAAGCCATGCTGGCGCTGGAAGCGGAAGGCGAAGACTTTTCACGCTTTGTCTGGTCATTTGTCGATAATCAGCCGATTTTGCACCGTTTCGCCGATTACAAGCTGGCGCCCACCACCTCCGAGCCTGCCATTGCGCTCTCTAAAGCGTTAAAGAAGCGTGGTTTTAAATTTGTCGGTCCGACAACCTGCCATTCATTTTTGCAGGCGTGCGGGCTGATTAACGATCATCAAACCAGCTGTTTCTGCCATCCCGATAATCTTTAAAGCAAATCTTTACACTTTAAGACTGACCCTCACGCATTTCCCCATTATTGAACGGCATAATAGTGCCGTTTTGGGGCATTTTCCCCGTGTGACTTTGTGAGGGATTTTCAATGAAAAAGCGTAGTTTGACGCTGGCCTTGTTACTTAGCGGCAGCGTTGTGCTGTCAGGTTGTACCACCAATCCTTATACCGGCGAATCGCAGGCAGGGAAATCCGGCATCGGCGCGGGCTTAGGTGCCGTGCTGGGTGCAGGCGTTGGCGTGTTGTCATCATCGAAGAAAGATCGCGGCAAAGGTGCGTTGATTGGTGCCGCGTCAGGGGCTGCCGTTGGCGGTGGCGTCGGGTATTACATGGATGTGCAGGAAGCGAAGCTGCGCGATAAAATGCGCGGTACCGGCGTTAGCGTGACGCGTCAGGGCGATAACATCGTGCTGAATATGCCGAATAACGTCACCTTTGACTCCAACAGCAGCAACCTGAAACCGGCAGGCGCCAATACGTTAACAGGTGTCGCGATGGTGCTGAAAGAGTATCCTAAAACTGCTGTCAATGTGGTGGGCTTCACCGACAGCACCGGTACACGCGCGCTGAATATGCGTCTGTCGCAACAACGTGCGGATAGCGTGGCCAGCGGCCTGATTCTGCAAGGCGTAGCCCAGAACCGTCTGCGCACGCAGGGCATGGGCCCGGATAATCCAGTGGCCAGCAACAGCACCGAAGCGGGTAAAGCACAAAACCGCCGCGTCGAGATCACGCTGAGTCCACAGGGTTAATCCCGCTCGCCGATCTGTTTCTGCAGATCGGCTTTTCCGCACGTTTTTACACCGCAATTGACGCTTTTTGTATCAGATAACGCTCTATAATCGTCAACCAATAGAGGCGTGAAATACTTTATGCTAGCGTGATCAAAATTTGATCAGTGGAAAACGTCATCATGTCGCTCAAAGCCATTGCCGCTGCCCTCGGCCTCTCTGTTACCACCGTGAGTCGTGCGCTAAATGGCTATGACGATGTTGCGGCCGCCACGCGTAAACGAATTGAAGAAGAAGCCACTTCACGCGGCTATCGTCCGAATGATGCCGCACGCCGTCTGAAAACCGGCCGCGCCAATGCCGTCGGGCTGGTTTTCCCGGTCAGCACCGCCTCTTTGAATGATAGTTACTACAGTGAAATGCTGTTGACGCTGGATCAGCGCCTTGCTCAGCATGACATTGATCTGATGATTCTGCCGGATAAACCGCAGGATAAGCACCGCACGCTGATGCGCTTGCTGCGCAGTGGCGCGCTGGATGCGCTGATTCTCACCCATACCCAACCGCATGATATCCGTCTGCAGCGTTTGCAGCAGAAAGGCTATCGCTTTCTCACGCTGGGCCGCAGCCAGCTGCCGCAACCTTATGCCTGGTTTGATTACGATAATCATGCAGGTACCTTGCTGGCCGCTGAACACTGCCTGCAACAAGGGCTGACGCGGCTTGCCTATCTTGGCGGCAACGAGCCCTGCACGTATATCCTCGATCGTCGCCACGGCTTTATCGATGCCCTCACACAGCATCAACCGCCTATCGCGCCGACGATGCTGGCCGCGCTACCGATGACGCGTCGTGCCGGTTATCAGCAAACGCAGCGCTGGCTGGCGCAGGATATCGCGCCTCAAGCCATCATCACGGATTGTGCGCCGCTGGGTGAAGGCGCGGCCATCGCGCTGCAGCAGGCCGACCGTTTAAGCGGTGCGCGGGCGATCCCACTGTACGTCTATGATGGCTTGCCGCATGACTCCATTATCGATCAGCCGGTGAACGCGATTCTGCAACTATCGCAGCAGCGCATTGGCGAACGCGTGGCCGAGATGGTGCTGCAACTGCTGGAAGGTGCACCGCTCGAGGAACTCCAGACGCTGTGGCAACCGATGTTGCGCCTCACTTCTGATGCACAATGATTGCGTGTGCGCCGTGCTGTGGTAGTCTTCGCCTGATTTTATTATTCAGGTGTACGCAATGAAAACCAGGCCGCCACGAGCCACAATCAGTGACGTTGCCCGTACGGCAAAAACCGGTAAAACCAGCGTTTCCCGCTATCTCAATGGCGAAGTGAATCTGCTTTCGCCCGATCTCAAAGCCCGTATTGAACAGGCGATTGCCGATCTTGATTATCGTCCCAGCCAGATGGCGCGCGGACTGAAGCGTGGCCGCACGCGGCTGATTGGCCTGATTATCGCGGATATTACCAATCCCTATTCAGTGGATGTTCTGAGCGGCATTGAAGCGGCCTGTCGCGCGCAGGGTTTTACGCTGCTGATGTGTAACACCAATAACGAAGTCGATCGTGAACAGTATTATCTGCAATTGCTCAGCAGTTATCAGGTCGAGGGGATCGTGGTCAATGCGGTGGGGATGCACGAAGAGGTGTTGAAACGCCTGCAGCAGTCGATGTTGCCGATGGTGTTGATCGACCGCAAAATTCCTGACTTCGCCTGCGATGTGGTTGGCCTGAATAATCCCGAAGCCGCGCAAATTGCCACCCAGCACCTGCTGGATAATGGTTACGATGCGCTGCTGTTCCTCAGCGAACCGTTGGGCAGCGTCAACACCCGCCGTGAACGCCTTGGCGCCTTCTATGACACCAGCAAAGCCCATGCCGGGGTGATGGCGGAAAACGCCGAAGTGCCCTTGCACCAGCCAGAGCAGCTGGAGCAGGTACTGCGGGCATTCCAGCAACGCCACAGTGACAAACGCTGCGCGGTGATGGCCGCCAACGGTGCCCTGACCTTGCAGGTGGCGCGCGCCTTGCAGCGGCTCGAACAGCGCTGGGGGGAAACCATCGGCCTGCTCGGTTTTGATGAGCTGGAGTGGGCCGCACTGGCAGGCGTGGGCATCACCACCCTGAAACAGCCCACCTGGCAAATTGGTTATGCGGCGCTGGAACAGGTGATCGCGCGCATTGACGGCAACGAACAGCCGATTAGCGAGCAGGTTTTCCCCGGCGAGTTGATTGTGCGCGGCTCAAGCCAGCCGCTGCGCTAATTCCCCTTTCTCTGGCTCACTTCGTGAGCAGGATCATAATTCCACACTCTCTTCCTTTCATTTGGAACCGGTTCCATTTAGGTTTTTTTTAAGACATCGATTTTAAGACAACGGGCGGCTCTGACCGCATCCTTCCCAGTTCAATGGAGAGACAACATGGCACATCCCGAAATCATCGTGGTCACCGCCGCCTACGGCACGCACAAAGTCGCTGAGTTAGGTGGCCAGACTGCGCTGCTGCCGCTGATCAAAGCCGCTGGCGCGGATGGTGTGGAAATCCGTCGTGAGCTATTCAGTGAAGACGACCTGCTGCAGTTGCATTCGCTGAATAAAGCCATTGCTCAACAGCAACTCAGCGCCAGCTATTCGGTACCAGAAGCCCTGTGGCTAGAGGACGGCTCGCTCAACCCTCGTTTGGGACAGTTCCTGCTGGAAGCGGAGCAGATGGGCGCTAAGCGCTTGAAAATCGCCCTCGGTCACTTTGTCGATCTCAGCGACGCTTCGCTGGTTGAGGTATTGGCCGCATCGCCAGTGACCGTGGTGGTGGAAAATGATCAAACGCCAGACAGCAAACTGGCCCCGATGCAAACCTTCTTCCATCGTACCTGTGATGCCGCCTTGCCGCTGGATATGACCTTCGACATGGGTAACTGGCAGTGGACCGGTGAAGACGCCATGCAGGCCGCAGCTCAGCTCAGTCGTTACGTCAGCTACATTCACGTTAAAGCCGCAGTGCCGCATGGCGAGAGCTTCCGTGCAGTAGCACTGGACGAAACCGACGGCAGCTGGCGCGTATTGCTTCAAGCACTGCCTGCTGATGCGCCGCGCGGCATCGAGTTCCCGCTCGAAGGTGAAGACCTGCTGGCCGTGACACGCCATTACGTTGATCTGCTGCGTGCAGTATAAGGAGCCGATGATGAAGCAACTGGATGTGGTCACGATTGGCGAAGCGATGGCGATGTTTATCGCTCAGCAAAGTGGGGATCTCGCCGCCGCAGAGGGCTTCGTCAAACGTATTGCCGGTGCCGAACTGAATGTGGCCATCGGACTGGCGCGTCTCGGTTTGCAGGTCGGTTGGGTCAGCCGTGTCGGCGATGACAGTTTCGGCCGTTTTACCCTGCAACAGCTGGAGAAAGAGAAGGTCGATCACCACTGTGTGACCACGGATAGCCGCTATCGCACCGGTTTTCAGCTCAAGTCGCGCGTTGATGACGGTTCCGATCCTGAAGTGGAATATTTCCGCGCAGGCTCCGCTGCCAGCCATCTCTCGCCGCAGGATTTTGATGCGGATTACTTCGGCGGCGCGCGTCACCTGCACCTGAGCGGCGTGGCCGCCGCTATCTCCGACAGCTCGCTTGAGTTGACCAAACATGCGGCCAAAGAGATGCGTTCGCGCGGCAAAACCATCTCCTTCGATCCGAATTTGCGCCCGGTGTTATGGCGCAGCGAGGAGGAGATGCGTAAGCAGCTGAATCTGCTGGCAGAGTACGCAGACTGGGTGCTGCCGGGTGAGAAAGAGGGGTTCATTCTGACCGGCTATCGTCAGCCAGAAGCCATCGCCGATTTCTATCTGGATAAAGGTGCACGGGCGGTGGTGATCAAAACCGGCTGCGACGGCGCCTGGTACAAAACCGCCGACGGTGAAAAGGGCAATGTCGCTCCGATTCTCGTCGATAACGTGGTGGATACCGTGGGCGCGGGCGATGGTTTTGCCGTGGGCCTGATCAGCGCACTGCTGGAAGGCAAATCGCTGCCGCAGGCGATTCTGCGCGGTAACAAGATTGGTTCGCTGGCGATTCAGGTCGCGGGCGACAGTGAAGGGCTGCCGACGCGCGCAGCGCTGGGCGATTTTTAATCAAGCGGTTGCCTTCATTGGCAACCCAGCAGTTAGGGTACGCATTGATGTGTACCTGGTGAAACAGTCTGTCTCTACACAACCCGAATATTTCGAGGCGCATCCATTGAATGTGCCCGCCTCAAAACAGAGGAGTCACCCATGAAATCGCAGACAATCGCGCCAAAACGCTGGTGGTTTATCATGCCCATCGTGTTTATCACCTACAGTCTGGCGTATCTGGACCGGGCGAACTTTAGCTTCGCCTCTGCCGCAGGGATTAATGACGATCTCGGCATCACCAAAGGCATGTCATCGCTGCTGGGTGCCCTGTTCTTCCTTGGCTATTTCTTCTTCCAGATCCCCGGCGCGGTGTATGCCGAACGCCGCAGCGTGAAGAAGCTGATTTTCTGGTGCCTGATTTTGTGGGGCGGCTGTGCCTCGTTAACCGGCGTGGTGAGCAACATTCCAATGCTGGCCGCGATTCGTTTTGTGCTCGGCGTGGTGGAAGCAGCGGTGATGCCGGCAATGCTGATTTACATCAGCAACTGGTTCACCAAATCGGAACGCTCGCGCGCCAACACCTTCTTGATCCTCGGCAATCCGGTCACGGTACTGTGGATGTCGGTGGTTTCCGGCTATCTGATTAATGCCTTCGGCTGGCGTGAAATGTTTATCTTCGAAGGTATCCCGGCGGTGATCTGGGCCGTGGCCTGGTGGTTCCTGGTGCAGGACAAGCCAGCACAGGCCAAATGGATGAGCGACGAAGAGAAATCTGCCCTGCAGGCGCAGTTGCAGAAAGAGCAGGAAGGCATCAAAGCGGTGCGCAACTATGGCGAAGCCTTCCGTAATCGCAACGTGATCATTCTGTGCATGCAATATTTTGCCTGGAGCATTGGCGTGTACGGTTTCGTACTGTGGCTGCCTTCGATTCTGCGCAACGGCACGCAGATGGGCATGGTAGAAGCGGGCTGGCTGTCGGCGGTGCCTTATCTGGTGGCGACCATTGCGATGGTCGTGGTGTCGTGGGCATCTGACAAAATGCAGAACCGTAAGCGGTTTGTCTGGCCACTGCTGCTGATTGGGGCGCTGGCGTTCCTTGGCTCCTATCTGGTCGGCTCCAGCCACTTCTGGCTGTCGTATGCCTTGCTGGTGATTGCCGGTGGTGCCATGTATGCCCCTTACGGCCCGTTCTTCGCCCTGATTACTGAAATGCTGCCACGCAATGTTGCCGGCGGTGCCATGGCACTGATTAACAGCATGGGCGCACTCGGTTCCTTCATCGGATCGTGGATTGTAGGCTATCTTAATGGCGCGACCGGCAGTCCTGCCGCCTCTTACATCTTTATGGGTGCCGCGCTGCTGGTGTCGGTGTGGCTGACGTTAATCGTCAAACCCGCCGAGAACAAGACAGCACCGATTCATGGGGCGAAGCACGCCTGAAAGCGTAAGAAATGACTTTTCCGGGCGACTCAGGTCGCCCGTCACACGTTCTACAGGGAGCAAATGATGAAACCTGCTGTGATTCTTTATAAGAGCCTGCCAGACGATCTGCGCGCTAAACTGGATGCCCATTTTACCGTCACCGAAGTGCATGACGTTTCCCCCGAAACCGTGCAACAGCATGCCGCACAGTTTGCGCAAGCCGAGGGTTTGCTCGGCTCAGGCGGTAAAGTCAATGGTGATCTGCTGGCAAAGATGCCCGCATTGCGCGCCTGCTCTACCGTTTCCGTGGGCTATGACAATTTCGATGTTGAAGCACTGAACCAGTGCAATGTACTGCTGATGCACACGCCAACGGTTCTGACCGAAACCGTGGCCGATACCATGATGGCACTGGTGCTGAGCACCGCCCGTCGCGTCACCGAATTGGATCAATGGGTTAAAGGGGGTGAGTGGAAGAAAAGCATCGGGCCAGAGCATTTTGGTATCGATGTGCATCACAAAACGCTGGGTATTCTCGGCATGGGACGTATCGGCCTGGCGCTGGCGCAGCGTGCGCACTTCGGCTTCGGCATGAATATTCTTTACAACGCACGACGTCAGCATGAAGAGGCGGAAACCCGCTTCGGTGCACGCGCCTGCGATCTTGAAACGCTGCTGAAAGAGAGTGATTTTGTTTGCATCAGCCTGCCGCTGACTGAGCAGACACATCATATGATTGGCGCTGCGCAGCTCAAGATGATGAAATCCAGCGCCATCCTGATTAATGCCGGTCGTGGTCCCGTGGTAGATCAAGAGGCGCTGACCGCCGCACTGAAAGACGGCACGATTCACGCTGCCGGTCTGGATGTGTTTGAAGTGGAGCCGGTGCCCGCTGATGCGGAGATCCTCAAGCTGCCGAACGTTGTGGCGCTGCCGCACATCGGTTCAGCCACTCATGAAACGCGTTACGGCATGGCGCGTGATGCGGTGGACAATCTGATTGCTGCGCTGAGCGGCAAAGTCGAGAAAAACTGCGTTAACCCGCAAATCCAGGCCTAAGCTTGCTGCTTTAGCCATTGCGCCTGCCCGTGGCGGGCGCTATGGTGGTTGCCCATTCCCGATTACAATGTTTTAACTTCCTATGTCCTTTTCTCAGTTCGGCGACAAATTTACTCAACATTCCGGCATCTCACGTCTGATGGAAGACATGGGTGAAGGCCTGCGCACGCCTGGCACCATTATGCTCGGCGGCGGCAACCCGGCGCAGATCCCGGCCATCAATGACTACTTCAATCAGTTACTGCTACAGATGCATCAGGATGGCAAACTGAGCGAAGCACTGTGCAACTACGATGGTCCGCGCGGCAAAACGCTGCTGCTGGATGCGCTGGCGAACATGCTGCGTGAAGAGCTGGGCTGGCCGATCACCGCGCAAAATATTGCGCTGACGAATGGCAGCCAGAGCGCGTTCTTCTATCTGTTCAACCTGTTTGCTGGCCGTCGCGCTGACGGCAGTAAAAAGCGCGTGCTGTTCCCGCTGGCGCCGGAATATCTCGGTTACGCCGATGCCGGACTGGAAGAAGATCTGTTTGTTTCCGCCAGGCCAAACATTGAGCTGCTGCCCGAGGGCCAGTTCAAGTATCACGTTGATTTCGACCATCTGCCGCTGAATGAGGACGTGGGCCTGATTTGCGTGTCGCGCCCGACCAACCCAACCGGCAACGTGATCACCGATGACGAGCTGATGCAGTTGGATGCGCTGGCACAGCAGCATGGCGTGCCTCTCCTGATCGATAACGCCTACGGAGTGCCCTTCCCCGGCATTATCTTCAGCGAAGCCCGTCCGCTGTGGAACCCAAATACCATTCTGTGTATGAGCCTGTCGAAACTTGGCCTGCCGGGTGCACGTTGCGGCATTATCGTTGCCGATGAAAGCACGATTAGCGCGATTGGTAACATGAACGGCATCATCAGCTTAGCGCCAGGCAGCATCGGCCCGGCGATTGCCACTGAAATGATTGTGCGCGGTGATTTGCTGCGTCTGTCGGAAGAGGTGATCAAGCCGTTTTATCAGGCCAAGGTAAGCGAGACGATTGCCATTCTGCGCCGCTATCTGCCGGAAGATCGCTGCCTGATCCACAAACCCGAAGGCGCGATTTTCCTTTGGTTGTGGTTCCGCGATCTGCCGATCAGCACCGAAGCGTTGTATCAGCGCCTGAAAGCGCGCGGCGTGCTGATGGTGCCGGGCCACTTCTTCTTCCCCGGTCTGGAACAGGAATGGCCGCATACGCATCAGTGCATGCGCATGAACTATGTGCCGGACGCGGAGAAAATTGAACGCGCGGTGCAGATTCTGGCGGAAGAGCTGGAAATGATAGCTAACGAGGCTTAATCCGCCGTTAATGACAGCTGGCACCACTCTGCCAGCTGTTTGATCGCCTGCTCCACTTCCGCATTCCAGCCAAAACCGGCATTCAGCCGGAAACAGTGATCGTAGCGATGATCGGTGGCAAAGATGTGCCCTGGCGCGATGCCGATGCCCGCGTTACGCGCCTTCAGAAACAGTGCGCGCACGTTTAACGACTGAATTGGCATTTCCACCCACAACACATAGCCGCCTTCCGGATCCGATACACGCGTACCCGCAGGGAAATAACGCAACACTGCCTGGCGCATATGGTGGATTTGATTCTTCAGCTCACGACGCAATTTGCGCAGATGCGCATCGTAGCCGCCGCTGCGCAGCAGTTCGGCAATCGCCGCTTGTGACAGCACCGAGGTGCCCATGCTGGTGGTGTATTTCAGCGAGGCGATTTTGCGCATGTAATTACTGCTGTGCACCCAGCCAATGCGGATACCGGGCGCCACCGTTTTCGAGAAGCCGCTGCACAGAATGGCATTCGGGCTGAAGGCGCGCATCGGGAACGGACGGCGATCGCCAAAGGCCGTATCACCAAAGATATCGTCCTCAATAATCACCACATCATTCTCATCGGCCTGACGCGCAATATAAGCCTTCTGCTCGTTGGGAATGCTTTTCCCCAGCGGATTATTGATGTTGTTGATGGTGAGATAGGCCTGCACCGCTTTACGCTGAAACAGCGCGGTGAGCTTGCTGACGTTAACATAACCTTCCGGCCCGGCTTCCACTTCAATCACGCGCAGATTGAGGTTATGCAGCATCTGCAACAGCACGAAGTAGCACGGCGATTCCACTGCCACGATATCACCGGGGCGGGTCGTGGCGCGCAGAGCCAGTGAGATAGCTTCGATGCAGCCGTTGGTGATCAGGATGTCATCAGCGCTGATATTGCAGCCATAATCCACCGCGCGGCGTGCAATCTCGGCTTTGAGCGGCGCATAGCCGGTGCCTTTCACCGTGTTTCCGAGCAGCGCCGGTTTGCTGTAGCCCATCTGGCGCATCAGCAATCCAATTTTCTTGACCGGATAGAGCGAGATATCGCCATTGGCCAGATCCAGCCGCACACGACAATCGGAGCCCAGCATCGCCAGATGCAGCTCGGTTTGCTCATCCAGCGGGGCGACTTCACGCGGCTGTTCGCTGTGGATGGCTGCGGGTAACGCCCTGGGAACCTGACGGGGTGCAACAAAAAAGCCGGACTTGGGACGCGCCACCGCATAGTGTTCATCCTCCAGCGTCCGTAATGTTTTCAGGGCGGTGGTCATGCTGACGCTGTACTGTGTCGCTAGTGTACGTACCGACGGTAAACGGCTATCGGGCGGCAACGATCCGCTGTGAATCGCCTGCTTTATCTGCTCTGCAATCTGACGGTAACGACTACTCTGACTCTCCTGTTCACCCGTTCCATCCGCCATCTGTTCCACCCTATATCGTGCTGATCTGTGCGTATCCATCAGATTACATTCAAAGTACTTTAGGCTGCATCTGTTTATTCAGCCTCAGACATTCATTCCGTTGCAACTTCGTGGCCCCTTTTCCTGCACGTTGCCGCCAGCACGGTAACGGCGATTTTATTAGCCAAAGGATGAAGTGAAAAATGAATAATCTGTCCACCATGATGAGAGAAATTGAAGGTTATCTCACGCCCGCGATCATCGATTCTGCTCAACGCTGTTCTCAACGCTTACTTGCCGCCCTGCCCGATAGCAAAAATCCCGCGAACAATCGCGTGCTGCTCGCCTATGGCGGCGGGAAAGACAGCAGCTATATGGTGGCGTATGTGCGCTACATTCAGGGGTTGATCTGGCAGCAGCAGGGCAGCACCTTCCAGCTGCGCATCAGCACCAATCGTCACGCGGCGATGAACGACAGCGTGATGGAGAATATCGACCGGGTATATCGTGCACTGCACATTCCGGGGGATGACTTTACCGAATGCCTGGTGACCGATGGCCTGCAAATCCGCCACTTCGAACGCCATTTGCCAATGCCCGATAGCGTGCGTCAGCAGAATCGCAACGATGTGCTGATGAATGGCCATCGCTTCCGTGCCGATGCGCGTTCCACTTTCTGTAACGCCTGCAACCTCAGCATGGTGAACTCGTTTGGCCTTGCCGCGCATTACGAGGGCGGCGTGGATGTGATCATCACCGGTGATTCGCCGCAGGAGCAAACCGCTTACCTCGCCTGGGCTCGTCATCTTTCACGCCTGTTTGATGCGCCCGTTGCCGACAAATCACGCGGCTTTAGCGGCTTCCTGCAAACCCTCGATGGCGTGGCAGAACGCTATTTCGCCGACATTTACGGCGCCGATCAGGTTACCCCGGCCCATCGCATCACCTGGCAGCTGGCGCGCGATCCGCTGTTCTTCAACATCTATCAGGACACCGCCTATGAAGCCGGTGCGCACTGGTCACTGCTCACTGAATTTATGCACTTCCGCTTTGATGAGCTGATGTTCAGCTTCTCTGAATCGGACTGCGGCAACCCGACGTTAATGGCACATATTCGCGGTCTGCGAGCGGAGACGCTGATGCAGCGTAGCTACGCCGAAGGCATTCGCGAATATGTGCGCTTTGCGCTCGGCCTGATGGAGAAGAAAGATTTCCCGCCGCAACTGATTGCGGAAATGGCGGCGCGTTATCAGGACGATGCGGCGATTGAACGTGCTCGCCAGCGTGCAGCACAGTTTGCCGAACAGGCCTTTGGCCTCAACGAAACCCAGCTGGTGTGCATGATCTATTCGCCGTTTATCGCGCAGGGCCACCAGCTCAACGTCTGGCTGCAACAGCTCAACCAGGCACCCAATGAGCAGGCGGTGCGGGCGCTGCTGTGTGGCGATAGCGATGACCTGCTGCTGACTCAGCAGCTTGAGCACCTCTCCGGCCTGACCATTGCGCAGATGCGCCAGTGCTGGCGCAGTGCGCAGGTTAATACATTGCTGGATGGTACGCGCGGCGATGCGCTCTCACGCGTGCTGCGTTTCGATCCGCACAAAGCAGTGATTCAGGTCAACAACGGTGCCTTGCAAGACATCGTTACTGAAGTGATCTCCGGGCGATAACCCGGTAAGGCGACGCGATGAGAAAGATTTTCCTGCAGATTGGTGCCACGCGTGACGGGCAAAATCCGTACTGTGCGGTGGCAAAACGCGAGGGCTATTTTACCGTGCTGGCGGAGATGGGCGACTTTGTCGACTATCAAAGCTTAAGCATTCAGCTGCCGTTCGATCTGATTGTGCGTCTCGATCGCCCGGAAAATCCGTGGGATGTGTTACAAGCCTGCCTGCGAGCGGGCTTACTGGAACATCCTCAGGTGGTACTGGCGGGCTTTGAAGCCTACAACACCAGCGCCGGTCGCGTGCGTGAACTGCTGGCCGGGCCGGATGCCGGCCCGAGCTTTATTCCGCCGGATAAGTACGCGCAGCGCATGGCTCTGCGTAAAGCCTGGCCGCGCTTCCCACAGCCGGAGTTTCGCTTCTTTGCCTCACCACTGAGCATTCGTGACGCGCGTGATGCGCTGCTGTTTCCCTGCGTGATCAAACCGGTGGATGGCGGCGGCGGATTAGGGATCTGGCTGGTGGAAGAGGCCAGCCAGCTCGATGCGGTAATCGGCAAGCTGGTGGAGACCATGAACTACGGCGGACGCGGCTTCAGCGGTTTTATCGTCGAAAGCTGGCTACCGGGCGACGAATATTCACTACAAGGTGTGGTGGATAACGGACACGCGGTGGCGCTGACCTGCTGCCAGAAGGTGATCGAGCACCACATAGATGCCGAAGGCTGTATCAGCTTTTACGAATCCGGCCATGTGGCGATGGCCGCGCAACAGCTGCCTGCGGCCTTTGCCAGTTTGATGAGCTTTTGCTGTGAGACCTTTGGCTATCGCCAGGGTGCCTTCCACATCGATTTCATTATGGTGAACGGTGAACCGCACTTCCTGGAAATGGGTTTCCGTTTGTCGGGCATGGGCGTGGTGAATCTGGTCGAGGAAGTCACCGGTATCAACTGGGCAGAGGTGGCGTTTCAGATTGAAGCCGGGCGCGGTTTGCCTGTGCTGCACTTCCCGGAGCAACCCCAGGCTATTGGCCGCCTGCGCCTGCGTCAGCGCCTGCAATTCGACGCTGCGGAGCGCTGGATCGCTGAACATCAGCGCGGTCAGCTACTGCCACCGCTCAATCTGCCCGCGCTTGCCGTCTCGCCGCGATCCTCGTTGTATGCCGATCTCACTCGCCATGCCGGTATTCTCGCCACCTTCCGTCTCGCGGCAGACAGCCGGGACGATGTGCTGGCCGTTTTCCAGCAGATTCTCGACGTTCCGTCTTTAGCCACCCGGAGAGATCTTCTATGTGCAGAATGATTCTGGCATATGGCCAGTTTGATGCAGCCGCGGTACTGGACGCCGCTCGCGCGATGAGCTGCGGCGAAACCGCGACCCATGAGGGCCCGATTAAACAGCACCCGAATGGCTGGGGCTGTTTGTGGCTGGATCAGGGAAAGATGCGCACCCTGCATGGCACAGGCACTTTTGCGGATGCGCTGCCCGGCATTGATGTGGATGCTCTGCGTCATAGCCGTTTTCTGGCGGTGCATGTGCGCCACGCCACGCTGAGCAAAAATCATGGCATCGAGTTTTCTCATCCGCTGTGGCGTACCAGCGGTGCTACACAGTGGTACATGATGCACAACGGCTTTTTACCCACGGTTTATGCGCAACTGGGCATGGCGGAATCGCGCTTTGACTCCGCCGAATACCTGGAATACATCGTCGATCAGGTGACGCCTGCCGATTTTACCCGTGACTACCTGCGCAGCAAGATGGCGCGCGTGGCACCGGGCGGCAGTGCGGCTAATGCGATTTTTGTCACCCGGGATAAAGCCTGGGCGTGGCAGTGGCATCCCGATGACACCCCTTATCCTGACTATTTCACGTTGCACCATTATCAAAACAACAGCACCACTTTTATCTCTTCTGAACCTATTGCTGCACTGGGCACGGCGTCTGACTGGCGTCGCATGAACAACCATGAACTTCATGAATTTCCACTTGGGGAGTGATCAGCATGGCCATTTTCAATCAGATACGCGTTATCCATCCAAAAATGTTCGTCGAAAGCACCTGGCTGGATGACATCGTGACCGCGCGCGTGCCGCTGTTGGTGCTGCGCAATTTCCTGACGCCTGAAGTGCGTGAAGCGGTGGTGGACGATCTGCAACAGTGCCGCGATCACGTGCGCGTCTCGCGCTATCCGAATGGCGCACTGACCACGCTCGGCCCCTATCTGGCTAAACACACTCGCGCACCAGAAAATTACTTCACCGAGCTGCGCGACATCCAGCCTGCTCTGCCACCGTCACTGCACTGCCTGCGCGATCAGGTTTACAACTGGGTGAAGCACTCATTGCGTCTGGAGAGTCTGCACACTGCCCGCGAGCCGGAGTTGGGCGATTATGCGGGTTCGATTGTGCGCTTTCATGCCAACGGCGTCGCCAATCCACTGCATAACGACAACATCGTACGCGATGCCGCGGGCAGTGGTTTGGCCGTCACCAACATCCTGCACCAACTGAGCTGTGTGGTCTGTTTGCAGGAGTGTCACGCGGGCGGGGAACTGCGGATATTCAACAAGAAGTGGCATCCGGTGGATGAGCGCTTCAAAACGCCAGGTGAACTCGGCTATCAGACTGGCGTCATTGAGCAAAGCGAGGCGTGTGAGTTCTCCCCACGCAGCGGCGATATCTATCTGTTTAATCCTGCGTTTTATCACGAGATTGATCGCGTGGAAGGCGACACGCGCATCACCATGGGCTTTTTCTTTGGCCTGACCGACAAAAAAATGAAGCACGCCATTGCCTGGAGTTAATGCCGGGCCTTCGACGAGGAGAGGAAGATGAATACCTTTGAAAAAATCACCGCCCTGCTTGATCAACACCACGCGGACTATCGCGTGGTGGAGCATGAGGCCATCGGCCAGACCGATGTGATCAGCAGCATTCGCGGCAACGATCTCAATCAGGCGGCCAAAGCGATGGTGCTGGAAGTCACGATGCCGGACGGCGCCGATGCGCGCTACCTGCTGGCGATTGTACCAGGTGATTGCAAGATCAACTTCAAAAGTGCCGCGCGCGCCATTGGCGGCAAGAAGTCGAGCTTTGCCGCGCCAGAGAAAGCGCAGGATCTGACGCAGTGTGTGATGGGCGCGGTGCCGCCCTTTAGTTTTGATGACCGACTGGCGTTGCGCGTCGATACGCGCCTGCGTGATGTCGGCACGCTGTGGTTTAACGCCGGTGCGCTGGAACGTTCCGTGGCGCTGAATGTGGATGATTTTTTTCGTGTTGTCGGCGATGACTGTTGTGCAGACATTGCCACTCCGATGACGGCGACTGCCTGAAACGGCTGCAGTAAGGAACGAGTATGTCAGTAAAAGATATGATGTTAGCCCTGTGCGTGGTGGTGGTGTGGGGCGTGAATTTCGTGGTGATCAAACTGGGCCTGCACGATATGCCGCCGTTTCTGCTGGCGGGATTGCGTTTTGCGTTAGTGGCGTTTCCGGCGATCTTCTTTGTGAAGCGGCCGCAGATCCCTTTGCGCTGGCTGATTGTGTACGGCATGACCATCAGCTTTGGTCAGTTCGCTTTCTTGTTTCTGGCGATCAAACTCGGCATGCCAGCAGGACTGGCCTCTCTGGTGTTACAGGCGCAGGCGTTCTTTACGCTGCTGCTGGGGGCTTTATTGCTGGCGGAAAAACTGCGCTGGAACCACATCGCCGGGATTTTGGTGGCGACACTTGGCATGTTTATGCTGGCAACAGCGGGCATGGAGGGGCAAACCACTGCTGGGATTACGCTGACCACCATGATGCTGACGCTGGCGGCGGCGCTGTCGTGGGGACTGGGCAATATCACCAACAAGATCATATTGCGTAACCGTAAGGTGCCGGTAATGTCGCTGGTGGTGTGGAGTGCACTGGTGCCGATCGTGCCCTTTTTCGCCTGCTCATGGTGGTTCGATGGCGAGGCAGCGATCGTCACCAGTCTGCTGCATATCTCGTTGCAGACTCTACTGGCGCTGATTTATCTCGCGTTTATTGCCACCATTGTCGGCTATGCGATCTGGGGCAATCTGCTCGGTCGCTATGAGACCTGGCGTGTTGCGCCGCTGTCACTGCTGGTGCCAGTGGTGGGCATCCTCAGTGCCGCGCTGGTGCTCGACGAGACCTTGTCAGCGCAGGAGATTCTCGGCGCATCGGTGATTATACTCGGCCTGCTGGTAAACGTGTTTGGCGGGATGGTAAGCCAGCGATTATGGGTGCGCACCTGATCGACAGAAACAAAAACGCCGCATTTCTGCGTAATGCTTGTCAGTTAAGATCTTAATGGAGGCCGCAACGGATAACGTTGCGGCTTCTTTTTTACCGCCCTTGGGTAATGCCGCACTCTTCTTTCTGGCAGCACCAGCCCTGGCGCCATCGCCATTACCTCTTCCATTATCCGCGGTATTTTTCCCGGTGAGATGCCCGGTAGCAGGCTCAGATGACTTCTCAGATACAGTGCGGACTGCTTAAAACTCATCTGATAAGGTTCCACGCCTTTCAGGCTGTACGCCATCTGCGCCATCATGAACCTCAGAAGGTTATAGGCTAGGACCACGCCCCACAGCTCCTGACGCACAAGTTCTGGCTTTTTGCTTCTCAGCGTCAGCTCATTATTCAGCAGGTGTTGTTTCATCTCGCGGAACCCATGCTCTATTTCCCAGCGATGGCCGTATAAATCCACGACATCTGCTTTGGGATACCTCAGGGGATCGCACATGGATGTCAGGATTTGAACCGTTTTTCCGTTGAGTTCTTTGCTGATAAGCCTTGCCGTCAGCGTGTCCGCAGCTCCCTGCCATTTTTTCTTCGCCTGCGGCGACAGCTTTAATTCCACCAACGCCTGCCCGGCCCCTAAGCTACGGACTATACGGTACTGTGCTCCTTTGCGCAGCGGCAGCATCCAGTGTCTTTCCGTTCCCGCTGACTGCCAGGCGTGCAGCAGACCCAGCGCGTAAAAACCTTTATCAAAGAGGGTCAGAGAGTGGTCGGGGGTCTGTGGGATAAGCTGAGCGGCAAGATCGGCTTCGCCGGCAGCTGAGACGCTGTCGAACGCTGCTGCTGACAGCAGGTGACTGGTGACTTCCATCTGACAGACCATTCGCACCTGCGGCCACTCAGAGCACTTATTAATATTGGCCGTTCGCCCGAAGGCGGCATCATTCTCTGGTGTGTCAGGGGTACGCCATACGGTGCCATCCACCGCCATCAGAGTCAGTCCGTTCCAGTGCGACAGCGGTGTCTTTTCAAACCACAGGCGCTGCGTTTTCTCAAACATTAACCGGATAACATCTTCTCCAAATCGCTGCCGGGCCTGCACAACCGCGCTGGGCGCAACAAAGGGCCTTTTCCCCGGCAGAAGGATATCCAGGTGTGAGACGAGCTGAGTCATCGAATGGGAGCGAAAAAGTGCCATGCCCGTCACTGCCCAGACCATCATTTCCATCGACAACCTGCGCTTACGTAACGTTACTGTCCCGGTATCCGCGAGACACTCGTCAATAAGTTCAGGAGAAAGGAGATCAGAAAGCGTCGAGAACTCCTGAGGAGTAAAGTTATGAACAATATCGAGAGCCTGACTGAGAAGCATAAAAAAATCCGTAATCCCTGAGAGATTACGGATTCTTGCAGAACTGTTGGATCGTTCAACCGATCATTTTTGTCTTAACTGATCGGCATTACGCATTTCTGCGGCGTTTTCTTCTCAACACAATATCCTTAATTCAGGATTTCAATGCGACGCGGTTTCGCCTCTTCTGGAACGATGCGCTCCAGATCGATGCTCAGCAGGCCCAGTTCGAGACGCGCATCACGCACCACGATGTGATCGGCCAGTTGGAATTTGCGCTCAAAGTTACGTTCGGCGATACCCTGATACAGGTATTTGCGCTCCGGTTGCTCTTCGGGGTGCGCACCGCGAATAATCAGCACATTGTCGTGTGAGGTGATATCTAACTCGCTCTGGGCAAAGCCCGCAACGGCAATGGTGATGCGATAGTGGTTTTCATCCACCAGCTCAACATTGTAAGGAGGATAGCCACCATTGGCCTGGTTCTGATTGGACTCAAGCAGACTAAACAGACGGTCGAAACCAATAGCAGAACGATAAAGCGGAGTAAGATCAAAGTTACGCATAAAAAGACTCCTGAAAATCAGCAAGTTTTGGCAACCTTCCACCATGGACAGGTTGTGCGGCCCGCTGCTGTCCCTGTCGGCGACAGCAAGGCGACCCTGTAGTAAAAATGGGTGCACTTTGATCGCTTTCAAGGGCATTCCGCATTTTCTTGCGGCAATTTTGACGAAATAGCATACACTCAGAAATTCTTCGCCTGCATCGCATGACATCGCCACAGAGCTTTGCTGCAGCAGGAGACACACTCCAGCCAGAAGTGATGGCTGTAGGGATGATGAAATGAAAATGATGAAAAGCTTTCCGCTCACCGGCCTGCTGGTCTGTAGCGTCTTGACTACTTCGGGTTGCTCCAGCGTCATGTCTCACACTGGCGCCAGCCAGGGCTATTATCCCGGCACACGCGCCAGCGCAGATATGATTGCCGATGAAAATACCAGCTGGGCGATTAAGCCGCTGGCGGTGATCGATCTGCCCTTCTCCGCCGTACTGGATACGATTCTGTTGCCGTGGGATTACTTCCGCACTGACAAAGATTCGGCGCATGACCGTGTGCTGCAAAGCGAAAAATTGGCTGGCACTGACGCCAGCCTGGCAACCGCAGCGGCTATGCCACCGACGTCGCATTGACGCGGAACAGCTGACGCCAGCCATCCACATCTCGCATATAGGCTACCTGCTTGCCGTCCGGTGACCATACCACCGCATCACCGGAAGGCGGCTGCTCGCTGCGTTTTGTTAAGCGTGTACAGTGCCCGGTCGCTACCTCACAACGCATCACGCTGTTATCGCAAATAAAGGCGATCGCCTCGCCTGAGGGTTGCCAGCTGAATGCCGACTGAATACTGCTGCTGAGCTGCGTAATCTGGCGCGCTTCGCCCCCGTTGGGCGACACACTCCACAGCTGCACAACACCCTGTTGATCCGCCATCAGGAAGGCGATGGCGCTACCATCCGGCGATGCGCGCAACCAGTGGCGGGGCTGCAATGCTAATCCTTTACTGTGAGTGATGCGGCGCTGCTGCACGCCGGCAGGCGGTGCAGGCAGTTTTTCCGTCGTGCCCTGCAAGGGTATTGCGCCGGGTTTAGCGTAATCACTCAGCGCCTCGGGCAAATCCACCACAAACACTTCCGGCACTTTCTCGCCGTTGGCAGCACGTGTATCGCCGATAAATGCTAGCGACCAGCGCTGCCAGCTGCCATCGGTTTTCTGATAGCCACGATCGCCGATCCAGCCCTCTTCATAAGCGCGGTCAATCTGATCGCTGCCCGGCTGCGGATCGCGCGTGGTCTGGCTCACCAGCACGCAGTAATGGCTGCCATCGTATTCACGCGGATGCTGTTTAGGCGGACACACCGGATGCAGCGGTACGGCCACGCCGACATTACGCAAATCCTCACGCGCATCTTTCTCATGCATCACATGGTCGTTATAGGTAAAGCTGAGACGCGATCCGTCTGGACTGAATACATGGACATGCGAGCCGCCACGCAATGCGCCGGGCGTATAAGGTGCGGTGATGTCGCAGGCATCGAGATTTTCCGCATTACCCTGCTGCACGATGACGCCGCGACGATGATGGAAATCGTAATGCCAGTGCGCATCGGGATGCTCCGGGCCATGAATACACACATAGCGCGGCGGCAGATCCGGGCTGACGGTGACCACGCCGACATGCGCGCCGTCGCGTGCCTGATAGAGCACCTCCACCACACCGCTTTCGACGTTGACACGTTCGATGGTCAGACTGGTAAAGGACGCGCCCGACGGACGGACATCAAACGCCAGCCACTGGCTGTCAGCGGTCCAGACGTTGATATTGGTGAGCTGATGATGACGCTGTGCAAAGGTGAGTTGTTTTTCTGACATGAGGCAACCTTACATCCAACAGTTGCCGAACAAAGTACGCGATTATCGGGTGAGGTGCAGCAGGCGTGGCGCAATAATTTGCGAGCGGTTGGCGCGATGCAATACGCATCGATGCGTTAGAAATGAGTGACAGATTGCAGAATAAAGCACTAACGGATTGCGCGACTAAACGCGGGCAGACGCGCCATAAATGATGCCGCTACGCATCATGTATGTCCGTAGCGGCAGGTTTTATCGCGCGTTATCGATCACCCTACGCGCTTCACATCCCCGACCAGCAGGATGTACGACAGCGCACCGACCAACGCCACGGCAGAGATATACACAAGCGCCGGGGCAAAGCCGTAGTCCTGCGCCAGGTAGCCCACTACCAGCGGCACCGTGATGCCACCTAATCCACCGATAAAGTTGAACATCCCACCGGTCAAACCAATCAGGCGAACCGGCGCCAGCGACGACACCAGCGACCAGGTAATAGAGGCGAAGCCGTTGCCGAAGAACGCGATGGCCATCAGCGTCATGATCCACACCGGATCGTTGGTGTAGTTAGCCCCCATGATGCAGGTAGAGATCAGCAATCCGCAGATAATCGGCGTTTTACGCGCAAAACCAAGGGAACGCCCGCTGCGCACCAGACGATCGGCCACGATGCCAGAAAGAATCACACCAAAGAAGGCGGCCAGGAACGGCACGGTCGTCATAAAACCGGCCGTGAGCGCAGAGATGTGTTTTTCCTGCGTCAGATAGTTCGGGAACCAGGTCAGGAAGAACCACAGCGTAGATGTCACCGCGAACTGGCCAAGATACACGCCGCACAGTTTGCGATGGAACACCAGCTTCCAGTCGGCAGCGGTGAGTTTGGTGCGCGTTTTTTTCGCCGCGGGTGCATCGCCGTCCACCATCGCCCCCCCTTCACGGATATAGTCCAGTTCCGCCTGGTTGATGCCTTTGCTCTGGCTTGGGGCTTGATAGAACTTGATCCACACCAGCGACCAGATGATGCCGATAGCGCCTGTGATGATGAACACCCAGTGCCAGCTCAACAGTTCCTGAATCCAGATCAGCAACGGTGTAAGAAAGGCGAGACCGACAAACTGACCGGAGGTATAAAAGCCCACGGCAGAGGCGCGCTCCTGCTCCGGGAACCAGCTGGTGACCAGGCGATTGTTGGTCGGGAACGCGGGCGCTTCAAAGATGCCGGTAATGGCACGCAAGCCAATCAGCGATAATAATCCGCTGGCAAAACCCTGGAATAACGTGGCGACCGACCAGCCGAAGATGGCAATAAAATAGGTCAGGCGGGAACCGACGCGATCGAGGAACCAGCCGCCGGGGATCTGGCACAGCGTATATAACCAGGCAAAGGCAGAGAAGACATATCCCATCTCCGCTTTACTGATGCCGAACTCTTCCTGAATATGCGCAGAGGCCACCGCTAAATTAGCGCGGTCGACATAGCAAATCACCACCGTAATAAAAATCATCAGCAGCGTAATATAACGGCGCCGGGTTGGTTTGGCCTGAACAGCAGAGAGATCCATGGTGTGTCTCCGTAATCATATTTGTAGTTCAGGCGTGACGATGCCCGCCGCTACAAATGCAGGGTAAGGATAGTGAAGGTAAAACCGCACAGGCGGTAAATGTCATCTGCCGGGATAAGGCTGAGCGAGGCCCTATGCCTTATTTCACCGGCATATCTTTATCTAAAAGATGTTATAAATTCTTATACCCTAAATAATTCGACGTGCAGAAAGGTGGCAAGGGAATATATTCCCAGCAGCTTACTTAAGGTGAGTAAGCACAGCCAACGCATCTGTAGCTTAAATTATGACGGGTATTACCACTCAGCGACCGATCCGTCTGGGAAACGCCATAATGGATTGCGCCAGTCCGGTGCATTTTTACTTCTTTCAATCACCAGCTCTTCGTTAATTTCCACACCGAGACCCGGTTTATTCAGTGGATAGAAGTGACCATCATCCATTTTGAAATCATCTTTATTGATGACGTAATCCAGCAGTTCAGCACCCTGATTATAGTGAATGCCCATGCTCTGCTCCTGGAACACCGCGTTGCGTGACACGAAATCGACGTGCAGGCAGGCAGCCAGCGCGATGGGGCCGAGCGGGCAGTGTGGTGCCAGCGCCACATCGTAAGACTCTGCCATCGCGGCAATTTTGTAGCATTCGGTGATACCGCCCGCATGCGACAGATCCGGTTGCAGAATCGCCAGGCCACCCGCTTCCAGCACACGCTTGAACTCGAAGCGCGAGAACATACGTTCGCCTGCGGCAATCGGAATATGGGTTTGCGCCGCCAGGCGCGGATAATATTCCGCCTGTTCCGCCAGCACCGGTTCTTCAATAAACAGCGGACGATACGGCTCCAGCTCTTTGATCAGCACTTTCGCCATTGGCGCACTGACGCGGCCGTGGAAATCGAGACCGAACTCAATCTCTTTGCCAAAGGCTTCGCGAATCTGTGCCACGGTATTCACCGCTGCATCCACTTTGCGCGAGTTGTCGATAATGCCCATCTCTTCGCAGCCATTCAGCTTGAAGGTGTCGAAGCCAATCTTGCGCAGTTTCTTGATGCCATCGACGACTTCTTCCGGGCGATCGCCGCCTACCCAGCTATACGCCTTGATGCTGTCACGCACCAGACCACCAAGCAACTGATACACTGGCACACCCAGCGCTTTGCCTTTGATATCCCACAATGCCTGGTCGATACCGGCGATGGCGCTCATCAAAATCGGACCGCCGCGATAGAATCCACCGCGATACATCACCTGCCACAAATCGTTGATGCGTGCCGGGTCCTGACCAATCAGATATTCCGACAGCTCATGCACGGCCGCTTCGACGCTGCGTGCGCGCCCTTCAATCACCGGTTCGCCCCAGCCAACGATGCCTTCATCGGTTTCGATTTTCAGGAACATCCAGCGCGGCGGCAGGCGATAAGTGGTCAGTTTGGTAATTTTCATCGTACAGCATCCTTATAAGCAGCAATAAATGCGCGAGCTTTTTCCACAGTGCGCGACAGCGGCTGGCCGGCGCGATAGAGATCGCTGCCCAAACCTGCGCCAATGCAGCCTGCGGCCAAAAATTCATGCAGGTTTTCTGGCGTCACGCCGCCCACCGCAAACACCGGCACTTCCGGCGGCAGCACCGCTTTCAAAGCCTTGATGTAGCCCGGACCAAACGCCGACGATGGGAAGATTTTCAGCGCCTGGGCACCCGCCTGCAGTGCGGTGAAGGCTTCGGTAGCAGTGGCGCAACCTGCAGCAACAATCATCCCTTGCGCCACGGCCTGACGGATCACGGCCGCATCGGTATTCGGCGTCACTACCAGCTTACTGTTAAGCGTGGCCAGCTCATCGACCTGCGCCGGATGCAACACGGTGCCCGCACCGATCAACGCTTTATCGCCGAAAGTCTGCACCATCGCGCCGATGCTTTTGGCCCATTCCGGTGAATTCAGCGGGATCTCGATGGCATCGAAACCCGCTTCAATCAGGGCACCCACGTGCGCTTCGGCCTCGTCTGGCGTGATGCCACGCAGGATGGCGATCAATGGCAATTTAGTGTGCCAGGTCATATGCAATACTCCTTATTCCATGCTGGAACGCGCGGTCGCCTTCCAGGGTAACTGAATCCATGCCGATAAATTGCAGCGCCTGCTGATAACGCTGCGCCAGCGCATTTCCAGCAATAATGATGATCGGTTGGCTGCGATCCGCGTGTTGCGCCATCAACGCCACTTCATGACCAATCAGCAGGCCGGATAGGAAATCGCTGATATGGCGGCGATCGCGTGCGCCCAATACATGAGAAGCACGCACTTCGAACAGCCGGGAAAGGATCGATGCGTCGTGGCTGCCGACCGCTAAGCCCTCACGGAAAGCGGCCGGATTCTCTTCCTGCTCGGGTAAACCCGCACCAATCAGCGACTGTTTCAGCAGCAGATGATGCAGTTCACCCGTCATCACCGTGCGAAAGTCCTGCACACACTGCTGCTCCACCTGCACCCATTTGGCATGCGTGCCAGGCATCACATACTGCGTGGCGGGTTGCAGCGCTAAGGCGCCTAGCAATTGCGTTTCTTCACCGCGCATCACGTTGTAGTTGTCAGCACGTTCGACACTCAATCCCGGCACGACCCATGCTTTGTCTTCAACGCGGGTCAGGCGGCTGCTGAGTTGGTCCAACGCCACCGGACAGGCCAGATAAGGCACTGCAAGCCAGCCTGCATTGCTACCGACCATGCCCGCCATCACCACCGGCACGTCATTCACTGGCCAGCCATCTGTCACACTGGCAAATACCTCCGCGGGCGTGCGTCCGCCAAGACGCGTGACGCCCGCTTCTGACCGGCGCTCATCAACGCAGTTGCCCTGCTGATAATGCCAGGCACGCAGATTAGTTGAGCCCCAATCAATCGCGATATAGCTGGTCACATAATCTCCTTGAGTCGGGCAGTGGAGCTGGCGATCATCGCTTTCGCCGCCTGCTCCGCCGCATCGCCATCCTGGTGTCGGATAGCATCAAATAGCGCTTTGTGTTCGGCTAAGGTGCGCGGCATGTTGCCGGAATCCGCCATGTAGGTTTTCGCAAACACCGCTTTCTGTAACTGGCTGATCGCCACGTTAAGCTGCTGCAATACCGGATTGTGCACCGAAGCTAGCACCGCTTCGTGGTAGCGGATATCCGCCTCATTGAATGCTTCCCGATCGAGATGATGAGCAACCATGTCGTTATAAGCCTGCTCAATCGCCGCCAAATCGTTGGAGGTCGCGCGTTCCGCCGACCAGCGCGCAATCTGCGGCTCCACCAGCACGCGCACTTCACTCATGGCGGCAATCAGTCTGGGATCTTGATCGTGCGCCAGTGCCCATTGCAGGACATCGCTGTCGAGGTAATTCCACTGATTGCGCGGCGTCACAAAGGCGCCACGGTAACGCTTCATCTCCATCAACCGCTTTGCCATCAGCGAGCGAAATACTTCGCGGATGATGTTGCGCGAGGTGCCAAACCGTTCACACAACTCGGCTTCGGCTGGCAACGCAGCGCCCGGCACATACTTCCCTGCTACAATTTCTTCACCCAGCGTCAGGATGATGCGCTCGGTTTTGCTTAATTGTTCTTGCGTCATGATGTTCCATTCAGTGAAAGACGGTAGCCCATCAGATTACTGCTTTCGTGTGGTGAAACCCAACTGACACCTTAATCTGCGATGCCGATTGTAGTACTAAAAATATTGGTTGTACTACAATCTGGATCACATAATAGACAATCCATGGGCGCATAATTGAGCTCCGACGCAATCGAGCTGCGCATGGGTTGGGGCCTTGCCTATAAAGGATCAGTGCGTACTCGGCAGAAACTGAGAAGCTCGCTCGTTGGGTGATCATTCATGGTGTAGCAATGCGTACTGTGCGGAAACTGGACTGACCGTTCGCTGGTTCATCATTTGTGGAGTATGCATACACGTAAACCGGAACGATCATTCGTTGTGTCGGCATTGATGGTGACCGATGGGCATTTGCAGGATGAGTTCAGAGAGGCGGACAGCTGCGCGCTGCCCGCAAAAGAATGGATTACAGCACCAGCTCTTCAATGGCATGCGCGACGCCATCTTCCATATTGGTTTTGGTCACGAATTGCGCAATGTTTTTGACTGAATCAATGGCATTACCCATCGCGACGCCAGTTCCCGCGTACTCAATCATCGCCAGGTCGTTTTCCTGATCGCCAATCGCCATCACTTCCGACTGATGCAGGCCGAGTTTGTCCGCCAGCATTTTCACGCCGTAGCCTTTATTGACCAGTGGATTGAGAATTTCGAGGTAGTACGGTGCACTTTTCAGGATGGTGTAGCTGTCACGCGCACGCGCAGGCAGGCCAGCAATCGCTTTATCCAGCAAATGTGGCTTGTCGATCATCATCAGTTTCGGGAAGCGTGTGGCCGGGTCCATCTCTTCCACCGCGCGGTAGCGTACCGGAATGCCGGTCAGGCTGGCTTCATGGATGGTGTATTCGCTGATGTCTTTATTTGGCGTGTAGAGGAAAGATTTGTCGAACGCCTGGAAATGCACACCGAGGTCGCGCGCCAGCTGCTCAAGGTAGAGATAGTCATCAAAACTGAGCGTCTGTTCAGCCACCACGTCGCCGCTGTCCGCGCTGTGCACCAGCGCACCATTGTTACTGATGCAATACTGGCCGGGCTGCTGCATATCCAGTTCCATCAGGTAGCGCTCGACACCCACAAATGGACGGCCAGTCGCCAGCACGATAGAGACACCTTTATCGCGTGCACGACCAATGGCCGATTTCACCGCCGCCGTCACTTCGTGCTGCGGGTTAAGCAGCGTGCCGTCCATATCGATCGCAATCAATTTTATCGCCATAACATCCTCGGTTAAGTCAGAGTTTGTTTAATGCTAGCGCGATTCAGCTCACATTGACCAGTTAATCGGCAACGGAGGGGGAGGTTAGTTTGTGTTGTCGCTTCCACGTCAGCACTTAGACCTTTTACAATCGGGAGGCGACTTGACTATATAAGCTATTGCTTATAAATTTGTATAAGCAATCACTTATATGGAGATTGCGTAATGTGGCAGGTCCAATTAACCGAACCGTTTGAGGAGTGGTTGCTCCAGCAAGATAGCGGCTTAAGAAAACGCGTCGCGGCAGCATTATTAAACCTTCAGCATTATGGCCCATTGCTCCCCCGCCCCTACGCTGACACGGTGAGCGGATCGCGCTTTCACAATATGAAAGAGCTCAGGGTGCAATATGCGGGTCACCCTATTCGCGCGTTTTATGCGTTCGATATTCAGCGTAAAGCTATCGTGTTGTGTGCTGGAGATAAAACGGGTGATAAGCATTTTTATCAGCGCATGATTGAATCTGCCGATGAAATTTTTTCCTGCCACCTGGCTGATCTGGAGGGTAAAGCAAATGACTGACCTTAAAGACTTTTTGAATGACGCCTTTTCTGCCTCTGAACGTGCTGACATTCAGCAAATGGCTGATGAGCTGATCCTGGAAACCGGATTGCAGCTATTGCGCGAGGAGTTGGAGCTGTCACAAAAAACAGTGGCTGAAGCGATGGGGGTGAAGCAACCTCGTATCACACAGATTGAACAAGCGGGAGCCGATCAGCGCCTGATTACTATTAAACGTTATATTGAGGCGATGGGTGGAAAACTCAGCTTGTTGATTGAAATGCCGGACGGATCCGTAGGCAGGACGATTCGGGTTTAAACAGCTAAAAAAAACCCTTCCAGGTATGGAAGGGTTTTTTTGTTCACATCAGATATCGATGTTAGCGGCTTTCAGCGCGTTCTCTTCGATGAAGGCGCGGCGCGGTTCAACCGCATCGCCCATCAGCGTGGTGAACAGCTGGTCAGCCGCGATGGCGTCTTTGATGGTGACGCGCAGCATGCGGCGGCTATCTGGATCCATGGTGGTTTCCCACAGCTGCTCTGGGTTCATTTCGCCCAGACCTTTATAGCGCTGGACTGACAGACCACGGCGTGACTCTTTCACCAGCCACTCAATTGCCTGCTCAAAGCTGGTCACTGGCTGACGGCGATCGCCACGTTCGATAAACGCATCTTCTTCAATCAGACCGCGCAGTTGCTCGCCCAGACCACAGATTTTACGGTATTCCGGTCCATCAATGAACTCGCTGTCCATCGGATAGTCGGTATCAACGCCGTGCGTACGCACACGCAATACCGGTTCGAACACGTTCAGTTCGCTGTTGGTGCGTACGTGCGCCATATAGCTGCTGCCGTGCGCTTCGCGCTCGGTCAGGTATGCGACTAAACCTTCAATCCAGCCTTTAACTGCGGCTTCATTGCTGAGATCGCTGAGGGTTGGATGGTAGATCAGGCCACGCAGCATTGCCGTTGGGAAGCGACGTTCCATACGCTTGATCATGCGCTGGGTGCTGTTGAAATCGCCCACCAGATTTTCCAGCGGCTGGCCGCCGAGCGCCGGAGCACTGGCGTTGGTGTGCAGCGTTGCACCATCAAGCGCGATAGCGATCTGGTACTGATCCATCGCTTCGTCATCTTTAATGTACTGTTCTTGTTTGCCTTTCTTCACTTTGTACAGTGGCGGCTGTGCAATATAAACATGACCACGCTCGACGATTTCCGGCATCTGACGATAGAAGAAGGTCAACAGCAGCGTACGGATGTGCGAGCCGTCGACGTCGGCATCGGTCATGATGATGATGCTGTGATAACGCAGTTTGTCCGGGTTGTATTCGTCGCGTCCGATACCACAACCAAGTGCGGTGATCAGTGTCGCCACTTCCTGAGAAGAGAGCATCTTGTCGAAACGCGCTTTCTCTACGTTGAGGATTTTACCTTTCAACGGCAGGATCGCCTGGTTCTTACGGTTACGTCCCTGCTTGGCAGAGCCGCCCGCTGAGTCCCCTTCCACTAAGTAGATTTCAGACAGTGCAGGGTCACGTTCCTGGCAATCCGCCAGCTTGCCCGGCAGACCGGCCAAATCCAGCGCGCCTTTACGGCGAGTCATTTCACGGGCGCGGCGTGCCGCTTCACGTGCACGCGCGGCATCGATGATTTTGCCAACCACGATTTTCGCGTCTGACGGGTTTTCCAGCAGGTATTCGCTCAGCAGTTCGTTCATCTGCTGCTCAACCGCAGATTTCACCTCAGAAGAGACCAGCTTGTCTTTGGTCTGTGAGGAGAACTTCGGATCCGGTACTTTCACCGAGACGACAGCAATCAGGCCTTCACGCGCATCATCACCGGTGGCGCTGACTTTGGCTTTTTTGCTGTAGCCTTCTTTGTCCATGTAAGCGTTCAGCGTACGCGTCATTGCCGCACGGAAGCCCGCAAGGTGCGTACCGCCATCACGCTGTGGAATGTTGTTGGTGAAGCAGTAGATGTTTTCCTGGAAACCATCGTTCCACTGCAGCGCCACTTCCACACCAATGCCGTCTTTCTCGTTAGAGAAATAGAACACGGTTGGGTGAATCGGGGTTTTGTTCTTGTTGAGGTACTCAACAAACGCCTTGATACCGCCTTCGTAGTGGAAGTGGTCGCTCTTGCCGTCACGCTTGTCTTCCAGACGGATAGAGACGCCTGAGTTCAGGAACGACAATTCACGCAGGCGTTTTGCCAGGATGTCGTATTCGAATTCGATCACGTTGGTGAAGGTTTCGTAGCTCGGCCAGAAACGGACGCGCGTACCGGTGGCTTCGGTTTCACCGGATACCGCCAGCGGTGCCTGCGGCACGCCGTGCTGATAAATCTGCTGGTGGACTTTGCCTTCGCGACGAATAGTCAGCTCCAGCTTCTGCGACAGGGCGTTAACCACTGACACGCCCACGCCGTGCAGACCACCGGACACTTTATACGAGTTATCGTCGAATTTACCGCCGGCGTGCAGCACGGTCATGATCACTTCTGCCGCAGACACACCCTCTTCCGGGTGAATGCCGGTCGGAATACCACGGCCATCATCCTGAACAGACACAGAATTGTCCGCATGGATGGTGACGACGATGTCACTACAGTGACCCGCGAGCGCTTCGTCGATTGCGTTATCCACGACCTCGAATACCATGTGATGCAGACCGGTGCCGTCATCGGTATCACCGATATACATACCCGGGCGTTTGCGTACCGCATCAAGCCCTTTAAGGACTTTGATACTTGAGGAGTCATAAGAATTCGACATCAACGTTTCTCGCTCATTTAATCTTCAGGTTGAACCGCTATTTTACCCTGTTCCACGCGGAACATCTTGCCCTTTTCGTCACTCATGTCGATTACATGTTCGACACCAATGGCGCTGACAAATACCTGAGCCTGCGTGGCTTTCAGGCGCTCGGCAAGCAACCGACGACGCGAATCGTCCAGCTCCGAGGCAAAGTCATCAATCAGGTACAAACAGCGACGTCCGCTGCTGCGCGTCAGATATTCACCCTGCGCTAAACGCAGTGCACACATCAGCAGCTTTAATTGACCGCGTGAGAGTAAATCTTCCACCGGCGTGCCTTCCGCACGAATGCGAAAATCCGCTTTGTGCGGGCCGCTGGCGGTATAGGTGAGCGCGCGATCGCGCTCGAAATTACGTTCCAGCAGTTCGGCAAAGTCGCTCTCTTTATCCCAGCCGCGCTGAAACGAAAACGACAACTCAAACTCTGGTAAAAACTGACTGCAGGTAGCGATGATCTCTTTCGAGATCGCCGCACTGTACTCGGCGCGCCACTGGCTAATCTGTTCGGCCAGCGGCACCAGTTCCTGATCCCACGGGCGAATTTGGCTGTAACGCGAAACTTGTCTCAGCGCGGCGTTACGCTGTTTCATCAGACGCCGTAGATTATTCCAGGCATTGAAGAAACCGGGTGCGGAGTGGAAACAGCCCCAATCAATATAAGCTCTACGATATTTGGGGCCGCCATTGAGCAAAGTAAACCCTTCCGGCGTGATCAACTGCATCGGCAGCAACTGCGCCAACTCCGCCACTTTATGACCGTCACTGCCGTCGATGCGCACTTTGCTATCACCGGCGCGATTTTTGGTCAGCCCCACGGCCAATTCGCGCTCACTGCCTTCAATTCGTCCGTGCAGGACAAACGCATCCTGATCGTGACGAATGACGCGTCCAGCCTGCAAACTGCGAAATGCGCGGCCATGTCCGAGGGTGTAGATAGCCTCCAGCACGCTGGTTTTACCGCTGCCGTTAGCACCGACGAGGAAATTAAAGCCTGGTGCCAGCGTGAGATCGGCCTGCTCGATGTTGCGGAAATCTTTAATCAGGAGGCGGGTTAAAGCCATGAACGAATCCAGCTGCGCATTAAGAAGTGGTTTTCACCTAACCCTGCAATTGAGGGCGTTAACGGCGAAGCTAGTTTGCTCACGGCCAGCGCGCAGGCCCTGGGAGCATACTGAAGTATGTGACCAGGGACGAGCACTGCCCGGGGGCAAAATAGCGAGTAAGTTAGCCCGCTATAAGATCACAAGCGCATGGGCATGACGACGTATGCCGCCGCTGGGCTGGCAACGTCTTCAATCTGCACACTCGAAACCGAATCGGTCAGCAGCAACCGCACGTTTTCGCACTTCAGCGCATTCAGCACATCCAGCACGTAACTCACGTTAAAGCCAATCTCCAGTTCAGTGCCGCTGTACGACACATCCAGCATCTCTTCCGCCTCTTCCTGTTCAGGGTTATTGGCGGTGATCTTGAGCTGATTCTCGGTGATATAGATGCGAACACCGCGGAATTTCTCATTGGAGAGAATCGCTGCACGGGCAAACGCCTGTTTCAGCAGATCGCATCCCGCTTCCAGCGCTTTGTCCGGGTTTTTCGGCAATACACGGCGATAATCCGGGAAACGGCCATCAACCAGCTTAGAGGTAAAGATAAAGTCACCAACGTGGGCGCGAATGTTGCTGCTGCCGATCTGTACCTGCAGCGGAGTCTCGCCGCCATCAAGCAAACGGACTAATTCAATCACACCTTTACGTGGCACGATCACCGAATGGTTAGGCAACGCCTGGCCAATCGGCATGGAGCATACCGCCAGACGGTGACCATCGGTGGCGACGGTGCGCAACTCTTCACCTTCGGTCTCAAACAGCATGCCGTTGAGGTAGTAACGCACATCCTGATGCGCCATCGAGAACTGGGTCGCTTCAATCAGACGTTTCAGCGTGGCCTGTGGCAAGGTGAACTCCACCTCGCTCTGCCAGTCATCCAGATTAGGGAAGTCAGTGGCGGGCAGCGTCGATAAGGAAAAACGGCTGCGGCCAGAACGCACCAGCATTCTGTCACCTTCCAGCGTCAGGCTAATTTCCGCGCCCTCTGGCAAACCGCGACAGATATCGAGGAATTTACGCGCGGGCACGGTGGTCGCACCGGGCTCGTGGGGCTGCGTTAATGCAACGCGGGCCACCATCTCCATTTCCAAATCGGTGCCGGTCAGACGCAGTACGCCTTCACTCACCTGCAACAGTAAATTTCCGAGGATCGGTAAGGTCGGACGTCCACCAAGCGGGCCGCTAACCTGTTGCAGTGGTTTCAGCAACTGCTCACGTTCTACAATAAATTTCATATGCGTCAGGAAGATAATGTTCGAATGAGGTTAGAGAAATCTTCTTTGATGTCGTGGCTCTCTTCACGCAACTGCTCAATTTTACGGCAGGCATGGAGCACGGTGGTATGATCGCGGCCACCAAACGCATCGCCAATTTCCGGCAGGCTATGGTTGGTCAACTCTTTCGCCATTGCCATTGCCATCTGACGCGGACGTGCCACCGAGCGCGAACGGCGCTTCGACAGTAAATCCGCGACTTTGATCTTGTAGTATTCGGCCACCGTTTTCTGGATGTTATCGATGGTGACCAGCTTTTCCTGCAGCGCCAGCAAATCGCGCAGCGCTTCGCGCACGAAATCGATGGTGATCGCGCGGCCGGTAAAGTTGGCATTGGCGATGACGCGGTTCAGCGCCCCTTCCAGCTCACGCACATTGGAGCGCAGACGCTTGGCAATAAAGAAGGCGACTTCGCCCGGCAGACGAATATCGTTCTCATCCGCTTTCTTCATCAGGATCGCCACACGCGTTTCCAGCTCAGGCGGCTCGATCGCGACGGTTAATCCCCAGCCAAAGCGCGACTTCAGGCGATCTTCAACACCATTGATCTCTTTTGGATAGCGATCCGAGGTCAAAATGATCTGCTGATTGCCTTCCAGCAGGGCGTTAAAGGTATGGAAAAACTCTTCCTGCGAGCGCTCTTTATTGGCAAAGAACTGAATGTCATCGATCAACAGTGCATCGACGGAGCGGTAATAACGCTTAAATTCTTCAATGGCGTTGTTCTGCAGCGCTTTTACCATGTCCTGCACAAAACGTTCGGAGTGCATGTAAACCACTTTGGCATTCGGCTTGCGCGCAATAATGCCATTTCCCACCGCATGTAACAGGTGAGTTTTACCTAAACCGGTTCCGCCATAAAGGAAGAGCGGGTTGTAAGCACCACCAGGATTATCCGCCACCTGACGTGCCGCCGCGCGCGCCAGCTGGTTAGATTTACCTTCAACGAAGTTATCGAAGTTATGGCGGTTATTCACATTTGAGCGGTAGGTGACATCCGCCGGAGCGGGCACTGAGTCCCAGCTTGGACGCAAGATTTGTGCCGGAGCAGGACGGTTTTCAACAGGAGCAGGGGTGCTGTAAGCCGCCATGGCAGGCTGGCTGGCTGCAACCTGCGCAGCCGGGCGCGTGCCTACTTCAAAACGCAGCAAAGGCACATTCGGACCGCAGAATTCATTCAGCAGCCCATTAATACTATTGAGATATTTATCCCGAACCCAGTCGAGTACAAACCGATTTGGTGCATACAAGGTCAGCGTATTGTCGTTTAATTCAGCTTGCAGCGGACGAATCCACATGCTGAATTCGGTGGCAGGAAGCTCATCCTGCAAACGGGCAAGACACTGTTGCCAAAGCGTAAGTGACACGGCGGACTCCACTCGTACAAAATCGATAAGAATTTCAGGCGCTAATAATAGAAACTGTCTTTTTTGACACAGGCGATCAGAAAGCGCCTGCGACCGCTATCCGCGGTAGTCATCCCCGGCGATCGCAGTGAGGATCGTCAGCGGAAGGGCGGATCATAGCGCAAAGCGGCACAGAGATCTTCCCTTTCTACACAGTTTTGATCCAATTTATCCACAGGCTAGTGAAGCGCTAATGAGTTTACGCTTTCTGTGGAAAAAGCGAGCGGGGATCTTGCTGAAATAGGTAATTTTTCTGGTCGCCTCTCGTTTCCGCGCAATAAATCTGCAAATTGATCGCAAGAAGATCCTGCGCGATCCTTGCGCTTTACCCTATAGCCCGTATAATTCCCCACCCGGCATTATTGCGTGAAGCCTTGATGCCCGGAATCAGCGGGCTGTATCTGGTTTCCAGGTGCCGCGAACTGCGAAGTAAATTGACTCTGGACTGTACAATTATTACAATCCCGCCTCTTTATTAAAGACACATTGAGGCGTAGGTCGATTTACTGGCCCGAAAACGCGTCACCCAGTGAAAATTTTCAAGTTTAGGTAGAAATCGCCATGAAACGCACTTTTCAACCGTCCGTACTGAAGCGCAACCGTTCACACGGTTTCCGTGCTCGTATGGCAACAAAAAATGGTCGTCAGGTTCTGGCACGTCGTCGTGCTAAAGGCCGTGCTCGTTTGACCGTTTCTAAGTAATAAAGCTAACCCTCGTGGTTAAGCTCGCATTTCCCAGGGAGTTACGTTTGTTAACTCCCACTCATTTCACTTTCGTCTTCCAGCAGCCACAAAGAGCCGGTACGCCGCAAATCACCATCCTCGGCCGCCTTAACTCGCTGGGGCATCCCCGCATCGGTCTTACCGTCGCCAAAAAGCATGTGAAACGCGCCCATGAACGCAACCGGATCAAGCGATTGACCCGCGAAAGCTTTCGTCTGCGCCAACACGAGCTGCCTGCGATGGATTTTGTCATCGTGGCGAAAAAGGGGATTGCTGACCTCGATAACCGTGCGTTAACGGAAGCGTTGGAGAAATTATGGCGTCGTCACTGTCGCCTGGCTCGCGGCTCCTGATCGCCCTGATACGCGTTTATCAACGCGCCATCAGCCCACTACTTGGACCTCATTGTCGGTTCCATCCCACCTGCTCGCAGTATGGGATTGAGGCATTACGTCGTTTCGGCGTCGTAAAAGGTAGTTGGTTGACGATAAAACGCGTATTAAAATGCCACCCTTTGAACCCGGGTGGTGACGATCCTGTGCCGCCAAAAACCTTTGATACCAGAGAACATTAACGATGGATTCGCAACGCAATCTCTTTCTCATCGCTTTTCTGTTCGTGTCTTTTATGATCTGGCAAGCCTGGCAGACGGACCACGCTCCGCAGCCACAGCAGACTCAGACCACGCAGAACACAAGCAGCGCAGCGGGTGATGCCGCCTCTTCCGGCGTGCCGGCTAGCGGTCAGGGCCAAACGATCACCGTTAAGACTGATGTCCTGTCACTCAGCATCAATACTCGCGGTGGCGATATTGAGCAGGCACAGCTGCTGACTTACCCAGACAAACTGGGTTCAGACGCACCGTTCCAGTTGCTGGAAACCACCCCTGCCTTCGTTTATCAGGCGCAGAGTGGCTTAACCGGTCGTAATGGCCCGGATAACCCGAACAATGGCGCTCGTCCGCTGTTCACCACCACTCAGGATCACTTCGAGATGGCCGATGGCCAGACCGAGCTGCGTGTACCACTGACCTGGACCGATGAAAAAGGTGTGGTTTATACCAAAACCTTCGTGTTCAAGCGTGGCGACTTCGCGGTTAACGTTGACTACAACATCAATAACGCCTCGCAGCAGCCGCTGGAAGTGTCGATGTTCGGTCAGCTGAAGCAGACCATTGATCTGCCGAAGCACCGTGATACCGGCAGCAATAACTTTGCCCTGCACACCTTCCGTGGCGCAGCGTACTCGACCAGCGAAGCGAAATACGAAAAATACAAATTCGATACCATCGCGGATAACGAGAACCTGAACGCGACCACCAGCAATGGTTGGGTGGCGATGCTGCAGCAGTACTTCGCTACCGCCTGGGTGCCGCGTACTCAGGGTAACAACACCCTGTACACCAGCAACCTTGGTAACGGCGTTGCGGCAATCGGTTATAAATCTTCACCGGTGACCGTGGCAGCCGGCGCACAGCAAGACCTGGGCGCAACCCTGTGGTTGGGGCCGGAAATCCAGGACAAAATGGCGGCTATCGCGCCTCACCTGGATCTGACCGTAGATTACGGTTGGTTGTGGTTCATCTCTCAGCCACTGTTTAAGCTGCTGAAGTTCCTGCACAGCTTTATCGGTAACTGGGGCTTCTCGATTATCGTTATCACCTTCATCGTTCGTGGCATCATGTACCCGCTGACCAAAGCGCAGTACACCTCCATGGCGAAGATGCGCATGCTGCAGCCGAAGATTCAGGCCATGCGTGAGCGTCTGGGCGATGACAAGCAGAAGCAGAGCCAGGAAATGATGGCGCTGTACAAGGCAGAGAAAGTGAACCCGCTGGGCGGCTGCTTACCTCTGGTTATCCAGATGCCAATCTTCCTGGCCTTGTACTACATGCTGTCAGGTTCGATTGAACTGCGTCATGCACCGTTCATTCTGTGGATTCATGACCTGTCCGCGCAGGATCCGTACTACATTCTGCCGGTTATCATGGGTATCACCATGTTCTTCATTCAGAAGATGTCACCGACCACCGTGACCGATCCGATGCAGCAGAAGATCATGACTTATATGCCGGTTATCTTTACCGTGTTCTTCCTGTGGTTCCCTGCGGGTCTGGTGCTGTACTACATCGTCAGTAACCTGGTGACCATCCTCCAGCAGCAGCTGATTTATCGCGGGCTGGAAAAACGTGGTCTGCACAGCCGCGACAAGAAGAAAGCGTAACGTCTGACTGCAACAGCAGCAGCGTATACTCAAGGGGCGGCATTTATGTCGCCCTGTTTTTTTTCAAAATTTGTACCCTAAATAATTCGAGCTGCAGCACAAAAGCGTCGTGAGGCGCTTTTGAACAGCGCTTGCGCTGGCCCGCAGGGTGAGGCCAATGGCCCAATCCCGTGGCAAGCGAAAGAATCCTCAGGAGCTTACTCAAGTCAGTGACTGAGTTGAATGAGCGCAGCCAACGCCGCTGCGGCTTGAAGTATGACGGGTAAGAGAGAGAATCATGAGCCACAGCGATACCATCGTTGCCCAGGCGACACCTCCCGGCCGTGGCGGCGTCGGCATTCTGCGTATTTCCGGCGCCAAAGCCGCTGACGTCGCGCAAGCCGTGCTCGGCAAATTGCCGAAACCGCGCTATGCCGACTATTTGCCGTTCAACGATGCGGATGGCAGCGTGCTGGATCAGGGGATTGCGCTGTGGTTTCCTGGCCCCAACTCTTTCACTGGCGAAGATGTACTGGAGCTGCAGGGTCACGGCGGCCCGGTAATTCTGGATCTGCTGCTGAAACGCATCGTGGCGCTGTCGGGTGTACGCATCGCTCAGCCGGGTGAATTCTCCGAACGTGCGTTCCTTAACGACAAACTCGATCTGGCGCAGGCGGAAGCGATCGCCGACCTGATAGACGCCAGTTCAGAGCAGGCCGCGCGTTCCGCCGTGAACTCACTGCAGGGCGCGTTTTCACTGCGCATCAATACCCTTGTGGAAGCACTCACTCACCTGCGCATCTACGTGGAGGCCGCTATCGACTTCCCGGATGAGGAGATCGATTTTCTGTCTGACGGCAAAATCGAAGGTCAGCTAAATGCGGTGATCGGCGACCTTGATAACGTGCGTGCCGAAGCGCGTCAGGGCAGCCTGCTGCGTGAAGGAATGAAAGTGGTGATTGCTGGTCGTCCTAATGCCGGTAAATCCAGCTTGCTGAATGCCCTCGCCGGTCGTGAAGCCGCGATTGTCACCGATATCGCTGGCACCACGCGTGACGTGCTGCGTGAGCATATTCATATCGACGGCATGCCGCTGCACATCATCGATACTGCGGGGCTGCGTGAAGCCAGTGATGAAGTTGAGCGCATTGGAATTGAACGCGCCTGGCAGGAAATCGAGCAAGCCGATCGCGTGCTGTTTATGGTGGATGGCACCACCACCGACGCCACAGAAGCGGCCGCAATCTGGCCTGATTTTGTCGCACGTTTACCGGCACAACTGCCGATTACCGTGGTGCGTAACAAAGCCGATATGACCGGCGAAGTGCTGGGTCTGACAGAAGTGAATGACCACTCACTGATTCGCCTCTCTGCGCGGACGGGGGAAGGCGTGGATGCACTGCGCGACCATCTGAAACAGAGCATGGGCTTCTCTGGCAATATGGAAGGTGGCTTCCTGGCACGCCGCCGCCATCTGCAGGCATTGGAGTTAGCAGCCACTCACTTACAGCAGGGTAAAGACCAGCTGCTGGGTGCATGGGCGGGTGAACTGCTGGCGGAAGAGCTGCGTCTGGCGCAGCAGGCACTTAGCGAGATCACCGGTGAGTTCACCTCCGACGATCTGCTCGGCAGGATTTTCTCCAGCTTCTGTATTGGTAAATAAACCCATCTACATTTTTTCTCTTCACACGCTATAGCAGGTAAAAACAACCTTACCTGTTATAGCGGGTAAGACTGACTTTATCTGCTATAAAGCCTAGATGAGGTTATTGCGCGCGTGACGTCTCAATTGCCTGACGATTTTCCGACAGAAATTCAAACGACTATTCTTGATGGACTCAAAGCACGCTCTGCTCGCTTAACCCCATAGCCTAACAGATGTAAAACATGCATCTTTGTTATTTGGCACCCCCTCTCCTTTGCAGTATAACGATCGCTGGCCCGTGCTAAAGCGTACCGGCCTCACCCACGATTCATGCTAAACATTAGGCGCAAGTTGCTGCCTGAACAGGAGAGAAACATGAGTACACCGCTCGACAGCGTGGCGCTGAACGCGCTGTTCAATGACGCTCGCACCCACAGCTACTGGCAGGACAAACCGATTTCTCATGATGTGCTGCAGCAACTCTATAGCCTGACCGCGCTCGGCCCGACTTCAGCCAACTGTTCACCGGGACGGTTCGTGTTTGTCACTTCGCAGGAAGGCAAAGAGAAGCTGAAACCTGCACTCTCCTCCGGCAACGTGGACAAAACCATGGCAGCACCGGCAACGGTGATCGTGGCGTGGGATCCTGAGTTCTATGAAGCGCTGCCCAAACTCTTCCCGCACGGTGATGCACGCAGCTGGTTCACCAGCAGCCCGGATCTGGCGAAAGAGACGGCCTTCCGCAATAGCAGCCTGCAGGCAGGATATTTAATTCTGGCGGCCCGTTCGCTGGGGCTGGATGCCGGCCCGATGTCCGGTTTTGACCCATCAAAAGTCAATGAAGCCTTCTTTAGCGAAAGCAAATGGCAGGTGAATTTACTGATTAACCTTGGCTACGGTGAAGCCAGCAAACTGCATGCGCGTTTACCGCGCCTTGGCTTTGATGAAGCCAGCAAATTTGCCTGATTGATTCCAGGCGTCGGGCATTGCGCGACGCCTGTCACTCACATTAACCCAGCGAGTGAAAACCGCTATTGAAGTACACCATCGGCTCCGCCGCTTCACCTGGCAGTGAAATGCCAACGATGCGCGCCAGCAGCACGCTGTGCGTATTCCACTCCACCACTTTCTCCAGCTGGCAGTCAAAACTCACCAATGCATCAGCCAGCACCGGTGCACCGGTGTTCAGCGTTTGCCACTCACCGCTCTGGAAGCGTTCTGCGCGACGTGCAGACTGACTGAACTGCGCGCATAAATCGTCATGCTGTTCACGCAAGACGTTCACAGCGAAATGGCCAGCATTCACAAATGCGTCGTGGCTGGATGCACTACGGTTAACACACACCAGCAGGCTTGGCGGCTCGGCAGCCAGTGAGCTAACGGAGGTCGCAATCAGACCCAGCTTTTCGCCCTGAAACTCGGTGGTCACTAAAGAAACGCCTGCGGTCAGGCGGCGCATACCATGACGAAATTCATCAAGTGAGATTGATTCCTGGCGAGTAAGTGAAGTTACTGACATAAAAAAACTCCGACGTGCATGCTGCTGCGATGGGCACGATTATCTTGAGGTGGATTGTTCACGCACTTCGATGTGCTTTTGGTTGCCCAAATCCTACACTACCTCAGACTTTACGGCACCCTATCCGCGCAAAATCAGCAAAAGCGTTATATGCAAATTCATCGGATGGGATTAGCCGCCGCTTCGGTCTTATCTGATTTTTGGTCATTCCATGTTATGCCGGATGCAAACCTCTGAGAAAATTCCTACAATAGCCCTGATGATTATCTGACCATTTTCACGGAGCGACAGATGGCTAGTCATTTTGTACGTTGGATGGGTAACTCGCCGCTCTCTTCAGAGCAGTTGCGGGTTCCACAGGATGTGATTAACAGCGCCGAGCGCTTCCCTGACAAGCGCCGTAGCCGTTTTCTTGCCGCACGCGAATTGCTGGCTCAGCTCATGCTGCGTGTTTATGGCATTCGTGAACTCCCGCCGCTTGTGACCACCAGCAGCGGACGTCCTTGCTTTGCCGATCCAAACCTCCCTGACTTTAGTATTGCTTACGCCGGTAATATGGTTGGTGTGCTGCTGGCGGAAGAAGGCGGGCGGGCGGGATTGGATATGGAGATTGTCCGCGCCCACAGCCGTCAGACGCAGGACACGCTCACGCAGGATCTCTCATCCGGTGAAAAGGCGTGGATCAACGCGCAGCAGGATTTCATGGAAGCGGTGACGCAAATCTGGACGCTGCGCCAGAGCATCCTCAAATTAACGGGTGAAAGTGAGAACGGTGCCGGTTCGCTGCAGTTGCACCCTGCTGCCGGCCGTCTGCGCTCCAGCGTGTTTCCGGATATTCAGGCGGTATGTGATGCCGAGCCGATTCTGGTGTGGTCGTGCGCGCTCTCTCCGGGCACTGAGCGCTTATGCCTGTGGGAGATTGATGCACAGCAGCAATGGCAGCCATTGCGCGACGTTGAAATGAGCAAACCGAATATTGGCCCGCGCTCGCTGCGTCTGACCAGCCTCACTCCCACACCGCAAGAAATCGGACATCTCTAACAAAACAGGCCGCAATCGCGGCCTGTTATTTTTAGTGCGCGTCGATAAACGCGATTTTTAGCACAAACAACAGGGCAACAATCACCACGCACGGGCTGATTTCACGCCAGCGTCCTGTGCCAAGCTTCATCACACAGTACGAGATGAAGCCCAGCGCGATACCTTCGGTGATCGAGAAGCTGAAAGGCATCATCGCCGCCGTGACAAACGCCGGGACCGCTTCGGTAAGATCGTCCCAGCGCACGCGTGACAGTGATGCCGTCATCAATACGCCAACGTAAATCAGCGCTCCAGCGGCCGCATAGGCCGGCACCATCGCAGCCAGCGGCGACAGGAACATCACCAGCAGGAACAGAATGCCGGTGATCACCGCCATCAAACCGGTGCGGCCACCAATCGCCACACCTGAAGAGCTTTCGATATACGCCGTCACCGAAGAAGTGCCGATTAGCGAACCGGTCACCGAGCTGATGCTATCGACATACAGCGCCTGCTTCATGCGCGGGAAAGTGCCCTTTTCATCGGTCAGTCCGGCCTTATCGGTGACACCGATCAGCGTGCCGGAAGAGTCGAACAGGTTGACCAGCATAAAGGAGAAGATCACTCCCGCCATACCGATGTTGAACGCCCCTTTAATATCGACCTGACCCACCACCGATGTCACTGCCGGCGGCGCGGCAAATACACCGCTGAATTTCACATCGCCAATGGCTAAGCCAATCGCCGTAGTGACCACAATTGATACCAGCACCGCCGCGTGGATATTGCGTGAGGCCAGAATCGCGATAATGAAGAAGCCCAGCGCCCCCAGCAGTACGCTATGCGAGGTCAGATTCCCGACCGTCACAATGGTGTCGGCATTCGGCACGATGATACCGGCGTTTTTCAGCCCCATCATAGCGATAAACAGGCCGATACCGGCGGTGATGCCGACGCGCAGGCTCATTGGGATGTTGGCAATCATCCAGTAACGTACGCGCAGCAGCGTGAGGATCAGCAGACCGAGCGCCCCCCAGAAGATCGCCCCCATGCCAACCTGCCATGAGTAACCCATGGCGCCAACCACCACAAACGCGAAGAAAGCGTTCAGCCCCATCGCCGGTGCCAGTGCCACCGGCAAGTTCGCCACCAGCCCCATCAGGATGCTGCCAAAGGCCGCTATCAAACAGGTGGTGACAAACACCGCCTGGGTATCCATGCCTGCCGCGCCCAAAATTTGCGGGTTTACAAAGACGATGTACACCATCGTCAGGAAAGTCGTGAAACCGGCGATCACTTCGGTGCGCGCGGTTGTGCCGTGTTCCTGCAGCTTAAAGATGCGCTGCAACAAGCCCTGATTGTTCATTCAACTGTCCCGGAAAAAAATTTATCGCCGCGTATCCTATAGATTTTAGCCGGGCAAAACACTGATTATTCGCAAACGGTTGCCGGAGTCGCTTTCTGCGCTGAGTGCGCTAGAGTGTCAGCTGGTTGTTTAATAAAAGGATGATGTGCGATGTCAGTTGAATGTGTGTTTTTCGATTGCGACGGTACGCTGGTCGACAGTGAAGTGATCTGTACGCAATCTTACGTCAACACCTTTGCCCAATACGGTATTGAGCTCTCTTTGCAGCAGATGTTTGAGCAGTACAAAGGGGTTAAGCTCTATGACATCGTGCGGGATGTACTGGCGAAGCATCAAATCGACGTTCCCATCGAAGAATTCGAAACCGCCTATCGCGCTGATGTCGCCCGCCTGTTTGACCTCGACCTGAAGCCGATTACCGGTGCCAAAGCGCTGGTGGAAAGCGTGAAAGTGCCGATGTGCGTGGTCTCGAACGGGACAGTGAAGAAGATGCAGCACTCGCTGGGTTTAACCGGCATGCTGCCACACCTCGAAGGTCGGCTGTACAGCGGTTATGACATTAATCACTGGAAGCCCGATCCCGAGTTGATGTATCACGCGGCGGAGCAAATGCAGGTGCCGATTGAGAAGTGCATTCTGGTGGACGATTCAGAGGCTGGTGCGCGTGCGGGGATCGCGGCGGGCATTCCGGTATTTTACTACTGCGCTGATGCGCACAATCCGGAGTTGGATCATCCGCTGGTGACGCGCTTTGACGATATGGCGCAATTGCCAGCGCTGTGGCGCGCAAGGGGTTGGGATTTGGTGTAAACCCAGGGCGGCATGAATGTCGCCCCTGCAGAAACCGGCGCAGGATGTCCGGGCAATGCATGATTCAAATCGACTGACCACAAAAGTGTTACCTCTGTGGTCGGTCTGATCTGTTCCCTGTGTGCCCGGTGGAACCTGGTGCTGCCCCTACAGAGGCCGGTGTGCGATTTTGAACAGTTCGCAGGTAAGATCTAATCGGGTGCGCATTTATGCGCACCAGGTAACCTAAACGCCTTAGCCAATCGCGCCCAGCGAATCCTCGTTACTCTGCTTCTTCGGCAGCAGGAACAACGTCGCCACGATATCCAGCAGGTAAATCAGCGCCAGCAGCGTGATCGCCGCGGTAAACGAGATTTGCGCCGCCAGCAGACCAATCACCAGTGGACCAAAGCCGCCGACACCGCGTCCAAGGTTGAACAACACGTTCTGCGCGGTTGCGCGCGCCTGAGGTGGGAAGGTGTCCGAGATCAGCGCGCCGTAACCGCCGATCATGCCGTTCACAAACATCCCCATGATCGCGCCGGTAAACAGCATGACGGTAGGATCGCGCAACTGCGCATACACCACCACCATGGCGACCGCGCCAAACTGGTACAGCAGAAAGATTTTCCAGCGCGCGAAGCGATCGGCCAATACGCCAAACAGCCAGATACCAAAGGTCATGCCCACCACGGTCACCGCCGTCCACAAGCCGGATTTGGTCAGGCTAAAACCAAAGCTGGATGAGAGGTAACTTGGCATCCAGATCATCAGACCGTAGTAGCCGAAATTCTGCACCGAGCAGAGAATAAAGATGCCCAGACTGGCTTTGCTGGTGGCGCGATCGGCAAACAGCAGTTTGATACGTGCGGCGAACGACAGCTGCGGTGTTTTTTCCACGTGACGCGTGAAGCCTTCCGGCTCGCCCATACTGCGGCGAATCACAAACGACACCAGCGCAGGCAGTAAGCCCACCAGGAACATGCCGCGCCAGCCAATCACGCTCAGCAATGGCGGCGTAATAAAGGCGGCCAGCAGTACACCGAGCTGCCAGCCGATGCCGACCCATGCCGAGGCGCGATTACGCTTCTCTTTCGGCCAGGCTTCCGCAATCAGCGCCATGCCAATACCAAATTCACCGCCCAGCCCTACGCCTGCCAGCGTGCGGTAGGCCAGCAAATCCCTGTACCCCTGCGCCACCGCGCACAGCCCGGTAAAGATGGAGAACATCAGAATGGTCACGGTGAGAATACGGATACGACCATAACGATCGCTGAGATGGCCAAACACAATACCGCCAATCACCGCGCCGATCAGCGTCCAGGTGACCAGCGAACCGGCCTGAGAGGGATCGAGCGCCAGCGAGACGCTGATTGCCGGTAACATAAAGCCCAGAATTAACAGATCGAAGCCGTCCATCGCATAGCCACTAATGGCAGCAACCATCGCTTTTGCCGGCGTCACGGCGTTTTTTTTCGTTATTGGGGAAGACATTTAACAGCACCTGGCAGAAAAAAGTGCGCCAAGTATAAAGAGAGGGAATCGCGGAGACCAATCAGAAATGAAGATGGCTGCCTGTTTGCCACAGTCGCAACAGGCAGCCGAAACGGCAATTAAGAGGGTTTATTGCTGCCGTCATCACCTGACAGCAGTTCATCCAGCTTGTCGCCGCCAACGTGACGGAAATCCTGACCTTTAACGAAATAGAAGATAATTTCGCAGATGTTCTGGCAACGGTCACCGATACGCTCGATAGCGCGGGCACAGAACAGCGCCGTCAGTACACTTGGGATGGTGCGTGGATCTTCCATCATGTAGGTCATCAGCTGACGCACAATGCCTTCGTACTCTTTGTCGACCTTCTTATCTTCACGATAGATCTTAATGGCTTCATTCAGATCCATACGCGCGAAGGCATCCAGCACGTCGTGCAGCATCTGCACGGTGTGGCGACCCAGAGATTCCAGACTCACCAGCAGCGGCAGGTGCTGCTGGCTGAACTTCTCCAGCGCCGTGCGGCTGATTTTCTCAGCGACGTCACCGATACGTTCCAGCTCAGAGATGGTCTTGATGATTGCCATCACCAGGCGCAAGTCGCTGGCGGTAGGCTGACGTTTGGCGATGATGCGTACGCAGGCTTCATCAATCTCCACTTCCATCATGTTGACCTTCTGGTCACCGTCGATCACACGACGTGCCAGCTCGCCATCCTGGTTGTGCATCGCGGTAATGGCATCGGTAAGCTGCTGCTCCACCATGCCACCCATGATCATCACCTGAGTGCGAATGTGTTCCAGCTCCGCGTTGAACTGACCGGAGATGTGTTTGTTCAGATTCAAATTGTCCATGTGCGTCTCCTGAATCAGCCGTAACGACCGGTGATGTAATCTTCGGTCTGCTTCTGCGCGGGCTTGGTAAACAGTGTATCGGTGTCGCTGAATTCGATCAGCTCGCCCAGATACATGAAAGCGGTATGGTCAGAACAACGCGCGGCCTGCTGCATGTTGTGCGTCACGATCACCACGGTGTAATCCTGCTTCAGCTCGGTGATCAGCTCTTCAATACGACCGGTAGAGATCGGATCGAGTGCCGAGCATGGCTCATCCAGCAACAGCACTTCCGGGCGAATCGCGATGCCGCGTGCGATGCACAGACGCTGCTGCTGACCGCCGGAGAGACTGTAACCGCTCTGATGCAGCTTGTCTTTGGTTTCATTCCACAGCGCTGCTTTGGTCAGCGCCCACTGCACACGCTCGTCCATATCGGCACGTGACAGCTTTTCAAACAGACGTACGCCAAACGCGATGTTGTCATAAATCGACATCGGGAACGGCGTTGGCTTCTGGAACACCATGCCCACGCGTGCGCGCAGCAGGGCGATATCCTGATGGGAAGCCAGAATATTGTCGCCATCCAGCAGAATGTCACCTTCAGCACGCTGCTCAGGGTAGAGCGAGTACATTTTGTTGAAGGTGCGCAGCAGGGTGGATTTACCACAGCCTGATGGTCCGATGAAGGCGGTGACCTGGTTCTTCGCGATATCCAGGTTAATGTTCTTCAGAGCGTGAAACTTTCCGTAATAGAAGTTCAGATTGCGAACCTGAATTTTACCGGCAGAAGTCGTTGCCATACTCATTGCTCATCTCTCATGTGCAGCGCCGCCGAAGCCGCGCCGGGAAATTAATGTTTGCCCTTGGCGAAAACCACTCGCGCGACAATGTTCAGCAGCAGCACGCACAGGGTAATGATCAACACACCCGCCCATGCCAGGCTTTGCCACTCGGCAAACGGGCTCATGGCGAATTTGAAAATCGTCACCGGCAGGTTGGCGATCGGCTGCATCATGTCGGTGCTCCAGAACTGGTTCGACAGCGCAGTAAACAGCAGCGGTGCGGTTTCGCCCGCGATACGTGCCACGGCCAGCAGCACACCGGTGATAATCCCGGATACTGAGGCTTTCAACGTGATGGCAGAAATCATCTTCCACTTCGGCGTACCCAGTGCATAAGCCGCTTCACGCATGCTGTCTGGTACCAGACGCAGCATGTTTTCCGAGGTACGAATCACGATAGGAATCTGCAACAGCGCCAGCGCCACCACACCCGCCCAGCCAGAGAAGTGCTGCATCTGTGCCACCACGATGGTGTAGACGAACAGGCCCACCACAATCGACGGTGCTGACAACAGGATGTCATTGATGAAGCGAATCACTTCCGCCAGCCAATGCTTACGGCCATATTCGGCAAGATAAATACCGGCCATGATGCCCAGCGGCGTACCGATCACCGTTGACCACAGAATCAGTAATCCACTGCCCGCCAGGGCGTTAGCTAAACCACCGCCTGCGGTGTTCGGTGGCGGGGTTGATTCGGTGAACAGTGACCAGCTCAGGCCATCGATGCCTTTGGTGACGGTAGTGAACAGAATCCACACCAGCCAGAACAGGCCAAAGGCCATGGTCAGCATCGACAAGGTCAGCGCGATTTTGTTTTTGGTACTGCGCCACGCCTGCATTTTGCGGCGAGACGCTTCCAGCTCAGCGCGAGCCTGCATTTCAATAGCTGTCATGAACGGGCTCCTTCACTCTTCGCCAGACGCAGGATCATCAGTTTAGAGATCGCCAGCACGATAAAGGTAATCACGAACAGGATCAGACCCAGTTCCATCAGCGCGGCCACGTGCACACCCGACTCGGCTTCAGCGAATTCGTTCGCCAGCGCAGAGGTGATGCTGTTGCCCGGCATAAACAGCGAGGCGCTGTCGAGCTGGTAGGTGTTACCGATGATAAAGGTCACCGCCATGGTTTCACCCAAAGCACGACCCAGACCGAGCATCACGCCACCGATTACACCGTTTTTGGTGAACGGCAGCACGATGCGCCAGATCACTTCCCACGTGGTGCAACCAATGCCGTAAGCGGACTCTTTCATCATTACTGGCGTCTGCTCAAACACATCACGCATCACCGAAGCAATGTACGGGATGATCATGATGGCGAGAATGACACCTGCCGCCAGAATACCGATACCGAACGCCGGGCCAGAGAACAGGGTGCCCACAATCGGAATGTTCGACATCACGTTGCCGACCGGCGTCTGGAAGTATTCGGCGAATAGCGGGGCGAAGATGAACAGGCCCCACATGCCGTAAACGATACTCGGGATCGCAGCCAGCAACTCAATCGCGGTACCCAGCGGGCGACGCAACCAATTTGGCGCCAGTTCCGTCAGGAACAGCGCAATGCCAAAGCTCACCGGCACAGCGATGATTAAGGCAATGATCGAGGTGACGAGGGTGCCGTAAATCGGTACCAGCGCACCAAATTGTTCGTTTGGCGCATCCCAGGTTTTGGTCCATAAGAAGGAAAAACCAAATTTTTGGATGCTTGGCCAGGAGGAGAAAATCAGGGAGACGATAATGCCACCCATCAACAACAACACGATAAGCGCGGAAAGTTTCACCAGCGCGCCGAAAATCATGTCACCTTGTTTACCTGGGGCTTTGAACGTCGGCTTAGTGGCAGCCATAAGTTTCTCGGTTCTCAGAGGAAGTTCAGGGCGGCATACCATGCCGCCCATCGGGTTGGTCAGTCAGGGGAGACTGGCCGGGTCATTCACTTACTTGTAAATCGCTTTGCCGGCGCTGTCTTTGATGTTCGCTTTCCAGGCAGTACGAATCTGGTTAGCGACGCTTTCTGGCAGCGCGGCGTAATCCAGTGAGGTTGCAGTTTTGCTGCCGCCTTTGTAAGCCCAGTCGAAGAACTTCAGCACTTCAGCACCTTTCTCAGCATTCGCCTGGTCTTTGTAGATCAGGATGAAAGTGGTTGAGGTGATCGGCCATGCATCGTTGCCTTTCTGGAAGGTCAGGTCTTGAGCGAAAGACTCGCTCCAGTTTGCGCCTTTGGCTGCGTTAGCAAAGCTGGCTTCGCTTGGTGCAACAGATTTACCGTCAGCATCAACCAGTTTGGTGTAGGTCAGGTTGTTCTGCTTAGCGTACGCATATTCAACGTAGCCAATTGACCCCGGCAGACGCTGTACGAATGCAGCTACGCCGTCGTTACCTTTACCACCCAGACCGGTTGGCCAGTTAACGGTGTTACCTTTACCAATTTTGCTGTTCCAGTCTGCGTTGACTTTAGACAGGTAGCTGGTGAACACGAAAGAAGTACCTGAACCATCAGCACGGCGAACCACGTTGATGTTGGTGTCTGGCAGTTTCACGCCTGGGTTCAGCTTAGTGATCGCCGGGTCGTTCCACTTTTTGATGTTGCCCAGGTAGATATCGCCAACGGTTTTGCCGTCCAGCGTCAGTTCGCCTGATTTCACGCCTGGGATGTTAACGGCCAGCACCACACCACCGATTACGGTAGGGAACTGGAACAGACCATTTTTTTCCAAATCGGCATCAGCCATCGGCGCATCTGACGCACCGAAATCAACGGTTTTAGCGATGATCTGCTTAACGCCGCCTGAAGAACCAATACCCTGATAGTTGATTTTGCTACCGGTGGCTTGCTGGTATTCTGCTGCCCACTTGGCATAAACCGGTGCCGGGAATGTACCGCCAGCGCCAGTCAGGTCGGTGGCTGCAAAAGCAGATACCGCGCTTACTGCGAAGGTGGCGGCGAGGATTCGGGCTACGGATGTACGCATCAGTGTCATGTTCCCTCCAGGGGATTTAAAAAAAATCAGGCTCAATGCCTTTTTAGTAGGAGTCAGTGATTGCTGCTGGAGGGAAAATAGGACAGTTTGATGACAGTGAAATGTACGAAATATGACAGTTATATGACACCGATTAAATTACAAGCGGGCCCCTTGCAGGCCCGCCATTTTTACTGATTATTCAACGGTAACCGATTTTGCCAGGTTACGTGGCTGGTCAACATCTGTCCCTTTAATCAGCGCAACGTGATACGAAAGCAGCTGCAGCGGCACGGTGTAGAAGATCGGTGCAATCACCTCTTCAACGTGTGGCAGTGAGATGATTTTCATGCCCTCGCTGTCGCTGAAACCCGCATCCTGGTCGGCAAACACATACAGCAGACCACCGCGTGCACGCACCTCTTCGATGTTGGATTTCAGCTTCTCCAGCAGCTCGTTATTCGGCGCGACGACGATGACCGGCATATCAGCATTAATCAGCGCCAGCGGGCCGTGTTTCAGCTCTCCGGCGGCGTAGGCTTCAGCATGGATATAGGAGATCTCTTTCAGCTTCAGCGCCCCTTCCATCGCGATCGGATACTGATCGCCACGACCCAGGAACAAAGCATGATGCTTGTCCGAGAAACCTTCGGCCAGGCTTTCAATCACTTTATCCTGCGCCAGCATTTGCTCGATGCGGCTTGGCAGTGCTTGCAGCGCATGCACGATCTCATGCTCTGTTTCCGGCTTCATACCGTGCAGACGGCCCAGTTTCGCCACCAGCATCAGCAACACCGCTAGCTGGGTGGTGAAGGCTTTGGTTGAGGCCACACCAATTTCGGTGCCGGCTTTGGTCATCAGCGCCAGATCGGATTCACGCACCAGCGAAGAGCCGGCAACGTTACAAATGGCCAGCGACCCAAGATAACCCAGTTCTTTTGACAGACGCAGTGCGGCCAGCGTATCGGCGGTTTCACCCGATTGCGACAGGGTGATTAGCAGGCTGTTTTTACGCACAGCGGATTTGCGATAGCGGAATTCGGAGGCGATTTCCACATCGCAAGGAATGTTGGCCAGCGACTCAAACCAGTAGCGCGACACCATCCCGGAGTTATACGAGGTACCGCAGGCGATAATCTGGATGTGCTCAACCTTGCTCAGCAAGGCTTCGGCATTGGCACCCAGTTCGCTGAGATCGATTTGCCCATGATTAAAACGACCGGTAATGGTGTTTTTAATCGCGTTCGGCTGCTCGTAGATCTCTTTCTGCATGTAGTGACGATAGGCACCTTTATCACCGGCATCGTACTGCGCAGTGGATTCGATTTCCGCGCGTTTGGCTGGCTTGCCATCACGATCGATGATGGTGACTTCACGGCGCGTAATCTCAGCGATATCGCCCTCTTCCAGGTACATAAAGCGGCGGGTCACCGGCAGCAGCGCCAGTTGGTCAGAAGCAATGAAGTTTTCACCCACGCCACGGCCAATCACCAGCGGGCTACCGGAACGCGCAGCCACCAGCACGGAGGGATCGCGGCTGTCCATGATCACCATGCCATAAGCACCGCGCAGTTGCGGGATCACGCGCAGTACCACTTCGCGCAATGTGCCGCCCTGCTTCTGCTCCCAGTGCACCAGATGTGCCACCACTTCGGTGTCGGTTTCGGAGGCAAATTGGTAACCGCGTTCGATCATCTGCGCACGCAATGGCTCATGGTTCTCAATGATACCGTTATGCACAATGATAATGTGCTCAGAGACATGCGGATGCGCATTGGCTTCTGATGGCTCACCGTGTGTTGCCCAGCGCGTATGAGCAATACCTGTACCACCAATCAGCGGTTGCTGCTCTGCGGCTTCGGCCAGATTAGCCACTTTGCCAAGACGACGCAGACGCGTCATATGTCCCTGGCGATCGACAACGGCCAGACCCGCAGAGTCATAACCGCGATACTCAAGACGACGCAGACCTTCCAGCAGAATTTCTGCGATGTCACGCTGCGCTACTGCACCAACAATTCCACACATAATAGTTTCCTGACTTCATGGCTTTCGGCCATTGCGTTGTCTTCTGACCTGATTTCCCCGAGCCTTGTAGAGAGTGGGGGATCTACCTTTCATAATTCAAATTTCAGGTGCGTTGGCCAGGCGCATTCACCTCAGTCACTGACTGAAGTCAGTGACTGAGGATTCGCGCTTACCACCTTTCTGAAACTCGAATGATTTCGAGTAGTTTTTCCTACGAGCCGATCTTTGCCGACCCTTAAAATTTATTTTTTCTTAACCGGACGCTGCCAGCCAGACTTCTGGTTCTGTTCTTTACGGTTGTAGACCAAATCGGCTGCGGTGACATCTTTCATTACCGTAGTACCTGCTGCGATGGTCGCGCCAGCCGCGACGGTGACCGGAGCCACCAGCTGGGTATCGGAGCCGACAAACACGTTGTCGCCGATAATGGTCTTCGATTTATTCGCGCCATCGTAGTTACAGGTAATGGTGCCGGCACCGATGTTCACGCCCGCGCCAATTTCCGCGTCACCGAGATAAGAGAGATGGCCAGCTTTAGAGCCTTTGCCCAGGGTGGCTTTTTTCATCTCAACGAAATTGCCAACGTGCGCCTCTTCTGCCAACTCGCTGCCAGGGCGCAGACGCGCGAACGGGCCAACGGTGCAGGCAGCGGCTAGGGTGGCATCTTCGATGACTGAATAAGGGCTGATTTCGCAATCATCGCCAATCACGCTGTTTTTGATGATGCACCCAGCGCCTATCCTGACGCGGTTGCCCAATGCCACCGAGCCTTCAATGATAACGTTGGTATCGATCTCGACGTCACGTCCATGTTGCAGCGTTCCGCGCAGGTCGAAACGAGCAGGATCGCGCAGCATGACGCCCGCCAGCAGCAGTTGTTCTGCTCGCTCGCTCTGATATGCGCGCTCAAGCGTGGCCAGCTGCAGACGATTGTTCACGCCATCGGTTTCACTGATACGGGCCGGGTGCACCGCATTGATCACGCGGCCTTCATGATGCGCCATGGCAATGATATCGGTGATATAGAATTCACCCTGCGCATTGTTGTTATTCAGCTGTGCTAACCAGCGTTTTAAGTCCCCGCCGTTAGCAATCAGAATGCCGGTGTTAATCTCAGGGATTTTCAGCTGTTCGGCTGAGGCATCTTTCTGCTCAACAATGCCTGTCACCGTGCCATTTTCACGCACAATGCGCCCATAACCGGTTGGATTATCCAGCACCACCGTCAGCAAACCGATGCCGCCTTCAGGTTTGGCATCACGCAGGCGTTGCAATGTCGGTTGGGAGATCAGCGGTACATCGCCGTACAGCATCAAAATATCTTCGTCATCAGCAAAGAATTGTGCCGCCTGCTGCATCGCATGGCCGGTACCCAGCTGTTCAGCCTGCAATACCCAGTTCAAGGTGTTGTGGGCCAGTTTCTCTTGCAGTAAATCGCCGCCGTGACCGTACACCAGATGCACCTGCTGGGCACCGAGGCCGGTCGCGGCATCGATCACATGCTGAACCATCGGTTTACCTGCCAGGGTATGCAGAACTTTCGGCAGATCGGAATACATTCGGGTGCCTTTGCCAGCGGCCAGGATCACCACACTCATCGCGCTTGTAGACATAACTATCCAGACTCAATTTAACTTTCGAAAGTGTAAGGTTTACCCCTGAGATTACTACATTTTTCTCGGGGCGAAATTAGCGGATAAAGATGAAAGGATGATCGGGGATAAAACCAGTTCCGGCCTGGACATCACACGATGCATTTTGCCGATGCAATCGGTCGGCTGAGCACGACAACATCGCACTCACCCAAAGCGGGGCGATTTATCGCACGCAAAAAAAATGCCAACCCAATGGGCTGGCATTTCGTGACGCATAAAGCCTGATTACATCGCTTTCTTGGTCAGCTCGATTACACGCAGTTTCGCGATAGCTTTCGCCAGCTCTGCAGAGGCCTGAGCATAGTCCACGTCACCGTGGCTGCTGTTCATGTGCTCTTCTGCTTTACGTTTCGCTTCCAGCGCGCGCGCTTCGTCGAGGTCTTCACCGCGAATCGCGGTGTCGGCCAGAACGGTCGTGCTGCCCGGCTGTACTTCCAGCACGCCGCCAGAGAGGTAGATATACTCCTCTTCGCCGTGCTGCTTCACGATGCGAATCATACCAGGCTTGATGGCTGTCAGCAGCGGGGCGTGGCCAGGGTAAATACCTAGCTCACCTTCGCTACCTGACACCTGGATGCGCTCAACCAGACCGGAGAACATTTGCTGCTCCGCGCTGACAACGTCCAGATGATAAGTCATAGCCATACTATTCCTCCTGGGAAACCGTTATTACAGTTTCTTCGCTTTTTCTACAGCTTCTTCGATAGCGCCGACCATGTAGAACGCCTGCTCTGGCAGGTGGTCGAATTCGCCTTCCATGATGCCTTTGAAGCCACGAATAGTGTCTTTCAGGGTCACGTACTTACCTGGAGAACCGGTGAAGACTTCAGCAACGAAGAACGGCTGAGACAGGAAGCGCTGAATCTTACGCGCACGTGCCACCAACAGTTTGTCTTCTTCAGACAGCTCGTCCATACCGAGGATGGCGATGATGTCTTTCAGTTCCTGGTAACGCTGCAGCAGAGACTGCACGCCACGCGCAACGTCGTAGTGCTCCTGACCCACGATCAGTGGATCCAGCTGACGGCTGGTAGAATCCAGCGGGTCAACGGCTGGGTAGATACCCAGAGAGGCGATCTGACGGCTCAGCGTAACGGTTGAGTCTAAGTGAGCAAAGGTGGTTGCTGGTGACGGGTCAGTCAAGTCATCCGCAGGAACGTAAACGGCCTGTACAGAGGTGATTGAACCGGTCTTAGTGGAGGTAATACGCTCCTGCAACACACCCATCTCTTCTGCCAGCGTTGGCTGGTAGCCTACCGCAGATGGCATACGACCCAGCAGTGCTGATACTTCAGTACCGGCCAGGGTGTAACGGTAGATGTTGTCGATGAACAGCAGAACGTCACGGCCTTCATCACGGAATTTCTCCGCCATGGTCAGACCGGTCAGTGCTACGCGCAGACGGTTACCCGGCGGCTCGTTCATCTGGCCATACACCAGCGCTACTTTATCGATAACGTTGGAGTCAGTCATTTCGTGGTAGAAGTCGTTACCCTCACGAGTACGCTCACCCACACCAGCAAATACCGAGTAACCTGAGTGCTCAGCCGCGATGTTACGGATCAGCTCCATCATGTTTACGGTTTTACCTACACCCGCACCACCGAACAGACCGACTTTACCGCCCTTAGCGAACGGACACATCAGGTCGATAACCTTGATGCCGGTTTCCAGCAGCTCTTGCGAGTTAGACTGATCTTCATAAGAAGGCGCAGCACGGTGAATAGAGGAAACCTCTACGGTGGTGCCGTCATCATTCTGCAGGTCGCCTTTCATGTCGATTGGTTCGCCCAATACGTTCATGATACGGCCGAGGGTTGCTTTACCAACCGGTACCTGGATCGGTTTTTTGAGGTCGGTAACTTGCAGACCGCGCTTCAGGCCGTCAGAAGTACCCATGGCGATGGTACGAACCACGCCACCACCCAGCTGCTGCTGAACTTCCAGCACCAGACGAGCGTCACCATTTTGAACCTCAAGCGCGCTATATACCTGCGGTACCGCGTCCTGAGGGAATTCGACGTCAACTACGGCGCCGATAATCTGGACAATCTTTCCAGCTGCCATCTTGAATCCTCTACCTAATACGAGAATATCCGGCCGCGCTCGCGCGACAGGATATATGCCTGGTTAAACCGCGGAGGCTCCCGAGACGATCTCGGTAAGTTCCTGGGTGATGCTGGCCTGACGAGCTTTGTTGTAAACCAACTGCAGCTCTTTGATCAGGTTTCCGCCGTTATCGGTTGCAGCTTTCATTGCCACCATACGTGCAGCCTGCTCACTGGCCAGGTTTTCCACCACACCCTGATAAACCTGCGATTCGACATAACGGCGCAGCAGGGTATCCAGCAGCGCTTTCGGATCGGGTTCGTACAGGTAATCCCAGGTCTTCGCCTTCATCTCTTCTTCACCTTCCGCTGGCGGTAACGGCAGCAGTTGGGTAATGGTCGGAGTCTGAGACATGGTGTTATTAAACTTGTTGCCGACGATATACAGCTTGTCGATGCGGCCTTCATCATAAGCCTGCAACATCACTTTTACTGGGCCGATAAGATCAGACAGTGCAGGCTTGTCGCCCATACCAGTGACCTGTGCCACGATGTTGCCACCGACAGAGCCGAAGAATGAATTGCCTTTAGAACCGATAATGGCCAGATCGCTCTGCACACCTTTATCAGCCCAGCTCTTCATATCTGCCAGCAATTTTTTGAACAGGTTAATGTTCAAACCACCACAAAGCCCGCGGTCAGTCGAAACGACCAGGTAGCCGACGCGCTTAACGTCACGCTCATCCAGGTAAGGGTGCTTGTATTCCAGATTACCGAGAGCAAGGTGACCAATCACTTTGCGCATGGTATCTGCATACGGACGGCTGGCCGCCATGCGTTCCTGCGTTTTACGCATTTTGGAGGCGGCGACCATTTCCATCGCTTTGGTGATCTTCTGCGTATTTTTTACGCTTCCAATCTTGGTACGTATTTCTTTTGCACCGGCCATTAGCTTCTCCTCAAAGCCTTGCGGCCTGCCTTTTCAGACAAGCCGCCAGACATTACCAGGACTGGGTTGCTTTAAACGTTTCGAGCAGGCCTTTCAGCTTCGCTTCGATGTCGTTGTTAAAGTTGCCCGCTTGGTTGATTTCAGCCATCAGCTCAGCGTGGTCGCGATCCGCGAACGCCAGCAGGGCGGCTTCGAAGCTACCGATTTTCGCCAGTTCAACGTCGTTCAGGAAGCCGCGCTCAGCAGCAAACAGCACCAGACCCTGTTGCGCGACAGACATCGGCGCATACTGTTTCTGTTTCAGCAGCTCGGTCACTTTCTGACCGTGGCTCAGCTGTTTACGGGTTGCATCATCCAGATCAGATGCGAACTGAGAGAACGCAGCCAGTTCACGATACTGTGCCAGCGCGGTACGGATACCACCGGACAGTTTCTTGATGATCTTGGTCTGTGCAGCACCACCAACACGGGATACAGAGATACCCGGGTTAACGGCTGGACGAATACCGGAGTTAAACAGGTTTGATTCCAGGAAGATCTGACCATCAGTAATCGAGATTACGTTGGTCGGAACGAACGCAGAAACGTCACCCGCCTGAGTTTCGATGATTGGCAGCGCGGTCAGAGAACCGGTCTGGCCTTTCACTTCACCGTTGGTGAAGCGCTCAACGTAGTCAGCGCTAACGCGTGATGCACGCTCCAGCAGACGAGAGTGGAGATAGAACACGTCGCCTGGGAATGCTTCACGACCTGGTGGACGGCGCAGCAGCAGTGAAATCTGACGGTAAGCAACAGCCTGCTTAGACAGGTCATCGTATACGATCAGCGCGTCTTCACCGCGGTCACGGAAGTACTCACCCATCGCACAACCGGCGTAAGGTGACAGATACTGCAGTGCTGCAGACTCAGAAGCAGAAGCCACAACCACGATGGTGTTAGCCAACGCGCCGTGTTCTTCCAGCTTACGTACCACGTTAGAAATGGTTGACGCTTTCTGGCCAATCGCAACGTAGACACACTTGATGCCTGAATCGCGCTGGTTGATGATGGCGTCGATTGCCATTGCGGTTTTACCGGTCTGACGGTCACCGATGATCAGCTCACGCTGGCCACGGCCGATTGGAATCATCGCATCGACAGATTTGTAACCGGTCTGAACAGGCTGGTCTACTGACTGACGGTCGATAACGCCCGGTGCAATCACTTCAACAGGCGAGAAGCCGTCGTTTTCGATTGCGCCTTTACCGTCGATCGGTGCACCCAGGGTGTTCACCACACGGCCCAGCAGGCCACGGCCAACTGGAACTTCAAGAATACGGCCAGTACATTTAACCTTCATGCCTTCGGCGAGGTCAGCGTACGGGCCCATCACTACTGCACCAACCGAGTCACGCTCGAGGTTCAGTGCGATAGCGTAACGGTTGCCCGGCAGGGCAATCATCTCACCCTGCATCACATCGGCCAGGCCGTGTACGCGGATGATACCGTCACTTACAGAAACAATAGTACCTTCGTTGTGAGCTTCGCTCACCACATTGAACTGAGCAATGCGCTGCTTGATCAGTTCGCTGATTTCGGTGGAATTCAGTTGCATATGCTCCAGTCCCCTTAAGACTGCAAGACGTCTGCCAGACGATCAAGACGGCCGCGTACGCTACCATCAATGACCAGGTCACCCGCACGGATAACCACACCTGCCATTACAGACTTGTCAATTTTGCAATTCAGCTTAACTTTGCGTGACAGACGTTTTTCCATCGCGGCGCTGATTTTACTCAGCTGGCTGTCACTCAGGGTACTGGCAGAAATCACATCCACTTCGGCGGTCGCTTCATAAGCGTCGCGCAGTTGGATGTACTGTTCCAGTACCGCTGGAAGTGCTGTCAAACGTCCGTTTTCCGCCATTACCTTAATCAGGTTCTGAGCGGGTTCATCAAGTTGATCGCCACATACCGCGTTGAAAGAAGCAGACAAAGCTTCCGGCGCGAGCGCACCGGAAAGAAGATCTGCCATCTGTTCGTTGCGAGCCACTTCAGCGGCAAACGCCAGCATAGTCTGCCAGCGATCGATACTTTGATGCTCAACAGCAAAGTCAAAAGCTGCTTTGGCGTAGGGGCGAGCTACAGTAATCAGATCAGACATCAGCCCCTCCCTCCTTACAGTTCAGCGACCAGTTTATCAACGATGTCGCTGTTAGCAGCTTCATCCACGGAACGTTCGATGATTTTCTCGGCGCCAGCTAATGCCAGCAACGCGACTTGCTTACGCAGCTCTTCACGGGCACGTGAACGCTCGGCTTCGATTTCTGCCTGCGCTTGTGCCACGATGCGGTTACGTTCAGTCTCAGCTTCGGTTTTCGCTTCGTCCAGAATCTGTGCACGGCGTTTGTTCGCCTGCTCGATAATGACCTGAGCGTCTTCTTTCGCTTTTTTCAGCTGGTCGGTCGCATTGGCCTGCGCGAGATCTAAATCTTTCTTCGCGCGCTCAGCAGAAGCAAGGCCATCAGCAATTTCTTTCTGGCGCTTTTCGATGGCAGCCATGATCGGCGGCCATACATACTTCATGCAGAACGCGACAAACAGAATGAACGCGATGGCCTGGCCGAGGATTGTTGCATTAATGTTCACAGCACAATGCCTCTTATTAAGTTAACTTGCTCTGCCGCTATCAGCGATAAACGGCAGAATCCGTTCCTCATCACACCGGGTGCCATGAGTGAACAAGGCTACCAGGTTTAGGCGACCGCAAACATCACGTAGAGACCCAGACCTACAGCGATCATTGGGATTGCATCCACCAGACCCATTACAACAAAGAACTGCGTACGCAGCAGAGGAATCAGATCCGGTTGACGCGCAGCGCCTTCCAGGAATTTGCCTCCGAGGATGCCGATACCGATCGCAGCACCGATTGCCGCCAGGCCCATCATCACAGCGGCAGCCATGTACAGCAGATCCATATTCAGGTTTTCCATGACAGTCTCCAGTTTGTTTCAGTTAAAAGCTTAGTGTTGAGATAAAAAAATCAATGTTCTTCAGATGCCATCGACAGATAGACAATCGTGAGGACCATGAAAATGAAAGCCTGCAGCGAAATGATCAGGATGTGGAAAATGGCCCATGGCACATTCAACAACCACTGCGACCACCACGGCAGCAAGCCGGCAATCAGGATAAAGATCAGTTCACCCGCATACATGTTGCCGAACAGTCGCAGACCGAGTGAAACCGGTTTAGACAGCAGGCTAACACCTTCAAGAATCAGGTTGATTGGGATGAAGATCGGGTGATTAAAAGGCTGCAGCGTCAGTTCTTTGGTGAAGCCGCCAATGCCTTTCATTTTGATGCTGTAGAACAGAATCAAAATAAAGACGCCCAACGCCATAGACAGCGTGATGTTCACATCTGCAGACGGCACAACGCGCAGCGCTGGCAGGCCAAGATAGTGCTCACCGATAAACGGCAGCAAATCGATAGGCAGCAGATCCATGAAGTTCATCAGGAAGACCCAGACAAAAATTGTCAGAGCCAGCGGGGCGATAAGTTTGCTTTTACCGTGGTACATGTCGCGAACGTTGTTATCAACGAAACCGACAACCAGTTCGATAGCCGCTTGAAGTTTCCCTGGCACACCGCTGGTGGCGCTTTTTGCCACTTTACGGAACAACACCAGGAAAAGCAGTCCCAGTACCACAGAGAAAAACATGGAATCGATATTTAATACCCAGAACGTCGCAGGAGCGTCGTGCGGATTCACCAACTCGAAAGTACGCAGGTCCAGCTGAAGGTTATTCAGGTGGTGACCTATGTATTCTTGCGGAGTAGAGATTTCTCCAGCAGCCATGATGCCTCTTACCCTTTGTTGTTAATTACAGCCGGCGCGACGATCTGCACCACCAGCACCGATAACCAAGTGATTGCGAGTGGCCAGAAGACCGCTCCAAACACACCCAACGCCACCATGAGAAGAATGACTGTCGTGAAGACCTTCAACACTTCACCGAGGGCGAAGCTCCAGGCCACACGACCTTTGGCAGGCGTTTGATCCTGCAGGCGCCAGGCTAAAAACATAAACAACACATTCGGCAGCCAGGCTGCCGCTCCACCCGCGATGGCGGAGGCGCCCCAGATAACATCTTTCAGAGTAAAGAGTGCACCGATGATGACAAACGTCACCAGCTGGATCACCAGCACGGTCCGGGCTAATTTCACACTGTAAAGAGACACTGACATGGCGTTGAACTCTCCTGCCCCGAACGGGGTATGTCGCGTGTCGTATAAGACTGCCTTTACTCATTTGAGTCAAGCAGCAAAAGCCGTGCAAATTATACGGGCGCCACCTGCGATTTCAATCGGTAAGTAGCGAAAAGGTGAACAATTATTTAAATTTCTTTCTGGAGGGCTATTTTTCAAAACATCATCTTCCACTATGACTCAGCTAAATCGCTGAAATTGCCTTGTTGGCTTGCTTTTAAAGCGTGCTTCAGATCACATAATAGGCAATGCGCTGGCGAATGAATTTGTTTTAAGCATGAATTTTAAGATTTCAAAAGTGATGAAAGCTGTTTTTTATCATAACGATAGAATTACACATCCGACATCAGGTCATGATTTTCGATAAAAACACTCTATTGACATCGTACATCGCAATAAAAACGTAAAACTGATATTACGCACGCCGATTTATTGCAGAGTTATATTTTCTGACGTGACTATTTGCGCAGGTAAATACAGCCAATAAAGTGATCTAAGTGATAATGAAATGTGAAATGTTCGTTAAATGTAACAGAGCTTTTCGGATAATTTCCGTGGCGCTTGTTAACCGTCTCACCCTGCCCTGCCGAATAAAAGCTTTTGACTAAAAGTGTTCAACTGCTGTTTTTTTATTCAGGACGTTTTCACTGACTAAAGGTGCGGCGGGTGTTAAATCCGCACCTTTTTTATGGCTATTGGCGAGACAGCACCACTAAATGACGTTCACCATCCAGTTCTGGCACATGCAGAGATTCAATCTTCTCCACCACAAAGCCCGCAGGCAAGGCTGAAATTTCATCATCCGGACGCACCCCCTTCAGTGCGTAGAAGCGGCCTGAGGTGCCCGGCAAATGATGGCACCAGTTCAGCATGTCTTCCAGCGAAGCAAAGGCACGGCTGATAACGCCATCAAACGGTGGCTCTGCAGGGAACTCTTCCACACGACTTTGTACCGGGGTGATGTTAGTGAGCCCTAACTCATGTTGCACCTGACGCAGGAAACGGATGCGTTTTCCCAGGCTATCCAGTAGCGTGAAATGCGCCTGTGGACGGACAATGGCTAACGGAATCCCTGGCAGACCCGGCCCGGTGCCCACATCAATAAAGCGCTCGCCTTGTAAATGCGGTTCGACGACCACGCTGTCGAGAATATGGCGCACCAGCATCTGCTGCGGATCGCGTACCGATGTCAGGTTGTACGCCTTGTTCCACTTATGCAGCAATTCTACATAGCCGACGAGCTGCTGTTTTTGTTGATCGGTAAGAGAAATATTTGCCGCATCGAGCAGCTGGGAGAGTTTGTTAATCACAAGGAACGTTCCATAAACGGGGGCGAGTGACCTCGCCCCAGGGTCGATCAGGCACTTTTACGCAGCAGGCCCTGTTTTTTCAGGTAAATCAGCAAAATGGAGATCGCTGCTGGTGTAATACCTGAAATACGCGAGGCCTGCCCAATGGAGGTAGGTTTGTGATCGTTGAGTTTGGCGATCACTTCATTCGACAAGCCATTAACCTGACGATAGTCGAGATCGCCAGGCAGCAAGGTGTTTTCGTTGCGTTGCTGGCGGTCAATTTCTTCCTGCTGGCGTGCAATGTACCCTTCATACTTCACCTGAATCTCAACCTGCTCTGCAGATTGCTCGTCAGATAATGCCGGGCCATAACTCGGTAAGGTCATCAGCAGCTCGTAGGTCATTTCCGGGCGACGCAACAGATCTTCACCGCTGGCTTCTTTTGTCAGTGGCGCACTGATTACGCTATTCACTTCGCCCACATTGTCTGATTTCGGATGTACCCACAGATCGCGCAGACGCTGGCGCTCTTGCTCAATCAATTCCAGCTTCTGGTTATAACGCGCCCAACGAGCATCATCGACCAGACCCAACTCGCGGCCTTTTTCTGTCAGACGCAGATCGGCGTTGTCTTCACGCAGCATCAAACGATATTCCGCGCGCGAGGTAAACATGCGGTACGGCTCTTTGGTGCCGAGCGTGCAGAGATCGTCAACCAGCACACCGAGATAAGCCTGATCGCGACGTGGCGCCCAGCCCTCTTTGTCTGCTGAAGCACGTGCAGCGTTCAAACCGGCCAGCAAGCCCTGCGCCGCAGCTTCTTCATAACCGGTGGTGCCGTTGATCTGTCCGGCAAAGAACAGGCCGTGGATAAATTTACTTTCCAGCGTCGGCTTCAGATCGCGCGGATCGAAGAAATCGTACTCGATGGCATAGCCTGGGCGCACAATCTTCGCGTTCTCCAGACCTTTCATTGAGCGGACGATCTGCATCTGCACATCAAATGGCAAGCTGGTGGAGATACCGTTCGGGTAGATCTCGTTGCTGGTGAGCCCTTCCGGTTCAAGGAAGATCTGATGCGCATTACGATCGGCAAAGCGCATCACTTTGTCTTCGATCGATGGGCAGTAACGTGGTCCGATCCCTTCGATGATCCCGGCATACATTGGGCTGCGATCAAGGTTATTGCGGATCACATCGTGCGTTTGTTCGTTGGTATGGGTGATCCAGCACGGCACTTGTTGCGGGTGCTGTGAAACATTGCCCATGAACGAGAACACTGGCATTGGCGTATCGCCATGCTGCGGTGTCAGCACCGAAAAATCGATGGTGCGTGCGTCAATACGCGGCGGCGTACCGGTTTTCAGACGATTTACGCGCAGCGGCAAAGCACGCAGGCGTTTCGCCAGAGGAATGGATGGCGGATCGCCTGCACGGCCACCGCTGTAGTTATCCAGACCAATATGGATTTTGCCATCGAGGAATGTCCCAACCGTCAGCACCACACTTTTGGCACGGAATTTCAGGCCCATCTGCGTGACAGCACCGACGACGCGATCGTTCTCCACAATCAGATCGTCAACGGCCTGCTGGAAGATCATCAGGTTCGGCTGGTTCTCCAACGCCGTACGCACGGCCTGGCGATAGAGCACGCGGTCTGCCTGAGCGCGGGTTGCCCGCACGGCAGGACCTTTGCTCGCGTTTAGTATCCTAAACTGAATGCCGGCCTGGTCAATTGCCGTCGCCATCAAACCGCCTAAGGCATCCACTTCCTTCACCAGGTGTCCTTTCCCAATGCCACCAATCGCCGGGTTGCAGGACATTTGTCCAAGCGTATCAATGTTATGGGTGAGTAACAGCGTTTGCTGACCCATTCGGGCAGCGGCCATCGCGGCTTCTGTGCCCGCATGACCACCACCGATTACGATGACGTCAAAAGGATCTGGATAAAACATGAAGTGGGTCCTCGTTAATGTTCGGACAGGGATCGTTGCCCTGGGCGGTGGATTCTACTGAAATTCTGTCGACTGCGAAAGCCGCGGGATCCTGCGGTTTAAAAGAAAGGATCTTTATTCTTTTATATGATCTCTCTGTTAGATCTCTTATTAGGATCGCCCTGGTCTGTTGATAACCCGGAAAAGCAAAGTATTAACAGAGGATTAGAGAGGATCGTTTGCTGTGAATGATCGGTGATCCTGATCCGTATAAGCTGGGATCTAAATGGTCACTTATACACAGCTGAAAAAAGCAGCATGGGTTGTTATTGGGATAACTACCGGTTATACGCAAGATTAAGGCTATGTTATCCACAGAGAACGGCGTAAAAAAAACAATAAAACAGCGAAATAAACTGGGGATCGTTCACTTTTCCCGATCCCCCACCATGCTGGATCGTCTTAAATCTGCGTTTTCCAGGTCTCAACCCACACTTCAGCCGGATCTTCAGGAATCTCATGTTCGAGAACATCGATCTCCAGGCGATCGCCAATACGTTTGGCGCCTAATTGGTTGAGTTGCTCTTCCAGCAGCTTAATGGCCCCGCAGAAAAGGTCGTATTCATGGTTACCGATACCCACTGCGCCATAACGTACGGCAGAAAGGTCCGGCTGCGTCTCCTGCAATGCTTCATATAAAGGAAGCAAATTGTCAGGCAGTTCGCCCGCACCGTGCGTGGACGTTACAATCAGCCAGATCCCATCCTGAGGCAGCTCATCCAGCTCTGGCCCGTGCAGCACCTCGGTTGAAAAGCCCGCTTCCTGCAGTTTTGCTTCCAGATGTTCAGCGACATATTCGGCGCTGCCAAGGGTACTGCCACTGATTAAGGTAATATCGGCCATGATGTTCTCCCGCACTAAAGGCGAGCATTGTACGCTGTGATCAAGCCGTGATCCACCTGTGGAAAACAGGGTTAATAACAGAAAGCATCAGGCGACAAGGCGCATCACGCAAGTGATCCGCCAGGGAAAAGGTTGTGCACAGGAAAGAGAGGGAATTACGGCTTGATGGTACGCATGATCGGGTTTTGCAACGAGATCAGGGTTTCGGTGGACTGGATTTCGTCTATGGTCTGGATCTTATTGATCAACACCTGCTGCAGTGCATCGATGGATCGGCACATCACCTTAATAAAGATGCTGTAGTGGCCGGTGGTGTACCAGGCTTCTACCACTTCATCCAACGCCTCCAGCTTGCTGAGTGCTGCGGGATAATCGCGGGCGCTTTTCAGAATGATGCCGATAAAACAGCACACATCAAAACCCAACTGACGAGGATCGATTTCTACGCGAGTGCCCAGGATAATGCCTGCCTGGCGCATTTTTTCTACGCGTACGTGAATGGTGCCGGGGCTGACATTGAACTGTTTGGCCAGCTCGGCATATGCGGTGCGCGCGTTTTCCAGCAGCGCATTGAGAATGCCGCGATCAAGGTTATCCAGTTGCAGTTGTTCTGCCATCATCCATCCTCTTTAAATTCTTCTTCTATGAACAGTGGAGAATGTGCAGCAAATTAGCAGTACAGGCAAGGTGCAGACCGCGTGGTAGCCGCCGTCTGCACGCTTTTTTTATCGCTTACGCCAGATTGTGAGCTGCGCTTCGGTATGTTGATACTTGCGCGCCGTCTCGCGGATCACAAATGGCACATCCTGCGGCGGCACCACTTCTTCAAAGGCATCACGCAGCAAACGCTGCAATGCCTGATAGGTCGTCAAAGCTTCACCGTTCTCACGCACGCCGCCCAGCCAGTTCTCCTTCGGCGTGAATTCCTCCAGCCAGGTATATGGCGATGAAAGCACCAAAAGCCCGCCAGAGCGGATCATTGGGATGACGTCCTGCAGGAAACGTTTTGGTTGACGCAGACGATCGATCAGGTTTGAAGCCAACACCAGATCGTAACGATCCGGCTGCGGTTTAAGATTACAGGCGTCGCCCTGCACAAACTGAATGCGCGCCGCTTGCTCGTCACTAACATTGACGTCCTTCAGGCGCACCTGGCGATATTCCACCAGCTCGCCCTCTTCCGGGACCACATAGCGGAAGTCCTCTCCGGAGGTCAGCTGCAGCGCTACATCAATAAAGCGCGCGGAATAATCCATGCCTGTGACCGTCGCGAAATGGCGTGCCAGTTCAAAACTGGCACGGCCGGTAGCGCAGCCGAGATCCAGTGCCACACCACGTTGTTTGCAGTGCGGCAGCAGTTTTTCCACCAGCGCCACGGCGTAATTCGGCACGTTGTAGTAGCCCGGTCCGTACTGGAAATCGAGATACTGCGACACCATGCTGTCCGTTTCATACGGATTGAGTGCCATGGTCTCTTCATGTGAGGAGACCACATAGCGGAAACCGGCGTGCTGGAAGAAATGACGGCGGAAGGCATAACGAGCCGATTTCAACGCCTCGTTGCCAGTGGAAATCCAGCTGCCGCCTTTGATCAGCGCGTGTTTGCCATCAAAGGTCGGCGTCGAGAAATCGTCATACAGCGGATGGACCTTGAAACCCTCGAAGCCGTTGGTCGGCGTCGTGGTCCACTGCCAGACGTTGCCAACAATGTCGAAAAACTCGCCCTGCGCAAAGCGATCCACCGGACTGGATGAAGCCCAATAGGCCAGATTGATATTGCCGGGCGCGTCGATCCAGTCGGGCTGATCGCCGCTCACCTGCTCGCGTAACTGCATCCATTCGGCTTCACAAGGGAGTTGAATAGATTTGCCCGTCTCTTCCGCCAGCCAGCGACAAAACGCGGCGGCTTCAAGCTGATTCACTTCCGCTGGCCAGTCCCACGGCAAAGCGACTTCTTCGGTCATTAAGCGCAGTTTCAGCTGATCGGGTTGCGTAATCTCGCCGACCCAGAAGGTGGGCATTTGCGCGCCAGAAAATTCACGCCAGCCCCAGCCTTCCTCATCCCACCAGCGTTGATCCTGATAGCCGTTAGCAGCGATAAAGCGATAAAACTCAGCGTTGCTGACCAGCATTTTACTGGCCTTAAACGGTTTAAGCTCGGTTAGCTGACTGCCGTATTCGTTATCCCAGCCGTAGGTGTCATCCGTTTTTCCTTGCTGCACGCGACCGCCAGGCATCGCAATCAGCGAGTTATCCGGAACCGATGCGCGATCGTGGCGCGCCTGCGGACAAACCGGCCAATGCGCTTGCGGTTTTACCCATTCGATCGGTAGCTGGCGGATCAGCACGCTGGAGGTTTCCAGATGGATACGCTCATGTTCAATGCCCATCAATACCACCCACGCCGGGCTTTCCCAGGTGATCGGCAGTTCCAGTGGCATCGTACGGATAAACTCACTGACCAGATTTTTGACTTTGCCGCGGTAGTCGCGCACCTCTTCGACCGTCGGCCAGGCGTAATGGCTGTCGTTGAGATCGTCCCAGCTCATCTCGTCCACGCCGATTGCCATCATGGCTTCGATGCGATCGTCCACGCGATCATCCAGATAGCGGCCTGCCATTAGCTTATTCATGTAGAACGTAGCGGTGTGGCCAAAGTAGAATATCAGCGGATGGCGCAACGAGATCGCTTTGTTGAAATACGCGCGTTCGTCGGCAAGGCAATCAAACAGGCTTTCGTACAGCTCCCAGGTTTGGGTGAAATAGGCCAGCAGCTCGCTCCGTTTTTGTTCGGCGTTCTGGCCGGAGAGCTGCAAAGTGCGGGTCGGTGCAGGAAATTGGGCGGTGTTCACAAGATGCTCCAGATGCTCAGTGTGCGAACTATTCACTATAGCAAATAAGCATTTCTGTCAGATGAATTAGCGTTTCCAGCGGCGTAGCAGGCGGCTTTTCAGGCCGGTGTCGAAGCGCCAGATATGATCGAAGATACGCAAAATGCCAGGTTTGCCGTGGAGCGACATCGCCACCGCGTGGAAACGTTGTTGATGCTGGCGTTGACGTTGCTTGATGGCATTGATGGTGTCATCCGGCAACCGCTGGGCGATGAAGTCCGAGACGATCACCGCATCGGCCTCATCCCAGATACTCCCTTCCATACGTTTAACCACCGCAGCAAGACAAGCAGCCAAATCGGTGCCGCCGCGAAAACGCTGGCTAAGGAAACGGATAGCCTGTTCGATACCGCTATCGGCAGTCAGTTCGTAACCAATCACTTCGTGGGCGAACAACATGATGTAGCAACGACGTTTATCGGCTAATGCCACCTTTAACAGCGCAAGGCAGAAGGCTTTGGCGCAGCGTTCGTTGAATCCTCCCATTGAACCCGAAGTATCGACGCAGACGATAAATGGCCCGCGCGGTTGCTCTTCATGCTGCTGATGGCTCACCGGGCGCAGTGTGACTTTCTCGTGCCACGCATCGCCTTGTAACTGGTAAGTCAGCAGGCGCTTTTCCACCAGACGGCGATAAAACTCCAGCTCCAGCTCACTGATGCTCAGCGCCGCCAGCTCCGGCGGCAACAAACGCAGTACGTCATCGCTCTGATGAATGCCGCTGACCTCTTCCGGCACATGATCGGGCTCGCGCACCAGTTGGTGGAATGCTTCCAGCGGTGCATCCTGCGACGGCACCGATTTGGCTTCGCGGCTGCGGCCCAACTGCTGCGCCAGTTTCATTAATTCCGGCTGCTGTGCGAGGAAATCGCCATATTGCACAATCAGCTCATAATCACCGTGCTGAAGTGACGCTTTGCTCATATCCCACAAACGTCCGGCTGCGGCTTCATCATCGTCGGTAAGGATTGGCGCCAGCTGGCCACTGATTGCCATCCGTTGCTGCAGCTCGGCCATCAGACGTTCGCGCTGCTCATCAAGAAGGGTTTCGTTGAGCGTGAGCGTTTGCAGCGTCAGGCTGAGTCGCCAGCGTTGCAAAAACAGTGTGTGCTGGGCATTGCTCAGTTGTTCTATTTCGTTGTGCAGCAGCAGTTTGCTGGCTTCTTCGAGAAATGGCGACGGCAGGCCTTTTAGCTGCGACATGATGTGGGGAAGCTGGTGGCTGAAATCCTGCGTGCTGATCAATTGCATTTGCTGAAACAGCTGAAACTCCTGCGCCAGCGCTTCCGGCACCGGGGTGGTTTTCATCTGTTCAGCGATCTCGGTACGCCAGCGAGGTAAATCGCGCATCAACGCTTGTTTCATGCGCGGAAACTTTTCAAAAAACAGCGCCAGCTGTGGCGACGCGAGCAGTGCCAGAATCAACTCTTCGATTAACTCCGTTTCGCCAATCGATAGCAGCGTGCTCAGCGTCTCCAGTGAGATCATTTACGCGCCTGTTTCAGCTGTTCCGCCACGTCCTGCAGGCTGGTTTCAATACGTGCCAGCCAGTCATCGCTAATAAACAGGCAGCGCTGATGCTGGCTAAACAGCGTGCGCTGGGCGCGCAGCTGGGTATCCAGCGCATCATACTCATCCAGAATTTCCTGCGGCATGTCGCTGCTGCTAGTGGCTCCGGGAAGGGTTAAGCGCGTGGATTGCAGGCTGACATCGCGCAGCGTCAGGCAATGATGCGCGTCCACCAGCAGATCGAGCGTCTGGCCAAAACCGATACCGTTCAACTTTCCGCGGATTTCACCGCCTTTCAGCAACCATTGATTAAGCGCCTCATGGCCAATCAGCACATGCGTCACCTGCATATCGTGCAACGTCAGCGGCTGTTGCAGCATCAAAGTCAGTTGTTCGTCGGTGATGGCAGCAGGCAGTTCGTAATGCGGTTTGCGGCTAAACATGCCGCTGTGTTTTTCCAAAGTCAGCGCTTGAGCCACGCTCTGCTGCTGTTGCAGTGCCAGACGACGGGCTTTGATTTGCTGCAGCTTATGCAGCAGTGGCTGCTGCTGCCAGGCGTGTTGCGTCATCAGCACATCGATTTCACGATCTAACAGCTTCATCGAGGCGACGTCGTGCCACAGGCAATCTTTCAACAAGATGATATCGATGGGCGCAATGGTCACGCGACCGCTGTAAAAGGCGCTGGCTTGCAGCAGGTGTATGGCTTTTTTCCAGCGACGATCGGAGATGTAAGGCGCGTCAGGCAGCGTTTCCAGCTGCTGGCGCAGCTGATAAATCAGCTCAAACACATGATCGGGCAAACTCACCTGGCTGATGCCTTTCTGCCACTGGTGATACTCTTCATCACTGATGCGCAGTGCTTCCGTCACCGGATTATCGTTTTCATCTTGCTGGTGGGTGAGCATGCTGCGGAAGTTCTGCTTCTCATGCACGTTATCCAGCCATAGGCGAATCAACATGCGATCATACAAGGCTTCCAGCCCGCTATCGGCTTCTGGCAATTCGTTGGAAGCGGTCACCAGCAGGCGCATCGGAATCTTTTCTTCGCTGTCGCCATTGCGAAAGCGGCGTTCGTTGATGGCGGTGAGTAAGGTGTTCAAAATAGCCGGGCCGGCTTTCCAGATTTCATCAAGGAAGACGATTTCGGCATCCGGCAGATAGCCTTTGGTTAATCGCTGATAACGACCTTCATCTTTTAACGCCTGAATCGACAGCGGGCCAAACACTTCTTCAGGGGTGGAAAAACGGGTCATCAGGTATTCAAAGGCGCGGGCGTGTTGGAAGGCGTATTTCAGGCGGCGGGCAATTAAGCTCTTGGCAATGCCGGGCGGCCCCAGCAAAAACACGCTCTCGCCACTCAGTGCAGCTAATAAGCACAGGCGGATCGCATGATGCCGTTCATACAGCCCTTTCTCCAGGGCGTTACTCAGGCGAGAAATTCTTTCTGCCAAAAGATGGGGTTGAGCCATAATCACATCATTGTCCTTCTGATCCTGGAGCCGTCATATTCTGGCGAGCGCAATACTCTACTGGTTATCATGCTTGATTGCGTTGATAGCCGTCAGCTTTTTTGTTTCAGAAGGTTGAGGCGAGAGAACTCGCTGCTTCAGGCGGTTTTTCGCGCCTAATTTCGGCGAAAAACCGCCTCGCTGACGTCATGATGACATGTTGTAAGAGTAGGTTTTTTTGGGAATATGTGCATACTGTGCGCTTTTTGATGGCCTGAGCGGTAGGCAAGTGCCTCATCGGCTCCAACAAAAGACAACTTATGAGCTCGGATAAGAAGCAGTCCCTTGGCGCAGTCACACTCGCCGCGATTGGCGTAGTGTATGGCGATATCGGTACCAGCCCGCTCTATACTTTACGTGAATGTCTCTCCGGTCAGTTCGGCTTTGGCGTAGAACGCGAAGCGGTGTTTGGCTTTCTCTCGCTGATCTTCTGGTTGCTGATTTTAGTGGTGTCACTGAAGTACATCAGTTACGTGATGCGTGCCGATAACGCCGGTGAAGGCGGTATCCTGACCTTGATGTCACTGGCCGGGCGCAATACCGGTGCACGCGCGACGGCGATTCTTGTCATCATGGGGCTGATTGGTGGCAGCTTCTTCTATGGTGAAGTGGTGATCACGCCCGCTGTCTCGGTATTGTCGGCGATTGAAGGGCTGGAGATTGCGGCACCGAGCCTGGATGCGTATATCGTTCCGCTTGCGATTGCAGTGCTGACGCTGCTGTTTGTGATCCAGAAGCACGGTACCGGCATCGTGGGTAAGCTGTTCGCGCCGGTGATGCTGGTGTGGTTTATCATTCTGGCCGTGCTGGGCGCGCGTAGCATCATCAGTAACCCTGATGTGCTGCATGCCATGAATCCTTACTGGGCGCTGCACTTCTTTATCCAGTACAAAACGGTGTCGTTCTTCGCGCTCGGCGCGGTGGTATTGGCCATTACCGGTGTGGAAGCGCTGTATGCGGATATGGGCCACTTCGGCAAATTCCCGATTCGTCTTGCCTGGTTTATCGTGGTGCTGCCCTCGCTGGTGCTGAACTACTTTGGTCAGGGCGCGCTGCTGCTTAAACATCCCGAAGCGATCAAAAACCCCTTCTTCCTGCTGGCGCCAGACTGGATGCTGATTCCCATGCTGATTCTGGCGACGCTGGCCACGGTTATCGCCTCGCAGGCGGTGATCTCTGGTGTGTTCTCCTTAACGCGTCAGGCGGTGCGTTTAGGCTATCTCCCGCCGATGCGCATCGTGCACACCTCGGAAGAAGAATCGGGGCAGATTTACATTCCGGTGATCAACTGGCTGCTCTACTTCTCCGTGGTGATCGTGATTGTCGGCTTTGAGCACTCCAGTAACCTGGCGGCGGCTTACGGCATCGCGGTAACCGGCACCATGGTACTGACCGCGATTCTCTGCTCCACGGTGGCAATTCAGAACTGGCACTGGAACCGTTATCTGGTGGTGCTGATTCTGATTGGCATGCTGTGTATTGACGTGTCCTTGTTCTCGGCCAACCTGGTTAAAGTGTTCTCCGGCGGTTGGTTGCCGCTAACCCTGGCGCTGATGATGTTTATCGTCATGACCACCTGGAAAAGCGAGCGCTTCCGCCTGTTGCGTCGTATGCATGAGCACGGCAATTCGCTTGAAGCGATGATCGCCTCGCTGGAGAAATCTCCGCCGGTGCGCGTGCCGGGCACCGCAGTCTATATGTCGCGTGCCCTGAACGTGATCCCCTTTGCCATGCTGCATAATCTCAAGCACAACAAAGTGCTGCATGAGCGTGTGGTACTGCTGACGCTACGTACCGAAGATGCGCCTTACGTGCATAACGTGCGTCGCGTTACCATCGAACAGCTATCGCCCACCTTCTGGCGCGTGGTGGCGAGTTACGGCTGGCGTGAAACCCCGAACGTGGAAGAAATTTTCCACCGCTGCGGGCTGGAAGGTCTCAACTGCCGCATGATGGAAACCTCATTCTTCATGTCCCATGAATCGCTGATTATTGGCGATCGCCCGTGGTATCTGCGTTTGCGCGGCAAACTGTTCCTTGCGCTGCAACGCAATGCGCTGCGTGCGCCGGATCAGTTTGAAATCCCGCCTAATCGCGTGATCGAGCTGGGCACGCAAGTCGAGATTTAAGGATTAAGCGCGTCACCAGCTTAAGGTGACGCACAAGCCTTGAGGCTGCACATGGCTGAATGCGATGCGAATACCGTGCAGTTGCGCAATGTTTTTCACAATCGATATTCCTAAACCGCTGCCCGTTTGCGTCTGCCCCGGTGGTCGCCAGAAACGCTCACCAAGGCGCGCAAGCTGCTCATCGCTAACGCCTGACCCGTTATCTTCAATAATTATCGCCCGCGCGTTTAACGTGAACTGAATCTGGCTGCCCGGCGGCGCATAGCGCAGCGCGTTATCCAGCAGGTTACGCATCAGCAAATTCAACAGCAGAGGATGACCGTTCATCACCGGTTCGGCCTGTGCATGCAGTTGTAGATCCATTTTCTGCGCTTCCGCCTGCGGGAAATGTTCCACCAGCAAATTTTGCAGCAGCGGTGCCAGTGGCACTGGCTGGAATTCGCTGCGCAGATCGTCTGCTTCTACTCTTGAAAGCGTTAAGAGCTGATCCACCAGCCGGGTGGCGCGCTGGATGCCGCTATCAAGCTGCTGCAATGCCCGTTTGCGCATTGCTTCGTCATCATCCGCCAGCTGAATCACTTCACTCTGCACGCGCAGTGCCGCTAACGGGCTGCGTAGTTCGTGCGCCGCATCGGAGGTAAAACGGCGCTCGCGCTGCAGGAGTTGCGCCATACGGTGAAACAGCCCGTTTAATGCCGCCACCAACGGCTGCACCTCTTTGGGCAAGCGTGCTTCTTCGAGCGGTGTGGCGTCATCGGGTGCTCGCAACCGGAGTGATGCCGTCAGGCGCTTCAGCGGGCGCAATTCGAACCACACCAATGCCAGCAGCATCAGCAGCATAAAGGGCATGGCGTAAAGCCACGGCATCAAACTCGCCAGTGCCAGATCGCGCGTCATATCGTCGCGGTATTCCCACTCCTGTCCCACTACCACGCGATATTGTTTATCAGCAGAAGTCAGCCAAAGCAGCCGCCAACTGTCATCGTCGCCGCGCAGACGACCCTCGCGAAAACCGTCACGCTTATCATCAAACTGCATATCGCGCCCGTTCTCGCCATCGTTAAGCAACGGCTGGCCGTCCGCACGGAAAATGGCAAACGCCAGTGCATCATCATCCTGATCGCCGCGGTGATGGCGCAAAATGGATTTGGTTCCTGGCAGAGAGGCGGCGTGCAAGCTGGTGGGATCGAGTGACAGCAGGCGTTTGGCAAACAGCATTTGCTGGGTATCGAATAGCTCATTAACGGTGTCGCGGGTCTGATGCCAGGCACTGTAACTGGCCACCCCGCCGCACAGCACAATCAGCAGCACAAAGCCGATGGCGAGTCGTAGAAACAGACTCATTCTGCCGTACCGAGGGTATAACCTACGCCGTGCACGGTACGAATAAACGCGGTGCCGAGCTTTTTGCGCAGATGATGAATATGCACTTCTACTGCGTTGCTGGAGACATCGTCATCCCAGCTGTAGAGTTTTTCCTCCAGCTGGCTGCGGGTTAGCACGCGACCCGGATTGCGCATAAACAGCTCCAGCAGCGCCAGCTCCCGGCTCTTCAGGCTGATGGCTTCACCATCAATCCAGACGCTGTGGCTGCCAGGCGACATCACCACCTTGCCGTGTTTCAACTCGGGCTGTAGTTGTCCATGACGGCGGCGAATCAGCGCCTGTAAACGCGCGGCGACTTCAGCGAGCGCGAAGGGCTTACACAAATAGTCGTCAGCGCCTGACTGTAATCCTTGTACGCGCTGATCGAGTGCATCACGTGCGGTGAGGATCAGCACGGGTACATCTGCGCCCTGCTCACGCCATTGACGCAGGATCTCCAGCCCATCGCGCCCGGGCAGCGAAAGATCCAGTACCACGGCATCCCACGGTGCGGCCGATAGAGCCTGAAATCCCGCTTCGCCTGACACGAACCAGTCAACGCTGAAGCCGAGTTTCGTTAGCCCGACTTTCAGACCATCGCCAATCAGCGTGTCGTCCTCGATCAATAATATGCGCATGCGTTTCTCCTTAAGTGCAAGAGTCGTTATACGAAGCAAAAGTCGGCTTGTACAGCGTCAATCGCCGCAGATTGGCTATTTTTCGTGTTTTTTTACCCCTTAAGATCCTGTTAAGAACCCTATGCTGTAATAACCTCCGTATCCCACACATTCATGGAACAGAGGTGAAAAATGAAAAAGAGTGCAGCGCTAATCGCAATTGTGATGTTGGCCTCCACGCCGGTTCTGGCCGCACAACAGGGTGGCTTTGTTGACCCGAATGCGCCCAAGGCTCAGGTTCACGCAGGTGGCTTCCAGGCAGATAACACCAGTGTTGTGACTGTGAAGCAGGCAGAAGAGATGAAGGATGATAGCTGGATTACTGTGCGCGGTTATCTGGATAAGCAAATCGGTGATGAGGATTATCTGTTCCGCGACAGCAGTGGCAACATGAAAGTGGAAATCGACCATAAGCGTTGGCATGGACAGACCATCACGCCGAAGGATCAGGTTGAACTGACCGGCGAGCTGGATAAGGATTTTAATTCCATCGAGCTGGACGTTAAGCAGGTCCGCAAGCTGCCATAACACTCTTCAGAGCCGCTCAGGCGGCTCGCATCCCCCCAAACTCAAATTATCCCCGGCACAAGCGAAACGTTTCGATGGCGATCACATTTCCGTGATGACGTCATTGAGTTGACGCGCACATTTAATACACTCCCGCTCAGCGAAACGTTTCGCTGTGGAGTGGAAGAAATGAAAAAAGGTCGCTTGTTAAACGCTGAACTCTCTCATGTGATTGCCCGCCTGGGGCACACCGATACGCTGACGATTGCGGATGCGGGCTTGCCGATTCCGGCCGGACCACAGCGAATCGATCTGGCGTTGACGCCGGGAACGCCCGAATTTTTACAGGTGGTTGATGTTGTCACTCAGGAGATGCAAGTCGAAAGCGCCCTGATGGCGGAGGAGATCAAGCAACACAATCCGCAACTCCACAGCGCACTGCTCGCCGTGCTCGATGCCTTGCAACGGCACCAGGGGAATGTCATCACCATCCGTTACACCAGCCATGAACAGTTCAAACAAGAAACGCAGCGTAGTCAGGCAGTCATTCGCAGCGGAGAGTGTTCTCCGTATGCGAATGTCATCCTGAGCGCTGGCGTAACCTTCTGAGGTCGTTATGCAACCGTTATTGCAACTCAAAGGGATTGAAAAGTCGTTTCCCGGCGTAAAAGCGCTGAATGGCGCTTCACTGGCTGTTTATCCGGGGCGCGTGATGGCGCTGGTGGGTGAAAACGGCGCGGGGAAATCCACCATGATGAAAGTGCTAACTGGCATTTACAGCATGGATGCGGGCTCACTGCAGTGGCTGGGCAAGGATGTGGCTTTTTCTGGACCGAAAGCGTCGCAGGAAGCGGGCATTGGCATTATTCATCAGGAACTTAACCTGATTCCGCAATTGACCGTTGCGGAGAATATTTTCCTCGGTCGCGAATTTGTTAACCGCTTTGGCCGCATCGAATGGAACCGGATGTACGCCGAGGCGGATGCCTTATTACATCGTCTGAACCTGCGCTTCAACAGCCATAAGCTGGTGGGCGATTTATCGATTGGCGATCAGCAGATGGTTGAGATTGCCAAAGTACTTAGCTTCGAGTCGAAGGTCATCATTATGGATGAACCGACCGATGCGCTGACCGATACCGAAACCCTGTCGTTGTTCCGCGTGATCAATGAACTGAAAGCGCAGGGCTGCGGCATTGTTTATATCTCTCACCGCATGAAAGAGATCTTCGAGATTTGCGATGACGTCACCGTGTTTCGTGACGGGCAATTTATTGCCGAGCGCGCGGTGAGCGATCTCAGCGAAGAGAGTCTGATCGAGATGATGGTGGGTCGTAAGCTGGAAGATCAATACCCGCATATCGATCAGGCGCCAGGCGATATTCGTTTAACTGTTGAAAATCTCAGCGGGCCGGGCGTGGATAACGTTAGCTTTACTCTGCGCAAAGGGGAAATCCTTGGTATTTCCGGTTTGATGGGCGCGGGACGCACCGAATTGATGAAAGTGCTGTACGGCGCACTGCCGCGCAGCAAAGGCACGGTGACACTTAATGGCCGCGAAATCATCACCCGATCACCTCAGGATGGCCTCGCCAACGGCATTGTTTACATCTCCGAAGACCGTAAGCGCGATGGCCTGGTGCTCGGCATGTCAGTGAAAGAGAACATGTCGCTGACCGCATTGCGTTACTTCAGCCATACCACCGGTAATCTCAAACACAGCGAAGAGCAGTTAGCCGTCGGTGACTTCATCCGTTTGTTCAACGTTAAAACCCCTTCTATGGAGCAGCCGATTGGCCTGCTGTCTGGCGGTAACCAGCAGAAAGTGGCGATTGCGCGTGGCTTAATGACGCGCCCGAACGTACTGATTCTGGATGAGCCGACGCGTGGCGTGGACGTGGGTGCGAAAAAAGAGATTTATCAGTTAATTAACCAGTTTAAAGCCGAAGGGCTGAGCATCATTTTGGTGTCATCGGAAATGCCGGAAGTGCTGGGCATGAGCGATCGCATCCTGGTGATGCATGAAGGCCATCTGAGTGGCGAATTTTCCCGTGAGCAGGCTACCCAGGAATCCCTGATGGCGGCGGCAGTCGGTAAGCAACACAGCGAGGAGTTAGTTGTATGAGCACCCAAACCTTACCCGCCAGCCGTCGCTGGTTTAGCAAAGCCTGGCTGCTGGAGCAGAAATCGCTGATTGCGCTGATCGTGCTGATTGCCGTGGTGGCGAGCCAAAGCCCGAACTTCTTCACCGTTGCCAACATGTTCAACATTCTGCAGCAGACCTCGGTTAACGCCATTATGGCCGTCGGCATGACGCTGGTGATTCTGACTTCGGGTATTGATCTGTCGGTGGGCTCGCTGCTGGCACTCACTGGTGCGGTCGCAGCTTCGATTGTCGGTTTGGAAGTGAATGCGCTGGTGGCAGTAGCGGCTTCGCTGGCACTGGGTGCGGCAATTGGCGGTATTACCGGCGTGATTGTGGCGCGCGGCAAGGTACAGGCGTTTATCGCCACGCTGGTCATGATGCTGCTGCTGCGCGGCGTCACCATGGTGTACACCAACGGCAGCCCGATCAATACCGGTTTTAGTGATAACGCCGATCTGTTTGGCTGGTTTGGTATTGGTCGTCCGCTGGGCATCCCAACGCCGGTGTGGCTGATGGCAGTGGTGTTCGCGCTGGCGTGGTACATGCTGCATCACACGCGCCTCGGTCGTTACATCTATGCGTTAGGCGGCAATGAAGCGGCGACACGTCTGTCAGGTATCAACGTTAACCGCGTCAAAATCATCGTCTATTCGCTGTGTGGTCTGTTGGCGGCGCTGGCGGGCACCATCGAAGTCGCGCGTCTTTCCTCTGCGCAACCGACGGCAGGCACCGGTTATGAACTGGATGCGATTGCGGCGGTGGTATTAGGCGGAACCAGCCTGGCGGGCGGCAAAGGTCGCATTATGGGCACGCTGATTGGCGCGCTGATCCTGGGTTTCCTGAACAACGGCCTGAATCTGATGGGCGTATCTTCTTACTACCAAATGATTGTTAAAGCCGTTGTCATTCTGCTGGCGGTGCTGGTGGATAACAAAAGCAGCAAATAACTCTGACCTTCACACAGGACTCTATAAATGAAAAAGTTAACTGCATTGGCCGTCATCCTTGGCGCCACCCTCAGTGCTGGCGCGATGGCTAAGGACACCATTGCGCTGGTTGTATCAACGCTGAATAATCCGTTCTTTGTGTCTCTGAAAGATGGCGCACAGAAAGAAGCCGACAAACTGGGTTATAACCTGGTGGTGCTGGATTCGCAGAATAACCCGGCGAAAGAGCTGGCGAACGTACAGGACCTGACTGTGCGTGGCACCAAGCTGATGCTGATTAACCCAACGGATTCTGATGCCGTGGGTAATGCCGTGAAGATGGCCAACCAGGCTAACATTCCGGTGATCACCCTGGACCGCGTGGCGGCACAGGGCACCGTGGTGAGCCACGTGGCTTCTGACAACCGCTTCGGCGGTAAAATGGCCGGTGACTTCATTGCGAAGAAACTGGGCGATGGCGCAAAAATCATTGAGCTGCAGGGTATTGCCGGGACTTCCGCAGCGCGCGAGCGTGGCGAAGGCTTCAAGCAGGCTGCTGATGCGCACAAATTTAATATCCTGGCGAGCCAGCCAGCAGATTTCGACCGTACTAAAGGTCTGAACGTGATGCAGAACCTGCTGCAGGCGCATCCGGATGTACAGGCGGTATTTGCTCAGAACGACGAAATGGCGCTGGGCGCACTGCGTGCGCTGCAGACTGCCGGTAAAACCGATGTGCTGGTGGTGGGCTTTGACGGTACCGCTGACGGTGTGAAAGCGGTAGAAGCCGGTAAACTGACCGCCACAGTGGCGCAGATGCCTGATAAAATTGGCGTGATTGGTGTGGACACTGCCGATAAAGTGCTGAAAGGCGAAAAAGTACAGTCGGTTAATCCAGTTGACCTGAAGCTGGTCACCAAATAAAAAACAAAGAAAAGCATGGCAACGCGCCACCGTCCTGGTGGCGCAACTTTCTGGATCACTCCCTATGAACACAAGCGCAAAACTGGCGGTACTTGGCAGCATCAATGCCGACCACATTCTGAACCTCACCCATTTTCCGCGTCCGGGCGAAACGGTGATCGGCAAACAGTATCAGATTGCCTTTGGTGGCAAAGGGGCTAACCAGGCCGTGGCGGCCGGTCGTGCTGGCGCGGATATCGCTTTTATTGCCTGTGTAGGTGAAGATGACATTGGCGAACGTATCCGCCAGCAGCTGCAGCAGGACCGTATTGATACTGCTCCGGTAGAAATCGTGGCAGACGAAGCCACCGGCGTGGCGATGATCTTCGTGAATGGCGAAGGTGAAAATAATATCGGCATTTATTCCGGTGCTAACGCGGCGCTGACGCCAGCTTGTGTCGATCGCCATCAGCAAGTGATTGCTGATGCTGAGGCCTTGCTGATGCAGTTGGAATCGCCGCTGGAAAGCGTGTTGGCGGCAGCGAAGATTGCGCATGCCAATGCCACGCAAGTGATTCTGAATCCAGCGCCTGCCACTCATTTGTCTGATGAGCTGCTGGCCTTAATCGATATCATCACACCGAACGAAACCGAAGCCGAAATTCTGACCGGCATCGCGGTGAAAAGTGATGAAGATGCGGCACGTGCGGCGCAGGCGTTGCATGATAAAGGCATCTCTACCGTTTTGATTACCTTAGGTCGTCGTGGTGTGTGGTTGAGCGAGCAGGGCGCAGGCGTGCGTATTCCGGGCTTCACCGTGCAGGCTATCGACACCATCGCAGCAGGCGATACTTTTAACGGTGCCTTTATTACCGCGCGTCTGGAAGGTGTCGCAATGCATGATGCCGTGCGTTTTGCCCATGCCGCCGCCGCGATTGCGGTGACGCGTCCGGGGGCGCAGCCCTCAGTGCCGTGGCGCACTGAGATCGATAATTTCCTGCAGCAACAGGGTTAAGCCTTTGGCGACCATGAAAGATGTCGCCCGCCTGGCGGGCGTCTCAACATCGACCGTTTCCCACGTCATCAATAACAATCGCTTTGTTAGCGAGCAGGTGCGGGAAAAGGTTGAGCAAGCGATTCGTGAGCTGAACTACGCACCTTCCGCTTTGGCGCGCAGTTTGAAGATTAATCAGACGCGTACCATCGGTATGCTGCTGACGGCCAGCAGTAACCCGTTCTATTCCGAAGTGGTGCGCGGCGTAGAAAATAGCTGCTATGAGCGCGGCTACAGCCTGATTCTGTGCAATACCGAAGGCGATGAAGAGCGCATGAATCGCAGCCTCGAAACGCTGATGCAAAAGCGTGTCGATGGCTTATTAATGATGTGCACCGAGACGCACCTTCCCTCTGCGGAGATCCTCAATCGTTATCCGTCCGTACCCATGGTGATGATGGACTGGGCGCCGTTTGAAGGGCGTGGCGACATCATTCAGGATAATGCGCTGCTAGGCGGCGAACTGGCAACGCAGCATCTGATCGATCGCGGATACACGCGTATTGCCTGTATTGCCGGTCCGCAGGATAAAACTCCGGCGCGTTTGCGTCTGGAAGGTTTCCATAAAGCCATGAGCAACAGTGGATTACCGGTGTTGCCCGGCTATGTGGTTGACGGTGATTTCGAATTTCAGGGTGGGTTTAACGCGATGAACCAGCTACTGACCCTTGAGTTGCTACCCGAAGCGGTTTTCACCAGTAATGATGCGATGGCGGTGGGCGTTTATCACGCGCTATTCCAGGCTGGTTTACGCGTGCCGCAAGATATTGCAGTGATGGGCTATGACAATATCGAACTGGCGCGTTATCTCACGCCGCCGCTCAGCACTGTCCATCAGCCTAAAGATGAATTGGGTGAACTGGCGATTGATACGCTGATTCACCGTATGAGCGATCCCGACGCCAGTCAGCAAACGCTGGTGCTGACGCCGGAGCTGGTGGAACGGGGTTCGGTTTAAGCGGTTTTCTTCTTTTTCTCACGATTGGCGATTAGATTGCGGCCATCGCCGGGACGCAACATCAGGAAAGCAAACGCGGACAGCACGGTAATCACGCCCATCGTCAGGAAGGTGGCGTGGAATTGCTGCACGGTTGTGCTCTCGAAATCCTGATAAAAACGCAGTACCGCCGCACTGACGGCCACGCCAAAGCTGATCGATACCTGCTGCGTTACCGCCAGCACGCTGTTACCACCGCTGGCATTCTCATCATTCAAATCGGCCAGGGTGATGGTATTCATCGCGGTGAATTGTGTCGACATCGCCATACCTAATACAAACAGTGCGGCTAACAGCATCAATACACTTTCACCCGGTGTCTGCAGTGAGAAGCTGGCGACAAGAATGCCGATGATGATGGTGATACCGACCAGCGTTTTACGATAACCGAAGCGACGTAGCACTTGTGTCACGGTGGATTTGGCCAGCAGCGAGCCAATTGCCGTTGGCCCCATCATGCAACCCGCTATCAGCGCGGGATAACCAAAGCCCACCTGTAACATCAATGGCATCAGGAACGGAATACAACCCGTGCCCAGACGTGCCGCGATATTACCAATGATGCCGACCGAGAAGGTTCGGGTCTTAAACATCGGTAAGTTGATCAGCGGTGCAGGATGGCGGCGTGCATGCACTATATATAGAAGCAATAGCGCGACACCGGCTAACAGCACCAGCACCGCCTGCCACGGCGACACGATGCGCTCTCCGAACAGTTCGATACCGACGGATATCAGCACCAGACCTAAGCCAAACAGAATGAAGCCGCCAAAATCAAAGCGGCGCTTAGGCGTGGTGAAGTCCGGCATATATTTACGTGCATAGAAGATGCCCGCGATGCCGATGGGAATGTTGATCAGGAATATCCAGTGCCAGCTGGCGTAGGTGACCAGCAGGCCACCGAGCATCGGCCCCAGAATTGGTCCGACTAATCCCGGCATGGTCACAAAGTTAAGTACCGGCAGCAATTCACTGCGTGGATAAGCGCGCAACAATGCCAGGCGCGCGACCGGCATCATCATCGCGCCGCCAACACCCTGAATAATGCGCGAGATAACCAGCATGCTCAGCGAGCCCGAAAGTGCACAAGCTAAAGACCCCAACGTAAACAGTGAAACGGCCACGATAAAGACTTTGCGCGTGCCGAAGCGATCGGCCAGCCAGCCGCTGACCGGGATCAGCATGGCGACAGTGAGCGTATAACTGATCACAGCAGATTGCATGGCAAGAGGGGAACGGTCGAGACTGGTGGCGATAGCAGGAAGCGCAGTATTGAGGATGGTGGCATCGAGGGCTTGCATGAAAAACGCCATTGCGGCGATCCAGGGCAAGCCGGCCATACTGCGCGCGGAGCGAATCATTGAAAGTCCTTCTTTAATAATTGTTCAGTCTGCAACAAAGAAAACGGCGTTGGACTAACAGAATAGCATTGGTGCTTATACGCGTGACGCTGATTTGTGCCGCTTAACGGGGGCTTTTGACTGATTATTGATCGAGAAATGTCTGTTTTTAGCCTGTTCGGTTAAAAAAGGAGCGCTCAGTCAATTTTTTGCAATAAATCCTTGTCAGCTCCGAATAACTCCCTATAATGCGCCACCACTGAGACGGCAAAGCGGCAACGCAGACGGCTCAGCAGGGAGTGAAGAAATTCATCCCGCCGGAGAAAAACGCTGAAAAAAACGTTTGACTCTGAAAGAGGAAAGCGTAATATACGCCACCTCGCAACAGCAGCTTAAGGCGTTGATTGCACCGCTCTTTAACAATTTATCAGACAATCTGTGTGGGCACTCGCAGGATTGATATCAGCGTCTCCGGACGTAAAAAATATCAAGTCTCACGAGTGAACACATAATGAAATTCATTATGACGTTTTACAGATGAGCATCGCTGCACTTGTTGCAGCAAATCAAACTTTAAATTGAAGAGTTTGATCATGGCTCAGATTGAACGCTGGCGGCAGGCCTAACACATGCAAGTCGAACGGTAGCACAGAGAGCTTGCTCTTGGGTGACGAGTGGCGGACGGGTGAGTAATGTCTGGGAAACTGCCCGATGGAGGGGGATAACTACTGGAAACGGTAGCTAATACCGCATAACGTCTTCGGACCAAAGTGGGGGACCTTCGGGCCTCACACCATCGGATGTGCCCAGATGGGATTAGCTAGTAGGTGGGGTAATGGCTCACCTAGGCGACGATCCCTAGCTGGTCTGAGAGGATGACCAGCCACACTGGAACTGAGACACGGTCCAGACTCCTACGGGAGGCAGCAGTGGGGAATATTGCACAATGGGCGCAAGCCTGATGCAGCCATGCCGCGTGTATGAAGAAGGCCTTCGGGTTGTAAAGTACTTTCAGCGGGGAGGAAGGCGTTAAGGTTAATAACCTTGGCGATTGACGTTACCCGCAGAAGAAGCACCGGCTAACTCCGTGCCAGCAGCCGCGGTAATACGGAGGGTGCAAGCGTTAATCGGAATTACTGGGCGTAAAGCGCACGCAGGCGGTCTGTCAAGTCGGATGTGAAATCCCCGGGCTTAACCTGGGAACTGCATTCGAAACTGGCAGGCTAGAGTCTTGTAGAGGGGGGTAGAATTCCAGGTGTAGCGGTGAAATGCGTAGAGATCTGGAGGAATACCGGTGGCGAAGGCGGCCCCCTGGACAAAGACTGACGCTCAGGTGCGAAAGCGTGGGGAGCAAACAGGATTAGATACCCTGGTAGTCCACGCCGTAAACGATGTCGACTTGGAGGTTGTGCCCTTGAGGCGTGGCTTCCGGAGCTAACGCGTTAAGTCGACCGCCTGGGGAGTACGGCCGCAAGGTTAAAACTCAAATGAATTGACGGGGGCCCGCACAAGCGGTGGAGCATGTGGTTTAATTCGATGCAACGCGAAGAACCTTACCTACTCTTGACATCCAGCGAATTCGGTAGAGATACCTTAGTGCCTTCGGGAACGCTGAGACAGGTGCTGCATGGCTGTCGTCAGCTCGTGTTGTGAAATGTTGGGTTAAGTCCCGCAACGAGCGCAACCCTTATCCTTTGTTGCCAACGGGTTATGCCGGGAACTCAAAGGAGACTGCCAGTGATAAACTGGAGGAAGGTGGGGATGACGTCAAGTCATCATGGCCCTTACGAGTAGGGCTACACACGTGCTACAATGGCGCATACAAAGAGAAGCGACCTCGCGAGAGCAAGCGGACCTCATAAAATGCGTCGTAGTCCGGATTGGAGTCTGCAACTCGACTCCATGAAGTCGGAATCGCTAGTAATCGTAGATCAGAATGCTACGGTGAATACGTTCCCGGGCCTTGTACACACCGCCCGTCACACCATGGGAGTGGGTTGCAAAAGAAGTAGGTAGCTTAACCTTCGGGAGGGCGCTTACCACTTTGTGATTCATGACTGGGGTGAAGTCGTAACAAGGTAACCGTAGGGGAACCTGCGGTTGGATCACCTCCTTACCTGAAGATACCTTCCCGCGCAGTGCTCACACAGATTGTCTGATAGAAAAGTAATGAGCAAGACGGCTGCGAAGTCGTGACACTATCGTGTCCCCTTCGTCTAGCGGTTAGGACTCCGCCCTTTCACGGCGGCAACAGGGGTTCGAATCCCCTAGGGGACGCCACTTGCTTGGTGACAGGTGAAAGGTGTCTCCACGGTATCTCAAAACCAGCTTACGAGCTGCGTTTGAGATATTTGCTCTTTAACAATCCGGAACAAGCTGAAAATTGAAACGACACGTCGCGTTCATTCTCCGTAATAAGAATGAATAAACGATGTGTTCGAGTCTCTCAAATGCTTGCAGTCTGCATGCGTTGTAAAACGCCTGTGGGTTGTGAGGTTAAGCGACTAAGCGTACACGGTGGATGCCCTGGCAGTCAGAGGCGATGAAGGACGTGCTAATCTGCGTAAAGCGTCGGTAAGGTGATATGAACCGCTACAGCCGACGATGTCCGAATGGGGAAACCCGGTGCACTCTGTGCATCATCGCAACATGAATACATAGTGTTGCGAGGCGAACCTGGGGAACTGAAACATCTAAGTACCCAGAGGAAAAGAAATCAACCGAGATTCCCCCAGTAGCGGCGAGCGAACGGGGAACAGCCCAGAACCTGAATCAGTTTGTGCATTAGTGGAAGCGTCTGGAAAGTCGCAGGGTACAGGGTGATACTCCCGTACACAAAAATGCACATACTGTGAGTTCGAAGAGTAGGGCGGGACACGTGGTATCCTGTCTGAATATGGGGGGACCATCCTCCAAGGCTAAATACTCCTGACTGACCGATAGTGAACCAGTACCGTGAGGGAAAGGCGAAAAGAACCCCGGCGAGGGGAGTGAAACAGAACCTGAAACCGTGTACGTACAAGCAGTGGGAGCCTGATTTGTCAGGTGACTGCGTACCTTTTGTATAATGGGTCAGCGACTTATATTCTGTAGCAAGGTTAACCGTATAGGGGAGCCGCAGGGAAACCGAGTCTTAACTGGGCGTTAAGTTGCAGGGTATAGACCCGAAACCCGGTGATCTAGCCATGGGCAGGTTGAAGGTTGGGTAACACTAACTGGAGGACCGAACCGACTAATGTTGAAAAATTAGCGGATGACTTGTGGCTGGGGGTGAAAGGCCAATCAAACCGGGAGATAGCTGGTTCTCCCCGAAAGCTATTTAGGTAGCGCCTCGTGAACTCATCTTCGGGGGTAGAGCACTGTTTCGGCTAGGGGGCCATCCCGGCTTACCAACCCGATGCAAACTGCGAATACCGGAGAATGTTATCACGGGAGACACACGGCGGGTGCTAACGTCCGTCGTGAAGAGGGAAACAACCCAGACCGCCAGCTAAGGTCCCAAAGTCATGGTTAAGTGGGAAACGATGTGGGAAGGCACAGACAGCCAGGATGTTGGCTTAGAAGCAGCCATCATTTAAAGAAAGCGTAATAGCTCACTGGTCGAGTCGGCCTGCGCGGAAGATGTAACGGGGCTAAACCATGCACCGAAGCTGCGGCAGCGACGCTTAGGCGTTGTTGGGTAGGGGAGCGTTCTGTAAGCCGTTGAAGGTGTGCTGTGAGGCATGCTGGAGGTATCAGAAGTGCGAATGCTGACATAAGTAACGATAAAGCGGGTGAAAAGCCCGCTCGCCGGAAGACCAAGGGTTCCTGTTCAACGTTAATCGGAGCAGGGTGAGTCGACCCCTAAGGCGAGGCTGAAAAGCGTAGTCGATGGGAAGCAGGTTAATATTCCTGCACTTGGTGTTACTGCGAAGGGGGGACGGAGAAGGCTAGGTTATCCGGGCGACGGTTGTCCCGGTTTAAGCATGTAGGCGGAGAGTTTAGGTAAATCCGGACTCTTTTTAACGCTGAGGTGTGATGACGAGTCACTACGGTGGTGAAGTAACTGATGCCCTGCTTCCAGGAAAAGCCTCTAAGCTCCAGGTAACACGAAATCGTACCCCAAACCGACACAGGTGGTCAGGTAGAGAATACCAAGGCGCTTGAGAGAACTCGGGTGAAGGAACTAGGCAAAATGGTGCCGTAACTTCGGGAGAAGGCACGCTGGCGCGTAGGTGAAGGGACTTGCTCCCCGAGCTGAAGCCAGTCGAAGATACCAGCTGGCTGCAACTGTTTATTAAAAACACAGCACTGTGCAAACACGAAAGTGGACGTATACGGTGTGACGCCTGCCCGGTGCCGGAAGGTTAATTGATGGGGTTATCCGCAAGGAGAAGCTCTTGATCGAAGCCCCGGTAAACGGCGGCCGTAACTATAACGGTCCTAAGGTAGCGAAATTCCTTGTCGGGTAAGTTCCGACCTGCACGAATGGCGTAATGATGGCCAGGCTGTCTCCACCCGAGACTCAGTGAAATTGAAATCGCTGTGAAGATGCAGTGTACCCGCGGCAAGACGGAAAGACCCCGTGAACCTTTACTATAGCTTGACACTGAACATTGAGCCTTGATGTGTAGGATAGGTGGGAGGCTTTGAAGCGTGGACGCCAGTCTGCGTGGAGCCAACCTTGAAATACCACCCTTTAATGTTTGATGTTCTAACGTAGGCCCGTGATCCGGGCTGCGGACAGTGTCTGGTGGGTAGTTTGACTGGGGCGGTCTCCTCCCAAAGAGTAACGGAGGAGCACGAAGGTTGGCTAATCCTGGTCGGACATCAGGAGGTTAGTGCAATGGCATAAGCCAGCTTGACTGCGAGAGTGACGGCTCGAGCAGGTGCGAAAGCAGGTCATAGTGATCCGGTGGTTCTGAATGGAAGGGCCATCGCTCAACGGATAAAAGGTACTCCGGGGATAACAGGCTGATACCGCCCAAGAGTTCATATCGACGGCGGTGTTTGGCACCTCGATGTCGGCTCATCACATCCTGGGGCTGAAGTAGGTCCCAAGGGTACGGCTGTTCGCCGTTTAAAGTGGTACGCGAGCTGGGTTTAGAACGTCGTGAGACAGTTCGGTCCCTATCTGCCGTGGGCGCTGGAGAATTGAGGGGGGTTGCTCCTAGTACGAGAGGACCGGAGTGAACGCACCACTGGTGTTCGGGTTGTCATGCCAATGGCATTGCCCGGTAGCTAAGTGCGGAAAAGATAAGTGCTGAAAGCATCTAAGCACGAAACTTGCCCCGAGATGAGTTCTCCCTGACCCCTTGAGGGTCCTGAAGGGACGTTGAAGACGACGACGTTGATAGGCCGGATGTGTAAGTGCAGCGATGCATTGAGCTAACCGGTACTAATGACCCGTGAGGCTTAACCTTACAACGCCAGAGGCGTTTTTTGAGAGACGCAACAGATTTTCAGCTTGATTCATCCGGATAAAAGAATTAGCGATGTCCTGCGGACTTAAGTCCGAAGGATTTTGCGCTGAGGCAAGGCGCCGACCGAGACGGAACGAAGGAGCATACTGAAGTATGTGACTGAGTTACGCGAGGGAGAGCAACGCAGCATCAGCACAAAAGACACAGGACATGGCACCAAGATTTGCCTGGCGGCTGTAGCGCGGTGGTCCCACCTGACCCCATGCCGAACTCAGAAGTGAAACGCCGTAGCGCCGATGGTAGTGTGGGGTCTCCCCATGCGAGAGTAGGGAACTGCCAGGCATCAATTAAGTGAAGAAACCCTGAACGCAAGTTCAGGGTTTTTTTACGTCTGTAGCCAGGGGATAGTCCATGTTTTTCTTACGTCTGTAGCCAGGAGATTTTACGTCTGAAATTCAGCCAGTCCCGCAAAAATCCTCCCGCTTACTGACCCGTTCTTAGCCAGTTTTCGATAAAATCAGCCACGCTAAGCGGATGATTAATATCAAGAAGAGGGTAGTCGATCGCCAGTTTCTTATCGCTGGCCAGCGCAATCACATATCCATCCAGTAAATCAGCTACTTCACCTTTGACACCACGCCGCCACAGCGCGATTTTGGCTACAGGTTCATCTTTAAAGCCTTCAACCAGCACAAGATCCAGCGCAGAATGATCCATCCGCGCGGTCAGTTCCGTCAGACCCAACGGCTTATCTGGGGTCTCGCACATCAGCGCCCAGCGCTGATCGCTGGCAACAATCACCTGATCGGCACCCGCTTTTCGCAGCAGATAGCTATCTTTTCCCGGCGTATCGATGTCCATTCGATGATGGGTATGTTTAATTAATCCAGTACGGATGCCACGCGCCTTGAGTAGAGGAATCACCTGCTGCAGCAAGGTGGTTTTACCGGTGCCGCTCCACGCGACAATAGCCAGTAATGGCACACCCATCAGTGCTTCTCCTCATCAACCAAATCGTCCGGCGTATTAATATTGCGAAACGCAGATTCAGGATCCGCGAACGTCACCGCATGCCCACCGTGTTCATGTAAGAACTGCATTAAACGCCGCTCACCCCGCAGCAGCCAGGCTTCAAGATCTTCCGCTAATGATCGATTCACCAGCGCCAGGGCAGGATGATCGCGCAGAATTGATCTTACCCAAACCGCAGGCGCATCGCCGCGCTGCTGCCATAAACGTGCAACGAAGTCCTCCGGTAACCAGGGCGTATCACAGGCACAAAAGGCGACCCACTCGGTCTTACTGTGCTGCAAGCCACTTAACATGCCTGCCAACGGACCGGGGTAATCTGGCATCGAATCAGTAACGACCTGACAACCGCTAGCCTGATAACGATCAATGTTACGGTTGGCGCTTATCAACACAATATTGACCTGTGGCATCAAACGCTGCAGAACGTGCTGATAAAGCGGTTTGCCCTGCAACTCCAGCAGCCCTTTATCCTGGCCGCCCATACGACTGCCTTGCCCACCTGCGAGGATCACGCCGGTAAATGCGGTCATTTTCGTCTCCTTGATCAAACTGGACGATACTTGCATAACGGCAGCCTACCACTGCATAGAGGAATCAATGATGAAATATCACCGACTTAATGAATTGTTTGAACTCCTGCAACCGGCCTGGCAAAAGGAGTCAGACCTTAACCTGCTGGCATTTTTACAGAAACTGGCGCAGGAATCAGGCTTCAGTGGCCCATTAAGTGAATTAACCGATGACATATTGATTTACCATCTCAAAATGCGTGACGCTGGCTGCGATGCGGAAATTCCCGGACTGAAAAAGGATTATGAAGTGGACTTCAAAACCGCGCTATTACGTGCACGCGGTGTGATTAAGGATGATGAGTAGTGTTATCCTTGCGCATTCCTTGCAACGGTAACACACAGGCAAAATGATGAGCGAAGCCGCCTTTAATTTCCAGACGCTGGACCCCGATGTCATCCTGGATGCACTTTGGGATGCGGGTCTGCGTGTCGAATCAGGCTTAACCGCCCTCAATAGCTACGAAAACCGTGTCTATCAGTTTAGTGATGACGACAAACGTCGCTATGTGGCTAAGTTCTATCGGCCACAACGCTGGAGTGCGCAACAAATTCTGGAAGAGCATCAGTTCACGCATGATCTGCTGGCCGATGAAGTACCTGTTGCTGCACCACTGGCATTGCAGGGCAGTACGCTTAACCACCATGCCGGTTTTATGTTTGCCGTTTTCCCAAGCCTGGGTGGGCGACAGTATGAAACCGATAATGAAGAACAGATGGAGTGGGTGGGCCGATTTCTCGGGCGTATCCATCAAACGGGTCGCCAAAGCCTGTTTCAACAGCGGCCAACGTTCGGCCTGGAAGAGTATGTCTTACAACCTCGCCAGGAGCTGGAGCAAAGCACGCTGGTACCGGCTGCCCTGAAGGATGCGCTGCTGAACGCCGTTGATAAACTTATCGGCACCTTACAGCAGCGCTGGCATGATAAATGGCAGCCGCTCAGGCTGCATGGCGACTGCCATCCAGGTAATATCCTGTGGCGCGATGGACCGATGTTTGTCGATCTTGACGATGCGCGCAACGGGCCTGCAGTGCAGGATCTGTGGATGCTGGTAAACGGCGATCGTCAGGAACAGCTGATTCAGTGGGATATTCTGCTGGAAGCTTATAATGAATTCAGTGACTTTGATTTACATGAATTGTCACTGATTGAGCCTTTACGCGCTATGCGCATGGTTTATTATTTGGCCTGGGTGGTTCGCCGCTGGCAGGACCCGGCTTTTCCGCGCGCCTTTCCCTGGATGACCGATGAGGATTTCTGGCGCCGACAGATTGCACTATTTATCGAGCAGGAGAGGCTGTTACATCAACCCCCGTTGCAGCTTAGCCCGCAATTTTAATGAAGTACTCAGGAGATTTTTTCACGATGAAAAAGATTATGTTTGCGCTGGTAGGTTTAATGCTGGCATTTGGCGCCTCAGCGGCACAGTTTAATGACGGCAAACAATTCGTCACACTGCCAAAGCCGGTTGCTGGTGAGCCACAGGTACTGGAGTTCTTCTCCTTCTTCTGCCCGCACTGCTACCAGTTCGAACGCGTCTATCACGTGAGTGATGCCGTGAAAAAGAACCTGCCAGCAGACACTAAAGTGACTAAATATCACGTTGATTTCCTCGGCGGAGACTTTGGTCCTGTTGTGACTCAAGCCTGGGCGGTAGCGATGGCGCTGGGCGTGGAAAGCAAAGTCACTGCACCGATTTTCGACGGTATTCAGAAAACCCAAACCATCACCGATGCGGCTAGCCTGAAAGCCACCTTCATCCAGGCGGCGGGTATCTCGTCAGAAGATTATGATGCAGCGTGGAATAGCTTTGCGGTGAAAGCATTGGTTGCACAGCAGCAGAAAGCGGCGTCCGATCTTAATCTTCAGGGCGTGCCAGCCATCTTCGTGAACGGCAAATATATGGTGAACAACGGCGGTCTGGATACCAGCTCTATGGACAATTTCGTTGCCGATTACGCCAACGTAGTGAAATTCCTGGTTGAGAAGAAGTAATTAAGCGCGAATAAACGCCGGCGATGTCGGCGTTTTACGCCCTTACTGATGACGTAATCATGATATCCCTGTTAACCCTCCGCTTAATATCCACATGGACGATCACCTTTTCAAAAAGGCGCACTTCATCACGGTAAGTTAATAACAAATTGAAAAACAATAACTTTTATCTGTAAAATGATTGCAATAAGCGTAAATAACAATACGTTATGAATTTTACGCACAAAGTTATCCACAGACCGATCCTTGCGATCCACTCCGCGTAACGACGAAAAAGATCCTGACAACCCTGCTCTGATTCAACATTCCTCTCTGGTTGTGGCATCCTTATAGCCCTCATTATCGCAACGAAGAAAATACGAACCTATGGCGCAAATTGCAGAAAATCCCCTGATTCTGGTAGACGGATCCTCTTATCTCTACCGGGCGTATCATGCCTTTCCGCCGCTGACCAACAGTGCAGGCGAGCCCACGGGCGCGATGTACGGTGTGCTCAACATGCTGAAAAGTTTGCTGATGCAGTATCAGCCGAGCCATGTGGCCGTGGTCTTCGATGCGAAAGGTAAAACTTTCCGCGATGAATTATTCGAGCACTACAAATCGCATCGTCCGCCAATGCCCGACGATCTGCGTGCACAGATCGAGCCGCTGCACGAGATGGTCAAAGCGATGGGATTACCGCTGCTGGCGGTGACTGGCGTTGAGGCTGATGATGTGATTGGTACTCTGGCACTGGAAGCAGAAAAGCAGGGCCGTGCGGTGCTGATCAGCACTGGCGATAAAGATATGGCGCAGCTGGTCACGCCGGGCATTACGCTGATTAACACCATGACTAATACCGTATTGGGCCCGGAAGAGGTCGAGCAGAAATATGGTGTGCCACCTTCACTGATTATCGATTTCCTCGCCATGATGGGTGACAGCTCGGATAACATTCCGGGTGTGCCTGGCGTGGGTGAGAAGACTGCACAGGCGCTGCTGCAGGGCTTAGGCGGTATGCAGTCAATTTATGACAACCTGGATAAAGTGGCGGACCTCTCGTTCCGTGGCGCGAAGACCATGGCAGCGAAGCTGGAGCAGAACCGCGAGGTCGCATTCCTGTCCTATCAGCTGGCGACCATTAAGACTGACGTAGAACTGGAACTGGGTTGTGAGCAACTCACCGTCAACGAGCCGGACGTTGAAAAACTGCAGAATCTCTTCGGCCGCTATGAATTTAAACGTTGGATCAGCGATTTACAGGACGGTAGCTGGCTGCAAGGCAAAAAGAGCAATGTGCAGGCACAGAAATCACTGGCTACTGAATCTGCGGTTGAGGCTGTTGAAACAGCCAGCGTGCTGTCATCTGACGGCTACGTCACTATTCTCGATGAGGCAACCTTCGACGAGTGGCTGCAAAAATTGAAAAAAGCAGAACTTTTTGCCTTCGATCTGGAAACCGATTCTCTGGATAGCTGGAGTGCCAACATTGTCGGCCTCTCCTTTGCGGTTGCGCCGGGTGAAGCGGCTTATCTTCCGGTGGCTCATGATTATCTTGATGCGCCAGCCCAACTGGATCGCAATGACGTGTTGAAGCAGCTAAAACCGTTACTGGAAGACGCTAAATCTGCAAAAGTCGGCCAGAACCTCAAATACGATCGTGGCGTGCTGAAGAACTACGATATTGAGCTGAACGGCATTAAATTCGACACCATGCTGGAATCCTATTGCCTGAGCAGCGTCGGCGGTAAACATGATATGGATAGCCTGGCTTCGCGCTGGCTGAACCATAAAACCGTCACCTTCGAAGAGATTGCCGGTAAAGGAAAAAATCAGCTGACCTTCAACCAGATTGCTATTGAGCAGGCCGCTCATTACGCAGCAGAAGACGCAGACGTCACGTTGCAGCTGCATCTTAAAATGTGGCCGAAGCTGGAGCAGGAAGCGGGTCCCAAACAGGTCTTCACTGATATCGAAATGCCGCTGGTGACTGTGATTTCACGCATTGAGCGCAACGGCGTGTTGATCGATCAAAACATTCTGGCCAAACACTCGCAGGAGCTGACCACGCGTCTGGCGGAACTGGAGTTGAAAGCGCATGAGCTGGCAGGTGAGCCGTTTAATCTCTCCTCCACCAAGCAGCTGCAGACCATTCTGTTTGAAAAGCAGGGCATCAAGCCTACCAAGAAAACCCCTGGCGGCGCACCGTCTACCAGCGAAGAAGTGCTGGCTGAACTGGCGCTCGACTATCCGCTGCCCAAAGTGATTCTGGAACATCGTGGCCTGTCTAAGCTGAAGTCGACCTATACCGACAAACTGCCTTTGATGATCAATCCGATGACTGGCCGCGTGCATACCTCCTATCATCAGGCGGTCACGGCTACCGGGCGTCTCTCATCTACCGATCCCAACCTGCAAAACATCCCAGTGCGTAACGATGAAGGTCGTCGTATTCGTCAGGCCTTTATTGCGGGTAAAGATAATCGCATCGTCGCGGCTGACTACTCGCAAATTGAGCTGCGCATCATGGCGCATCTGTCGCAGGATAAAGGCCTGCTGGATGCGTTTGCGCAGGGTGAAGACATTCACCGTGCAACGGCGTCAGAAGTCTTTGGAGTCGCGCTGAGCAAGGTATCAGGTGAGCAACGCCGAAGTGCCAAGGCAATTAACTTTGGCTTGATTTACGGCATGAGCGCCTTCGGTCTGTCGCGCCAGCTCAACATCGGCGCAGGCGAAGCGAAAAAGTATATGGATCTCTATTTTGAGCGTTATCCGGGCGTACTGCGTTACATGGAAGAGACGCGCACTCAGGCGGCAGAGAAGGGTTATGTGGAGACACTGGATGGTCGCCGCCTGTGGTTACCGGATATCAGCTCCAGTAACGCTATTCGCCGTAAGGCAGCAGAGCGCGCGGCGATTAACGCCCCGATGCAGGGCACCGCAGCGGACATTATCAAACGCGCGATGATCGCCGTGGATGGCTGGTTACTGCAACAGCAGGATGATGCCGTGAAAATGATCATGCAGGTACACGATGAACTGGTGTTTGAGATCCATAAGGATGCGGTAGAGAGTGCCAGTGCGACGATCCGTCAGCTGATGGAGGGCAGCATGAAGCTGGATGTTCCACTGCAGGTTGAAGTCGGAACGGGCGATAATTGGGATCAGGCGCACTAAGAAAACATTGTCGGCGGTATATCCATGCCGCTGACATCGTCATAAGAAAAAAGTTTACTTAATCGGTTCAGCAACGATGTAAAGCCGCTTGTTAAATGCGCATTTTGTAACTGCCTATCGGCTAAGCATTTTTTTAGTAATTAAACTACACGCCTTAAGCCAAAGTGTGACGAACCCGGTAAAAAAGATGTGGAATCCTGAAACTTAACAACAAAAAACCCTTTGTTGGTCAGGAAAAATCAGGTAAAGTTCATCGCGTAGGGTACAGAGGTAAGATGTTCTATCTTTCAGACCTTTTACTTCACGTAATCGGATTTGGCTGAATATTTAGCCGCCCCAGTCATTTATGACTGGGGCGTTTTTTATTGGGCTTTTTCTGAAAAGCGGGTCGTAAACCCGCGCTTCACATTACGCAGAAGGGGCTTCTTCATCTTCTTGCGCCGGTTCCAGTTCACTGAACCAGCTATCCAGTTTCTGACGAACAATATCAACGCCGATCTTCTTGAGTGATGAGAACATCTCAACCTGCACATCACCCATAAAGCCTAATGCTGCCTCACGCACCAGTTTGAGCTGCGCTTTACGTGCGCCAGATGCCAGCTTATCTGCCTTGGTTAACAGCACCAGTACAGGGATGCCGCTCTGGACTGCCCACTCAATCATATTCTGGTCGAGATCTTTCAGCGGATGGCGAATATCCATCAGCACCACCAGGCCTTTCAGTGCCTGGCGCTTCTGCAAATATTCAGACAACGCACGCTGCCATTTACGTTTCATCTCTTCCGGGACTTCGGCGTAGCCATAACCCGGTAAGTCGACCAGGGTTTTCCCCTCGACGACCTGAAACAGGTTGATGAGCTGAGTACGACCTGGCGTTTTACTGGTACGCGCAAGGCTTTTCTGGTTGGTGATGGTATTCAGCGCGCTGGATTTGCCTGCGTTAGAGCGTCCGGCAAACGCGACCTCAATGCCCGCATCTGCCGGTAAATGGCGAATATCCGGGGCGCTGAGCACGAAGTGGGTCATGTGATAATTCAAAGCAGACAAAGTAAAGCTCCAGCAAAGTGATTCGGTCAATTGGGCTGATTATACCTGTTATGGCGCAAAAGTGCCCGATAGCGTCTTAACGCGCCATTTTGTAAGAGATCGACGATAATTACTGCCAGCCATTACCGATTAATAGAATATTCACATGTTAGATAGTGTAATATTTTCAATAAGATAAATAGGTATTGAAAATTACCGCTCTAAATTAAAGACATGTCTCACTTGTTCATTTTACTGATTGGTCTACATTTGGTGTCAGTGCACGGCAGCACCCATCAGGATGATGCGCTCAGGAGTGTCGGGGATGACCAGGAGCATGGCAGGATGTGATTCAGGTATGAGTCGGACAAGGAAAAGGATTACTCGCAGGAGCGATGAGGCGAAGGAGCAACCGGGACGTTGAGAGCTGTAAAGGATTTATACCGTTATTCCTTCATTAGAAGGTGCGAAATAAGGCGATAGCATAGGCTATCGCCTTTTTTCTTTGTCATCTTTCTGCTAGATTTCGCCGCAATTCTATACTGAAGAAAAATCGCCGAGACCGGACACCATGAAGCAACCTGCACCAGCCCAGCGTGGCAAACCTGCTGCTAAAGCTAAACGCAAATCGCGTGAAGAACTGAACCAGGAAGCACGCGATCGTAAACGCGATAAAAAGCACAGCGGCCATAAAGCGGGCAGCCGTGCGAACCCGGAAACCAAAGGCGCTGGCAAAGGCCAGGGTCAGAAAAATGCCGATCCACGTACCGGCAGTAAAAATCCGGTTGCGCTGGTGGCCGATGGTAAAACCGTACCGGAGAAAAAGCCGGTAGCGAAAGCCAAGCCGAAAGCGGAAAAAGTTCGTCTGACGCCGGAAGAAGAGCTGGCGAAGCTGGAAAATGATGAACGTCTGGACACCTTACTGGATCGTCTGGAAAGTGGTGAGACACTCAGCGCTGAAGATCAGGCATGGCTCGATCAGACGTTGGATCGCATTGACGAACTGATGGAAACCCTCGGTATCGCGTTGGATGACGGTGCTGAAGATGAACAAGCCGAAGTCGATATGATGCGCTTGTTAAAAGGCAACTAAGTCATTTTTGATCGGCGTGCGCTTTTGCGCATGCCGCGCTAAACAGGTATTCGCTGATGCTTTGGCCTGGATCAATTTTAGCGCTGCTGCTGACATGTTATCTCCTGTGGTTATTGTTTAAACTTCGTCGCCTGTCGCGTCTGAAGTCGCGTTTACGCCGGCGTACGGCTCACCGCTATCTCTCCTCTTCTGCAACGCGACCCTCTCTCAAACGACGTCACCGTAAGGAGTGAGCATGTCATCGCAGCAGATTGAATGGGACCAGCGGCTGATTGAAAAATACAATTACGCGGGTCCGCGTTACACCTCATACCCCACTGCGCTGGAGTTCAATGAGAACTTTGGCGAGGCCAGCTTCCAGTCTGCGGTTGAACGCTATCCTCAACGCTCCCTGTCGCTGTATGTCCATATTCCGTTCTGCCATCGCCTCTGCTACTTCTGCGGCTGCAATAAGATTGTGACGCGCCAGCTGCACAAGGCCGATCGCTATCTGGATGTGCTGGAGCAGGAAATTCGCCAGCGTGCGCCGCTGTTTGCCGGACGCCGCGTCACGCACTTGCACTGGGGCGGTGGTACGCCAACCTTTCTCAATCAAGCTCAGGTCAGCCGGCTGGTGGCGCTGCTGCGTGGCCATTTTGATATTGCTGATGATGTTGAGATGTCTATCGAGGTCGATCCACGCGAAATTGAGCTGGAGATGATCGATCATCTGCGTGCTGAAGGTTTCAATCGCCTGAGTATGGGTGTGCAGGACTTTAATAAAGCGGTGCAGGAGCGCGTCAACCGCGTGCAGGATGAAGAGACTATCTTTGGGCTGGTTGAACGTGCGCGTGCGCGAGGGTTCCGCTCAGTGAGCCTGGATCTGATTTACGGCCTGCCGCTGCAGACGCCCGAAAGCTTTGCCTTCACTTTACAGCGAGTCATCGCGCTTAATCCCGATCGTCTCAGCGTATTCAATTACGCGCACATGCCGACGCTGTTTGCTGCACAACGCAAAATCAAAGATGAAGAGCTACCTGGTGCGGAACAGAAGCTGAAAATCCTGCAGCAAACCATTGGCACCTTGACCGATGCAGGCTATCAGTTCATCGGGATGGACCACTTTGCTAAACCGAATGATGAGCTGGCCATCGCGCAGCGTGCGGGTGAACTGCACCGCAATTTTCAGGGGTACACCACGCAAGGCGAAACCGAGCTGGTGGGATTCGGTGTCTCGGCGATCAGTATGCTGGGAGACAGTTATGCGCAGAACCAAAAAGAGCTAAAGGCTTACTATGCTAGCGTAGAGCAGAGTGGGAACGCGCTATGGCGTGGTTTGACACTGAGTGACGATGACTGCCTGCGCCGTGATGTCATCAAGACGTTGATCTGCAATTTCTCATTAGATTTTGCGGCAATTGAAGCGCAATGGCCCATCACTTTTGAAGCCTATTTTGCGGAAGATTTAGCGTTACTGGCGCCATTGATGGCAGATGGCTTGCTGGAACAGCGTGGTCGTCGCCTGCAGGTCACAGGAATTGGGCGTTTACTGATTCGCAATATTTGCATGTGCTTTGATCGCTATCTGCGTCAAAAGGCTCGCATGCAGCAGTTCTCGCGGGTGATATAAAAACCAGGGGAGCATCGCGCTCCCCTGGTTCTCACTTATTCCATTCCCAGCTCTTTCAGTTTACGCGTCAGAGTATTACGACCCCAACCCAGTAAACGTGCGGCTTCCTGCTTGTGACCCTGAGTGTGACGCAGAGCGGTGGTGAGCAGTGTGCGCTCCATCTCCGGCTGCGCTTCAGAGAGCAGGTTTTGATGACCGGAACGCAGCGCGCGGTCCGCCCATTGTGCCAGCAGGGTGGCCCAGCTGTCCGGCAGCGACTGCACCGGATTGTCCGGCGTGCTTGACTCAAACAGCTCTGGTGGCAGATCCTGAATCAACACTTCCTGGCCTGCAGCCATCACGGTTAGCCAGCGGCAGGTATTCTCCAGCTGGCGCACGTTACCGGACCAATGCAGACGCGTCAGCGCTGTTTCCGTCTCCGGATGCAGAATCTTCGCTTCAACACCCAACTCACGCGCGGCGACTTGCAGGAAGTAACGCGCCAGACGTGGGATATCCTCGCGACGTTCGCGCAATGGCGGCAAGTGCACACGAATCACGTTCAGGCGATGGAATAAATCCTCACGGAACTTGCCTTCCTGCACGCGCAGTTCGAGATTTTGGTGGGTTGCCGCGATAATACGCACATCCACTTTCACCGGTGCATAGCCGCCCACGCGATAGAACTGGCCATCGGCCAACACGCGCAGCAATCGGGTTTGCACGTCGAGCGGCATGTCACCTATTTCATCAAGAAACAGTGTACCCCCATCGGCCTGTTCAAAACGGCCCTGACGGATCTGATTCGCCCCGGTAAAGGCCCCTTTCTCATGCCCGAACAATTCGGATTCGATCAGGTCTTTCGGGATCGCCGCCATATTCAGCGCGATAAACGGTGATTTGGCACGCGGGCTGTGGCGATGCAGTGCATGCGCCACTAACTCTTTACCGGTACCCGATTCACCATTAATCAGCACGCTGATGGAAGATCGCGACAAACGGCCAATGATGCGAAACACATCCTGCATCGCCGGCGCTTCGCCGATGATGTCCGTAGTCGGGCCGCTCACCGGTTGATTACGCGGCTGCTGCTGCTCCTGATAATGGCTGATCGCACGTTCAACCAGTGCGACCGCTTCATCAATATCAAACGGCTTTGGCAGGTAATCGAACGCGCCTTGTTGATAAGCGCTGACGGCGGCATCAAGATCCGAATGCGCCGTCATAATGATGACCGGCAGCATCGGGTGACGCTGTTTAATCTGTTTCAGCAGCGCCAGCCCATCCATGCCTGGCATGCGAATATCTGATAACAATACATCTGGGGTTTTACTTGAGAGTGCATCCAGCACCTCATTGCCGCTGTCAAATGTCGCGCAGCTCAAACCGGCTCCAGTGAGCGCACGTTCAAGCACCCAGCGGATGGAGCTATCGTCATCGACGATCCAGACTATCCCTCGTTGCATAGAAACCTCACTGGCGAATAGGCAGGTAAACCGAGAATTCGGTGTGTCCTGGCCAACTGTTAAATTCTATTTTTCCTGAATGCTGATCGATCAGGCTGCGGGCGATGGAGAGACCTAAACCGGTTCCTCCTTCACGACCACTCACCATCGGATAGAACAGCGTGTCCTGTAGCTGAGCAGGAATCCCAGGGCCATCATCTTCAATATCGATACGCGCCACCAGCCGATAACGGGTGCCGTGCAGCGTCAGCTGAAACGCGGTACGGGTACGGATCACGATAGTGCCGCCTTCGTCACCCAGCGCCTGCAGTGCATTACGCACCACGTTGAGCAGCACCTGCTCAATCTGATCGGGATCGTGTGGCAGCTCGGGCAGGCTCGGGTCGTAATCACGCACCAGCGAGACATTGTCCGGTAACTCCATCGACACCAGATTGACCACGCGCTCCGCCACCTGATGAATGCTTTGTGTGACGTGCATACCGGGCTGTTGGGGCCCCAGTAAACGATCAACCAGATTACGCAGGCGGTCCGCCTGTTCGATAATAATCCGGGTGTATTCATGCAGCGAAGGATCGGGCAGAGCACGCGTTAATAACTGCGCGGCGCCGCGTAAACCTCCGAGCGGGTTTTTAATTTCATGCGCCAGTCCGCGCACTAAATCACGTGCGGCGACCTGCTGAGCATGTTGCAGCTGTTCCTGGCTGAGACGGCGTTGATTATCCATCGGCGCCATTTCCAGCAGGATAAGGCCATCGGGTAGACGCTGTGCGGTCAGCGACATAATGTGCGCGCGGCCATCGACCACTAGCGTCACTTCGCTGTCGGTAAAGCCCTGGCCTGCTCCAAGACTCTCGCTCATCACCTCAATATTCAGCGAAAAATAGCCGGTTAATTCCGGTAATGGCGTGCCGAACAATTTGCGTGAGCTTTGTGCCAGTAATTGCTGCGCTGCCGGATTGGCATAATGGATAACCAGATCGTTATCGACCAGCAAAATACTGTTGATTAGAGAGTTAAGAATCTGCCCCGCGTCGGGCAATGTGCCAGTTGCCATACAGCGTTCCTCTGCACTAAATTAGTGCATTATAGCCTTTTGGGACTGAAAACTATCATTCGAACGAAGAATTCGCGGTGAAAAAAGCCCATCCGGAGATGGGCTAAAGTTTCCACGGCAACAAAAAAACGTTCAGGTTATTTACGCCGCCAATAAGCGGCGTGAAATGCGCTGAAATTTTTTAAATTAAACGCTGTAGTACAGTTCGAACTCAACGGGGTGCGGAGTCATGCGCACGCGGTCAACTTCTGGCTTACGCAGTTCGATGTACGCGTCGATTGCGTCATCAGTGAACACGCCGCCACGGGTCAGGAACTCGCGGTCTTCGTTCAGTGCGTTCAGTGCTTCTTCCAGAGAGCCTGCAACTTTTGGAATCTCAGCTTCTTCTTCCGGAGGCAGGTCATACAGGTTTTTGTCCATCGCATCGCCAGGGTGGATTTTGTTGATAACACCATCAAGACCCGCCATCAGCAGCGCGGTGAAGGCCAGGTACGGGTTAGCCGCTGGATCCGGGAAGCGTGCTTCGATACGACGTGCTTTCGGGCTCGCAACCACTGGGATACGAATTGAAGCTGAACGGTTACGTGCTGAGTAAGCCAGCATAACAGGTGCTTCGTAACCCGGGACCAGACGCTTGTACGAGTTGGTGGTTGGGTTAGCCAGGGCGTTGATCGCTTTAGCGTGCTTGATGATACCGCCGATGTAGAACAGAGCAGTTTCAGACAGGCCGCCGTACTTGTCGCCAGAGAACAGGTTCACGCCGCCTTTTGACAGGGACATGTGGCAGTGCATACCAGAACCGTTATCGCCGAACATTGGCTTAGGCATGAAGGTTGCTGTTTTGCCGTACGCGTGAGCAACGTTGTGCACCACGTATTTGTAGATCTGAATTTCGTCAGCTTTTTTGGTCATGGTGTTGAAGCGGGTAGCCACTTCGTTCTGACCTGCTGTTGCAACTTCGTGGTGGTGAGCTTCAACCACCAGACCCATCTGCTCCATGGTCAGACACATAGCAGAACGGATGTCCTGAGCTGAGTCGACTGGTGGAACCGGGAAGTAACCGCCTTTCAGACCTGGACGGTGACCTTTGTTTCCGCCTTCGTATTCTTTACCGGTGTTCCATGCGGCTTCGATATCATCGATAGCGACGTGTGAACCTGAAGTAGAAGAACCGAAACGGATGTCATCGAACAGGAAGAACTCTGGCTCAGGTCCAAACAGCACGGTATCCGCGATGCCTGAAGAACGCAGGAACTCTTCTGCACGTTTAGCAATGGAGCGTGGGTCACGGTCGTAGCCCTGCAGCGTGCCTGGCTCGAGGATGTCACAACGGATGATCAGCGTTGGATCTTCGAAGAACGGATCCATAACCGCAGTGGTCGCATCCGGCATCAGCACCATGTCTGATTCGTTAATGCCTTTCCAGCCACCGATGGATGAGCCATCGAACATTTTGCCTTCTTCGAAGAAGTCAGCGTTAACCTGGTGAGCAGGGATAGTAACGTGCTGTTCTTTACCTTTGGTATCGGTAAAACGCAGGTCAACAAACTTAACTTCGTGCTCGTTCATCATCGAGAGGACGTGTTCAGCGGACATACTTAAACTCTCCTGGAAATGGTCATAATCGTCATGGTGAGAGAACTTCGTTGCCTGGAATGTGTCACGCTTACTGACCACCCCTAACCAAGATCTCGGCAAGCTCTTTTCAACCGTTGTATAACTGTCGTTTTCGCTTGAAAGATATAAAGCGAATTCTGTGCCAACTTTATTACAATGGTAAAAATGGCGCTGTGACGCGCTCTTTCGTGAGTCGGTCACTGCACCAGTATGGATGATTCGCACTAATTTGGTGCTTCACAGATCAATTATCGCCCCAAAAAGGTGCAAAATCCCATCGCAGTGCAGATTAATGCACCGTTATTGGTGCTAAAAAACAGCACTAAGAGAAACTTTAAGGGAATACTGTGATCATGTTCAGTCTTTCGCTTAATCCGTGTACAATACCGCGTTATTTCTATAATGCCTGAGGCAAAGCTGTGATCGAAAATTTGCGTAACATCGCCATCATCGCGCACGTTGACCATGGTAAGACCACCCTGGTTGACAAGCTGTTACAACAGTCCGGTACTTTTGATGCTCGTACCGAAGCGACTGAGCGCGTAATGGACTCCAACGATTTGGAGAAAGAGCGTGGGATTACCATCCTCGCAAAAAACACCGCCATCAAATGGAACGACTACCGTATCAACATCGTTGATACCCCAGGACACGCCGATTTCGGTGGTGAAGTGGAACGTGTTATGTCCATGGTGGACTCGGTGCTTCTGGTTGTAGATGCGATGGATGGCCCTATGCCGCAAACCCGCTTCGTAACCAAAAAAGCCTTTGCTCATGGTTTGAAGCCGATTGTAGTCATCAACAAAGTTGACCGTCCGGGCGCGCGTCCTGATTGGGTTGTTGATCAGGTGTTTGACCTGTTCGTTAACCTCGACGCGACTGACGAGCAGCTGGACTTCCCTATCATTTATGCGTCAGCGCTGAATGGTATCGCCGGTCTGGATCACAACGACATGGCAGACGACATGACCCCGCTGTACCAGGCGATTGTGGATCGTGTTTCTCCACCACAGGTTGAAGTTGAAGCCCCACTGCAGATGCAGATCTCGCAGCTGGACTACAACAACTACCTGGGCGTTATCGGCATTGGCCGCATCAAGCGCGGTAAAATCAAGCCGAACCAGCAAGTCACTATCATAGATAGCGAAGGCAAAACCCGTAACGGTAAAGTCGGTAAAGTACTGGGCCATCTGGGTCTGGAACGTATCGAGAGCGCCGAGGCTGAAGCAGGCGATATCATCGCTGTGACCGGTCTGGGCGAGCTGAACATCTCTGACACCATCTGCGACACGCAGAAGGTTGAAGCGCTGCCAGCCCTGAGCGTCGATGAACCAACCGTTACCATGTTCTTTAACGTCAACACTTCACCTTTCTGCGGTAAAGAAGGTAAGTATGTGACTTCGCGCCAGATCCTGGAGCGTTTGAACAAAGAGCTGGTACACAACGTGGCACTGCGCGTTGAAGAAACCGAAGATTCAGACGCATTCCGTGTGTCTGGTCGTGGTGAGCTGCACTTGTCTGTTCTGATCGAGAACATGCGTCGTGAAGGTTTCGAGCTGGCGGTATCCCGTCCGAAAGTTATCTTCCGCGAATTCGAAGGCCGTAAACAAGAGCCATTCGAAAACGTGACCCTCGACATCGAAGAAACCCACCAGGGTTCAGTGATGCAGGCGATGGGTGAGCGTAAAGGCGATCTGAAAAACATGGATCCAGATGGCAAAGGCCGTGTACGTCTCGACTACATGATCCCAAGCCGTGGCCTGATCGGCTTCCGTAACGAATTCATGACCATGACTTCAGGTACCGGTCTGCTGTACTCCACCTTCAGCCACTATGACGATGTGCGTCCAGGCGAAGTGGGCCAGCGTCAGAACGGTGTACTGATCTCTAACGGCCAGGGTAAAGCAGTCGCATTCGCACTGTTCAGCCTGCAGGATCGCGGTAAGCTGTTCCTGGGTCACGGTGCTGAGGTTTATGAAGGCCAGATCATCGGTATTCACAGCCGTTCTAACGACCTGACAGTTAACTGCCTGACCGGTAAGAAACTGACCAACATGCGTGCGTCAGGTACTGACGAAGCGACCACTCTGGTTCCACCGCAGAAAATGACGCTGGAGCAGGCTATCGAGTTCATCGATGATGACGAACTGGTAGAAGTGACTCCGCAGTCAGTCCGTATTCGTAAACGTCACCTGACCGAGAACGACCGTAAGCGTGCGTCTCGCGGCGGTAAAGAGTAAGCGAAACAGTCTGATATTTAAGCCCCGCATCGCGGGGCTTTTTTGTGCCTGCAACCCGCTGCAACGCTCGCTTTGTGAAAGTTGTCCCCGATTCCAGAACGCTTATTTCCTCCTCATCGTACCTGTTCAGCAATGCTTTTTGCCGCTAGAGTGAATGATCCAGGGAATAGAAGGAGAGGCGTCATGCTGTACATCTTTGATTTAGGCAATGTGATTGTTGATATCGATTTTAATCGCGTGCTCGGCGTCTGGAGTGACCTGGGACGTGTGCCGCTGGCGACATTACAAAGTCGCTTCCAGATGGATGAAGCATTCGAGAAACACGAACGTGGTGAGATCAGCGATCCCGAGTTTGCGGCACGTATCTGTGATCAACTGGATATCGCCTTGAGCTATCCGCAATTCACCGCGGGCTGGCAGGCGGTGTTTGTCGGTGTGCGTCCGGAAACACTGGCGATCATGAACACACTGCGCGCTAATGGCGAGCGTGTGGTGATCCTGTCCAACACCAATCAGTTGCACTTTGAGTTCTGGCCAACGCAATATCCGGAAGTGCAACAGGCAGCCGATCACGTCTATATGTCGCAAGACATAGGCATGCGCAAGCCTGAGGCGCGTATCTATCAATATGTGCTTGAGCACGAAGGCTATACCGCCGATCAGGCGGTGTTCTTTGATGATAATCGCGCCAACATTGATGCGGCCCGCGCTCTGGGGATTGAGAGCGTGCTGGTGGAAGACGCGAAAACTGTGCCGGACTGGTTCGCGAGCCGTCGCTGAGTGGTAACACGTAACCATTTGCGCCATTCGGCGCACGCGTTTTTCCTGTGGGTCAAACTGCTGTGGCGACGCGTTGATGAAGACAACATGACGACGCAGGCCGGGAATCTGGCCTACGTCTCATTGCTGGCTTTGGTGCCGCTGATCGCCGTGGTGTTTGCGCTTTTTGCCGCTTTCCCGATGTTTTCGGAGATCAGCGTCCAGCTTAAACACTTCATCTTCAGCAATTTTATGCCGGCAGCCGGTGACGTTATCCAGCGCTACCTCGATCAGTTTGTGGCCAACGTCAATAAAATGACAGCGGTGGGGATTGTCGGATTGATCGTGACCGCGCTGTTGCTAATGCACTCGGTGGACAGCGCACTCAACGCGATCTGGCGCAGTACTAAACCACGGCCAATGGTTTACTCCTTTGCCGTCTACTGGATGATCCTGACGCTGGGCCCGATACTGGCCGGTGCCAGTCTGGCCATCAGCTCTTACTTGTTATCGCTGCGCTGGGTCAATGTCACTGGCGTGACCAGCCTTATCGATCAGGTACTACGAATCTTCCCTCTGGTGCTCGCTATCCTCGCGTTCTGGTTGCTCTATAGCATCGTCCCGACGCGCCGTGTGCCAACGCGTGATGCACTGATCGGTGCGATTGTCGCCGGGCTGCTGTTTGAGCTGGGCAAAAAAGGGTTTGCGCTCTATGTTACGATGTTCCCTTCGTATCAATTAATTTACGGCGTACTGGCAGTCATCCCGATTCTGTTTTTATGGGTTTACTGGACCTGGTGTATTGTGTTGTTAGGCGCGGAAATCACCGTCACCCTGGATGACTATCGCCAGCTAAAACAGCAGGAACGCGAAAAAGAACGAGAGGAAACATGATTGCTTTGATTCAGCGCGTCAGTCGCGCCAGCGTCGTGGTGGATGACGCGACGGTGGGTGAGATTGGCGCCGGTTTGCTGGTGTTGTTAGGGGTGGAGAAGGGCGATGACGAACAAAAGGCCCAGCGGTTGTCTGAACGTGTGCTGGGTTATCGCATCTTCGGTGATGAGAACGACAAAATGAACCTGAATGTACAGCAGGCCGGTGGCAGCGTGCTGGTGGTTTCGCAATTCACTCTTGCCGCCGACACCAACAAAGGCATGCGTCCCTCATTCTCAGGTGGTGCCGAACCGGCGGAAGCCGAACGTCTCTATTACCATTTCAGCGAGTGTTGCCGGGCACAGGGTGTGACCACGGCGAACGGTCGTTTTGCTGCCAACATGCAGGTTTCACTGGTGAATGATGGTCCAGTGACCTTCTGGTTGCAGGTGTGAGGTTTTCAGCCGAGCGGCCAGGGATCAGCCACGCAAGCTCCGAACGAGAGAATCACTTTATGTATCATCTTCGTGTGCCGCAAACGGCGGAAGAACTGGATACTTATTATCAGTTCCGCTGGGAAATGTTACGTAAGCCACTGCGTCAGCCGCAGGGCTCTGAGCGTGATGCCTGGGATGCGCTGGCGCATCATCAGATGGTGGTCGATGAGCAGGGCGATCCTGTTGCGGTTGGCCGTCTCTATATCAATGCGGAAAACGAAGCGGCCATCCGCTTCCTGGCCGTACACCCTTCAGTGCAGGGCAAAGGATTAGGGACGCTGGTGGCGATGACGCTGGAATCCGTTGCGCGTCAGGAAGGGGCGAAGCGTGTGACCTGTAGCGCGCGTGAAGACGCCGTGGAGTTCTTCGCCAAGCTGGGCTATGTCAATCAGGGTGAAATCACCGCGCCACAAACCACGCCGGTGCGCCATTTCCTGATGATCAAACCGGTGGTGACACTGGATGATATCCTGCACCGCGCTGACTGGTGTGGTCAGTTGCAGCAGGCCTGGTACGAGCATATTCCGCTCAGTGAGAAAATGGGCGTGCGCATTCTGCAATATACCGGGCAGAAGTTCGTTACTACCATGCCAGAAACCGGCAACCAGAACCCGCACCACACGTTATTCGCTGGCAGCTTGTTCTCACTGGCTACGCTCACAGGCTGGGGGCTGATTTGGCTATTACTGCGCGAGCGGCATCTCGGCGGCACTATCATCCTTGCCGATGCTCATATTCGTTACAGTAAGCCCATTAGTGGACGTCCGGGTGCGATTGCCGACCTGGGATCACTGAGTGGCGACCTTGACCGTCTGGCGCGTGGTCGTAAAGCGCGCGTGCAGATGGAAGTGGAACTGTTTGGTGATGATGAGCTGGGTGCGGTGTTTGAAGGGGTTTATATCGTACTGCCAGCCGATGCAGATGGTGCATTAGAAGAGGGTGGCTCGGGTGCACGCATTAATTAATGCGTGCAGATTACGTTGTAGCCATCTTCAACCTCAATCGGTAGCAGCGTGAAGAATGGCGCATCGGTGAGCGACAGGGTGTCGCTACTGATACGCGGCATTCCTCGCACCGCTGCCTTTTCTGAAAACCTATTGAACCTGACCCGCATGCATCGTCTGCTGCACCGATTGCGTATCGGTGGTCACTGACACATTCCCCTCAACGCTTTGGCGCAATGGCGCGGCAGCACTCAATGAACCTTTCACCTGCAGCAAAAGATTACTGTTGCCGCTAAGAGGCAATGCAGGCCAGCCCCAGTTTTGCAACACATTGGCTGGCACCGCCTGACCTTTGAGATTCAGTGTCAATGGGCGCTGTGCATCCTGCCCAACGCTCGCGGTGCCCTCCAGCAAACCATTGCCGTTAAAGGCGCTCATTTCTGTCACCTGAATTTGCTGATCGTTAGCATTAAAGGCAATGGAAGGATGGCGCAGATCGGTGCGATTAAACGTTGCTTCCGCCGCGTTAAAGCTCGCTTTACCGCCCCAGATTCCCCACTGATGCTGGCGTGCCAGTAGCAGGTTATCGGCGTTACCATCCAGCGCGGTCATCTGGAATGGGAAAGCAGGGTTGATGTCGATCACCAGATTTCGATTGGCCGTAGCGTGTGTCACCAGCACGCTATCCAGCCATGATGGCAATGCTTGCTGCCAGCGATCGCGCCAGTTCTGCGGTAAGGTATATTCCAGCCCGGCAATAGCTAAATCATTCAGCGTCAGGCGTTTATCGCTGCGCGTCCAGTTGCCGCTGGCACGGATCACGCCATTGGCCCAACGTGAACTGAACTGGGCCAACTCAATGCCCTGCGCCGAGAAGTTGGCATTCACAATCGGATCGTTAAGCTCAAAGCCACCATTAATGAAGTTACCGGCATTCATCGACAGTGAGCCATCATCGCTTTGCCAGTCATCTCCACGCAGCGTGATGTTCTTCAGGGTTAAATCGAGGTCGGTGACAGCCCAATCCGGCCCTTGCAGTCGCGCATCGGTCATATCCAGGCGATTGATGCTCACTGACGGCACGTCGCGCAGCGGATTGAGGAAATCACTCAGATTTTGATGGGTCTGCAGGCGGATATCATTAAGACGTAGCTGATCAATCTTCCAGTTACCCTGCGTGTCGCGCTCGGCGTTGCCGGTCATCGAACCACGCGCGAGATCGGCCCCAATATTGCTGAATATCATGCGGTGCTGCTTCACACTTCCCTGCAGCAGCACATTGTTGCCCGGAACACCATTCAGCGTCAGCTTGCCCGCACTCATCTGGAACTGTGCATCGCTGCCCAGCATATCCGTCGGGGTCGGTTTCCACGGGATAATTCCGCCATTAACCCGTTCAGCGATCATCGGCAGCATGCTGTGCGGGCTATCAATGCGCACGTTATTCAGTTGCAGGCGATTGGCCTGGATAGGCAGCGTGGTATCGGGCGTCTGATTCGCGAGGTTAATCTCGCCATCACGCACGTCGATGCTATCAAAATGCAGCCAGTCACTGAATTGCACCAGTGCCAGTCCGAGGTCGACGCGCTTGGCCACCAACACCGCTGGCTGACCATCGTGCCCAAAGCTGAAATCATCCAGCATGATGTGCGAGGGAGAAGAGAAGTTATGCTCAATCTTGCTGAGGGAGAGATGCCAGGCGGTCTTGTCACTTACCCAACGGCTAAACCAACCTGCGCCCCACTGTGTCTGCAGCAAGACATACAGGACAACCAGCCCCAGCAGAATCAGCAGCAGTAAGGTAAGGAAAAACTTGCCTAAAAATTTCATCGCATCCATCCATCCCGATATTTATCCGGTAAGAGGTTGTTATGCCTGAATTACCGTTACAGCTCAACAGCCTGGATGTAAAAGCGGATAAATAACAGGCAGGCCGCAGCCTGCCTTAAGGATTACTTTTCCTGTGGAAAGACGAGGTTAAGCACGATTGCGGTGATACCACCGGCAGCAATGCCTGAGGAGAGCAGGGTTTTCAGCCAGTCCGGGGCGAATTGCAGAATCAGCGGTTGCTGTGAAACACCCAGGCCAACGGCCAGCGACAGTGCGATGATCATAATGGCGCGGCGGTTCAGCGGCTCGCGCGAAACGATGCGTACACCCGATGCCGCAATCGTGCCAAACATCACGATGGTGGCTCCACCCAGCACTGGCTCAGGAATGTGCTGCACAAAACCACTCACCGCCGGGAACAGGCCGAGCACAATCAGCATCAGCGCCACGACAAAACCCACATAACGGCTGGCAACGCCGGTCAGCTGAATCACGCCGTTGTTCTGCCCGAAGCAGGAGTTCGGAAACGTATTGAACAATGCGGATACAAATGAGTTGAGGCCGTTAGCCAGCACGCCGCCTTTCAAGCGCTTTATATACAGCGGACCACTCACCGGTTGTTCTGACACATCCGAGGTGGCAGTAATATCGCCAATGGTTTCCAGTGAGGTCACCATAAACACCAGCATCAGCGGGATCAACAGGTTCCAGTCAAAACCGAGGCCGTAATATAGCGGTGTTGGCACCGCCACCAGTGGTTGATCGGCGGGCGCGCTGGTGGCAGGTAACATATCCAGCGCCCATGCCAATCCGTAACCGACAGCCATGGCGATCACCAGTGAGGCCACACGCAGGTAGGGATTGCGCTGACGGTTAAGCAGGATAATCACCACTAATACCGCGCCAGCCAGCAGCAGATTTTTTGGCGCGCCGAAAGAGTGATCGCTCATTGCCGCGAAGCCGCCGCCAATCGAGGTCAGGCCAACCTGAATCAGTGACAGGCCAATAATCATCACCACAATGCCGGAAACCAGCGGTGTAATAATACGACGAGCCAGATGCAGGACGCGTGACAGCACCATTTCGGTACAGGAGGCCACCATCAACGTACCGAACAGCGCGGCCATCATGGTCGGGACATCGGCACCGCCATTTTTCAGCGCCATGCCGCCCATAATCAGCGGTGTCACAAAGTTAAAGCTGGTGCCTTGAATCGACAGTAAACCAGAACCGACTGGTCCCCAGGTTTTGATTTGCAGGATTGAAGCCACACCCGATGCAAACAGCGACATGCTGATAATGTGTTGCGTATCCTGAGCCGGTAAACCCAGCGCCTGGCAAATCAATAGCGCAGGAGTGATGACCGCGACAAACATCGCCAGCAGATGCTGACAGGCCGCAAAGAGGGTTTGCGGTAGCGGTGGACGGTCTTCGAGGCGGTAAATCAGTTCACTCTGTGGACGGGCTGACTGATGAGATTCAGCAGTATTAACGGACATGGTGCGCGTTCTCAATGACAACAAAGGGGCGATTTTAAACGGTTGCGGTGTGAAAGCAATCGTTTGCAATGCCCCTTTTCACTTGCATTGATTTAAAGCGTAAACACGGTACGACTACGGCTATCATCTTCCTGCCAGGCCTGAGCCACTTCACTCAACGGACGCATCTGGAAAGCGACCGAAAAATCACTCTCTGCCGCGGCATTCAACATTTCGCTGATACAGGCAATCAGCTCCGCATCGGATACGCTACCCAGCCCGCTGCCCATTAATGTCAGACCGGATGAGCGCAACAGCTTGCTGTGCAGGGTGATCTCCTGGCCACTCAGCGAGCCGATTTGCACGAAGCGCACCGCTTTCTCTCCCCCCGCGACAGCCGCCTGCATGATATCAAGTGCACTCTGGCCCCACAGGTAATCCAGCACGATATCGATGCCTTCTTTCATCAGTGCAGGCAGTGCGCCGGGCAACTCATCCAGCGTCAGGGTGATGTCCGCGCCTTGGGCACGCAATTGATCCAGTACTTCACGATTGCGTCCGGTGGCGATGATTTTGCCTGCGCCAAGATGGCGAGCTATTCGCACTGCTAATCCACCTGAGGTGCCGGTGGCGCCATTGATCAACACGGTTTCACCCGGCTGCAACTGCGCCCGGCGCGTCAACGCTGCCCAGGAGGACATGCCCGGATTGGCGATGGCGGCAGCCAGCACCGGATCGAGCGAAGCGGGCAATGGCACAATGGCCGCGGCGGGAACCTGCGTTCTTTCCGCCATGCTGCCCCAGGGCGCATTAAAGGCGAGAAAATAGACCGGATCGCCATTGCTGAGCGTACCGGTACCGTCAATGCCGGTGATAAAAGGATAATGTGTGGTGGCGCTGTAGTGTTTGCCAGAAGCGCGTGCCTTCGCCAGTTGACTGACGGCAGCCGCTTTAACGCTGACAACCACATGCTGTTCATCGGCTTGTGGCTCGGGAAAATCACCGTAAACCGGCTGTTCGCCCGCTGTGGAAACGATAGCTGCTTTCATGCTTTCTCCTTCAGATAATCGGAAATTATGTGTAATATGCACACATTAGTTCTGCCTCGGGATAACGTCAATGAAAAGTGTGCAAAATACACATAATAATGCAGAGTTCGACGATCTGCATAATGCGCTGCTGATGATTGTGGGTACTTTTAATCGCCCGCAACGTGATGAATTACTAATAAAAGAGTCCAATATTCAACTCGATCGTGCGTTATTTCCGCTGCTGATCCAGATTGGCCGCTTTGGACCGATTGGCGTGGTGGAACTGGCAGAGCGCGCCGGACGCGATTACACCACCGTGAGCCGTCAGGTGGCAAAACTGGAAGAGCTGGGGTTAGCGCAACGGCAGAAAAATGCCAAAGACAAACGCGTCAACGAAGCAGTCATTACCGTCACTGGCAAAGCGATGACGGATAAAATCGATGCCGCACGGGCGCAGATTTATCAGCATCTGTTTGAGAACTGGCAGGATAGCGAGCGCACCGAGCTGGCGCGTCTGTTGCAGAAATTTGTCGGAGATTTTATGGCGATCGATCGTAGCGAGTAAGGGCGGGCATCGTGTCGTTTTGGCTCTTCAACACGCCGCCTTTTGCCCACTTTTAAGCGTTGCTGTAGCGCTCGGTCTCTGGCAACCAGCGTTCAATCAACGCCTGAGCCTGCTCTGGATAGTGCTGGTGGATATGGCGTGCCACGCGTTGCACTTCCGGGATCATGCCCTGATCGCGCAGTAAGTCTGCGACCTTAAACTCTGCATTACCGGTCTGACGCGTACCCAGTAATTCACCGGGACCGCGAATTTCCAGGTCGTGCTGAGCGATGACGAAGCCATCGTTGCTGTCGCGCAGTACCTGCAAACGCTTCTGCGCGGTTTTGCTGAGCGGCGCTTTGTACAGCAGCACGCAATGCGAGGCGACTGCACCACGGCCCACGCGGCCACGCAGCTGATGCAGCTGAGCCAGGCCCAAACGTTCCGGGTTTTCGATGATCATCAGGCTGGCGTTGGGCACGTCTACCCCGACTTCAATCACCGTCGTTGCGACCAGTAACTGAATCTCGTTGGCTTTGAAGGCCGCCATCACCGCCTGTTTCTCTGCCGGTTTCATGCGGCCATGCACCAGCCCAACCTGCAAGCCAGGCAGCGCGAGTTTCAACTCTTCCCAGGTGGCTTCCGCCGCTTGTGCTTCCAGTACATCTGACTCTTCAATCAGCGTACAGACCCAGTAAGCCTGGCGACCTTCATGGCAGGCGTTTTTCACCCGCTCAATAATATCGCCGCGGCGACTGTCAGGAATGGCCACCGTGGTGACCGGTGTGCGGCCAGGCGGTAATTCGTCGATGGTGGAGGTGTCGAGATCGGCATAGGCGGTCATCGCCAGGGTACGCGGAATCGGTGTGGCGGTCATAATCAGCTGATGCGGATGGAAACCCTGCTCTTCACCTTTTTCCCACAGCGCAAGCCGTTGATGAACGCCGAAGCGGTGTTGCTCATCAATGATCACCAGCGCCATGCCGTTGTATTTCACCTGTTCCTGGAACAGCGCATGCGTGCCGACCACCATCGCTACCTGCCCGCTGGCAATCGCTTCCTGCTGGGCTTCACGTGCTTTGCCTTTTTGCTTACCAGCCAGCCAACCCACTTCAATACCCAGCGGCGCAAACCACTGGCGGAAATTGTTGGCATGCTGCTCGGCCAGCAGTTCAGTCGGCGCCATCAGCGCCACCTGTTTGCCATGCGCGATGACATCAAGCGCCGCCAGCGCAGCGACCAGCGTTTTGCCCGATCCGACATCACCCTGCACCAGACGCATCATCGGGAAGTCGTTGGCTAAATCGCGCTCGATCTCCTCAACCACGCGTTTTTGCGCACCGGTGGGTGAGAAGGGCAGCGCGGCCAGCAATTGATTCACCAGATTATGCTTAGCAGGCATCGGCAACGCATGATGACGTTGAGCACCGGCACGAACCGCCAGCATGCTGAGGTTGTGCGCCAGCAGCTCTTCAAGGATTAAGCGCTTTTGTGCGGGATGGCGACCAGTTTCCAGTTCGCTCAGACGTAAATCGGGCGGCGGACGATGCAGCGTGCGCAGGGCATCCGGCAAACTCATCAAGCCACCGCTCAGTTCTGACGGCAGCAATTCGGCAATCGGGCAGCTTTCCAGCAACGTCAGCGCTTGATCGGTGAGATTGCGCAGCGTGGCCTGACGAATGCCTTCAGTGGTGGGATAGACCGGTGTCAGGGTTTCCTGTAGCTCGACGCCGCCCTGTTCGCCCTGCACGCGATACTCGGGATGAATAATTTCAGCACCGCGCTGGCCACGTTTGATTTCGCCATAAGCGGTGACGCGGCGGCCTGGCGCCAGACTGTTTTTCATCCCGGCATTGAAATTGAAGAAGCGCATGGTCAGCATGCCGCTGCCATCACTGATCTGGCACACCAGCATGCGGCGGCGGCCAAACGTGATCTCACTGTGCAGCACTTCACCTTCCACCGTGGACCAGACGCCCGGCAGCAGGTCATTAATCTTGTAGAGTTGGGTGCGATCTTCGTAGCGCAGCGGCAGATGCAGCAGCAAATCCTGAATGGTGAACAGGCTGAGTTTAGCCAGTTTTCCCGCCTGACTGGCGCCGACGCCGGTCAGGGTACTGAGCGGTATGGCATCCAGCAGACGACCTTTCATTTTTTACCTGTGGATTGCATGGTGGCCCACCAGTCGGCATCGGCTTCCACCTCGCCCTGGGCGTTGATATGCGGATAAGGCAGACCTTTTTGCTTCGCCACGCGCGCAAGCACAGGATAACCGCCTTCAAACAGCAAACGCTGCTGTTCATCGGCATCAAGCAGGCTGTGCTGACGTTTGTACATGCCCGCGTTCTGCCGTTGACGCTGCGCTTCATACAGAATCAGCGCGGAGGCAACGGACACGTTGAGCGACTGCACCATGCCGACCATGGGCACAATGATGTCCTGATCGGCGAGCGCCAGCGCTTCAGCGGTGATGCCGGTTTTTTCCTGCCCCATCAGAATGCAGGTTGGTTTGGTGTAATCAATCTCGCGGAAATCCACCGCATTGGCCGACAGATTGGTGGCCAGCACCTGCATGCCTTGATCTTTCAGGTGACGCACGGCTTCCGCGATATGACGATGCGTCTGCACTTTCACCCAACTGTTGCTGCCCGCTGAAGCGGATACCATGGTGCGCATGCGCACGCTAGGCCAGACGGCGTGCACTTCATGGATGCCGACCGCGTCAGCAGTACGAATCACCGCCGAGACATTATGCGGCTTATGGACCTGCTCCATGCAGACGGTGAGGTCGTGCTGGCGCATGGCCAGCATTTCCTGGATACGAGCAAAACGTTGAGCGTTCATGCACTAATTACGGTTACGGTGAACTTTAATCACATCTGGCATCACGCGGATTTTACGCATAATGTTGGCCAGATGGACGCGATCGTTCGCGGTGAGGCGGATAAAGGCGCTGTAAACACGGCCGTCGCGCTCTTCCGTGTTAAGACTTTGGATGTTGGATCCCGCGGTGTTGATCGCCGCCGTCAGGTTCGCCAGTGCGCCCTGATGGTTGAACATATCCACCTTAATTTCCGCAACGAACTCCTGATCGATAACTTTATCCCACTCAACCGGCATAAACTTCTCGGGCTCTTTCTGATAGCCACGGATGTTACGACAGGATTCGTGGTGCACCACCAGGCCTTTGCCCGGGCTGACGTGCGCAACAATCGGATCGCCAGGAATCGGGCGACAGCACTTGGCAAAGGTAATCAATACGCCATCAGCACCTTTGATCGGCAGCTTTTTGCGTTTGCTGTTGCTTTGCGGCTGTTCAGCACCCGACTGCAGCAGGTTTTTCGCCACGACCACGCTCATGGCGTTGCCGAGGCCGATCTCTGCCAGCAGATCGTCAATGCTGGCCAGCTTCATGCGTTCCAGCTCGTGCTGGATATTCTCCGCCGGAATTTCCGCCAGTTTTTTGCTGCCGCCGAGAGCATGGCTCAACAGGCGACGGCCAAGGTTAACGGAGTCTTCGCGTTTCAGGTTTTTCAGCAGCTGACGAATCTTGGCGCGCGCTTTTGAACTCACCACAAAGTTAAGCCACGCCGCATTCGGACGTGCGCCTGGCGCGGTGATAATTTCAATGGTTTGGCCGCTGGTTAGCGATTGCGACAGCGGATAAGGCTGGCGATCGACGCGGGCGCCGACACAGGCATGGCCAATATCGGTGTGCACGGCGTAAGCGAAGTCTACCGGCGTGGCGCCAGCAGGCAGTTCGACGATGCGTCCTTCCGGCGTGAAGACGTAGATCTCATCCGGGAAGAGATCGGATTTGACGCTCTCGATAAATTCAAACGAGCTACCGGCGCTTTGCTGCAGCTCCAGCAGGCTTTGCAGCCAGCGCTGGGCGCGAATCTGTGCGGTCGTGCCGCTTTCACCGGCCTCTTTATAAGCCCAGTGTGCCGCTACCCCCATCTCCGCCATCTGATCCATATCTTCGGTACGGATTTGCACTTCAACGGGCACGCCGTGCGGACCAATCATTGATGTATGCAGTGATTGATAGCCGTTGGCCTTGGGAATCGCGATGTAATCTTTGACGCGTCCAGGACGCGGTTTGTACAGGCTGTGCATCTGACCGAGCACGCGATAACAGGTATCCAGGTCTTTCACGATAACGCGAAAGGCATAAATATCCATGATCGAGTGGAATCGCTGCTCTTTCAGGTGCATTTTGCGGTAGATCGAATAGAGATGCTTCTCGCGACCACTCACACGGCAGGGAATGCCTGCTTCCTGTAAGCGCCCATCGATTTCAGAAAGGATCTTCTGAATCATCTCTTTACGATTACCGCGTGCCGCTTTCACCACCTCTTTTATCACGCGGAAACGATTTGGATAGAGGGCTTCAAAGCCGAGTTCTTCCAACTCTGTTTTCAGGTGATGAATACCAAGGCGGTGCGCCAGAGGACTGTAAATCTCCAGCGTTTCCAATGCGATACGACGTTTCTTATCCGGCCGTAACGCACCGAGCGTGCGCATATTGTGCGTGCGGTCAGCCAGCTTGATCAGAATGACGCGGATATCCTGCACCATCGCCATGATCATTTTGCGAAAGTTTTCAGCCTGCGCTTCTTTCTTGTCGCGGAACTTCAGCTTGTCGAGTTTCGACACGCCTTCCACCAGTTCGGCCACGCTTTTGCCAAACAGCTGTTCCATATCCTGGTAAGTGGCGGGTGTATCTTCGATCACGTCATGCAGCAGCGCTGCCATCAGCGTTTCATGGTCGAGTTTCATCTCGGCCAGAATGCAGGCAACGGCAACAGGATGGGTGATGTAAGGTTCACCGCTGGAGCGTGTCTGACCCTCGTGGGCATCACGCGCGACGAGATAAGCTTGCTTGAGGCGCTTGATTTGCTCCTCAGGCAAGTATTTTTCAATCAGTTGATTGAGGCTTTCAAACAGATACAAGGTTGACCTGCGAAGTGCTGTTAACGACGACCTTCAGCGATAGCGGTAACGGCTTGTAACTCAGCGGCTTCCTGCTCTTGCTGCTCCTGACGATCACGCACATCCAGAATCTGGGTGGTGATCAGGCCTTCTTCGATTTCGCGCAGGGCGATAACGGTGGCTTTATCGTTCTCTTCCGGAACCAGCGGATCTTTACCGCCTACCTGCATCTGACGTGCACGACGTGCAGCGACCAACACCAGGTCAAAACGGTTACCAATTTTCTCTACTGCGTCCTGAACGGTTACGCGTGCCATAGGTGTGCTACTCCACAGATGATGAAGAAATGACTGGGCATAATACTGAAAGTGACTTCAGACTGCCAATAGTTTGCTGATTAAAGCATCATGTCGCGATTTTTGGCGACTCATACGCAGACGTTCTGCGCGAATAATGTGTTTCAGGTCGGTCAGTGCCAGGTCGAAATCATCATTCACGATCAGATAATCGTATTCAGCGTAGTGACTCATTTCCGCCACGGCTTGAGCCATACGGCGGGCGATAACCTCTTCGCTATCCTGACCACGGCCACGCAGGCGACGATCTAACTCTTCAGTCGACGGCGGCAACACAAAAATGCTGCGTGCGGCAGGCATTTTCTGACGAATTTGCTGAGCACCTTGCCAGTCGATATCCAGAAATACATCGACACCGGTCGCCAGCACGCGCTCAATCGCGGCGCGCGAGGTACCGTAGTAATTGCCAAACACTTCCGCATGTTCGAGGAAGTCTTCAGCGGCAATCATGGTCTCAAATTCGGGCTTGGAGACAAAGAAATAGTGTTCACCATGAACTTCACCGGGACGCACGCCGCGAGTGGTATGGGAAACAGACACCTGCGTATCGTACAGCGGCTGTGTCTTCAATAAAGCCTGAATCAGACTGGATTTACCCGCGCCACTGGGGGCGGAAACAATATAAAGCGTGCCTTGAGCCATGGTTATCTTGAATTGAGTAAAGAGCGGAGTCGATTTCCTGCACAGTATACACGGCTTAACGGTGCCACGCAGCGTTTGCCGTTGGGCTAAGGTAATTCTTTTTCTGTGAACCCGCGCCAGACAACGCGGTAAGCCGCTGCAAACGGCTTAAAAAACCGGGAATACGTTTGCTCTTTATCACCTTCAGCACTGGTCATTGCCCTCATCGCACTCTCCAATAGACAAAAAGGAGAGCAACGATGAAAGGATGGTGGTGGCTGTGTTGCTGGTTTTTCACTGCGGCTTGCGGGGCTGAAGCGTTGTGCCCTAACTGGTCACCGGTGCGCGCCGAACAAGAGATAGTTCAATTACATAGCCAGCTACGGCACTGGGATGATGCCTACTATCGCAAGGGCACGAGTCTGGTTAGCGATGGGGACTATGACAGCCTGCAGCAACGCTTACTGCATTGGCAGCGCTGCTTCACGCCGGATCAACAGGCTTATAAAGCGCAGCCCACAACGGACGGTAGTACCCGACATCCGGTGGCACACACAGGGGTACGGAAACTGCGTGACAAGCTGGCAGTGGCTTACTGGATGCAGGATAAATCGCCACTGTGGATACAGCCGAAAGTCGATGGCGTAGCGGTAACGCTGGTGTATCGATGCGGGCAATTGGTTTCTCTGGTGAGTCGCGGCGATGGCCTGCGTGGGGAAGAGTGGGTAAGCAAAGCCCATCATATTCCGGCAATTCCACCGCACATCGACACCGAGCGCGAAGAGGTGGTGCTGCAAGGTGAGCTGTTTCTGCTCATGACCGATCATCAGCAAGCACGTGACGGAGGGCGAAACGCCAGAGCGCAGGTGGCGGGTGCGATGATGCGTCATGAAGCTTCCCCGCTGCTGGCAGATCTCGGCATTTTTATCTGGGCATGGCCCGATGGTCCAATTCAGATGCCCGCTCGACTGGCGCAGTTATCACGCTGGGGATTCGGTCTGGCGCAGGACTGGAGCCGCCCAATCGAGAACGAAGAGGAGGCGGAGGTGTGGCGCGATCGCTGGTTCCGTGCATCTTTGCCGTTCGTCACCGATGGCGTCGTGATCCATCAATCACCCGTCGGTGCCGGGCGGGACTGGCAGCCTGGTCAGGGACACTGGTCCGCCGCGTGGAAATATCAGCCGGTTGAAGTCAGCAGTGAAGTGCTGTCCGTGGATTTCAATGTAGGGCGCACAGGGAAAATTGCCGTGGTGCTGAACCTCATTCCCGTTCAGCTGGATGATAAAACCGTGCGCAGAGTGAATCTTGGATCGCTGCGGCGATGGCGGGAGCTGGATGTCATCGCAGGTGATCAAGTGATAGTCACGTTAGCCGGTCAGGGGATTCCTCGCTTAGAGCGAGTAATTTGGCGGGTGAGAGGGCGCGATTATCCTTTAACACCGCAGCAGGGCGAATTTAATCCGCTGTCTTGTTTGCACTTCAATCAGGATTGCCGGCTGCAGTTTTTATCACGCCTCAGCTGGCTCAGTCAGAAATCGGTGCTGAACATCCCTGGCGTGCAACGGAGTAGCTGGCAGCGATTACTGAACAGTGGCGCGATCACCCATCTTTTCTCCTGGCTGACGTTAACGCCAGAAGAGATCGCGCACGACAGCGGGATGTCCTCTGCGCGGGCACAAGAGATTTGGCAGCGTTTCCAACAGACACGTCAGCAACCCTTTCGGCGCTGGGTGAGCGCATTAGGTCTACCGCTTCCCCGTTCCGCGTTGCAGGCCTTACCGGATAACGACTGGACAGCGTTACTGGCTCGCTCGACAGAAGAGTGGCAGCAGTTACCGGGCATCGGGCGCACGCTGGCAGAGCGAATTGTGACCATGCTGCAGGATGAGGAGTTACAGCAACTGATTCGCTTTTTACAGCAGCAGGAAATTCCTGCTGCACCTTCAATGCTCGGGGTGGGGATAGTTGAAGATCGGCAGGCCAAGGCGGAAGCGCAGCGCTAATAAGCGGCCAATGAAGCCGGCCAGCAGCGTAATGATCACCACGGCTTCATGGGGAAGCGGCGTTTTGAGCAGCAGAATGTAGAGCCAGCCTGCGGCAAATGCGATACCGGCATAGAGCTCTTTTTGGAATACCAGCGGGATGCGATTGCAAAACATATCACGCAGCACGCCACCAAAAACCCCCGTGATCACGGCGGCAATAGCGGCAATGATCGAGGCATGACCAGAATCCAGCGCGACCTGCGCGCCAATAATGGAGAACACCACCAGGCCAAGCGCATCCAGTACCAGAAACACTTTACGCAGATGATTCATTAAAGGGGCAACAAAAGTGGTCACCACCGCAGCGGCGGCCACTATCATGATGTACTCCGGGTTTTTAACCCAACTCAACGGATAATGCCCGAGCAAGATGTCACGCACCGAGCCGCCTCCGATTGCAGTGACGGACGCAATGATGATGACGCCAAACAGGTCCATTTTGCGGCGACCAGCGGCCAGCGCACCGGTCATAGCTTCGGCGGTGATACCAATAATGTAGAGAACGGTTAATAACATAGAGCACTCCAAAAGATCGGCGGCCAGCCTAAAGATTTCCTCAGCTATCGACCACTGAGTATTTCTAAAGCAGACATCATCGGATTAGCTGTTTTGATGCCGCACATGCTAACAGGCTTAACCCGCTTGATAAATCAGGCGTGCGTTATGCTTTCGCATTAAAAAATGTGATGTGCTCCGTGTGATCGTGCAGGTCTGAGAGGTAAGAGGACGGGGAAGAAGAGATGTTAACCGTATCAAAAAAGAAAAAAGCGTGCTGGCGACCAGCACGCGAACGCATCTTCTCAGATGCCCAGAGCCCACCATACAGACTTGTTTTTATTATCCGTTTCTTGCTCGCACGTTAGCGAAACTTTTCAGGCTAAAACGGTATTCTGGCTGGAACCAGGAACGACCGTAGTAGCAGTAGACCAGCATTCTGATGGATACCATGGCCAGGTAGCCCCAGATAGCGCACAACACTGAAGGGGTCAGCCATACGGTAAACAGTGTGACACCCAGGCCTACCAGCACCGATGAGGTTTCTGTGAAGGCGATACGCGAGAATTGTTTCTCACGCTGTAATATGGCGCGATAATGTTGCCCTTGCGGAATAATGATGAAAATCACCGAAATCATTTCCAGCATAATCGCCATTTCCGGTTGATTCATTATTCGGCTATATAAATCACTACCAATAAACAGCACGGCGAATATCATCATGCCACTTAACACATTTCCCCAGTAGAGAATGGAAAGTTCGCTGTTATTAAGGTTTATATTTCTGATAACTGAATTACCAAACCCACGATCGGCAAGCGTATCAATAATCAATAACATCACAATGGCAATGGCGAGTAAATCTAACTCGTTTGCCTGAAGTATTTGTGCCAGAAGTGAAAGCTGTAAAACACCAATGCCGACGATTTTTATGGATGACAAAATTGACCATTTGGCGCTGGCCAAACTTTTTTCTCTTATCGCCATGTTCTGCTCGTTATGGTACATGTACCAATGCAATTAAGGGTTCACCCGGGCGCCTGCCCAGAGTACAGATCACATCAATGCAGCGTGTCCTGACGCAGCCCTGAAATGCCTTTCAGAGTTTGCCACGTAAAGATGCATTCAATTAAATGATGCTCTGAATTTAAAGAGATGCCCCTGGCGCGTAAATATTTCATTGTCTCAGCGGTATCTCCTCCTGTTCGGAGGAAATCCGCAAGATCATTATAAAATCCCTTTGAATTATTATATTCCCCGGCCAGTATCCTACTGGCAATCTCAACAAATTCTTTTTCAGACAACAAAGGATAGGTTGAGCGATCCATGTTATTTCCCTGCTGTTGTTATTATCGGGTATTGCTGTGTGTGAATGAGTTATACCGTGTTTTAATTAAATTAACACCATAAGAAAACTCCTATAAATGAACTTCAGGAATAAATGGTTTCAGACTTTGCATCAGAATAGATAAGGGGACGGCTGAGCGATTAATAAGTTATGTCAGACATTTTGATCGGCGATTAAACAAGTCATTTGAATAAGTAAGAAAAAACACCGATAAATCAGAGGGACTAAGATTTAGGTGACGTGCTCTCACCAGGAATTTTCCTGGTGAGAAGACTTTAGCCAGACTGGTGATTAGCACGAAAAGGAGCAGATATCATCGTTAAACAGTTAAACGCTATTACGTGGAAAAAATTGACTCTTTTATGGATTACTTCCAGCGAAAATTAAAGCATTACGATTTTTATAATGCATTGATTCTAATGAGTTAACAGGTGTAGAAGTTGATCCAGGTCGCGTTTTACCCAGGCAACATCCTGAGAAAATTTTTCATCAGACATAAGGGGTTGGCGATAAACCACCATCACCACTTCGGCTCCCTTTTCGTTAGCAATCACGCGCATCGGCATATAAATCTCCTTACCGCTGCCGGTATCGATCCAATGATCCATGACGCCAAAGGGGTTATGTGGCGTGAAGCGGATTTTCACTGAACCTTCAGGTCCTTTGGCTTTCCAGTAGTTACCCTCTTGCGTGAGCGTACTGGCACTTAGCCCACTGGCCCATTTGGCAAAGCATTCAGGTTTCCAGATGGTTTCATATAAATCTAACCAGTTGCGGGGAATGGTCAGCGTGACTGTTTGAGATGGCAGCATGGAACCTCCGTTAGGCGAATGAAAGGCAGGGAATCCGTAAGGGTGGCTTCTGGAGATGAATGATGACCGCCACAGTAAAATGGCGGTCTTAAGGCCGTACCCTACAGAATGATGAGACTGCCTACAGCAAAGAGTACCTTAACTGAAGGGGATTCCGCTGCAAATGGCAGGATAGTGGAAGTGTGCTGCAACAGAGGTTTCCAGTAAATATCCTGCTATCAGATAAACTTGCCACGTCCCTGAATATCCTTCGTCTCTGCTGTGCCGTCCTGATGGCGTAAAACAAAGCGGTCAGATTGAGCCACTACCGCGCAGCTGTGATTGGGGAAGATGCGCAGCAGAGCCCCACGCGCCGGAGCATGATCTCCGTATTGCAGAAAGCCATGCTCTTCCGAAAGCTTCAGAACGTCGTATTGGTTGCCCTGCTCATCAACGGCGATACCGAAACCGCTGGCGTTAGTGCCGTGCGGACCTTTATCAGAGCTGAGCATCTTGGAGCCGGCATCAATAATCGCGTAATGCGGATTCACCGCCACGACACGTGTTACCACGCTGAGTGCCAGTGCATCGGGCGTGCACAGCCCCAGGCGCCAGGCGGTAAGATCCAGCAGCGCATAATTTCCCGGACGAATCTCGTCGCTGCCTTCAGCCACCGGCGCGGCCAGTGCTGTAGGCGTAGAGCCAACAGAAATGGGGCAATGCGCAAAGCCTGCAGCGATCAATTGCTGCTGAACCTGGTGCATTAATATGATTTCTTGCTGTGCAACTTCAGCAATAGCCTCGGCATGACCTGCGCCGTAAGCATGGCCGGCGTGCGAAACCAGTCCGGCAAAAGGCAATCCCGCTGCTTTAATCTGCTGCGCCAATGCCACGGCGTCACCGCTGTGCGGATCAACCCCCACGCGATGCAATCCCACATCGACTTTAATGGCGATAGAGAGTTCACAGCTGGGCTGCTGGCGATGCGCTTGAGCAATGGCCGTGACGCCGAGAGTACAGTCGGCAATACAGGTGACACGCGCCTGATGTTGCACGGCGACAGCCAGTAATTCAGTGAGTGTATCGGCGTGAACAACGGGATAAGCCAGCAGTACATCACGCTCCCCGCCAAGGATAAAGGCAATACCCTCACTGGGTTTTGACACGGTAATCCCACGCGCACCTGATTGACGTTGCTGCTCGGCAATCCAGACACTCTTATGGGTTTTAATGTGTGGGCGCAGCGCGACACCCGCAGCATCGGCTTTTTGCTGCATGTGTTGCAGATTACGTTGCAGACGCGTCGCATCAATTTCGAGATAAGGCGTCAGTCGGTCAGCGATAAGCGGCCGTAACCAGCCGGCATTGGCATTCTGTTCCATCATGATAATCCGCAGAGTATTCCAGGTGCGGACTATCATTCATTAATGTGCGGCAGAATGCCAGCCGTCAGCTTATCCCTTAGCTGAAGCGCTAGCGTTCTGGAATCCGCCCCCCAGGTCTTCAATCAGCACCACCGCCAGATTGATCTGCTGCGCTTGTAACGCCACCAGTTTCTGATCGGACTCGATGAGTTGGTTCTGAATGGTTAGCACATCAAGGTACGGACGCAATCCTGCGGTGTATTCACGGTTTAAATCATCCCATGCGCTATGAATGAGTTGATTCGCGCTCTGCTGCTGCGCCAGCTGATCCTGAATCGACTGCAGTTGCGTAATGGTATCGCTGATATTACCCATGGAGCCAATCAGCAGCTTGTTGTACTGCGCCACGGCCAGATCATAGTTAGCGTCACTTTCGGCTAAATCGGCGCGGCGCTTGCCGGCATCGAAGATCGGCAGAGACAGACTTGGACCCACGTTAAAGAATCGGCTGGGTGCACCGAAAAATGCATCGCCGAGCAGTGAACGTGTACCGGCTTCCGCCACCAGGTTGATGTTGGGATAGAACTCGGTTTTCGTTGCGGCAATTTGTTTTGATGCCGCTTCTACGCGCCAGCGTGCTGCCACCACATCCGGGCGACGGCCCAAAAGCTCCGCTGGAATATTACCCGGCAGCGTGGCGGCAATTGGGACACTCATTTTCGCCGGTTTCAGTTGGTGCCAGTAATCGGGCCCTTTGCCGATCAGCGTGGAGAGTTGAATGCCAGCATCGGTGACATTCTGTCTGGCTTCGGTCTGAGTTGCTTCAGCGGTTTTTTGCTGCGACAGCGCCTGCTTATATTGATAGTCGGACGTCAGACCGGCGCTGACATACTGCTGCTGAATTTTGGCGATGCCACTGGAACGATCGGCATTCTGCTTTGCCAGTTCAGCGTTCGACCAGGCCAGGTTGAGGTTATTCCAGGCACGCGTCACGTTGACGGCGAGTGTCAACTGGCTGGCCTGACGATCTAACTCACTGGCGCGCGCCTGGCCCAGCGCGGCTTCTGCCGCATCTTTCTTACCGCCCCACAGATCAAAGGTGTAGCTCATGCCGATATTGGCCGTGCGCAGCGTGCTGTAGCTTTTCCCTTGCAGAAGCGGGTCGTCGACTTTTGCCACACGTGAACGCGTGATTCCGGCATTGAGGTCCACATCGGGATAGCGCTCAGCATCGGCGGCAATGACCTGCGCATTGGCTTTATCGGCCTGCGCATTCACCACCTGCAGATCCGGGCTTGAAGTCATGGCATCAGCAATGAGCCGATTCAGCTGTGGATCGTTAAATCCCTGCCACCATTCGGTTTTCGGCCAGTTTGCTGCGCTGAAATGCGCGCCGCTAAGGGATGCATTGGCTTGCAGTGAGTTGGCATCGAGCAATGAGTTATGAGGATGTAAGCCGTGCGGATTGGCACAACCAGCCAGCAGTGCGCTGGCCACGGCAAGCGCCAGCAGCGCGCGTGGTTTAGTGGTAAATAGCAGGTTCATGTTTTTGGTCAGAATAGAAGAGAGCATACCATTACATGAGTCTGTGCAATTTTTGACAAACCTGTTTTTCGTTAAGAATGGTTGGTAAATGTGAGCAGTGCAGAAGGGGCAGCAGGCGAATGCCTGCTGCATCAACAGATTAGACGTAAAGTGACGCTTCACCCGGTGGGCGAGTTTTAAAGCGGCGGTGCAGCCATAAGTATTGCTCAGGTGCGCGCAGGATCTCTTTCTCGATCACTTTATTCATGTATGCCGCGGCAGCCGCTTCATCTTCATACGGATAGTTTTGCAACTCCGGCTGAATGATGAGCTGATAGCCGCTCTTATCGCTGTTGCGGATCAGCACAATCGTTAGCATGGCCGGTTTAGCCAGACGCGATAAAACGAAGGTGCCATTGGTGGTAGCCGCTTTTTCGACAGCAAACAGCGGTGCGAAAACGCTGCCTTTTGGGCCGTAATCCTGATCTGGCGCGAACCAGACGGCTTCGCCCTGTTTCAACGCCTGCACCATACCGCGCAGATCGCGACGATCAATCATCGCCTTATTCGATCGCATACGACCTTTCGTCTGTGCCCATTCCATTGCCTGATTATTGTGCGGACGATACATCGCCATCATCGGCTGACACAGCCCAGTGATGCGACCCCCCAGCTCAAGCGACATAAAATGCACGCCAATCGCCATCACGCCACGTTGATCTCGTTGGGCATGTTGCAGGTTGTGCAAACCTTCAACATGGAAATAGCGGCGAACGCGCGCATCAGACCAGAACCAGGCAATGCCGGTTTCTGCCAGCGCCATACCAAGGGATTCAAAGTTACCCGCGATCAATACCTCTTTATCTTCCTCATTGATATGGGGGAAGCAAAGTTCAATATTGCGGCGGGTAATGCGCTCACGACGCTTCAGGAAGTGGCGCGACAGCTTGCCGGCAGAGGCGCCAAGCCGAATTAAAACAGGATAGGGAAGCTGCACCAGCAGCCACAGCACACCCAGCCCAAACCAGGTAAACCAGTAGCGGGGATGCAAAAGTTTAGAATTGAACTGCCCGTTTTTCTTCATAACGCCTTCAGGGAGAGAGTGGGTGTATCGCACAAAGAAGGGTGTCCATGAATTCCTGGCGGTACGGCTGTGTTAATTACGACCAGTAGATTAGCAAATAGTGCCCTCAAAGAAACGTAATCTCTGCAATCTCCAGGATTGAGAGGTTTCATTGAGATAAGGAAATTTAAAAAAATGATGATGTAAATTGTATATACTTAATTGAATTATAGATGTTTTTACACAATGAATGAAGCTGTGAGCTGAGTTCGACCTTCATACCTGGTCAAACAATATCATGAATGTATACCGATCTTTTCAATTAACCTACATTGCGAAATTTCAAAAATCGGCTAATCACATCAACAACAGATGAATATGTATACTGCCTTTCGGTTAAAACGAATAGTGCGCAAGTAGAACACCTGCGCACTAAATCAGTTACCACCACGCTTCAATCTGAGCACCAAATGCAATTTCGTTGTTTGACCCTCGGCTGTAGGTTTTTGCTGGAGTATCTCGCATTGCCAGATCCTTGCGGTATCCGCTATCGTTTGCAGAAGCATAGCCCCAGTTTTCATTCCATTTCGCATAAGTTGTATACAGGCGTAAGGCAGGGCGTGACCAGATGCTTTCTCCTGCCTGCCATTGCTGTGCCAGAGTGAGCTTGTATTGCCTATTGCGTTCATTAACCTGCTGCGATTTGACACTGTCATAACCTAGCTCAAGCTGCGTGCTCATTATCGGCGTCCATTTGTACATTGGACGAACACCCGCGCTATACCATGTCGATCCACTCTGATTGACTCTATCTACATTTTGATAAAGCGCGACATACATCAGTCCCCACTTATCGTTGATATCGAAAGCACCATGATTAATGAGCCTGATCATACTGCCATTGTTATCAACACTGGCTCCTTCAGGCCGGCCTGTCCGCTGGGAGGTCATCGCGTCAGTGGCATATTGGAAGACAAACTTATTAAATCCTTCCTTTAATGTTTGCGTATGCTCGGCCGTTGCCATCCAACCACGTGTTGAGGCACCCTCTGTGAGTGAAAAACCTTTCTGCACCTGGGCACGGCCATAGTCAACGCCGAGTTCGAGTGTGCCCCCGGGATTGGTTTCAATATCCGCCAGGCGCACATCAAAGGTGTCATTGATCGTGGGTTGCCACTTCATTTGATTCTCAATAAATCCCCACGACCCGCCTGCTTCGGTGTTGCGTGTCACTGCAAATGAAAATTTTCCGACTGGGGTATGAATATCTTCTAATCCTGCGCCAGGACCAGAAATGTCCCAGTAGTAAAAATCAATCATATGCACATCATGGCGTTGATAAAGACGTTTACCCGCCCATAACGTTGAGCCAGGCAACGCCTCAATCAGATTCTTGCCTTGAATATTGGCCTCACGAAAATTAGGCGTCACGCTCTCTACGTCATTCTGCTGGGACACAGCGTACGCGACAAGAGTATCAAGATAAAAACGCTGTTCATTAGACTCCCAAAGGGATTGACCCAGTTTAAGTTCTGCATAGGTCTCGCATTCATTGCCCAACCGGAAAGATCCATTTGCCCCCGTGGTGCGGGCACATTGCTGCTCACCTCCTTTGCTACTCCATCCAATGCCAGAACGCACATAGCCACCGAAATCGACTGCCATTACGGGGTCCACAACGATAAGTCCTAACAGCGGAATTAAGCGCATTGATTTCCCTGGTTTATTCATGATTATTTCCTTTTTTATTGAGTTATTTAAGAGTGAGGTAGAGGCATTCGTAGGGGCGTAAAGTAGTATTAGCGGCATTGCGCCGATAATTACTCAGCAGTAGGCGGCCACTCAACATTGTGGAATCAAGCGTTTGGGTTGAACTGCTGAGATTAGCGATGATCTTAAGCGTTGAGTGACCCGTGGCATGGCGTGTGTAACACCAAAGTGATGGGTGATTGGGTAACAAATCGATGTAATTGCCTTCGGTAAGCACGGGCAGTGTTTTACGCAGATGAATGAGTTGCTGATAGAGATAAAACACGGAGTCTGGATCACTTAGTGCTTGTTCCACATTGATTTCGCGAAAGTTCTCGCATAGTGAAATCCATGGTTCAGCCTGAGAAAATCCGGCATGCGGTGAGGTATCCCACTGCATTGGGGTGCGTCCGTTATCGCGAGATTTGCAGGCAAGGGTGCGCATTAATGCGCTTTCATCACGTCCCTGTGCTTTATAGGCAGAGTAGAGATTCAGTGTTTCAACATCTCGATACTGTGAAATATCGTTGAAACCTGGATTGGTCATGCCAATCTCTTCACCTTGATAGATGAAGGGAGTGCCTTGCATGCCATGAAGCAGCATGGCCAACATTTTGGCGGAAAGCACACGCCATTGATCGTCGTTACCGAAGCGAGAAACAATGCGCGGTTGGTCGTGGTTACACCAAAACAGTGCATTCCATGCATGGCCATGCATCCCTTGCTGCCATCGTCTAAAAATGGTTTTTAAAGCAACAAAGTCAGGGGCAACAAGGCTCCACTTTTCCCCTTGTTTATAATCCACTTTTAAGTGGTGAAAATTGAAGGTCATCGACAATTCGCGACCATCAATAGCGGCATATTGGCGGCAGTGCTCCAGTGAAGTGGATGACATTTCACCCACCGTCATCAGTTGCAGTGGCTGAAAAATCTCGCGGCTGAACTCCTGCAGGTAATCGTGAATATGCGGGCCATCGGTGTAGTAACGCCGCCCATCACCTTGGGTGTCATTGGGAAAATCATGAAGTTTTGAAACCAGATTGACCACATCAAGGCGCAAACCATCTACGCCGAGTTCTGCCCAGAACCGGCATACATTTTTGAGCGCTTCGCGCACGGGCGGATGTTGCCAATTGAGATCGGCCTGTTGATGGCTAAATAAGTGCAAATAATATTGCTGGCTTTGTTCATGCCATTGCCATGCGCTTCCACCAAACTTTGACTGCCAATTATTGGGCGCTCCTTTTTGCCCTGCGCTTTTCCAGATATAAAAATCCCGATACGGACTTTCAGGATTCTCTGCCTGTTTAAACCACGGGTGCTGTGTCGAAGTATGATTAAAAACCATGTCCATGACGACACGAATACCATATTGATGCGCAGTAGCGATTAGCTGTAAAAAATCAGCCAACGTGCCGTAACTGGGATCAATATTGCAGTAATCGGCGACGTCATATCCATTATCAACTTGCGGTGAAACATACATTGGCGTAAGCCATATCGCGTCGATACCGAGTTTTTTTAAATAGGGCAGACGTTGTGTGATCCCATTGATATCACCTTGTCCATTGCCCGTGCTGTCTTGAAAGCTTTTTGGATAGATTTGGTAAATGACCGCATTTTTCCACCACGGGTTACTATTCAGTTGTTCCATAACTGGCGTCCTGGCTTTGTGTCGCTTCTTGTTGAGATGAGTGGTTTTGGTGTCTATAGATCAGTGAAGTAAGAACGGCTGGAACAACTATTGCGACCAGCGTTGCTACGGCAAATACACCCCAAAACTGCGGTTTAATTGAGAGGATGCCGGGTAGGCCACCAACGCCAATTCCGTTGGCATTCACGCCATAAAGGCCACACAACAGTGCCGCAAGAGCGGAGCCGACCATGGCACAGAGCATGGGATAACGGTATTTAAGGTTGATGCCGTACATCGCGGGTTCAGTGACACCCAGATAGGCGGAGATAGCGGCTGGAACGGAAACTTCGCGCTCTTTCTGTTTTTTACTGATTAAAATAATTCCAACAAAGGCAGAAGCTTGGGCGATATTTGAAAGAGCAATCAATGGCCATAATGGCGTTCCTCCCGTGCTTTGCAGCATTTGCATGTCAATCGCCAGTGTGGTTTGGTGCACGCCAGTGATAACCAGAGGAGCATAAAGAAAGCCGAAAAGCGCAGCGCCAATAGGTGCGAAGGTACCGGACATGACGCTTTTCACGCCCCAGGCAACCGCATCGCCCAACATGCGTCCGAAAGGACCGATTAGGGCATGAGCCAGAAATACCGTCAGGAGTAAGGTAGTGACGGGCACAATGACCAGATGCAGGAAATTTGGGATGACTTTTTTGAATTGATTTTCAATGAAGGCAAGGGCGAGGCCCGCAAGCATGGAAGGAATAACCTGAGCTTGATAACCTACTTTCTCGACAGTAAACCAACCAAGATTCCATACTTCAGGTATTTGCTGTCCCAGGCCATAGGCGTTCATGAGCTGGGGTGAGACCAGCGTAATGCCTAGCACAATACCCAGTATTTCCGTGCCTCCCATCTTTTTAACCGTTGACCAGCACACGGCAACAGGCAGGAACATGAAGATAGCTTCGCCCGGCAGCCAGAGCAGGTCATACAGTGTTTGCCAGATAGGGGAGATTTGCGCCAGTGTCTTTCCGTTACTGACTGGAATATCACCAATAATGTTACGAAAACCGAGAATCAGTCCCCCGCTGATCAATGCGGGTAGCAGGGGAAAAAATATTTCTGCGAAATGTGAAATAGCGCGTTCAAACGCGCTCATATTTTTACGTGCGGCAACCTTCACCGCGTCTTTATTTTGATTATGGCTACCCGTAAGGTGCATTAATACACTGTAGTAATCCCCAACATCCGTACCGATGACCACCTGAAATTGCCCGGCATTAGTGAAGCAACCTTTGACCATCGGTAAACTTTCTATTTTTTCTGGAAATGCCAAACCGGGATCGTTTAAGACAAAACGCAGTCGTGTAATACAGTGACTCACACTCGCTATATTGTATTTTCCACCTACAAATTCAATTAAGCACTCAACATCCTGTTGTTTGTCTTTGCTCATTTTGTTTAGCCTTTAGCTCTAGAGTTTAATCACGGCTAAAAAGGCATGTCTCCTTTCTAACCCTCTGGCGCAGACAATACACAAACAAAAATGGTTAAGTCTGGGAACGTTCCCATTAATGTGCTGTTATTCACAAACTTTTTGGGAACGTTCCCAAGTTTGTGTTTGTGATCACAGTGGCATTGCAATGAAAGTGGCGTTACTCAGGTAAACCTAGCGTCGCAGAAATCACATGCTGAAGGGGGGGGGAGTTGCCCAAAAGCTGAGAGATGAGTTGTTTAACCGCCACTTCTCCGCTATCTCGATAACCCGGTTGTACAGATAGGGTGTTTGGAAAAAGAAAATTTAACAGAGGATGACTTCCAACGCAGCACACTTGAATAGCGCTGATACCCTGTAATTGTAGGTACTTATGCACGCCTAATGCAATGGTGTCTGTAGCACAAATCACCGCTTGAGTGTCCGGTTTTAGCACCTGGGAGGTTAAATCAAATCCGCTTTGATGGCTCAGATTGCCTAAGGCTATCGACACGTCTAAACCGTGTTCACGGCACTGGTTTATATAGGCTTCGGAACGTTGCTGACCGGTGGTTGCGTCCTCTGCTTCAACTCCAATATAGCTGATATTCTTAATTTTTCTTTTAATGAGCTGTTCCATTAACAGCTCGACAGCGCCAGCATTGTCATATTCTACGGAGGATATTCCCGGCATCGAACGTGCAACCATGACCATTTTGTGGTGCCACTGCGTAAACATGCTGATATCTAATCCGGAAAAGCCGAAGAGAATCAGACCGTCAATGTTGCGCCTCTCCAGTACCTGCAGATGTTCAGCAACCCGGTCAGTACAGAATTGGCTCTCAAGCACAATCGGGTCATAGCCTTGCTGATAAAGCATAGGAAGCATGGCGCGTACAGATTGGTTTTCTGAGGGGGAGTCCAATCGTGAAACAATTATTGCGACGATCTTATCGCTCCCTCCCCGCATGGATCGGGCCGATTTTGAAGGGCTGAAATTCTGATCCTGAACGACTTTAAGAACTTTTAGGCGGGTCGACTCACTGACACCCTCTTCATTATTGATTACGCGCGAAACGGTAGATTTACCTACTCCGCTAAGACGGGCGATATCTTTAATGGTGAGACGGTTTTGCATAATTTCGAGTAACTACAGTCAATGAGAAATGCGCTTATTGTAAGCGCACCTTATTCTGTTACACACTATTTTTAAAATTAGTCCTATATATTTGCTCATTTTGTGCCAAAGAACATGTAAGTTAAGAAGCAACTCAACACTCAAGCCCCCTGTTAAGGGGCTTGATCGCTGTCAGGCAGTATTACTCAATATTTTGAATCTGCTCGCGCATCTGTTCAATCAACACCTTCAGCTCGATAGCTGACGCCGTGATATCGGCATTGATCGACTTAGAGGCCAGTGTGTTCGACTCACGGTTGAACTCTTGCATCATAAAGTCGAGACGGCGGCCAACCGCTTCTTTCTTCTTCAGGATGTTATAGGTCTCTTTGACGTGCGCATCCAGACGATCCAGCTCTTCCGCTACATCAATGCGCTGCGCCATCATGACGAGTTCTTGCTCAAGGCGCGTATTTTCCAGCTGCACTTCCGCTTCTTTCAGTTTACTGACCAGACGTTCACGCTGCCACTTCACCACATCCGGCATCTGCGCACGGACTTTGCTGACTTCCAGCGACACGCCTTCTAAACGCTGCTCAATCAGGGTTTTGAGCGCAGTGCCTTCGCTTTCACGAGCAATGATGAAGTCATCCAGTGCGCCGTCGAGTGCGGTCAGCAGTTCGGTATTGATAGCATCCAGATCCTGTTCCTGAGCTGACATCACGCCTGGCCAGCGCAGAATATCCAGCGGATTGATCGCGCCTTCATCGGTCTGCATCTTCACCCAGTTGGCGGAACGCACCAGCTGTTTCGCCAACGCCTCATTCAGTTGCAGCTCACCTTGCGCACTGGGGTCGGCATCAAAGCGCAGGTTGCACTCGATTTTACCGCGCGTCAGGCGATTACGGATTCGCTCGCGAATCACCGGCTCCAGGCTACGAAATTGTTCCGGCAGACGGATGTAGGTTTCCAGATAGCGTTGGTTTACCGAACGGATTTCCCAGGCTGCGCTGCCCCAGTGGCCTTTTGCTTCGCGGCGGGCGTAAGCGGTCATGCTGCGGATCATAAGCTTGTACTCATTTTCAGGAATGTTCCTCGCATTATAGTGATGGCAGCCAAACCATGATAGGCATAAGCGCAATGAGCTAACGCAGCGCGCAACTTTCGGTGAAAAGGATGACGTATCCACCTTTCACACCCTATGATGTCCTGTGTGATACCTAAACAGTCTGAGGCTATGATGCTGAATAAATTGGCGATGCCGTTGGCGTTCGTCTTCTTTCTGGCCGGATGCCAGACAACCGCTGCACCTCCTGAACAGATCCCACCGAATACCGCTCCTGTTGCTGTGTGCGGCTCAGGGGACATCATGATGCAAACCACCCTGTGGTTCGGGATGAACAAGCCGAAAGGCGGCGTTATCAGCAGCAGCGAATGGCAGCAATTTGTTGATAATGATGTCACACCACGATTCAAAGACGGGCTTTCAGTGTATGACGGTAAAGGCCAGTGGCTGGGAGAGGGTGGAAAGCTGGCGCGTGAAAACAGCAAAGCGTTAATGCTGATACATCAGCCGGACCGTGCAAGTTCTGACAGCATCAATGCGCTGCGCGACATTTATAAAAAGCGCTTCGATCAGGAGTCGGTGATGCGTGTCGATTCACTGGTGTGTGTCGCGTTCTAAAGCAGAACAGAGCCGCTTTGATGGGCGCGGCCCAGTAAAGAGCGGCTAACTGGCCGCTCCGCTGTGATTAAATGAACAATCCTGCAAACGCGGCTGACAGCAGGCTCACTAGCGTGGAACCATAAACCAGCTTCCAGCCAAAGCGCGATACCACATTGCCCTGGCGCTCATTCAGTCCTTTAATCGCTCCCGCCACGATGCCAATTGAGGCAAAGTTAGCAAATGACACTAAAAACACGGACAGAATGCCGAGACCGCGCGGTGACATTTCCGCAGCGACTTTCTTCAGCTCAATCATGGCCACAAATTCATTGGCCACCAGTTTGGTCGCCATGATGCTTGCCGCTTGCAGGGCTTCGGCAGAAGGAATGCCAATCAACCACGCAAACGGATAGAAGACATAGCCAAGCAGTTGCTGGAAGCTGTAGCCAAATACCGCGGCAAACAGAGCGTTAATGGCGGCGATCAGGGCGATAAAACCAATCAACATCGCCAGAATAATCATCGCCACTTTAAAACCTGCCAGAATGTACTCGCCCAGCATCTCAAAGAAGCTCTGATCCTCGTGCAGCTTATCCAGTGCAATGTGTTCTTCATTTTCCGGGCGTGTCGGATTGATGATCGACAGAATAATAAAGGTACTGAACATATTCAGTAGCAGTGCGGCAACCACATATTTTGCATCAATCATCGACATGTAAGCACCGACAATCGATAGCGACACCGTCGACATCGCGGTCGCGGCCATGGTGTACATGCGCGGTGCGGAGATATCGCCGAGGATACCTTTATAGGCGATGAAGTTCTCCGATTGACCCAGAATCAGCGTACTCACGGCATTGAATGATTCGAGTTTGCCCATCCCGTTCACCTTCGACAGCAGGGTACCGACCAGACGAATCAACAACGGCAGAATACGCCAGTGCTGCAAGATGCCGATCAGGGCGGAGATGAACACAATCGGACAGAGCACGCCGAGGAAAATAAACGCCAGTCCCTGTTTCGCCATATTGCCGAACACAAAATCGGTACCTTGTGCAGCAAAGGTCAATAAGGTTTCAAAGAAGCCGCCGACAGCGGTCACCACAGACTGGCCGCCCGCAGAATGCAGGAAGAACCAACCCAGTGCCGCTTCAACCACCAGCAATTGAATAATAAAGCGCGGGCGAATCAGTTTGCGGTCATGGCTGACCAAAAGCGCAAGGGCAAAGATCACCACCAGCGCCAGCAGGAAATGGAGTATTGCTGTCATCATTTGTCTTTTTATGAGAGGAAAGGGCGCATTTAGCCACAGCTGAGGCGAAATTTCATCCGGGAAAAGTGACGCATGTAGGCAGGACAGCCGCGCACGAAGTCCGTATAATGCGCAGCCAAACCTAAGTAAGCCGGAGAGAAACCATGCGTCCAGCAGGCCGTAACGCATCTGAAGTGCGTCCCGTCACCCTCACTCGTCACTACACCAAACATGCAGAAGGATCCGTGCTGGTTGAGTTCGGTGAAACCAAAGTGCTGTGCACCGCCACCGTTGAAGAGGGTGTGCCACGTTTCCTCAAAGGCAAAGGTCAGGGCTGGGTCACTGCGGAATATGGCATGTTGCCGCGTTCCACCCACAGCCGTATGGCGCGCGAAGCGGCCAAAGGTAAGCAAGGTGGCCGTACGCTGGAGATTCAACGTCTGATTGCTCGCTCGCTGCGTGCCGCGGTGGATTTGGATGCGCTGGGCGAGTTCACCATCACACTGGACTGCGACGTGATTCAGGCCGACGGTGGCACGCGTACGGCGTCGATTACCGGTGCATGCGTCGCGTTAGCCGATGCGTTGAATGCGCTGGTTGCGGCGGGCAAGTTAAAAGCCAGCCCGTTAAAAGGCATGGTGGCGGCAATTTCGGTCGGTATCGTTGGCGGTGAAGCGCTGTGCGATCTGGAGTACGTGGAAGATTCTGCGGCTGAAACCGATATGAACGTCGTCATGACTGAAGATGGCCGCATGATTGAAGTGCAGGGCACCGCCGAAGGCGAGCCGTTCAGCCATGAGGAATTACTGCAGCTACTGGCGCTGGCGCGAGGCGGCATTGAGCAGTTGATTCAGGCGCAAAAAGCAGCGCTAACAAATTGATATAACAGGCGACCATAGAGTCGCCTTTTCTTTATTTGAGGAGTGAGAAATGAAAGCCTGGCAGCGTCAGTTTATTGAATTCGCCCTGAACAAAGGGGTGCTGAAGTTTGGTGAGTTCACCCTGAAATCGGGTCGTAAAAGCCCGTACTTCTTTAATGCCGGTTTATTCAATACCGGCCGTGACTTAGCGCTGCTGGGACGTTTCTATGCGCAGGCGCTGGTGGATGGCGGCGTTGACTTTGATCTGCTGTTTGGCCCGGCCTACAAAGGGATTCCGATTGCCACCACCACGGCCGTCGCACTGGCCGATCATCATGATCGCGATGTGCCTTACTGCTTCAATCGTAAAGAAGCCAAAGACCACGGTGAAGGCGGCTTGCTGGTCGGTAGCCCGCTGCAGGGTAAGGTGATGCTGGTGGATGATGTGATCACCGCGGGTACCGCCATTCGTGAATCAATGGATATCATCAGCGCGCACAATGCCACATTGGCGGGCGTCATGATTTCGCTGGATCGCCAGGAGCGCGGCCGTGGTGATATCTCCGCCATTCAGGAAGTGGAACGTGACTATCAGTGCAAGGTCACGGCGATCATTACGCTCGCGGAACTGATTGATTATCTGGAAGAGAAGCCGGAAATGGCAGACCATCTGGCGAAAGTGCGGGCGTATCGTAAAGAGTACGGTATTTAACATCGCGGCTTTATCACGGTCGCCATCGCTGGCGACCGGATGATGAACCACGGTGCTTTATCGCGTACCCAATCATGGGCGCGCCTGATGAATCGCTACACTAACTGTGCCGCAATCAGTGGCCAGCGGCTCTCAAAATCAGCTGTTGGACGATAGCGGAATTCAGAACGCACATAGCGGGAAAGCAATCCTTCGCAGAACGCCAGTAATTGGCTCGCCAGCAGTGTTTCATCGGTCTGGAAACCTTCACCGTCACGCATTTTCTTCTCGCGCATCACCTGACGCAGTTGCACCTCGATGCGTTCGAACAATTGGTTGATGCGCCCTTGCAGACGATCCTGTTCAAACATCAGCGCATGGCCGGTCAAAATGCGCGTCAGCCCCGGATTACGCTCACCAAATCCCAGAATCAGCTGCACGATTAAACGCAGTCGTGCGTGTGTTTCTTTCTCATCTTTCAGGATTAGATTGATGCGGGTAATCAGACTGTCTTCAATAAACTCGATCAGGCTGTCGAACATACGCGTTTTGCTCGGGAAGTGACGGTAGAGTGCCGCTTCCGAAACGCCTACATTGGCTGCCAGCTTGGCGGTGGTGATTCGCTGACTGCCATCGCCCGACTCCAGCATTTGCGCTAGCGCCTGCAAAATCTCTTCGCGACGATTCCGTTTCGCGGCTTTTTTTTCTGCCATGACCTTCAAGACCCCTGAAATTCACCAAAAACAGGCAATACTGCCTCGTCAGCCACAAGCGGTTTGGCCCGTGGCGACGAGAGATAAAAAGATGGCTTGCGAAAAGTGTCGCGTGTTACTGACGACCAGAGTGGCCGAAACCGCCGGCGCCGCGATCGCTGGTGTCAAAATCTTCCACCAGGTTGAATTCGGCTTGTACCACAGGCACAAAGACCAGTTGTGCCAAACGGTCGCCAGGCTGCAGCGTAAAGCTATCCTGACCACGGTTCCAGACGGAGACCATCAATTGGCCCTGATAATCGGAGTCGATTAAGCCCACCAGGTTGCCCAGCACGATCCCATGCTTATGGCCCAGACCTGAGCGGGGCAAAATCACAGCGGCCAGCGCAGGGTCAGCAATGTGAATTGCCAGACCGGTTGGCACCAGCGTGGTCATGCCTGGGGAGATCTCCAGTGCACCATCAAGGCAAGCACGCAGATCGAGACCCGCAGAACCCGAGGTGGCATAAGTTGGCAGTGGGAATTCGTTACCCACGCGCGCATCCAGAATTTTAACGTCGATTTTTTTCATCATAACGGCTGACAATCTCGTCTATTAATTGTTGGCCAAGGAGCGTCTTATCACTGAGCGGTAAGACTTTCTCTCCTTCCTGCCAAAAAAGGTGAAGAGCATTGGTGTCGCTATTGAATCCCTGTCCTGCCTGCGCCACATCGTTCGCGCAGATTAGGTCCAGATTTTTTCGCACCCGTTTTTGCCGCGCGTATTCTTCCACATTCTGGGTTTCGGCAGCAAATCCCACCACATAAGGGCGATGTTTCTGCAATGCCGCTACGCCTGCGACAATATCCGGGTTCTTCACCAACTGCAGCGTGACGTTATCATCGCCACCCTGTTTTTTGATTTTCTCTGCGGCAATGTTTGCCGCCCGGTAGTCTGCCACGGCAGCGCTGGCAATGAAAATATGTTGTTGGCTGATTTGCGCCATCACCGCCGCTTCCATTTCCAGTGCACTCCCCACATCAACGCGCGTGACGCCAGCGGGCGTGGGCAGTGTGACCGGGCCCGCCACCAGTGTCACCGTTGCGCCACGTTTTGCTGCTGCGGCGGCAATGGCGAACCCCATTTTACCGGAGCTGTGATTGCTAATGTAACGAACCGGGTCCAGCGCCTCACGGGTTGGACCGGCGGTGATCATAATGTTGAGATGTTGCAGATCGTTGACGGGCGCGGCCCATTCCAGCGCATGGGCGACAATTGCCAGCGGATCAAGCATGCGGCCGGGGCCCACATCGCCGCAGGCCTGGCTGCCGCTGTCTGGCCCCCAAATCAGAACGCCTCGCTGATTGAGACGCTGAAGATTTTCCTGGGTGATCGGCGCGCGGTACATCTGTTGGTTCATGGCCGGCACGATCGCCAGAGGTGCTGCGCTGGCGATGCAGGCGGTGGTCACCAAATCGTTAGCCATCCCTGCCGTGATGCGTGCGATCAAATCGGCGGTCGCGGGGGCCAGTACAATCAGATCAGCCCATTTCGCCAGCTCGATATGGCCCATCGCGGCTTCAGCAGCAGGGTCGAGTAAATCATCCAGCACCGGATATCCGGAAACGGCTTGTAAGCTGAGCGGGGTGATAAAGGCTTTCGCTGCATCAGTCATCATGACACGCACCTCTGCGCCACGATCGCGCAGACGACGAACCAACTCGGGTGTTTTATAAGCAGCAATACCGCCGCTGACGCCGAGCAGAATTTTTTTTCCGGCTAATCCCGTCATGTTCTTTGCCTCAACTCAAAACGGATTGCCGCTGTGATGCGGCAGATGCAGGCAACTTTATCACAAAATCCATCGACCGCCTTTTCACGGCCTGCGCCCTTTGCGAGATGGCTCTGAAATCGCGACCGGTTTGCTGGTATGCCTCCTGGCAAATACGCACAATCGCCCTGACCCAGGAAGGAGAATGTCATGACGGAACTGGCCCCACGAGAAAAACTGGCCATCACAGGCGCAGAATCATTGAGCGATGCAGAACTGCTGGCGATTTTTTTGCGCACCGGCAGCCACGGTATCCCGGTGATGGTACTGGCGCGACAAATGCTTAACGAGTTTGGCTCGCTATATCGCATCATGACGGCAAATGAAACAGAACTGAGCGTGATTAAAGGCGTAGGCACGGCCAAAATTACTCAACTGCATGCGGTTGCTGAACTGGGGCGACGTTTTTTCGCCAGTCAGCTGGCGCGAGAAAATGTGATGGAGAATCCACAGGTGACAAGGCATTACCTGCAAAGTGTGCTGGCGCATCAGGAGCGAGAAGTTTTTATGGCGCTGTTTTTGGATAATCAGCATCGGGTTCTGCAGGCGCAAAAAATGTTCAGCGGCAGTATTGCCAGTGTTGAAGTCCATCCACGTGAAATTGTGCGTGAAGCGTTAAAACTCAACGCGGCCGCCGTGATTCTGGCGCATAATCATCCCTCTGGCGTTGCTGAACCGAGCCGTGCCGATCGCGATATCACCGTTAAAGTCGGGCAGGCTTGCGCGCTGCTGAATATTCGCTTACTGGATCATTTGGTGATCGGTCATGGCGAGTTTACCTCTTTCGCAGAACGCGGATGGCTGTAAAACATCCGCCCGATTGAGCAGAAATGATGCATTTTCACGCGATCCATCGGGATCTTTATTTGTTCGGGACTTGAGCACTCGGGCTGAGCGGCGTATACTACGCCACCTTTGAGAATCTCGGGTTTGGCGTTTGGGCCAGCTTAGCGGGTTCACATGGAACTCGCCTGGGCGGGCTAAGGCCTGACGAGGCGGCCAAAACCTAGTTTTTAAAGCTCGAGCTGATTTGATTTTTGGAGAATAGAAATGTCACGAGTCTGCCAGGTAACTGGAAAGCGTCCGGTGACGGGTAACAACCGTTCCCACGCAATGAACGCGACGAAACGCCGTTTCCTGCCGAACCTGCACTCTCACCGTTTCTGGGTTGAGAGCGAAAAGCGCTTCGTTACTCTGCGTGTATCTGCTAAAGGTATGCGTGTTATTGATAAAAAGGGCATTGATACGGTTCTGACCGAAATCCGCGCCCGTGGTGAGAAGTACTAAGTACTAAGGAACTGAATCATGGCTAAAGGTATTCGTGAGAAGATCAAGCTGGTTTCCTCTGCTGGTACAGGTCACTTCTATACCACCACGAAGAACAAACGTACTAAACCAGAGAAACTGGAACTGAAAAAGTTCGATCCGGTTGTACGTCAGCACGTGATCTACAAAGAAGCTAAAATTAAGTAATTTTAGTGTTCTTGCGAAAAACCCGGCTTCGGCCGGGTTTTTTGTTTCTGCGGTTTGTTGAGGAGAGGACATGCCTGAATTACCAGAGGTAGAAACCAGCCGACGTGGTATTGAGCCACATATGGTAGGCGCGACCATTTTGCATGCGGTTGTGCGTAATTCACGCCTGCGCTGGCCGGTCTCGCACGAAATCCATGCGCTAAGTGACCAGCCGGTGCTGAGCGTGCAACGGCGCGCAAAATACCTGCTGCTGGAACTGCCACACGGCTGGATTATCATTCACCTCGGCATGTCTGGCAGCCTTCGAGTCCTTCCTGGTGAGCAACCCGCCGCAAAACACGATCACGTCGATTTGGTGATGAGCAACGGCAAGGTGCTACGTTATACCGATCCACGCCGTTTTGGTGCGTGGTTGTGGACTCCAGATCTGGAAGGCAGCAGTGTACTGGCACATCTCGGTCCTGAGCCGCTCAGCAGCGAATTCGATGGTGCTTATCTGTTTGAGAAGTCGCGTGGAAAGCGCACGGTCATTAAACAGTGGCTGATGGATAACAAAGTGGTGGTCGGCGTGGGCAACATTTACGCCAGCGAATCACTGTTTACCGCCGGGATCTTACCCGATCGACCAGCGATGAGTTTGAGTCGTGATGAAGCGGAGTTGATGGTGGCGACAATCAAGGCCGTATTGCTGCGTTCGATTGAGCAGGGCGGTACCACGCTACGTGATTTCCTGCAAACGGATGGAAAGCCTGGCTACTTTGCTCAGGAATTGCAGGTCTATGGCCGAACGGGCGAACCCTGCCGAGCCTGCGGTACGCCAATCGTCAGCGGCAAACACGGCCAGCGCAGCACCTTCTGGTGCCCTCGCTGCCAGCATTAATCAGGACTGCGCCAGTTTTGCCAGCAATGCCTGATGCACCACGGCAGGCAGAAATGCCTGCACATCACCTTTATGACGCGCCACTTCCTTCACCAGCGACGATGACACGAACGAGAATCCTTCGGACGGCATCAGAAACACACTCTCCAGTGAAGGAAGCAGATGACGGTTCATCTGTGCCAGTTGCAGCTCATATTCGAAATCTGATACCGCACGCAGTCCCCGCACCAGCACATTGGCATTTTGCGCTTTGGCGAAGTTCGCCATTAAATCGCTAAAACCCAAAACCTCAACATTGGCTAAGTGCTGAGTAGCCTGCCGTGCCAAATCTACGCGCTCATCGAGTGTAAACAGCGGCTTTTTGCTGGGGCTGGCGGCAATGGCAACCACGATGCGATCAAACATTTGCGCCGCGCGCGTCACAATATCCACATGGCCCAACGTGATGGGATCAAACGTGCCGGGATAAATCGCTTTGGTGCTCATACGCGACCTTGTGTTGAGGTGTGATGCAGCGCCCAGAGCGCTGAGTATTTGTTAAAGGTGTATTGCGCGTTCACGACGGCCAGGATCCAGCCCTGCTTACCATCGAGGAAACCAGCGCGCAGCAGCAACGTCTTAAGGAATGCGCCCAACGTGTGGCTGAATATCGAGAAGATGCCACAACGCTTGCCTCGCTGAAAACGTTCTTGCGCCCAGGCTTCGGCATAATTCATCTGTTTACGTTGGAAAGCGATCAAATCGCGGCAGGTGAGATGCTGGAGATCGCCTGGTAACGTCACCACCGATGCGCCCTGGGTTTCCAGCGATTCGTGCACCAGATTGTCATTGTAATTGAGTGCGCGAGGATAGAGGCGCATCACGCGATCCGGATACCAGCCACTATGGCGCATAAAGCGGCCAAGAAACAAATTGCTGCGTCCCAGGCTATAAACGGTAGCGGAGGGTGGCTGCTCCAGTACGTTTTCAATCGCGCGGCGTAACTCGGGTGTGACACGTTCATCGGCATCCAGCATCAGAATCATATCGCCGCTTGCATGAGCTTGTGCACGCTGGCGCTGCTTGCCGAAACCCGCCCAGCCTTCAGCCTGATGCACCTGCGCGCCGTGCGCGCGGGCCACTGCTACGGTGTTATCCTGGCTGCCTGAATCCAGCAGCACAATCTCATCTGCCCAGCTCACTGAGGCCAGCGCCTCCGGCAGCAATTCAGCTTCGTTTTTGGCGATCATCACCACGGAAAGACGTTGGCGTTGTGGCATGCGTTAATGAGCTCGTGGCGGCAAATGTGGTTCGAGTAACTGTAGCAGACGCTGCAATGCGCCCTGATTTTGATGCAGCACTTCGACAGCGTGGCGACCGTAATAACGGCGGTAATCATCATCCTGCAGCAGGTTGGCCACCTGTTTCTCCAGCGAAACCACGTCGGTGACGGTGATCAGGCCTTCTGCCTGCTGCAATTTGGCGCAGATATCTTTGAAGTTCCAGATATGCGGACCCATCAGCACCGGAATGGCATGGGCGGCCGGTTCCAGCGGATTATGACCGCCGCGTTCGACCAGACTGCCGCCAACAAAGGCGATATCGGCGATGCCGTACAGCAGCATTAATTCACCCATGGTGTCGCCAATCACAACCTGCGTTGCGCCAGACGGAATTTCACCGCTGCTGCGCAGAGTGAAACTGAAACCGCGCTTTTGCGTCAGTTCACAGGCATCTTTAAAACGTTCAGGATGGCGTGGCACCAGAATTAGCAACAGATCAGGGAACTGCTGCAGCAGACGACGATGCGCATCAAGGATGATGGTCTCTTCGCCTTCGTGCGTGCTGGTTGCGATCCACACCGGGCGGCGCGATGCCCATTGACGGCGCAGGGTGACCGCACGGGCCGCCAGCTCTGGCGTTACAGAGATATCAAACTTCAGGCTACCGGTGACGGCGAGATGCGTTCGTTTAAGGCCGAGGCTGAGGAATCGCTCAGCATCCTCGTTGTTCTGCGCTGCTATCAGCGTAATGCGCTGCAGCAAATCACGCATAAAGCCACCGAGTTTTTTATAACCTTTGGCCGAACGCTCTGACAGGCGGGCGTTGGCAATGACCAGCGGAATTTGGCGCTGGTGCAGAATACGGATGATGTTCGGCCACAACTCAGTCTCCATGATGATCACCAGACGAGGATCAACGGTGTCGAGGAAACGGTTAATCGAACCGGGCAAATCATAGGGCAGATAGACATGATGCACATCTTTACCAAACGCGGACTGAGCGCGTTCGGAGCCCGTGGGCGTCATGGTGGTCACGGTGATGGGCAGTGTGGGATAGCGATGGCGCAATGCGCGCACCAGCGGCACGGCAGCGAGCGTCTCACCCACAGAAACGGAATGCAGCACGATACCGTGCGGTTCAACTTTGCCCGCGCAGTAGCCGTAACGTTCCGCCCAGCGTTTACGATAGGCCGGTGCTTTTCGACCGCGCAGCCACAGGCGCAGCCAGATCAGTGGCTGTATTAAATAGAGCAGGGCTGTGTATAGAGTTGTCATAGTTATCGTTACGACAGATTCGCGTCAAAAAACACATGAAAGGCGGCATGTTATCAGAAACTGACCGCCTGCTCATACCACTTCGTCAGCTGGCCTTCAGCACCTGCTGATAGAGTGAAGTCAGCGACTGTGCCAGCCGCTGCGGACCAAAAGGTTCGATTCTGCGGCGTGCGGCTTCACCCATGGCAGAATTCTGCGAAAGTGCAGGTGTGGCGACAATGGCGTCATTTAATGCCTTGATATCTAATGCATCACAAACGAAGCCTTCCTGGCCGGCTTGAATAAATTCTGCGCCGCCACAGCCGGTGCTGGTAATCACGGCCAAACCGCAGGCCATCGCTTCCAGCACCACATTCGGAAAAGGATCATAAAGCGTGGGCAACAGTAAGGCGTCAGCGGTGTGATAATAGGGCTGCACATCCTGCTGCACGCCAACAAAGCGCAAGCGATCGAGGCAATTAAGCTGGTTAGCCAACTGCTGATAGCGTGAAAGTTGCTTGTCCTGGCCAACCACAACCAGATAGCGATCGCTGTGGGCGAGTGCTTCGATGGCGGCTTTCAAGCCTTTGCGCTCAAAGCCTGAACCCACGTAGATCATCACCGTGGCATCTTGTGGCAGCGTCAATTGCTGGCGCATGGCGTAGCGCTGAGCTTCTGTTGCTGGCTGGAAACGTTGGCTATCAATGGCGTTGTAAATGACATGGATTTTGCTGGCATCTAGCGTGAAATGACGCAAAATATCTTGCTTCACCATCTCAGAGTTACAGATTACTGCTTTTAAAGATGCTGCATTGAACATCTCTGCTTCAGCCTGTAAAACATAGCGATGATAAGGACTCAGGCTGGCGCTCAAACGCTGCCAGGGTGAGACAATACGCGCACGTTGTTCCAGCCACACGCGATGGACGCCATCACCGGCGCGAAAAATATCGCAGCCCGCAATGCGTTCGTGGCTCTGCACGATATCGAACTTTTCACGTTCCCAGCATGCACGTGCCGCGCGGGCAAAACCGCGTTCGCGCGATACGCGTCCAAATTTGGCGGGATTGCAGATGTGCAGATGCCAGGCCGGATTGGGTGTGCCCTGCCAGCTACGTGTGATGATATTCAGATCGAGCTGTTCGCCGTCCAGTGCTTCCAGCGCCCGCGAGATGAAACGCTCGGCACCGCCATCCGGACGATATTTCTGCCGGACAATCGCCAGGCGTAACTTAGTCATGCAAAAAACTCCTGGCGGCGGCCACCACATCATCCACCGGAATGGCTGAGAGATAGCGCTGTTCTGTTTTGGTATCGATGTCGTCTGGCGAAGGCAGCGGTGCATAATCACCGGCCCAGATCACGCGATTGTTTTCACCCCACGGACTCCAGTGTTGCAGTTTGGTGGGGCCAAACAGCGCAAGACAGGGCGTATCGAGTGCGGCGGCCATGTGCATGGGGGCAGAATCCACACCGATAAATAGCTGCGCGGCATCAATCAATGCCGCCAGTTGCGGCAATGAAAACTGCCCAGCAAGTGAAACCACATTCTGGCTGTGGCACAGCGACTGAATGTGGGCAATCATCGCTTGCTCTTTCTGGTCTGGGGCAGCGGTAAGAACAAGGGTATGGCCGTCAGCCGCGAGCGTATCAATCAGCTGCGCGACCTTTTCATCTTCCCAGCATTTAAATACCCAACGCGATGTCGGCTGTAACACGATAAACGGCCCGCTGACCTTTTGCTGAGCCAATGCATCCTGCACTTTCTGTTTATCTGCCGCACTAAAGTGCATTGAGGCTTTTGCACCTTCCGCGCTGATTCCTAGCGGCTCAAGCGCCGCCATATTCTGCTCGACGGTATGCAATTGATTATGTGTTTTTGTCGAAACCAGATAGGTATGGCACCAACGCCACAGGGCGTGATCACGTTTGGCGTAGGCAAACCCAATACGCACCGGAGCAGCTGAAAAACGCGTGATAATCGCGCTACGCCACTGGTCGGCGAGGTTAATCACCAGGTCATAATGACAGGCACGTACAGCTGAAAGCAGAGCCATCTCGTGGCGGAACTTCTGCCAGCCGCCCTCTTTTTTCCAGTTGCGGTCAATGATGTGCAACTGGCGAATCGCGGGGTGCGCTTCCAGCATCGGCCGCGTCTCTTTGTACAACAGGACGTCGATGTTGGCCTGGGGATAGCGTTGGCGGAGCGCATTGATAACGGGCGTGGTCAGCAGCATATCGCCGTGATGGCGTAGCTTGATCAGCAGAATGTTTTTCGGTGCAAATTGGACTGGAATCGGGCTTGCCATACTCAAATGATCTCAAATTTCAGTGAGCTGATTGTAGGGCAAACCCCTATAGGGCGAAAGCCAGCCGCGACGCTTATTTGTTACGCCAGCGATAAATGCGACTCAGCCATAACAGCAGTTGATACCACTGCCGCGCGCCGCGTGCATTACGCAGCATCCGTTTATGGGTTTGCGTGGCAAACAGATCCGCAATCATCGCCTGCCGTGCGCTCTCTTCCGGTTCACGGCGAATGGAATGGCAGACGCTGAGCGCTTCACGCGTAATTTGATAATGGAATGCGGGATAGATTTTAACTTTATCGCGATAGCGTGCATTGATCTCTTCCAGCATCTGCGCGATTTTCAGGTAATGGCGTTGATACTCGACATTTCGTTGACCGGTGCGTTTGCGGTTGCTGATGGAGGCATCGTGCAGGTAGTAGCGGTAGAGCATTTGATCGGTGTAGCGCACGCGTTTGGCGTTGAACATGAACTCTGTGGTCCAGGGAATATCCTGATGATGCAATCCCGGTTCGAAAGTGAGATTGTTTTGTTCAATCAGTTCACGGCGATAAATACCTAGCCATACAACATGCATATATCGATGGGTTTTCAAGGCTTTGTTGAGCCATTCTGGTCCACTTAACACCGCTGTGCTGGTTAAGCGATCCAGTGGGATGAGCGGTTTGGTTGTTTGGCTGGCTTTGAAAAACCACTCTGCATTACATTGTGCGGCGTCTAAATCATCCCGTTCTGCCATCTCCACCAGCGTTTGATACATCGCCGGGTTCATGGTGTCATCGGCATCCGGGAAAGTAACGTATTTCCCGCGCGCCATTGCGAGCCCGGCATTGCGCGCACGCGACACGCCGCCATTGGCTTGGTGAATGACCCGTACCTGAGGATACTGGCGCGCATAAGCCTCAGCCCGTTCGCCGGAACCATCAGTGGAGCCATCATCGACAATGATGATTTCGAGATTTATCAGCGATTGCATCAGTAGAGACTGCATAAACGTCTCGAACATCGCGCCAGCGTTGAACATGGGTGTAATGATGGAAAGTGCGGGATTATCAAGCGACATTGTTATTTATGGTTTTATGAATTATTTACGATTTTCTAACGTTAATTATTGCTAAGAAATTCAGAACTTTTTGGACATTAATGGTCAAAAGTAGTTAGCTCGCTAGCATTTTTGCGCTTTTAGGAACGGTTCTGGCCGGAATGTTTGGCATCAATCCTTTTTACCCTGGGCATCAGTATGAAAAACATCCTTGTTATCCGACGCGATAACATTGGCGATATGGTGTGTACCACTCCACTGCTGGAAGGTTTGAAACGCACTTTTCCTGACGCAAAAATCACCCTACTGGTTAATAAGATTGCTCAGGATGTGGTGAGCCATAATCCTCACGTTGACCGTCTGTATGTCTACAAAAAAGCCAAACATCGCGGTAAGAACGAAACCACACTCGGTGTTTACTGGCAGCGCGTAAAAATCATGCTGGCACTGCGTAAAACGCGCTTTGATGCCACGATTTTGGCTAATCCGGTGCCGTGCAAATACAGCTTACGCCTGGCGAATATGGCCGGCGCGCACAATATTATTGGCGCTGCTTTGCCCGACGTTCAGCTGGATCATCCGTTCCGTAAAAGCGATTTTCAGGGCAGCCATCAGGTCGAACATACCTTTTCTTACCTCTCGGCATTGACTGATAGCTTGCCTGCCGTGCCATCTGTGAATCTTTATCTCGCAGATGCAGAACGTGAAGCCGCGAAAGCGCGGGTTGCACAAAGCTTCGCCTCACCGGGCAGGGTATATGGTGTGCACATCAGCAGCCGCAGCCCTAAGCGTCGCTGGCCGATAGCCAGTTATGCGGCTTTTATCAATAAGCTGCTGGAAGATGAGCAGGCGCGCGTGCTGGTGTTTTGGTCGCCTCAAGGCACGTTGGATGTCCATGACAAAGGCGATGCGGCACGTGCTGATGAGTTGATGCAGTTGGTCAATTCACCGCGCGTAGCGCGCTATCCCACCGCATCGGTGCGGGAAGTCATCGCAGGCTTTGATTGCTGCGAGCAAATTTTGTGTAGCGATGGGGGGCAGATGCATCTTGCCGCCGGGCTGCATAAAAAGCAGGTTGTGTTCTTTGGCGATACCAATGCGACGTTGTGGCATCCATGGTCGGGTGAGTACCAGATTATGCAGACCGATTCCGGTGAATGCACTGATATCGCACTGGAAACGGTCTGGCAGGCGTGGCAAAAACTTAACGTGCAGGCTGCTGTAGCCTAAAACTGTCGTGGTATTCAGACAGGGTCTGACCAACAAAACGGGGCGCTAACCAACTAAAGAGCGCCTCTAAATCCGCATAAAGTTGTTCGATATCGCGTTCGTTTTTAAACGTTGGGCTGCCGTCTGGCATGAACTCAGAACTGTGCAGCATAAATTCCGTGTAATTATTGCCTTCTGCCAGCGACATTTCGACCACACGTTGCATATCCGCAAGATTACCGCCGGACGGGCGCAGCCAATGTACGGCGGGGCTTTTTTGCTTGCCGCGAAGTCGATACAGACTTTGTTTGAAGGTATTCATCAAAGGCGAGTATTTGTATTGAATACTCATAGGGATTTCGAGCAGTGAAGAGTTGCCGCTGCGTGAGATATCCTGCGGATCGATGAAATAAGGTTTGAACGGAAAATCTGTATAGTTAGTGCCGCCTTTACCCTGTGGCGCGCCGCGTGTGTAGGACCAGTTCACGCGCGGGGTAACGGAACAATCCACCTGATAGCCTAATTCGGTGAGAATGGCGGCATAGCGTTCATCAAATGCCCAGCGCCCTGCACGATGGCTCAGCATTTTGGTCTGGAACTTTTCTTCCAACAGATCAGTCATATAAACGACTTTATCGCGCAGCACGGTATCCGGGTATTCGACCAGGAAAGGCTGCCAACGCCAGTCATCATCGGTGAGTGGAGCTTCTGGCGGACTGTTCCATGCATGCAGATGCATGCCAATCTCACCTTGTTTGCGCGCGATGACATCTTTACCGAATTCCACAAAAGCAGGATCCATCGCCATTTCATAGTTGGTCAGCCAGGTGGGTTTAAAACCATAACGCTCGCACAGGTCCTGAAAACGTGGCAGATAGCCGGTATTTTCGGTGGTGATTGAACGGTGATTGCGCCAAAGGTTGTCGCCTTCAGTGTCAATGGTAATAAGGAACGCGTGCCGGGTCATGTTCGCCGCCTGAAGCCAATAAAATCGCAATGTTACGCTGAGCCATTCAGTGACGCAAAACTATTTGCCCGGGCAGGAAACAGGCGAAAAGCACGAAGGATCTGCGCTACTATCCTGGCCAGGACTGCAGGCAATCACATGTTATTTCATTCAGACAGGTAGAATATTTTGTCAAAACGCATACTCATGGTGATAGATGGATTGCCGGGCGGCGGCGCTGAAAAAGTGGTTCTGACGCTGGTCACCGGTATGCTGGCACAGGGGCACCGTGTATCACTGTTTTCCCTGCGAAAAGTGTGCGAATACCCCTTGCCGCAGGGAGTGGATTATCAGGTCATTCTGGACACCAATCGTCGACCCTGGCGCAAACTCACCGAGCTGAGTCGTCGGGCCCGTTTGCTGGACGCAGCAATACAACAGGCGGAGAAAACGGCAGGTGAATTTGATCTTGTGGTGTCTCATCTGCACAAAACCGACCGTATTGTGCGTCGAAGTCGCGCGCTGGATGCGAAGAAAACCTGGTTCTGCCTGCATGGCGTGTTTTCAGCCTCCTATCTTGGGCATCGCACCGGATTATCACGCTGGTTAAAGGCGCGTAAAATCCAGCAGGTTTATCAGGGGCGTAACGTGGTCGGCGTTTCACCCGCCGTGCTGGAGGATTTGAAAGAGGCCTTTGCTGTGAAGCTCACAGGCGAAGCGGTGATTGGCAATCCGTTCGATATTGCACTGATTCGGCAGTTGGCAGCAGAGCCCGCTGAAGTGCCTGAGTCTGGTTTTCTGGTGCATGTCGGGCGCTTCCACCAAACTAAACGGCATGACCGCCTGTTAAAGGCTTACGCATTAAGCAATATTCAATTGCCGTTGGTGTTATTGGGGCAGGGATCGGCACAGCGTAAAGCCGCTTTAGAAGCCCAGGCACAAGCGCTAGGGATTGCCGATCGTGTTATTTTCCAGGGCTTTACACAAAACCCTTATGCATGGATCAGCCGGGCGACAATGTTGATCGTCAGTTCGGATAGCGAGGGTTTTGGTAATGTGCTGATCGAAGCCGTATTGTGTGGCACGCCTGTCGTCAGTACGCGTTGTCCGGGTGGCCCGATGTGGCTGTTGCAAGGTGATTTAGCGCGCGGCCTGGCGGATCTCAATCCTGAATCGCTGGCAGCAGCAATGTGTGACATTTATCAGCGCCCGCCGTTGTTAGCAGCGGATGCCTTTGCCGAATTTGATACGGAGGCAATCTGTCAGCAATATCTGGCGCTGATTAAGTGAATCCATGGGAGGCCCAAAAGCCTCCCTGTGAATCCTTAATCCCAGCTCAATACCACTTTTCCTGAACGCCCGGATCGCATCTCGTCAAATCCCTGCTGGAATTCATCGATGTGGTAGCGATGTGTGATGATAGGCGTTAAATCGAGGCCGGATTGAATCAACGCTGCCATTTTGTACCAGGTTTCAAACATCTCGCGGCCATAGATGCCTTTGATGAACAGTCCTTTGAAGATCACCAGATTCCAATCGATCGCCATCTCGCCCGGCGGAATGCCCAGTAGAGCGATTCGCCCACCATGGTTCATCACCTCCAGCAGGGTGCGAAACGCGGGAGGCGCGCCAGACATCTCCAGCCCGACATCGAAACCTTCGGTCATACCCAGCTCAGCCATCACATCGCGCAGATTTTCCTGCGCCACATTGACGGCGCGTGTCACACCCATCTGGCGTGCCAGACCGAGGCGATATTCATTGATATCGGTGATGACCACATTGCGTGCGCCTACATGTTTGCACACCGCTGCAGCCATAATACCAATGGGGCCAGCGCCAGAGATCAGCACATCCTCGCCGACCAGATCAAACGAGAGCGCGGTATGCACGGCGTTGCCAAAGGGATCGAAAATCGCTGCCAGCTCGTCAGAGATATTGTCGGGAATCTTGAAAGCGTTAAATGCAGGGATGACCAGATACTCAGCAAAACAGCCCTGACGATTGACGCCGACACCCACGGTATTGCGGCACAAGTGAGTGCGACCGGCGCGGCAATTTCGGCAGTGACCGCAGGTGATATGACCTTCGCCGGACACACGATCGCCAAGGGCAAAGCCTCTTACCTCTTCGCCCATACCGACGACTTCGCCGACATATTCATGGCCAGTGATCATTGGAACGGGAATGGTTTTACGCGACCAATCATCCCAGTTGTAAATGTGAACATCGGTGCCGCAAATTGCGGTTTTACGAATTTTAATCAGCAGGTCGTTGTGACCAGGTTCCGGAATCGGTGCATCCTTCACCATCCAGATACCTTCTTCGGCTTTGAGTTTGGCCAATGCTTTCATCGTTCTGCTCCTGCGATCACGCCCAACTGTCGGCCAATGCGAGTGAAGGCGGCAACGGCATGTTCCAGTTGTGCCTGCGTATGACCTGCAGATATCTGAGTGCGGATGCGTGCCTGACCTTGCGGCACCACCGGATAAAAGAAGCCTGTGACGTAGATGCCCTCTTTTTGCAGCAGGCTGGCAAACTGCTGAGCCACTTTTGCATCGCCAAGCATCACCGGAATGATGGCGTGGTCAGCACCCGCCAGCGTAAAGCCGGCTGCGGTCATCTTCTCGCGGAAGAATCGGGCGTTATCCCAAAGGCGCTGGCGTAACCCATCGCCTTCACTGAGCAGGTCTAACACCCGCAGCGAGGCGGCGACGATGGTAGGTGCCAGGGAGTTGGAAAATAGGTAAGGGCGTGAACGCTGGCGTAGCCATTCAATCACCTCTTTTTTCGCAGCCACATAGCCACCGGAAGCACCACCTAGCGCTTTGCCTAATGTGCCAGTCAGGATATCTACGCGATCCATTACGCCGCAGTATTCATGGGTGCCACGCCCAGTTGCACCGACAAAACCGACCGCATGGGAATCATCAATCATCACCAATGCGTCAAATTCGTCGGCCAAATCGCAAATGCCTTGCAGATTGGCAATCACGCCATCCATCGAGAACACACCGTCTGTGGCGATCAGAATATGGCGTGTACCTTTATCACGCGCTTCCTCTAACCGAGCACGTAACTCAGACATATCGTTGTTGGCATAGCGATAGCGCTGGGCTTTACACAGGCGTACGCCATCGATAATTGAGGCATGATTGAGTGCATCAGAGATGATGGCATCTTCCGCACTGAGCAGTGTTTCAAACAGACCGCCATTGGCATCGAAGCAAGAGGAAAATAGGATGGCATCTTCCATGCCGAGAAAGGCCGCCAGCTTTTGTTCCAACTGCTGATGGATATCTTGTGTGCCGCAGATAAAGCGCACGGATGCCATGCCGAAGCCGTGGGAATCCATGCCTTCTTTGGCGGCCTGAATAAGTGCGGGGTGATTCGCCAGACCGAGATAGTTGTTGGCGCAGAAGTTAATCACCGGAGGACTATTAGCGACATGGATCTCAGCCTGCTGCGCCGACGTGATGGTACGTTCTTGTTTGAACAATCCATCGCTACGTGTTGTCTCAAGCTGTTGACGGATTTGCGAATAAAACTGACTGGACATGATTCTGCTCCTCAGATAGCAAAATTTTGGCACATATTACTGATCAGGACGCATCGTGCCGACATTTCCGCCAGAGAAATCTTCGTTTTGCAGCATAGTTCACGCGATGGATGCAAATTGTGCAGCGGTTACGGAGTCATCTGGCTGCCTGCCGCGGGCTGAAATGTTATGATGTTAGGCATTCGTGCGTGAAACCTCCTGTTTCACCCCAACTGTTTAAAGGCAAAGCATATGATTATCGTAACCGGTGGCGCTGGCATGATTGGCAGCAACATTGTTAAAGCGCTGAACGATCGCGGTCTTACCGATATTCTGGTGGTGGATAATCTGAAAGATGGCACCAAATTCGTGAATCTCGCAGATCTGGATATCGCAGACTACATGGACAAAGAAGAGTTCCTCTCTTACATCATGTCCGGCGAAGATCTGGGTCCAATCGAAGCGGTATTCCATGAAGGTGCCTGCTCGGCGACCACAGAGTGGGATGGCAAGTACATGATGGATAACAACTATCAGTACTCGAAAGACTTGCTGCATTTCTGCCTGGAACGCGAAATTCCTTTCCTTTACGCCTCTTCAGCGGCCACTTACGGTGGCCGCAATGAAAACTTCATTGAAGAGCGCCAGTACGAGCAGCCGCTGAACGTCTATGGCTACTCGAAAATGCTCTTCGACCACTACGTGCGTCAGATTATGCCGGAAGCCGATTCTCCAGTGTGTGGGTTCCGCTATTTCAACGTTTACGGCCCACGCGAAGGTCACAAAGGCGGTATGGCGAGTGTGGCTTTCCACCTCAATACTCAGATCAGCAATGGTGAAAATCCAAAGCTGTTTGAAGGTAGCGACGATTTCCGCCGCGATTTCATCCATGTTGACGATGTTGTTGCGGTAAACCTGTGGTGCTGGGAAAACGGTGTATCTGGCATCTACAACTGTGGTACAGGCCGTGCGGAGTCCTTCCAGGAAGTCGCCGATGCAGTGCTGAAGTTCCATCAGCAAGGCCAGATCGAATACATCCCGTTCCCTGAGAAACTGAAAGGCCGCTATCAGGCATTCACTCAGGCGGACCTGACCAATCTGCGCGCAGCGGGTTATGACAAGCCATTCAAAACCGTTGCTCAGGGTGTGGGTGAATACATGACCTGGCTCAATCGTAAAGCATAAGGAAACCGGCACCAGCGATGAAAATTCTGGTCATTGGCCCTTCCTGGGTCGGCGATATGATGATGTCGCAAAGTCTCTATCGCACGCTCAAGGCTGAGCACCCGGATGCGGTCATTGATGTGATGGCACCGGCATGGTGTCGGCCACTGCTGTCACGGATGCCGGAAGTCAATCAAGCGCTGGCGATGCCACTGGGCCATGGTGCTTTGGCACTGGGTGAAAGGCGGCGTTTAGGGAAATCCCTTCAGGCCAGCGGTTATGACCGTGCTTATGTGCTGCCGAATTCGTTCAAATCAGCACTGGTGCCGTTCTTTGCAGGTATTAAGCGCCGTGTCGGCTGGCGCGGTGAGATGCGCTATGGCGTGTTGAACGATGTGCGTGTGCTGGATAAAGCCGCGTTTCCGCTGATGGTGGAGCGCTATGTTGCACTGGGCTACGACAAACCCATCGCCTCCGCTCAACAGTTGCCGCAGCCATTACTGTGGCCACAGTTGCGTGTCGATGAAGACGAGAAGCGCATGACGGCAGCGCAGTTTTCTTTGTCGGCCGATCGTCCTGCTATAGGGTTCTGCCCTGGTGCCGAATTTGGTCCAGCGAAACGCTGGCCGCACTATCATTACGCTGCGCTTGCTGAACAACTGATTGGCGAAGGGTACCAGGTGGTGTTGTTCGGTTCCGCGAAAGATCGCGAAACCGGTGACACTATCGTTCAAACGTTATCGGAATCAGCGCGGGTACACTGCAAAAATCTGGCCGGCGATACGCAATTAGAACAAGCGGTAATCTTAATCGCACATTGTGCGGCTATCGTCAGTAATGATTCCGGGTTGATGCACATTGCCGCCGCACTGAACCGTCCTTTGGTCGCCTTGTATGGCCCAAGTAGCCCGGATTTCACACCACCGCTGTCTCATCAGGCGCGCGTAATTCGTTTAATCTCCGGCTATCACAAAGTACGCAAAGGTGATGCCGAAGAGGGTTATCACCAAAGTCTCATTGATATTCAGCCGGCTCGAGTTCATCAGGAACTCAGCACGCTGCTGCATTTGGTGCAGGAGTAGCCATGCACGTTTTGATTGTAAAAACCTCCTCAATGGGGGACGTGCTGCACACCTTACCGGCGCTCACAGATGCGATGCAGGCTATTCCCGGCATTCGTTTTGATTGGGTTGTCGAAGAGAATTTTGCACAGATCCCCAGTTGGCATCCGGCAGTGGATAAAGTGCTGCCGGTGGCGATTCGTCGCTGGCGTAAACATTGGTTTGGCAGTCAGCAGCGCGAAGAGCGCGTCTTGTTCAAACGTGAGCTGCAATCGCGCCAGTATGATGTGGTGATTGATGCCCAGGGGTTGATCAAAAGCGCTGCGCTGGTGACGCGCCTGGCTAAAGGCGTTAAGCATGGACAAGACAGCCGCAGCGCGCGGGAACCCTTTGCCAGCTGGTGGTATGACAAACGCCATGAAATTAATAAACAGCAACACGCGGTTGAACGCACACGTGAGCTATTTGCGAAAAGCCTGGATTATGCGAAACCGGAGACCCAGGGTGATTATGCCATTGCGGGACATTTCCTTTCCACGCTGCCCAACGATGCGCATCAATACCTGGTGTTTCTGCACGCGACCACCCGCGATAACAAACATTGGCCAGAGTCGCACTGGCGCGAACTTATTGAACGGGTACAGCCGACGGGTCTGCGGGTGAAACTGCCGTGGGGTGCTGAACATGAGCATCAGCGTGCATTAAGAATGGCGGAAGGTTTTGACCACGTTGAGGTGCTACCAAAATTAGCGCTGGAACAAGTGGCACAGCAGTTGGCGGGGGCACGCGCTGTCGTTTCGGTCGACACGGGTTTGAGTCACTTGACCGCCGCGCTGGACCGCCCGAATATTACGCTGTTTGGTCCAACTGATCCGGGGCTGATTGGGGGGTATGGGAAGAATCAGCATGAGCTACGCGGTGCAGGTGGCACAATGCAGGCGATATCCGCCGTGAGCGTAATGGAAAAATTGCGGGAATTGCTTTGAATGGGATCAATATTTAAACAAATCTATCGTTATACCCATGAACGAGCTTATCGGCACAATGAAAATTTTTGGCCTCATATCAGAATTCAACGTGGAGCAGAAGACCATATTGAACGGCTAGTCTGGCGAAAAAATGAAATAAAAATTGAAGCATTAGATTCATTACGTAAAACCGTTACCAATGATATGACGATACTGGCAACGGGCCCGTCAGTGAATGATCTCGATTTTGAATTACTTTCAGAAACGACATTTATTGGTGTTAATGGCGCTTATCACCTACGAGATAAAGTCGTATTTTCATATTATGTTATTGTCGATCGCGGTTTTGTTGAGAACCGTTTTGATATTGTCGGAAAAGTACTGGACGACCCTGAGTTGACGCTCTTTACAACAGTTCATTGCCTCAATGATATGTTGAATTGCGTTGGAGTCGATAAGATAAAGTGTCGTTTGGCTATTATTGAAGATCTGAGTTATAAGATATTTCGAAAATCAGTAGTACCTGCTGAGTATGCTTTGAATTTCAATGATAATAAAGGATTGTCAGTCTATCCGACCGATCCATTATCAGGTTTTTCATGGGATATCCGACAAGGTATTTTTGATGCGGGAACAGTGGCCTATTGGGCGTTGCAAATAGCCGTATGGCTCAGCTCAAATCGTATACTGTTAGCAGGGGTTGATATGAATAATTTTTCATCCCCACGGTTTTATGAAAATGAAAATAATAAGCAGAAAAGCTTTTTAGGGGAAAACTTTAATCAAGTGATAAAGCCCGCATTCTTGAATGCCAGCAGCGAGCTTAATCATGCAGGGATAAAAGTTTACAATTTGTCTATGAATAGTGGACTGACAGAGGAAATTTTCGAGAAGGCGACGCCAGATGTCATTTTTAAAAAAAACTGAAAGTTTAGAAGTTATTGCATCTATTTCTTTTATGGCATTTTTATTTCTAATGACCATATTTACAGGTGTTGGAAAAGTAAATAATTTATTTCATCTGTCGATTACAGCGATGATGATATTTTTGTTTGTCCAGCGAAAAAAGCTTAGTCTTTCCGAGCCATATCCCTGGAAGTCAATAGGCGTTATTGCACTATTCCTCATTTATTACAGTATTACGAACTTATGGACAAGTGTTCCAGAGAATATAATTTCAACTCTGAAGCATACCGGTTATCTTCTTTTTTTCGTTTGTATGTTTGATTACTGTATTAAGCGTTATGGTTTGCTGAAGGTTTATGGTTGCATTTTTTCCGGATGTTTTATTGTCCTTGTTTTGACATTTATGTTGGTAGACAAGAACACGCTACTGACTAATAGACTTGAAAACGGTTTTTTTGCCGCACCAAAGAATGTCATTGATCTCGGCGGATATTTTGCTCTTGGTATTTTAAGCGCACTGATTATTGCTCGTGAGTCAGGCAGGCATTGGATTTACATACCTGCATCGTTGCTCTTTATTGGCTTGATATTGACGCAAAGTCGAGGTCCGTTATTGGCTTTAATAGTTTCTTTAGCTATTTTACTTGCTAAATATAAACATGTTCACCTTAAACATGTTTTGTATATCATGATTTCAATTGCTACTATTTTATTATTCTTCTACTTTACCGATTATGGCAGTGATTTTTATGCACGCATTGTTTCCTCTTATGCCCAGAGTTTTATCAGATTTGGAATCTGGAATCATGCCATTTCAGATGCAATGATTCATCCCTATTTCGGTTGGGGGTTTGATAAGCAGCTGATATTCGTAAACAGTATTGGTCAACATGTTATAACCACACACAGTATTTATATATCGGCTTTCTTAAAAGGCGGTGTGGTGGGTGTGCTATTTATGGCATCTCTCATCCTGGTTGGCTTGTATCATGCGTATAGAAAGTATCATCAAGGCATGGGGTTAGAAGCCTCAATTTATCTCTTCTCTTTGATGTTTTTTGTTACTCAGGGGATGTTTGTGATTGGTGGACCTGGAGAAACATGGGTATTATTCTGGTTGCCATTAGCGATAGTTTTGTCATCCCGTAAGGCCTAGATAAAAACCACTACCAGATCGCTTGCTATCTGGTAGTGTAATTTTAGACTGAAATATTTTTCATCATCACGTTATAAACCTGATCAACGCTTATTTTTCTTAATGGGTAATGCGGATCATCATTAGATTCAGGTTCAATTCTGATAGTCTGATGAATGTGCAAATCCTGATAAGGTCCTGTATGTCTGGGATTAGCACTGACATAAAGACTCACTGTCGGCGTTTCTGCCGTGATAGCAATATGTAGTGGTCCGGTGTCACCTGTGATCAACACATCAAGGTTTTTAATTATCTGTAAGAGTTCAGGTAGGCGAGTCTTACCAATATAAGAGTGAACCCTTGAATGGTATTTATTTTTTAATAAATCAAAGAATGATTTTTCAATATTTTTATCCTGGGCGGCACCAGTCAATACTATTTTTGCATCTTTGTGATTTTCTAAAATACGCTCTGCTAGTTCAGAAAAATGTTCAACTGGCCAGCAACGGTTTTTCCCGGACGCCCCCATTTGAAAGCCAATTACAGGTCGATAGTTTTCACGTGCTACAGAGTGAATTGCAATGGGAAATTGCATTCTGATGTCTGTTGTATTGCATCCAAGAATACTAATCAGGTCGAGTTTGCGCTGAATAATATGAACATCTGTTGCCGATGAATAATGATCTATCCAGTGATTAAAGACAGTGTTGTCACTTCTGAAATTATCTCTGATAATGTATTTTGAGCCAGACAGGCGTGCGCAGAGAATGTCATAGCCTAATGTCGAATGCAGTAGCACAGTCATATCAGGTTTGAATTTTCTCATTCTCCTGATTACGCGATGGGAATGAACTATTTTATTATCCCAAATGACTATTTCATCAAACCATTGACTTTTTTCAACGAGATCACGGTTTTTATCACTGGATACCAGCATGAGCCTGGCCTCTGGATAGCGATGCTTTATGGCTTTGATCGCAGGAGTATTAAAAAGTAGATCTCCTAATGCGGTCGTTGAGAAAATAACAATGCGCTTAAACTCATGATTTGAGCTTAGCGGTGTCTTGTTTTTGTCAATCTGGCTCAGTCTGGCATGTAAACTGAGTACGTTATTGATGACGTTTATTTTCCAAAGCTTTTTCATTATTCCAATTCACCCTAAGAACCTGGCAAATTTGACATCAGTCGCGGGAATTAATTTCGTAATGATAACGAAAAAAACGTTAGCCCCGAATGGGACTAACGCTAATTTTCAAAAACGTTGATGATTGGGTTAAAAAAGTAAACCTAACTGATTGATTAACTTACTACCTGCCACATTTTCAATCACTATTTCAACGGCTCGACTTTGCGGCACGGGTGTCAGTGGTTTACTGACCTTACACACGCCTGGAGCACGGAATTTCGGTCCCGGAGATTTATCGGTTGTCGGCGGTGTTTTACCCTGATGCACAGGCTCATTCAGCAACTGACTCGGGCGTACCAGCGTAATATCGGCTGGCAGTGATGGCAGCATCTGTTGCAGCACACGAACGGTGGTGGGATGCGGATGACCAATCGCAATGGCATAACCATCGCGCTGTGCCAGTTTTACGGCACGGGTAAACTGTTCACGGATCGCTGCTTCATTCTGGCTATCATCAAGGAATACCCGGCGTTTCAGCACTTTAACATGCGTACCTTGCGCTGCGGGAACGGACTGGCTATTACCAATCGTCATGCTATCGAGAAAGTAGTAATTGTACTGATTTAGCACTTGCATCACTTTCTGCATGCCGGGCAGGCTAGAGGTCATTTTGCTGCCCATATGGTTATTCAAACCTACGGCGAAAGGCACTTTACCCGAGGCATCCCGCACAATGCGTGCGATCTCTTCACTGCTCATCTCTGGGGTTAAGGTATCTTTTTCCAACGGTTGTTTACTGAGTGGTGCCATTGGCAAGTGAATCAACACCTCATGACCGCCCTGATGTGCTTTTGTCGCCATCTCACGAGCATGAGGTGCATTCGGCAGTACAGCGACCGAAATCGCAGCGGGCATTTGCAGCACTTTATTCTCTTCAACCGGACGATAACCGAAGTCATCAATCACAATTGAGAGTTTACCTGCCTGAGCCGATAGTGTGAAAAACAGTGCGCAGAACGCAATTGAGAGCTTTTGAGGCTGAAACAACACTTATCTTCCTAACCACGGTAGTGGATTGACGGCCTGTCCCTGACGTCGGATTTCAAAGTAGAGCGAAGGCGTCCCGCGGCCGCCACTGGTACCCACAAGGGCGATAGGCTGTCCTGCCTTCACCTGAGTACCCACGCTCACCAGCGCACTTTGGTTGTAGCCATAAAGACTCATATCGCCTTTACCATGTTCCAATACCACAACCAGACCGTAGCCTTGCAGCCAGTCGGCCATCAGTACGCGTCCATCGGCGATGGCTTTCACTTCGGTGCCTTCTGGTGCATCAATCACCAGACCTTTCCAGCGCAGCTCACCCTGCATGGATTCACCGAAGCGGTGTTCAATACGTCCCTTCACCGGCCACACCGCCTGCCCACCAGGCTTACCGAGGCCACCGGTGCGTGCCATCAACTCACGTTCGCTTTGTGTGGGTTGATAGCTTGATCCCTTGGCTTTTGCCTGCGCCTGACGCTGGCGTACTTTTTCTGCCTCGCGTGCTTCACGTTCGGCACGCTCACGCGCTTCGCGTTCGGCTTTGGCAATTTTATCCTGCAGACGGCTTTCGTTTTCTCGCATCTCAACCAAATCGGCCTGATCTTTTTCCAGCGAGCTTTCCAGTACCGTCAGGGTTTTCTTGCGTGCCGCACTGGCGGTTTCCAGTTTGGCCTGCTGCGACTGCTGTTGGGCTAACAGGGATTTTTGTTGTTCCTGCTTACCTTGCAATGCCTGCCGCTGCTCGGCCAACTGTTGCTGAGTTTGTTTGAGATCGTCGATGTTTTTCTGGCGTGCAGCATTAAGGTAGCCGAAATAGGCAAGAATGCGTTCACTGCGCTGTGCTTCTTCACCGCCCAGCAGCAGCTGTAACCCATTATGCTGGCCTTGTCGGAAAGCCGCATCCAATTGCTGAGCCAGCAGTTTTTCCTGCTGAGCCTGCTGTTTTTCCAGACGAGAAATGGAGGTGGTAATTTGCGTGATTTCACCGTCGAGCGCGGTCAAACTATTGCGAGTTTCCCGAAGCTGCCGGCTGGCTTGCGCAATCACTTTTTCCTGACTTTGCAGTTGATCGAGAAGTTTGCTGCGCTGTAGTTTCTGCGCTTTAACGCTTTTCTCTTTGTCAGCGATATCCTGCTGAATGGACTTGAGCTGAGTTTTACTGTCATCCGCACTGTGCGCGTAAACGGGCAATAACAGTGCGCCCGCGCAGAGCAAGCTCAGGGAGATTTCGGACCAGCGAAATAACAACGGATGCGCTGGGCCGTTGTGACAGGTCCTTGTGTGTGTAACGGTCGCTTTTCCCTTCATAGTCGATAATTATTCCACGATGAACAGCCGCTTACCAGTTATCCCGGGCGGGTTTTGCTTTACGAAAGATGTCGGTGCCGAGCTTAGCGGCATAAACCTTGACTCAATTTTGCGATTAGAACACTTTTTTTGGAAAATGACGCACAAATCGTAACTCTGCCCGCTTCGCGACTGTACATGCTAAGTGGCGCAGGTATACTCAGAACCCTTGTTTTAGCTTATTAGCCCGGTCTGGAGTCGTTACCCCTCATGCAAGAAATTATGCAGTTTGCAAGCAATCACACCATCCTTAGTCTGGCATGGGTTGTTTTACTCGTTCTGGTGATTGTGACCACCGTTAAAGGAATGTTCTCTAAGGTAAAAACCATCAGCCGTGGTGAAGCAACCCACCTGATCAACAAAGAGGATGCGGTGGTTGTAGACGTGCGTTCGCGCGATGATTATCGCAAAGGGCACATTTCAGGTGCGGTGAATATTGCAGCGGCTGACATCAAAAAAGGGAGCTTTGCCGAACTGGAAAAGCACAAGTCCCAGCCCATAATTGTGGTATGTGCCACTGGTCAGAGCGCAGGTGAGTCAGCCGCTAAATTGAGCGCTGAAGGTTTTGAAAAAGTCTCCGTGCTGAAAGATGGCGTGAGCGGCTGGAGTGGTGAGAATCTGCCGCTGGTACGCGGTAAATAATTCCCAGAGGTAACCGCATGGCTAATGTTGAGATTTACACCAAAGTCACATGCCCTTATTGCCACCGGGCAAAAGCATTGTTGGATCAGAAAGGTGTTTCGTTCCAGGAGATTCCTATTGATGGGAACGCGGCGAAACGTGAAGAGATGATTCAGCGAAGCGGGCGTACGACAGTTCCCCAGATTTTTATTGATGCGCAGCACATTGGTGGCTGTGACGATCTTTACGCGCTGGATGGGCGTCAGGGACTGGATCCCTTACTCCAGGCATAATTTTTCGGTCAGACAATTTAACTCACAGGATTTAGTAACATGTCAGAACATAGCACAAACGAAATGCAGTTCCAGATTCAACGTGTTTATACCAAAGATGTTTCTTACGAAGCGCCAAACGCGCCTCAGGTTTTCCAGAAAGAGTGGGAACCGGAAGTGAAACTGGATCTGGACACCGCTTCATCTCAGCTGGCTGATGAAGTCTATGAAGTTGTTCTGCGCGTTACCGTGACAGCAACCGTTGGTGAAGACACCGCATTCCTGTGCGAAGTTCAGCAGGCGGGTATCTTCACCATCGGCGGTATCGAAGGCACTCAGATGGCACATTGCCTCGGTGCATACTGCCCGAACATTCTGTTCCCGTATGCACGTGAATGCATCACCAGCCTCGTGTCTCGTGGTACTTTCCCTCAGCTCAATCTGGCGCCAGTTAACTTTGATGCCCTGTTCATGAACTATCTGCAGCAGCAAGGTGAAGGCGAAGCGCCACGTCAGGATGCCTGATGAATACCCTCAACGCTTCGATTAGCGTCATCGGTGCCGGCTCGTACGGCACCGCATTGGCCATTACGTTGGCTCGTAACGGCCATCCGGTTCTGCTTTGGGGCCACAATCCGCACAGTGTGGCACAGCTCCAGGCTGACCGATGTAATGCCGCTTTCCTGCCTGATGTACCTTTCCCTGACAATCTTGTTCCTGAAGCCGATTTGGCAACGGTGGTGAGTGCCAGTCGTGATCTGTTGGTGGTGGTACCCAGCCACGTGTTTGGTGATGTTCTCACCCAACTGAAGCCGCATCTGCGTGCAGATTCCCGAATTGTCTGGGCAACCAAAGGCCTCGAAAAAGAAACTGGCCGGCTTTTGCAGGATGTTGCGCGTGAAATCCTCGGCGATCAAATTCCGCTGGCCGTGGTTTCCGGCCCAACTTTCGCGAAAGAGCTTGCAGCGGGCCTGCCTACAGCGATAGCGCTGGCTGCCACTGACGCACAGTTCGCTGAAGATCTGCAGCAAAAACTGCATTGCGGTAAAAGCTTCCGCGTGTACAACAATCCAGACTTCATCGGCGTGCAATTGGGTGGCGCGGTGAAAAACGTGATTGCGATTGGTGCCGGTATTTCTGATGGCATCGGTTTTGGTGCCAACGCACGTACCGCGTTAATCACACGTGGATTAACGGAGATGAGCCGCCTCGGTGCTGCACTGGGTGCCGATCCCACCACCTTTATGGGCATGGCGGGGCTGGGCGATTTAGTACTGACCTGTACCGATAATCAATCCCGTAATCGTCGTTTTGGCATGATGCTGGGACAAGGCGAGAGCGTGGATGAGGCACAGCGCATTATCGGACAAGTTGTAGAAGGGTATCGAAACACCAAAGAAGTCAAAGCATTGGCGGCGAGAATGGGTGTTGAAATGCCCATTACCGAGCAGATTTATCAGGTACTGTATTGCGAAAAATCGGCGCGAGAGGCAGCATTGAGTTTACTTGGCCGTGCAAGGAAGGACGAAAACAGCCAAAGCTGAAGCAGGATGCTCAGCTAAATCACCTGCAGCGCCTCTCAGGCGCTTTTTTTATCGGGAGCACAGAGCAATGTCGTCAGAAGAGTTAGAACTGGTCTGGAACAACATCAAAGCTGAAGCCAGAGCGCTGGCTGATTGTGAACCCATGCTGGCCAGCTTTTATCACGCGACTTTGCTCAAGCACGAAAATCTTGGCAGCGCACTAAGCTACATGCTGGCGAACAAACTCGCCAACCCGATCATGCCAGCTATTGCGGTACGTGAAATCGTTGAGGAAGCGTATCGCGAAGATCCAGAGATGATTGTCTCTGCAGCTTACGATATTCAAGCCGTGCGCCAGCGCGATCCTGCCGTTGATAAGTATTCAACGCCATTGCTGTATCTGAAAGGCTTCCATGCATTACAGGCTTATCGCATCGGCCACTGGCTCTGGAAAGAGGGCCGCCGCGCGTTAGCCGTCTATTTGCAGAACGAAATATCCGTCTCCTTTGCAGTGGATATTCACCCAGCAGCTCGTATTGGTCGCGGCATCATGCTCGATCATGCTACCGGTATCGTGATTGGTGAAACCGCCGTAGTAGAAAATGACGTGTCGATTTTGCAGTCGGTAACGCTTGGTGGTACCGGAAAAACCAGCGGCGATCGCCATCCGAAAATCCGTGAAGGTGTGATGATTGGCGCAGGTGCCAAGATTCTCGGTAACATAGAAGTGGGGCGCGGCGCGAAAATTGGCGCGGGTTCGGTGGTACTACAACCGGTGCCGCCGCATACCACGGCAGCCGGTGTACCTGCGCGTATCGTTGGCAAACCCACCAGCGATAAACCTTCGATGGATATGGACCAACTCTTCAACGGCGCGGGCTTTGAGTACGGCGACGGAATTTAGCTCTTGATCAGCGCGCCAGCATAATCAAGCTGGCGCCACGCTTCATAAACCACCACAGATACCGCATTCGACAGATTCATACTGCGACTTTCAGCCATCATCGGGATGCGGATCTTCTGCTCTGCTGGCAGCGCGTTCAGTATCTCTGCCGGCAAACCACGGCTCTCAGGACCAAACAACAAATAATCCCCTTTCCGATAGCTCACAGCGCTATGGGCAGGTGTACCTTTGGTGGTGAGTGCAAACAGGCGCTGTGGTGTTTCAGACTCGATAAACGCAGAGTAATTGGCGTGTTTTTTGAGTGAGGTGTATTCGTGGTAATCGAGCCCGGCGCGGCGCAGACGCTTGTCATCCCAGGCAAAGCCCAGCGGCTCAATCAGATGCAACTGGAAGCCTGTATTGGCACACAAGCGGATGATATTGCCAGTATTTGGCGGGATTTCAGGTTCAAATAAAACGATGTTCAGCATAAGGCCCCCGGAAACGAGGGCCGAAGCATAGCAAATTATTGACGAGCGGAGTACAGCGGCAACCAGAGCGTAAGCCGCAGACCCCCTAATGGGCTGTCATCGGCTTTCACCCAACCGCGATGCTGTTGCACGGCTGTTTCCACAATTGCCAGTCCGAGACCGGTGCCACCAGATTCACGGTCGCGTGCTTCATCCGTGCGATAGAAGGGGCGGAAAATCTGCTCGCGATCTTCAGCGCTGACGCCTGGGCCATCGTCATCAACGTGAACGGTAATACCCTGAATATCCACCGAGAAGCTCACACTGATATGCGTGTGGGAATAACGCAGCGCATTACGCACGATGTTTTCCAGTGCGCTCTCCAGGGCATGCGGGTTGCCGTACAGTGGCCACGGACCTGGCGGATACGGCACATCCATGGTTTTACCCATCTGCTCGGCTTCGAATTTGGCATCTTCCAGTACACCGTTCCACAGCTGGTTCGCCTTCATCGCTTCACTGACTAAGGCATTTTTATGCTGAGTGCGTGAGAGCACCAGCAAGTCGTTAATCATGCCATCAAGCCGCTGGGCTTCCGTTTCGATACGCTGAAGTTCTTTACCTTCACCATTGCGACGGCGCAGTAGGGCAGTAGCCAATTGCAAACGTGTCAGTGGCGTGCGTAATTCATGACTGATATCGGATAACAAACGCTGCTGTGCGGTCATCATGCGTTCAAGTGCGCTCACCATTTGGTTGAAACTTGAACCTGCTGCCAGAAACTCCTGTGGACCAGATTCCAGTTCAGGATGCTGGCGTAAGTTTCCGCTCGCCACTTCATCGGCAGCATGTTTCAGTTTACGCGCAGGACGCGCTAGGCTCCACGCCAGCCATAACAGCAGCGGCGAGCTAATCAGCATGGTCACAATCAGCAGCAATAACGGACGGTCAAACAGTAGATTGACGAAGTCCAGTTGAGAACTGGTGGCGGGGCGGATCAGGTAGAGCTGATAGTTATCTTCACCATCCTGCACGGCGAACGGGCCCACCATCTCCACACGACCATACTTTTTCTTCTGCGGATGATCGGCATTATCAGACTGGCCGATAAAGTTACGAATCACCTGCATTTCATTATGCTGCGCCCCGATCACCCGGCCTTCGCTGGTCACCAATAACAAGCGTTGGCCGGGTGGGGCCCATTTGTCGATGGCGCGAAAGAGCCTGCGCCACCACATCAGGTCGTTAGGGGGATCTTGCGATAACTCAGCTTCAACATGCTGTTCAATCATGGTGCCCTGGCGTTGCTCACTTTCCAGCAGTGCGGTCATCTGGCGTGAGTCGAGTTTGGGCACCATCAAAACCAGCATCAACACCAGCGCCAGGGTGAGCCAGAAAATGGCGAAGATGCGGGTGGTCAAACTTCCAATCATGATGCCGAAACCATCAGATAGCCGCGTCCGCGTAGCGTTTTAAACCACGGATGACCATCACGACGTTCCGGCAATTTACGACGCAGGTTTGAAATGTGCATATCAATCGCGCGGTCAAACGGCGTCAGGCGTTTACCCAGCACTTCCTGGCTGAGGTGCTCACGCGACACGACCTGACCTAAGTGCTGTGCCAGCAAATAGAGCAGCGTGAATTCCGTGCCCGTCAGATCCAGCGTTTCACTATCGAAGCTGGCTTCCTGGCGGCCTGGGTTGAGGCGCAGGCAATCCACTTCCAGCGTGGGTGAACTATTGTCATGCTGCTGTTGTTGTTCGCTCCAGTTTGAACGGCGCAAAATAGCCCGAATGCGCGCCACCAGTTCACGGTCATTAAACGGTTTTGGTAGATAGTCATCCGCGCCCAGCTCAAGGCCAAGAACACGATCCAACTCACTACCGCGAGCGGTCAGCATAATGACCGGAGTTTGGTGCTGTTGTCGTAATTCTTTCAACGTATCAATACCGTTCTTCTTCGGCATCATGACGTCGAGTAATAACAAGTCAACGGTGTTATCCAGCAGGTTAAGCGCCTGCTCGCCATCGCTGGCGACAATCACCTCAAAACCTTCCATCTCAAGCAGTTCTTTAAGCAGCGAAGTTAATTCGCGGTCGTCATCAACCAACAGGATTTTATTCATTTTTTGTTGCCCTCCGCAGGCAAAATACCGTGTTCCTTGACTTGCAATCCAACGCTTTACGTAGTTTTACACCCCCTGACGGATGTTTGCAGCTATCGCCGTACACTAGCTCTCGTTGAATCGCAAAACGGAACGAACTGGGAGTAAACGATGCGCTACTTAACCGCCGTCGTCATTGCCTCAGCGATGGTTCTCAGTCACGCCAGCGCAGAAGCAGCAGACACGACGACGATTGACGAGATGCATCATAACGGCGGATTGACGACAGGCAGTATGACGCAAAATCCGCAAAGCCACATGTTCGATGGCATTGAGCTGACTGAACAACAGCGGCAACAGATGCGAGACCTGATGCAGCAAGCACGACATGAGCGCCCGGTTATGAGCGTTCAGGATATTGAAACTATGCATGACCTTGTCATTGCAGACAAATTTAACGAATCGGCTATCCGACAGCAGGCAGAGAAACAAGCCCGCGCGCAGATTGAACTGCAAGTTGAGATGGCTCGGGTTCGCAACCAGATGTATCACCTGCTAACGCCTGCACAGCAAGCGACATTGCAGAAGAATTATGAGCGGCGACTTAACGATATGCGTCAGCTCTCAGGATTGCAGCCATCATCACCGCTGCATGCAGTGAGTAGTACCAGCAGTAACCAGTAACATAGTATCCCTGTTTTCCTTGCCATAGACACCATCCCTGTCTTCCCCCGCATGATGCGGGGGTTTTTTTTATCTGCCAATCCTGTGCTGCATCATCACCTTAATATTCAATTCACGCAGCTTACGCTTGCCGATGATAAACTTGAGCCATTATGTGATTAACGGCGTTGCGCTGAGCAGACGCTTCTACGAGGCATGGCATGGATCCCTCCTACGCGAAACTCGTCAACCGCGCGGCACTGGCTGCAACGACGCTGGCGACATTACTGTTGATCGTGAAGATTTTTGCCTGGTGGCTGACCGGTTCAGTCAGTATGTTGGCCGCCCTGGTCGATTCACTGGTGGATATCGCTGCATCGCTGACAAATTTACTGGTGGTGCGCTATTCACTCCAGCCTGCGGACGCTGATCATACCTTCGGCCACGGTAAAGCGGAGTCGCTTGCCGCGCTGGCACAAAGCATGTTTATTTCCGGCTCAGCACTGTTTTTATTTCTCACTGGTATTCAGCATCTGGCCTCACCCAATATATTACGGGCGCCGCTGGTCGGTATCGTCGTCACTGTGGTCGCCCTTTTTTCCACCCTGTTACTGGTGACTTTCCAGCGCTGGGTGGTGCGTCGGACACGCAGCCAGGCGATACGTGCGGATATGCTGCACTATCAATCTGACGTAGTGATGAATGGCGCGATCCTGGTGGCTTTGGTGTTAAGCAGCTATGGTTTTGTCCGGGCAGATGCGCTCTTTGCGCTGGGGATTGGGGTGTACATCCTCTACAACGCTTTGCGCATGGGCTATGAAGCGGTGCAATCTTTGCTGGATCGCGCATTGCCGGAAGAAGAGAAGCAGGCGATTATCGATTTGGTTAGCGATTGGCCAGGTGTGCGCGGAGCCCATGCACTGCGTACGCGTCAATCCGGGCCCACCCGTTTTATTCAGCTTCATCTGGAAATGGATGACCACCTGCCGCTGGTGCAGGCACATCAGGTAGCGGATCAGATCGAGCAAGCACTGCGGCTTAAGTTTCCCGGTTCGGATGTTATCATCCATCAGGATCCCTGCTCGGTGGTGCCGGAAAATCAGCAAGGCTTTTTCCAGTTTTAGCGTTTAAATATCATGGTGTTGGGTTATAAAAATGACGTAACGCTAACAACTCTTTAAAAAAATAGCGAAAACTTGTCTGACCTGAATCAATTCAGCATCAAGCCTTTGATATACTATCTGCAACTATTAAGCCGCACGATCGTGAGCGGGTTTACACCGGTCGGCAGGCAGGAATAATCCTTAGTTTTGAACAATCCAGAGGTTGTCATGATCAAAAAAATCGGAGTACTGACCAGCGGCGGTGACGCCCCAGGCATGAACGCAGCCATCCGCGGAGTTGTCCGTTCCGCGCTGAGTGAAGGCCTTGAAGTTTTTGGTATCTACGACGGCTATCTGGGATTGTATGAAGACCGTATGATTAACCTCGACCGTTACAGCGTGTCCGATATGATCAACCGTGGCGGCACTTTCCTCGGTTCTGCGCGCTTCCCGGATTTCCGTAATGAGGAAGTTCGTCAGGTTGCCATTGAGAATATGAAGAAGCGCGGCATTGACGCGCTGGTGGTCATCGGCGGTGACGGTTCCTACATGGGTGCCAAACGTCTGACGGAAATGGGTTTCCCGTGCATTGGTCTGCCAGGCACCATCGATAATGACGTTGCCGGTACCGATTACACCATCGGTTACTTCACGGCGCTGGAAACCGTGGTTGAAGCGATTGACCGTCTGCGCGACACCTCCTCTTCGCATCAGCGTATCTCCATCGTGGAAGTGATGGGTCGTTACTGCGGCGATCTGACTCTGGCTGCTTCCATCGCCGGTGGTTGTGAATTCATCGTACTGCCGGAAATTCCTTATACCCGTGAAGAGCTGGTCGAAGAGATCAAAGCGGGTATCGCCAAAGGTAAAAAACACGCCATTGTGGCCATTACCGAACACATCTGTGATATCGACGATTTGGCGCATTACATCGAAGCAGAAACCAAACGCGAAACACGTGCCACTGTGCTTGGGCATATTCAGCGTGGCGGTGCGCCATGTGCTTACGACCGTATCCTGGCGTCACGTATGGGTGCCTACTCCATCGAACTGCTGTTGCAGGGCTACGGTGGACGTTGTGTCGGCATTCAGAATGAGAAGATGGTGCATCACGACATCATTGACGCGATTGAAAACATGAAGCGCCCATTCAAGCGCGACTGGCTGGATACGGCGAAAAAACTCTACTAATCATACTGAATCAGGGCGCGGCCTCCATCGTGCCCTCTTTTATTTCCACTTATATTCCCTCCAGTTATAACCACTTATTTTTAATTCTTTAATCATTGGATTGGTTTATGTCAGTCTTGTTCTATAACGACCTCGGGAGAGCAAGCAATGAACAAGTGGAGTATTGGTGTCACCCTGTTACTGGCTTCCACCAGTGTTTTGGCAAAGGATATCCAGCTGTTAAACGTTTCTTACGATCCAACGCGTGAGCTGTATGAACAGTACAACAAAGCGTTTAGCGCACACTACAAGCAGGAAACGGGCGACAATGTGGTGATCCGTCAGTCTCATGGCGGTTCAGGGAAGCAGGCAACCTCTGTGATCAACGGCATTCGTGCTGATGTCGTGACCCTGGCGCTGCAGTCTGACGTGGATGCTATTGCTGACCGTGGTCGGATCGATAAAAACTGGATTAAGCGCCTGCCAGACAACTCCGCCCCTTATACTTCAACCATCGTGTTCCTGGTACGCAAAGGCAACCCGAAGGGCATCCATGACTGGAACGATTTAATTAAACCTGGCGTATCGGTGATCACGCCAAACCCGAAAACTTCAGGTGGCGCACGCTGGAACTATCTGGCCGCGTGGGGCTGGGCGCTGGATCAAAACAACGGTGACCAGGCCAAAGCACTGGCGTATGTGAAGGCGCTGTTCAAGAACGTGGAAGTGCAGGACTCCGGTGCACGTGGCGCGACCAACACCTTTGTAGAACGTGGCATAGGCGATGTGCTGATTGCCTGGGAAAACGAAGCGTATCTGGCGGTGAACAAGCTGGGTAAAGACAAGTTCGAAATCGTTACGCCAAGCGAATCGATTCTGGCAGAACCCACTGTTTCGGTGGTCGATAAGGTGGTGGATGAGCAGGGCACGCGTAAAGTGGCCGAAGATTACCTGAAGTATCTGTACTCACCAGAAGGCCAGACCATCGCAGCGGAAAACTTCTATCGTCCGCGCGATCCTGAAGTCGCGAAAAAGTTTGCCAGCACCTTTGCGCCGGTGAAACTGTTCACTATCGACAGCAAGTTCGGTGGCTGGACGCAAGCGCAGAAAGCGCACTTCGCTGATGGTGGCAGCTACGATCAGGTCATGAAACCGTAATCGTCATCGCATCAAACAGAAACGGTCAGCCTGATGCTGGCCGTTTTGCATTGTAGAGCAGTAAAAGTCCGTGACATTGCCCAGACGGCAGGCGAGGATGCTGGCAAGTGATGAACAGAGGAATTCGGCCATGCAGGGAAGTCGTCGCACCCTGAAGTTGCTAACCGTTTTACTGCTGGTGCTGATTGTCGGACTGATCGTCAGCGCCTTCCATTTCCAGAAAAACTCTAACGCCCTCTGGCAGATCATCAATGAGAAGTGCGTGCCCAATCTGGCGAAGAGTGGCAATCCCGCCCCTTGCCAGCAAGTGAATACGGCACAGGGTTATGTCACGTTGAAAGATCTCAACGGGCCTTTACAGTATTTGCTGATGCCGATTGAGAAAATCACTGGCATGGAAAGCCCGATCATTCTCGAACCCGCTACGCCAAATCTTTTTGCCGCTGCCTGGCTGCAGCGTAGTCTGCTGGCAAAGAAACGCGGTGCGCCGATTGCTGACAGCGCGCTGTCTCTGGCCATCAACGCGCAATATGGCCGTACGCAGAATCAACTGCACATCCACATCTCTTGTCTGCGACCTGATGTGCGCCAACGGCTTGATGCGTTAAGCCCGAAGCTCAACGAACAGTGGCAGTCAGCTACGCTGCGCAAACATCGCTATTTGATTCGTGCGCTGTCGACGGCTGAACTGGCCCAGCAAAGTGCCTTTATCCGTCTGGCGACTGAAGTGCCTAATGCGCGGAGCGAGATGGGAAAATATGGGATGGCGCTAACGGCATTGCCGGATGGGCGTTTAGCCCTGCTGGCGCTGGAACGTAACTGGTTAATGCTAAACAGCGGTTCTGCGGAGGAGTTGCAGGATCACCAATGCCAGATTTTGAACCATTAACCATGGCTTCCAATCTCAAGCTTCACGGAAACCGATTATCACGTTGGGTGGGTTTGAAATACTGTCTCATCACATACCCTTTAAATCTCTGGTAATAAAAAAGGCGGCTTATCAGCCGCCTTATTACACGCCGAAAACTTAGGCGTTTTTCGCTGCTGCAGCTGCTTTCACGATCACTGCGAACGCATCGGCTTTCAGTGAAGCACCACCAACCAGCGCGCCATCGATGTCTGGCTGAGTGAACAGTTCTGCGGCATTTTTGTCGTTAACAGAACCGCCGTACTGAATGATCACTTGCTGAGCAATCGCCGCATCTTTCTTCGCGATATGGTCACGAATGAATTTGTGCACGGCCTGGGCCTGCGCAGGGGTAGCGGATTTGCCGGTACCAATCGCCCAAACTGGCTCGTAGGCAATGACCACGCCTTCGAACGCAGCCGCACCCTGAGTTTCCAGCACGGCGTCAATCTGGCGTGCGCACACTTCTTCCGTTTTGCCCGCTTCGTTCTCTGCTTCGGTTTCACCGATGCACAGGACTGGCACCAGACCGGCTGCTTTCAGCACAGCAAATTTCTTCGCGATGAACTCGTCGCTTTCTTTGTGGTAAGTACGACGCTCAGAGTGACCGATGATGATGTATTTCGCGCCGACATCTTTTAGCATTTCTGCGGAGGTTTCACCGGTGAATGCGCCAGACAGGTTAACGTCAACGTTCTGTGCACCCAGTGCAATGTGGCTGCCGGAGATGGCGTGTTTTGCCAGGTCAAGATAGAGAGTGGGTGGAGCAATTGCTACGCCACAACCTTCAACACCAGACAGCTCTTTGCGCAGACCTTCAATCAGCTCGCCTGCCATGTGCTTGCTGCCATTCAGTTTCCAGTTACCCATAACCAGTGGATGTCGCATTCTTTCCTCCGCATAACGCGATTCATGAAATAGCGCTGCCATCGGGCAGCGATGTCTGCCAGACAGTATAGAGATCAAACGTGTCGCTGGCTTTGCTTTTCGTCATTTTTGCCGCAGTGATCAAGGGGTCGCGAGCGCGAGTTTTATCGGCTCAACCGCGAAGGTTAATCCCTTGTCACCGTTATCCGCGACCACAAAACGCAATGCACCTTCAGTACTGGCAAAATAGCGTGCGCCTTTGCCTGCGCTGAGCAGTGCATCAAGCTTTTTTCGTCCATCTGCAGGCGATAAGCCAGGGACAAAAAATCGCAATAATGCCGTCATGTAATCCATCGCACGTGCCTGCGCGGTTTTCATATCCGGGCCGGGAACCGGTAGCCAGGTAATTTGCAGCGTTTTGATTTTTCCGGTGCCCTGTTCCAGCGCAGTAGAAGCATAGAGTGTTTCATTGATCTTGCTGGCGGCGCGTGTCAGGTTGCTTTTATCGTCTCGATTATCAATCGCACGATATTCCTGCAACGGCAGATCTGGATTCGTTGCGTTGTACTTCTCGCGAAACTGCGCGATGGTCATATCGAAGGTGGGGGCACCTGCCAATAGATAAGGGGCGGCAGGCAGGTGATCGCTTCGATCCTGCGGTGTCGCATCCTCCGCCCAGGCGGGAAATGTCAGCGCGACGCTTAGCAGCAACGCGACTGGCAGATTCTTCATTGCTTCGGCCCTAAATCATTCACTTAGCCCACGATTAGAACGGTTTTTACCGACCAAAGTCAAAACCCACACTGGGAAAAGTCTGACAATCTTCACACCGCACGTATTACCAGTAATGCTCGCTGGTCATATGGCCGGGTTTGCGTTTGAAATGTTTGCGCATCTCACGCGTATCTTTCAGCAATTGCTGGGTATCGCGCACCATTTGCGGGTTGCCACACAGCATCACGTGGCTGGTGTCAGCGGTCATCGGCAAACCTACCGCACGTTCAAGTTCACCGCTCTCTATCAGCTGCGGCACACGACCGTGCAGTGAACCGGCGATCTCTTCTCGACTCACCACCGTCTGAATGTGTAATTTGCCCGGATAACGCTGTTGCAGCTGTTGCATCAACGGCAAGAAGCTCAGGTCATCGGCGAAACGTGCCGCATGCACCAGCACAATGTTGTCAAACCGTTCCAGATCTTCGCCTTGCTGCAGAATCGATAAATAGGGACCGATTGCTGTACCGGTTGCCAGCATCCATAGTGTGCTGCAATCGGGAATTTCATCGAGTACAAAGAAACCGGCGGCTTCTTTGGTCACCATCACTTGATCGCCAGGCTGCAATGCCTGCAAACGCGGACTGAGTTTACCCTCAGGCACTGTGACCAGATAGAACTCCAGTAAGGGATCGTGCGGCGCATTCACATACGAGTAGGCGCGTTGCACACGTTCACCATCAATTTCCAGCGCCAGCTTGGCAAATTGCCCGGCGGTAAAGGTATCAATTGGCGCGGTAACGCGCAGGCTGAACAGTGCATCGGTCCAGTTTTTTACTTCTTGTACTTCCGCATTGATCCACTCTGCCATGATCGCTCCTTATTATTGATTATTCAGGCGTGTCACTATCATCGTCAGCCCTGTCGCAGATTTCCAGCCCGGCGGAGAGCAAAGGGCTCTCAGCGACAAATGATGCGCACTCCACATCAACTGTAGCGGTCGGGTTACGACCCGGTACGTAATCTTGACACCACTGCGTCAGTCGCTTTGCGCTCACCTCTCGATTTGTCACGCAATCCTGATATTTTTGCCGCCATTAATCGCCAGCAGCCTTTTTTAGTGCTGCTTTTATTTTGTTTCTCAGGCAGACATTTTGTTCCATGTTGATGAATAAAACACAAAACCGCTTCCTGTTATTCATGCTGATCGTGCTGGTGGCGGTCGGACAGATGGCGCAAACCATCTATGTGCCGGCGATGGCGAACATGGCAGAAGCCCTGAACGTGCGCAGTGGCACCATGCAGCAGGTCATGGCCGCATATCTGATGACCTATGGTGGATCGCAACTGATCTACGGTCCGCTGTCAGACAGCTTTGGCCGTCGTCCGGTGATCCTGATCGGTATGACGATCTTTGCCGTGGGAGCATTGATCGCCATGTTTGCACCATCACTGCAGATTTTGGTGCTGGGCAGTGCGGTGCAGGGTTTGGGTACTGGCGTCGCGGGGGTGATGGCTCGCACCATGCCGCGCGATCTCTATTCCGGTATCGCACTGCGCCAGGCCAATAGCCTGCTGAATATGGGTATTCTGGTGAGCCCGCTGCTGGCTCCGGTCATTGGTGCGCTGCTGACGCATCTGTTTGGCTGGCACGCTTGTTTTGCGTTCCTGCTATTGCTGTGTGTCGGTGTCACCGCTTCCATGGCGCGCTGGCTACCCGAAACGCGCCCGGTGGATACCCCTGCCACACCGTTTCTGCGTCGTTATGCCACCTTGCTTAGCGACGGGAATTTTATCCGCTATCTGCTGTTGTTGGTCGGCGCACTGGCAGGCATTGCGGTGTTTGAGGCTAGCTGTGGCGTGTTGATGGGAGGCGTGCTCGGTCTGGATGGTATCACCGTCAGCATCTTGTTTATTCTGCCCATCCCGGCCGCCTTTTTCGGTGCGTGGTTTGCCGGACGCGAGCAGAAGTCCTGGCATACGCTGATGTGGTATGGCGTAAACAGTTGCTTGCTGGCGGGTCTGCTGATGTGGATGCCGGCATGGTTCGGCATCATGAATATCTGGACACTGCTGGTGCCTGCCGCACTGTTCTTCTTTGGTGCCGGGATGCTGTTCCCATTGGCGACATCCGGTGCGATGGAGCCGTATGCATGGTTAGCAGGGAGTGCGGGCGCGCTGATTGGTGGCATACAGAATCTTGGTTCTGGCGTGATTGCCTGGCTGTCGGCGCTGCTGCCGCAGCACGATCAGTCGAGCCTCGGGATGCTAATGTTTGTCACGTCGCTGGTGATGCTGCTGTGCTGGTGGCCGCTCTCACGTCATCCGGAGAGCGGCAAACAGGCGATTACAGGATAAACTGATGCAGCGCCGCGTCTTTGCGATCCAAATAGTGGATCGACTGGATGCGGCGGATGGTGCGTGATTTACCGCGCACCAGCAGGGTTTCGCTGGTAGCGATGTTGCCTTTACGTGTAATGCCTTTCAGCAGGTCGCCGGTGGTGATACCGGTGGCGGCAAAAATCACATTATCGTTACGCGCCATCTTTTCCAGCTTCAGCACTTCTCCGGCTTTAATGCCCATTTCAGCACAACGTTGCAGCTCCTGCTCGCCCAAACGACGGTTCTCTTCACTGTCGCCTTTGACGTGGTGACGTGCCAATAGGCGCGCCTGCATGTCGCCATCCATTGCACGGATCACTGCCGCTGACACCACACCTTCAGGCGCACCGCCGATACCGTAAAGTACATCCACTTCGCTGTCAGGCATGCAGGTCAAAATCGAGGCCGCAACATCACCATCCGGGAAGGCAAACACACGCACGCCGAGCTGCTGGAGCTGCGCGATCACTGCGTCATGGCGCGGTTTGGCCAGGATCGACACGGTCAGCTGGCTGAGAGGTTTATCCAGAGCGATGGCGATGTTCTTCAGATTGGCGTCGAGCGGCAGGTTGAGATCGATAGCCCCGCGCGCGCCGGGCCCGACAATTAGTTTTTCCATGTACATATCAGGTGCGTGCAGGAAGCTACCTTTATCGCCCACGGCTAATACTGCCAGTGCGTTGGCCTGACCCATCGCCGTCATGCGTGTGCCTTCGATAGGATCGACAGCGATATCCACCGCATCCCCACGGCCGGTACCGACTTTTTCACCGATATAGAGCATCGGCGCTTCGTCGATTTCGCCTTCGCCAATCACAATCTGACCGTCGATATCAATGGTATTGAGCATAATGCGCATAGCGTGAACGGCTGCACCGTCGGCCGCATTTTTATCGCCGCGTCCTAACCAGTGATAGCCCGCTAATGCAGCGGCTTCGGTCACACGGGAAAATTCAATCGCGAGTTCTCGTTTCATGGTTGCACCTGATAAAAAACAGGCAGGCAGTGTAACACGGAGGGGAAAGCAGGGCGGGGAGAAAAAACCGCGGCAGGGTGCCGCGGGTGAGAGGTATTACTCAGCGTCTTCCCACGCTTGCGCACGCGCCACGGCTTTCTTCCAGCCTGCATAGCGCACGTTGCGTTCGGTGGTTTCGATGCTTGGGCGGAACTCACGTTCAACGACCGCTTTCGCACGCACTTCATCCAGATCATTCCAGAAGCCCACCGCCAGGCCAGCAAGGTAAGCTGCACCCAGCGCGGTCACTTCACGCACTTCAGGACGCTCAACGCGCGTACCGAGAATGTCTGACTGGAACTGCATCAGGAAGTTGTTGGCGACCGCACCGCCGTCCACGCGCAGAGATTGCAGACGGGTGCCCGCATCATTCTGCATCGCTTCCAGAACGTCACGTGTCTGATAAGCAATCGATTCCAGCGTTGCGCGGATGATGTGATTCGCGTTGGCACCACGGGTCAGACCGAAGATGGCGCCACGGGCATACGGATCCCAGTATGGCGCACCCAGACCGGTAAACGCAGGCACCATGTAGACGCCGTTGGTGTCCTTCACTTTCAGCGCGAAGTATTCAGAGTCAGTTGAATCGCTGATCAGCTTCATCTCATCACGCAGCCACTGAATGGACGCACCGCCGATGAACACCGCACCTTCCAGTGCGTAGTTCACTTCGCCACGCGGGCCGCAAGCAATGGTGGTCAGCAGGCCGTGCGTTGAAGTCACCGCTTCGGTGCCGGTGTTCATCAACATGAAGCAGCCGGTACCGTAGGTGTTTTTCGCCATACCCGGTTGTACGCACAGTTGGCCGTAAAGGGCTGCCTGTTGGTCACCCGCGATACCCGCGATTGGAATACGCGTACCGCCTTTACCACCAATGTTGGTCTGGCCGTAGATTTCAGAAGAGCCTTTCACTTCCGGCAGCATTTCGCGCGGAATATCGAGGATCTCCAGCATACGCTGATCCCACTCCAGCTTGTGGATGTTGTACATCATGGTACGAGAGGCGTTGGTGTGGTCGGTGATGTGCACGCGCCCCTGGGTCATTTTCCACACCAGCCAGGTATCAACGGTACCGAACAGCAGCTCGCCACGTTTTGCACGCTCGCGCGCACCTTCAACGTTGTCGAGGATCCACTTCACTTTGGTGCCTGAGAAGTAAGGGTTAATCACCAGACCGGTGGTGTGCTGGATGTACTCTTCCAGACCCTCTTTCTTCAGCTTGTTACAGTAGTCCGCTGTACGTGGATCCTGCCAGACGATGGCGTTATAGATCGGCTTACCGGTCTCTTTATCCCACACGATGGCGGTTTCACGCTGGTTGGTGATACCAATCGCGGCAATCTCATCAGAACGGATGTCGGCATGGGCCAGCACTTCGACCAGCGTGGAGCTTTGTGACGCCCAAATATCCATTGGGTCGTGTTCTACCCATCCCGCTTTCGGGTAGATTTGGGTAAATTCGCGCTGCGAGACGGCGACGATGTTCGCGTCATGATCAAGTACCACGGCACGCGAGCTGGTCGTGCCCTGATCGAGCGCGAGAATGTATTTTTTATCAGTCGTAGTCATTTTATTTTCCTGATGATTAACGATGAAACTTACGCTTTACGCTGCTCAGCGCGTGCGACCGGTTTTTCTGTTTTGCTGGCTTCCGCCACATTGACCGGCAGGTTACGGCCAATCAGTGAACGGTAACCGAAGGCTCCGAGGCAAGCACCCACCAGTGGGCCAAAAATCGGAACCAGGAAGTAAGGAATATCTTTGCCGCCGGTAAAGGCCACATCACCCCATCCTGCAATGAAGGCGAACAGTTTAGGACCGAAGTCACGCGCCGGGTTAAGTGCGAATCCGGTGAGCGGGCCCATCGAACCACCAATCACGGCAACCAACAGACCAATTAACAGCGGAGCCAGTGGACCACGTGGTACACCGTTGCCGTCATCGGTCAGCGCCATGATCACTGCCATCAGAACCGCCGTGATCACCATCTCAACCAGGAACGCCTGACCGACACTGATGTGTGGATTAGGGTAGGTTGAGAAGATACCGGCCAGATCGAGGCTCTGCACGCTGCCACGCACCATTTGATGGCTGGCTTCATAATCAAAGAACAAATTGTAGTAGAGACCATAAACCAGCGCCGCCGCACAGAAGGCACCGGCAACCTGCGCCAGGATGTAAGGCAGCACTTTGCGCCCTTCAAAGTTAGCAAACAGGCACAGCGCGACCGTTACCGCTGGATTTAAATGCGCGCCGGATACGCCCGCACTGAGATACACGGCCATGGAGACAGCAAGACCCCAGATAATACAGATTTCCCACTGACCGAATGCGGCACCAGCCAGTTTTAATGCAGCAACACAGCCTGCACCAAAAAAGATGATCAAACCGGTACCGAGAAACTCGGCGATGCATTGACCTTTTAGTGTGTTCGTTGTCTGACTCATAATGGCATTCCTGAAGCGAGGTTAAATTTTATCAGTTTTTGTTCTCAATCCATGAGTCACCCAGCTCTTATGTAGGGCTGATGTGAATTTATCGTTAACGAGCATAAACGAGAAATAGCGAAATCAAAATATGTGTACTCCGTCATAAAAATGCGCGTTTTCGCGTCTTTTACCTTTCTTTAAGGCCCATTAACCCTGCTTTACCTCAGTCCAATATCGTGACCGCGCGCAAAAATGCGCGATCGTGAGCGTTTTTTTAAGCATTAACTGAAAAGTGTTACAGACTGCCCGTGCAGGCCTTGTGTCGCTGGACTTGCGGGGTGTGGCTACATACAATCGGGACATCGTGGCTGGACGCACCATAACAAGGCAGTCCCAGCACCATCAACGCCTTGCAAGAGATTTAGGAGAGGTCATAAAGATGTCATTTGAAGTGTTCGAGAAACTGGAAGCGAAAGTACAGCAGGCGATTGATACCATCACCCTGCTGCAGATGGAAATTGAAGAGCTGAAAGATCAGAATAATACGCTGCGCAACGAAGCCAGCCAGGCTTCCGGCAACCAGGATGCACTGGTGCGTGAAAACCAGCATCTGAAAGAAGAACAGCACGTGTGGCAGGAGCGCCTGCGTGCACTGTTGGGAAAAATGGAAGAGGTTTAAGCGTCTATGCTTAAACCCATGACGGGTGCTGCGGCACCCGTTTTTGTTGTGGCTTACTCAATATCGAGAGCGTCTTCCGACAGAATGATGCCGGTGTTATCGGCATAAAGATGGTCGCCGGAGAAGAAGGTCACGCCGCCAAAGTTAACGCGTACGTCGCTTTCGCCAATCCCTTCGCCCGCCGCACCGACCGGAATCGCGGCAATCGCCTGAATACCAATTTCCAGCTCTTCCAGATCGTCAACCTGACGCACTGAGCCGTAAATCACCAGGCCTTCCCACTCGTTTTGCGCCGCCAGCCGTGCCAGTTGCGCATCAACCAATGCACGACGTACTGAGCCGCCGCCATCAATCACTAACACACGACCCCGGCCATTCTCTTCCAGCAGATCGTAAAGCAGGCCGTTGTCTTCGAAACATTTCACTGTGGTGATTTGCCCACCGAATGAGGTGCGTCCGCCAAAATTGGAAAAGAGCGGTTCAACCACGTTCACTTCTTCATGGTAGATGTCACAGAGTTCGGAAGTATCGTATTTCATGAGGGTATCGTCTGTTTGCCACAGGAGCGGTAAGTATATCGCTATCTGACGATTGTTGGCAAAATCATCACCCGCTAAAAAAAGCGCTGCATCAATATCCTGCGTAAAAAAATGCCCGGCACAGTGGCCGGGCAGCGGATAACGATGGAACCCTTACAGAATAAAGCGGCTGAGATCTTCGTCGGCCACCAATTCGTCCAGGTGTTTGCCAACGTAATCAGCATCAATAGTGATGGATTCGCCGTTGCGATCGCTGGCGTCATAGGAAATGTCTTCCATCAGACGCTCCAGCACGGTGTGCAGACGACGCGCGCCGATGTTCTCGGTGGTTTCGTTCACCTGCCATGCCGCTTCGGCAATGCGACGGATACCGTCTTCAGTGAAATCAACATTCACACCCTCTGTGCCCATCAGCGCTTTGTACTGTACGGTCACAGACGCGTTTGGCTCCGTCAGGATACGTTCAAAGTCATTCACGGTCAGCGCCTGCAGTTCTACACGGATCGGCAAACGACCCTGCAATTCTGGAATCAGATCTGACGGACTGGCAACCTGGAAAGCGCCTGATGCGATAAACAGAATGTGATCAGTTTTCACCATGCCGTGCTTGGTGGACACGGTGCAGCCTTCCACCAGTGGCAGCAGGTCACGTTGCACACCTTCGCGTGATACATCCGGGCCGCCGGCATTCTGGCCGCCGCGCTTACAGATTTTGTCGATTTCATCGATGAACACGATACCGTGCTGCTCAACGGCTTCGATAGCGTCTTGCTTCAGCTCTTCCGGATTCACCAATTTTGCCGCTTCTTCTTCAATCAGCAGTTTCATGGCTTCTTTGATCTTCAGCTTGCGCGCTTTCTGCTTCTGTCCACCGAGGTTCTGGAACATCGACTGCAGCTGGCTGGTCATCTCTTCCATACCCGGAGGCGCCATGATTTCAACACCGGCTGCTGATGCGGCCAGATCGATCTCAATCTCTTTGTCGTCCAGCTGGCCTTCACGCAGCTTCTTGCGGAATGACTGGCGGGCTGCAGAAGGTTCGGCAGCGTGCTCGGCTTGACCCCAGTTATTTTTCGCCGGTGGGATCAGGACATCAAGAATGCGCTCTTCTGCCATCTCTTCGGCGCGGTATTTGTTTTTCTCGATCGCCTGACTGCGCACCATTTTGATGGCGGAGTCGGTCAAATCGCGAATAATCGAGTCGACTTCTTTACCCACGTAACCCACTTCGGTGAATTTCGTGGCTTCGACTTTGATGAAAGGCGCGTTGGCGAGTTTTGCCAGACGGCGTGCAATTTCAGTTTTACCGACACCGGTCGGGCCAATCATCAGAATATTTTTTGGCGTCACTTCATGGCGCAGCTCTTCGTCGAGCTGCATGCGGCGCCAGCGATTACGCAGTGCAATCGCCACGGCCTTCTTTGCGCCGTCCTGGCCGATGATAAAGCGGTTAAGCTCGCTGACAATCTCGCGGGGAGTCATCTCAGACATGATGTTTAGTCCTTAGCCTTAGACGGTAATTCTTCGAAGTTAATGTTGTGGTTGGTGTAAATGCAGATATCGCCAGCGATGTTCAGCGCCTTCTCAACGATATCGTGCGCACCAATGTCGGTGTTCTCCAGCAGGGCGCGTGCCGCTGCCTGGGCGTAAGGACCACCCGAACCGATGGCAATCAGGTCATTTTCAGGCTGAATCACGTCACCATTACCGCTGATGATCAGTGAGGAGTTTTCATCAGCCACCGCCAGCAGCGCTTCAAGGCGGCGCAGCATGCGATCGGTACGCCAGTCTTTTGCCAGTTCGACCGCTGCTTTCACCAGATGGCCCTGGTGCATTTCCAGCTTGCGCTCGAACAGTTCAAACAGGGTGAAGGCATCTGCGGTGCCGCCAGCAAAACCGGCGATCACTTTGTCATTGTAGAGACGACGCACTTTCTTCACGTTGCCTTTCATCACGGTATTGCCGAGCGTAGCCTGGCCATCACCGCCAATCACGACTCGGCCGTTGCGTCGTACACTTACTATTGTTGTCACGGGCAGACCCCTTGTTGCAGTGGATAAGGAACTTCGCGCACAGAGCACGGAGTATCATGCAACCAGATATGGGGTAGGTTTGAAGGGTTTCAACCCCGAGATTTGTCTTACTTGAAAGGGCAGGTGCGCTCACCCCTGTGACTTACAGATGTAAGCTCAGAGGGGTGAGCACTTATCGCTTAGGGTAAAGCGAGCGGAATGCAGCTGCTGTGTCCGGAGCTGTGTAAGCGTTTGACGGTGCTGTCAGCACTGCTGCGATCTTTAAATGGACCGATAACCACGCGATTCCAGCCTCCGCCGGTGGTGATACGGCTCTCGAAACCTTCAAAAGCCAGACCTGCGCGCACAGACTCTGCCTGGTCAGTGCCTTTGAACGAGCCACACTGCACCATCCAGCGCTGCGAAGCGGCTTTCTCTTCCGGTTTCGCTTTTGCCGTTTCCTGCGGTTTCGGCTGTTGCACCGGTTCACGCGTTATCGGCGCTGGCTGTTGTTGTTGACGCGTCGCCTGCTGTTGCTGCAACTGCTGTTGGCGTTGTTGCTGCTGTAACTGTTGCTGCTGGCGCTGCATCTGTTGCTGTTGTTGCTGTACCTGCTGTTGGCGTTGCAGAGTTTGCTGACGCTGTGCCGGAGTTTGTTCGTTCCACGGCACTTCGTTGAGCTGCGTCGGTTGTTGGCGCATATCAGCCTGCATCTGTTCCAGCAATTGGCGCTGCTCATCCGTAAGCTGGGTCTGTGATTGCACACCACCACCAGCAGACGGTTCCGTCGGCGTCGGCACGGTGATTTGGCGATTTTCCAGCTCTTTGATGTATTTCCAGCGTTCTTCTGGCTTAGGCGGAAGGCCGTTGCCGTTGGCTTTATGATTCGGAATGACCTCAGTCTCTTCTTTTTTATGATGAGAGATGAACCATAAACCACCGGCAAAGGTGACCAGTACGGCCACGGCCAGTACGATCATCAACTTTGACGTGCCGGAGCCGCCTTTGCTTTTCTTACTGCGGCCTGCAGCGGGTTTTTTGCGACGCGTCCCTGTTGAACGCCCGCGGCCTACATAATCTCTCTGTGCCACTTTCGTTCTGATACCCTTCAAAAAAATGCCAATGGGCGAAACCCTAAATTAAGACGGGTGTAAATGTTCTGTTAATTGCCCGGCAACGAATGCGTCATGTTACTCAAGGGCTGGAACTTTGACCAGCAGAGTCTGCCTTCAGAATCCGCTGAAAATGCAGTGAAGCCTAGACTATTTTTCCCGTTTTGTGGCGGGTGCGGTGCTTCCGCGCACGCGTAATTCCGCGTCGAGTAAACGTGAGCCGTTGTTGACGCGTTTGCCCTGCAGTTCATCCAGCAACAGCAGCATCGCCTCGCGGCCAATGGCAAATCGCGGCTGTGCCACGGTGGTGAGTGGGGGATCGTAATACTGCGCCAGTTCGATATCGTCAAATCCCACTACGGAAAGATCCTGCGGAATGCGCATGCCCAGCTTTCGTGCCTGATTCATCGCACCCAATGCCATCAAGTCGCTGTGGCAGAAAATGGCTTTCGGCGGTTGCGGTAAGCTCATCAGCTGTTTCAACGCACTGGCACCGGCTTCGAAGGTGAAATCACCGTGCACAATCATCGTGGGATCGATAGCGATACTGCTGCGGCGCAGAGCCTGGATGTAGCCTTGTAAACGATACTGGCTGAGCGGGATGTGTTCCGGCCCGGTAATGCAGGCAATCTGGCGATGACCGAGTTGCAGCAGATGATTGACGGCTTCAAATGCCGCCGTCAGGTTATCAATGTGCACGGTAGGCAGAGCCATTTCCGGGGCGAATTCGTTGCCCATCACCATCGGCGGCAGGTTACGCTGATCTTCAATTCCTGCATCGAACGGCAGTTGTGAACCCAGTAGCACCATGCCGTCGATTTGGCGCGTCAACATCAGGTTGAGGAAGGTTTTTTCCTGCTGATCCTGATGTGCGCAGTCGCCAATCAGCACCAGATAGCCCTCCTGCGCCGCCGTGACTTCGACGCCTCGGATGATTTCACTAAAGAACGGATCGCAGATGTCCGGCACTATCACCAATATGGTTTGCGTTTCGCCGCGTTTGGCATTGCGCGCCAGCCCGTGTGGCGCATAGCCGACATCAATCACCGCTTGTTCTACTTTCTGCCGGGTGGCAGCCGAGACTTTTTCCGGGTTCATCAGCGCGCGAGAAACCGTGGCGGTAGACACGCCGGCTTTCTCGGCCACATCTTTCATGGTGGCAGCAGATGAAGGTTGCTTCTGGTCCAACGTATAACTCCTGACGCGGTACAGCGCATTGATTTTCAGACATTGCCGGGCTTCAACCGGGATGGGCACTATTGATAACCCAACGCCGGGTGAGGTTGTTACTTAATTTGCATAAAAATTGTGACTTGTGCGACTTTTTTCGATCTGGCTCGCAGATGTTATGCGGCCTAACTCTCGGTGGGATCGATATCCAGTGTCCATTTGGTTTTGCGCGCGGCGGGCAGGGTGGAGATCAGCGGTAGCGAACTGCTCAGCAGCTGTTGCAGGCGTTTACGCGAAGGATGCTGTAGCAACAGTTGCCAGCGCCAGCGTCCACTGCGTTTCGGTGCCAGTGCCGGAACCGGCCCCATCAACCACATGGCCTCATCTTTCAGCGGGCTGGCTTCGAGTAAATTGCGCAGCTGCGTGAGGAATTCAGCAGCCTGCGCATTGTCCATGTCCTCCGCGCGGAACAGCGCGTGGCTGGTCCACGGCGGCAGCTGCACCGATTGGCGCTCCAGCAAGGTTTCCTCGGCAAAGGCGAAATAGCCACGATGCAGCAGCGTCTGCAACAGCGGATGCTCGGGATGGTGCGTCTGCAGCAGTACTTCACCTTGTTTACCAGCGCGCCCGGCGCGCCCAGCCACCTGGGTATAGAGTTGAGCAAAGCGTTCAGCGGCGCGGAAATCGGCGGAGAATAAGGCGCCATCGACATCCAGCAGGGAAACCAGCGTCACGTCGGGGAAATGGTGCCCTTTTGCCAGCATCTGTGTGCCAACCAGAATGCGGGCGCCGCCGCGATGCACATCCGCCAGATGCTGCTCCAGTGCACCTTTGCGGCTGGTGGTATCGCGATCAATGCGCGACACCGGTACGCCGGGAAAGAGTGTGCTGAGCTGCTGTTCAAGCTGCTCTGTACCGACGCCGACCGGCATCAGGTGTGTGGAACCGCACCCCGGACATTGATTGGGCAGCGGGCGCTGGCTGTCGCAGTGGTGGCAGCGCAGCTGGCGATGATGTTGATGCAGCGTGTAATAGCTGTCGCAACGCTGACACTCGGCCAGCCAGCCGCAGTCGTGGCACATTAATGCTGGCGAGAATCCGCGACGGTTCAGGAACAGCAACACCTGATTATCGGCCTGCAGGTGCTGGCGCATTTTACCCAGCAATGCGGGCGCAAGTCCCCCTTTAAGCTGCTGGCCTTTAAGGTCGATAAGTTGCTGAAGCGCCGGTTTGGCGTTACCCGCGCGTTTGGTGAGATTGAGCTGTCGATACTTGCCAACGCGCACATTATGCAGGGTTTCCAGCGCAGGCGTCGCTGAACCCATGACAATGGGAATATCTTCTTCGTGGGCGCGAAACACCGCCAAATCGCGCGCCTGATAGCGCCAGCCTTCCTGCTGCTTGTACGAACTGTCGTGTTCTTCATCAATAATGATTACCCCCGGACGCGCCAGCGGTGTGAACAGCGCGGAACGCGTGCCGATGATAATCGCGGTTTCGCCACGGCGCGCTCTCAGCCACACCGCAAGACGTTCGCTGTCGTTGAGTGCCGAGTGCAGCACATCAATCGGCGCATCGAAGCGTTCACGGAAGCGAGCAATGGTTTGCGGGGTCAGACCGATTTCCGGCACCAGTACCAGCGCCTGTTTGCCGCGCGCCAGCACATTCTCTAACACGCTGAGATAGACTTCGGTCTTGCCCGAACCGGTTATCCCCGCCAGCAACCATGCTGCATAATGATCATCTTCACTGCGCATCGCGCCGACGGCCATCGCCTGATCGGTATTAAGACGCAGGCGATCGCCTTTCACGGCAAAAGTGGTGCGCCAGTCGTGCATCTGCGGCGCATGTTCGCGCAGATCACACAGACCTTTTGCTCGCAGTGATTGCAGTGCCGCGTCAGTCAGATCCTGTTCGCTGACCTGATGGCGATAGAGGGGCTGTTGGCGCAGTGCCGCCAAAGCTTGCTGCTGCTTCGGCGCACGCTTGAGGCTCTCCATGGCCACTTCACGTCCGGCATCGTTGACCACCCATTGCCAGAGTGGCGCTTCCTGAGCCGGTTTGCCCTGGCGCAGCAGCACGGGTAGAGCATGGTTGAGCACCTCGCCGAGCGGCGAATGGTAATAGCTGGCGGCCCAGTTAAGGATGCGCCACAGCGCTGGAGAGAACAGGCTCTGATCGTCCAGCACGCTTTCCAGCGGTTTGAGCTGAGTCAAAGGCAGATCGCTGGTTTCCTTTACAGCCACCACAATGCCGATCATTTTACGATTGCCAAACGGCACGCTGACGCGGGCGCCCACCACCGGCTGCGGCGCATCGGCGGGCAGAAGGTAGTCAAACAGGCGAGGCAGCGGAACGGGCAGGGCAACCTGAACAACGGGCATGTCGATCTCTATCCGGTTCTGTAATAAGGAGAAGTAGTGTACACGCTGATGCAACCCTCGTCATACTTCACGCCACAGCCACAGCCACAGCCACAGCCACAGCCACAGCCACAGCCCACACCGCATAGCCACATTGGCTGCGCTCGCTCTCTCCATCAGATTGACTGGGATGAGGGCGTTTACCGCCTCCCAGTGGCTCGAGTGACTCAGAGAATAAACGGCTGCTATTTGCCTGGTGCGGTCAATTTCTGTATACTATGCCGCCTTTGATGAGATGACTTGTCAAAGATACACTTAATTGTTCAACCGCGTGTGGTGCTGTGCAGGTTCGCCTGGCACGGAGAGCGACACGGCCTTTTATGAGGTTCTCCCATGAAACAAGGTATTCACCCGAAATACGAAGCTGTGACCATCACCTGCTCTTGCGGCAACGTGATCAACACCCGTTCAACCATGACTGGTACCCTGAACCTGGACGTGTGCGGCAAATGCCACCCGTTCTACACTGGTAAGCAGCGTGTTGTTGATTCTGGTGGTCGTGTTGATCGCTTCAACAAGCGTTTCAGCATCCCAGGCAGCAAGAAATAAGATTATTTGCCATCGAATCTTCGGATTCGGCAGCAAGAAAAAACCCAGCCTTGGCTGGGTTTTTTTGTTTCTGGACTCAGTATTCCCAGGTGTCGGGATCGATGCCCATCTCACGCATAATCTGCTTAGCTTCTTCCGGAATCTCATCGCTGCGTTCTTTGCGCAAATCGACATCATTTGGCAGCGGCTGCCCGGTGAAAGCATGCAAAAAGGCTTCGCACAGCAATTCGCTATTGGTGGCATGACGCAGGTTGTTCACCTGACGGCGCGTGCGTTCATCCGTTAAAATTTTCAGCACTTTCAGCGGGATAGAAACTGTAATCTTCTTAACCTGCTCGCTCTTCTTGCCGTGTTCAGCGTAAGGGCTGATATATTCGCCGTTCCATTCAGCCATGGGTTACCTTAATCAATAAAAGTTGAATATGGGGAAATCCGTTGATTATGCCCGATTTTTCGATGCCTGACCGCTTAAACTGCCGGTTTTATGCTTACGCATCGCTTTTCACAGGAAAGCGCGCTGAACACCAGGCGATGACGCGTAATTTTAGCGGGTATTGATGATTTGCTCAATCTATACGCAAAGACATTTAGATGTCCAGATGTATTGACGTCTATGCGCTGAATGTTATCCTGTTGCCACTTCTTATTACACTTCAGGAACAGTAAGCACCATGACGCGTAAACAGGCAACCATCGCAGTACGCAGCGGTTTGAATGATGACGAGCAATATGGCTGCGTTGTCCCACCAATTCACCTCTCCAGTACCTACAACTTCCTCGACTTTAATGAGCCGCGTGCACATGACTACTCACGTCGCGGTAACCCCACGCGTGATGTGGTACAACGCGCGCTGGCGGAACTGGAAGGCGGTGCGGGCGCGGTATTAACCAATACCGGGATGTCAGCGATTCATCTGGTGACCACCGTGTTCCTGAAGCCGGGCGATCTGCTGGTTGCCCCACATGACTGCTACGGCGGCAGCTATCGCCTGTTCGACAGCCTGAGCAAACGCGGTGCTTATCGCGTGAAATTTGTCGATCAGGGTGACAAAGCTGCTCTGGCAGCCGCGCTGGCCGAGAAACCCAAACTCGTGTTGGTGGAGAGCCCAAGCAATCCGCTGCTGCGCGTGGTGGATATCGCAGGCATTTGCCAGGCAGCGCGCGAAGCGGGTGCAATCAGCGTGGTGGATAACACCTTCCTGAGTCCGGCATTGCAGAACCCGCTGGCGCTGGGCGCCGATCTGGTGATCCACTCCTGTACCAAGTATTTGAATGGTCACTCCGATGTGGTCGCCGGAGCGGTGATTTCTAAAGATCCGGCGATGGCCACGGATCTTGCCTGGTGGGCGAATAATATTGGTGTAACCGGCGCAGCGTTTGATAGCTACCTGCTGCTGCGCGGTCTGCGCACGCTGGCGCCGCGTATGGCAGCAGCACAGCGTAATGCGCTGGCGATTGTTGATTACCTGAAGCAACAACCGCTGGTGAAAAAACTGTATCATCCGTCTCTGCCGGAAAATGCCGGACATGAGTACGCGGTGCGTCAACAACGTGGCTTTGGTGCGATGCTCAGCTTTGAACTCGACGCTGATGAAGCACGTCTGCGCCGCTTCCTGAAAGCGCTGCAGTTGTTCACGCTGGCAGAATCGCTGGGTGGCGTGGAGAGCCTGATTTCGCACACCGCGACCATGACGCATGCCGGCATGTCTGCGGAAGCGCGCGCGGCAGCGGGGATTTCAGAAACGCTGCTGCGTATTTCTGTCGGAATTGAAGATCACGAAGATTTAATCGCCGATCTGGATAATGCATTCCGGATCGCAGCCGAGGAGTAAGCATGACAAGTTCAGCAGGCGCGGGAACGCCGAACAAGCAGTTGCATAAATTTGGTGGCAGTAGCCTGGCGGATGCACGTTGTTATCAGCGTGTCGCCAGCATCATGGCGGATTACAGCCAGCCAGGCGATTTAATGGTGGTCTCTGCCGCAGGCAGCACCACCAACCAGCTGATTAGTTGGCTTAAACTGAGCCAGAGCGATCGCTTATCTGCCCATCAGGTGCAACAAGCTTTACGCCGTTTTCACAGCGAACTGATCGCTGCGCTGTTGCCTGCTGAATTTGCTGAAACGCTGACCGCTGCCTTTATTCGCGATTTGGAACGTCTGGCGGCCCTGCTTGACGGCGCTATCACCGATGCGGTGTATGCCGAAGTGGTGGGGCATGGTGAAATCTGGTCGGCACGCCTGATGGCGGCGGTGCTGAGCCAGCGTGATATCGAGTCTGCATGGCTGGACGCGCGTGACTTCCTGCGTGCCGAACGTGCTGCGCAACCACAGGTGGATGAAGGCAAGTCCTGGCCATTGCTACAGGCACTGCTGGCTCAACATCCTCATAAACGTTTGGTGGTAACCGGCTTTATCAGCCGTAGCGATGCCGGTGAAACGGTGTTGCTGGGTCGCAATGGTTCGGACTACTCAGCCACCCAGATCGGTGCGCTGGCAGGCGTAAACCGGGTCACCATCTGGAGCGATGTGGCCGGTGTCTATAGCGCCGATCCGCGTAAAGTGTCCGACGCCTGTTTGCTGCCGTTACTGCGTTTGGATGAGGCCAGCGAGCTGGCGCGTCTGGCCGCACCGGTATTGCATACCCGTACGCTGCAGCCCGTGTCGAATAGCGATATCGATCTGCAGTTGCGTTGCAGCTATCAACCTGAGCAGGGCTCAACGCGCATTGAGCGCGTACTGGCTTCCGGTACCGGCGCGCGTATTGTCACCAGCCACGACGATGTGTGCCTGGTAGAGATTCACATCCCAGAAAACCACGATTTCAAAACGCAGCAGAAAGAGATCGATCTGCTGCTGAAGCGTGCGCAACTGCGTCCGTTAGCAATGGGCGTCCATCCTGACCGCCGTCTACTGCAACTTTGCTATACCTCCGAAGTGGTGAACAGCGCATTCAATTTATTGCAGGACGCTGCGCTGCCGGGTCATCTGCAACTGCGCGATGGCTTAGCGCTGGTGGCGCTAGTGGGCGCGGGCGTGACGCGCAACCCGCTGCACAGCCATCGTTTCTGGCAGCAAATCAAAGACCAGCCGGTCGAGTTCGTCTGGCAGTCGGAAGATCACATTAGTATTGTTGCGGTGTTACGCGTAGGACCGACACAGCACTTGATTCAGGGGCTGCACCAATCACTGTTCCGCGCGGAAAAACGCATTGGTCTGATGCTGTTTGGCAAAGGCAACATCGGCTCCCGCTGGCTGGAACTGTTTGCGCGTGAGCAGGAGAGCTTATCTGCACGTACCGGTTTCGAATACGTGCTGGCGGGCGTGGCAGATAGCCGCCGCAGCCTGCTGAGTTATGACGGCCTGGAAGCTAGCCGTGCGCTCGCCTTCTTTGATGACGAAGCCGAAGAGCGTGATGAAGAGTCGCTGTTCCTGTGGATGCGCGCCCATCCGTTCGATGATTTAGTGGTTCTGGACGTCACCGCCAGCGCGCCACTGGCACAGCAATATCTTGATTTTGCCAGCCACGGTTTCCATGTTATCAGCGCCAACAAAGTCGCAGGCGCATCCAGCAGCCAGAGTTGGCGGCAGATTCGTGATGCGTTCGCCAAAACCGGTCGTCACTGGCTGTATAACGCCACGGTAGGCGCAGGATTGCCGGTGAACCATACGGTGCGCGATCTGCGCGAAAGCGGCGACAGCATTCTGGCCATCAGTGGTATTTTCTCCGGCACGCTGTCCTGGCTGTTCCTGCAATTTGATGGCACCGTGCCATTCAGTGAGCTGGTGGATCAGGCCTGGCAGCAAGGTCTCACCGAACCCGATCCGCGCGTGGATCTGTCGGGGCAGGATGTGATGCGCAAGCTGGTAATCCTGGCGCGTGAAGCCGGTTATGACATCGAGCCGGATCAGGTACGTGTTGAATCGCTGGTGCCGTCGGATTGCGAAGAAGAATCGATTGACCACTTCTTCGAGAATGCCGACGAGTTGAATGACCAAATGCTGCAACGCTTTGAAGCGGCGCAGGAGATGGGTCTGGTGCTGCGCTATGTGGCACGTTTCGATGCCAACGGTAAAGCCCGTGTGGGGGTGGAAGCGGTGCGTCCGGAACATCCGCTGGCTTCACTGCTGCCGTGCGATAACGTGTTTGCTATCGAAAGCCGCTGGTATCGTGACAACCCACTGGTGATCCGCGGGCCGGGCGCCGGCCGTGATGTGACAGCCGGTGCGTTACAATCGGATATCAATCGCCTCGCACAGCTACTGTAACCTGCCTTGCAACGCAGACGGTGCCCGCCGTCTGCGCTTTTCACCCTCTCCGCGAACATGAAACTCTTTCAACTTGATTGAATATTTGTCACGCCTGTACATTAATTTTAAGTTGACGCTAACGCGCTAATGGTTCATTTTGTGCATCTGGACGTCTAAACGTATGGATGTTCGCAGGCCGCAAGTTAATCGATATGTGACGACGAGGTAATCTGGATGAGTTTCTTTCACGCCAATCAGCGCGAAGCGTTGAACCAAAGCCTGGCTGAGCTGAACGGGCAAATTAACGTCTCTTTTGAATTTTTCCCGCCTCGTACCAGTGAAATGGAAGAAACCTTGTGGAGTTCGATTGATCGACTGAGCATCCTGAAACCGAAATTCCTCTCCGTAACCTACGGTGCGAACTCTGGCGAGCGCGACCGTACGCACAGCATCATCAAAGGCATTAAAGAACGCACCGGTCTGGAAGCGGCTCCGCACTTGACCTGCATCGATGCCACGCGTGATGAGCTGCGCACCATCGCGCGCGATTACTGGGATAACGGTATCCGTCACATTGTGGCGCTGCGCGGTGATTTACCGCCGGGCGGCGGCAAGCCTGAGATGTACGGCGCTGATTTGGTCGAATTGCTTAAAGAAGTGGGCGATTTTGATATCTCTGTAGCCGCTTACCCGGAAGTGCATCCTGAAGCGAAAAGTGCGCAAGCGGATTTGATCAACCTGAAGCGTAAGGTTGATGCTGGTGCCAACCGCGCTATTACGCAGTTCTTCTTTGATGTCGAAAGCTATCTGCGCTTCCGCGATCGCTGTGTCGCGGCAGGCATTGATGTCGAAATCGTGCCGGGCATTTTGCCAGTATCGAACTTTAAGCAGTTACAGCGTTTCGCCACCATGACCAACGTGCGCGTGCCGGGCTGGATGAACGCGATGTTTGCCGGATTGGATGACGATCCAGAAACGCGCAAAATGGTCGGCGCTAATATCGCGATGGACATGGTGAAAATTCTGTCACGTGAAGGGGTGAAGGATTTCCACTTCTATACGCTGAACCGCGCAGAGCTAAGCTACGCTATCTGTCATACGCTGGGTGTGCGTCCAACCTTAACGGCCTGATTTTCTTAAATTGAATTATGAGGGGGCCAATGCGCCCTCTTTCTTATTTGCACCATGTTACCCAGCGGGAAGAGGCGGCAAATTGAGTAAAGCGTTGGGCGCCATGGATGGCGCACGCCGAGCGATCAGGGACGAGACAGCGACTTTACGTAATTACCGCCTCTTCCCGCGACGCGCACCGCCCAAAAAAAAGGGCCAGATTGGCCCCTTCATGATTAGCGCATACCGCAACTAGCCGGTATTACGCATACCCGCTGCCACACCGGCAATCGTCACCATCAGCGCTTGTTCAACACGCGCATCTGGCGCATCACCACGCGCTTCCTGCGCACGTGCACGATGCAGCAGTTCAGCCTGCAATACGTTGAGCGGATCGGTATAAACGTTACGCAGCGCGATAGACTCGGCGATCCACGGCTGGTCAGCCATCAGGTGCGCATCGTTGGCGATGGTCAGCACGGCTTTAATATCCGCAGCCAGCTGATCGCGCAACTGCAGACCCAGCGGCCACAGTGATTTATCCACCAGACGCTGATCGTAGTATTCCGCCAGCCACAGATCGGCTTTCGAGAACACCATCTCCAGCATGCCAAGACGGGTGGCGAAGAACGGCCACTGGCTACACATCGCTTCCAGCTGATCCTGATGGCCTTCATCCATCGCCTTTTGCAGCGCCGCACCAGCACCCAGCCAGGCTGGCAGCATCAAACGGTTCTGCGTCCAGGCGAAGATCCACGGAATCGCACGCAGTGATTCCACGCCGCCGGTAGGACGACGCTTCGCCGGACGTGAACCGAGTGGCAGTTTACCCAGCTCTTGCTCTGGCGTGGCCGAGCGGAAGTACGGTACGAAGTCCGGGTTTTCACGCACATAGCCGCGATACATGGCGCAGGAATGGGCTGACAAACCGTTCATGATCTCTTTCCACTCGCGCTTAGGCTCTGGCGGTGGCATCAGGTTGGCTTCCAGAATCGCACCGGTATACAGCGACAGGCTAGCGATAGTGACTTCTGGCAAACCATATTTGAAGCGAATCATCTCGCCCTGTTCGGTCACGCGCAGGCCGCCTTTGAGGCTGCCCGGCGGTTGCGACAGCAGTGCTGCGTGCGCAGGTGCGCCGCCACGACCGATTGAACCGCCACGTCCATGGAACAGCGTCAGGGTGATGCCAGCTTTCTCACAGGTCTTGATCAGCGCATCCTGTGCTTCGTACTGTGCCCAACTGGCGGCCATCACGCCGGCATCTTTCGCCGAGTCGGAATAACCAATCATCACCATCTGTTTGCCGTTGATGAAGCCACGATACCAATCGATATTCAGCAGTTGTGTCATCACGTCATTGGCGTTGTTCAAATCGTCGAGGGTTTCGAACAGTGGCGCTACTGGCATCGCGTAAGGAATGCCGGCTTCTTTCAGCAGCAAATGCACCGCCAGCACGTCCGACGGCGTTTTCGCCATCGAAATCACGTAAGAGGCGATAGAGCCTTGTGGCGCTTCTGCCACCACTTTACAGGTATCCAGCACTTCGCGCGTGTTGTCGCCCGGCTCCCATTGATGCGGCAGCAGCGGACGTTTGGAGTTCAGTTCACGGATCAGGAACGCCTGCTTGTCGGCTTCTGACCAGCTTTCGTAGTCACCCAGCCCCAGATAGCGCGTCACTTCCGCAATCGCTTCGGTGTGGCGGGTGCTCTCCTGACGGATATCAATACGCACCAGCGGCACGCCAAAGCACTTCACGCGACGCAGCGTATCCAGCAACTGGCCATTCGCGATGATGCCCATGCCGCACTGTTGCAGAGATTGATAGATGGCGAACAGCGGTTGCCACAGTTGATCGTTTGATACCAGTAGATCGGCAGGGCGCGGCAGGCGCTCGCCTTTCAAACGACGGCCTAAATAAGCTTGCGTGGTCATCAGCTGGCCACGGATGCGCTTCAGAATCATGCGGTACGGTTCCAGCGCTTCCGGATCGCCGCACAGCTCACGCACTTCATCGCTGCATTCGGACATCGACAGTTCAGAAATCAGCACGCCCACGTCGCGCAGGAACAGATCGGCGGCTTTCCAGCGGCTCAGCTGCATCGCATGGCGTGTGATAGGCGCGGTGACGTTCGGGTTACCGTCGCGATCGCCACCCATCCACGAGGTGAATTTAATTGGCACGAAATCCACCGGCAGTTTAATGCCGAAGGTCTCTTCAACTTGCTCGTTCAGCTCGCGCAGGAATGCCGGTACGCCTTGCCACAGGCTATTTTCGACCACGGCAAAGCCCCATTTGGCTTCATCAATCGGGGTTGGGCGGTACTTACGGATTTCATCGGTATGCCAGGCTTGTGCGACCAATTGACGCAGGCGACGCATGACTTGCGTGCGCTCGTAATCGGAGAGATCGCTGTGGTCGAGTTGCTGCAGGCAGCTATTCACTTCACCCAGCATGTGAATCAGCGTACGGCGGGTGATCTCCGTTGGGTGAGCGGTCAGCACCAGCTCCAGTGACAGTTCTTCAATCGCCTGGCGAATCGAACTTTCGCTGATGTCGTTTTGCTGCTTCAGACGCTCAAAGGTCTTCTTCAGGATTTCAGGATTGTTCGCGCCATCGCCGCTGCGGGAAATGGTCTGATACTGCTCTGCCACGTTGGTCAGGTTGAGGAACTGGCTAAACGCACGCGCGACGGGCAGCAGCTCGTCGTTAGAGAGATTTTGCAGCGTGTTCAGCAGTTCCTTACGATCGGTGTCATTGCCTGCGCGGGAGGACTTAGAGAGTTTGCGGATAGTTTCCACCCTATCGAGGATGTTCTCTCCCAGTGCATCCTTTATCGTATCCCCGAGCAGTTTGCCGAGCATACTGACATTACTTCGCATTGCGGAATATTGTTCGTTCATTTGACCCTGACACCCTTATCGTCTTGAAAGTACCCTTACACCCAACGGGCATAACATCGTCTTTTATCTAGCCACGGTTCTTCCTGTTCGTCAATTGACTTAAATTGACGATAATTCGCTGCTAACTACCGAAAATTCATAGAATTAACTTGAGGGGAAGCGAGATAAGTTATTCTTATTATCAAATCCCGAACAATGACCGGGCAATTTACTGTTTTAACAGTGAATTGCCCCATCTATTGTTAATCAGTGACAAAAATGCTGAACAATCTGCGTGATAAGCGCATGAGTTGGCTTAATAAATGCGGTATCGATAAATTCATCTGGCTGGTGGGCCTGATTGATCGATCCCGGGCCTAAAACCAGCGTTGGACACAATTGCTGGATAAATGGCGCTTCGGTGCAATAGTTCACCACTTCAGTCGGCACACCCAGCAGTTTCTCCACCACTTTTACCAGCTCATGATCGGCAGGGCATTCGTAGCCAGGGATCGGCGGATGCAGTTCGCCCACGGTCAAACGCCCCGGCCAGCGTTCGCTTACCGGCGCCAGTGCTTCATTCAGCAAGCCATCCAGATCGCTTAGAGTTAAGCCCGGTAGCGGGCGAATATCCATGTGCAATTCGCAGCAGGCGCAGATACGGTTTGCAGCATCGCCACCGTGAATGTGACCAAAGTTCATGGTCGGATAAGGAATCGCAAATCCATCGTGGTTATAGCGATTTTTCAGGGTATTGCGCAGTTGCATCAGCTGGGTAATGGATTCGTGCATCAGCTCAATGGCGTTCACACCGCGTGAAGGATCGCTGGAGTGGCCTGACTGACCCTGAATACGAATCACGTTCGACAGATGGCCTTTGTGCGCGCGCACTGGCTTCAGTGAGGTCGGCTCACCAATGATGGCGCAATCCGGACGCAGCTGAGTGGATTCGGAAAAGTACTTTGCACCGGCCATGGTGGTTTCTTCATCGGCGGTGGCGAGGATGTACAGTGGCTTGCTCAGTTTGGTCACGTCAACGTCACGCAGCGCATCCAGAATAAAAGCAAAGAAACCTTTCATATCTGCGGTACCCAAACCGTACAGCTTGTTGTCGTGCTCGGTCAGGGTGAAAGGATCGCGCGTCCAGCGGCCATCATCATACGGAACGGTGTCCGTATGACCGGCCAGCAGCAGGCCACCCGCACCCAAGCCGCTGCGTGCCAGCATGTTGAATTTATGACGCGTCCCCGGGACTGGCTGGACTTCAACACTGAAGCCTAAATCGCGGAACCAGCCCGCCAGCAAATTGATTAAAGTTTCATTGCTCTGATCCAGCGCGCTGTCGGTGGCGCTGATCGATGGTGTGGCAATCAGCTGGCGGTAGAGTTCGATAAAAGGTGGTAATTTTGTCTTCACTGTTGACGGTCCTTGGGTTAGGATGTATCAATATTCATGCATTAATAGTGAATAAAAATACAATAACGTCGCTTGCAAGTGAAGAGTAAAATCATCTGCAAACGGCATCGTGGGCAACGGGGCAAAGCCGCGACCCGGAATGAGTGACTGTAAAAAGGGTTACAGCCTGATGTTGAATACGCTGATCGTTGGTGCCAGTGGTTATGCTGGCGTAGAGCTTGCCACTTACCTGAATCGCCATCCGCATATGAACATAACCGCTTTGGCGGTTTCAGCGCAAAGCCCGGACGCCGGAAAATTACTCTCCGATCTGCATCCGCAGCTGAAAGGCATTGTCGATTTGCCGCTGCAGCCGCTGAGTGAGGCTTCCGAGTGGGCAGACAAAGTCGATGTGGTGTTCCTCGCGACCGCGCATGAAGTCAGCCACGATCTGGCACCCGAATTCCTCAAAGCAGGCTGTGTGGTGTTCGACCTTTCCGGTGCGTTCCGTGTCAACGATGATGCTTTCTATACTCAATATTATGGTTTCAGCCATCAGCATCAGGATTGGCTGGATAAAGCCGTATACGGCCTGGCCGAATGGCAGCATGATAAAATCAAAGATGCGCAGCTGGTGGCGGTACCCGGTTGTTATCCCACGGCGGCGCAGCTGTCGTTAAAACCACTGGTCGAAGCGGGACTGCTTAACGATGCACAATGGCCGGTGATCAATGCTACCAGTGGTGTGAGCGGGGCAGGGCGTAAAGCCAACGTCGGCACCAGCTTCTGCGAAGTGAGCCTGCAGCCGTATGGCTTGTTCAACCATCGTCATCATCCTGAGATCGTGGCACACCTCGGTACGCCCGTGATCTTCACCCCGCATCTGGGCAGCTTCCCGCGCGGAATTCTTTCGACCACCACCTGCCGCCTGAAAGCAGGCGTGACGCAGCAGGATGTGGCAGTTGCCTTCCATAAGGCGTATCACGACAAACCCTTGGTTCGCGTGTATGAAAAAGGTGTGCCGGCGCTGAAAGCAGTCGTCGGTTTACCGTTCTGCGATATCGGTTTTGCCATGCAAGGCGAACATCTGATTGTGGTGGCTGCCGAAGATAACCTGTTGAAAGGCGCCTCTTCGCAGGCGGTTCAATGCTTAAACATTCGTTTCGGCTTCCCCGAAACGCTGTCACTGATTTAACGGACGGAAACTGCCATGAATCCATTAATCATTAAACTGGGCGGCGTGCTGCTGGATAGCGAAGAAGCGCTGGCCCGCTTGTTTGATGCGCTGCTGGCCTACCGCAATGAACATCAGCGTCCGCTGATCATTGTGCACGGCGGCGGCTGCCTGGTTGACGAGCTGATGAAGAAGCTCGCTCTGCCAGTGAAAAAGAAGAACGGTTTGCGCGTGACGCCAGCCGATCAGATTGACATTATTACTGGTGCCCTGGCGGGTACAGCGAACAAGACCTTGCTGGCCTGGGCGAAGAAGTATGGCATTGGTGCCGTTGGCTTATGCCTCGGTGATGCGGGGCTGGTGAACGTGGCGCAGTTCGACGAGGAACTAGGCCATGTGGGCAACGCGACGCCAGGTAATCCAGCGCTGGTAAATACCTTGTTGAGCGCGGGCTATATGCCGGTGATCAGCTCCATCGGTATTACTGACGGCGGCGATCTGATGAACGTCAACGCTGACCAGGCGGCGACCGCGCTGGCTGCGACCATTGGTGCTGATTTAGTACTGCTTTCAGATGTCAGCGGTATTCTCGATGGCAAAGGTCAACGCATCGAAGAGATGACGGCCGAGAAAGCACAGCAGCTGATCGATCAGGGCATTATTACTGATGGCATGATCGTTAAAGTGAACGCGGCACTCGATGCCGCACGTACTTTAGGTCGTCCGGTTGATATCGCCAGCTGGCGCCATGCTGAACAGCTGCCAACCCTTTTCAACGGCGTGTCGATTGGCACCCGGATTCTCGCATAATCAAGGATTTAAGACATGAGCACGCAAAACATCAAAAAAATCGTTCTGGCCTATTCTGGCGGTCTGGATACTTCGGCCATCATTCCATGGTTGAAAGAGAATTACGGCGGTTGTGAAGTGGTGGCATTCGTGGCCAACATTGGCCAGGACCCAGCCGATCTGGAAGGCGTTGAGAAGAAGGCGCTGCAGTCTGGTGCATCGGAGTGTCACGTTGCTGACCTGCGTGAAGAGTTCATCAGTGAATACGTTTATCCCGTGCTGCAAACCGGTGCGCTGTACGAAGGCACTTACCTGCTGGGCACCTCAATGGCTCGTCCTATCATCGCGAAAGCGCAGGTTGAACTGGCGCTGAAAGTGGGTGCAGATGCGCTGTGCCACGGTGCGACCGGTAAAGGTAATGACCAGGTGCGTTTCGAAACCACCTATACCGCACTGGCACCACAGCTGAAAGTGGTTGCGCCATGGCGTGAGTGGGATCTGCGTTCACGTGAAGCGCTGCTGGATTACCTGAAAGTGCGTAACATCCCAACTACGGCATCACTGGAAAAAATCTACAGCCGTGATGAGAACGCGTGGCACATCTCTACTGAAGGTGGCGTGCTGGAAAGCCCAGCGAATGCACCGAACAAAGATTGCTGGGTGTGGACCGTTGATCCACTGGAAGCGCCAGATCAGCCAGAGAACGTCACCGTGACCGTTGAGAAAGGTCGTGTGGTGGCGGTAAATGGCGAGAAGCTGAGCCCGTTCCAGTGTCTGGAAAAACTGAACGTGCTGGGCGCAAAACACGGTGTGGGTCGTATCGACATCGTGGAAAACCGTCTGGTCGGTATCAAATCTCGTGGCTGCTATGAAACCCCTGGCGGCACCATTATGGTCAACGCGCTGCGTGCGGTTGAGCAGCTGGTACTGGATCGTGATAGCTTCAAATGGCGTGAGCAGCTGGGCCACGAAATGTCATACGTGGTTTACGATGGCCGCTGGTTTGCGCCGCTGCGTAAATCTATCCAGGCTGCTGCCGAATCCCTGGCAGAAGAGGTGAATGGCGAAGTGGTCCTGCAGCTGTATAAAGGCCACGCCACTGCGATTCAGAAAACCTCGGCGAACAGCCTGTACTCTGAAGAGTTCGCCACCTTCGGCGAAGACGAAGTGTACGATCACAGCCACGCGGGCGGCTTCATCCGTCTGTTCTCTCTCTCTTCACGCATTCGTGCACTGAACGAGCAGAAGAAGTAATACCGCAGCAGATAACACATTTTGCAAGGGCGGCTTCGGGCCGCCCTTTCTTTAACAGAATTCAGGAGTATGAGAGATGGCACTTTGGGGCGGACGTTTTTCGCAGGCAGCAGATCAACGGTTCAAACAGTTTAATGACTCACTGCGTTTTGACTATCGTCTGGCGGAGCAGGACATCACCGGTTCGATAGCGTGGTCAAAAGCGCTGGTGACCGTCAATGTGCTGAGCAACGAAGAGCAGCAGCAACTGGACGTCGCATTGAATGAACTGCTGGCAGAAGTGCGCGCCAATCCAGAACAGATTCTGCAAAGCGATGCCGAAGATATCCATAGCTGGGTCGAGGGCAAGCTGATCGACAAAGTGGGTGCCCTGGGCAAAAAACTGCACACCGGCCGTAGCCGTAACGACCAGGTGGCTACCGATCTGAAACTATGGTGCAAAGAGCAGGTTGCAGTATTACTGGATGCGACGCGTGAGCTGCAATCGGCCTTGGTCGCGACGGCAGAAGCCAACCAAGACGCAGTGATGCCAGGCTATACGCACCTGCAGCGTGCGCAGCCGGTGACCTTTGCACACTGGTGCCTCGCCTATGTAGAAATGCTGGCGCGTGATGAAAGCCGTCTGCAGGATACGCTGAAGCGCTTAGACGTGAGCCCGCTGGGCTGTGGCGCACTGGCCGGTACCGCGTATGAAATCGATCGCCAGCAGCTGGCGGGTTGGTTAGGCTTCGCATCTGCCACACGCAACAGCCTCGATACCGTGTCTGATCGTGACCACGTGCTGGAGCTGTTGTCGGATGCCTCAATCGGTATGATTCACCTTTCACGTTTCGCAGAAGACCTGATTTTCTTCAACACTGGCGAAGCGGGCTTCCTTGAGCTGTCTGACAAAGTGACGTCAGGCTCATCACTGATGCCGCAGAAAAAGAACCCGGATGCACTGGAACTGATTCGCGGCAAATGTGGCCGTGTACAAGGCGCACTGACCGGCATGATGATGACACTGAAAGGCTTGCCGCTCGCCTACAACAAAGACATGCAGGAAGACAAAGAAGGCCTGTTCGATGCACTCGATACCTGGGTTGATTGTCTGCACATGTCGGTACTGGTGCTGGACGGCATTCAGGTGAAACGCCCACGTTGCCAGGAAGCAGCAGAGCAGGGCTACGCTAACTCCACGGAGCTGGCGGACTATCTGGTGGCCAAAGGCGTTCCGTTCCGTGAAGCGCACCACATTGTCGGTGAAACCGTGGTTGAAGCGATCAAGCAGGGCGTGGCGCTGGAAGCGTTAAGCCTGGCGCAATTGAAGCAGTTCAGTGCGGTGATTGAGGATGACGTCTACCCGATTCTGTCGCTGCAATCCTGCCTCGACAAGCGTAATGCACAGGGCGGTGTGTCGCCTCAGCAAGTCGCATTTGCCATCGCTGAAGCGAAAAAGCGTTTGGCATAAAAAAAGAGCGGGCTCCTTTTCGGTAGCCCGCCAACCTCTAGCTTCAGAAATACATATTGTTATAGGCACATCATCAAGGGCTGGCACTCCCGGCCAACACTATGATTTTTCGAGCTCATCGCAGGTGATGCTCGATGTCATCTCAACTTCATTTTCAACATTGCTTGCTATGGCCGGTATTATTCCTGTTCATCGCTTGATAGGGCTAATCGTTCATTGCTATTCTATCTATCGCCACGGGCTATCGTGGTTTGGAGGAAATCAATGAACATTCGTGATCTGGAGTATCTGGTTTCGCTTGCGGAGCATCGCCATTTCCGGCGTGCAGCTGATGCTTGTCATGTCAGCCAACCTACCTTAAGCGGGCAGATTCGTAAGCTGGAAGATGAGCTCGGTGTGATGCTGCTGGAGCGAACCAGCCGGAAGGTGTTATTTACCCAGGCTGGATTGTTGCTGGTGGATCAGGCGCGAACCGTGCTGCGCGAAGTGAAAGTGCTGAAGGAAATGGCGAGTCAGCAGGGCGAGGCGATGTCCGGTCCGCTGCATATTGGCCTGATTCCGACAACGGGCCCGTATTTGTTGCCGCAAATCATCCCAATGCTGCACCAGACTTTCCCCAAACTCGAAATGTACCTGCATGAAGCGCAGACGCAGCAACTGCTGGCACAGCTCGATAGCGGCAAACTGGATTGTGCCATTCTGGCGCTGGTGAAAGAGAGCGAAGCCTTTATTGAGGTGCCGCTGTTTGACGAGCCGATGAAGCTGGCGATCTACAAGGATCATCCATGGCACGATCGCGATCGTGTGCCGATGTCTGATCTGGCGGGTGAAAAGCTGCTGATGCTGGAAGATGGCCACTGCTTACGTGATCAAGCCATGGGCTTCTGCTTTGAAGCCGGTGCGGATGAAGATACCCATTTCCGCGCAACCAGCCTGGAAACGCTACGCAACATGGTCGCGGCAGGAAGCGGTATTACTTTGCTGCCATCGCTGGCGGTGCCGAATGAGCGTGTGCGAGATGGCGTGTGCTATTTGCCGTGCTACAAGCCGGTGCCACAACGCACGATTGCTCTGGTATATCGTCCAGGATCACCTCTGCGCAGCCGCTATGAGCAGCTGGCAGAAGCAATCAAAACCCATATGCAGGGTTATCTGGATACGTCGTTAAAACAGGCGGTTTAAGCCGTTGAGCGCCGCAACGCGATAGGCCTCGGCCATTGTCGGATAGTTGAAGGTGGTATTCACGAAATACTCAATCGTGTTGCCGCCGTTCTTCTGCTCCATGATGGCTTGCCCGATGTGAATAATTTCTGCTGCACGCTCGCCAAAGCAGTGAATGCCCAAAATCTCTTTGGTTTCACGATGGAACAGAATCTTCAGGCTGCCCACGTGCATCCCCACAATCTGCGCACGAGCCAGATGTTTAAACTGCGCACGACCCACTTCATAAGGCACTTTCATCGCGGTTAACTGCTGCTCGGTTTTACCCACTGAGCTGATTTCCGGAATGGTATAAATCCCGGTGGGAATATCTTCGATCAGATGTGCAGTGGCTTCACCTTTAATGATCGCCTGCGCGGCAATACGGCCCTGATCGTAAGCGGCGGAAGCCAGACTCGGATAACCAATCACGTCGCCAACGGCATAGATGTGCGGTTGAGCAGTCTGGTACATGCTATTCACTTTCAGCAGACCACGACCATCGGCTTCTAACCCGACATTTTCCAGCGCCAGTGAATCCGTGTTACCGGTACGACCGTTAGCGTACAGCAGGCAGTCCGCTTTCACTTTTTTGCCTGACTTCAGGTGCATGATCACGCCGTCACTCACACCTTCAATCTTCTCAAACTCTTCGTTGTGACGAATCACCACGCCGCTGTTCCAGAAGTGGTAGGAGAGCGAATCTGACATTTCCTGATCGAGGAACGCCAGCAAACGATCGCGCGTGTTAATCAAATCAACTTTGACGTTCAGGCCACGGAAAATCGACGCGTATTCACAACCAATCACACCGGCACCGTAGATAATCACATGGCCAGGTTCATGATGCAGGTTGAGGATGGAGTCGGAATCGTAAATGCGTGGGTGCGTAAAGTCGACGTCGGCAGGATGATAAGGACGTGAACCGCACGCAATCACGAATTTTTCTGCGGTTAGGCGTTCGCGGGTGCCATCGGGCTGTTCAACTTCGATAGTGTTGGCATCAACAAAATGGGCATCGCCCTGATAAATCTCACAACGGTTGCGTTCGTAAAATCCCTGCCGCATGGCCGTTTGCTGACTGATAACGTTTTCGGTGTGATTCAGAATGTCAGCAAATGAGGAGCGCAGGAGTCGGGTGTGATCGCTATAAAGAGGGTTTTGATTGAACTCGATAATACGGCTGACAGCGTGACGTAGAGCTTTGGAGGGGATGGTCCCCCAGTGAGTACAACCGCCGCCGATATTATGGTAGCGTTCGATCACTGCAATGCGCGCTCCCTGCTTCACCAGGCCCATTGCCGCACCTTCGCCGCCTGGACCTGAGCCAATCACAATGGCATCGTAATCGTAAGACTTTTGCATACCAGTACGTCCTATTTTTCTATCACATTTTTACAACGAGATTCTAACATCTCACCGCGCACATCTGAATTCTAACAGCGAAAAATCCCCAGTTTTGACAAAGCGTGAGGTACACAGGCGGTCACAAACTTTGCGCCACTGTACGCTGAAAAGTTTGTTATAGTGCCTTCCAGATCACTCAAAAGGCCGGGAAAATGGGCGTCAGGGCGCAACAGAAAGAACGTACAAGACGTACGCTGATTGAAGCAGCCTTCAGTCAGTTAAGTGCAGAAAGGAGTTTTGCCAGCCTGAGTTTGCGTGAAGTTGCGCGTGAAGCCGGGATTGCACCGACCTCGTTTTATCGTCACTTTAAAGATGTGGATGAACTGGGTCTGACCATGGTCGACGAAAGCGGCCTGATGTTACGCCAGTTGATGCGTCAGGCACGCCAGCGCATTGCCAAAGGCGGCAGCATCATCAAGACCTCCGTTTCCACATTTATGGAATTTATCGGGAACAATCCCAACGCTTTTCGTCTCTTACTACGCGAGCGCTCCGGAACATCGGCCGCGTTCCGTGCCGCAGTTGCGCGAGAGATTCAGCACTTTATTGCTGAGCTCGCTGATTACCTTGAGCTGGAAAATCGCATGCCGCGCAGCTTTACCGAAGCGCAAGCCGAAGCCATGGTGACAATCGTGTTCAGCGCCGGTGCGGAAGCGCTGGATGTGGATATCGAACAGCGTCGCAAGCTGGAAGATCGCCTGGTGCTGCAATTGCGTATGATCGCTAAAGGCGCTTATTACTGGTATCGCCGGGAGCAGGAACGTCTGGCGGTTACCCTGGAAAAACCCGAAGAGTAATGTGATAAGGATAATGAAATGATTGAGCAAAACCCTCGCGATAAAGGAACCCTGTTACTGGCTTTTATCACCGGTTTAGCGATCAACGGCTCCTTTTCGGTGCTGTTCAGTACGTTTGTGCCTTTTTCGATATTTCCGCTGATCGCCCTTGGCCTCGCGGCCTGGTGTCTGCATCAGCGTTACCTTAACCGCAACATGCCCGATGGCATGCCTTCACTGGCTGCGGCGTTTTTCCTATTGGGTATTTTGGTGTACAGCGCGCTGGTTCGCGCTGAATATCCGGATATCGGTTCCAACTTCATTCCGACCATCCTGATGGTGGCACTGGTGTTCTGGATTGCCACGCGCTTCCGCCGCGCCAGGAACAAGAGCTAAATACAACAACGGGAACCGCAGGGTTCCCGTTTTGTTTTACGCTTTACGCGTGAGCCAGACACCGCATTCCATATGATGGGTGTAGGGGAACTGGTCAAACAGCGCCAGCCGCGACACGTCATGCGTTTCACTTAGCGTGGCGAGGTTATCGCACAGAGTTTGCGGATTGCAGGAGATATAAAGAATGCGCGGATACGCCTGCACCATCTTCACGGTTTCCTCATCGAGTCCACTGCGTGGTGGGTCGACAAAGATGGTCTCGCACTGATAGCTCTTCAGGTCGATCCCTTCCAGGCGATTAAAGCTGCGTACGCCATTCATCGCCTGCGTAAACTCTTCCGCCGCCATGCGGATAATCTGCACGTTAGCGATATGGTTGGCGGCAATGTTGTACTGCGCTGAGGCCACAGATGGCTTGGCGATCTCGGTTGCCAGTACACGATGGAAGTTACGCGCCAGCGCCAACGAGAAGTTGCCGTTGCCGCAGTAAAGTTCCAGTAGGTCACCACGCGAACCTTTGGTCACATCCAGCGCCCATTCCAGCATTTGAATGTTCATCGCCGCATTAGGCTGAGTGAAGCTGTTCTCTACCTGACGGTAAATCATCTCTTTGCCCGCTACAGGCAGGCATTCATCAACGTAATCGCGATCGAGGCAGATTTTGGTTTTGGTCGCACGACCAATCAGCTGCACATCAATACCTTCGGCACGCAGCTTGTCACGCAGTATCGTGGCGGCTTCTGTCCACTCCGCTTCCAGCTTGCGGTGGTAAAGCAGCGAGATCACAATCTGATTGCTCATGGTCGACAGGTAGTCAATCTGGAACAGCTTGAAACGCAGCACCGGGTTATCACGGATCGCGTCGATCAGCTTTGGCATCAACTGATTGATCAATTCGCTCGCCGCTGGGAATTGATCCACACGGATGCGCTGCTTGGTCTCTTGATCAAAGATGATGTGATACAGATCGTCGCCATCATGCCAGATGCGGAATTCGGCGCGCATACGATAGTGGCTGACCGGTGAGCGGAACACCTCCACGTCAGGCGCGGCAAAGGGCACCATCATCGCCTGTAAACGGCTGACTTTTTCCGCCAGTTGCGCGTCGTATTGTTCAATTGGGAGTTGTTCGGGTGTCATCGTTCATCCTGGTAATAAGCCTGCTTGCCGGGCGATTGTAGGCATTCACCTGCTGATGTCCAGTTCTGTGAAAAGATGATGGCGAGCAGTCTGGATTCGCGGCCTGCTTAACCGTAGACTGCGACAGCCGGCCTCCTTGAGTTAAAAGGGAATCCAGTGTGAATCTGGAGCTGACGCGCAGCGGTAAAAGAATGTCATGGTGATGGTATCGACAAACACTGTCCTGCGGGATGGGAAGTTTTTCACCATTTATGATTCTCAGCCCGAAGACCTGCCGGTGTGTCGTCGCAATCACTACAACTATCGCGTGCTATCGGTTGTAGGCCTGCGGCATCCTGCTTCGTCTTTTGGATGCTTACAACAATGAATAAAAGCAAAACTACGCTGTGTGCCTTCAGTGCAACGGCGCTTTCACTCTGGGCTGCGTATGGCTACGCTCAGGATGATGATACGCAAATCGTCACCGCTAACCGTTTCGCCCAGCCGGTTTCATCGGTGCTGGCGCCAACCACCGTTGTCACCCGTGAAGAAATCGATCGCTGGCAGGCAAAAAGCCTGACTGATGTGATGCGCCGTTTACCGGGCGTGGATATCGCGCAGAATGGTGGCCTTGGTCAATCCAGCTCAATGTTCATTCGCGGTACCAACTCCAGCCATGTGCTGGTGCTGATTGACGGTATTCGTCTCAATCAGGCGGGTATTTCTGGTTCATCTGACCTGAGCCAGATTCCGCTGTCACTGGTGCAGCGCATTGAATATATCCGTGGCGCGCGTTCAGCGGTTTATGGTTCGGATGCGATTGGCGGGGTGGTGAACATTATTACCGGCCGCGATAAAGCAGGTACCACGTTGACGGCGGGTGTCGGTTCCAATGGCTACCAAAGTTACGATGGTTCCACGCAGCAAATGCTGGGCGATGCCACAAAACTCACCATGGCGGGTAATTATACCTACACCAAGGGTTACGACGTGGTGGCCAACTTGCCTGACGTTTACGGCGATCCCGCGCAGAAAGATCGCGATGGTTTTATGAGTAAATCGATATACGGTTCACTGGAGCATCAGTTTAGTGATGAACTGAGTGGCTTTGTGCGTGGTTATGGTTTTGATAATCGCACGGCTTACGACGGTACCTATAGCTATGACAGTAGTTTCAATCTTCTGGGATTAGCTGATACACGCCAACTCTACAGCCAGACCTGGGATACCGGGCTGCGATTCAACCATGACATCTATTCAACTCAGTTAATTGCCAGCTATAGCCGCAGTAAAGACTATAACTATGATCCACGTGTCGGCCGATATGGCCCAGCCACCACGCTTGATGATAGTAAACAGTACAATCTGCAGTGGGGTAACACGCTGCAATTAGGCCAAGGCACGGTCAGTGGTGGCGTAGACTGGCAGAAACAGACTACGGAACCGGGCACTGCTTATGTAACCAATAGCACTGAACTGCGTGACACCGGTATTTATGCCACCACTCAGCAAAAGTTTGGCGACGTAACCGTTGAAGGTGCAGTGCGTGGTGATGACAATAGCCAATTCGGTTGGCATACCACCTGGCAGACGGGGACATCTTGGGAATTTGTTGACGGCTATAGCGTGTTCGCCAGCTACGCAACCGCTTACAAGTCGCCACAGCTCGGGCAATTGTATGGCTCCTATGGTAACAGCGATCTGAAACCCGAGCAGAGTAAGCAATGGGAGGGGGGCTTTGAGGGGCTTACAGGTCCAGTGAACTGGCGTGTTTCTGGTTACCGTAATGATATCGACAACCTGATCGATAGCGACCCATCCACCTATATTTATTACAACATTGATAAAGCGCGTATTAAGGGCGTTGAAGCCACGGCATCATTTGATACGGGCCCATTAAGCCATCAAATCTCTTACGACTATGTTGACGCACGTGATGCAGCAACTAACCAGCAACTCGTACGCCGTGCCAAACAACAGGTTAAGTACCAGCTTGATTGGACTCTCTATGACTTCGATTGGTCTGTGACATATCACTACCTTGGCGATCGCTACGATACCGATTACAACCACTCCTATACTGCACAACGTATTAAATTAGGCGGTGTAAGCTTGTGGGATCTCGCAGTCTCGTATCCGGTCACATCACAACTCACCGTTCGTGGTAGAATTGCCAACCTGTTCGATAAAGACTACGAGACAGTGTATGGCTATCCAACTCCAGGAACGGAGTATTACCTCAGCGCCAGCTACAGCTTCTGATCTGCGTCCCACCGTGCTGGTGTTTGACTCCGGCGTCGGTGGGCTCTCCGTCTATGATGAGGTCCGGCAGTTATTGCCGGATCTTCACTATTTATACGCCTTTGATAATGAAGGTTTCCCTTACGGTGAAAAAACCGAAGACTTTATTGTCGAGCGTGTGGTTGCTGTGGTTGAGGCGATGACAAAACGCTTCCCGCTGGCATTAGTCATTATTGCCTGTAACTCGGCCAGCACCGTTTCTTTACCTGCACTGCGTGAGCGATTCGAGTTTCCTGTTGTGGGTGTTGTGCCGGCGATTAAACCTGCCGCTCGTCTCACGCGTAATGGTGTCGTGGGATTACTGGCAACGCGCGGCACGGTAAAACGTCCTTATACTCATGAGCTGGTGGCGCAGTTTGCGCGCGAGTGCAAAATTGAAATGCTGGGTTCTGCTGAACTGGTAGAGCTGGCGGAAGCGAAACTGCATGGTGAAGAGGTGGAACTCTCTGATGTGCGCCATGCTGTGCAACCCTGGCTTCGCATGAAAGAGCCACCTGACACTGTCGTCCTGGGATGTACGCACTTCCCTCTATTGCGTGACGAGCTGCAAATGGTACTGCCTGAAGGCACGCGGTTAGTGGATTCCGGTGCAGCCATTGCACGCCGCACAGTATGGTTATTAGAACATGAAGCGCCGCACGTCGTTTCTTCTGGTCAGAATATGGCATTCTGCACGCTGATGGATGAGGAGGCGGTGCAATTATCACCGGTTCTACGGCGTTATGGCTTCCCATTGCTGGAAAAACTGGCGATTTAGTGGGGTTTCGACGAAAAAAACAGCACTCAGAATTTAATTTGCATTTAGCGCTTGTCAGCCCAAAAGAAATCCCTATACTGCGCCTCCACTGACACGGAACAACGGCTTACGAAGCGAAGTGTTCAGGAGGTGGTCTTCAAGGCAACCTTCAGAAAAGCAAAAAATAAATGCTTGACTGAGAATGCGGAAGGCGTAATATACGCATCCCGCGCCGCTTGAGAAATCGCGGCACTGCTCTTTAACAATTTATCAGACAATCTGTGTGGGCACTCGCAGGATTGATATCAACGTCTCCGGACGTAAAAAATATCAAGTCTCACGAGTGAACACATAATGAAATTCATTATGACGTTTTACAGATGAGCATCGCTGAACTTGTTTCAGCAAATCAAACTTTAAATTGAAGAGTTTGATCATGGCTCAGATTGAACGCTGGCGGCAGGCCTAACACATGCAAGTCGAACGGTAGCACAGAGAGCTTGCTCTTGGGTGACGAGTGGCGGACGGGTGAGTAATGTCTGGGAAACTGCCCGATGGAGGGGGATAACTACTGGAAACGGTAGCTAATACCGCATAACGTCTTCGGACCAAAGTGGGGGACCTTCGGGCCTCACACCATCGGATGTGCCCAGATGGGATTAGCTAGTAGGTGGGGTAAAGGCTCACCTAGGCGACGATCCCTAGCTGGTCTGAGAGGATGACCAGCCACACTGGAACTGAGACACGGTCCAGACTCCTACGGGAGGCAGCAGTGGGGAATATTGCACAATGGGCGCAAGCCTGATGCAGCCATGCCGCGTGTATGAAGAAGGCCTTCGGGTTGTAAAGTACTTTCAGCGGGGAGGAAGGCGTTAAGGTTAATAACCTTGGCGATTGACGTTACCCGCAGAAGAAGCACCGGCTAACTCCGTGCCAGCAGCCGCGGTAATACGGAGGGTGCAAGCGTTAATCGGAATTACTGGGCGTAAAGCGCACGCAGGCGGTCTGTCAAGTCGGATGTGAAATCCCCGGGCTTAACCTGGGAACTGCATTCGAAACTGGCAGGCTAGAGTCTTGTAGAGGGGGGTAGAATTCCAGGTGTAGCGGTGAAATGCGTAGAGATCTGGAGGAATACCGGTGGCGAAGGCGGCCCCCTGGACAAAGACTGACGCTCAGGTGCGAAAGCGTGGGGAGCAAACAGGATTAGATACCCTGGTAGTCCACGCCGTAAACGATGTCGACTTGGAGGTTGTGCCCTTGAGGCGTGGCTTCCGGAGCTAACGCGTTAAGTCGACCGCCTGGGGAGTACGGCCGCAAGGTTAAAACTCAAATGAATTGACGGGGGCCCGCACAAGCGGTGGAGCATGTGGTTTAATTCGATGCAACGCGAAGAACCTTACCTACTCTTGACATCCAGCGAATTCGGTAGAGATACCTTAGTGCCTTCGGGAACGCTGAGACAGGTGCTGCATGGCTGTCGTCAGCTCGTGTTGTGAAATGTTGGGTTAAGTCCCGCAACGAGCGCAACCCTTATCCTTTGTTGCCAGCGGTTCGGCCGGGAACTCAAAGGAGACTGCCAGTGATAAACTGGAGGAAGGTGGGGATGACGTCAAGTCATCATGGCCCTTACGAGTAGGGCTACACACGTGCTACAATGGCGCATACAAAGAGAAGCGACCTCGCGAGAGCAAGCGGACCTCATAAAGTGCGTCGTAGTCCGGATTGGAGTCTGCAACTCGACTCCATGAAGTCGGAATCGCTAGTAATCGTAGATCAGAATGCTACGGTGAATACGTTCCCGGGCCTTGTACACACCGCCCGTCACACCATGGGAGTGGGTTGCAAAAGAAGTAGGTAGCTTAACCTTCGGGAGGGCGCTTACCACTTTGTGATTCATGACTGGGGTGAAGTCGTAACAAGGTAACCGTAGGGGAACCTGCGGTTGGATCACCTCCTTACCTGAAGATACCTTCCCGCGCAGTGCTCACACAGATTGTCTGATAGAAAAGTAACGAGCAGAAAAAACCTCTACAGGCTTGTAGCTCAGGTGGTTAGAGCGCACCCCTGATAAGGGTGAGGTCGGTGGTTCAAGTCCACTCAGGCCTACCAAATTTCTTCTCATGCTGCGTTAAAGCGCCGCTCGTATAGCTCACTATACGTCGCGACCCTTTTACTTGCCTGAAAAGAAATTACCGTTTGAAAAAGCGGAACTCCTGGTGAGTGGTAGTAGTGGTCTCTGCAGTAACTGTATGGGGCTATAGCTCAGCTGGGAGAGCGCCTGCCTTGCACGCAGGAGGTCAGCGGTTCGATCCCGCTTAGCTCCACCATTACAGTGACTCAAAACAATACTTCAGAGCGTACCGGCAACGGTGTGCTGCGAAGTATTATGCTCTTTAACAATCCGGAACAAGCTGAAAATTGAAACGACACGTCGCGTTCATTCTCCGTAATAAGAATGAATAAACGATGTGTTCGAGTCTCTCAAATGCTTGCAGTCTGCATGCGTTGTAAAACGCCTGTGGGTTGTGAGGTTAAGCGACTAAGCGTACACGGTGGATGCCCTGGCAGTCAGAGGCGATGAAGGACGTGCTAATCTGCGTAAAGCGTCGGTAAGGTGATATGAACCGCTACAGCCGACGATGTCCGAATGGGGAAACCCGGTGCACTCTGTGCATCATCGCAACATGAATACATAGTGTTGCGAGGCGAACCTGGGGAACTGAAACATCTAAGTACCCAGAGGAAAAGAAATCAACCGAGATTCCCCCAGTAGCGGCGAGCGAACGGGGAGCAGCCCAGAACCTGAATCAGTTTGTGCATTAGTGGAAGCGTCTGGAAAGTCGCAGGGTACAGGGTGATACTCCCGTACACAAAAATGCACATACTGTGAGTTCGAAGAGTAGGGCGGGACACGTGGTATCCTGTCTGAATATGGGGGGACCATCCTCCAAGGCTAAATACTCCTGACTGACCGATAGTGAACCAGTACCGTGAGGGAAAGGCGAAAAGAACCCCGGCGAGGGGAGTGAAACAGAACCTGAAACCGTGTACGTACAAGCAGTGGGAGCCTGATTTGTCAGGTGACTGCGTACCTTTTGTATAATGGGTCAGCGACTTATATTCTGTAGCAAGGTTAACCGTATAGGGGAGCCGCAGGGAAACCGAGTCTTAACTGGGCGTTAAGTTGCAGGGTATAGACCCGAAACCCGGTGATCTAGCCATGGGCAGGTTGAAGGTTGGGTAACACTAACTGGAGGACCGAACCGACTAATGTTGAAAAATTAGCGGATGACTTGTGGCTGGGGGTGAAAGGCCAATCAAACCGGGAGATAGCTGGTTCTCCCCGAAAGCTATTTAGGTAGCGCCTCGTGAACTCATCTTCGGGGGTAGAGCACTGTTTCGGCTAGGGGGCCATCCCGGCTTACCAACCCGATGCAAACTGCGAATACCGAAGAATGTTATCACGGGAGACACACGGCGGGTGCTAACGTCCGTCGTGAAGAGGGAAACAACCCAGACCGCCAGCTAAGGTCCCAAAGTCATGGTTAAGTGGGAAACGATGTGGGAAGGCACAGACAGCCAGGATGTTGGCTTAGAAGCAGCCATCATTTAAAGAAAGCGTAATAGCTCACTGGTCGAGTCGGCCTGCGCGGAAGATGTAACGGGGCTAAACCATGCACCGAAGCTGCGGCAGCGACACTATGTGTTGTTGGGTAGGGGAGCGTTCTGTAAGCCGTTGAAGGTGTGCTGTGAGGCATGCTGGAGGTATCAGAAGTGCGAATGCTGACATAAGTAACGATAAAGCGGGTGAAAAGCCCGCTCGCCGGAAGACCAAGGGTTCCTGTTCAACGTTAATCGGAGCAGGGTGAGTCGACCCCTAAGGCGAGGCTGAAAAGCGTAGTCGATGGGAAGCAGGTTAATATTCCTGCACTTGGTGTTACTGCGAAGGGGGGACGGAGAAGGCTAGGTTATCCGGGCGACGGTTGTCCCGGTTTAAGCATGTAGGCGGAGAGTTTAGGTAAATCCGGACTCTTTTTAACGCTGAGGTGTGATGACGAGCCACTACGGTGGTGAAGTAACTGATGCCCTGCTTCCAGGAAAAGCCTCTAAGCTCCAGGTAACACGAAATCGTACCCCAAACCGACACAGGTGGTCAGGTAGAGAATACCAAGGCGCTTGAGAGAACTCGGGTGAAGGAACTAGGCAAAATGGTGCCGTAACTTCGGGAGAAGGCACGCTGGCGCGTAGGTGAAGGGACTTGCTCCCCGAGCTGAAGCCAGTCGAAGATACCAGCTGGCTGCAACTGTTTATTAAAAACACAGCACTGTGCAAACACGAAAGTGGACGTATACGGTGTGACGCCTGCCCGGTGCCGGAAGGTTAATTGATGGGGTTATCCGCAAGGAGAAGCTCTTGATCGAAGCCCCGGTAAACGGCGGCCGTAACTATAACGGTCCTAAGGTAGCGAAATTCCTTGTCGGGTAAGTTCCGACCTGCACGAATGGCGTAATGATGGCCAGGCTGTCTCCACCCGAGACTCAGTGAAATTGAAATCGCTGTGAAGATGCAGTGTACCCGCGGCAAGACGGAAAGACCCCGTGAACCTTTACTATAGCTTGACACTGAACATTGAGCCTTGATGTGTAGGATAGGTGGGAGGCTTTGAAGCGTGGACGCCAGTCTGCGTGGAGCCAACCTTGAAATACCACCCTTTAATGTTTGATGTTCTAACGTAGGCCCGTGATCCGGGCTGCGGACAGTGTCTGGTGGGTAGTTTGACTGGGGCGGTCTCCTCCCAAAGAGTAACGGAGGAGCACGAAGGTTGGCTAATCCTGGTCGGACATCAGGAGGTTAGTGCAATGGCATAAGCCAGCTTGACTGCGAGAGTGACGGCTCGAGCAGGTGCGAAAGCAGGTCATAGTGATCCGGTGGTTCTGAATGGAAGGGCCATCGCTCAACGGATAAAAGGTACTCCGGGGATAACAGGCTGATACCGCCCAAGAGTTCATATCGACGGCGGTGTTTGGCACCTCGATGTCGGCTCATCACATCCTGGGGCTGAAGTAGGTCCCAAGGGTACGGCTGTTCGCCGTTTAAAGTGGTACGCGAGCTGGGTTTAGAACGTCGTGAGACAGTTCGGTCCCTATCTGCCGTGGGCGCTGGAGAATTGAGGGGGGTTGCTCCTAGTACGAGAGGACCGGAGTGAACGCACCACTGGTGTTCGGGTTGTCATGCCAATGGCATTGCCCGGTAGCTAAGTGCGGAAAAGATAAGTGCTGAAAGCATCTAAGCACGAAACTTGCCCCGAGATGAGTTCTCCCTGACCCCTTGAGGGTCCTGAAGGGACGTTGAAGACGACGACGTTGATAGGCCGGATGTGTAAGTGCAGCGATGCATTGAGCTAACCGGTACTAATGACCCGTGAGGCTTAACCTTACAACGCCAGAGGCGTTTTTTGAGAGACGCAACAGATTTTCAGCTTGATTCATCCGGATAAAAGAATTAGCGATGTCCTGCGGACTTAAGTCCGAAGGATTTTGCGCTGAGGCAAGGCGCCGACCGAGACGGAACGAAGGAGCATACTGAAGTATGTGACTGAGTTACGCGAGGGAGAGCAACGCAGCATCAGCACAAAAGACACAGGACATGGCACCAAGATTTGCCTGGCGGCTGTAGCGCGGTGGTCCCACCTGACCCCATGCCGAACTCAGAAGTGAAACGCCGTAGCGCCGATGGTAGTGTGGGGTCTCCCCATGCGAGAGTAGGGAACTGCCAGGCATCAATTTAAGGCTCATTCATGAGTCGTGACCTTTCAAGTGACGCTGAAAGGGTGAAACACCCAGATTCAGAACGATTTTCTGATTTTGGTACAGAATCGGTGGAGCGGTAGTTCAGTTGGTTAGAATACCTGCCTGTCACGCAGGGGGTCGCGGGTTCGAGCCCCGTCCGTTCCGCCACCCTTTTAGGGGCGTAGTTCAATTGGTAGAGCACCGGTCTCCAAAACCGGGTGTTGGGGGTTCGAGTCCCTCCGCCCCTGCCAGAAAACAATCCTTTGCTTCGGCAAAGGATTTTTTTTGTCCAAAATTTGGCATTTACCTCATAAATTCGCCAGTGAAAAGGGTTTGAGTTTCACTGCGCGACACTCAAACCCCTCTCAATTTCTGCTTTATTGCGTCAATACTGGAAATTTAAGCAGCTGACGAATATGCGCCTGTTGATCGCTATTCTGCAGCCACACCGCATAGAGTGGGCGAACGGCAACGGGTGTATCTGGAATAACCATCAAATCACTATAAATGCTGTGCCATGAATCCGGTAAAAACGCGCAAGCGCCGGTAGTGTGCAGTAATTCACGTGTCACATGCGCTGAAGTTGTGGTCAATACTGGCACATCATCACTGGATAAATAACTTTCATGTTGATGAAAATCCGCACCCCATTCCAGTTTAATGTAATCATATTTTTCACGTTTCTCAGTCTTACGTGCACGGAAGAGCGCGAGTGAAATATGACCAATCTGTTGGCTGGTTAATTCATCCATTTTGGGCGCTTCGGTGGTGATTAAAAGATCCAATTGACGCTCATGTAATTGCTTTACCAGCAAATGCCGTTGTGCGATACGTGCTTCAAGATGAAGGCTTTCACGGTTCTCATAAAGCGTTTTTAACCAAGGGGTTAGATAAGCTTCCCACAACGACGCGCTGGCGCCTATCGATAGCTCATGATGCTGTTGTGTATGTGAAACTTCCTTTTTGGCCATCAGCCAGGTACTCATCAGGCTCTCTGCATAGGGTAATAAACGCTCACCCGCAGAGGTCAGCCGAATATTATTTCGATGACGGGTGAAAAGGTTGACTCCTAACTGATTTTCCAGCTGACGAATGCGAAAACTAACGGCAGATTGCGTGAGGTAAAGCGCTTCAGCAGCACGCCCGAAATGGCGTGTTCTGCTCACTTCGAGGAAAGTTTTCAGTAATTCCGTATCCACAGCATTCTCCCAAAAAATGTTTGTCGTACTGATTTAAATGTTTTGTTTTACACTCTGTCAAGCCTATCTAATACTCCGCGCCATAAATAGCACGGCCATAAGAGAGTCGGGAGCGTGTAAAATGGCGGATAGCTTCGCAACAACAAATCGTTTCTTTGATAACAAACATTACCCTCGTGGTTTTTCACGTCATGGTGATTTCACCATTAAAGAAGCTCAGCTTCTGGAACGCCACGGTTACGCCTTTAATGAACTGGACCTCGCCAAGCGTGAACCAGCGACTGAAGAAGAGCGTTCGTTTTTAGAAGTATGTCGTGGTCTGCGTGAGCCGCAAACGGAAGCTGAACGTGTCTGGTCGAAATATACCGCACGTATTAAGCGTCCTAAGCGTTTCCACACATTGTCTGGCGGTAAGCCGCAGATGGACACTGTGGAAGACTTTAGCGATAGCGATGATTAAAAAATAGCGGGGCTTCTAAAGCCCCGTTTTTTATTCCAGACTGTTGTGCAGAAAGATTAGCAATCGGTCAATGCTGCGATAACCCACCGCCTCCTGCAAATGCTGTCGTGAAATCGTCTCCTCCCCTGCCAAATCGGCAATCGTCCTGGCGACTTTCAAAATGCGTTGCCACGCGCGCACAGAAAGGCCCAACGAATTCAACACAGCTTCCAGCCATATAGCATCGTCCTGTCTCAGTACACAGCACTGGGCAATCTCCGGATTAGATAAATGAGCGTTTATTTTGCCTGCTCGCTCAATTTGCCTCTGACGAGCAGCAAGGACGCGTTTAAGCACTGTCTCGCTGCTCTCACTGACTTCCTGTTTTTGGCTTAAGGTTCCACTGGGTAGCAACGGGATTTCCAGAGACAGATCAAAGCGATCAAGAAACGGACCTGAGAGACGGCTCAAATAGCGCAGCACCTGTTGCGGCGTGCATCGGTTGTGACTGCCTTGATAATGCCCGGTAGGGCTGGGGTTCATGGCGCCAATTAACTGAAAGCGCGCTGGATAAGTGACTTTGGCGCGTGTACGGGAAATTGCGATCTCGCCGGATTCAATGGGCTCGCGTAATGCATCCAGTACCTTGCGGTCAAACTCCGGGAGTTCATCCAGAAACAGGACGCCATTGTGCGCCAGAGAGATCTCACCAGGCCGGGGGAGTGCTCCACCTCCCACTAATGCATACAGCGAAGCGCTGTGATGAGGTGCTCTGAATGGCCTTCTGCGCCACTGATGATGGAGGTTTCGGCTGCTGACCAGGCTATTAATCGCTGCGCACTCCAGCGCTTCCTGGTCGTCTAAGGGCGGCATAATGCCGGGCAGGCGGGTCGCCAGCATCGTTTTCCCTGTGCCGGGCGGTCCAAGCAGTAACAGGTTATGCCCGCCAGCGGCAGTGATCTCCAGGGCGCGACGTCCTTGCTCCTGACCGATGATTTCGCTGAGATCCTGGCTTTCCTGTTGCAGCGCCTCAGGTTGATAATGCGCAACGGTGAGTGTCGATTGGTTATGCAGGAAAGCGCAGATCTCGAGCAGATGTTTACCGACAAGCGTTTCCCCTTGTTGGATCAATCCGACATCCTGTTGATTCTCTTCAGCTAACACCATCTGCCTGCCGGCCTGCAATGCGGCCATCGCTGCTGGAATGGAGGCCTGAACGCCACAGAGCGCGCCGTTCAGTGCTAACTCCCCCAGGAATTCATAGTGAGCCAGTTTCGCGTCAGGAAGCTGCTCTGAGGCCGCGAGAATCGCAATGGCGATGGGAAGGTCGTAGCGTCCTCCCTCTTTTGGCAGATCGGCGGGGGCCAAATTGATGGTGACGCGTTTAGCAGGGAAGGTGAATCCGCTATTGATAATGGCACTGCGCACCCGTTCCCGCGCTTCCTTCACCGTGGTTTCAGGCAAGCCAACCAGCGTTAAAGCGGGCAAGCCCTTGCTGATATGCACCTCAACCGTTACTAATGGCGCCTGCACACCGAGCGCCGCGCGAGTGAGAACCTTTGATAAAGACATAACCACTCCTTGTTGTCTTCATCATGCGAGGAGTAAATTCAGATTGCGAATGCGATTTAAAAACATCAGCGCCGGGTTCCAGTGAATCGACGGTTTTTACATTGTTTTCGCCGCAATTGAGGTCGATATCGCAGAAATAACAGAGAGGTTACGCAGTGTGCGTAATGAAAATTTTTCACAACTAAAAATAACCTTTAACTTACAAGGCGATAACCCACACCCATCGCTTGCGTCATAAAAAAACATTATGAAAATAATTGTCAATGCGTAGATAACTATGGTAACTCTGTAGGTATTACTTCGAACAATCGAAAAAACAGACAACACATGAAAGCCCTTCTACAAGTGATTAGCCTAGTCGTGATTAGCGTGGTGGTGATTATTATCCCACCGTGCGGGGCATCGCTTGGAGAAAGAAAGGCTTAAAAATCAAGCCCGGAATTCCAAAAACCCCCGCACCGAAAGGTCCGGGGGTTTTTTTTCGACCTGGCTAAATATCAGCGAATCAGCGAGGAACAGATTATGAGCAGTAGCATAAAATTCTGTTGTTCCACCAGGAATACAGGAGAATAACGATGACAGGTGCACAGTGGGTAGTTCAGGCTTTACGCGCGCAGAGTGTCGACACAGTGTTTGGCTATCCTGGCGGCGCAATCATGCCAGTGTACGATGCGCTCTACGATGGCGGCGTGGAACACCTACTGTGTCGTCATGAACAAGGTGCAGTGATGGCGGCAATCGGTTATGCGCGTGCCACCGGTAAGACCGGCGTTTGTATTGCCACTTCCGGCCCCGGCGCCACCAACCTGATCACCGGTTTAGCAGATGCGTTTATGGATTCAATCCCGGTTGTCGCGATCACCGGTCAGGTTTCATCTGCGTTCATCGGCACCGATGCCTTCCAGGAAATCGACGTTCTCGGCCTGTCATTAGCCTGCACCAAGCACAGTTTCCTGGTTGAATCCCTCGAAGATTTGCCTTCCGTGATGGCCGAAGCCTTTGCCATCGCCCAGTCTGGCCGTCCCGGTCCGGTTCTGGTGGATATCCCGAAAGACATCCAAATTGCCAGTGCCGATTTAACCCCACACTTGCTGCCGGTTGAAGAGGCGATCAGTCACTCGCCAGAGCATATCGCGGAAGCCCGCGCATTGATGGCGCAGTCGCATAAGCCAATGCTGTATATCGGCGGCGGTGTTGGCATGGCACAAGCGGTGCCTGCATTACGTGCCATGGCTGAAGCAACCGGCATCCCAACGGTGTCCACGTTGAAAGGCCTGGGAAGCGCAGACGCCAGCAGCGATCTCTATCTCGGCATGTTGGGTATGCACGGCACCAAAGCTGCCAACCTTGCCGTGCAATCCTGTGATTTGCTGATTGCCGTTGGTGCGCGCTTCGACGACCGCGTGACCGGCAAATTAGACACCTTCGCCCCGCATGCGAACGTCATTCATATCGATATCGATCCGGCCGAGTTGAACAAACTCCGTCGCGCGCACGTTTCGTTGCAAGGTGATTTGAACCAGGTGCTGCCCGCGTTGAGTATGCCAATGCAGATTGAAGGCTGGCGCACCGAAGTTAAAGCGATGAAAGCCGAGTTTGACTGGCGTTACGATCATCCAGGCGAGGCCATTTACGCGCCGCTGCTGCTGAAACAGCTCTCCGATCGTAAAGAAGACAGCGCCGTAGTCACCACCGATGTTGGGCAGCATCAGATGTGGGCTGCGCAGCATATGAGCTTCACCGCGCCAGAAAACTTCATCACCTCCAGCGGCCTGGGCACCATGGGCTTCGGTCTGCCTGCCGCCATCGGTGCGCAGGTTGCTCGCCCGGAAGACACCGTGATCTGCGTGTCAGGTGATGGCTCAATCATGATGAACATCCAGGAACTGGGCACCATCAAACGCGGCAAGCTGCCGGTGAAAATCCTGCTGCTGGATAACCAACGTTTGGGCATGGTGCGTCAGTGGCAGCAGCTGTTCTTTGATGGTCGCTACAGCGAAACCATCCTCACCGATAACCCCGATTTCCTCACGCTGGCCAGCGCCTTTGATATCCCAGGCCAGCACATTAGCCGTAAAGATCAGGTCGACGCCGCGATAGATGCTCTGCTGAACAGTGAAGGTCCTTACTTCCTGCATGTTTCGATTGATGAGCATGAGAACGTCTGGCCATTGGTACCACCGGGTGCCAGCAACGCAAACATGATGGAGAAAACCGCATGAATCAGCATCAATTGTCTATCGAAGCCCGCTTCCGCCCTGAAATATTGGAGCGCATTTTGCGTGTCGTCCGCCACCGTGGCTTCCAGGTGTGCTCGATGAACATGGCATCTGCGATCAACGCTGAGAACATTAATATCGAGATGACCGTTGCCAGCCAGCGTTCTGTCGATTTACTGTCTTCGCAGTTAAGCAAACTTATGGATGTCGCCTGTGTCGAGATCCAGCAACAGACATCACAACAAATCCGCGCTTAGTCGCCAAAGGAAATAGCAATGAGTACGAAGAAAGCAGACTTTATTTGGTTCAACGGGGAGATGGTTAAGTGGGAAGACGCCAAGGTCAGCGTCATGTCTCACGCACTGCACTACGGTACTTCAGTGTTTGAAGGCGTACGTTGCTACGACTCACACAAAGGCCCAGTGGTGTTCCGTCACCGTGAACACATGCAGCGTCTGCACGACTCCGCCAAAATCTATCGTTTTCCTATCGCCGCCTCTGTTGATGAGTTGATGGAAGCGTGCCGCGAAGTGATTCGTGTGAACAAACTGAAAAGCGCTTACATTCGTCCATTGGCGTTTGTTGGCGACGTAGGCCTGGGTGTGAACCCACCAGATGGCTACACCACCGACGTGATCATCGCTGCTTTCCCATGGGGTGCTTACCTGGGTGCTGAAGCACTGGAAAACGGTATCGATGCGATGGTGTCTTCATGGAACCGTGTTGCACCGAATACCCTGCCAACCGCGGCTAAAGCTGGTGGTAACTACCTCTCCTCACTGTTAGTTGGCAGCGAAGCGCGTCGCCACGGTTATCAGGAAGGTATCGCTCTCGACACCAACGGCTATATTTCAGAAGGTGCTGGCGAAAACTTGTTCGAAGTGAAAGATGGCATTCTGTTCACACCACCGTTCACTTCTTCAGCACTGCCGGGCATCACTCGTGACGCCATCATCAAACTGGCGATTGATCTGGGTATCGAAGTGCGTGAGCAAACGCTGTCGCGTGAATCTCTGTATCTGGCTGATGAAGTGTTCATGTCGGGTACTGCGGCAGAAATCACCCCGGTACGTAGCGTTGACGGCATTCAGGTCGGTGCGGGCAAACGCGGTCCAGTGACCACCAAAATTCAGAGCGCATTCTTCGGCCTGTTCACGGGCGAAACCGAAGACAAGTACGGCTGGTTGGATCAAGTTAATCCATAACAAGACAGTAACGCGGGTGCCGCTGCGCCCGCGTCATATTTCAGACTGGAGTAAATAGAGCATGCCTAAGTACCGTTCTGCCACCACCACCCATGGTCGTAACATGGCGGGTGCACGCGCCTTGTGGCGCGCCACAGGAATGACCGACGCCGATTTCGGTAAACCGATTATCGCCGTGGTTAACTCATTCACCCAATTCGTGCCGGGCCACGTGCACTTGCGCGATATGGGCAAGCTGGTGGCTGAGCAAATCGAAGCCGCCGGTGGTGTCGCCAAAGAGTTCAACACCATCGCGGTGGATGACGGTATCGCCATGGGTCATGGCGGCATGCTGTATTCACTGCCTTCGCGCGAGCTGATCGCCGATTCCGTGGAGTACATGGTGAACGCGCACTGTGCCGATGCCATGGTGTGTATCTCTAACTGCGACAAAATCACCCCCGGCATGCTGATGGCATCACTGCGCCTCAACATCCCAGTGATCTTTGTGTCCGGCGGTCCGATGGAAGCTGGCAAGACCAAACTGTCAGACAAAATCATCAAGCTGGACCTGGTTGATGCGATGATTCAGGGGGCTAACCCGAACGTCAGCGATGAAGACAGCGATAAAATCGAACGCTCTGCGTGCCCAACCTGTGGTTCTTGCTCAGGCATGTTTACCGCGAACTCGATGAACTGTCTGGCGGAAGCGCTGGGTCTGGCACAGCCGGGCAACGGTTCACTGTTGGCGACCCACGCCGACCGTAAAGAACTGTTCCTCAACGCCGGTAAGCGCATCGTTAGCCTGACCAAAAAGTATTACGAGCAGGATGATGAGCGCGTACTGCCACGCAACATCGCCACCAAAGCCGCGTTTGAGAACGCGATGACGCTGGATATCGCCATGGGCGGTTCCACCAACACCGTTCTGCACCTGCTGGCAGCGGCGCAGGAAGGCGAAATCGAATTCAACATGTCGGATATCGATCGCCTGTCGCGCAAAGTGCCGCACCTGTGCAAAGTGGCACCGAGTACGCCGAAATATCACATGGAAGATGTGCACCGTGCCGGTGGCGTTGTCGCGATTCTGGGCGAGCTGGATCGTGCCGGGCTGATCGACACCAGTGCGCGCAACGTTCTGCAGCAGAGCATGCGTGAAACCCTGGATCAGTACGACATCATGCTGACCCAAGACGAAGCCGTGAAGAAAATGTTCCGCGCGGGCCCAGCGGGTATCCGCACCACCCAGGCCTTCTCACAAGACTGCCGTTGGGACACGCTGGATGATGACCGTGAAAATGGTTGTATCCGTACCCGCGAACACGCGTTTTCTCAGGATGGCGGTCTGGCCGTGCTGTACGGCAACATCTCTGAAGATGGCTGTATCGTAAAAACCGCCAGCGTTGACGCTGAGTTGCTGACCTTCAAAGGCCCGGCAAAAGTTTACGAAAGCCAGGATGATGCGGTAGAAGCGATCCTCGGCGGCAAAGTTGTGGCTGGCGATTGCGTTGTCATCCGTTACGAAGGGCCAAAAGGCGGTCCGGGCATGCAGGAAATGCTCTATCCGACCACCTATCTGAAATCCATGGGCTTGGGTAAAGCTTGTGCGTTGATCACAGATGGTCGCTTCTCCGGCGGTTCTTCCGGTCTCTCTGTTGGTCACATCTCACCTGAAGCGGCGAGCGGCGGCACCATTGCGCTGATCCAGGATGGCGACATGATTGAGCTGGATATCCCGAACCGTCGTATCCATCTGGACCTGCCGGACAACGAAATCCACGCTCGTCGTGAAAAAGAGTTGGCGCGTGGCGAAGCGGCTTACACCCCGCACAACCGCGAACGTGCCGTCTCCTTCGCGCTGCGTGCTTATGCATCACTCGCGACCAGTGCTGATAAAGGCGCGGTGCGCGATAAGTCCAAGCTGGGAGGCTAACAACGAATGGCTGAGTCTCAACCGCTACCCGCGTCGCCTAACGGCGCGGAGTATTTGCGCGCGGTGCTGCGTGCGCCTGTGTATGAAATTGCGCAGGTCACGCCGCTGCAAAAAATGGAAAAAATTTCATCGCGTCTCGGCAACACCATTTTGGTGAAGCGTGAGGATCGCCAGGCTGTACACAGCTTCAAGCTGCGTGGGGCCTACGCGATGATTGCCGGACTGACCGAAGAGCAAAAAGCACGCGGCGTGATTACGGCTTCGGCCGGTAACCACGCACAGGGTGTGGCACTTTCGGGGAGTCGGCTTGGCATCAAATCACTGATTGTGATGCCGGTGGCCACGGCAGACATCAAGGTTGATGCAGTGCGCGCATTTGGCGGTGAGGTTTATCTGTTTGGTGCTAACTTCGACGAGGCAAAAGCCAAAGCCATCGAGCTGGCCGAGCAGCAGGGTTACACCTTTGTGCCGCCGTTTGACCATCCGGCAGTGATTGCCGGGCAGGGCACGCTGGCGATGGAACTGCTGCAACAAGATGCACATATCGATCGCGTGTTCGTGCCGGTCGGCGGTGGTGGCCTGGCAGCTGGCGTGGCGGTGCTGATCAAACAGCTGATGCCGCAGATCAAAGTGATCGCGGTAGAGTCGGAAGACTCAGCCTGTCTGAAAGCGGCGCTGGATGCGGGCGAGCCGGTGGATTTGGCGCGTGTCGGCTTGTTTGCTGAAGGTGTGGCGGTGAAGCGCATCGGCAACGAGACTTTCCGTCTGTGCAAAGAGTATCTCGATGACATCATCACTGTGGATAGCGATGCCATCTGCGCGGCAGTGAAAGACTTGTTCGAAGATGTGCGTGCGGTAGCGGAACCTTCGGGTGCGCTGGCGCTGGCGGGCATGAAGAAGTACATCCAGCAGCACGACATCAAAGGCGAGCGCCTCGCGCACGTCTTGTCGGGCGCCAACGTCAACTTCCACGGTCTGCGCTATGTGTCGGAACGCTGCGAAATTGGCGAACAGCGCGAAGCGTTGCTGGCGGTAACGATTCCCGAACAGCAGGGCAGTTTCCTCAAGTTCTGCCAGACGCTGGGTGGCCGATCGATCACCGAGTTTAACTACCGTTATGCGGATGCCGATAACGCCTGCATCTTCGTCGGCGTGCGTTTAACGCGCGGTCTGGAAGAGCGCAGCGAGATCATCAGTCAACTGAATGAGAGTGGCTATAACGTCGTGGATCTGTCGGATGACGAGATGGCGAAACTGCATGTGCGCTACATGGTGGGCGGTCGTCCGTCGAAACCGTTGCGCGAACGTCTGTTTAGCTTTGAGTTCCCGGAAGCACCCGGCGCGCTGCTGAAATTCCTGCAGACGCTGGGCGCGCACTGGAATATCTCGCTGTTCCACTATCGCAGCCACGGCACCGATTTTGGTCGTGTGCTGGCGGCCTTCGAAGCCAACGATCAAGAGCCGGATTTTGAAACGCATCTCACGGCGTTGGGCTACGAATGGCACGATGAGGCGAACAACCCGGCGTTCCGTTTCTTCCTCGCTGGGCAGTAGTTACAGCAGGTTCCAGAAAGCACTGATAAGCGGCTCCCCGAGCCGCTTTTTTTGTACACAGACGCCCAGTTCCAGCGGCGCGACCGACTCCACATTCTCCAGCGTCAGTACGCGATTGCGTACCGGCTCCGGGCTGTTCTCCAGCACCACATCTGGCAGCAGCGCAATACCACATCCCAGCGCCACCATTGAGACAATCGCCTCATGCCCGGACACCGTGGCATAAATTTGCGGATTGGGGATGCGATGGCGACGGAACCACAAATCGATACCGCGCCGCACCGGGCCTTGTTCCGGCACAATAAACGGAATCTGCGACCAATCAGGTTGCGCCTGTGTGGCCTGGCTGCGCACCGCACACGGCAGGGCGGGCGCGATCAGCACCAGCGGAAGAATGGCGAGCGGCGTGAAGTCGATGCTGGCGGGCAGCGATTCCGGACGTCCGGCAATGGCCAAATCTGCCTCGCCAGATTGCACCATCTCAATTGCGTCGGCGGCATCGCCGGTGGTGAGTTTGATTTCCACCTGCGGATGTTCGGCGCGGAAGCGGTCGAGAATCGGCGGCAAATGGCTGTAAGCGGCGGTCACCGAGCAAAATATGCGCAGTTCGCCGCTTAGGGACGGGCCGTTCAGATCCATCACGTGGCGCAGTTGTTGATATTGCAATAAGGTTTGTTGTGCAAACTGCTTGAGGCGTTCACCGGCTTCAGTGAGCGTGACGGTGCGGTTATCGCGCAGAAACAGCGCGTGACCCACATCTTCTTCAAGGCGCTGAATCTGGCGCGATAGCGTGGAGGGACTGACGTGCATAGCACGCGCGGTGCGACCAAAGTGACAGCTTTCGGCCAGATGAAGAAAGAGCTTCAGGTCTCGTAAATCCATGCGCGTTTCACCTCAAAGGGTTGTTGCAAATTCTGCAATGTGACCTTGCTAATATATCAATTTAAGCAATAGATTTCCTGTCATATGATGGGGTCATTCGCGGCACTGAACAGGGTGTCGTTACCGAACAAAAGCAATCACAACATCTAACCGGAGTACCCATGGCTAACTACTTCAACACATTGAATCTGCGCAACCAGTTAGCGCAGTTAGGCAAATGTCGTTTCATGTCACGCGATGAATTCGCGGATGGCGCAAGCTTCCTGAAAGGCAAAAAAGTCGTTATCGTTGGCTGTGGCGCTCAGGGTCTGAACCAGGGCCTGAACATGCGTGACTCCGGTCTGGACATCGCTTATGCACTGCGTGCTGAAGCGATCGCTGAGAAGCGTGCTTCTTTCCGCAAAGCGACCGATAACGGCTTCAAAGTAGGCACCTACGAAGAGCTGATCCCACAGGCGGATCTGGTGGTTAACCTGACGCCAGACAAACAGCACACCGCAGTGGTTCAGGCGGTTCAGCCTCTGATGAAAGATGGCGCAGCGCTGGGTTACTCACACGGTTTCAACATCGTTGAATCGGGCGAAACCATTCGTAAAGATATCACTGTGGTGATGGTTGCACCGAAGTGCCCAGGTACTGAAGTGCGTGAAGAGTACAAGCGTGGTTTCGGTGTTCCAACCCTGATCGCGGTTCACCCAGAAAACGATCCAAAAGGCGAAGGCCTGGCGATTGCGAAAGCTTGGGCTGCTGCAACCGGCGGTGACCGTGCTGGCGTCCTGGAGTCTTCCTTCGTTGCAGAAGTGAAATCTGACCTGATGGGCGAGCAGACTATCCTGTGCGGTATGCTGCAGGCCGGTTCTCTGCTGTGCTTTGACAAGCTGGTGGCTGAAGGTCACGATGCGGCTTATACCGAAAAACTGATTCAGTTCGGCTGGGAAACCATCACCGAATCACTGAAATTCGGTGGTATCACCCTGATGATGGATCGCCTGTCTAACCCGGCGAAAATCCGTGCTTACGCACTGTCTGAGCAGCTGAAAACCATCATGGCTCCGCTGTTCCAGAAGCACATGGATGACATCATCTCGGGCGAATTCTCTTCCGGTATGATGGCTGACTGGGCGAACGACGACAAAAACCTGCTGACCTGGCGTGAAGAGACCGGTGCAACTGCATTCGAGAACGCACCACAGTTCGACGGCAAAATCGAAGAGCAGGAATACTACGATAAAGGCGTTGTGATGGTTGCCATGGTGAAAGCGGGCGTTGAGCTGGCCTTCGAAACCATGATCGACGCAGGCATCATTGAAGAGTCGGCTTACTACGAATCACTGCACGAGCTGCCGCTGATCGCGAACACCATCGCACGTAAGCGTCTGTATGAAATGAACGTGGTTATCTCTGATACTGCAGAATACGGTAACTACCTATTCTCCTTCGCGGCAGTACCGCTGCTGAAAGAGTTCATGACCACGCTGCAGCCAGGCGATCTGGGTAAAGCAATCGAAGGCACTCAGGTTGATAACGCACAGCTGCGTGACGTCAACGAAGCCGTTCGTCAGCACCCAATCGAAGCGGTTGGCCGTAAACTGCGTGGCTACATGACCGACATGAAACGTATCGCGGTTGCTGGCTAAGCCACACGCGACACAGTTTTCAGCATAAGAAGAACCCCGGCTTGCCGGGGTTTTTTTATGCCTGAACAGATAGCTTCCCGCAGCCAATAACTAAAAAACGCGACTAAGCCGCAATGCCATGGCGATAACGCAGCCTGGGTCCGCTTAGGGTCTGGCGTCCTCGCGCCGCTAACGCGGTGCCCTCACGTCATTCGTCTGCCTGACGGAACGGCGGGGGATGGCACATCCCTGTGCCGCCCCGCCTTTCGCCCGCGTCCTGCGGGCTATCCTGGCATACTCATTCTGTTCGGCGCTGCGGATTGCCCGCCCCTAAGCGGCCCCAGCCTGCTCCTGAACTTTTGTGCGTTTTGTTAAAAAGGTCACAATGCGTATGGCCTCAAATAGCTGGAATAACGCCATTCAAGGCAATGTATTTTTGGCCCTATCTCAATTCTCACCCAATAAAAAACCCGGCCTGAGCCGGGTTTCATCATTTCAAACAGGCGCTATCACGCTTCGTACAGCGTCTGATGGCGCGTCTCTTTACAGGCAATCAGTGCAATCAGCGTCAGTACCGCCATGGAAGCCAGATAGAAACCGACTGCCTGCAAACCGTAGTTAGCGTTCAACCATGTCGCAATATAAGGCGCAACAGACGCACCTAAAATTGACGACAGATTGTACGAGAAGGATGCGCCGGTATAACGCACTTCCGTCGGGAACAACTCTGGCAGCAGCGCGCCCATCGGACCAAACGTCAGGCCCATAATGCTCAGACCCAGCAGCAGGAAGCCCATCACCAGAATCTGCGAGCCTGAACCCAGCAGCATTGGGAACATCAGCGCGAAAGCGATAATCATCAAAGTAATGGTGATCATGGTGCGACGACGGCCATAACGATCCGCCAATAGACCTGCAATCGGCACCATCACACCAAAACCAATCACTGCCACCATCAGCATCCACAGGAAGCTATTACGGGAGTAACCCAAGCCCGCAGGCGCTGGCGCAGTGCCGTAACTCATCGAGTACACGGTCATGATGTAGAACAGCGTATAGGTCGCCAGCATGATGAAGGTGCCAAGAATCGTAGCGGTCAGATGCTTGCTCAGCAGCGTGCCGATGGGCATTTTGACCTGCTTGTTCTCTTTCTGCACTTTGGCAAAAACCGGGCTTTCATGCAGCGAAACGCGCACATAGAGGCCAATCAGTACCAGTACGGCAGAAAGGATAAACGGCACACGCCAGCCCCAGTTCATGAACTGCTCATCGGTCAGCAACCAGGAGAGCAGCAGGAAAGTACCGTTAGCGAAGAAGAAGCCAATCGGCGCGCCGAGCTGTGGGAAAGAGCCGTAGAGCGCACGTTTCTTCGCGGGGGCATTCTCGGTTGCCAGCAGAGCCGCACCGCCCCATTCACCACCCAAGCCCAGACCCTGACCAAAACGCGCCAGCGCCAGCAGCAGTGGAGCGGCGACGCCAATGGTTTGATAGCTCGGTAGCAGGCCGATCAATACCGTGGAGACGCCCATGGTCAGCAGCGATGCTACCAACGTCGCTTTACGGCCGACACGGTCGCCGAAGTGGCCGAACAGCGCAGAACCAATTGGACGCGCGACAAAGGCGATAGCGAAGGTCGCCAGCGACTGTAGCGTCGCGACGGTGGGATCGCCCTGCGGGAAGAAAATGTGCGGGAAAATGATCACTGCCGCAGTGGCATAAATATAGAAATCGAAGAATTCGATCGCGGTGCCGACAAGCGATGCCACGACCACTTTGCCGCGTGAGTTTACGGGCGTGTCGTCGTGTTTTTTGTCGAGTGTTTCTGTGATGGAGGCTTGCATGACTGTTTCTTAATCGTAAATGTAGACAGAGAATCTTACGCACCTGTTTTGCGGCATTCAATGACGAAAACCCGCGCCAGAACAGGCATTTTCGGCGAAAAAGTGGATAATTTCTGAGTTGTGGCAATCGACGGGGGATGGGAACGGGAAGTGTCACTTTTTTGGCGGGAATCTCTGCAAAAGGGCCAAATTAAAGTGACCCTTTAGCGTTTCCTGCTGGTTTTTGCTGAAATAATAGCCCGCAGGAAACATTTTTAGCTGTTAGGGCAAATGTAACAAATTTGCGATGTTAATTGCCCTGATGCGGCTGCGGCATCTCTTTATCATCCTTGTATTTTGCGGTGGCGATCCACGCGGCGCAGAACAGTGTCAGACGGGCGAAGAAGTAAAAGAACGCCATTAATCCCAGCACCGAACCAAAGGCTGCGCCGGACGGTGAGGTGGCCAGCTTAGGCAGCGTCAGCGTCATGACAAACTTAATCACCTCAAAGCCAATCGCCGCCAGCAGCGTGCCGCGAAACAGCGCTTTTTTGCGCGGCTTGTGGCGCGGCAGAATCCAGAAAATCCACAGGAACAACAAATAGTTGGCAAAAATGGAGATCGACAGCGCAATGATGGTCATTGCCGGGCGCAGCCACTCGATATCCTCCAATCCCAACGCGTTAACGATGGCATTCTGCGCGGCACCGGCAATGGAGGTCAGCGACAGCGTAATCACCAATGCCAGCATCAGGCCGAGCAACGACACCAAATCACGCGCATATTTCTTCCACAACTTCTCTTGATCGTCCGGCTTCCGCTCCCACACATCGCGCGACTGCGCGCGCACCGCCTCGCGCAAATTGCCCATCCAGTTGATGCCAGAGTAGAGCGCCAGCAGCAAACCGGTTAACCCGACCGTCGCGCGTTGCTGAATCGCGGTGTTCACGGTATTCTTTAGGGTGGTGGCCAGCGTAGGATCGCTGATGCTGTTAACGATTTTGTTGATCAACTCGGTGAGTAAATCCTGATTCGACGCCAGCACAAAACCGACTGCCGCAAAGGAGACCATCAAAATCGGTATCAGAGATAGGAAGGAGAAGTAAGTGATCGCCGCACCAAACTGGCTGCCGAGGCGATCGTTAAACCGATCCAGCGCGCGCATAAAATGCGCCACCGCCGGAATGGCCTGGAACCAGGTCGCAAACCGCGACACGTTCTGGATTGAGCCATCCACGGTTTTGTTACCGGTATTGATATCAATAAGCGGCTTCTTTTCAGCCGTGGATTCTTGGTTAGGTTTGTCTGTCATAGACGGTCAGCATCCTGTTCACTGCGAAATTAAAATTATAGCCCTTTATGTCACATACTCCTGCAACACCTGACTCAGCCACTCCATAAACACCCGCACGCGGCGTGCTACGTTGCGGCGATGTGGGTAAAGCAACGAAATCGGCATCGGCTTAGCCGGGAAGTGATGCAGCACTTCCACTAACTGGCCTGATTCCAGCAGTGGCTGCACGCCAATCGCGGGCACCTGAATAATGCCTAAACCCGCGATGCAGGCGGCACGATAAGTTTCGGTGCTGTTCACCGTCACCACGCCGCCGGTCTGAACATAGTGGCACTGCTTACCATCAAAATATTCAAACCCCAGAGAGGGCTGTCCCAGCTGCTGGGTGTAATGCACCATCGCGTGCTGTGCCAGATCTTCGAGGCGCACCGGCATGCCGAAGCGGGAAAGGTAGTCGGGACTGGCGCAGTTAATCAAGGCATGTGATCCGATTTTTCGCGCAATCAGACCCGAATCTATCAGCTCGCCCACACGGATCACGCAGTCAAAACCTTCACGAATCACATCCACCTGGCGATCGCTGCTGCTAAGCTCAATTTCGATGCCGGGATAATGCTGCAGAAACTCGGGCAAACGCGGCAGGATAAATCCGGTGGCCATGGCCACCGACATATCGACGCGCAACTTGCCGCTCAGGGTGGCGGGGTCGTGCTGGAACAGGCTGTCCATATCGTCGAGCATCGACAACAGATCAAGACAACGATCGTAGTAGACCAGCCCATCCTGGGTGAGATGAACACGCCGGGTGGTGCGATGCAGCAGACGCGTGCCCATTTGATTTTCCAGCGCCTGAAGCTGGCGCGATACGCTGCCTTTTGGTAGTCCAAGACTTTCAGCTGCACGGGTAAAACTGCCCATTTCTGCCACCCGCACAAAAACCTGCATTGCGTGAATTTTATCCATGTTGTTCACCGATTGTTGTTGTTAGTGAAACAGTGCTGCGTATTCCTCTGCGTTTATAGATCAATTTATAACGAATATCCTTATCCCGTGTTCAATTTTCCACCTGGAGCGAAACATGAGTCATAAAATTGCATTGATTACCGGCGGCAACCGCGGTTTGGGCAAGAATGGTGCGCTGAAACTGGCGGCCAAAGGTGTCGATATTCTTTTCACCTATCGTGGTCACGCGGAAGAAGCGCAGGCCGTGGTGAAAGAGATTGAGGCGCTGGGCGCGCGTGCTGTGGCACTGCAGCTGGATGTTGGTGACAGCAGCACCTTTAACACTTTCGTGGCACAGGTGAGAGAGGCACTGCAAAAAACCTGGCAGCGCGACAACTTTGATTATTTAGTGAACAACGCCGGTCACGGTCACTACAAGCTGTTTGCAGAAACCACGGAAGAAGAATTTGATGCGCTGATCAATGTGCATTTCAAAGGGCCTTACTTCCTGACGCAGAAGCTGCTGCCGTTGATCGTTGATGGTGGTCGCATCCTGAACATCTCCAGCGGATTAACGCGCATGACGTTGCCGGGCTCAGGCACCTATGCTTCGGTGAAAGGGGCGATGGAAGTGCTGACGCGCTATCAGGCCAAAGAGCTGGGCGAGCGCCGCATTCGCGTCAATATTCTGGCACCGGGTGCGATTGAAACTGACTTCGGCGGTGGACGCGTGCGTGACACCAAAGATCTTAACGATCACATTGCCTCGGTGACATCGCTGGGCCGTGTGGGTCAACCGGATGATATTGGTGACGCGATCAGCGCCATCCTGAGTGAGGAAACCGGCTGGATCACCGCGCAACGTATTGAAGCTTCAGGTGGGCAGGCGTTGTAATCATGCACGCTGAGTGACGTGGCATTCATGCACGATAAATCGCGGCGCTACGCACTCCTTTGGATGGCCGTAGCGCCGCAATTTATTGCGCGTGTTTGAGATCTCAATCGCCCTGCTACGCAATCATGCGGTTGGTCGTTAATTGCCCATGTTTGAGATCTCAATCGCGCCGCTACGTAGCCATGCAGAGGGCCGTAGCGGCGCAATTTATTGCGCGTGTTTTTAGATCTCGATCGTCCCGTCAATCACGGTCACTGTCTGGCCGCCAATCCAGATGTTATCACCGCTAAAACTCACCTGAATTCGCCCTTCACGCTGGATAGCGCTGCCTTGACGCGCACGATAATCCTCGGTTTTCCCCTGGGCCGCGAAATAGCGCGCCAGACAGGCGTTGGCGCTGCCTGTTACCGGATCTTCGGTCAGGCTGCCGTTCTCAACCAGCAGCGCGCGCACCTCATACTGCTCACCGCACTCCTCTGGCAGCGGGCCAAACAGCGCAGTGCCATTGACGTCGGCATGTTTTTGCAAACGCAGCAGATCCGCTGCGCTGGCCTGCACATCCAACACCGCCTGCGCGCTGTTCATCGGGATCAGCAGCCAGCGAATCCCCATATCGACAATGGTCGGCGTCTGGTGGGTATCAAAGGCTTCGCTATTCAGTGCGCTGCTCATCAACGCGTCTTCAAATGGCGTCAGCGTGACGTCGGGTGCGGCGAAGGCCAGTGCGCCATCCTCGCTAATGCGCACATCCACCAGGCCAACGCCGCACTCCTGCACGATCTTACCCGGTGTTTTCACTGTCCATCCCGCTTCCAGCAAGGCGTGAGCCGTGCCCAGCGTCGGATGACCGGCAAAGGGCAATTCCCCTTCAGTGGTAAAAATGCGCACCCGATAATCGGCCGCAGCATCCTGTGGTGGCAGGACAAAGGTGGTTTCCGACAAATTGGTCCAGCGGGCGATAGCGGCCAGTTGGGCGTCACTTAATCCCTCTGCATCCATGATGACTGCCAGCGGATTACCTTTAAACGCTGATGAGGTAAACACATCCACCTGCTTAAACGCGACTTTCATTTTCTCTCCTTGCTGGTTGAGGCACTCTGAAATCCTGATTTACATCCTGCAGATTGCTAATGTCAGTCAACAGGACTATGAATAGGTTAAGAATTCTGGAATCGGAGTCCGCTATGTTAAAAGTTCTTGGTCGTACTTCTTCAATCAACGTGCGCAAAGTTCTGTGGTTGTGTTCAGAACTGGATCTCGCGTATGAGCTCGAACCCTGGGGTGAAGACCCGCAATCGCTGCACTCGGCGGAATTCATGGCGCTCAACCCTAATGCCATGGTGCCGGTGATCATCGAAGATGACTTCGTGATGTGGGAATCCAACGCCATTCTGCGCTATCTCGCCAACAGCAACGGCGGCGACTGGCTCTATCCTGAAAACCCACGTGCGCGTGCACCGGTGGATCAATGGATGGACTGGCAAGCCACCGAACTCAATACTTCCTGGCGCTATGCGTTTATGTCACTGGTGCGCAACTCACCCGCCCATCAGGATCCGCGTTTGCTGGCCGCCGCGATTAAAGGCTGGACGCACACCATGAATATTCTTGACCAGCATCTGCAAAAAACCGGGCGCTACGTCGCAGGACGTAACTTCTCGCTGGCAGACATTCCGGTGGGGCTTGCGGTCAATCGCTGGTTTGAAACCCCACTGGAGCACCCTGAATTTCCAGCCGTGCAACTCTATTACGAGCGTCTGACCGAGCGTGAGGGTTACACCACCTGGGGCCGCAACGGCAAGCCTTGATCCTGTCCCGGTGCCAGGCCTGTGATTTCGCAGGCTAGCGCACCGGTGCGTTTTAGTGCCCACGTATAACGCTCATCAAACGGATAACAGCAGGAGAGGCGCAGTGCATGTTTATAACGGTCGCTCAGCGAGTAGAGCGCTCCCGGCGTCACGCAAATCTGCTCCTGCAATAACCGGTGGAACATCTCCACGGTATCCACTTTTCCGGGCAACTCCACCCAAAACACAAAACCTCCTTTGGGCAGGGTAGCGCGGGTTCCCTGCGGAAAATGGCGCGCCATGATGCCGCGCGCCGCATCGAGATTGGCGGCATAGCGACGGCGCAGCGATCGCAAATGATGGTCGTAGCCACCGCTTGCCAGAAATTCGGCGAGGGTCTCACACAATAGGCGCGACTCAGACATGGAAGAGACGGCTTTCAAACGGGCGATGGCCTGATGGAAGCGGCCGGCAGCGGTCCAGCCCACGCGGAAATCCGGCGCCACCGTTTTGGTAAAGCTGGTGCAGTAAATCACCCAGCCCTCGCTATCAAAGGCTTTCACCGGCGGTGATAGAGGCCAGTCAAACTGCAACTCGTCATACAGCCCATCTTCCAGCAATGGAACGTGGTAAGTATTCACTAACTTTGCCAGCCGCTTCTTATTCTCCAGTGGCATCACATAGCCAAGAGGATTCTGCGCGCCGGGCATGGCGATCAGCGCCTGAATACGCTTCTCCTGCAGCAGCATCTCCAGCGCGTCCAGTGACAGCCCTTGCTGTGGATCGGTGGGGATTTCCAGTGCTTTCAGGCCCAGTGAGGCCAGCAGTGGGAACAGGAAGAAGTAAGTGGGGGATTCCAGCCCAATGCAATCGCCAGGTTTCGTGACCGCACGCAGCGCCAGTTGTAAGGCTTCCATGCAGCCGTGGGTGAGGGTGATCTCTTGCGCAGTCAGATTGATGCCGGTGTGCAGACTGCGGCGCGCTATCTCCTCCCGTAAGCGTTCACTACCAGGCGGAAGCGCATAGCGCCCGATGATGTCGGGATTGTGCCGTAAAATGCCTGAGGTAATTCGGCCTAAGCGTGCTGCCGGATAGAAGGTGCCATCCTGCGGACAGGCCAGAGAGATATTGGTGTAATCGGCATTATTCTGCGCGGCAAACACCTGCTCAATCAGTTCCAGTTTCTGCGTGCTGGGGTCGTTGATTTTCGCGGGCAGCGGTTTGACCGGACGCGTCACGGCCGGCATCACACCACGCACGTAATAGCCCGATTGCGGACGCGCTTCTATCAGGCCGCGATCTTCAAGAATTTGCCAGGCATTGAGCACAGTATTGACACTAACCTGATGCGATTGTGCCACGCGGCGAATAGCGGGCAGCCGTTTGCCCGGCTTCAGCGTGCCTTGATGAATCGACTCGGCAAAGCTATCTGCCAGCTGCTGATACAGCGTTTGACCGGATGAAAGGGGAAGGGACACAAAAGCCTCTGCGTGCAATGGGTACAATCTAAAATAAAGCAAACTGTATCCATTACAATAGTTGTTTTGTGTCTCTGTTTCCATTGCCCGGCACGCATTAGCATGATGTTAACTTTGAACCATCAGGAAGCGCATCATGCTCGACCCTTCATTCTTCAGCTACGTCACGGTGATGTCGATCACCCCCGGACCGAACAACCTGCTGCTCGCCACATCGGGCGTCAATTTTGGTTTTAAACGCACGCTGCCCATGCTGTTTGGCATTCTGCTCGGCTGTGCGATACAGATGCTGCTGGCTAGCATGGCGTTGGATGTGTTGCTGCACTGGATGGCATCCATTCGTTTGCCATTAACGGTGGTGGGGTGCAGCTATTTGCTGTGGCTGTCATGGAAAATCTTTCGGGCCGCAGCACCAGAAGCGCGTGAACGTCCGCGCCCGATGACGCTGGTGGGCGGCATCTGTTTTCAGGCGGTGAATCCCAAGGCCTGGCTGATGGTGACTAACGTGGCGCTGATGTACGCCAACAGCAACGGCGTCATTACGGTATTGCTGGGGTTTGCCGCATTGAACTTACCCTGCATCCTGATCTGGGCCGCGATGGGGGATCGTCTGCGCAGTCATCTGCAGGTGGCGTGGAAACGTCAGGCGTTTAACAGTCTGATGGCGCTGTCGCTGGTGGCCACCACGGCCTGGATGCTGTACGACGCGGTGCTGCTGAGTTGAGCTGAAGTGCACTCATAAAAAAGGCCGCTTGCGCGGCCTTATCAGTATTCACAGCAATCAGGATTGACTGGTTACTTCCCCACCACGTGCGCCGTCTCGCGGGCTTCGTCGTTGGCTGCGTCAGGCGTAACGATTGGTGCGTAATCGAGCTGCAGTACGCGGCTGGTTTCCGCCAGAATCTTCTCGGTCAGCGCTACGTCACCGTTCATTTTACGGCCCCAGGTTGGGATCACCGCGCGGATTTTGGTCTGCCACTCAGGTGAACGCATCTGCTCAGGGAAGGCTTTCGCCATCAGCTCCAGCATAATCGGCGCTGCAGTAGATGCCCCTGGCGAAGCGCCGAGCAGGGCTGAAATCGAACCATCTTCAGAGGTCACAACTTCCGTGCCTAAACGCAGTACGCCGCCCTCTTTCTCATCGTTTTTGATGATCTGTACACGCTGGCCGGCAGTGACCAAACGCCAGTCTTCCTGCTTAGCCTGCGGTACATAAGCACGCAGCGCTTCCATCCGATCGTCATCGCTTTGCAGCACTTGATCGACCAGATATTTCACCAGGTCGAAACTCTTCAGGCCGACCTGCATCATCGGTAACAGGTTACTGCCGTTCATCGCGCCGAACATATCGAGCAGCGAACCCTGTTTCAGGAATTTGGTCGAGAAGGTGGCGAACGGGCCAAACAGCAGCACCTGCTTACCATCCAGCACACGCGTATCCACGTGTGGTACCGACATCGGCGGTGCGCCAACGCTGGCTTTGCCGTACACCTTCGCCATGTGTTGTTGCACCACTTCTGGATTCTCGGTCACGAGGAAGGAACCGCCCACCGGGAAACCGGCGTAGCCTTTCACTTCCGGGATGCCGGATTTTTGCAGCAGTGGCAGCGCGGCACCGCCCGCACCGATAAACAGCTGCCGCGTGATCAGCTGGCGATTTTCACCGCTGGCCAGATTATGCAGCGTCACTTGCCAGCGGCCATCGCTCAGGCGCTTGATATCACGCACTTCCTGACGCAGACGCAGGCGGAAATTGGCTTTCTTCTGTAAAGAGGCAATCAGTTGACGCGTCACTTCACCGAAGTTGACGTCGGTGCCCATTTCGGTCCAGGTGGCAGCCACTTTCTGTTTGCTGTCACGGCCATTCATCACCAGCGGAATCCACTGGGTGATCTGGTCGCGATCTTCTGAATAGTTCATGCCACGGAACAGGGTACTTTTTTGCAGCGCCTGGAAACGTTTGCGCAGGAACTCAACGTTATCGTCGCCCCAGACGAAGCTCATGTGCGGCGTACTGTGGATAAAGCTTTTTGGATTGCGCAGATTGCCTTTCTGAACGTGGTACGCCCAGAACTGGCGAGAAATCTGGAACGATTCGTTGATCGCCACCGCTTTTGCAATGTCGATGCTGCCATCCGCCTTCTGCGGCGTATAGTTCAGCTCGGCCAACGCAGCGTGACCGGTCCCGGCATTATTCCAGCCGTTAGAGGATTCCACCGCGACATCGTCAAGGCGTTCCACCATCTCAATCGACCAGTCTGGCTCCAGATCCTGCAGCCACGCGCCTAAGGTGGCACTCATCACGCCTGCGCCGATCAGCAGTACGTCGACATCCTTTCGTTCCTGAAGGTTTGCGCTATCCATACCAGCGGCGGCGAGCGCCAGGTTTACCGCAGTAGTACTCATGAGGCGACATCTCCTCTCTCTGTTGACCTGAAGTTCAACAGGTTCGCAGGCGAAACAGCCACGCTTCTTTCGAGCGCGTCGCGCTATTTCTCAAAGGTTAAGACTCAGGTTTAAGTCAGGGGACGATAACGGTTAACTGCACGTTATGCATATGCATTTGAATATAACATTCTCGTATCGGAATTAAACGTTTGTTTATTTTTTAAAGGCCGAAATGATTCAGCATAAGAATTAATCAGCTCAACCCTGCTGTCATAAGGGATTTTTATCCCTTAATCAGAGGGTTATGGTAATGCAGTTGTTGCGATATTGTGAGAGGAATGCGCAGGCTAATGTTCAGAGAGTGAGCGGCGTCACATCTTAATTGCATGATTAATATCAATTTATAGTGGATTGATTTTTTATGCGGTTTTTATGTTGCGTGATATTTCGCCAGATCGTGTAAAACTAATGTTACATTTTTGTGGGTGTTAATTTTTCGCCGCGTCAGACAGGGGTCAGAGGAAAAAAGCATTACGCGGCGGTGGGGATCACTTCTTAGCGAGGCGACGCCATGCAAAGCGGATGACAAAAAATTCAATCGCGCCCAGCAGCAGGAACCACAAGCAAAACACGATAGTGTAGAGCTGATTCAGGTCCTGCAAACGCAGCATCTCCTGAATCCGTCTGGACAATTCCAGGCCGAATTGCGGCGCGGGCAGCAGTAGCGCGGAGAGAAAGCCCAGCAGCAGGATTCCGCCAGGGATAATCAGCGTTTCAAACGGGTTTTTCATCGCAGGTTTCCTATCAATTAGCGCGGGCATTAGCGCATAAAAGCGTGCTGGCGTGCAATCCCTGTGCCGGGTAACCCTAAGAAAATTCTTCTATTCCATCCACTTAGCGTCATAAATAGCGCAAGTTAAGAGTTATAGCCTTTGCTATACTTAAATCCATGATTTTACTGTCTTTTTTTTGGTGATTTTGCGTGCTAGACTGCGCGCACTTTTTCATTACTGAACAATAGATGCGGAAAATCTCTCGCTTGAAGGCATTTTTCGCGGCATTGATTGAAAACCCATGACATTTATCGCAACTCTGATTCTGGCCTTTGGTATGTCGATGGACGCCTTCGCCGCTGCACTGGGCAAAGGCGCGTCGCTGCATCGCCCGAACTTCAAAGAAGCGCTGCGCACCGGCCTGATCTTTGGTGTGATTGAAATGTTGACGCCGCTGATTGGCTGGGCGATCGGCCTGGCGGCCAGTCGCTACATCATGGCATGGGATCACTGGGTGGCGTTTGCCCTGTTAACCGTTCTTGGTGGCCGCATGATAATGGAAGGTTTCCGTCAGACGGCGGATGATCCCTGCGAAGCGCCGCAGCGTCATGGCTTTATGGTACTGGCGATGACCGCCGTAGCAACCAGCCTTGATGCGCTGGCGGTGGGCGTCGGCCTGGCATTCCTGCAGGTGAATATTGTGCTCACTGCACTGACAATTGGCGCCGCCACGACGATTATGGCTACCACGGGCGTGATGGTCGGACGCTTTATCGGTCCGATCATGGGTAAATGGGCTGAAGTGTTAGGGGGTGTCGTATTAATAAGCATCGGCTGCACTATTCTCAGCGAGCACCTTGGCCTGTTCAGCTAATTCAGGCATCTGCCAAACCCCTCATTTTGTGATCTGGCTCAAAAATAATTGCGTGAAAAACGCGCGTTAGTTATACTTTTCGCGTATTTCTTCAACAATTTTTGAGCCAGGTATCCAATGAAACGTTTTTTCCGCTACGTGTTTCGTGCATATGTTGAGACTTTCAAGCACGTCCCGCCAGGCGCACTGCATTAATCGCACTTTATACCCTCGATAATCGCGGTCAGGGATCGACCTGTGGTTATCAATGATTTTCTTATCTCCCCCGCTCAATAACGCCGCGAATTTTCTCTCTATCAAAGGCTTAGTATCGTTAACCATCAGTTTTCGATCTGGCTATAGCCTGACGTTATACCCTGCTACCAAACAAGCATTCGTCACCTCTTAACCCGCATGGAATAGTCGATTCAGACCCTCTAACCCGTCTGAAACGAGAAACATCATGTTGATCCCACAACCCTATTTATTGTTCCTTGGCGATGTCACCGACCCACTGGCCGCTAAAACGGCGCGCGGCATTCACGTCTGGCGCCCTGAGCAGTGCGTCGGCGAAATTAAACTGCCGGGCTGTACTGTCAGCTTAGGTCTGGACGTGCTCGATATCGCCACGGCAAAAGAACGTGGCGCGAAAACGCTGGTACTGGGCACCGCCAATGCGGGGGGCTATCTGCCCGAGCACTGGCTCGACACGGTTAAAGGCGCCATCAAAGCCGGTATGAACGTGGCGAGCGGTTTGCACCATCGTCTGGTGGATGAGCCAGAGCTGGTCGCGTTAGCCCAGGAATTTGGCGTTGAGCTGTTTGACCTGCGTCATATGCGTCCAAAACTGAATGTTGGCAGCGGCAAAAAGCGGACAGGTAAGCGTGTACTTACTGTCGGTACGGACTGCTCAGTTGGCAAGATGTACACCTCGCTGGCGCTGGAAGCGGCAATGCGTGAACGCGGTATGAAGGCGGATTTCCGCGCGACCGGGCAAACCGGCATTCTGGTTGCTGGTGAAGGCATTGCGATTGATGCGGTGATTGCCGACTTCATCGCCGGTGCAGTGGAAGCCCTGTCACCCGCCAATGATGCCGACCACTGGGATATCGTTGAAGGTCAGGGCTCGCTGTTCCATCCTTCTTATGCGGGCGTCAGCATGGGCCTGATTCACGGTGCGCAGCCGCACTGGCTGGTGATGTGCCACGAAATGGGCCGTCCGCACATGCGCCATTTACCGCATCAGCCGATGGTGAGTTTGAAAGATTGCGTGGAGGCCAACCTGCGCGCAGCCGATGTCACCAGCGACAATGTTCAGCTGGCTGGTTTTGCTATCAACACCTCCAACTACAGCGAAGAAGAGGCCCGCGCCTATTGTGCGGAAGTCAGCGCTGAATTCGGCGTGCCTGCTACCGATCCGGTGCGTTTTGGTATCGCAGATATCGCCGCCCTGCTGCAGGAGCGTGGCTAAGATGCGGCGCATGCAGATTGAAGTGCTGGAGCTGCCGCTGGCGCGTCCCTTCGCTATTTCGCGTGGCACGCGTACCGCCGTTACGGTCATTCGCGTCACGCTGGAGCAAAACGGCTTTATTGGACGTGGCGAGTGCACGCCGACGCCGCGCTACGATGAAACACCAGACAGCGTTGAGGCGCAGCTGGAAGCGATGCGTGAAGATGTCGAAGCGGGCTTAAGCCGTATCGATCTGCAAAGCCGTTTATCTGCCGGTTCAGCGCGTAATGCGCTGGACTGTGCGCTGTGGCGTCTGGATGCCGCGCTGGCTAAGCAGACGCTGTGGCAGCAGTGCGAACGCACTGCACCGCCTTCGGTGATCACGGCGGAGACCTTAAGCCTCGACTCCATCGAAAACATGGCGGCCGCAGCGGCTGATGCCGTGTCGCGTGGCGCCATCCTGCTGAAAATCAAACTTAATCGTGACGAAATATTAGAGAAGGTGGCAGCCATCAGAGAGGCTGCGCCGCGTGCAACCTTGATCATCGATGCCAATGAAGCCTGGTCGGGCGTCGATCTGCATAGTCTGCTCACTGCGCTACAGGCTTACAACATCGCTATGGTTGAACAGCCGCTGCCTGCCGGACAAGACCAGGATCTGCAACGATTTAACCACCCGATACCGGTGTGTGCTGATGAGAGCTGCCATACGCGTGAAGACATCGCCGAGCTGCGTAATCGCTACGAGATGATCAACATCAAGCTGGATAAGTGCGGCGGCCTGACCGAAGCCTTAGCGATGGTCGAAGAAGCGCAGAAGCGGGATATGCGTCTGATGGTTGGCTGCATGCTGGGCTCCTCACTCGCAATGGAAGCTGCGCTGCCGGTGGCGATGGCTGCAGAACACGTCGATCTGGATGGCCCCATCTGGCTGGCCGCCGATAGCTCACCCTTCCTTTCCTACGCTCAGGGCCGAATCTGGCTGTAACCGCAAGAGGCAACGATGACGGACACTTTACTTACCCCCAACGCCGCCAGCGTTGCCGGTCCCGCGCCGGTACTCGCGATACAGGATCTCAGCGTCTCGTTTCGCGGCCGCAGCGGCGAAAATCAGGCACTGAAAGGCATCACTTTTGCCATTTATCCCGGTGAAATTGTCGCCGTAGTGGGTGAAAGCGGCTCGGGAAAATCTGTCACTTCGCTGGCGGTGATGGGCCTGCTGGCCGCTTCAGGCCGTATCGATCGCGGCAGTATGCAGTTCCGCGACCGTCGCGGCACAACCCACGCACTGGAAAAGTTGGACGACACTCACCGCCGCACTTTACGTGGTCGTGAGATGGCGATGATTTTTCAGGAGCCGATGACCTCACTCAATCCGGTGCTGCGAGTGGGCGATCAGTTGACGGAAGCGCTGCGTGATCATCAGATGTGCGATAAAGCCGCAGCGGATGCGCGTGCGCGGGCACTGCTGCGCCAGGTTCGCATTGCCGATGTTGATCGCGTCATGAAAAGCTACCCGCACTCGCTGTCGGGCGGCATGCGTCAGCGCGTGATGATTGCGCAGGCGCTGGCGTGCGATCCACAGCTGCTGATTGCCGATGAACCGACCACCGCGCTGGACGTCACCGTGCAGGCACGCATCCTGCACATCCTGCGCGACCTGCAACGCGAGAAGCAGATGGCAGTGCTGTTTATCACTCACGACATGGGCGTGGTGGCGGAAATCGCCGACCGCGTGGTGGTGATGTTGCGCGGTGAAGTGGTGGAACAGGGCACGGTCGCCGACATCTTCAATGCGCCGCAGCATCCTTACACCAAAGCGCTCCTGGCCGCCGTGCCGAAATTGGGCGACATGCGCGAACAGCGCTGGCCGCAGCGCTTCCCACTGTTGGGCGCCACTCAGCCCGCCGATAGCGGTGAACAGCGCACCGCCCGTTATGACGAAACCCCGCTGCTGGATGTGCGCGGTTTAAAAGTTTACTACCCGATTCGCAGCGGCATCTTTTCTGCCTTGACTCATCAGGTGCACGCAGTGGAGCAGATCGACTTCAGCCTGTGGCCGGGCGAAACCCTGGCGATTGTCGGCGAGAGCGGCTGCGGCAAATCCACTACCGGCCGCGCGCTGATGCGTCTGATTAAAAGTCAGGCCGACAGCATTCATTTCCAGGGCAGTGAAATCGCCAACCTGAAAGAGGCGGAGTTTCAGCCGCTGCGCCGCGAAATTCAGATGGTATTTCAGGATCCCTACGCCTCTTTAAACCCGCGTCTGACCGTGGGCTTTACCATTGCCGAGCCTCTGCTGCTGCACGGCCTGGTGAAATCGCTGGAAGAAGCCACGCCGCAGGTCGATGCCTTGCTGAAAAGCGTTGGTCTGTTGCCCGAACATGCCACGCGCTATCCCCATGAGTTTTCCGGCGGCCAGCGTCAGCGTATCGCGATTGCCCGTGCCATGGCGTTAAAACCCAAAGTTATCATCGCCGATGAGGCCGTTTCAGCGCTGGATGTCTCCATTCAGGCGCAGGTGGTCAATCTGATGATGGACCTGCAAAAGCAGACCGGCGTGGCGTGGATTTTCATCTCGCACGACATGGCGGTGGTGGAGCGTATCGCTAACCGCGTGGCGGTGATGTATCTCGGCCAGATTGTCGAGCTTGGCCCGCGTCAGTCGGTGTTCAACCAGCCGCAACATCCGTATACCCAACGTCTGCTGGCCTCGGTGCCGGTGGCCGATCCACAGAACCGTCAGACCCGTACTTTCGAAGATAGCGAAATTCCTTCGCCGCTGCGCAAGTTGGGCGAAACGGTCACCAAACCCCGTTATCGCCAGGTTGCACCGCAACACTGGGTCGCTGACGACATTGCATCGCGCTAACGCTCAATACCAGGAGATTTCATGAAAACCCTTTTTCGCCGTTCGTCACTGGCTTTTGGCTTGACCCTCGCGCTGGCTGCCGCCGCGCAGGCGCAGGATCTGCGTATTTCGATGTATGCCGATATCACCGGTCTTGACCCACACGATACCTCGGACAACGTCAGCTATTCGGTACAGAGCGGCATCTTTGAACGCCTGTTCCAGTTCGATGCGCAGATGAAGCTGCAACCCTGGCTGGCGACCAGTTATACCCATAATGACAACGCCACCGAATTTACCCTGACGCTGCGTAAAGGCGTCACATTCCAGGACGGCACGCCGTTTGATGCTGAAGCGGTCAAGGCCAACCTCGATCGCCTCGCCGATCAGACCAAAGGCCTGAAGCGCAATAGCCTGTATAAGATGATTGCCAAGGTCACGGTGCTGGCGCCGGATCAGGTGAAAATCGACCTCAATCAATCCTTTGGTGCCTTCATCAATACCCTGGCGCACCCATCAGCGGTGATGTGGAGCCCGGCGATCCTCAAACAATACCCAGAAGAAGCACAGTTGCGCCTGCATCCGGTCGGCACCGGTCCGTTCAGGTTTGTCGACTGGCAGCCGGGCAAGGCCGTTTCGCTGGTGAAGTATGATGGCTACTGGCAAAAAGGCTGGCCGAAGGTGGATAAAGTGACCTTCTCGCCCAGCCCGGAAGATGCCACCCGCGTTGCCGCACTGAAATCAGGGCAGGTGGATGCGATCTGGCCGCTGCCATCGGATCTGATAGCCACCGTGCAGAGCGACAGTAAATTAGCGATCCAGCGCGATCCGAGCATCTATCTCTACTACATGGCGATCAACACCCAGCACAAGCCATTGGCAGACGTGCGCGTGCGTCAGGCGATCAACTACGCCATCGACCGTAATCTGTGGTTGAAAGTGGCGTTTGCCGGTATGGGCAAACCCGCTTCTTCCGCGATGCCGGAAGGGGTGCAGTTCTATCAGAAGCAGAGCGAGCCGAATTATCACTACGCTCCGGATGAAGCCAAAGCCTTGCTGAAAGCGGCCGGATACCCGAACGGTCTGGATTTGAAACTGTGGACCACTAACACCACCGCCAGCGTGCGTGCGGCGCAGGTGCTCAAAGCCCAGCTGGCGACCGTCGGCATTCGTGCCACAGTGACGCCAATGGATTCCGGCACACGCAACGCCAAGCTGTGGGGCGTAAAAGATCCCAAACAGGCAGAGTTTGACCTCTATTACGGCGGTTGGTCGACCTCAACCGGTGATGCGGACTGGGCATTGCGTCCACTGTATGCCACCGAATCCTGGGTACCGACCTCATATAACGTCTCGTACTTCAGCAATCCGGATGTCGATAAAGCCATTGCCGGTGGGTTAGCCACTGCCGATCCAGCCAGACGCGGTGAAGCCTATGCGGAAGCCCAGAAACTGCTGTGGAAAGAGGCGCCAGTTGCCTTCCTCGGCACGCCGGACAACCTGGTGGGCAAACGCAGCAACCTGACAGGCGTGTCCATGCTGGCAGATGGCAACTTCCTTTATACCCAGGCGGCCTTTAAGTAAGAACTTGTCGTGATGGGTCGTCGCAAATGGCGACCCTACGGCTCATCAGCACATTTTACGTAGGGTGCGCATTTATACGTACCTGGTCGCCATCCAAAAGGAACTGCATGTTCGCATACATTATTCGCCGACTGCTGGAGATGATCCCGGTCTTGCTGGTGGTCTCGCTGTTGGTGTTCGGCTTTATCAAGCTGCTACCGGGCGATCCCGCACGTATTTACGCCGGGCCAGACGCACCGATTGAAGCGGTCGAAGCCGCGCGTCAGCATCTTGGACTCAACGATCCGCTGCCGCAGCAGTACGTTAACTGGATCGGCGGACTGCTGCGTGGCGATCTTGGCGTCACTTACCGCACGCAACAGCCGGTGCTGCAAGTGATCAAGCAAGGCTTTATGCCAACCCTATTGCTGGCGCTGGCGGGCTTCGCCTGGTCGGTGATCCTCGGCCTGTTTCTCGGTGTGCTGGCCGCACTGAAGCGCGGTAAATGGCAGGACTGGACATTGATGAGCGTCGCCGTCGGCGGCATCTCGATGCCCACTTTTTGGTTGGGCCTGTTGCTGATCCAGTTCGTTGCCATGCCCTTCGGCCTGTTCTCGGTGAGCGGGTTCAACAAGGCCAGCGACATCATCCTGCCTGCTATCACTTTGGGGTCCTCGGTGGCCGCTGTGATGGCGCGCTTCACCCGTTCCGCCTTCCTCGAAGTGGCGCAGGAAGATTATGTGCGCACCGCCAAAGCCAAAGGGCTGCGCAATCGGCTGGTGACGTGGAAGCACGTGATGCGTAATGCCCTGATCCCAGTGATCACCATGCTCGGCTTGCAGTTCGGTTTTCTGCTCGGCGGATCGATCGTCGTAGAGAGCGTTTTCAACTGGCCCGGTTTGGGCTGGCTGTTGATCGAGTCGATCAAAGCACAAGATCAGCCGGTGATTCAGGCGCTGGTGATGCTGTTCGTGTTTGAATTTATTGTGATTAACTTGCTGGTGGACCTGCTCTACGCCGTGGTCAATCCAGCCATTCGCCTGCGACAGGAGTCGTGATGAGTACAGAATCTCTCTCTGCCGCAACGTCACAGACCATCCGCTCACCGTGGCGCGATTTCCTGCACGCCTTTGTGCGTAATCCGCTGGCGCTGGTCTCCGGTGGTTTTGTATTGCTGCTGGTTATTGTGGCGATCTTCGCGCCCTGGCTGGCGCCGTGGGATCCGATGGCACCGGACTGGATGGCCTTATCATCACCCCCTTCAGCGGCACACTGGATGGGCACCGATGACCTGGGACGCGACCTGCTGAGCCGCATCATCTACGGTGCGCGCATTTCACTCTATGTTGGCGTGCTGTCGGTAACGCTGGGCATGGTGGTGGGCGTACTCCTCGGTTTGCTGGCGGGCTATTACGGTCGCTGGATCGATATGCTCATCATGCGCGGTTCCGACGTGCTGTTTGCTTTCCCCGGCATGCTGTTGGCGATTGCGGTGGTGGCGATTCTCGGTCCGGGACTGAATAACGTGATTATCGCCGTAGCGGTGTTCAGCGTGCCGGTATTTGCTCGCATAGTGCGCGCCTCAACGTTATCGCTCAAACAGGCTGCGTATGTCGAAGCGGTGCGCTGCGCCGGGGCACCCGATCGCGTGATCCTGCTGCGCCACATTCTGCCCGGCACGCTCTCCAATGTGATTGTCTATTTCACCATGCGTATCGGCACCAGTATTCTAACGGCAGCGGGGCTCAGTTTTATCGGCTTAGGCCCGGAACCGGATGTGCCTGAGTGGGGTAATATCCTGGCAATGAGCCGCAGCATGATGATGGGCGGTTTATGGCACGTCAGCGTGTTCCCCGGCCTGGCGATTTTCATTACTGTGCTGGCGTTTAACCTGCTGGGTGATGCGCTGCGCGATACGCTCGATCCCAAACTAAAGAGTTAAACATGGATTTCCAACAATTGCAGCGCGATGGGCTGCTGCAACGCTGGCGCAGCGAGCGACAGCTGGGACAACCGCGCAGTGCTTGCGGCGCCACCAATCGCATTAGCGATGTGCCCGGCGTGCGCGTCGGCCATCACACGCTGGCAGACGGTGAGAGACAAACCGGTGTGACGGCGATTGTGCCGCCGGGCGATAATCTGTTTCTCAAGCCGTTACCCTGCGGCGCGGCGGTCTTTAATGGCTTTGCCAAGCCGGTCGGGTTGGTGCAAGTGGAAGAGTTAGGCGTGCTGCAAACGCCGATCTTGCTCAGTAACACGCTGGCAGTCGGCACGCTGTTTACCACGTTGGTACGCGATGCCATCAGCCGCAACCCGGAGCTGGGTCGCAGTTTGCCGACCGTCAATCCGCTGGCGCTGGAATGCAACGATGGCTGGCTGAACGACATTCAGGCGCTGGCGGTGACCGAAGCGATGGCGCAGGATGCATTGGACTCGGCGCAGGCCGATTTCGCCCGTGGTAGCGTCGGTGCCGGACGTGGCATGAGCTGTTTCAGTTTGAAGGGCGGCATTGGCAGCGCATCGCGCTTAATTCCTTCACTGAATGCCACTTTGGGCGTGCTGGTGCTGGCTAACTTTGGGGCACTCAATGCGTTCACGCTGGATGGTGTGCGCATGGGTGACATGATTGGGCCGCTGCTGCCAGAACTGGCGCCGCAGCGCGATGCCGGCTCCATCATCATTATCATGGCCACCGATGCGCCGCTGGATGCCCGCCAGCTCAAGCGTCTCGCCAAACGCGCCGGTGCCGGATTAGGTCGTTTAGGCAGCTACTGGGGCCATGGTTCAGGCGATATTGCCGTGGCCTTCTCCACGCAAACACAGCCAATTCCGCCGGAGGATGCGGCGCTGGAACCGCTGCTCGCCGCCGCTGCCGATGCCACTGAACACGCAGTGCTGGATGCGTTGTTAAGCGCCGAAGCGGTCAGCGGTTTTCGCGGCCATCATCGCCCGTCACTGACGCAAGTGCTGGATGAATTGGCTAAATCTTAGGGTTGCGATTGGCTGTACTGCTAATGACAGGATCGCCATTCATAGCGTAATGCTTGTCACTTCAGTGCGTTTCGGTCGCCATTAATGGCGCCTTTTACAGCAGCGCTTGCGGTCAGCCTGAATGCTGCACTTGACCCACAATTGCCCGTAGGGTCGCCATTTATGGCGACCGTGTTTCAATCCGCTTGGAATTTGCCTGACTTATGAAAATATTCATCTCTGCTGACATTGAAGGTATCGCGGGCGTGATGCGTCCGGAACAGTGCTCACCCGGCCATGCGGAATACCAGCTGGCACGCGGGTTGATGGAACAGGAAGTAAACGCCGCCATCGACGGTGCATTTGCCGGCGGAGCCACCGAAGTGGTGGTGGCTGACAGCCATGCGCAAATGACCAACCTGCGCGCGGAAAATATCGATCCGCGTGCGCGCATGGTGCAAGGCAAGCCGCGTGGCTTGTCGATGGTGGAAGGCATTGAGCAGCAGCCGTTTGATGGCCTGTTCTTTATCGGTTATCACAGCGCGGCGGGCGAGCCAGGCGTGCTGGCGCACACCATTAACGGCCGTGCTTTTTGGCGCATTCATATCAATGGCAAAGTGATGGGCGAAAGCGATATCTACGCTGCCGCCGCCGCCGAACAGGGTACGCCGCTCTGGCTGGTTAGCGGTGACGACCAGCTACAAGGCTGGATCGCCGAACACTATCCGTCGGTGGATTACGTCTGCGTGAAACGCGCGATTTCCCATACCTGCGCCGAGTCCATCAGTCCGCAAGCGGCACAAAACGCCATTCGTGCTGCCGCCACCGCAGCGGTACAGCGTGCGCGCCAGGTCAGCACCACACGTTTGACCGCGCCGTATGAGATGCAGTTGCAGGCCAGTAAACCGGTGCTCGCGGATTTGTTCAGTCTGATTCCCGGCGTGACGCGTATTGATGCCGTAACCGTGGGCTATTGTGCCGATCAAATGGGCACCTTGATCAGCCTGCTGAGTGCGTTCTCCTATCTGGCCAGCACCCAGTCATAATGCAGCCAGCATCGAAGGCCACTGAATGTGTAGCGGCTCAATATATTGCGCATCTGCCAGCAACAATGCCGCCAGCATCGAAGACCGCTGGATGTGTAGCGGCTTAATACATTGCGCATCTGCCAGCAACAATGCCGTCAGCATCGAAGGCCGCTGGATGTGTAGCGGCTTAATACATTGCGCATCTGCCAGCAACAATGCCGCCAGCATAGAAGGCCACTGAATGTGTAGCGGCGCAATTTATTGCGCACCTTGCATCAACAATGCCGCTCCAGGAGAGCGCGATAAATCTCACCGCAGCGGGGTTGAGCAAGGCATGGTGCAGGCATATTCCTGGCAGGTCGTACCGCATTTCCTGCTGGCTTTTGGTAACCTGCGCGCAATTTATATATAACAACGAGGCAGTCATGCAGCTCTGCAGTTTTTATCTTATTGACCAGGAAAGAAAAAGTTACGGAATCGTGCGGGAAGAGGGCATTATTGACGTCGGTTCGCGCCTCGGCGCGGAGTGCCCGGACCTGAAATCTTTGTTACAACGCGGTGCGGTCAGCGACCTGGAAGCCTTTCGCTCATTGCCTGCGGATCACCCATACAGCGCGATTCGCTTTCTTCCGGTAGTGGAAAATCCTGGTAAAGTGTTCTGTGTCGGCATGAACTACGCGGACAAGCGTAAAGAGTTTGCCGAGACTATAGAAGCGCCAACGCTGTTTGTGCGTTTTGCCGATTCACTGGCAGGTCACGAGCAGCCGCTGTTAAAACCGGCCACCACGCAGGAGTTCGATTACGAAGGCGAACTGGCAGTAATCATCGGCAAAGATGCCTATCAGGTTAAAGCGGCCGATGCGCTGCAACATGTGGCGGGTTACAGCTGCTTTATGGATGCCACGGTACGCGACATGCAGTTTACCTGGTTTACCGCCGGTAAAAACTGGCAGCAGACCGGTGGCTTTGGTCCGTGGATGACCACCTCAGATGAAATCCCCGATCCGCAGCAGCTGGCGATCAAAACCTGGCTGAATGAGCGTGAAGTGCAGAACGACACCACCGCCAGCATGGTGCATCCGGTGGCGAAAATTATCGAATACATTTCGGCGTTCAGCCCGCTGTCAGCAGGTGATGTGATCATCACCGGTTCACCGGGCGGCGTCGGTAAGAAACGCACGCCACCGCTGTTTATGTTCCCCGGCGATGTGATTGAGGTCGAGATCGAGAAAATTGGTCGTCTGCGCCACCACGTTGTTTAAGCCGTGATGCTTGAATGCGCAGATTGCCATTTAAGGCGTAATGATTATTCATTCCGCGGCAGAGGATAACGCCGTCTGGTGCCGCTCAGGGGCTTGAAGACGGCCCGGCAGCAGCAGAGGTGCGCTGGCCCGCACCCCAGCATGCTAACCCAAACGAAAAAAGCTGCCATTTTTAAAAATGGCAGCTTTTGCGCATGTGGTTTTCATTGACCCGCTTCACGTCATCAATGGCGTCCGCTTAGCGCGTAAATCTCACCACGCGGCTGCGATTGAGCAGCAGCCGCAGCGAGTCACCTTCGCGCGCTATCACAAAGCGTTTTTCCCAAGGCCCATCCTGTGCAGTGGCGAGCACGCGATCGCCGCTCAGCGATTGCAACGTGGCATGAATGGCCGCTGGGCCAATGCCCATGATCAGCCGGTCACCCTCAATCACCATTTCACTGCGCCACGGCTGCGCGAACCAACGGCCTTGCAGCTGTTCAAGGCTGGCACTGTCTGCTTCTACCGGCACAAAACGACGCGGCGCATGACCGATTTCACCGACAATGGCATCGCCTTCATGACGCAGTTTTATCGGGAAGGTGCTGGACAGCGACACGGCATCACCGTGTGGGTCGGCGCGCCATAGCGTTTCACCAGCGCCAAGCCAGGTCGCCGTGACACCTTTGATCTCCAGCCAGTCGGCGGCGTTTTCCGCCACGTATAAGCCCGGCGTCAGATCATGACCTTTCTCCGGCAGCGTACGATTCAGCAGTGCCGCCATGACACGCAGTGCACTTTCTGACGTCGTCACATCTTCGCGGTTGGCGACAATCGCCACGCCCAGCTTCAACTCCGGATGCAACAGGAAGTAGCTCTTGTAACCCGCATGTGAACCGCCATGACCAAACAGCGTTTGGCTGCCCAGTGTGGAGCTGGTGATGCCTAGCCCGTAGCCGCTGATTCGGCCATCATTGAGGTTGCGCGGTGCGCTCAAACGTTGCAATACCCCTGCGCCGGGACCACTATCCGCTAACAGGCTTTGCAGCCAGCGCGTCAGATGATTGACGCTGCCAGTGACACTGCCCGAGGCGGAAAGGTGTAATCCGGCGCTGGAGAGCTGCCACTGTTGGCCATTTTGCCAGTAACCCGGCACCAGTCCCGGCACGATATCGAACCAGGTTTCCGGCGCGATCAAACTGATATCCAGCGGCTCGCAGATATATTGCTGCAACAGATCGTTGAACAGCACACCTTTGGCTTTCAGCGCCTCTTCCACCAGGCGGTAACCGGTGTTGGTGTAAGAGATCTCGCTGCCCGGTGGATAGCTGAGCTCGCCTTCCTGCGCGACAAAATCCAGCAGGTCGGCAGCACTGGTGGCGTTGTACACCGACAATCCCAGCAGCGACAGGGTCTCGCGCACATCAGGCAGGCCACTGCTCATATCCAGCGCCTGGCCGACGGTGATCTGGCCGTTTGCGCCCGTAAGCTGCGGTAGATGCTGCACCAGCTTATCGTCGAGTTGCAGATAGCGACGGCCCGGCCCGGTGACCAGCGCGGCAAACAGATGCTTGGTTATCGAGGCAAAACGCACCACGCTGTCAGCGCTGAAGGGAGTTTGCTGCGCCAGATCGGCCAGACCGGCGCAGTGTGTCGAGTGAATCTGATGGGCATCAAACAGGACTATCGCACCACCCGGTGCGCCGGGCTGCTGCCAGCCTTGTGTTATCTGCTGTGCCACCTCGGCGGCCTGTTGCCAGTTCGCGGTCATGCTGGTTCCTCCAGCGTCATGCTGAGATCAAACAGTTGAGCGGTATGCGGATGCTGGATGCGCCGCGCGCGCAAATCTTCCGCGCTCAACTGCTCCACCATCTCACCGTGCTGCATCACCCCAATGCGCTGGCACAGATGGGTCACCACCGCGAGGTTATGCGTCACCATAATGTAGGTGAGTTTGCGTTCGCTGCGTAGATCGCTGAGTAAATTCAGGATTTCGGCCTGCACCGAGACATCCAGCGCCGACGTGGGCTCATCCAGCAGCAGCACTTCCGGTTCGGCAATCAATGCGCGGGCAATCGCCACGCGCTGACGCTGACCACCCGAAAGCTGGTGCGGATAACGAAAACGTACCGCTGCGGGTAAGCCAACTTCACTCAGCGCCTGGCTGATACGCTGTTCGGCGCGATCAAGCTGATGCACCAGCAACGGCTCATGCAAAATGCGGTCGATAGTTTGACGCGGGTGCAGCGAACCAAAGGGGTCTTGAAACACCATCTGTACCTGGCGATAGAAAGCACGGCTGCGTTTGGCGCCCAGCTCCATGCCACCAAATTTCATGCTGCCTTGCCAGTCGGCATTGAGCCCGGCGAGAGCGCGCAGAATAGTGGATTTGCCCGAACCACTCTCGCCGACCATGCCAAAGCTTTCGCCGTTGGCGACGGCGAAGCTCACACCTTTCACTATCTGATGCGCACCAAAGGCGATGCGCAGGTTATCGATTTCAATCATGAAGCTGCCTGTAAATTCTGTGCGTTCGTTGAACGGTACGCATCCCTACGCATCCTGCGGGCGTAAAGCGGGCATGGGGTAAAACCGCGTTGATGGGCAAGGCGTTATTCCCGCCACGCCGCATCGCGCTGCAAAACCGGTAAACGCTCGCGCGGATGTTTTAATGAGGGTAAACAGGCCAGCAATCCACGGGTATACGGGTGTTGCGCCTGCTGCAATTGTCCCGCCTCCAGCAGTTCGACAATGCGTCCGGCGTACATCACCGCCACGCGATCGCAAAAGTGCGACACCAAAGGCAGATCGTGACTGATCAGGATCAACCCCATGCCGCGTGCTGAAACCAGATCGTCAATCAGCTTGAGGATCTCTGCCTGTACCGTGGCATCCAGCGCGCTGGTAGGCTCATCGGCGATCAGCAGTTCTGGATCCGGTGCCAGCATCATGGCAATCATCACGCGCTGGCCCATCCCGCCGGAAACTTCATGCGGATAGCGCTTTGCCACCGCGGCGGCATCACGAATCTTCACCTGCTCCAGCAGATCAATCGCTGCCAGCATCGCTGCTTTGCGGCTGCCGCCTTTGTGCTCGCGCCAGGCTTCCGCAATCTGCTGCCCAATGGTCATCACCGGATTGAGCGAATATTTCGGGTCCTGCAGGATAAATCCCACGCGTTTGCCGCGAATTTGGCGCAGCACTTTTTCGCTGGCGCCGCGCAGATCGATACCGTCAAAACGCAACACGTCGGCGGTCACTTCGGCATTGCCTGGCAGTAGCTGCATCAGACAGCGTGCGGTCAGAGATTTGCCGGAACCGCTCTCACCCACGATGGCGAACTTCTCGCGGCCCACGCTAAAACTCACGCCGCGCACCGCTTCAAAGATTTCCGTGCGACTGCGAAAGGCAATGCGCAGGTTTTCAATTTCCACCAGCATTTAGCGCTCCTTAGGGTCCAGCACGTCACGCAGACCGTCGCCGAGAAAGTTAAACGCCAGTGAAGTCATGAAGATGGCGATGCATGGCATCAGCGGCACCCACCATTCGCTAAACAGGAAGCGGCGCGCGGTGGCAATCATGGTGCCCCATTCAGGTGACGGCGGCTGCGCGCCCATACCCAGAAAACCGAGGCTGGCGGCGGTGATGATGATGGAACTCATATCGAGCGTGACACGCACAATCAGGCTCGGCACGCACAGTGGCATGATGTGGCGCAGGATAATGCGCAACGGCGAGGCACCGGTGAGTCGGCTGGCGGCGATAAAATCGCTGTGGCGGAACTGCATGGTTTCGGCACGTGCCAGACGCGCATACGGCGGCCAGGCGGTTAAGGCAATCGCCAGAATCGCGCTCTCAACGCCGGGTTTTAGCGCGGCCACAAACGCCAGCGCCAGAATCAAACGCGGAAAAGCGAGAAAGATGTCAGTAATACGCATCAGCGTCTTATCCACAATCCCACCCGCGTAGCCTGCGATACAGCCAATCAGCAGGCCGAGTGGGGCGGTGAGCAGCACCACGGCGATCACCATACCGAGCGTGGTACGTCCGCCATAGATAATGCGCGTCCAGACATCGCGGCCGAGTTCATCCGTGCCGAGCCAGTGCGCCGCTGAAGGCAGCGCCAGGCGGTTTTCCAGATGCTGTGTGCCAGGGTCAAAGGGGGTCAGCCATGGGGCAAACAGCGCCAGCAATAGCATAACGGCAATGACCGCCAATCCGGCCATCGCCAGCGGGTTGCTGCGCAGGCTGAGCCACAAGCGATAGCGTCGGCCCCACACCGCCTGACGGCGATTGGCTGGCGTATCGTCCAGCAGCCAGTCACGAGAGAAGAAGATCATTTTACGCGCGGGTCCCAAAGTCGATAGAGAAGGTCAGCCAGCAGATTCAGCAACACATACACGGTGCCGACCAGCAGCGTGGCACCGACCACCGGGTTCATGTCAGCGTTCATCAGCGAGGTGGTGAGATACTGTCCGAGGCCGGGCCAGGAGAAGACGTTTTCGGTGACGACCGCGCCCTCCAGCAAGCCGGCGTAGGTCAGCGCCAGCACGGTGACCAGCTGCACCGCCACGGTAGGGAAGGCATGCCGCCAGATCACCCGGCGCGATGACAGCCCTTTAGCACGTGCGGTGATCACGAACTCGCCGCTCAAGGCATTGAGCATAAAGGTGCGCGTCATACGCGTGATGTAGGCCATGCTGAAGTAGGCGAGGATCAATACCGGCTGCGCCATATGTGCCAGCGCATCCCAGAAGGCGTCGGTTTCACCCGCGAGCAGCGAGTCGATGGTGAGAAAGCCAGTGACCTGCGGCACCATATCCTGCCAGATGATGTCCTGCCTACCGGGCCCCGGCGCAATACCGAGTACCGCGTAGAACACCAGCAGGCTCAGCAGCGCCAGCACAAACACCGGCAGTGAATGTCCCGCCAGGCACACCACGCGGATGGTCTGATCGACCCAGGTGCTTTGCCGCACTGCCGCCCAGACGCCCAGCGGAATACCGACCAGCGCAGCGATAATAATCGCCGCTGTCGCCAGTTCCATGGTGGCGGGAAAGAAGCGTGCAATATCGGTGGTCACCGGATTTGAGGTGAGAATCGATTTACCCAAATCGCCATGGAGTAATTGGTTGAGATAGTGGCCGAACTGAATGTAGAGGGGCTGATCCAGCCCCATTTCAATGCGCACGCGATCCACCACGGACTGCGGTGCGTTATCACCCACCGCCGCCAGCACTGGATCGGTGGGCATCACTCGACCAATAAAGAAGGTCAGCACCGACAGACCAAACAGCGTCAGCACCAGGCTTCCCAGGGTGCTGACGATTTTCTTCAGTAAAGGCATCAGGCTTTTTTCACCTGATCGTATGGCCATTGCTCCAGCACCGTCATGTGCACATCAGCGATGTTTTTGCCGCAGGCGACATTCTTGGTCTTCTGCATCATGTAGATGAACGGACTTTTCTCGCGGCCCAGTTGCTGAATCTGCTGATAGAGCGCAATACGCTTCGCCGGATCGGGTTCGTGCAGCGCCTGCTCGGTGAGTTTATTGAACTCTTCATCTGACCAGCTGCAGCGCCATGCCAGCGTGCGGCTGCGGGCATTTTCGCTGTTATCGGTATTCACACAGAAGGCTTCGGTGTTGGAGTTAGGATCGAAATAGTCCGCGCCCCATACGGTCAGCGCCAGTTGATGCTGGCGCGCACGCATCTTGGTTAACACCTGACGGTTCTCGGCGGCAATCAACGACACTTTGATGCCAATGGCGCCCAGTTGGGTCTGGATCGCCTGAGCAATATCGGGATACGGCTGCATTGAGTAGTGGTCGAGGGTGATCTCGAATCCATTGGGATAACCCGCCTCCGCCAGCAGCGACTTAGCTTTTGCCACGTCTTTATGGAACGGCATGTCGTCCAATGCCGCCGGGAAGCCGCTTGGCAGGAAGCTTTGATGGGTAATAAAGCTCATCGACAGAATGTTCTTCTGGATGCTGTCGTAGTCCAGCGCCCACTTCAGGGCTTGCCACACCTGCGGCTTTTTCAGGTATTCGTTATTGGTGTTGCATGACATCAGCATGATGGCTGACAGCGACTGATTGACCAGCGACACGTTGCTGTCGTTCTTCACCTGCAACAGCTGCTCGGTGGTGAGATCGTAGGCCGCATCGACATCCCCTTTCTTCACCATCAACGCCTGGGCTGCTGGATCGGTGATGTGCTTCAGGATCACGCGCTTAATCTTGCTCTGCGCAGCATATTGCGGGCTCAGTTCCAGAATCACCGTTTCGCTGGCTTTCCAGGTGCGCAGGGTGAAGGCGCCCGAGCCGGCGCTGTGCTGTTTCAGCCACGCATTACCGAAGTCGTTGTTCTGCTGGTTGGCTTCACAGGCTTTCTTCGACACGATGCTGCCGACGGTGGCGGAGAGGCAATACAGCAGGAAGGTTTCGGCTGCTGGCGCACCCAGTTTCATCTCCAGGGTATGCGCATCTTTCGCGGTGACCAACTGCGTCACATTGTCTTTGGTGAAGCCAAACTGGTTGATGATAAAGGCCGGGCTTTTATCCAGTTTGACGATACGTTCAATCGAATAGGCGACATCTTCTGCGGTGAGCGCTGTGCCATCGGCGAATTTCGCTGCCGGGTCGAGGTGGAAGGTATAGGTGCTGTTATCACTGCTGACATCCCAGCTTTTTGCCAGCTGGCCGATCACCTTGTCGGCTTTTTGTGGATCGGGCGTGACCAGGCGCTGGTACATGTTGCCGCAGATCTGGCCGCCGGTGGCTTCAAAGCTTTCGTGTGGGTCGAGGCTGGTGATGTTGTCCAACTGCATCGCCATCACGAACATACTCGGTGGCGTATCAGCGAAGGCGGTATTGAGACTCAGATAGGAAAAAGCAGGGACGGCGGCGCATCCTGCGAGAAAACGTCTTCTGGTTACCATGACAACTCCAAGTTATTGATTATTAAAATTAAATTTATTTATTTTGCTGTTTTTTGTCTTGACTTTCCCGCTGTGCGAGAGGATTAATAATGGGATTAAGCCATTTGTTTCATGCGTAAAGACTTGCCTCTTTTTGGTGCAATTTGCCCCGCCATCTGGCAGCGCTTGCGCTTTCTCCCGAATATGGAACCGATAAAACATGTCTGACATCTTCAACATTCCGGTCTTTGACGGTCACAACGATGTGCTCAATAAACTCTGGCAGCACCATCAGCCTGACGCAGTTCGGGCCTTCATGCAGGGCACCGGACGCGGTCAGATGGATCTTCCCCGTATCCGCCAGGGAAATATGTTAGGTGGGATATTTGCCACCTGGGTGCCATCTCACCCTCTGATTGCAAGAAGTGCGCCAGACCTCTCAGATTTTCCTCAGGAAATTATTGGCGCTGCGCGCGATGCCAATTTTTCGATGCTGGCGCTGCTGCTGCGAATTGAGCAGGCCTCTGAAGGACAAGTGAAGATTTGCCGCAGCGTGCGCGATATTCGTGACTGCATGGCAAAAGGCGTGCTGGCGGTGGTTATGCACGTGGAAGGGGCGGAAGCGCTGGATACCGATGGCGAATTGCTGGATATCCTGTATGCCAGCGGCCTGCGTACCCTGGGTCCGTTATGGAGCCGACCCAATCAGTTTGGCGAGGGCGTGCCGTTCCTCTATCCGTCTTCACCCGATGTCGGTAACGGTTTAACCGCAGCGGGTAAGCAGCTGGTGCGTGACTGTAATCAGCGCCGCATCATGGTTGACCTGTCGCATATGGATGAGAAGGGCTTCTGGCACACGGCGGAGATCAGCGATGCACCGCTGGTGGCGAGTCACTCCAACGCCCATGTGATCAGCGCCCAGTCGCGCAATCTTACCGATCGCCAACTGGCGGCGATCAAAGAAACCCACGGCTTTGTTGGCGTGAACTTCGCCGTACCTTTCCTGCGTGAAGATGGCGATCGTCATGCACCCACCACCGTGGATGCCATCGTGCAGCATGTGGAGTATCTGCTGGAAAAAGTGGGTGAAGATGGCGTGGGCTTTGGTTCCGATCTGGATGGCGCCACCATGCCGGGCGACATGAAAGATGTGGCCGGTTTCCCGTTGGTGGTGAACGCGCTGGCGGCACGCGGCTATTCACGTGAACTGCTGGAAAAAATTTGCCACGGCAACTGGCTGCGCGTGCTCGAAGCGACCTGGGGCGAGTAATTATGCGATTACGACACATTGAAGTCTTTCAGGCGATTGTGCAGACCGGCAGCATCAGTGCGGCGGCGCGATTGCTCAATGTGTCGCAGCCGAACGTGAGTCGCGTCTTGACGCATGCCGAGCAGCAACTGGGTTTTGCCCTGTTTGAGCGTCGTGCGCAGGGCATGGTGGTCACCGCAGAAGGTCGGCGTTTACTGCCCGAAGTGGAAGATCTCTACCAGCGTTTACACTCCATCACCCAACTTACCGAGCAGTTGCGGCGCGGCGAGGGGCAAACAGTGCGTGTGGGTGCTGCACACGCTTTTGGTCAGATGGTATTAGCCCCCGCACTGGTCAACTGGCGACAGCAGGCTGCATCGGTGAGTGTGGAGTTAGTGACCGAACACTTCAGCACGCTGTGTCAGATGATCATGGATAACCAGCTCGATTTCGCGCTGGTGTTTGGTCAGCAGGTGGATGCCGATCTGCTGGCGGAACCGCTGTTTCAATCCTCAATGGTGGCACTGTTGCCGCAGCATCACACCCATAACGAACCCGCCACGCTGGAGTGGCTGTGTGCCAATAACCTGTTGATGATGCAGAACCAGGATCCACTTGGGCGCGTGCTGCACCGTGCGTTGCGTGACAAAGGGCTGGACCCGGCGGTGTCGTTGTCGATCAAAACCTATTCAGTGATTGCTGATATGGTGCTGGCAGGCGGCGGTGTGGGCGTGGTGGATCTGTTTACCGCCTGCCGCTATGCAGACCAGCTAAAACTGCTGCCGGTGGCACAACCGCTGCCGTTTGAAGTGATGTTGATCAGCCGCCGCGATCAGCCGCAATCGCAGTCAACGTTGCAGCTGAAACAGGTGATTCGCAATAAGCTGTGGGAGATTGCGCGACAGTGTGAAACGCGGTTTTTTACCCGGTCGCCATGAATACCGTAATGCTTGCCACTTAAGCGCGTAGGGTCGCCATTAATGGCGACCCTACAATGGCTTGGTGCGGTTTTCGTAGGGTGCGCATTCATGCGCACCGGGAATCAAACCCCATCGGTAATCGGTTTACGCACCAGCACCAAATACGCCAGTGCACCCACCACGGCCACGCCTGCACAAATCATCAGCGCAAGGCTAAACGATTTGGTGGTGTCCAGCACCCAGCCAGTGATCACCGGCGCGAATGAGGCGAAGACAAAGCTGGCGAAGTTCTGGATGCTGCCCACGGAAGCCGTCATACGTGCGGTGACGTTAGCGTGAATCAAGCCCCAGCACGATGTCCCGGCAAAGTGAATGCAGAACAGCGCCATGCCAATCAGCGTCACTGCACTGGTGGTGTCTGTTGCACGGGTGACGAAGGTGGTGAAGGCCGCAGACAGCAGCATGCCGCTGACAATCGATATCTTACGCACTTTCACCGCATCCATTCCACGGCGCACCAGCGCATCCACCACATAGCCGTTTAACAGCATGCCCGCCGCGCCAAACAGGAACGGAATCGCCGCCAGCAAGCCGGTGCTTTTCAGATCCAGATGGTAGGTCGATTGCAGATAACCCGGCAGCCAGGCGATATAGAGCCACGCGGTATAGTTGATGCCGCTGAAGCCAATCATCATGCCCCACATGGTGCGCTGCTTGAACAAACCGCGCCACTCGGCAAAGCTCAGCGGCTCTTTGCGTGATGCCACGCTGCCGGCTTGCAGATAGTGAATCTCTTCACCGCTCAGCTTGCTGTTATCGCGGTTGCGATACATCAAATACCAGCCAATGGCGAGGAACATCCCGAGCACGCCGATGGTGACGAACATGCCGCGCCAGCCCATCACCAGCATCATCGCCGCCAGAATCGGTGGCGCAATCGACAGACCAATCATCGATGCCGCGTTAAACATGCCCATCGGCATGCCGCGATCTTTGATGTTGAACCAGTCGTTGATCACCTTAACGCCGCACGGGTTCATCGGCGCTTCACCGATGCCCAATCCGATGCGCACCAGCACAAACTGGGTGAAGTTATGCACCAGACCGGCAGCGGCCTGGAACAGTGACCAGACAAACATCCCCAGCGCCAGCATGATGCGCGGACCTTTACGGTCCAGCAGCGCGCCGCAGGGCAACTGTGCCAGGCCGTAGGCCAGCGAGAATGCCGACAGCAGCACACCAATTTCGGTGGCGGATAAGCCCAGTTCTCCACGAATGGTCATGTTTGCCACTGACAGCGAGCTACGATCGAGATAGTTGATGATGGCAGCAAACAGCAGCAGCAACATGGCGGTCAGCTGAATCTTCTTAATGCGCGGTGAGCGCACCACATCGCCGCGTGCCGGGACAAAGTCTTGTCCATCGGCGACGGATGTTGGCGCAGCGTCACGGCCACGTGCAGATGTATTTTCCATTGCAACCTCACAGGTCTGGGGTCTTATCGTTATCGAGGGTTGGGGTCCTGCGGCAGCGAAACGGTGCTGCCACAACGGATTGCTTTGGAGACTAGAAGTAAACCGGTTGGGATGTTGCGAGGATGTTTCAGATTCGTGCGGGCGCTTCAGAATTGTGGTTTTTAATCGGTTTTTAATTGTACTGACGAATGCAGCGGATCATCGATGACTTCGCCGTACCAAGATGGTTATGTAACGCGCACAAAGCTTCGACGTCCCGGCGGCTGATTAGCGCGGTCAGAATAGCCATATGTTCCTCCAGTGCCACGATGTTACGCTGTTTTAAATCCGTTTCATCCCATTGATAATGCGAGTGAAAAATCACAGATATGATCTCCAGTGACTGATTGAAGAACGGATTATTAGCCGCTGACAGAATCAGCGTATGCATCTCTTTATCCAACGCGGCAAAGTGGCGGTAATTACTGGCGATGGTGTCACGCATGGCACGGTGGCGATCTAACAGGTCGCGCGCCTGAATCCAGCGCTCATCACTGGAGGGTAGGTTGAGAAAGCGGGTAAGTGCATGTGTTTCCAGCATTTCACGCAGTTCGAACAGGTTCTAAGCGTATAGTTGATCAAACTTTTTCATGCGCCAATGGCCGCGCTTGACCGGTTCCAGCAGATCGTAACGCATAAACCGCAGCAGAAACTCGCGCACCACCACAGGACTGGTTTTCACCTGTTGCGCCAACTGCAACTCGCTAAAGCTATCGCCGGGCATGAGTTGGCGTTGATTGATCAGATTAAAAAACGTCTGTTCAAACTGTCGCGCTTGCTGGTCAATCGGAGGCGTTAATGCACTAAAGCCATCCTCTTCGCTGGGATCGCGCACGATAACGTAGGTTTCCTCAACCTTATCCAGCACGCCGCGCTCATGCAGATGCTGCAAGGTATGGCGCACGGTGGTACGGCTGATATTGAACATTTCAGCCAGCGCAGCCTGCGGTGGCAGCGGAGAACGGATGTGCCGCTTGGCGATGCCTTCCAGCATTTGATTGATCACGTTCTGGCGTAAATTCAGGCTTCGGCTCATGCGATTCTCCGGTTTTTTATTTATTAAAAACCACACAAAGCCCAAAAAAATTGGCCTGCCTCACAGTTCGGGATGTGCAAAAAGCGGATATCAGCGATTTTCGCCATAACTGCGACATCAGCACAGGAGAATCCCATGACAACAATGAAAACTCTGGTGGTTGCCGAACCACGCAAAATGGTGTGGCAGCAGCGAGAGAAACCGACAGCGGCCGCCCAGGAGGTTGTGATTAAACCGATCGCCGCCGGGATTTGCGGCACCGATATTCATGCCTGGGCGGGTAACCAGCCGTTCTTTAGCTATCCACGCGTGCTGGGCCATGAGCTGTGTGGCGAAGTGGTGGAACTGGGCAGTCGGGTAACGGATTTCCACGTGGGCCAGCGCGTGGCGCTCATTCCTTATGTTTCATGCCAGCAGTGCGATGCATGCCTGAGTGGGAAGACCAACTGCTGCGAAAATATATCGGTGATTGGCGTACATCAGGATGGAGGCTTCTGCGAGTTCCTTAGCGTACCCGCCAGCAACCTGTTAGCTGTTGATGATGTAGAGCCGGAAGCGGCGGCACTGATCGAGCCTTTTGCCATCAGTGCACATGCGGTAAGACGTGCGGCGGTGGCGGCGGATGAGCAGGTGTTGGTGGTCGGTGCTGGGCCAATTGGTCTGGGTGTCGCGGCAATAGCGGCTGCGGCGGGTGCCCAGGTGGTGGTGGCCGATACCAGCGAACCGCGACGCGCGCATGTCACAGACAAACTGGGGCTCGCGACCCTCAACCCGATGGCCGAGGATTTCGAAGCCACGTTGCGTGCGGAGTTTGGTGGACGTCTGGCGGCGAAAGTGATTGATGCTACTGGCAATCCAGCGGCGATGAACGGTGCGGTGAAGCTGATTCGTCATGGCGGCACCATTGTGTTTGTCGGCTTGCATAAAGGCGATTTGGTGATTCCTGACATTGAGTTCCACAAACGTGAAACAACGTTGATGGGCAGCCGCAATGCCACTCACGAAGATTTCGCGAAAGTCGGTGAACTGATGGCGAGTGGGCAGCTACGTGCCGACATCATGCTGAATCGGCATTATGATTTTTCTACTTTGGCGGAGACCTTTGAGTCAGAGGTGATTAACAATCGTGAGCTGATCAAAGGTGTGATTCATTTTGCGAGGTAGTCGGTGCGCTTAACTGCGCGCCAATGCGGGCCAGAGCACCTCTGCTGCTGCCGGGCTGTCCTCGCGCCGCTGACGCGGTGCCTTCGGCTTCCACGTCGTGCCTACGGACCGTTCGGGTAAGGCCATCCAGGCCAACCCGAACTGCCAGTCGCATCCCTGCGACTGGCCCAACGTAAAAGCCTCAGCGCTGCGGATAGCCCTTGCAGCAGCAGAGGCGCTCTGGCCTCAACCATCGTGCCGTTTTTGACAATACGCACTGAAAGTTCAGAGCAGCCAGCCCCGGAACGGTACCAGACTGCGTTATCACCCGGCGCTTAACGGGCAAGCATTACGCCATTGATAGCGATCATCAATCTCATGCCCGCAATGCGGCAAAAAAGTGTTCTCGCACCGCTTCAGCATCCACGCCGAGGCACAAGCGCTGTGGGCGGAGTCCGGCAAACGGATCTTCACGTGAGGCGAGGGCGCTGAGACGCCGTACTGTTTGGCCACGACTGATGCCTTCCGTTATCACGCGCACTGGTGCTTCGGTCACGGTAAACGCCTGCGGCAATGCCAGCCAGGAAAGTGTCAAGGTGTCATGCAGCGCCATGCCATCAAACCCTTCTTTTTGCAGGCTGTAGGCCAGATAAGGACGGCAGATGGCGCTCAATACCGGTTGATTTAACTGCCGCACTTCATCGCCGGTAATCAGCACCTTGTGCGTCACATCCAGCGGGAGTACCACCACCGGCAGCGCCGAGGCCAGCACCTGATCGGCAGCATGCGGATCTTTCCAGATATTGAACTCGGCAAACGGTGAGACGTTACCGGAATGGCCGTCAGTGCCAAAGGCACCGCCCATGATCACTAACTCTTTCACCAGTGGAATGATATCCGGCGCTTGATTGATGGCGCTGGCGATATTGGTCAGCGGACCAATCGCCACGATGGTGATGGCATGAGGCTGCGCGCGCACGCTATCAATAATGAACTGCACCGCGCTGGGTGCTTCTTCACTGTGTGAGTTCTCGAACGCATCACCCAATCCATCCAGACCGTGCAGCGTGGCGGGTGCCGAAGGGGCCAACGCCAGCGGACGCGAGCAGCCGCGATACACCGATGCTTCAATCCCCATCATTTCGCAGAACAGCCGGGCATTTTTCACCGCCTGGCCCACCGCCACATTACCGAATACCGTGGTGATGCCCAACAGCTGCTGAGTCTTAGCCGCATAGGCCAGCGCAAAAGCGTCATCCACGCCAATATCAGTGTCAAAAATCAGGGTACGCATCGGGATCTCCAATTTTGTATAAATGGAAGTGAAGCAAAAATATCAAGATGATGAATGTGCTATAAACGCGAAAATTAATCAGGAATATGCATGATAATAAAATCGCTGATATTCATTGCGCCATCTGGTCAAGGCCAGCGTTACCAGGAACTCTGTGCTTTACTCACCTTACTTGCTCTCTCAGAGAAAGATAAAGCAGCAAATACGGGAATGACGCGAGAAGAGTTGTTGAAAGACCTTATCCAGGTCACGAGGGATTAGCCCTCCGATATTGTCACCCCCGCTGCGCCAGCGTATTATCGTCCCCCTAAGGTGATGGCGTGCCACCTTCCCCAACCGCCGTTCTGGAAACAGACGGCTGATGACGCCTGACAACACTCGTATCCCTGCGCGGGAGACGGCGGTGTGTCAGGCGTTTTTCTGTCCTGCCGCGGCCCTGCGCGTAACTCATTTCAGGAGCTCCAAAAGTATGTTGAAGTCGTTACTGGCTGTTGTGCTCGGTGGTGCCGTGGGCTGCACGCTGCGCTGGCTCATCTCGATTCGCTTTAATGCACTGTTCCCTAATCTGCCGCCGGGCACCTTGATGGTGAACCTGATCGGTGGATTTATTATCGGTGGCGCCATGGCGTGGCTGATGAAAAATCCTCACCTCGATCCCGCATGGAAGCTGCTGATTATCACCGGCTTCTGCGGGGGCCTCACCACCTTCTCGGCCTTTTCCGCAGAGATCATGGTGATGCTGCAATCCGGTAAATATCTGTGGGCAATGTCGAGCGTCATGGTTCACGTAGTGGGGTCTGTGCTGATGACCTTCGCCGGCTTTGCGGTGGTGAATCTGCTGGGATAAAGGCCCTGCGCATCACGGGCTTGAAATAACGCCTAAGAGGTAGATACTGGTCGCTGTTCTGTTTGCGTGACAAGCAGAACCTGTCACCGATTTATCCGGACGATTAGGGAGCCCGTTGATGCGAAGTAACCCCAAATTCCTTAACCTGGTGTTGTTAAACGGTGAACCTGAGCAGAAACTGCGCGCGGCCCGTGCCGCCGGTTTCGAACAGGTCGAAATCTGGCGGGATGATGTGGAGGCCAGTACGCCGCAGCTGGCCCAAGAGTTAAACCTGGGATTTACCAATGTTCAGGTACTGCGCGACTTTACCGGCAGCCCTGACCGCGAACGTTTACAGAAGCGTGAAGAGCTGCGGCAGTTTATCCAGATTGCGCAGTCTATCGGTTGCAACACCATTCAGGCACCGGCCACCACGCGTGAAGATTGCGTGGCGGAGCGCATCGATGAAGATCTGCGTTGGATGGCCTCGGAAGCCGCGCGCTATAACATGCGCATCATGTACGAACCCATGGCGTGGTGCAGCGTGGATAATACGCTGCCGCTGGCGTGGGAACGATTGCAGCGTCTGGACCAGCCGAATATTGGACTAGTGGTCGATCTGTTCCACATCTGTGCTTTAGGCGGTGATGCCTCGCAGCTGGATGGCATTCCTGCCGATCGTATCTATGAAGTGCAGCTGTGTGATATGGCAGAGATGCCGCCGCAAGAGAGGGGCGCGCTGAGCGATTTTGCGCGTCACCAGCGCTTATTGCCCGGTGACGGCATTATTGAAGTGGATCGCTTTGTCGATAAGCTAAAAAGCGCCAGCTATCGTGGCCCGGTCGGCATTGAAGTGTTTAACGATGGGCTGAAAGCGCAACCGCCGGAAGTGGCCGCGCAACAAGCCTGGCGCGCATTGAATCGCTACTGGCCTTAGTCCTGCAAACACTGGGCAATGAATGCGGCTGCCTGCATCGCACCCTGTGACGAAATGGTGTGGCCGGTAGCGGCTTCATAGCGCGCTTCCACCGTGACGCCTGCCGCCTGCAGACGCGCTACCGCAGATTCACTCTCGCTAAACGGAATCACATCATCCACTTTGCCGTGAATCAGCAGGGCCGGGGTCTGCGGGTTGGGTGTTAATGCACCCTCAAAAGACAATCGGCCGGAAAACGCCACCACGCCCGCCAGCGGATAACGGCCAGATGCCAGTGCATCCAGCGCCATGATCGAACCCTGAGAAAAGCCCACCAGAATCACTTTATCCCAGGCATCCGCCATACCGTGCTGCGCCATCAGCTGTTGCAGTGTTTCATCAAACGCCGCCCGGGCTTGACGCACGCGAGCAGGACGATTTTCTGGGGTAATGCCCGTCAGGCTAAACCATTGATAACCCATCGCATGTTCAAATGGATAGGGCGCGTTCGGCGAGGCAAAGGCCACATCCCGCAGCAGGCTGGCCCAATGCTGGCCGAGTACCGCCAGATCGTCGCCATTACTGCCCACACCATGTAAAAAAATCACCAACGCTTTTACCATCATCCTGCTCCTTAAAGTCCGTAATCCGCCATATCCGGGCCCGCCGGCACAATCCCATTCGGGTTCAGCGCCTTAATCGAATAGTAACCCTGTTTGATATGGTCGGTGTTCACTGTCTGACGCACACCTGAAACTGCCAGCATACTCTTCAGATAGCGATCGAGCAGCGGATAGTCGCGCAGACGGCGCAGGTTGCATTTGAACAGGCCATGATAGGCAACGTCAAAACGCACCAGCGTCACGAACAAACGGATATCGGCTTCAGTCAGGCGCTCGCCGAGCAGGAAGGTACGGCCATCTTTCATACGCTGTTCAAGTTCGTCTAACTGGCTGAACACATCATTAAACGCCTGCTGATAGCTCACCTGCGTAGTGGCAAAACCAGTGCGATACACGCCGTTGTTAAGACGTGGATAGATCGATGCGTTGATCGCGTCGATCTCAGCACGCAGATCCTCTGGATAAAGATCGAGGCTGTTGTCTGCCAGATCGCCAAACCCGCTGTTGAGCATACGCAGGATGTCAGCAGATTCGTTGTTCACAATGGTCTGCGTCTTTTTATCCCACAGTACTGGCACGGTCGCGCGGCCGGTAAAGTCAGCATCGGCGCGGGTATATAACTCATGGATGTATTCGGCTTTATTGAGCCAGTCACGATCAGCACCCGGATAATCACCAAAATGCCAGCCTTGTGCACCCAATTGCGGCTCGACCACCGAGACGCTGATGACGTTTTCCAGCCCTTTCAGGCTGCGCGCCACCAGTGTGCGTGAAGCCCAGGGGCAGATCAGCGCAACATACAGATGATAGCGATCCGGCTCGGCGGCAAATTCGCTGGAGCCGTCTGCGGTAATCCAGTGGCGAAAACTGGACGTCTGACGGACAAATCCGCCCTGTTTATCGGTGGCTTGAACCGGATGCCACTCTGCGCTCCACTTACCGTTAACCAACATATGCTCGACTCCTCTCTGGTGATGGAGTGAGCATACCGCGCTGCTGGTTAGGTGATAATCCGGGCAAAACGGCTTTCATTGCTTCCAAATTGGAAGGAATCAGCCGGGAGGATGCTGCTGGAAATGATCGGCGAGGAAATCAATCAGTAAGCGAGTTTTCTGCGCCAGATGGCGGGCGGGAGGATAGAGGGCAAACAGCCCCATCGGCGGCGTGGCGAAGTTTTCCAGCAGCGAGACGATTTCACCGCGTTGCAACGCCGGTGCGGCAATAAAACCCGGCAGACGGGCGATACCTAATCCGGCAATCGCTGCCTGCAAACAAGCTTCGGTATTGGAGAAACACAAGCGGCCACGAATCGGCATGCTGACACTGTCGCCGCAGGGTGTAACAAATGGCCAGTGCCAGGGATCGCGGAAGTTGGTGTCGCTAATACATTGATGCGTCGCGAGGTCACGCCAGTGCTGCGGTGTGCTGTGTTGCAGTAGATAGCCCGGCGAGGCCGCCACGCGAATCGGCACATCGCCCAGACGACGTGCAATCAGACTGCTGTCATCCAGCTTGCCAATGCGAATCGCCATATCGAAGCCCTCATCGACGATGTTCACTGCACGATCGGAGAAGTTAACATCCAGTTCAATGAGCGGATAGTGACGTGCAAACGCCACGAGTACGCTGGCGAGCACCGCGGTACCAAAGGTGCCGGGAGCGCTGATTTTTAAGCGCCCCGTCGGCGTGGTGGCGTTTTCTCGCACCGTGGCATCCAGCGTGTCGAACGCCTCCAGCAGCGTTTTCACGCGTTCGTAATAGGCACGACCCACTTCCGTGGGTGACAGTGCACGCGTGCTGCGTTTAAACAACTGCACGCCCAGTTCTTGTTCCAGCCGGGAAACCAGCTTGGACGCCTGCCCGCTGCTGGTGCCAAGGCGCTCGGCGGCACCAGCAAAACTGCCGACTTCCAGCACAGCGACAAACATGCGGTCACAATCGAGGCGATCCATGGCGGTTCCTGAGGTGAAAAGGGTGAGTATACGTGATTGGGCGGGATTTCTGTTTATCGCGTGCGCTCAATGTAATCGTTGCCATAAATTGCGATATTGCAGGAACGAAGGATGTGTCTTTATGCGCACCTCACCGAACAATGCCGCTATACATTCAGTGCGCCGCATCTTTTCCCGCGCAGCAAAACCTGTTGAACTAGCACCTTGCCTTTAGCTGGCCGGGAGCCATGCATGTCTTTGCTTCATCTGTCATCGCTGGCGGAGATTTCCGCCCTCGAATGGGATGCGCTGTTACCTGACGATCAACCGTTTCTACGCCATGCCTTTCTGCTCACGCTGGAAGAGAGCGGCAGCGTGCGGCCGGAAAACGGCTGGCAACCGGATCACTTACTGTGGCGGGAAAAGGGCGTGCTCAGCGCCGCGCTGCCGGGCTATCGCAAACGCAATTCGCAAGGTGAATACGTATTCGATCATGCGTGGGCCGATGCCTGCCACCGCGCCGGCATTCAATACTATCCAAAATGGCTGGGTGCGATCCCGTTTAGCCCGGTCACCGGTGCGCGTTTATTGGGTGAAGGAGCCGCTATCAGCCAACTGCTCGCGGCGTTGCCTGATGAACTGGTACAGCATGGCCTGAGCGGTGCACATATCAATTTCACCACGCCGTTCGCCAACGATGTGATGGAACAGCAGCCCGACTGGCTCGCGCGTCTCGGCATCCAGTATCACTGGCATAATAAAGGCTACCGCGATTTTCAGGACTTCCTCGACACGCTGATGTCACGCAAACGTAAACAGCTGCGTAAAGAGCGGGAGCAGGTGCAAAGCAGCGGCTTTGAGTTCAACTGGTATCGTGGTGACGAACTCAGCGAAGATCAGTGGGATTTCGTCTACACCTGCTACGCCAACACCTATGCGGTACGTGGTCAGCGTCCTTACCTCACCCGGCAATTCTTTAGCCTGCTGGCCGAACGCATGCCGCGCTCGATTCGCGTAGTCATGGCCACGCTGCAGGGCCATCCGGCCGCCATGGCGTTCTATCTGGTGGATGGCAATTCGCTGTACGGGCGTTACTGGGGCTGTCTGGCAGAGTTTGACCGTCTGCACTTTGAAACCTGCTTTTATCAGGGCATGGATTTCGCCATTGCCGAAGGATTACAGCGTTTTGATGCCGGTGCGCAGGGCGAGCACAAACTGGTGCGCGGCTTCGAACCGCAGATTACCCATTCATGGCACTACCTGTGCCATCCGGGATTGCGTGAAGCCGTAGAAGAGTATTTAGTGCAGGAACGAGCAGGGATTCGCGCCTATGCCATTGAGGCGCGCGAAGCCCTGCCGTATCGACGCGGCGATTAATCTTCGCCGACAAAGCCGCCGGTCTGATGTTGCCACAAGCGCGCATATAGCCCATTGTGCGCCAGCAGCTCGCGGTGGTTACCCATCTCAACAATCTCGCCTTTATCCAGCACCACCAGTCGGTCCATTTTGGCGATAGTTGAGAGCCGGTGCGCAATCGCAATCACCGTTTTGCCTTGCATCAGCGTTTCCAGGCTCTCCTGAATCGCCGCTTCTACCTCAGAATCGAGGGCGGAAGTCGCCTCATCCATAATCAGAATCGGTGCGTCTTTCAGGAGCACGCGGGCGATGGCGATACGTTGACGCTGACCGCCCGACAGTTTCACCCCGCGCTCACCCACATGTGCATCCAGCCCGGTGCGGCCCTGTGGATCGGACAGCAGCGGAATGAACTCGTCGGCGCGGGCGCGAATAATCGCCGCCTGCAGTTCATCTTCCGTGGCGTTCGGTCGCCCGTACAACAGGTTTTCTCGAATCGAACGATGCAGCAGTGAGGTGTCCTGAGTAATCATGCCAATCTGGCCGCGCAGACTCTCTTGCGTCACTTCGGCGATGTTGTGATCGTCAATCAGGATACGCCCGCCGTTGATGTCGTACAGTCGCAGCAGCAGGTTCACCATTGTTGATTTACCCGCGCCGGATGGCCCAATCAAACCGATTTTTTCACCCGGTTTAATATTCAGGTTGAGGCGATTGATCACCTGGCGGCTGCCGCCGTAATCAAAGCGTACATCTTCAAATCGAATCTGCCCGCTCGTCACCTGCAGGTTTTTCGCCTGCGGTTCATCCTGCACACTCAGCGGCTGCGCGATGGTGTTCAATCCATCCTGCACCATGCCGATGTTTTCAAAGATGCCGTTCACCACCCACATAATCCAGCCGGACATGTTCACCAGGCGAATCACCAGGCCGGTGGCTAATGCAATCGCACCGACGCTGATCAGCGACTGGCTCCACAGCCACAGTGCCAGCCCGGAAGTGCTGACAATCAACAGGCCATTCAGCGTCGACAGCGTGATATCCATGGTGGTGACCATGCGGCTGGCGTGCTGGGTTTTGTCGGTTTGCTCCTGAATCGCTTCGCGCGCGTAGCGCTTTTCCAAATCGTTGTGCGCGAACAGTTTGATGGTGGCGATGTTGGTGTAGCCATCGACTATGGTGCCCATCAATTTAGAACGCGCTTCTGAAGAAACCACCGAACGCTGCTTTACGCGCGGCACAAAGAAGCTCAGCGAGACGCTATAGGCAACGATCCAGATAATCAGCGGAATCATCAAACGCCAGTCGGCTTCGGCGAACAGCACCAGTGACGTCACGGCGTAGATCACCACATGCCAGATGGCATCCACCAGCTGCACTGCGGAATCGCGCAGGGAGTTACCGGTCTGCATGATGCGCTGAGCGATGCGCCCGGCGAAATCGTTCTGGAAGAAGTTCAGGCTCTGACGCAGCACGTAGTTGTGGTGCTGCCAACGGATCATGCTGGTCATGCTCGGGTTAATGCTTTGATGCACCAGCATATCGTGCAGCGCGATAATCACCGGCCGCAGAATCAGCGCGACAAAACCCATCCATAGCAGTACCTGCCAGTTGTCGGTGAACAGCGTGGCGGGCGTTGAGTGATTCACTAAATCGATGATGCGGCTGAGGTAGCTGAACAGCGCCACTTCAATCAGCGCCTGCGCTAATCCCACAATCAGCAGGGCGACAAAGCTCGGCCACACCTGACGCAGATAATAGAGGTAAAACGGCCAGACGCTGGAAGGGGGAGAATCGGTTGGTGCATCCTGGAAAATATTGATAAAACGTTCAAAACGACGATACAACATACAGTCACTCTTTCCGTTTGGTAAGAGTTAACAGCTTAGTGCAATTGAAAGGGATTACCGACATGGATCTGATCATTCGCGGTCGCGAACCAACCGATGCGGCTGCATACCAACGCCTTTACAGCCACCCTGAGGTCTTTCGCTGGACCACGCAGTTGCCGTTTCCCAGTGTGCAAACCTGGCAGAAAAAATTCGAGAACATGGACGCGGCAGGCTATATCGGCTTTGTGGCCGAAATTGATGGCCAGATGGTGGGCGAGCTAACGCTGTTTGTTGAGCAGCGGCCGCGCACGCGCCACAGCATCAGTTTTGGTATCAGCGTCGATCCGGCGTTTGGCGGGCGGGGCATCGGTGAGAAACTGATTCGTAACGCCATGGATTATGCCTTTAACTGGCTCGGCATAGTACGTATTGAGCTGGAAGCGTTTCACGATAACGCACGAGCGCTGCGCCTCTATCAGCGTCTGGGTTTTGAGCAGGAAGGGGTGAAACGCAAAGCCTGTCTGCGTGAGGGCGAGTATCACGACATCGTGGTGATGGCGAAACTGCGCGATTAAGTGACGTGCGGGCTTTGATCAGGCGCGCATAAAGGCGTCATTAAGGCTTGTGCGGTATTTGGCCAGGTGCGCATAAAGGCGTCATTAAGGCTTGTGCGGTATTTGGCCAGGTGCGCATAAATGCGTCATTAAAGCTTGTGCGGTATTTGGGCAGGTGTGCATAAATGCGTCATTAAGGCTTGTGCGATATTTGGCCAGGTGCGCATAAATGCGCACCCTACGGAGGGGATGAGGGGTTCGTAGGGTCGCCATTTATGGCGACCGTGCAAACGTTACTGACTCTTCTCCACGTACTTCTGCATGTTCTCTTTGGTCACCAGCTCGAACGGGATCCAGACGTGTGAATCCACTTTCTCGCCTTTAATCAGCTTCTGCGCCACATCCACCGAGGCTTTACCCTGACCAATCGCATCCTGGAACACGGTGACCTGCATTTTATCCTGCGCCATGGCTTTCAGACCATCCGGCGTGGCATCGATCCCGCCGACCAGAATCTTCTTGTTGCTCTTCGCCAGCGCCATCGCAGCACCAATCGCCATTTCATCGTTGTTAGCGGCGACGATATCAATCGCCTCGCCGTTACCGATCCAGTTGAGCATCAGATCCATGCCTTCATTACGTGCATAGTTGGCCGGCTGCTTCTGCACCACTTTCATGCCCGGATATTTCGCCACCACCTGCTCCACATCTTTGGTGCGTTGCAGCGCGCCCGCATCAGTCAGATTACCGATCATGATCGCCACATTGCCTTTGTAGTTGGCCATTTTCGCCAGGGCTTCCATTTGCAACGTGCCGGACTCGCGCTCATCCGAACCGACAAACACCACGCCCGTGGGCAGCGTTTTGTCGCCTGGCGTGCGGTTGACATACACCAGCGGGATTTTTGCCTGTTGTGCCAGCCTGGTCAGCTGCGGCGTGCTGGCGGAATCCACCGGATCGACGATGATGGCGTCGACGCCCGCCCCGATAAAGCTCTGCACCTGATCGGTCTGACGGCCAACGTCGCCGCGCGCATCTTCAAATTGCACATCGAGTCCGCGCGCCTTGGCCTCTTTATCAATCGACTGGCGAATAATGGTTAAAAAGTTCTGATCGAAATACGCCATTGATACGCCGATTTTCTCTGCCAAAGCGGAGGCAGAACTGGACAGCAGGCCAAGCAACAGTATCGCCTTGAGGGTTTTCATCGCGGACTCCAGGGTAAGCTTGTTATTAGAATGAATGTTTCAATGAGAGTTAAAATGGCTCAATGAAATCATTTTCAGACTACGGGGCGGTAAGGACCCTGACAATCAACATGTATGGATTTTGCAGCTAAGCGCACATTTTGCTCGCGGGTGCATCATGCTGGCGGCCTCATGTGACGAGCCGGTGGATGATGATTTGCAGGCTCATAGTGATGTTGCGAAGGTTTTTCTCAGAGCTGGCGCACATTCCGGTGCAAAAGCATCGGCTTATTTAAGGTTCTGTGCAGCGCCGCACCCTGCTTTGTGGCAGATGCCAAAACGGACGCAAAATTACCGCAAGGATTCCTCCATTCGCACAATGACCACCTCACATCTGGCTCTCTATAGTTGCTGAACAGTGAAATTTAAGCGGTATTCCTGAACATCATCGCTTCGGAGCAGGACGCTCCTTCATCAAGGGGTTCAGCCATGTTACTAAGCAAAAACCGCAATGAGAACAGCCATGTGCGTATCTGGATCCTCTGCCTGATCCTGTTTCTGTCCGTGGTGGCGTATGCCGATCGTTCGATCTTGTCGATCTCCGGATCGGCGATCAAAGAGGAGTTTGGTCTGTCGGCGATCCAGCTGGGCCTGATCCTCTCGGCGTTTAGCTGGGCGTATGTGATCGGTCAGATCCCCGGTGGGATATTCCTTGACCGCTTCGGCACTAAAAAAGTCTACGGCGTGACGCTGGCGCTGTGGTCGGTTTCTACCATTTTAATGGGCTTTATTGGCGAATTTTCCAACGGCATGACCATGGCGCTGGTGTTGATGTTTGCGCTGCGCTTCGCGCTCGGCCTGATTGAAGCGCCGAGTTTTCCGGCCAATGCCCGTGCGGTAATCATGTGGTTCCCCGGCGCCGAACGTGGCCGAGCCTCATCGCTGTTTGCCTCAGCGCAGTATTTTGCCGTTGCCATCTTCTCGCCGCTCTCCGGCTGGCTGGTGTCTCGCTTCGGTTGGGAGTGGCCGTTCTTTGTGCTGGGTGGCATTGGCGTGCTGGCGGTGTTTGTGTGGGGTTGGTATATGCGCAGCCCAAAACAGCATCCGCATGTGTCAGCCGCAGAGTTGAAATATATTGAGGAGGGGGGTGCGCTGGTGGATATCGATTCAGCGCAAACGCTGAAAGCCCGCCCACCGCTGAGCAAAGCGATGTTCAAGACCTTGCTCAGCAATCGCATGCTGTGGTGCGCCTATATCGGGCAGTACTGCATCATTGCGCTCAGCTACTTCTTTATCACCTGGTTCCCGATTTACCTGGTGCAGGCACGCGGCATGAACATCATGGAAGCGGGCTTTGCCACCATTGCACCGGCGCTGTTTGGCTTCCTTGGTGGCATCAGCGGCGGTTACATCTCTGACAAATTGCTGGCTAACGGCTGGAGCCTGTCGTGGGCGCGCAAAACGCCCTATATCGTCGGCATGCTGATGGCCGCCTCGCTGATTCTGGCAGCCGTGATCCCGACCAATGCCGGCATTATCGCCATTATGTCGTTTGCCTTCTTTGGCAAAGGCGTAGCGGCGGGCGCGGGAACCTGGACGATTGTTAGCGATACCGCACCGAAAGAAGCGGTGGGTCTGGCGGGCGCGATCTTTAATGGTATCGGGAATATGGCCGGATTTATCACGCCACTGCTGTTTGGCATCATCGTTGGTGTGACCGGTAGCTACAGTATTGGATTGGTGTTCGTTGGCGCGCATTGCATTGTCGCGGCGCTGCTGTTCCTGCTGGTCATGGGCCCGATTGAACGTGTCGGCGACGAGCAGGATTCGTCTGCAACATCCTACGAAACTCAGGGGAAACAAGATGGGATCAAAGCCGTTTAACGTGCTGCTGAAAGGGCCGCTGTTGCCGCAGCGGCTGCAGGATAATCTCGACGCGCATTTCACTACCTCGCGCCTGTGGCAGCAGGAAGACCAGGCGGCCTGGCTGGCAGAACACGGTGCCAGCATCGATGCACTGGTGACCAGCGGTAATGCGCTAATGGGTGCCAATGCAGAATTGCTGGCGCGTTTGCCCAATCTGAAAGTGATTTGCAGTAATGGTGTCGGCTACGACGCCATTGATATCGCGGCTGCCGAAGCGCGTGGCATTGTGGTGACTAACACGCCAGGCGTGCTCAACAGTTGCGTGGCCGATACCGGCATGGCGCTGCTGCTGGATGTGGCGCGCCGCATCAGCGCATCGGATCGTTATGTGCGCGCCGGTAACTGGCAAGCGAAAGGACGTTATCCGCTGACAACGAAAGTCGGCGGGAAAGTGTGCGGAATTGTGGGGCTAGGCGGTATTGGTAAACAGTTGGCGAAGCGCGCGCAGGCGTTTGATATGGAAGTGCATTTTTACAACCCGCGCTCGCGCCCGGATGTGCCTTACACGCGACATGACTCGCTGCTATCACTGGCAAAGCAGGCGGATTTCCTGGTATTGACGCTGCCGGGTGGCGCATCGACGCATCACCTGGTCAATGCTGAGGTGCTGCGTGCGCTGGGGCCACAAGGTTTTTTGATTAACATTGCGCGCGGCAGCGTGGTGGATGAGCAGGCGTTGATTGCGGCGCTGGAAGTCGGTGAGATTGCGGGTGCCGGTTTGGATGTGTTCGAGCACGAACCGGCGGTGCCTGCCGCACTGCTAAAGCGTGATGATGTGGTGATCACTCCGCATCTCGCCAGCAGCACCCATGAAACCATGGCCGCGATGGCGGATCTGGTGTTTGAAAACCTGCTGGCGTTCTCGCAGGGTGAAGCGGTATTGACGCGGGTGGTATAGCTTCTGCTGCATGATAAATAGCGCCGTTACCGATGCATACAGGCAAACGTAGCGGCTGCACAATGCTAAGTTGCTCACAGTTCATATGAAGTTTTCTTGAATCTCAAAATAATTTTGTAATCTCGCTAGAATACTTCATAATATGTTAAATATTGCACTTTGATATTGTGCATTTCGGCGTTAACTTGCCTGCCTGATTTAATTTTCAGGCAGGGAAGCATATGAAGGGTGCAATTAGACATTTTCGGGATGATTGGCTTGAGCAATTTTTTATTTATGCCTTACCACACAGGTGCCTCCCCAAAACAATTGAATCCGCGCTCGCGCGTAAGCTCGATATCATCAATGCCGCTAAAACGCATCGTGACCTGCGCTCGCCGCCCGGAAATCGTTTTGAAGCCCTGAAGCCTCCTTTGCTGGGGTATTACTCCATCCGCGTTAATGAGCAATATCGACTCATATTTCGCTGGATGAATGGCGAAGCCAGCGATCTTTATCTCGATCCGCATTCTTATAAAAACCACCGATAACCACTGCTTGTGGTCGAAAATTACCAGCAAAGAGACACAAAAATGAATCAGGCAAAACGTAAGCCCACCAGTGTTGGTGATGTGCTGCAGTATGAGTTCCTCGAACCCCTTCATCTCAAAGTGAATGATTTAGCTGAGATGCTGAATGTGCACAGGAACACCGCCAGTGCGATGGTCAATAACAATCGCAAACTGACTACAGAAATGGCATACCGTTTAGCGGCCGTTTTTGATACTTCCGTTGATTTCTGGCTCAACCTCCAGCGTTATCAGGACCAATGGGAAGTTGAAAATGATGCCCGCACGCAGGAAGAGTTAAGCCGTGTCATCCCGCTAAGCACTTTTATGGCACAGCGCGGTATGCAGGTTGCCTGACGAGTTATAACCCTAAACCCATACAGAAAAGCGTAGCGGCGCAATTTATTGCGTATCTGTCAGCAGCTCTGCGGCTGTAAACACGTACGATGAATCGTGCCGCCACCGCTCGCTGAGTTTTTTGTCCATCCATCTCCTGAACGGTCGCTCGAGATATGAGCGATAAATCACACCGCGAAAGATCGCACAAATCACTCCTGAAGAATATTTGCTCAGCTGCCGATACCTCTCCTTACCATCCACTGATATTAAGGAGCGATATCGTGATAAAGCTGATTAACGTTGACGAACTGCGGCAGGGAATGTTCATCCACAAACTCGAGGTTTGGTGGCTCAAGGACAAACGCATTCGCAACCAAATGCTGATCACCGATAAACGCCAGATCGCGATGATCCGCAACGAAGGGATCCAGCAAATCTGGATCGATCTCGATAAGTCGGTGCAGGCACCTGCAAAGCCTGCGCCGAAGAAAGCCATTCCGCAAACCCCCTTTTTTAAAGAGCTGGACCAGGCGCAAACCATCTTTAATCAGGGCAAGCCGCAGGTACTGGCGATGTTTAACGAAGCCCGTATGGGGCAGGGGCTGGATCTCGACTATACGATGGATCTGGTGGACGATATTGCCGGGTCGATTACCCGTGAACCGACGGCACTGCTTAGCGTGGCGCGGCTGAAAAATCACGACGATTACACCTATTTGCACTCCATGGCAGTGTGCGGTTTGATGATCTCGTTGGGTAAAAAAATGGGGCTTGATGAGCACCAGCAGCGGCGTGTAGGCATGGGCGGATTGCTCCATGATGTGGGGAAATCGGCGGTGCCGCTTGAAATCCTCAACAAACCCGGCAAGCTCACTGAAGAAGAGTTTACCGTTATGCGTCAGCACCCGATTGTTGGTGCGCAGATGCTCATGGAGGCCGATGCGGGCGAAGACCTGCTGGATATCGCGCTGCATCATCATGAGAAATTTGACGGTAGTGGTTATCCGCATGGCCAGAAAGGGGAAGAGATTTCGCTGTTTTCCCGCATGGCCGCGGTGTGCGATGTCTATGATGCTGTCACCTCTAATCGTCCTTACCGCAAAGGCTGGACGCCCGCCGAAGCGATGCACAACATGCTGAGCTGGCGCGGCCATTTCGATAACACGCTATTGCACGCCTTTGTGCGCACCATTGGCATTTATCCAGTGGGATCGCTGGTGCGACTCGCGTCTGGGCGCGTAGCGCTGGTGGTGCAGGCTGGCGAAAAATCATTGCTGAAACCCAAAGTGCATGTGTTCTGGTCTTTACACGCGCAACGTGAAGTGAAACCGGAAGAGCTGGATCTCGGGGATTCGTTTTGCACCGACAGTATCACGGGGGCCGAAGACAATAGCCTGTGGCAGAACATCGACCTCAATCGTATCTGGGCACTGGAAACCGCCTAATTCGACTGCATTTTTATACTTTCTTTACGCCGGATTCCCGCCTTTTTACCCCTTCTTTATGCCGCGCCGCGCATGCTTGCAGCACTACCAAATCCTCTGGAGGTTGCTGTGAGCGTGGGCGTGATTACCGGCATCGTGCTGGTGTTTATCTTGTTGGGCTACCTGATTTATGCCCTGCTTAATGCGGAGGCATTCTGATGGCTGCGAATGCGTTTTTACTGATTGCGGTGTTCCTGCTGGTGCTGATGGTGCTGGCACAACCGCTGGGACGTTTTCTTGCGGTGCTGGTGGCCGACAAACCGCTGCTGCCACGAACCGAGCGGGCGCTGTGGCGGCTGGCGGGCGTAGAAAACGGCGCGATGCGCTGGCCGCACTATCTGCTGGCGATTCTGCTGTTCAATGCGCTGGGTTTCTTGTTGCTACTGGCAATTTTGATGCTGCAAGGATCGTTGCCACTGAACCCGCAACACCTGCCTAATCTGAGCTGGGATCTGGCGCTGAACACCGCCATCAGTTTTGTCACTAACACCAACTGGCAAGCCTACGCCGGCGAAAGCACGGTGAGCTACTTTAGCCAGATGGCGGGCCTCACGGTGCAAAACTTCTTGTCGGCGGCGACCGGTATCGCGGTGGCCTTTGCGCTGATTCGTGGGTTTGCCAATCGCTCACTGGCTACGCTGGGTAACGCCTGGCGCGACCTGACGCGCATCACCGTCTATGTATTATTACCGATCAGCCTGTTGATGGCGCTGTTCTTCGTTTATCAGGGCAGCATCCAGACGTTTGAGCCATACCACGCACTCACCACGCTGGAAGGGGCACAGCAAACGCTGCCGCTCGGTCCGGTGGCCTCGCAGGAAGCGATTAAAATGCTGGGCACTAACGGTGGGGGCTTCTTCAACGTTAACTCGGCCCATCCGTTTGAGAACCCGACCGCGCTGACCAACTTTGTGCAGATGCTGAGTATCTTCCTGCTCCCCGCTGCGCTGTGTTTCACCTTTGGTCAGCATCTGGGCGACCGTCGTCAGGGCCATATGCTGCTGTGGGCGATGACCATCATGTTTGTGCTGGCAGTGGTGACCGTGATGTGGGCGGAGCTGCGCGGCAACCCGCACTTCCTGACGTTGGGGGCGGACAGCGCCATCAACATGGAAGGCAAAGAGACGCGCTTTGGCATCCTCAACTCCAGCCTGTTTGCGGTAATCACCACCGCTGCGTCGTGTGGCGCGGTGAACGCCATGCATGATTCCTTCACCGCGCTCGGCGGAATGGTGCCGATGTGGCTGATGCAGCTGGGAGAAGTGGTGTTCGGCGGCGTAGGTGCTGGGTTGTACGGCATGCTGCTGTTTGTGCTGCTCGGCGTATTTATTGCCGGTCTGATGATTGGTCGCACACCTGAGTACATGGGTAAAAAGATCGACGTGTGGGAGATGAAAATGACCGCACTGGCGATTCTGGTGACGCCGACCCTGGTGCTACTGGGAACTGCACTGGCAATGATGACCGATGCAGGCCGCGCTGGTATGGCTAACCCCGGCATTCACGGCTTCAGTGAAGTGCTGTATGCCGTCTCATCGGCGGCGAACAACAACGGCAGTGCCTTTGCCGGCTTAAGCGCTAACACGCCGTTCTGGAACCTGTTACTGGCCTTCTGCATGTTGATCGGGCGCTTCGGCATCATCATCCCGGTGATGGCGATTGCCGGTTCGCTGGCGGTGAAGAAAATCCAGCCGGTGGGCAACGGTACGCTGCCGACCCACGGCCCACTGTTTATCGCGCTGCTGATTGGCACCGTGTTGCTGGTGGGGGCGTTGACCTTTATCCCCGCGCTGGCGCTCGGCCCAGTGGCGGAACATCTGCAATTAATTCAGGGATAACGGAATCATGAGTCGTCAACAACTGGCGCTGTTTGATGCGGCGTTAACGCGCACCGCCATGTTCGATGCGGTGAAAAAACTCGACCCGCGCGTGCAGTTTCGCAATCCGGTGATGTTCCTGGTGTGGCTGGGCAGCGTGCTGACCTCGCTGCTGGCTATCGGGATGCTCACCGGCCATCTGAGCGGCAACGCCGGATTTACCGCTGGGGTTGCCATCTGGCTGTGGTTCACCGTGCTGTTTGCCAACTTCGCCGAAGCGCTGGCGGAAGGGCGCAGTAAGGCGCAGGCCAACAGTCTGAAAGGCATCAGCAAAACCAGCGATGCGAAAAAACTGGCTGAGCCGCGCCACGGTGCCCAGTGGCACAACGTGGCGGCCGACACGCTGCGAAAAGGCGATGTGGTGCTGGTGGAAGCCGGTGACATCATCCCGTGCGACGGTGAAGTGCTGGAGGGCGGTGCTTCAGTGGATGAAAGTGCGATTACCGGTGAATCGGCTCCGGTGATCCGCGAATCCGGCGGCGATTTTTCGTCGGTCACCGGCGGTACGCGCATTCTTTCCGACTGGCTGGTGATTCAGTGCAGCGTCAATCCGGGCGAAACCTTCCTTGATCGCATGATCGCCATGGTGGAGGGCGCCAAACGCCGTAAAACACCCAACGAAATTGCGCTAACCATTTTGCTGGTGTCGCTGACCATCGTGTTCCTGCTGGCAACCGCAACCTTGTGGCCGTTCTCCGCTTATGGCGGCACGCCAGTGAGCGTGACGGTGCTGGTGGCATTGCTGGTGTGCCTGATTCCGACCACCATCGGCGGCTTGCTGTCGGCGATCGGCGTGGCGGGGATGAGCCGCATGCTCGGCGCTAACGTTATCGCCACCAGCGGTCGTGCAGTGGAAGCGGCGGGCGACGTGGATGTGTTGATGCTGGATAAGACCGGCACCATCACGCTGGGTAACCGCCAGGCGACGCAGTTTATGCCCGCGCCCGGCGTTACCGAACAGCAGTTAGCGGACGCCGCGCAGTTGGCCTCGCTGGCGGATGAAACCCCGGAAGGGCGCAGTATCGTGGTGCTGGCGAAGCAAAAATTTAACCTGCGCGAACGCGATCTCAGCAGTATGGGGGCCAGCTTTATTCCGTTCTCAGCACAAACGCGCATGAGCGGCGTCAATGTGCAAGACCGCCTGATCCGTAAAGGCGCAGTTGATGCCGTTCGTCGCCATATCGAAGCCAATCACGGTCGTTTCCCCGCTGAAGTTAACGCCAGCGTGGAAGAAGTGGCGCGTGCCGGGGGCACACCGCTGGTGGTGGCCGAAGGGGCGCAGGTGCTGGGCGTGGTGGCACTGAAAGATATTGTGAAAGGCGGTATCAAAGAGCGCTTCGCTGAACTGCGCAAGATGGGTATCAAAACCGTGATGATCACCGGGGATAACCCCCTGACGGCGGCGGCGATTGCGGCAGAAGCGGGCGTGGATGATTTTCTTTCGGAAGCGACACCGGAAGCCAAGCTAGCGTTGATTCGCCAGTATCAGGCAGAAGGGCGCCTGGTGGCGATGACGGGTGACGGCACCAACGATGCCCCTGCACTGGCACAGGCCGATGTAGCGGTGGCCATGAACTCGGGTACGCAGGCGGCGAAAGAGGCTGGGAACATGGTCGATCTCGACTCCAACCCGACCAAACTGCTGGAAGTGGTGCACATCGGTAAACAGATGCTGATGACGCGCGGTTCGCTGACCACCTTCAGTATTGCCAACGACGTGGCGAAGTATTTCGCCATCATTCCGGCCGCTTTTGCCGCGACCTATCCGCAGCTCAATATGCTGAACGTGATGGCGCTGCACTCGCCGAACTCGGCGATTCTGTCGGCGGTGATCTTTAACGCGCTGGTGATTGTGTTCCTGATCCCGCTGGCACTGAAGGGCGTGAGTTATCGCCCAATGAGTGCTGCTGCCCTGTTGCGCCGCAATCTGTGGATTTACGGTGTGGGCGGACTTGTGGTGCCGTTTATTGGTATTAAAGCCATCGACCTGCTGCTGACGCTGTTTGGCCTGGTTTAAGGAGAAGAGAAATGAGTCAGTTACGTCCGGCTATTGTATTGTTAATACTGCTGACGCTGTTAACCGGCGCGGTTTATCCGTTGCTGACCACGGGTTTGGCGCAGTGGTGGTTCCCGTCTCAGGCCAACGGTTCGTTGATTGAGCAAGATGGCGTGGTGCGCGGCTCCGATCAAATCGGGCAAGCCTTTAGCCAGCCGGGACACTTTTGGGGCCGCCCGTCGGCCACCGGCGATACGCCTTACAACGCGTTGGCTTCCAGCGGTAGCAATCTGGCGGCGAGTAATCCGGCGCTGGATAAAGCCGTGGCGGAACGCGTGGCTGCGCTGCGTGCAGCCAATCCACAGGCTCCTGCTGCGGTACCGGTTGAGCTGGTGACGGCATCGGCGAGTGGACTTGATCCGGATATTTCGCCGGAAGCCGCACTTTGGCAGGCACCCCGTATCGCTGCGGCACGCAATATGGCGGTGAAGGATGTGGAAGCGTTGATTGCCCGCAACACCGAACGCCCGCTGCTGCCATTTATCGGTGAAGAGACGGTGAACGTGCTGCGACTGAATATGGCGCTGGATGCGTTGCAGGGATAAGACCCGGTACGCATCAAGGCGTCATTAATACGGTGCGGTTTATAACGAGGTGCGCATCAATGCGTCATTGAATACGTTGCTGTTTATGATGAGGTGCGCATCATTGCGGCATTGAATACGATGCGTTTTTTGACCAGGTGCGCATCAATGCGCGCCCTATAGTTTTTAGGACCGTCATTGATGGCGACCGTTTTGATGAGCGCGCCGATGACGACAACGCGATTTGTCGCACGTTGGTATGACGGATAACGAATGAACGATGAAATCACCCGCCCGGACCCCGATGCGCTGTTGCTCAATCACAGTGACAGCCATCGCGGTAAGCTGAAAATCTACTTCGGTGCCTGTGCGGGCGTGGGCAAAACCTTCGCCATGCTGCAGGAAGCACAGCGCTTACGTGCGCAAGGCCTTGATGTGCTGGCGGGGGTGGTGGAAACCCATGGACGTGAAGAAACCGCTGCGCTGCTCAACGGCCTGGCGGTTTTGCCACGTCGCGCGACTGGGCGTTCACGGCACGCTGAATTCGACCTCGATGCGGCACTGGCACGCCACCCGGCAGTGATTCTGATGGACGAGTTGGCGCACACCAACGTACAGGGTTCGCGTCATCCCAAACGTTGGCAGGACATCGAAGAGTTGCTGGAAGCGGGCATCGACGTGATCACCACCGTCAACGTGCAGCATCTGGAAAGCCTCAACGATGTGGTTGGCGGTGTGACCGGTATTCAGGTGCGCGAAACCGTACCCGATCCGTTTTTCGATAGCGCCGATGAGGTGGTGCTGGTGGATCTGCCACCGGACGATCTGCGTCAACGGCTGAAAGAGGGCAAAGTCTACGTCGGCGATCGTGCTGAACGCGCGATTGAAAACTTCTTCCGCAAAGGCAACTTGTTTGCCCTACGCGAACTGGCGCTGCGCCGTACCGCTGATCGTGTTGACGATCAGATGCGTGCCTGGCGCGATCAGCAAGGCCGCGACAAAGTGTGGCACACGCGCGACGCTATTTTGCTGTGCATCGGTGATGACACCGGCAGCGAAAAATTGGTGCGCACCGCAGCGCGTTTAGCCGCCCGTCTCGGCAGCGAATGGCATGCGGTGTATGTAGAAACCCCGCGCCTCAATCGCCTGCCGGAAGCGCGTCGTCGCGCTATTCTGCGCACCCTGCAACTGGCACAAGAACTGGGTGCGGAAACGGCCACGCTTTCCGATCCCGATGAAGCCCGTGCCGTGCTGCGTTACGCACGTGAGCACAATCTCGGCAAAATTGTCACCGGACGCCAGCCACAGCGACGCTGGCGGCGCGACAGCTTTGCTCAGCGTTTGGGGCAGCTCGGCCCAGACCTCGATTTACTGGTGGTGGCACTGGACGAGCCGGTGCGCGACGCACCGCATCCGCTGGGCGGTAAACCGGCCAACAGTGATAAGTGGCGGCTGCATCTGCGCGGCTGCCTGATGGCGATTGCGCTGTGCATTCTGGTGACGACCGTGGGTCGCTGGCTGCTGGTGGAGTTCGATCCGGCCAACGGCGTGATGATTTATCTGTTAGCCGTGGTGTTAGTCGCGCTGCGCTTTGGTCGCTGGCCTTCGGTGTTTGCCACGGTGATCAACATCCTGGCCTTTGACCTGTTCTTTGTTGCCCCCACCGGCACCGTGGCGGTATCGGATTTGCAGTATCTGGTGACCTTCGCGGTGATGCTGGCGGTAGGAGTGATCGTCGGGAACCTGACAGCAGGCGTGCGCTATCAGGCTAAAGTGGCGCGCTATCGTGAACAGCGTGCGCGCCATCTGTATGAGATGGCAAAATCGCTCGGCAGCGCGCTCACGCCGCAGGATATCGCCGCCACTAGCCAGCGAGTGATTGATGTCACCTTGCAGGCACGCAGCCAGCTACTGCTGCCGGATGAGCAGGGCGAGTTACAGGCAGTGGGTGAGAGCGGTATTGGTACGCCGCCCGATCTCGGCATCGCCAAATGGAGCTTTAGCAAAGCGCAACCCGCGGGTGCAGGCACCGATACCTTGCCTGCGGTGCCGTATCAAATTCTGCCGTTGAAAAGCGGGAATCACTGCCGGGGTTTATTGGTGGTTGAGCCAGAGAATCTGCGCCAACTGATGATTCCCGAACAGCAGCGTCTGGTGGAAACCTTCACGGTGTTGATCGCCAACGCACTGGAGCGCATGGCGCTGTCGCAGAGTGAAGCGGCCTCACGGCTGGCGGCAGAGCGTGAGCAACTGCGTAATGCCCTGCTATCGGCACTTTCACACGACCTGCGAACCCCGCTGACGGTGCTGTTCGGTCAGGCGGAAATGCTGATGCTGGATTTGGCCGGTGAGGACTCAAAATATGTCGGGCAGGCCAATCAGATTCGCGAGCAGACGTTAAGCACCATTCGGCTGGTGAGCAATATGCTGGATATGGCGCGTATTCAGTCCGGCGGTCTTAACCTGCGCGAAGAGTGGGTGGCGCTGGATGAAGTGATTGGCGGCGCGCTGAGCAGTATGGGGCCGTCGCTAACAGGACACGATTTTGCACTCGATTTGCCGCCGGAATTGGTGCTGATCAAAGGCGACAGCGCGATGTTAGAGCGCGTGTTCACCAACCTGATTGAGAACAGCCTCAAATATGCCGGTAACGCCGCGCAGCATGGCATTCGCGCCTGGCGTGATAAAGAGCGGCTGGAGATTGCGGTGTGGGACAACGGTCCGGGCATCGCCGTTGAGAACATGACGCGTATTTTCGACAAGTTTGCGCGCGGTGATAAGGAGTCGGCTGTGCCCGGTGTCGGGCTGGGTTTGGCCATCAGCAAAACCATAATTGAATCCCATCGCGGACGCATCTGGGCGGAAAATCGACCGGAAGGGGGCGCAGAGTTTCGCTTGTCACTACCGCTGCCAGCGGCCCCTGAAATTTCTGAAGAACCGCTGAAATAACTTCACACAAGTTCGGTTATAATCGACCACTTGTCTGTTGATTAATGGGAAATTATGGAACGTTTTATCGAGAACCTGATGTATTCATCGCGCTGGTTGCTGGCACCGGTTTACATTGGACTTTCGCTGGGGCTGCTGGCGCTGACCGTTAAATTTTTCCAGGAAATTTTTCACCTGTTGCCCAACATTCTCAGCATTGCTGAGAACGATCTGATTCTGCTGCTGCTGTCGTTGGTCGACATGACGCTGGTCGGCGGCTTGCTGGTGATGGTGATGCTCTCTGGCTATGAAAACTTTGTGTCCAAGCTGGATATTGATGAGAACAAAGAGAAGCTGAGCTGGCTGGGCAAGATGGATTCCGGCTCGTTGAAGAACAAAGTCGCGGCCTCGATTGTGGCGATTTCATCGATCCATCTGCTGCGTATCTTTATGGATGCGCGCAATGTCGATGACAGCAAGCTGATGTGGTACGTGATTATCCACCTGACCTTTGTGCTGTCGGCCTTTGTGATGGGCTGGCTGGATAATATGTCGAAGGTGGAGAAGAAGTAGTTTCGTGTGCCGGGTGCGCATCAATGCGCACCTTACGAAAAACCCGCACAATTCTCGAAAATCTTCACACTATGAAAAATTCGCATAATTCCCGAAAATCTGCCCCCTATTAGAAATCAGCATCATCCCCGAAAATCTGCACCCTGGTAAAATCAGCATCATTCCGCGTAGGGGCGCCATTCAAGGCACGCTGGTCAAACACCGCAATGATATTACGCCCTGGTTAATCACGGCGAAGCTATTTCACCCTGTTCAAACACCGCAATGATATTGCGACCTGGTCAATCACCGAACCGGCTGTGCCCCGGCCAGTTTTGGCATCACTTCCCTGATCATCGCGAAAAAATGCCGCATTCTGGCGGGATAATAACTGGCCCACGGATAGGTGAGCCATACCGGTAGCGGCGGTGCTTGCCATTCGGGTACGAGCTGAATCAGATGCCCTTCCGCCAAATCTTCCTGCACCACCCACGAAGAGATAATCGCGGCGCCCATGCCCGTCAGGGCGGCTTTGCGGACGGCATATAAACTGTCACTGGCGAGACGGGGCGCAATCGCCAGGTTCATCGGCTGAGCATCACTCAGCCGCTGTAGCGCCAGCTCGTTGCGATAAAAGCTGGTTAATGCCAGCCAGGGCAAGTCGGGGAGTTGGGTGACGTCCTCCACGGGCGGATATTGCGCCAGCAGTGAGGGCGCCGCCACCACAAAGCGTGGGACCTCAGCCAGCAGAATCGCCACCAGCGAAGGATCGTTCACCACGCCAACCTGAATCGCGCAGTCAACATTTTCGCTGATGAAATCTGGCGTGCGATCATTGAGCATCCACTCCACTGTCAGGCGCGGATAGCGCTGCAGATACGCCACCAGTGGGTCAATCAGTTGGTCCTGGCCAAAAGCGTGCGGCGCCCGCACGCGCAGCGTACCGATTGGATCGTCGTTGGAACCGGTGAGCTCATCTTCCAGCGCATGCCAGGTTGCCAGCAACTGTCGCGCCTGGGCATAGCAGCGCTCACCATCATCGGTGAGTTTCAGTGCGTGGGTGGTACGCAGAATCAGCTTGAGACCCAGTCGCTGTTCCAGCGCCTGCAAACGGCGGCTAATGGTGGGCTGTGTGGTGCCCAACTGTGCCGCCGCCGCTGACAGCGATCCACTTTCAACAATGCGGATAAAGGTCTGCATCAATTCAATGCGGTCAATACTGGTTGGATTGCTCATACGTACCACGCATAACAGTTCTGTTATTGATGAGTCTACCGCGTATGGCAGAGTCGCGCTTTAATAAGCGCACTTTCACGGGGGAATTCACTATGTCAGCCATTTCGCAATCTACTGCATTGCCAGCTGAAAAACTGCCAGCGCCGCTGGTGTTCACGCTTGCTGCAGGTGCCGGGCTTAGCGTGGCATCGATTTACTACAGCCAGCCGATGCTGGATATCATCAGCAAACAATTTAACGTCGGTATCGGCAGCGTCGGCATGGTGCCAATGCTGACCCAGGCGGGATATGCACTCGGTATTCTGCTGCTGGCACCGCTCGGTGACCGCCATGACCGCCGCACCATTATTCTGATAAAGGGCCTGATGCTGGTCGCCGCGCTGTTGCTGTGTGGCTTCTCTGGCGGCATTAACGCGTTACTGATCGCCAGCTTTGTCACCGGCTTAACCGCTACCGTGGCGCAGGACATCGTGCCTGCTTCGGCAGCACTCGCGCCAGAACGCAGTCGCGGTAAAACCGTTGGCACAGTGATGACCGGCTTGCTGGTCGGTATTCTGCTGTCACGCGTGGTGAGCGGTGTGGTGGCGGAATATCTGGGCTGGCGCACCATGTACATGGTGGCGGCGGTTGCCGTGCTGATGATTAGCCTGGCGCTGTGGCGTGTGTTGCCGCGCTTCAAACCGGGCACCTTTGTCAGCTATCCGCGTCTGCTGCTGTCGCTGGCACACTTGTGGCAGCATCACCAGACGCTGCGCCGTGCGGCGATAGCACAGGGTTTGCTGTCAGTGGCCTTCAGCGCTTTCTGGTCAACGCTGGCACTGATGCTGAGTGAACGCTTCCATTTTGATAGTGCAATAGCGGGGGCATTTGGTCTGGCGGGTGCAGCGGGTGCGCTGGCGGCGCCGTTGGCGGGAAGCGTGGCGGATCGCATCGGCCCTGCACGTGTCACCCAGTATGGTGCCACGCTGGTGATGGTGTCCTTTGCGCTGATGTTCCTGCTGCCACTGTTGCCGGTTCCGGCTCAGATCGGCCTGATCATCATCAGCACCATCGGCTTCGATTTGGGCGTGCAGGCCACGCTGGTGGCGCATCAGACATTGGTCTACAGCCTGGCGCCAGAAGCGCGTAGCCGACTAAATGCGCTGATGTTTACCGTGGTATTTATCGGCATGGCGACCGGTGCGGCACTCGGAAGCCTGGCGCTGGCGCACTTTGGCTGGACCGGCGTGGTGGCGCTCTCCACACTTGCCGCTGCGCTTGCGTTAATGATTCGTCTGGCGAGTCGTCACTTGAAAAACTGATCGTCAATCCTGTGCCAGGCTTAAGGGAGAATATTATTTAAAAACGGAGCGTTATGAACTTCCTGGCCTGGACCGCCGCCACCGGTGGTCTGTTACTTCTGATGTCACTGGCTTCCGGTTGGATACACCGTGGGCCAGTGACTTCGTTTGGGCTTTACCTGCTTGCGGGCATCTTATGTGGCCCGTGGGTCTTCAATCTGCTGCAAATCGACATCATCGGGCACGCCAATCTTGCCGCCCACCTCACCGAAATCGCCATGGCAGCCTCGCTGTTTATCACCGGGCTCAAGTTACGTCTCCCGCTTAACGCACATGCCTGGCGTGTCGGCGTGCGATTGGCCTTCCCCGCGATGTTGCTTACCGTAGGCGGTATGACGCTGCTGGTGCATTGGATGACCGGCTTCGACTGGGCGCTGTCACTGGCATTTGGTGCCATCGTCGCACCGACCGACCCGGTACTGGCCAGCCTGATATCGGTCAACGATGCGCGTGATGATGATGCACTGCGCGTGGCACTTTCCAGCGAAGCCGGGATGAATGATGGTTCCGCTTTGCCGTTGCTGATGTTGGCGCTGCTGTTGCTGGCACCTGAAAGCATGGATATCAGCCATTGGGGCACATGGGCGTTAAAAGACGTGCTGTGGGCTATCGCGGGCGGGCTGGGTATCGGTTATTTACTGGGACGTTTGATCGGGCAATTAGCAACCCAACTGCGCAGCGCCCACGAGGATATTGCCCCCAACGATTTTCTCGCACTGGCCCTGATTGCGCTGAGTTATGCAGCGGCGCAAGCCGTGGATGCTTCTGGCTTCCTCGCCACCTTTGCGGCGGGCGTGGGGCTTCGACGCGCTGAATTGCGCGTGGTGAAGCACTATCCGCAAGAGGAGTTGTCAGAAGAAGAGCAATATCTGCCCGCCGAGGCACGCGTCAATCCTAATCAGCGACTATCGCATGGCGGTAGTGGCATGGTGAAATCGGTCGGTTTGGTGATCGGCGATGCGCTGTCATTTGGTGATACCATCGAGCGCTTGTTGGCCGCAGGCATGATGGTGGTGCTGGGTATCACGCTAGCGCAGCACTGGAATCTCACCGGTATTGGCTTAGCGCTGCTGCTGTTTGTGGTCGTGCGTCCGCTGGCGGTGTGGATCACCACCTGGCGCTGCGAAATTCCCCTGATGCGCCGCCTGCTGATTGGCTGGTTAGGGATTCGCGGCATCGGCAGTATTAATTACATCGCTTATGCCTGGGTGCACGGCATGCGTGGCCCGCAGGCAGAGCAAATGGTGGATATGGCGTTGACGTTAGTGGTGTGCAGCATCGTGCTGCACGGCATCACGGTGACGCCGTTATTAAACTGGCGTGCCGCCCGTCAGGCGGCGCGTGCGCAACATCATCAAAAGTGATTTTCTGGAAATTACTGGAGTCTGTTATGAAAGCCATATTGATCGCCCTTGTTGGGCTCTCGCTTTCCGCCCCTGTCTTCGCCGCCGACGGTGATAACACCAGCGAAGAGAATGTGTATGCCAGCCAGCTGTGCCATCTGGTGAGCACGGAAAAAAAGACCAGCGATCTGGATACCTATACCGCGAAGATGAAGTCTCAGCTGGCCGCCAGCCAGTCTTCTTCGGCGATGGATAAGCCTGAATTTAATGAAGAAACTGCGCAGGAAGTGATCAGCGCCTGGATGGAACTGGGCGAGGATGAGCGTGCGCAGCTGCGCCATAATCAGCAGCAGTGTGAGCAAACTGTGATGACCCAATTCCAGCAACAGGATTAAAAGTTTTTATCGCCAGAATACGCGCCTTTTCTGGCGCGTTTTTTAATGGATCTTTTGTACAAAATGCGTACATAATCGCCAGCGTTGAAATCAGACACGCATCACATAACGAGACGCAGCCCACAAGGCTGACATGTTTTTTTCAATACTGGCTACTGGGCATGAAACTTACACGGCGTCACTTTTTGTTGGCAACCGGGGCAACCGCGCTCTCGATGACCACAGGCAAACTGTTTGCCCGTGATGACATCATCCCATTGTGGCCTGACGATCCGCCGGGCGGCGGCGGGCCGTCTGGACTATTAAAAGTCAGCATGAACGGCTCCTGGACAAATATCGTTTCTCCAGCCATTCAACGTTTCCGGCCTGAAAATCCTAATGGCGAAGCGGTGATTGTGGCGGCTGGCGGCGGCTACCGCTTTATCGGCATGGGGCGCGAAGCCTGGCCCGTTGCGCGTTGGTTGAATGCCAATGGCTATACCGTTTATGTGCTGAGTTACCGCTTGCCAGGAGAAAAGTGGCAGGCGGGCAACCTCGCGCCGCTGCAGGATGCGCAGCGCGCTATTCGTCTGGTGCGTTCGATGGAACGTAAAGTGCACTTGCTCGGCTTCTCTGCCGGCGGACATCTGCTGGGTATGGCGGCGGCGCGCCCCGATTTCACCACCTATCCTGCGCAGGACCCGCTTGACCAGATCCGCCCAACGGCCGATAGCGTTGGCCTGATCTACCCGGTCATCACCCTTGAAGCGCCGTATCAGAACACCAAGACGCATCTGATGATGGTAGGCGATCACGCGACGCCAACCCAGGAAGCGAACTGGTCAGTGCAGAATTATGTCACCCGACAATATCCACCGACGTTCCTCGCCCAGGCGGAAGATGATCACACCTCCAATCCCCATAACACTGAAATGATGCGCGATGCCTGCCGTCGTATGCAGGTGCCGGTCGAGTTGATTGAACTCAGCAGTGGCGGGCACGGGTTTGGTCTGGGTAAAGCGGGTTCGCCTGCCGCGCTGTGGGATCAGGCGTATGTACGTTGGCTGGATCTGCACAGTTAATCGGGATTGGGTCGTCATGAATGGCAACCCTACGACGAGTTTTTGCGGTTTTCGTAGGGTGCGCATTCATGCGCATCAGGCATATATACGCATCAGGTCAAATTAAAATAGCGATCCGGCTGATGCGGTTCCGGCAGCGGGAAATCGTTATTCATCGCCTTCAAATTACGCTCGATATTGACGCACAGCGCATCCAGCGGCAGATGATTAGGCGCAGTGCCGAACGGATCTTCCAACTCTTCTGCCAGTGACTCCAGCGACAGGAAAGTGTAGGAAATAAACACCGACACCAGCGGCGTCATCAGATGCAAATCCGCCACCAGCGCAAACGGCAGCAGGGTACAGAACAGATACACGGTGCGGTGCAGAATCAAACTGTAGGCAAACGGAATCGGCGTGCTGGCCAGACGATCGCAGCCTCCCAGATATGCCGACAGCAGATTGAGATTCTCATCAATACTCTGCCAGACAATATCCGATACCAACCCATCATCGCGCCGCTGCGCCAACCACTCGCCCATACATAACAGCGTCTGCGAGGTCGGCATAGGATGGCCCAGCACCGCGCGTTGCCATTTTTCCGGCAGCAAACGCGTTAAGTCAGCCTGCGCATCGGTTTTGCGCAGTCGGTGTTTCAAGGCCCAACTGAATGCCAGCTGCAATCCAATAAACTCCTGCACCTGTTCTTCACTGACGCCACGAATCGTTTTTATCTGACGCAGCAGCGAGCGCTGGGCGATGTGCATATTGCCCCACAGCGTGCGTGCCTCAATAAAGCGTGCATAGCTGGCGTTGTTGCGGAAGCCGAGAAACACCGCGATCGACACACCAATCAAGCTGAACGGTGCCGTGGTGAGGTGAATGCCGAACGTGGAATACCAGGGATAACCGATGATGGCTATCACCGACATCAGCAGGTTGAGTGACAGGCGAAATACAATGCTTACCAGTACCGAGCCATGCCAGTCGAACAGCCGGAGGAACCAGTGTTGATGAGGACGTACGATCATTTTTGCGATGGTGTTTTTTTATGATTTAGTCAGCACAGGTTACGCCCGTCATTGCCGTATAAGCAATGCGAAAGTCAGGTATTTTCACCACAAATACAGACTCTGTAAGCTGATTTTATCTTTATAAATCAATCTTCTAAAAACAGTTTGAACAAGTTGTAAAATTCTTTGCGTTATCTCTTCGCGGCCCCTTTCTCTAAAGTTCATTCCAGCAGCACAACACCCAAATTTAAAAACACTTTAGAGGAATACATCATGTCTAAACTTGACCTGCTCGACCCACAGAACTCTACTCTGATCTTTATCGACCACCAGCCGCAGATGGCCTTCGGCGTCGCCAATATTGATCGCCAGCAGCTCAAAAATAACACCGTCGCTTTGGCAAAAGCGGGCAAAGTTTTCGACGTGCCGGTGATTTATACTTCTGTAGAGACCGAAAGCTTCAGCGGCTACATCTGGCCAGAACTGCTGGCCGTGCATCCGGAATCCAAGCCGATTGAGCGTACTTCCATGAACTCATGGGAAGATGCCAAATTCGTCGAAGCGGTGAAGAAAACCGGTCGTAAGAAGCTGATTATCTCTGCGCTGTGGACGGAAGTGTGTCTGACTTTCCCGGCCCTGATGGCACTGAAAGAGGGCTTTGAAGTGTACGTGGTGACCGATACTTCAGGCGGCACCAGCGTCGATGCCCACGAGCGTTCGATTCAGCGCATGGTGCAGGCCGGTGCGGTGCCAGTGACCTGGCAGCAAGTATTGTTGGAGTACCAGCGCGACTGGTCACGCAAAGAAACCTACGATGCGGTGATGGATCTGGTGCGTGAGCACAGCGGCGCATACGGCATGGGCGTGGATTACGCCTACACCATGGTGCACAAAGCACCACAGCGTCAGGCTTGAGTTACGACTGGCGCGGCAGGCTGATTTTCAACGCATCGATAAACAGCCGCAGCGCCATCGACTGATGCTGGTTGGGCGGGAACCACAAGGCCATCCCCGCCGACTGCACCCGCCAGTCGGCGAGCAGTTCCACTAACAGACCCGATTGCAGCGCCGCTTCGGCGTAAAGCGAGGGTACATAAGCAATGCCCAATCCGCTGATGGCCGCGCTGGTCATCAGCGCGTTATTGTCCAGCGTAATCAAGCCCGGCACATCGATCTCACTGCTCTCTCCCGCCTTTGCATACTCCCAGCGATAGCGCTTGCCGCTTGGCAGCCGGTGGCGAATGCACTGCTGCTGCAGCAAATCCTGTGGCTGCTGCACCGGCGGGTGTGAGGCCAAATATTCGGGGGAAGCGACGGTGATAAAGTGCAATGGACCACCCAGCGTAATCGCCACCATATCCTGCGGCACATCTTCCATTAACCGAATGCCGGCATCGAAACCGGCTGCGGTGATATCCACCAGTTCACCTTGCGCGGCTAGATCGAGCTGGATATTGGGATACTCGGCGCAAAATCCCGGCACTACCTTTTCCAGCAGGATACTAATTGCCGCATCGCTGGCGCTGATGCGCAAGGTACCTGCGTGCTGCTGGCGGCGAGCGCTGACATCGTGCAGCACTTCATCCATTTCATTCAGGAGTGGAGCGAGGCGATCGATAAGCTGTTGCCCGGCATCGGTGAGCGATACGCTGCGGGTCGTGCGCTGAAAAAGCTGTACCCCCAGATTCTGCTCCAGCGTTTTCACCAGATGGCTGAGTGAAGAGCGCTTCAGGCCGAGCATCTCAGCGGCGCGACGGAAGCTGCGTTGCTCACCCAGGGTTTTGATGGCCTGCAATTCATGCCAGGAAGGTCTTCTCATTGGTGGATTTTCCTCACCAGGTCATGCGCGATTAGGGAGACGATAGCCACCAGTAAAGCGAACTATCATCGGGTTTTCAACCGGAGGACGACAAAATGAAAACCTGGTTAATTACCGGTGCCAGCAGTGGGCTGGGCCGTTTGATGAGTGAAGATTTACTGGCGCGTGGCGATCGCGTGCTGGCCTGCGTGCGCCGCACTGAGGCAATGGCAGATCTGCAAGCGCGATACGGTGAGCAGTTACAGGTCATGATGCTGGATTTGGCGAACACTGCCAGCATTGCGCCAGCCATCGCGCAGGCATTTGCCAGCGTTGAACGCGTCGATGTGGTGGTGAGCAATGCCGCCTATGGTCTGTTTGGTGCTGCGGAAGAGCTGAGCGATGCGCAGATTGATCGCCAGATCGCCACCAATCTCACGGGCTCCATTCAGCTGATTCGTGCCGTGATTCCATTGTTGCGCCAGCAGGGCGGCGGTCGCATCGCGCAGGTTTCCTCTGAAGGTGGGCAGGTGGCTTATCCCAACTTCAGCCTTTATCACGCCAGCAAGTGGGGCATTGAAGGATTTGTTGAAGCAGTACGGCAGGAAGTGGCCAGCTTTGGCATCGATTTCCTGCTGGTGGAGCCGGGGCCAACCGCCACTAATTTCGGTGCCGGGCTGGATATCGCCGAGCCGCTGGATGCTTATCACGACTCAGCTTCAGGTCAGCTGCGTCGCGCGATCTTGTCGGGTGATTTCGCGATTAAGGGAGATGCCGCAAAATCTGTCACCGCCATGATCGCCACACTGGATCAGCCTGCCATGCCACTGCGCTTAGCGCTGGGCAGCACAGCGTATGACAATATTGAGGCCGCACTGGAACGGCGCCTGGCTGAGTTACGCGCGCAAAAAGCCGCCGCGTACGGGGCGGATGTTTAACCCAGCAGTTTCTGCAATACGGTAATGTGGCTCTGCTGATCGAGTTTGGTGGCGGTCAGCAGCGTCACTTTTTGCTTTTCCATCCGCTGTTTCAGCTCGGCGAGCGCTGCGTTTTGTTGCAACTCGGCACGATACTGCTTTTCGAAATGGGCGAAATCAATGGTTTCGCTGTGTAGCGCTTGACGTAATTCGGCAGAAGGCGCGATCGCCTTCAACCACTCATCGTACTGCAGATCGGCTTTTTTCATGCCGCGCGGCCACAGCCGATCCACCAAAATCCTGTAGCCGTCCTGCTCACTGATCTCGTCGTAGACCCGTTTCACATCAACCATGATTGCCCCCCTGTAACCGCACATTGTAGCAGGCAGGGAATGCGCATCGCTGCCACACTTAGCGCACATTCCAGCTATGCACCGACAGTAGCGGCGCAATGTATTGCGCACCTGCCGCGATAATTGATGAACATCTTGATAAGGAGAACAGCAATCATGCAAGCGATGATCCTGAAACAGCCCGGTGGTTTAGCGCATTTGCAACTGGCGGATCTGCCCGATCCGGGTAAACCCGCCGCCGGGGAGATCCGCGTGGCGATCCACGCGACGTCACTCAACTTCCACGACCTGCTGGTGGCTGATGGATCGATTCCCACCGAGCAGGATCGCATCATGATGGCGGACGGCGCGGGTGTGGTCGAAGAGGTCGGGGCAGGCGTCACGGAATTTAAGCCCGGTGACCACGTGGTGTCCTGCTTTTTCCCGCAGTGGCAGGACGGTTTACCCTTTGCTCAAGTCGGCAATTTCACCCAGACACCCGGCGATGGTGCAGACGGCTTTGCCGCCGAAGTGGTGGTGCGTCCGGCCCATCACTTTACGCTCGCCCCACGTGGCTGGCGCCATGCCGAAGCGGCAACCATCACCACGTCCGGCCTGACGGCGTGGCGCGCATTGGTAGGGGATGCACAAATCAAAGCGGGCGATACCATCGTCACGCTCGGCACCGGCGGCGTGTCGATCACTGCACTGCAAATTGCCAAAGCGATGGGCGCACGGGTGATTGTCACCTCCTCGTCAGATGAGAAGCTGGCAAGGGCACTGGCGCTCGGTGCCGATGCGGGCATCAACTATCGCAGCACGCCAGAGTGGGGAAAAGCCGTTCAACAGCTGACGGATGGCAAGGGGGCAGATGTGGTGATTGAACTCGGTGGGCCGGGCACCATGGCGCAGTCGATTGAGGCAGTGCGCGTCGGCGGTCATATTGCGCTGATTGGCGTACTGACCGGGCGCGAAGGGGTGATCCCCACCTCGCTGTTAATGGCAAAACAGGCACGTATTCAGGGCCTGATTGTCGGGCATCGCCGTCAGCAGCAGGACTTTGTGCGGGCGTTAGAGCAAACCGGTATTCGCCCCGTGATCAGCGACAGCTACGGTACCTTGAGCGACCTGCCTGCGGCATTTAAACATCAGCAGTCAGCAGGGCATTTCGGCAAGATTACGGTGGAGTGGTAATAAGGTGAGCCTGTTTCCTCTATGAAGAAACAGGCGTCAGCACATCAGTAGTAATCACCGTGGCGGTAATCCCATGATGGGAAGATATCTGACAGCAGCGCCATGATTTTATCGACATCCAGACCTTTACGAATCAGCACCGGGCACGGCGTGATTTTACGTTCGCCGTTTTGCTGCGGGATCAGACGACCTTCGCTATCCACCATCGACACCATCACACCCTGCTCGTAGCGCACTTTATTTTCGTCGTTAGGCTGAATGGATTTCACGTAGTCATTGGCTTCAATAATTAAATCAGCACGTGCTTCAATACGTTCGCCAATACCTTCAACCAGACCACGGTTTCCCTGACCCGATGGGTTGGCGGAGCTGGCAAAGGAGAATTTCCCGTGGTCTTCCCACAGCGCTTTCGCAATATTTTCACCGGGACGGCCAAATTTAATCACGAAGCAGCTGGTCTGGCGTCCATCCATCATCAGTTCTTTAGAGCCGTCTGCCGGAATACGCGCCAGCGCCTCTTCGCGCCACGGTAAAATACAGCCCAGCAGGATATCTTGATCCCAATGTTGCTGATAAAGCTGGTCAATTTCCGGCGTCAGTTGAGCCAGTGAACGCAGTTGTTCCAGCGAGCCACAGAGCACCACGCCAGGCTTGTTGCGCTTGCGCTGCTTGGCTTCAAACTTGCGTTCCAGCCCGGCTTTATCAGAGGTCATGATGATGTAGCCGACTTTCGTTGGGCTCACAATCATGCCGCCGTCTTGTGACAGAATGTCGATGGCTTCAGGTTGTAACCCGCCATTCCACGTTATTTGTTTACCGCTCATGGATCTACCCTACCTGCGTATCAATAGATGACGTGCAGGAATATTACCTGCAATGAAATTAAGGAGTTAATTAACCGGATATTAAGTCGGGATTAATTATTTTTGCAAAATCATGCTGGCGATAATAGTACGATATTTAAAGGCTTTGCAACTGATGAAAATAACGATGGAATGTATAGGGTTAATTTAAAATAACACGCGGGAATTGTAGTGTTATTTAAACAGGGCGCTGAATAATCCTTTCAGCGCCAGGGTTAATTAAAATATCAGGGCGTGTGCCACGCCGCGTAGCGCGATGCCAAGAATAATGCCCGGCACGGCGAAACGGAACAGACGCGGGAAACGGCTCGACAGACCCAGGAAGATGCCAATGCCTGGCAGGTCAAAGGTCTGAATCAACCAACCCGCCGAGGCATTAATGTTATGCGCGCTGTAGAGTCCCTTCTCCACCAATCCCGCCACCACGCCGTAATACGCAGTACCGCCTGCCAGACATTTGGTCAGGGCAGGCAGAATGTAGACTTCAGAGATGTTGAGCCTATCCAGCAGCGGAGAAACCAGCCGGGTGAGCATCTCAATGCCACCGGATTCTTTCAAAATGCCGACCACCGAAAGAGACAGAATCAGCATCGGCAGTGAGCCCAGCGCCAGGCGAATCGCATCCGCACCCGCACTGTTGATGATGGCAATCAGCCCCATCTTGCTTTCATTATTCGCAACGGCTTCATCTTCATTGAGCAGCGCCGCATCAGAAAGTTTGCGGCCAAAGAAGTGGTAAGTGGCCGCTGCGGCCAGCACGCCGCCGCAGATGGAGATCAGCAGTGCCGCAGTCCAGTTCAGTCCTGCGGGAATCAACGGATAAAATGCGTTGGCTTGCCCCATAGCAAACAGCATCGCCAGCGTGGCCGCCATATGGCGGTCGGAGGTGCCGCGTTTTTCCATAATCGCTAATGCCGCTAACGGCGCAGCGAAACTGACAAAGTTCAGCTGGATCAGGGCAAATAACGCCAGTCCGGTAATACCCAAAGGTTTTAATAACGGAGTGGAATGACGAACCACAAAATCCAGCACGCCTTTAACTTCCAGATATTTCATGATGAATAACATCACCACCATGATAGGAATAAGCGTGTACAACGCGACATCCACCGAGGCTTTGCCCGCAGACATAATAATGCTGATGATATTCATGTGGATGCCTGAACCTCGAACCACGGCTTAATACCGATAAACATGCTGCTCCCCTTGCCTTAAAAAACGCATAAAAATGCCAGCGCGAAGGGCGCTAGCTAAGGGATAAATAGTATCCCGGTGGCGTAAGCTTGAGTAGTGAAGAAATTAAATTTTATCTTGCAGGAAATGGCAGGGTGAAATAACCGTGCGCCGACGTTTGTGCGGCGCACGGAAATATTATTCGACGTTTATTCGCTTATCTGACGAATATTACGCGCGGTACTCTGCAATAATTTAAATGCATCATAACGGTGCTGATGCAGTGGCGAAACTGACGGCTCCGGATGCCAGCGCTTTTCATCGGTAGTCATGTTGGCCATCGCCGAGGTGACGTCGGAATACACGCCACTGGCGGCAGCGGCAAGAATCGCTGAACCCAGTAATACCGGCTCAGGGCAGTGGGTGGATTGCACAGGAAGCTGGCAGCTGTCCGCCAGCAGTTGGCGTACCAACGAGTGTTGCCCCGCGCCGCCGCTGATGACAATCGACTGCGTGACAATGCCTTTGCTGGTTTGCGCCTCAATGATTTGGCGCAGGCCGTAGCCGAGGCTGCACAAGCCAGCGATATACAGTGCGATCAGGCTGGCTTCGTCATTATCCATGCCCAAACCGCAAATCACCGCTCGCGCGTAAGGGTCGCCAAAGGGGGCGCGATTACCCGCAAATTCCGGCACGATATGCAGACCTTCGACTAAATCCACCGTTGCTGATTCACCGCGAGCGTGCTGCAAAGCCTGTTCCGCGAGGTACACCGGCAGTGAAAGGCCAGCGGTATCGGCGGCCTGCTGTGCCCTTGCAGCCGCTGGATGCATCTCCAGCAGGCGATCGATGGCGGCGCCCGCCGCGCTTTGTCCACCTTCACTCAACCATAAACCCGGCACCATCGCCGAGTAATACGGGCCCCACACACCTGGCACAAATGCGGCCTCACGCGTGGGTGTCATGGTGCAGGATGAGGTGCCAAATACGTAGGCGAGTTTGTCTTCCGGGCTGCCATCTGCGCCCAACGTACCGACGCCACCTGCATGGGCATCGATTAACCCAGCGGCCACTGGCGTGCCTGCGGGTAAACCGAAGTCGGCGGCGGCCTGAGTGGTTAAACCGCTTCCACATGGCGTGCCAGGCTCGACGATGCGTTGCCCAATGCGCGCAAACTTTTCCTGGGCGAATTCCGGTAAACCAATGGCGTGGAAGTAGTCGCTATCCCAGCGCTGTTCATGCGCCAGATAGTTCCATTTACAGGTGACGGTGCAGGACGAACGGGTACTATCGCCCGACGCGCGCCAGCTCAGGTAATCGGTCAGGTCAAAGAAGTGAGCGGCGGCCTGGAACGTCTGCGGGTTGTATGTTTTCAGCCACAATAGCTTTGGCATCTCCATCTCCGGTGAGATGCGTCCGCCCACATAGTCGAGCACCGGATGTTTCGTCGCGTTGATGGCATCGGCCTGCTGCGTCGCGCGATGATCCATCCACACAATGATATTGCGCTCCGCCTCGCCATCCGGGCTAACGGGCAACGGTTGCCCCTGTTCATCGATCACCACCAGCGAGCAGGTGGCATCGAAGCCAATGCCCGCCACCGCAGCGGGATCGATAGCGGCAGTGGCCACCGCCTCGCGCACGCAGCGGCTGACCGCCTGCCAAATCTCATTGGCGGATTGCTCCACCACATGACCGTGGGCGCGGAAGGTGGTGATGGACTGCTTTGCATGACCGAGCAGATTTCCCGCGCGGTCAAACACGCCCGCACGAGCGCTGGCCGAACCCACATCGACACCAATCAAATATTTTTCGTTACTCATGCTGCTGCACCTCGGCTGGTTACAGGTCAACGCTGTTGGGGAGGATAACGATATCGCGCACCGTGACACCCGGCGAACGCGTCACCATAAACAGCACCGATTCCGCTACTTCAATGGGCTGCATCAGGCTGCCATTGGCCAGCGCGTCCTCCAGCTTCTCCTGCGGCCAGTCATCGAGCAGGGCAGTGACCACCGGCCCCGGCAGCACTGCACCGACGCGCACACCATGCTGCGCCACCTGACGACGGGTTGAATGCACAAAAGCCTGCACCGCAAATTTGGATGCGGTGTAGATCGGTTCCCAGACCACTGGCACCACGCCCGCAATCGAACTGGTGAAAATGATGTCACCCGATTTCTGCGCGATCAGATGCGGCAGCACCGAACGCACACAGCGAAAGGCCGCGCTGGTGTTGAGTTTCAGTACGCGATCCCAGATATCGGGATCGCCTTCCGCCACCGGTCCGCCAATGTAGGCACCGGCATTGGCGTGGAAAATATCCAGGCGGCCCGCCAGCTTGAGAATGTCATCGAGAATCCCGTCAACCTGTTTGCCGTCCATCAGGTCAATCTGCAGCGGCAGCGCCTGTGGGCCCAGTTCCGCCACCAGCTGCTGCAACTTGTCGCCGTCGCGATCGATCAGGACGACTTTCGCCCCGGCCTGCAGCAGCACTTTGCTGCATTCCAGACCAATACCGGAGGCAGCGCCCGTAATGGCGGCGACTTTTCCGTTGAGAGGGTTATGCATGGAGAAGAGGTTCGAGTTCATCTTATAATCCTTTATCAATGGCGTTTTAGGTGGAGCTCAATCGATGGAGCTCAATCGATGAAGCACAACTATCACCCCGACTTTTAACCAGCAACAAAAAGTGCAATAAAGGGATGGGTTCTGTGACGGGGATCGGCAAAAACAAGAAAACCACCATTTATGACCTCGCGGAACTCACGGGGGTTTCGGCAAGCGCGGTGAGCGCGATTTTAAGCGGCAACTGGAAGAAGCGGCGCATCAGTGCCAGCACTGCCGAGAAAGTGAGCCGGATTGCGCAAGAGCAGGGCTATGCGCTAAATCGACAGGCCAGCATGCTGCGTACTACGCGCTCGAAAACCATCGGGATGATCGTGCCCAAATACGACAACCGTTATTTTGGCTCAATCGTGGAACGTTTTGAGCAGATGGCGCGCGATCGCGGCCTGTTCCCGGTGATTACCTGCACGCAGCGCGATCCGGACCTGGAACTGGAAGCGGCGCGCACCATGCTCTCCTGGCAGGTGGATTACATGGTAGTGACCGGGGCAACTGATCCGGATCGTATTACTACACTCTGTCAGGACGCGGGCGTACCCTCGCTGAATCTTGATCTGCCCGGTTCGCTGGCCCCTTCAGTGATTTCGGATAACTTCAATGGCGCATTGAGCCTGACGCGCAGCCTGCTGGAAAAGCGCCCGCAGCCGCTGATTTTTATCGGTGGGCGTGCCAGCGATCACAACAGTAAAGAGCGGCTGCGCGGCTTTTTGGCGGCACATCAGGAACGAGGCATTTCTGTGCCGGAGGAGAATTTGCTGCTGTGTGGCTATGAGCCGGAAAAAGCGCAAACGGCGTTGAAAAATCACTTTCAGCAGCATGTAACGGGGCAATTTGGTCTGTTTGTGAACTCGACCATTTCGCTGGAAGGGGTGGTGCAGTTTCTGCGTGCTGAGGATCTGTTATCTGATGATAAACATCCGGCGATTGGCTGTTTCGACTGGGATCCGTTCGTCGCGCTGCTGTGTAAAGACATCAGCATGGTGAAACAGGATGTGGCAGGCATGATGGAAACGGTGTTCCGCCTGATGGAGAGCGGCGAGCAGGAAGTGACAGTTGTAGAAGTGCCGGTGCTGCAGATGCAGTAAAAAGGGCGGCAAATGCCGCCCCATTCATCAACGCATAGTGACAAACTCTTCCGCCGCCGTCGGGTGAATCGCCACGGTGTTGTCGAAATCTTTCTTGGTAGCGCCCATCTTCAGTGCCACTGCGAAGCCTTGCAGCATCTCATCCATACCGTTGCCGATACCGTGAATGCCGACAATCTTCTCCTCCGGGCCGACACACACTAGCTTCATGCGGCACGGCTGGCGATGCTGCGTGACAGCGGTGTACATCGCGGTGAAGGAAGATTTATACACTTTCACCTGGTCGTCGCCGTACTGCTCACGTGCCTGGGGTTCGGTCAAACCAACGGTACCAATCGGTGGATGGGTGAATACCACGGTTGGCACATTGCTGTAATCCAGGTGCTCGTCGGGCTTGTTGTTGAACAGGCGTTCTGACAGACGACGCCCTGCGGCGACGGCCACTGGCGTCAACTCCACAGCACCGGTGTTGTCACCGACCGCATAAATGCCTTTCACGTTGGTGTTCTGGAACTTATCAACGTTGATATAGCCTTTCTCGTTCAGCGCCACGCCGGTCACGGAGAGGTTGAGATTATCGGTAGCCGGTTCGCGACCAATCGCCCACACCAGGCAATCGACGGTTTGCTCATGACCGCTTTCCAGTTGCAGCGTCAGGCTGCCGTCAGCGTTCTTGATCACCGCTTTTGGAATCGACTCGGTATGCAGCGTTGGGCCTTCGGCCTGCATCACTTCTACCAGCGTATCGACAATCAGCGGATCGAAGCTGCGCAGCGGCGCGTGTTTGCGCACAAACAGATGGGTTTCGGCACCCAGTGCGTTGACCACACCGGCCAACTCCACCGCGATATACCCTGCGCCCACCACCGCAACACGCTTCGGCAGCGCATCCAGCTCAAAGAAGCCGTCAGAGTCGATACCGTATTCCGCGCCAGGCACTTGCGGATGGCTTGGACGGCCGCCGGTGGCGATCAGGATGTGATCGGCCGTGATGGTTTCGCCGTTCACTTCCACGGTATTAGCATCAATAAAGCGGGCGAAGCCTTTAATCACTTCAACGTTGTTTTTACCCAGCACGTTATCGTACGAGGTGTGGATGCGATCGATATAGGCGCTGCGGTTTTTCACCAGCACTGACCAGTCAAAGTGGTTCACGGTGGTATCGAAACCGTAGTCCGGGCCGTACAGGTGGATGGCTTCGGCAATCTGTGCCGCATGCCACATCACCTTTTTCGGTACGCAGCCGACGTTGACACAGGTGCCGCCCAGCTCTTTGGCTTCAATCAGCGCGCACTTCTGGCCATGCATCGCCGCACGGTTAATCGAGGCGATACCGCCACTGCCGCCGCCGATGGCGAGGTAGTCAAAATGTCTGGTCATCCGGAATGTCCATCTGTTGGAAGAAAATTGGCATAGAGTGTAACGCTGCTTGTGCAAGCCGCGCAAAGGTTCGGCCTATGATTATGATAGGGTTAAATCTAGGTTCCGCTTACATGGAAGACATTATGCATCTGACTTTTCTCGGCACCGGCGCGGGTGCGCCGAGCCTGCAACGTAACGTCACGGCGATTGCACTGACGCTATCGAAACGGGGCGACACCTGGCTGTTCGACTGCGGTGAAGCCACTCAGCACCAGTTTATGCGCTCTGCACTCAAGCCGAGCAAGCTGGAAAAAATCTTTATCACCCATCTGCACGGTGACCACATTTTTGGCTTGCCGGGCTTGCTCACCAGCCGTTCGATGGCCGGGCTGCTGGAGCCGATGACCATTTACGGTCCAAAAGGCATCAAACTGTTTGTCGAGACGGCGCTCAGTCTCAGTGGCTCTTACACCGGCTTCCCGCTGGAGATCGTAGAGATTGAAGCGGGCGAAGTGCTGGATGATGGCGAGTTCCGCGTCATTGCTTATCCAATGAATCATGTGGTCGAGTGCTATGGCTATCGCATTGAGCAGCATGACAAGCCGGGCTTTCTTGATGCGCCACGACTGAAAGCAGAGGGCGTGCCGCGTGGGCCCTGGTATCAGGATTTGAAAGAGGGCAAATGCATCCGGCTAGAAGATGGGCGTGAGATTAACGGCGCGGCGTATCTCGGCCCGGCGACCAGGGGCAAAGTGGTGGCGATATTCGGTGATACCGGTCCGACCGAAGTGGCGCTTGAGCTGGCGGCTGGTGCGGATGTGATGGTGCACGAAACCACGCTGGAAGCCGCAATGGCCGAAAAAGCCAATGGTCGCGGCCACTCCACCACGATTCAGGCTGCCGAAGTAGCAAAACTGGCGGGGGCGAAACGCATGATTGCCACGCACTTCAGTTCGCGTTATTTATCGAGCGATCGGGAGAGACTGCTGGCGGAGTGCCAGTCGGTGTTTGCGGCGACCGAGCTGGCACGGGATTTCGCGGTGTTCGAGATTTAGTGCTGCAATGCCGGATAGGTGAAGAACAGCAGGTGCGTCATGTTGAACAGGAAGTGGACGCCGGTGGCGATCCACACGCGCCCGCTCCAGTGCCACGCCAGGCCGTAAATCAATCCGGCCAGAGTCGCGAAGACCACTAACATCATGCCGCCAGGGAAATGCGCCAGTCCAAACAGCACTGACGCAATCAACAGCGCCGCCACGCCACCGATTTTCTGGCGCAGGCGCTGTTGCACATAGCCGCGGAAGAACGCCTCTTCTGCCAGCGAGACAAAGAACAGGTTTGCCAGCATAAAGCTGCCGAGCCAGTCCGGCCAGTGTGGCTCAATCGCCAGTCCACCCAGCAGCACGGCGACGTACAGCAGCAGCGGGATCGCCGCCAGTAACAGCAGCCACAGAATTTTGTGTGGCGCAGGAAACTTCTGCGTACGGAACAGCGTAGGCAATGCAGCCAGCAGCACAAAGGGAATCAGCGCTTTATCAAAGTTGTAGTAGAAGCTGAACGGCACACTGTTGGGGCCAACCTGCATCTCCTCGATCTGGCGCGGGTTGTTAAAGCCCGGCAACAGGTGCAGGAACAGGCCACCGGCGATCAGCACCAGCAGCGCTTCGCTGATGAGCAACACGGCACGGTTGGTGGGATTCTCCACCCGCACCCACGCCAGCAAAGCGATAGCACCTAAAATGGCGAGAGCAGGCCAGTCCAGCACATCCTGGAACAGGCCCATTATCGTCGCCAATAACAGCAGTAGTACGGCAAGGCGTTTGGCAGGCGACAGCACAGTGAGTGCGCCAGCCAGAATGATCCACATAAAGAGTGTCCTTAGAAGGGCAACGGCAAAGGGCGGCCGGGGAGCCGCACCCGACAAGCCGGTTATTCTGGAACGATCTGCGTCACGCTGTAGTGACCAGTACCCGCCGGCACCAGCTTCTTATGCAGCCACGGCAACAGTTCTTCCATCTGCGCTTTCAGTTTCCACGGCGGGTTAATCACGATCATGCCGGAGGCGGTCATACCGCGTTGATCGCTATCAGGACGCACCGCCAGTTCAATCTGCAGAATGTTGCGGATGTTGCTGGCTTCGAGGTCTTTAATCATGTGTTTGATTTGCTGGCGCAGCACCACTGGATACCACAGCGCATACACACCGGTGGCAAAGCGTTTGTAACCTTCCTGAATGCCTTTCACCACGTCCTGATAATCGCTTTTCATTTCGTACGGCGGATCGATCAGAATCAGACCACGGCGGCTCTGCGGAGGCAATTTGGCTTTTAACTGCTGATAGCCGTCGCCACGCGCTACGCGTGCGCGCGCATCTTTACTGAATTCAGAACGCAACAGCGGATAGTCGCTGGAGTGCAGTTCGGTCAGCTCCAGCTTGTCCTCTTCACGCAGCAGGTAGCGGGCGATCAGCGGTGAGCCTGGATAGTAGCGCAAGGTGCCATGCGGGTTAAGGTTGCGAACGGCCGTCAGATAAGGCTTCAGCAGTTCTGGCGCGTCCGGCTGCTGCCAGATGCGCGCAATGCCTTCCAGATATTCACCGGTACGCTCGGCGTGCTCTCCGCTCAGCTGGTAACGTCCGGCACCGGCGTGGGTATCCAGATAGAGGAAAGGTTTTTCCTTCTCCATCAGAGCGGTGAGGATCAGGCTTTCAACGGTATGTTTGAGCACGTCGGCATGGTTGCCGGCATGAAAACTGTGGCGATAACTCAGCATAAAAAAGAGGGGTCCGCGGTTGGATCAAAGGAGATAAAAACATCGTGTGTGGCGCGATTATAGCCGCGCTGCGTAAAAATTGCTGACGTTTCGGCGCTCGCGCTTTTTTCTTTACCGGTCCATTCTCAGTAGCATTGATTTTCACGTTCACTGACCGCATGTTAGAAAGATTGCGTCGCGCCTTTGCGCGCCACCCCCACTCCATGAAGAAAGGACTGCGCTTATGACCAATCCGTTACTCACCCCTTACACGCTTCCGCCGTTTTCCGCGATCAAACCTGAGCACGTGGTTCCTGCTGTGACTGAAGCGCTGAACAACTGCCGCGCTGAAGTTGAACGCGTTGTAGCACAGGGTGCACCTTACACTTGGGACAATTTAGTGCAGCCACTGGCGGAAGTGGATGACCACTTAAGCCGCATTTTCTCACCGGTGAGCCATCTCAACTCGGTGAAGAACAGCCCGGAACTGCGTGAAGCTTACGAGCAAACGCTGCCGCTGCTGTCCGAATACAGCACCTGGGTAGGCCAGCATGAAGGCCTGTATCAGGCTTATCGCGATCTGAAACAGGGCGACAACTATGCCGCGCTGGATATCGCCCAGAAGAAAGCGGTGGATAACGCACTGCGTGATTTTGAGTTGTCCGGTATCGGTCTCGATAAAGAAAAACAGAAACGCTATGGCGAAATCGCGGCGCGTCTGTCTGAACTCGGTTCGACTTACAGCAACAACGTGCTCGACGCCACTATGGGCTGGAGCAAGCTGATCACCGACGAAGCGGATCTGGCGGGCATGCCGGAAAGTGCGCTGGCGGCGGCGAAAGCGCAGGCCGAAGCCAAAGAGCAGGAAGGCTGGTTGCTGACGCTGGATATCCCAAGCTACCTGCCGGTGATGACCTACTGCGACAACGCGGCGCTGCGTGAAGAGATGTACCGCGCTTATTCAACGCGTGCTTCTGAGCAGGGTCCAAATGCCGGTAAATGGGATAACGGCCCGATCATGGGCGAAGAGCTGGCATTGCGTCACGAGCTGGCACAGCTGCTCGGTTTTGACTCCTTCGCGCATAAATCACTGGCCACCAAAATGGCGGAAAATCCGGCGCAGGTGATCGACTTCCTGACCGACCTCGCTAAACGTGCGCGTCCGCAAGGTGAGAAAGAGTTAGCCCAGCTGCGCGCCTTCGCCAAAAAAGAGTATGGCGTTGACGAGATGAATCCCTGGGATCTCACTTACTACGGTGAAAAACAAAAACAGCATCTGTACACCATCAGCGATGAGCAACTGCGTCCGTACTTCCCGGAAGAGCGTGCGGTGAGCGGTCTGTTCGAAGTGGTGAAACGCATTTATGGCATTACAGCCAAAGAGCGTAAAGACGTCGATGTTTACCACCCAGACGTGCGCTTCTTCGACCTGTTCGATGAAAGCGGCGAGCTGCGCGGCAGTTTCTATCTTGACCTGTATGCGCGTGAGCACAAGCGTGGCGGGGCGTGGATGGACGATTGCGTCGGTCAGATGCGTAAAGCCGACGGCAGCTTGCAGAAGCCAGTGGCGTACCTCACCTGTAACTTCAACCGTCCGGTACAGGGCAAACCTGCGCTGTTTACCCACGATGAAGTCACCACCTTGTTCCATGAGTTTGGGCACGGCTTGCACCACATGCTGACGCGCATCGAAGCACCGGGCGTATCTGGCATCAGCGGTGTACCGTGGGATGCGGTCGAGCTGCCAAGCCAGTTTATGGAAAACTGGTGCTGGGAGCCGGACGCGCTGGCGTTTATCTCCGGCCACTACGAGACCGGCGAACCGTTGCCGAAAGATCTGCTGGATAAGATGCTGGCGGCGAAGAACTATCAGGCGGCGCTGTTTATCCTGCGTCAGCTGGAGTTCGGCCTGTTCGATTTCCGTATGCACACCGAATTCAATCCGGAAAAAGGCGCGCAGATCCTCGAAACCCTGCGTGAAGTGAAGAAGCAGGTTGCAGTGGTGCCAAGCCCGGAGTGGGGCCGTTTCCCGCATGCGTTTAGCCACGTCTTCGCTGGCGGTTATGCCGCAGGTTACTACAGCTACCTGTGGGCAGATGTGCTGGCAGCGGATGCTTACTCACGCTTTGAAGAAGAGGGTATCTTCAACCGTGAAACCGGCCAGTCGTTCCTCGACAACATCCTGACGCGTGGCGGTTCCGAAGAGCCAATGGAGCTGTTCAAACGCTTCCGTGGCCGTGAACCACAGCTGGACGCGATGCTGGAACACTACGGAATTCAGGGATAAGCCTGCTTGTGAAAATCGGTTTAATCGATGAATCAGGCGCCGGAGACGGCGCCTTATTACATCTGGCGCAGCGCTGGGGCTTACAGCATGACGATCAGGCCGTAATGGCACTGGTGCTGACGCCGGAGCGCCTCGAGCTGCGCAAACAGGATGAGCCTAAACTGGGCGGCATCTTTGTGGATTTTGTCACCGGTGCCATGGCGCATCGCCGCAAGTTTGGTGGCGGTCGCGGCGAGGCGGTGGCGAAAGCGGTGGGCATTAAAGGTGGCTATTTGCCGGACGTGATCGACGCGACGGCAGGATTGGGGCGCGATGCCTTTGTGCTGGCAGCGCTGGGTTGCCGGGTGCGCATGCTGGAACGCCATCCGGTGGTTGCGGCTCTGCTGGATGATGGTTTGCGTCGTGGCTATGAAGATGCGGAGATCGGCGGCTGGCTGCGCGAACGGCTGACGCTGCTGCATGTGGTGAGTCAGCAGGCGTTGAGTGATATCACGCCCGCGCCAGATGTGGTGTATCTCGATCCGATGTATCCCCATCGTCAAAAGAGCGCGATGGTGAAGAAGGAGATGCGGGTGTTTCAGTCGCTGGTCGGTGCCGATGATGACGCCGATGCGCTGCTGGAACCCGCTCGCCGTCTGGCGAAGAAACGTATTGTGGTGAAACGCCCGGATTACGCGCCGCCGTTAGCGGGCGTGGCAACCCAATCGGCGGTGGTCACCAAAAGCCATCGCTTTGATATTTATCCGCCGTTGGTATGAGTCTGCCTGCTGGCGTCGCGACGTGATTATCGCGCGGGGTTTAAAGACGCGCGATGCATTACGCCACTACCAAAAAAACAGGGCCATTACTGGCCCTGTTTTTATTCGTCTTCTTCGTCACGCAGCGGCACAATCAGCATATCAATATGTACCGTGTTGATCAGCTGGCGCGCGGATGACATCAGCTTGCTCCAGAAATCCTGATGGTGGCCACAGACCACTAAATCCACTTCATATTTCTTAATCGCATCCACCAGCACCTGGCCAAGATCGCCACTGCCGCTCAGGGTTTCACTGATCGGATAACCGGCGTTGGTAGAAAGCTCTTTCAGCGCGGTGTGCGTCTCTTCAGAAATGCGTTTCTGCATGTCGCCCAGATTGACGTCAATCAGCCCGGTGTAAAGGTCTGAGTAATTCACATCAACGTGGATCAGCGAGATTCTTGCATCATAAGGACGGGCCAGAGAAACGGCTTTATCAACCAGCAACTGGCTTTCCGGGGAAAGGTCTACTGCAATCAGGATATGTTTATAAGCCATGATAAAACTCCTTCTCAAGATTCTGGGGCTACCTGAATTCCCGCCGCTTGGCGAACGAAATCCTTTGCGCGAAACAGCGATGAAGCGCCACCAACCACAATTTATGCCCTGCAGGCGTTATGTTGTTATGTGTTGAGTATAGCCAGAGTTGTTAACAAATGCTGCAATCCACGGCTCGCTTGTGAGGAAGATCAAGCGCTATCGCAATTTTCATTCGCGGCGAACGAAAATCATCGCTGGAAAAAAATTGAACAGATCTCCTACACTGAAAATGAGTGCCACTGCCGTCTGGGTAACGCGCTCGGGTTCGCATAACAACAATGCAATTCGATTCATCTGTGGCTGGTTAATTTCCCGTGGGGCGTCTACAGCATTTCCCCGCTGCCTTCGACGTCATTGCGGCTCCAGCTGGGAGGGGAACATGATCAGCACTATCGCGCTTTTTTGGGCTCTGTGTGTGGTTTGTCTGGTGAATATGGCGCGCTACTTCTCTTCTTTGCGCTCGCTATTGGCTGTGCTGCGCGGTTGCGATCCGCTGCTGTATCAATATGTGGATGGGGCGGGTTTCTTCACGTCTCATGGTCAGCCGAGCAAGCAGGTGCGACTGGTGCGTTATATCTGGGATAAACGCTATCGCGATCATCACGACGACGAATTTATTCGCCGCTGCGAGCGCGTGCGCAGGCAGTTTGTCTTGACCAGCGGGCTCTGTTTTTTGGTGGTGGTGAGTCTGGTTGGCCTGGCGATCTGGCATTAAATAGCGGCAATAAAAAAGGGCGACCTGTGTTGAACAGTCGCCCTCTTGTTTGCCGTTGACGGCTTAGATAATTTTCAGCGCGATCCAGTAGAGCGAACCTGACAGCACAATACACACCGGCAGGGTGAACACCCACGCCATGGCGATGTTTTTGATAGTACGGCTCTGTAATCCACCACCATCAACCAGCATGGTTCCGGCAACCGATGACGACAGAATATGCGTGGTCGAAACCGGCATTCCGGTATAGCTCGCGACACCAATCGACACGGCCGCAGTGACCTGCGCTGACATGCCCTGCGCATAGGTCATGCCTTTTTTACCGATTTTCTCACCGATGGTGGTCGCCACGCGACGCCAGCCAATCATGGTGCCAATGCCCAGCGCTAACGCCACGGCCATAATGATCCAGATCGGTGCGTACTCTACGGTGCCCAGCAGATCGCCCTTCAGCTTGTTGAGGAAGCGCTTATCGTCCGGGGTGGTCTCTGGCAGCTTCGCCGCTTTATCGGCCGTGTCCGAGACGCACATCAGCAGGCGACGCATCTGACTGCGCTGATCAACCGTCAGTTGGTCATAGCTGTTCAGATTGGTCAGCAAGAGTTGGGCACGATTAATAGCCTGCAGCGCACGGCTGCTATCGCAATGGAACTCATGCGGACCGCCCACAGATTCTTCCGGCGTTGGCACCGCTGGTGGCGCCATCTGGACGATATGCGTGAGTGAATCGCTATGCTGCTGGTAATACTGCTCCAGATGATTGACCGCATCGCGCGTCCGGGTGATGTCATAACCCGAAGCGTTCATGTTGACCACGAAACCAGCGGGTGCCACACCAATCAGCACGAGCATAATCAAGCCAATGCCTTTCTGACCATCGTTCGCACCGTGAGAGTAGCTCACGCCAATTGCCGAGACGATCAAGGCGATACGCGTCCAAAACGGTGGCTTCTTCTTGCCATCGATCTTTTCACGGTCAGCCGGTGTCATATGGATGCGCGAACGTTTAGGGGTTCCGCTCCAGTAACGACGCAGGATGAAAATCAATGAACCCGCAATCACCAGACCGACAATCGGTGACAGAATCAGAGACAGGAAAATATTGATCACTTTCGGCAGGTTAAGCGCATCAACCACCGAGGTGCCGGTCATCAGTGCATTGGTGAGACCAATACCGATAATCGCGCCGATCAAGGTGTGAGAACTGGATGCCGGCAAGCCCAGATACCAGGTGCCAAGGTTCCAGATAATGGCTGCCAGCAGCATGGAGAACACCATGGCGAGGCCGTGTGCAGAACCTACATTCAGCAGTAAATCCGTTGGCAGCATATGCACGATGGCATAGGCCACGCTTAAACCACCCAGCAAAACGCCTAAGAAGTTGAAAACACCCGCCATCACAACCGCCAATTGCGCCCGCATCGCGCGGGTATAAATGACTGTAGCGACTGCGTTAGCAGTGTCGTGGAAACCGTTGATTGCCTCATAGAACAAGACAAACAGCAGAGCTAATACCAAAAACAGGCCGGTACTGAGGTCAAGACCAGCGAACAGATGTAGCATAAACGTTACGCCATTTTTTGGAGGACATGAACGCGGCGCATTATCGGCGACAACCCGCATGATGTGAAAGGAAAATATAGCCCTTTTTTGTCTTAAAATTGCCACAAACCCGGTCAGATAAGGTAAAAAGACTGAAAAATAAGCGAGTTACAATATGACACATTTACGGCATTTTTTTGACGCTGGCGCGAAATGCCGCAGATCTCTACAATCACCGCCTTTCAATTATGTGGATTAATCACTGTGGACAAGTTTGACGTTATCGTAATAGGTGCAGGCGCTGCCGGCATGTTCTGTGCGGCGCAGGCAGGGCAGTTGGGTCGTCGTGTGCTGTTGCTGGATAACGGCAAAAAGGCGGGACGTAAAATCCTGATGTCCGGAGGTGGCCGCTGTAACTTCACCAATATGTACACCGAACCGGCGGCGTATCTCTCGCATAACCCGCATTTCAGCAAGTCGGCACTGGCGCGTTACACCCAGTGGGACTTCATCGATCTGGTGAATCGCCACAAGATTGCATATCACGAGAAAACCCTTGGCCAACTGTTCTGCGATGATTCGGCGCAGCAGATCGTGGATCTGCTGTTAAAAGAGTGCGAAGACGGACAAGTCACCGTGCGTTTGCGCAGTGAAGTGCTGAGCGTGACGCGTGATGAAAATGGCTACAGGCTACAGTTGAATGGCTCCGAGGTGCAGGCAGAAAAGCTGGTGATCGCGAGTGGGGGATTATCGATGCCGGGGCTCGGGGCAACGCCGTTTGGCTACAAAGTGGCCGAGCAGTTTGGTTTGAAAGTCTTTCCGACGCGCGCTGCACTGGTGCCTTTCACCCTGCATAAGCCGTTGCTGGAGCAGTTAAATACGCTGTCGGGTGTGGCGCTGCCCACCACCATTACGGCGCAGGACGGCACACTGTTTAAAGAAGCGATGCTGTTTACCCATCGCGGCTTGTCGGGTCCGGCGGTGCTGCAAATTTCCAGCTACTGGCAGCCAGGGGAATTTGTCACCATTAATCTGTCGCCGGAGACCTCGCTCGATGATTTCATCAACGTGCAGCGCGAGGCACATCCGAACCTCAGCCTGAAAAACAGCCTGGCGAAAATTTTGCCAAAGCGACTCGTGGAAGTGTTGCAGGAGCTGAAACAGATCCCGGATGTGACGCTGAAGCAGCTCAACAGCAAACAGCAGGCCGAGTTAGTCACCACGTTGCATCAGTGGCGCGTGCAGCCAAATGGTACCGAAGGCTACCGTACCGCCGAAGTGACGATGGGCGGCGTCGATACCACGCAGCTCTCTTCCAAAACCATGGAAGCGCGTGACGTGCCCGGCCTTTACTTCATCGGCGAAGTGGTGGATGTCACCGGTTGGCTCGGTGGATATAACTTCCAGTGGGCGTGGAGTTCAGCGTGGGCGTGCGCGCAGGCGCTGTAAATTATCACGTCGCCATAAATGGCGATGCTACTGCGCGAATACGAAGTTCAGCTTGATGGTGAGGTTACAGCGCTAATGCCTGGCGCTGCGTAACGGCGTCGCTACAGTACTAACGCAAGGTTTTGCCTGATAGCGACGTTGCAACCCACATCCACGGATTGGGGGTTCGGCCACGAAACACCCCCATTGCGCGTTTTTTTGCAGTGTGCGCATTGATGCGCACCTGGCATTATTGAGCGGCCTTACCCGCTAACGTCGCTGCAGGTGTCAGGTTTTTCGGCTGCTCGTGCAGCAATACTTGCCCCAGCAGGCTATCGCTGTTGACCACACCGTATTTCAGATGCGTCGCGATATATTTGCGGTCAAAGCTGGTGAGTTTGTACACCGGTGGCAACACCTCTGGTAAAGCATCCACCATCAGCATGCGGCTCAGTTTCACCGGACGCCAGCCGCTCAGCGTTTGATACAATAACGCCCCGGCTTCCGCTTTGCGTAAGTAGAAGTTGTAGTGATTCTTTTCCCGCAGCGCCTGCTGCTGAGCGATATACACCACCAGATAATCCGGCGTCTTGATGCCCTGCAGAATCGTGTCGTAGTTCGGCAGCGCCAATAATTGCTGGAAGAAGGCCTCTGAGCCTAACTCCACAATCGGGCGGAAGCAGTGCAGCCAGCGGCCGATAAAGGCATTGTTTTTCGGCGCGGCGAGAAACCAGGATTCCATCACCGGATAAGCGCGATCGCGGGTGGATTCCTCGCGATAAAAAGCCACCAGGTCATAACGCTCATCCGCATTCACCGCTAACAGCTCATCAAGGCTACGATTGAGGATAATGGTGGCATCCATCCAGATTCCGCCATAACGATGCAGCAGCTCCAGGCGAATCACATCGCTTTTGTGCGAAGCCCGCATCCCCGCGTGGACAAACTTCAGGTCGGGTAAATAGTCGTGCAGATTGAGATTGTTAATCACCGTCAGCGTATAGCCAGGGTTTTCACGGGCAATCTTGTCGACAAAAATCTGGACTTCAGCCGGGAGCTTTTCACTTTCCCAGTACATCCAAACCTGACGCGGAATGGGCGCAGGCGGATTAGCGCGAGCCTGCAAGTTAATATCCTGCTCGGCTGTGGGGTGGTAGGCGGGAAGGCGTTTGCGTGTGGTCAGCTTTTTTTCCGCCAGCAACGCCAGCGAAATCAAATGCATTTTAAGTTTATGGTTGGACATCATCATTCCTGTAACCCTGTCGGCCGCTATCCCAGCTTTTGCCGCTTTAAGGCGAAAAACTGGCCCTGTGACAGCGGGCACGATGAAGCGCGAATGGCGCGAAAAGTGGCTCAAAATTAACAAACAGCGCCGAACCGCTCAATAAATAAACTCTGAAAACGCTACTTTAAGAGAATACGCAGGCGGCGTTCATTTGCCGTGGGTGTTTAAGGGCTGTTAACCGATGAATCTGTTAAGATCGCCGCGTTTTTTCAAACAGGCCCATGATTCCATGTTCAAACTTAAATTCCTTCTGCCCGTGCTTATCGTCATCAGCGCGGCTGTCTGGTGGCTGATGCCGCACTATAGCGATGAAGACAAAGGCTATTACATCGCCATGTTCTGCACCTTGACCCATGACGGGCGCGACAACTCACCCCAGGCAATGCAGCAGATCATTGAAGGCAGCAACTCGGACTATGCGCTGCAGAAAATTCATTTCCAGTCAGGTCTGGCAGAACATCTGCAAAGCGTGTGGCAGGATTTGTCAGTGGGGCAGCAACAGCAGGCGCGGCAGGACAGTCTGTCCTGCCGCAAGGTGATGTCTGAAAAGTTATTACCGGGTAAAGCAGTGCAGTGATTAATGAACGGGCAGCGCTAATACCGCGTCGGTGGTTTTGATCTCGGCAAACACATCAGCAACGCCTGCCAATGCGCTCTGCTGCAGCACCTTGTGATCGACCACCTTGTTATCCCAGGTCGCCAGATCGCGCGTGGCGGTGGCATCTTCCGGGATGATGACCGAGTAGCCAAGCGGTACGGCATCACGTGCGGTGGACGACACGCACATATGGGTCATCAGACCGGTGACAATTAACTGCTTGATGCCCAGACTGTCGAGTTGTTGTTTCAGATCGGTTCCCACGAAAGAACTCGGTGTGGCTTTGGTAATGACACGATCATTTTTGCCCGGCTGCAAATCCTTGTGGAATTCAGCGAAGCGGCTACCTTTGGCGAACAGCGGGCCATCTGCCGCGCCTTCATGGCGGACGAAGAACACTGGCATGCCATGCTTGTGTGCAAACTCAACCAGGCGCTTACTGTTTTGCAGCGCTTTCATACCGTCTGGAATGGGCATTTTGCCGCCAGCGAAGTATTCGTTCTGAATATCAATCACGATGACCGCGGTTTGATTGGCCGTCAGCTGGCTGGTGGCGGTGGCACCGCTCATTGTACGAATGGTCGGTGCATTTTCAGCTTTGTGTTCTTCGGCAATAGCACTGCCAGAAATTGCCATCGCTAATGCTAAGGTTCCTGAAGCAAAAAAGTTTTTCATCGCTAATAATCTCTTTGAGTAAGAAGTCAGGGTGACTTCCGATGCACAGCAGTATGGCGATTGTGCCGAAAGTGAAGGAGTACTGCGCATGACAAATAACGTTCACTTTGCGCCAAAAATGGCGCACCTGGATGCGCCCATCAAGGTCGGTGTTGTGGTGTTTGACGACATCATCCCGTTTCATCTTTCCGTTCCCTGTGCGGTGTTTGAGAAGGCGGAACGCGAAGATGGCCGAGCTTGCTACCAGTTAATGATCTGTGCCACCCACGCCGGTCCGCTCCGCACCAACAGCGGTTTTTCGATTGTCGCGGAGCATGAACTGGCTATGCTGGCCGAAGCGGATATGGTGGTGGTGCCCAGCTGGAGCGATCCTGCCGTTGCGCCACCGCCCGCGTTGTTGCAAGCGTTACAGCAGGCTGCCCAGCGTGGTGCTCAGATTGTTGGCTTGTGTCTTGGCGCCTTTGTGCTGGGAGCCGCTGGCTTGCTGCAACAGCAGCGTGCCACGACACACTGGCGTTGGATGAGTGATTTTGAACGGCTTTACCCCGATGTGACGATTGACCGTGACGTGTTGTATATCGACGAAGGGCAGATCGTGACCTCAGCGGGCACTGCAGCGAGTATCGATTGCTGCCTGCATCTGGTGCGTGAACAGTGTGGAGTGGATGTGGCCAACAGTGTGGCGCGCATGCTGGTGGTACCGCCGCATCGGCAGGGCGGCCAGGCGCAATATATTGAGCAGCCGGTCTATCACTCGGCGGGCAACGATCGATTTATGTCGGCGCTCAGTTGGGCCACCGAAAATTTGCAGCAGGCCCTTACGCTGGATCAGTTGGCGGAGAGAGCGTTGATGAGCCGTCGCAGTTTTAACCAAACCACCGGCAGCTGTTTCAGTGATTGGTTAGTGAACCAGCGCCTGGCATTGGCGCAGCGATTTTTGGAAAAAACCGACCAACCGGTTGAGCTGATCGCTGAAAAAGCCGGATTCTCTTCGCCGTTGATGTTAAGACGACATTTTAAAAAGAATTTGAATACGTCTCCGTTACAATATCGGAAAACATTTCGTGGTCGGGTGTGAATTAATGGTTTGTAAATCAATCTATTGATAAGAATGCATTGAAAATAGGGCGGCTAAAATTATTCCCGGCTCATTTTTGACAAGCTATCTGATGAGAAGAATATTTCAGCGTGGTCAATGAGGGTTATTCTTAACAACGGATGGCGAACCATCCGTTGTTATGCAAATCCTGCAAAGAAAAATAGTTACGTGGTTTATTAACGCATCACACAATCAATGCGTGAGGGAAATTGACCTGAACGCAGCGATGGCGTTCTCACCTCTTTCATTTTCTCACTGCTGTTAAATCCATGCTTACGGCAAATCACGCAGGGATCAGTGCTCTCTTTCAATTGCTGCTCGGCTTCGCTCCCCAGCTGACGCTTACGGCAGTAGAGTGGGGTGCAACCCATCACTTGCTTAAAGGAGCGAGTGAACGATTGCTGGCTTTCAAAATGGTATTTTACGGCCAGGCTGATGATCGGTGCGTTGCTGTATTTCAGCTCGCTGACACAGCATGCCAGTTTCTTTTTACGGATATACCGAGCCAGCGTTTCATTATGATAGCGGGCAAATAATTTCTGCAAATACCATTTGGAATAACCCGATTTCACGGCGATATCATCAATGCTCAAGCGCTGATCCAGATTGTCCATAATCCATTTGGTCACCGAATCAATAACCCCTTCGTTGTATTTTTGCGGCATCTTTTTGATCCTCCATTAGCTGGACACAGTGTAAAATAATTAATCTTTCCATTCATCCGATTAACGTAAAGTTTTATAAGGAATTGGCTGTTTTATTATTTGTCATCAAGACTGGTCTTGCTTTTAGTGAAATAAAGGCCGTTTATGTTGAACCGATGTTGAATATTTAGCGTAATCACGTACGTTATTTTTAACTCAAATTCCCCATCGCTTTGCCGGGCTTAACAGTTTGAGAAAACGTGGCGCTGGCACACCTCATCAATACGTCCTGGCGATTAACGTGCCAGACTGATGGTTTTTTCATAGCTCAGGAGCAGTGCGCATGGCTTTTCGTTTCCCGATAAAACAGTCACTTGCCGTGATATTGACGGCGATGGCAGCGCTACCCACCCCCTCTGCATTGGCGGCCAATGTGTATGGCGAACAGCTTGAAGGTTTTCATTACCCTTACACACTCGAGCATTTTTATTTCTCCTCTCAGCAGCAACCGCTGAGCATGGGGTATATGGATGTCAAACCCGCGCAGCAGGCCAATGGTCAAACGGTGGTGCTACTGCACGGTAAGAATTTTTGTGGTGCGACCTGGGAAGACACCATCAAAGCGCTTAGCCAGCAGGGATATCGGGTCATTGCGCCGGATCAGATTGGCTTTTGCAGCTCGACGAAACCTGCCAATTACCAATACAGCTTCCAGCAGCTGGCGCTGAATACCCATCAACTGTTAGCGCATCTTGGCGTGGCTAAAGCGGTGATGGTCGGGCATTCAACCGGTGGGATGCTGGCGACGCGCTACGCGCTGATGTATCCACAGCAGACACAGAAGCTGGTGCTGGTAAATCCGATTGGGCTTGAGGATTGGAAAGCCAAAGGTGCGCCATGGCGCTCGGTGGATCAGTGGTATCAGCGCGAACTGAAGCTCAGTGCGGCGGGCATTAAAAAGTATGAGCAGACGACTTACTACAGCGGTGAGTGGAAGCCGGAGTACGACAAGTGGGTGGATATGCTGGCAGGCCTCAACAGCGGGCCAGGCCACAAGAAGGTGGCGTGGAACTCTGCGCTCATTTACGACATGATTTTCACCCAGCCAGTCTATTACGAATTCAAAGACCTGAAAGTGCCGACAACGCTGATGATCGGAACCGCCGATACCACCGCGATTGGCAGTGATATCGCTCCGGCTGCGGTCAAAGCGCAGTTAGGTCATTACAATGTGTTGGGCAAACAGGTGACAAAGATGATTCCGGGGGCACATTTAATTGAGTTCCCAGGTATGGGACATGCGCCGCAGATGGAAGAGCCGCAGAAGTTTAATCAGACACTGATTAGCGATCTGGCGCGTCCACTGTAAGGTGCGGTGGCAGAGGGGCGTGCTTATCACGCCCTGGCATTACTGTGCCTGCTTTTTTTTGCCGTTTTTGGCTTCGTACATCCGCGCATCGCTGCCTTCCAGCAGCTGTACCAGCGACAGCGGATGGTCGGGGTCAAACTCTACGATGCCTGATGAGAAGTGCAGTGCGTAGCGGCGGTCGAGATCCTGAGTTTGCTTTTGCAGGAAGCCATCAAAGCGCGCCAAAACGCCCTCAGCATCGGCCTGCTGTAAGCCGTTAAACAGCACAACAAACTCATCGCCACCCAGGCGGGCAAAGATATCAGCGTGGCGGAAACTCACTTTCATCGCATCCGCAAAATCCATCAATGCACGATCCCCCTCGCGGTGGCCGAGCGTATCATTGATGGCTTTAAAACGGTCGAGGTCGAGGAAGGTCAGACTGGCCGGGAGTTGTTTGGCTTCGCACTCATTCAGCGCAAGCTGTCCCAGCGTCATAAATCCGCGTCGGTTGGTGATTTGCGTCAGTTCATCTGAGGTCGCTGTCTGGAACGCCACTAACTCTGCTTCGGCCATCGCGGCCAAATCGCGCAGCGTATTCATATCATCCGCATTGAATTCGCGCGCATGGTGGTCGACGATACAGAGCGTGCCCACTTTGGCACCCGCGGGCGTACGCAGCGGACAACCGGCATAGAAACGCAGGGGATTCTCTGAGGTATTCACCAACGGATTATCGTGGAAGCGCTCATCTTCGAGGGCGTTTTCCACCACCATCACATCGTCTTGCAGGACGGCATGACCACAGAACGACGTATTACGGGGTGCGGTCGCCGCGCTTTGGCCTGCGATGGATTTGAACCACTGGTGGTCTTCCTCCAACAGGCTAACCAGCGCAACCGGCACGCCGAATAAACGACGGGCAAGGCGGGTTAAACGGTCAAAACGCTCTTCTGCAGGCGTGTGCAGAATGTTGAGCGCACGTAACTGGGCCAGACGACGTGACTCGTCCGCAGGCAGTGCAGGTGCTTTCATCGCGTTACTCTTTCTTTTGATTTATTCGGGTACAACTTCACTGGTGTTTTGCTGCCATAACGGCATAAAGCGCTTAGCAACGGTTGCGATGCCCATTGCTAAGCGTAACGATTATCAGAGCACTTTTTGCTCGGCGAGATCAAGGGCAAAATAGCTGAAAATCAGGTCAGCACCGGCACGTTTAATCGCACCAAGACTCTCCAGAACCACATTACGTTCGTCGATGGCACCCGCCTGCGCGGCGAATTTGATCATCGCGTATTCACCACTCACCTGGTACGCAGCCAGCGGCAGAGTAGTGCGTTCGCGGATATCACGCAGGATGTCGAGGTAAGCACCCGCCGGTTTTACCATCAGTGAATCGGCCCCTTCGGCTTCATCGATCAGGGACTCGCGGATCGCTTCACGGCGGTTCATCGGATTCATCTGATAAGTTTTACGATCGCCTTTTAATGCCGTTCCCGCTGCTTCCCGGAACGGACCGTAGAATGAAGAGGCGAACTTGGTGGAGTAAGACATGATGGCCGTATCGGTGAAGCCTGCGGCATCCAGTGCCTGACGAATGGCTTTCACCTGGCCATCCATTGCCGCTGAAGGGGCGATAAAATCCGCACCGGCTTGCGCGGCGACCACGGCTTGTTTGCCGAGGTTAATTAATGTCTGGTCGTTATCCACGCCGTGATCGCACAGCACGCCACAGTGGCCGTGGCTGGTGTATTCACAGAAGCAGGTATCGGACATCACGATCATTTCTGGCACGGTGTCTTTGCAGATACGCGACATACGCGCCACCAGGCCATTCTCATTCCATGCATCGCTGCCGGTTGCATCCGTGTGATGCGAGATACCGAAGGTCATCACTGAGCGAATACCGGCTTTGGCGATACGCTCAATTTCATAAGCGAGACGTTTCTCAGGAATACGCATCACACCCGGCATGGCGTTAATCGGCACGTAATCGTCCACGCCTTCTTCAACGAAGATTGGCAGGGCCAGATCGCTCAGACGAAGGTGGGATTCCTGGAACATTTCACGCATTGATGCGCTTTTGCGCAGTCTTCTTGGACGTTGGAGAAGATTGAATTCAGACATGTTCGTACAACTTTTGCTGGTGAAAAAAGTGACAACAGTTTACCCCTTTTCGCCAGCGGGGATGAAGGATTGTGTGCGGAAACGAAAACTCCCGCCGGGCGGCGGGAGTGGGGAAGATTACTCGTTGATGTCCGGGTGCTGCTGCACCAGGTTTTTACGTTTCGCCTCGAGCTTAGCGATCTCATCATCAATATCTTCGATTTTCTGCTCAATGTTGTCGTGATGCTCCTGCAGGATTTCACGCGCTTCTTCAATATCCGACGCCGCCGGTGTGGCACCGCGCAGCGGCTTGTTGGCGGTCTCTTTCATGTAGATACCGGTGATCAAACCAATCACCGCGACCACCATCAGATAATAAGCCGGCATATACAGATTGCTGGTTGTCTCAACCAGCCACGCGGCGAAAGTCGGAGTTAAACCGGCAATCAGTACCGAGATATTGAAGGCACTGGCCAGCGCACTGTAACGAATGTGCGTTGGGAACATCGCCGGCAGCGACGAAGCCATCACGCCGGTAAAGGCATTGAGGATCACCGCCAGCAGCAGCAGACCCGCAAAAATCAGCCCCAGCACGCCGCTGTTAATCAACATAAAGGCCGGAATCGAGAAGGCGAACAGCGCGATACTGCCGATGATGATAAACGGACGACGGCCAAAGCGGTCACTCAGCATGCCCATCACCGGCTGCACAAACAGCATACCCATCATGATGGCGATAATGATCAGTACGCCGTGATCTTCCGAGTAGTGCAGGTTATGCGACAGATAGCTCGGCATGTAGGTCAGCAGCATGTAGTAGGTCACGTTGGTGGCAATCACCAGACCGATACAGGCCAGCAGACTTTTCCAGTGCTTAGTGGCGATCTCTTTGAACGATACTTTCGGGCCATCACGCAGACCTTCACGATCGCCTTGTTCCAGCTTATCAACGTGCTGCTGGAACGCCGGTGTCTCTTCCAGTGCGTGACGCAGATACAAACCGATGATACCTAACGGCAGCGCGAGGAAGAACGGCAGACGCCAGCCCCACTCAAGGAATTTCGCTTCGCCGATGACGGTGGAAATCAGCACCACCACGCCCGCACCCAGCACGAAGCCGGCGATGGAGCCAAAGTCGAGCCAGCTGCCCATAAAGCCACGCTTACGGTCCGGCGAATATTCCGCGACAAAGATCGAGGCACCGGTATATTCACCGCCCACCGAGAAGCCCTGCGCCATTTTCGCCAGCAGCAGCAGAATCGGAGCCCAGATGCCGATGGTGGCATAAGAGGGGATCAGGCCGATACAGAAGGTACTGATCGACATGATGACAATGGTAATGGAGAGGATTTTCTGACGACCGTATTTGTCGCCGAGCATACCAAAGAACAGACCACCCAGCGGGCGAATCAGGAAGGGAACAGAGAAGGTACCCAGTGCAGCAATCATCTGCACGCTTGGCGACGCATCCGGGAAGAACACTTTACCCAGCGCATACGCGACAAAGCCATAAACACCGAAATCAAACCACTCCATCGCGTTGCCCAGAGACGCGGCGGTAATGGCTTTTCGCAAACGGGCGTCATCGATAATCGTGACGTCATCCAGCCCGATAGGTTTTACACGCTTCCTACGTAGTTTCATGATGTAACCCTGTATTGGAAATCGAAAAATCCTCAACGCTGCAGACTACATTTTGTGGCCAGTCCACGCCGTTGAGAAGATTTAAGCATAGCCGTGAAAGAGGATTTTATCCGGCATAGCAACGGTAATAATTAGGGGCGAAATGATTACGTCCCGCGACAGAGTATACCGATTTTGTGTGATATTTGTCATGTTTCAGCCAACAACTGGCTATTTTTTGGCTAAAACTCTGGCGGAATGGCGGAGGAAACGCAGCTTATAAAATCCTGGTTATCGCGCGTCAGGCCGCGTAATGCGTGCGTTTCAGCCAGGAATGCATCAAAAGGGAGGCAAAGGGTGTCATTTATTTTTTCTGAAAAAACGCGGAGAAAATTTTGATGATTATCAGCGATATCAACTGCGCATCGCTGATTGATTAATCCATTATTCTGACAAGTGGCGGCTTGATTGCCATACCTGATTGTTGCGCAAATAAATAAGAATTTCTTATCATTAAGCGAAGCGGTAAGTTTGCTTGCCAGCTTGTCATCATTCGGTAATACTCTGCCGCCTGGCTCAGGTGGAGTGTTCATGTCGAGAAAAAACGCCCGATTGTTTGAGAATCCCTGGCTGTCGCAAATTGACAGTGTAGAAAGGAATCTTATCAATTATGCGCCTGATGCACGGCGAACGCTTGCCGATCCTGTGGCACCGATTGGCTGGATTGACTGCGGTGAACGCGCCGATGCCCAATTGGCGTTACTGGCCCAACAACCGGATGAACTGCTGAAACGCCTGAAAACCTGGCGGCAAGCGGGATTGCTCACCAGCCAGGCGGCTGAGAGTTTGCGGCAGCTGCAACGCCTGACGCAAACCAGCATCGCGCGTAATCAACCCATTACCCAGCTTGATGAGTATCAGCAGTTGGTGGGACAGCTGACGCCGACCCTGGAACGTATTAACCAGCGCCTGAATGGCCAGCGCCCGCCGGTCACGCTGGCGGATGACACTCTGGAAGTGGCGCTGCGTATCGCCGAAAAACGGCGTCGCTCAGAGTAGCGAGCGCAGTGGTGCGCCGCTTATCCATCCCTGAATATCTTCCACTGCCTGCGTGAAGTAGGTGCGGTAATTGCTGTCGGCGACATAGCCAAGGTGCGGCGTGGCCAGCACATTGGGCAGATGGCGCAACGGGTGGTCAGCAGGTAGCGGTTCCTGTTCGAACACATCGATTCCGGCCCCAGCCAATTGACCGGATTGCAGCGCGGCAATCATCGCTTGCTGGTCGACAAGTGCGGCGCGTGAGGTGTTGATCAACAGCGCGCCCGGCTTCATTTGCGCCAGTGCAGCCCGGTCAATCACGTGGCGCGAGCGCTCGCTGAGCACCAGGTGCACCGAGACAAAATCGCTCGCTTGCATCAAGGCGTGCAGCGAAGGCATCCGTTCTGCGCCACATTCGGTCGCGCGTGAGTCGGTGAGATTCTGACTCCATGCGCAAACGCGCATCCCAAAGGCCTGCGCCACTTTGGCCATCTCGCCACCGATTTTACCCAGCCCCACTAAGCCCAACGTTTTGCCCTGCAAACCGAGTCCCACCGTTTGCTGCCACGGCCCGTTATTGCGCAGTGCCTGGTTTTCTAACCCAATGTGGCGTGCCAGCCCAATCAGTAAGCCCCAGCTGAGTTCCATCGGTGCAGCGCTGCTGCTGGCGGTGCCGCACACGGCGATATAGCGTTCGGCACAGGCGTGCAGATCAATCGAGGCATTACGCATGCCGGAGGTGACCACCAGTTTCAGGTTAGGCAAGCGACCAATCAATTCGGCCGTGAGCGGTGTGCGCTCGCGCATGATGACCAGAATATCGGCGTGTTCGATGTGACGAATCAGCTCGTCTTCATGATCAAAATGCCGGGTCAGTGCGGTGGTGTGGACAGTAGGTTGCAGCGATGCCCAATCGGCCAGCGACAGGGCAACGTTTTGGTAATCATCAAGAATGACGCAATTCAGGCTCATGGGATTCCTCAACGAGAAGTGGCTGGCGCCCTTGCTCATTGAGCCAGGCGCGGAGCCGGTCATTATCCATCGGACGGGCATAATAGTAGCCCTGAATCAGCACCACGCCACGCTGCCGAAGGTATTCATATTGCAACGAGGTTTCCACCCCTTCACCCAGTACATCCAGCTTGAGTTTGTGGCACAGATTAATGATGGCATCCAGCACCGGTGTTTCTGCCTCCAGACCTTCAATGGCGTTAATGAAGCCGCGATCGATTTTCAGGTAATCCAGCGGGAAGGTCAGCAGATAAGAAAGTGAGCAGTGGCCGGTACCAAAGTCATCAATCGCCACTTTCATGCCGTGTGACTGCAGGTAGCGGAGTTTACGCGCCACCAGTTCGCCGTCATCAATCAGGCTGCGCTCAGTGAGCTCCAGCGTCACCACCATCTGCTTGTCTTTAATGCGGCGGGCAAAGCGCTGAATGTCCTGCACGAAATCGGCATGTTGCAAGTGTTCTGCCGCCACGTTCAGGCCAATATGGAAACCGGGCTCAACCTCCCAGCCCTGAATATCTTCCGCCATCAGATCCAGCAAATGCTGGGTCAGTTGCACAATTATCCCTTCAGATTCGGCGTGGCTGATAAAGATATCCGGACGGATCATCTCACCATTCGGCAATTGCCAGCGCAACAGGGCTTCCGCGCCTTTACAGCGCTCGATTTCCGTGCTGTAAACCGGCTGGTAATGGACCGAGAATTGACGGCTACGCATCGCGCGGCGGATTTCATCGGCCCACGAAATGCGGCGGCGCAGCCAGTTGGCGGTCAATACCATCAGCAGGATAGAGAAAATTGCCGCCATCGGCAGGAAGATAAACAGCGCCTGACGCCAGGCCTTCAGCAACTCGGAGGCGGGCACGGTGACATTCACGCTAATGGGGTAGCGGCTGGATTCGGCCTGATAAGGCTCGCTTTTTAAATACAGCTCGGGTTCGATATCGGCAGGGCCACTGGTAATCGGTGCGCCGCCGCTAAAGCGCAAGCTCATTTGATAGCCACGTGACTCACCAATGGCGTGCATAAAATCCATCAGATACTGGCCATCAATTACCGCCCAGAAACCGGTAGTGTCTGGGAGTTGACGCACGAACACCACGGCGGGTCGATTGGGCACGCCGTAAGTGCCACGAATCGAGATACTCCACCAGGCTTTGCCGGTGATTGGCGGCGGTTGCATCATCATCTGGGTCAGTGTGCCATTGGCTAAACCAAAGGCAGACGAGCAGCTAATGTTCTCGCCACTCAGCAGACCGACGGAACGGAAATAGGCGTTGAGGGTGCCAGCGCGCTGCAGCTGATCCTCGATCTTCGCACAAGGCTGATAATGGTACTGACGCAGTTGGGTGATCATATCCCAGGCGTTATCACTCATTTTTTCGGCTTGAGTGAGTAAGGAGTTAGCGGTGGAGATCTGCTGCTGGCTCACCGTGTGCCGCGCTTCAATGGCCGTACAAAGGATGCCCAGTACCAGCGGTAATAACCCGGCACAGACAATTAACAGCCAGCCAAAATCGCGATTTTTTCTTTGCGGTGGCACCTGACTTTCCTCGGTCATTTTAAGCAGCAGATGAGGGCTAAGCTGCGGCGTCAGCAGCATAACACTTCCAGGGGCCGTGCATATTAGCGTTTTGCTTTTGCTCTGGACTGACTCAGGTCAAATATCGGCGTCGCTTTGCGTTAATTGACAATGTTTTGCCGTTATTGGCATTTCCCAGCGGGAAAAGCGCTGTGCCACGATGATGGGAAAGCATATTGACCTGAAATGAGGAGCGAAAATGAGCACTGAAACCCTGGATGTGGCTTCCCTGCGCCAACGCATCAGCGAAGGCGAATGGCAGGCGCGTGTGAAGCTGGCGCAGGCCTATCACCTGGCGGCCAGGCTGCGCTGGACTGACCATATCTACACCCACTTTTCTCTGCGTGTCCCGGGCGATCAGCCCCATTTTCTGATTAACGCTTTTGGTCAAACCTTCGATGAAATCTCGGCGGAGACGCTGGTGAAAATTGATATCGACGGAAACATCATTGATGACCCGACGGGGCTGGGAATTAACCACGCGGGATTTGTGATTCACAGCGCCATTCACCGTGCGCGTCCGGATGCGCATGCCGTGCTGCATACGCATACGGCGGCGGGCATTGGTGTCTCTGCGCAGCGCAACGGTTTGCTGATGATTTCGCAGCACAGCACGCGCTTCCACAATCGCCTTGGCTATCACGATTACGAAGGCATTGCGCTGGATCTTGATGAGCAGCAACGCATTGTCGCCGATCTTGGCGATCTTAACGCGTTGATTCTGCGCAATCACGGTTTACTCACCAGCGGTGGCAGCATCGAAGAAGCATTCTATAACCTTTACTACCTGGAGCGTGCTTGCCAGGCGCAGCTAGCGGCTCAGTCGGGCGGTGCGGATTTGATCATCCTGCCGGATGCGGTATCCGAGAAAGCGGCGCAAGCTTTCGACAACAGCATCCGTAACCACAAATATCAGCTGCACTGGGATGCTTACATCCGCCAGCTCAACCGCAACGCACTCTGAGAATCCCCTATGAAATGGATGAAACCGGTTGTTTCGACGCTGTTGCTGTGCGCGGCGTTTAGCAGTCAGGCGGCACCTGATTTAAGCAAAGTCACTCTGGTGCTGGGCGATCAGGCGCGCAATCTGCGTTCGCTGATTGAGGCCGCCGATGTGATGAAAGATGCGCCCTATCAGTATCGCTGGGCGAATTTCCAGGGTGCGGCACCGCTGTTTGAAGCGCAACGTGCGGGGGCAGTCGATACCTCTTACGCCGGTGATCTCCCGGTACTGATGGCGGCATCCGGTGGGGTACCGTTGAAGATCATCGCCACCAACGTCGGCGATGCCGGTTCGAACGGGGTGATCGTCCCGGCTGATTCACCGATTCACAGTGTGAAAGATCTGGTCGGAAAGGAAGTGGTGGTGTCATCGGCGCGCGGCAGCATTTCCCAGCATCTGCTGTATGAAGCGCTGGAAGAAGCGCAGGTAAAACGCGATACGGTGCCGGTGCGATTTGTTTTACCAACCGATGCCAGCGCAGCGTTTAATTCAGGGCAGATTGCCGCCTGGGCCACGTTCGATCCCTATCTGGGGATTGCCGAACAGCACGGTGCACGCCTGCTGCGCGATGGCAAAGGGTTAACCACGGCACTGTCGTTTGTCACTGCCACGCAGAGTTCGCTGGACGATCCCGCTAAGCGGGCGGCGATTGTCGATTTCACTCATCGTTTAGCCAAAGCCCGCGAATGGGCGCTGGAGCACCCGCAGCAGTACAACGCAGTCTATGCCCAGTTAACACGTCTTTCGCCGGAAAATGCGCAGAAGATTACGCCGCGCATTTCGCACGGCGTTCGGGGGGTGACGGCAGAAGATGTGGCGAAAGTGCAGAAGGTGTCAGATCTGTTTAGCGAACTGAAGATTTTGCCGAACAAAGTCGATGTGCAGGCGATTACCGATAACAGCGTGTTTACGCATTGACTGCTCCCCGCCCTAATGGGCGAGGATTCCCACTTCAACGCAACCTACCTAAACCACCTTAAGCGGCTTTAGGGTTTACAGTCGCTCCATGGGCTAACGCGGCCAGCCCGACCGCTTTTATATTCTTCGCCGCGTTTACGTCACGATCATGGTGAGCCCCACATTCAGCGCAAGTCCATGACCTGACATTAAGCGCCATTTTTGGCAGGGTATAGCCGCAACCGCTACAACGTTTTGAGGACGGGAAAAACCGGTCAATGGCGACCACGGATCGCCCCGACCATTCGCCCTTATATTCAAGCTGACGAACAAATTCGCCCCAGCTTGCGTCTGCTATCGCCTTGGAGAGTTTCGAATTGCGGATCATGTTTTTCACTTTAAGGGATTCGATGCAAACAACTTGGTTATCGTTAATGAGTTTGCGGGATAGTTTGTGCAGATTATCCATACGGCAATCAGCAATTTTTGCGTGAATGCGGGCGACTTTTACACGGGCTTTAGCGCGATTTTTTGAGCCTTTTTTCTTCTTGCTCAATCGACGCTGGAGCAGCGCGAGGCACTTCGCATATTTAGCGGTGTGGCGGGGATTGCCTGTTTTGTATCCGTTATCGGTGACGAACAAATCTGTTAAACCAACATCAATGCCGACCGTTTTAGCGGTGATCGGCAGTGATACAGGTTCAAACTCGCACAGGCACGACACGAAATAGCGCCCCGCTGAATCTTTAGATACGGTGACGGTAGACGGCACGGATGGCAAAGGGCGACTCCAGCGCACGTCTAAAGGCGCTTTGCTCTTTGCCATAAACAACTTGCCATCACGCTATTTAAACGCGGCATCGGTCAGCGTAGCCGTCTGTTTATGGCGCTTGCTTTTGAATGTGGGATATTTCGCCCGACCGGCAAAGAAGTGAGAAAAGGCGGCTTGTTGGTGGCGTAGCGCCTGCTGCAATGGAACGCTGGAAACGTCATTGAGCCATGCAAAATCTGGCTCTTTTTTGAGAGCGGTTAGTCGTGCGCTGGCTTGCGTATAACCGATCTTTTCCTGGCGGTCATAGTATGCGTCAGTGCGCCAGCGCAGAATGCTGTTATAGACAAAACGCACACACCCGAATGTTTGAGCCAAAAGCTCAATCTGATCGGGGATAGGATAGAATCTGTATTTATATGCGCGCTTCATATCTTACATATTACGGAACATCATTTAAGAAACTCAAGGGATGTTACGCAGTTACCGCGCTTATATCCCCGCCCGATTGGGCGAGGTCTTACGCGCAAATTGATAAACACCAATCTGGCGAGATGTATCGTGCCAGATTGGTTATGTGCGCATTAACGCGGACGCGATCCCGGTCGGCCATTGCCTAACATAATCGCCAGTCGGCTGCCACCCGGCGTGGTCTCCATCAATATCTTAGTGACGCTGGTCAGTGGTACTGACAGCAGCATGCCCACCGGCCCCAACAGCCAGCCCCAGAATATCAGCGACAGAAACACCACCAGCGTCGAGAGCCCCAATCCGCGCCCCATCAGCTTTGGCTCCAGCATATTGCCAAACACCATATGAATCGCGCTGAACAGCGCCACCACAAACAACGCATCGTAAGTTCCGTTCAATACCAGTGCCTGAATAAATGGCGGGATGCCGGCGATGATCGGCCCGATGTTGGGTACAAAGTTAAGGATAAAGGCCACGACGCCCCAGAACAGCGCAAACTTCACGCCGATAAGTTCCAGCACCAGCCAAACGGCGAGACCGGTCATCAGGCTAACCAGGGTTTTTAGCGCCAGGTAGTGGGTCACGCCTTTGAAGGCGCGGTGTAACCCCGCGATGCGGATTTGCGGATTCACCATAGCGTTACGCATTTTGTAAGGCAGATGACGCACTTCAAACAGCATAAACACCACGGTGAGGATCAGCAGCAGCACGTTGGTCATGGCACCGGAAAACTGTTTCAGCAGCGTGGTGGCCATATCCATCATCACATTCGGGTCGAGCCGGGCGGCTAAGGCTTCCGTGGAGATATTGATATGAAAGCGAGCGGCAAAGTGCTGCACCACGCCGAGCTTTTGTTCCAGCATGCTACGGATTTGCGGATAGGTATCGCTGAAGTCACTGGCCGAACTGGCCATCACGCCCACCAGCAACAGAATGACGATAAATATCACGCTGATCACCGCTGTGATGGCCAGACCACGCGGCACGCCGCGACGCATCAGCAGGGTGACCAGCGGATTCAGCACAATCGCCAGAAAGCTGGCAAGCAGGAAGGGCACCAGAATCTCTGACGCGGCGCGAATGCCCGCCAGAATGATCACCAGCATCGCCATCTTGACCAGCATGTTCTGGCCAATTTTTTCCTGGGGCAGGTTGTTCATTTACTCTCCTGAGTCATCAATGGCTCAGGAGAGTGTAGTTGAACGAGATTAAGTGATTGTTTATTTAGGAATAAGCGAAACGCGTGAGTGCGTTTTTCGGCAAAGACGCGGTGTAACGCGCAATAAATTGCGCCGCTACTGGCATGTGCAGCTGAGTTGTAGCGGCGCGGTTCATCGCGCTATTTATTCCCCTGGCGCTGCATCAGCATGGTGGCGCCCAGCATCAGGGTGAGGCTGGCAAGCAGTGTCACGGTGGCCATCGCCATCCCTTGTCCCACGGAACCTTGCTCGAACTGACGCCAGATAAAAATCGCCACGGTTTGCGTCCCGGCGGGTGCCAGCAGTAGCGATGTCACCAGTTCGCGCGATGCCACGGCAAACACCATCATCATCGCAGCCAGCAGACTTGGAGCGACCAGCGGCAGGACGATCAGGCGCAGCGCCTGTAAGCGTGATGCGCCGTGCACGCGTGCCGCCGGTTCCAGCGTGGGGGCCAGCTGACGCAGCGCACTGCTGACATAGCGTACCGGCCACGGCAGCAGCAGGCAGCTGTAGGAAAGCAGCAGAATAAACATCGTGTTGTAAGGTGAAACCGGCCAGAAGCCGCGGTTCCACAGCAGAATCAACCCAACACCGACCACCACACCCGGCATGGCGGCAGGCAGCAGCGCCAGGCCATCCATCATCGCCAGCAGGCGCGTTTTCCCTTCTGACACGCGCCAGGCAATCAGGAAACCGAGCAGCCCAGTGAGCAGTGCCGCGCCCAGCGCCAGCCCAATGCTGGTGGAGAAGGCCGCTAATGCATCCCCTTGCTGACTGAACAGCGCGCCGAAATGACGCAGCGTCAGGTTATTCACATGCAGGCCGCCGGAAAGGGTATTCAGTAATCCACTCAGCGTCATTGCGCCCAGCGGCAGTACCACGGCGAGTAAAACGGTGAGGATAAACGGCAGCAACATCAGCGGCAGCCAGCGCCCGCCCTCGGCCAGTTCCTGCACCACCGGTTTGCCGTTAACTGCCGTGACATCGCTGCTGCCGGTCAATTTACGTTGCAGGAACCAGGCGGTGAGCGCCACCAGACTCAGCATCAACGAGAGAGATGCCGCGCCCGGTAAGTCGATTGGCCAGTCCGCCAGTTTGATTTCAATACCGACCGTCATCAACGTCAGATGCGCCTGAGTGCCGAGCGCCGCAGGCACGCCGTACTCTTCGATCGCCAGCGTGAATGCCAGCAGCACGCCACCGGCTAACGCAGGAAGCGTCAGCGGCAATGTGATCTGGGCAAAAGCGCGCCAGGCTGATGCGCCGTGCACGCGAGCCACCCATGCGAGGCGCTGACCGCTCGCCATCAGCGAACGCGACACCGCAAAATAGACCACCGGGAAAATATTCAGCGTCATCACCAGCGTCATGCCGGTACTGCTGAACAGCAGGCTATCAAAGTTGATGCCGATGAGTTGCTCAAAATAGCCGTTGCGTTGCAGCGCCAGCGTCCATGACAGCGCCACGATATAGGGCGGCGTGAGGAAGGGGATCAGGAATAACAAATCCCACATTGCCGCACCCGGCAGGCGGAATAGGCCGCGCAGCGCGCCGAGCGGTAAGCCCAGCAGCAAACTGCACAGCGCCACGCCGCCGCCGATCTTCAGCGTGCCCAGCCACATCGGAACCAGTTGGGGATCTTCAAACAGCGCCGGTAACGCGCTGAAAGCCCCACTCCAGTTCCCCTCGCCAGGCTGTGAAAACAGTGCCTGTAGCACGATAAACAGCAGCGGCAGTGCCACCAGCAGCGTCAGCGCCAGTAGAATCAATCCATTCAGGGCACGCGACATCATTTACTGCCCGAACAGGGCGCCAAAGCGCTTCAGCACCGCCGAACGCTCGCTGCTGCCATCGCTATTAGCGGGCAGTAATTTGATCTCGGTGAACAGCGGACGCTGTGCTTTGATATCGGTACGTGCAGGCATCAACCAGGCCTTCGCGACCTGCTCCTGGCCTTCATCCGACAGCACATAATCGACGAACTTCTTCGCATCATCGGCATGTTGGCTGCTTTTCAGAATCATCATCGGACGCGGTGCTACCACGGTGCCGTTCTCCGGGAAGATCACTTTGACGCTTTCACCCTGCGCGATGTTGTTATAGGTGACGTAATCCACCGCACCAAACACCGCCGCTTTCGCCCCTTGCAGCACGGGTGTGACGGCCTGGGCATTCGGGCCGCTCATCACCATGCCATTGGCTTTTAACTGATCAAACAACTGCCAGGCTTTCTCGCCTTCGCTGTTTTGCAGGCCAATCAACAGATCGAGTGAAGCGCCGGACAGAGCGGGATCCGGCGTGGTGACTTTATCTTTAAACGCGGGCGCCGTCAGATCCTGCCAGGTTTTTGGCTCTGGCGTGCCGCTTTTGGTGTTCCACACAATGCCGAGTGCAGAAATACCCTGCGCGACATAGTTTGCCGTTTTGAACTGCTCTGGTACTTTCGCCGCATTGGCGCTTTCATACGGCAGCAGCCAGCCACGATGTTGCAGATCTTCGGCGGTATCCCATGAGGCAGAGATCAGCACATCGGCTTGCGGATTAGCCTGTTCAGCTTCCAGGCGCGCCATGACTTTGCCGGTCGTGGCCTGGAAGATATTCACTTTAATACCGGTTTGCTTTTCGAATCCGGTGGCAAGACTTTTTGATAGCGAACCCGGACCGGCGGTATAAACCGTCAGCGCCTGGGCATCGTTGATCATCATAGCGGAAGTCAAAATCATCGCGCTGATGGCTCCTGTTTTAACTGACTTGAGAGATGGCATTGCGGTCCCCTGAGAGGTGAGTAACGGAAACAATCTGGCCCTGTGCCAGGTGAATAATGCGGTCGGCGAGTGTGTTGGCTTCCTCGCGGTCATGCGTGACATAAACAGCGGTAATGCCCGCACTGCGCAGCAGATCGGCCATGGTATGCACCAGGGTTTCGCGCAGATCGCGGTCAAGATTGGAGAGCGGTTCGTCGAACAACAAAATCGCGGGTTTGGCAACCAAAGCACGGGCGAGGGCGACACGCTGCTGCTGCCCGCCAGAGAGCAACGCCGGTTTGCGATCGCCAAAATCAGCCAGGCCAACCTGCGCCAGCGCTGCATCGGCTTGTTCACGCGCCGTCGCTTTTTTCACACCGCGCATGCGCAACGGGAAAGCGACGTTTTGCGCCACCGTCATGTGCGGCCACAAGGCGTAATCCTGGAAAACCATGCCGAGGTTGCGCATTTCCGGCGCATCACAATGACGTGCAGAGGCAGCGCAGCGATCGCCAATCCATAGCTCACCCGCCGTGGGTTGCAGCAAACCCGCCAGCAGTTTTAGCAGCGTGCTTTTGCCACAGCCGCTCGGGCCGAGCAGCGCAAGGATTTCGCCTGCGGGAATCGTCAGGGAGAGATCGTGCAGAATCGTCAGATTGTTCACCGACCATCTGAGATTTTTCAGTTCGATAGGCACGGCATGCGTCACTGGCTACCTCCCGTGAAGGAGTAGCACTGCGGCACGCGCGCCTGACAGCAAATCAGGAGCAGCATCAGATTGTTTATCCTCTTTGGGATTTGTTGGGCGCGAGTGTAAGTGGGCGATATGACGAAATGATGACCATAAATTAGGGCGATCACCGGATGCAGTCGGCAGGAAAAGGCGTATAGTTAGCCTTCTATACAAATATTTAGTCACCCACGAGCGCAATCACTCATGCCTGACCAGCCTGCCGCAGCCCCTGAACACGGCCGACTTCGCCTGAATCTTCTGATCCTCTCCATTGTGAAGTTCAATTTCGCCAGCTATCTCACGATTGGCCTGCCGTTGGCGGTGCTGCCGGGCTTTGTCCATGACGGATTGGGCTACAGCGCCTTTTGGGCGGGATTGGTGATCAGCCTGCAGTACATCGCCACGCTGCTGAGCCGTCCACATGCCGGGCGCTATGCTGATATGTGGGGGCCGAAGAAGGTCGTGGTGCTGGGGCTGGTGGGTTGTCTGATTAGCGGCATCTGTATCCTGCTTTCAGCACTGACGGAAGGGCAGGGCGTCGTCAGCCTGATTTTGCTGTGTCTGGGGCGCGTAATATTGGGCGTGGGGCAAAGCTTCTCTGGCACCGGCACTTCACTGTGGGGCGTGGCGCGCGTTGGGTCGCTGCATATTGGTCGGGTGATTTCCTGGAACGGTATCGTCACCTACGGCGCGATGGCGATTGGTGCACCGCTGGGTGTGGTGATTTTCCGCAGCGGCGGTTTACTGCTGCTTTCCAGCATCATCATAGCCATCTGCGTGCTGGCGATTGCGCTGGCACTGCCGCGTGCGCCGGTGAAAGGCAGCAAAGCCAAACCGCTGCCGTTTCGTGATGTGCTGGGCAAAATCTACGGTTTTGGCCTGATCCTGGCGATGGGGTCAGCAGGGTTTGGCGTCATCGCCACCTTTATCACCCTGTTCTATCAGGATAAAGGCTGGGATGGTGCCGCCTTTGCCCTAACGATGTTCAGTGCCGCCTTTGTCGGCACGCGCCTGCTGTTCCCCAACGCTATCAATAAACTCGGTGGCCTGCGCGTCGCCAGCATCTGTTTTGCCGTCGAAGCGGTTGGACTGTTTCTGGTGGCGGGTTCATTCGATCCCTGGATGGCCAAAATGGGGGCGTTTCTAACCGGTGCAGGTTTCTCGCTGGTGTTCCCGGCTATTGGCGTGGTGGCGGTGAAGGTGGTACCGCAGCAGAATCAGGGCAGCGCGCTAGCGACCTACACGGCGTTTATGGATCTGTCATTGGGCATCACTGGCCCGATTGCGGGGTTTATCATGAGTTACGCCGGAGTCTCGCTGGTGTATCTGCTGACTGCGCTGCTGGTATGTCTGGCGCTGTTCTGCACGTTACGCATGATGAAGCGCATGCCCGCAGAGGCGAACGTAGAAATCAAAGAAAATGCCTGACTCTCAATTAATACGGCATCCTCAAATTATTCATGTCAATCACTCAGGCGCCCTCGAAACAGGATGTTAAATCGCTCAGGCATCTTTTAAATCGTTAATGTCAGAGCAAGGCGGCAAGTTTGTAAGTCCCCAGGAGCTTACGTCCGTCAGTAATTAGGGTGAGAGCAAACGTTGTTAAATCGCTCAGGCATCCTCTAAATAGTTTACGTCAGAGCAAGGCGGCAAGTTTGTAAGTCCTCAGGAGCTTACGTCCGTAAGTGACTGGGGCGCACAAACGCGGCCAACGCAGCTATGACGTAAAATATGACGAGGATGGAAAAAAGGGCCTCCGACCGAGGCCTAACACTAACAAAGTGTGTCTTGTTATGGACACAGATAAGGGTAGGGGAAACGGCGACCACACACCCTCGGCCGCCGTTATAAATCAGGCTTGCAGTAACTCAATACTCTGGCGAATTTCGCGTTCAATCTCTTTCGCGCCCCACTTCTCCAGCTCCGGGGAGAATGGCTCAAATGCGTAAATGCCCTTATAACCAAGCATCTCCAGACGCTTCACCTGCGCCACGCTGTTCAGCACATCGCGGTCGCTCAGCATAATGCGCTCTTCATCCGTCAGTGCCACCGTTGGGCGGGTATCTTCCACGCCTGAGAGATGCACTAAACCAATCTGGTTCACCTCAATCTCCTGCGGGAACTCCTGCTCGGCGTTCTCGTACAGGTGATGATGGAAGGTATCCAGCAACAATTTAAACGGCACGCCCGCCTGCTTAATCAGCTTTTGCGTCTGCACCGCAGAGCGCAGTGAACTCACCGGGAAGCCCAGCGGCTCAACCAGCCCCTGAATACCGTATTCAGCGAAGCGCGGTGCCAGGATCTGCAACGCCTCCAGCGTTTTCTCTGGTGCGATGGCAATACCCTCGTTCAATGGGCACATCACCAGCGCTTTGGCTCCAATGGCTTTTGCTTCTTGCAACATCGCTTCGGCTTTGCTCAACAGCGCGTCATCAGGGCGGTTAAACGGATAGAGCGCGTTAATGGTCTCGATCTCGATGTGATACTTATCCGCCAGCGATCGCAGCTGCGACGCGCTCAGACCATCGGTGACCTTGCCGCCCGGCATATCGTTACGCAGTTCCACTTTGCTCAAACCCAGTCGCTGAACTAACTGGAAAAAAGCTTCTAGTGAGAGCGCAGGCGCAATTTTACGGTTGATACAGAAACGGGTTGGATCGATGGCCATGTGTGGCTCCTGTAATAGGATACGGATCAGATGCTGCAAAGAAAACATTTATTTCATTGTTAGTGAATTATGAAATATCAGATATTGGATCTTCCTCGCAAAAATTTCATATTTCGTTTCGCGTAACAGCATAGCGACGTGACTTAAGTAGAAAATGTTTGCTCACAGTGGGTTAGGATTGCGCCGGGGCAACAGGGTAAGAACGCCCGTAGTGAGGGCTTTGCGCCTGCCTGACAGACAGAGCGGGAAAAATGCGATCCATGCCGCTAAAAGGAAATTTTCCAAAAAGAAGTATTTGAAAAATTTATTTCATTGTAATAGCTTCATAGCACGCTTTTCGTATTGCCTGGTCAGGTGGTGTAGCAGTGATAACCGACTGCCTGCAGGGAACTTCACATCAAAGAGGCAACGACATGACTATCGTAGGAAACTTTATCGGCGGCAAAATTACCCACAGCGCCAGCAATGAAACCATCCCGGTATACGATCCAGCCACCGGCAAAGTCGCGCGTGAACTGACGCAGAGCACCGCTGCTGAAGTGGAAAAAGCGATCGAAATCGCCCATGCCGCGTTCCCTGAATGGTCGAAAACTGCGCCGCTGCGTCGTGCCCGTGTGATGTTCAACTTCAAAGCACTGATGGAAAAACACCGTGACGAGCTGGCTGCGCTGATTGTGTCTGAGCACGGCAAAGTGTGGTCGGATGCGTTAGGTGAGCTGACGCGCGGTATCGAAGTGATCGAGTTTGCCTGCGGAATCCCGCATCTGATCAAAGGTGAAAACTCACCAAGCGTCGGCACCGGCGTGGACAGCTACTCGCTGATGCAGCCGGTTGGCGTGGTCGCGGGTATTACGCCTTTCAACTTCCCGGCGATGGTGCCACTGTGGATGTTCCCTATCGCACTGGCGTGCGGTAACACCTTTATCCTGAAGCCACCGGCGCTGGATCCATCAGCCTCTGTGCGTATGGCTGAACTGCTGAAAGAAGCGGGACTGCCGGATGGCGTGTTCAACGTGGTGCACTCGTCTAACGAAGATGCTGAGCAGCTGTACAAAGATCCGCGTATTGCGGCAGTGAGCTTCGTCGGCTCTTCCGGCGTGGCCGAGCATATCTACAAAACCGCCAGCGCCCACGGTAAACGTGTGCAGGCGTTTGGTGCGGCGAAAAACCACGCTATCGTGATGCCAGATGCCGATCTGGATGCCACTGTGAATGCTATCATGGGCGGCGCCTTTGGTTCTGCCGGTGAGCGTTGCATGGCGCTGCCTGTGGTTGTCGCAGTGGGCAATGATACTGCTGACAAACTGATTGCGCGTCTGACTCCACTGATCAAAGCGCTGCGCATCGGCCCCGGTATCCAGAAAGGTGCTGAAGAGAACGAAATGGGCCCGGTGGTTTCTGCCGCGCATCAGAAGAAAGTACTGGGCTACATCGACAAAGGTGAAGCCGAGGGCGCAAAACTGGTGGTAGATGGTCGTGGCGTGAAAGTCGCAGGCCATGAAGAGGGTTATTACGTGGGCGGCACCCTGTTTGATAACGTTACCCCGGACATGGTGATCTGGCGCGAAGAGATCTTCGGACCGGTATTAAGCATCATGCGTTCTACCGATTTCGACAGCGCGCTGAAGCTGGTAAACAGCCATGAATTCGGCAACGGCAGCGCCATCTTCACCAGCAACGGCCACACCGCGCGTGAGTTCGTGCAGAACGTGGAAGCGGGCATGGTAGGCGTTAACGTTCCCGTGCCGGTGCCAATGGCGTTCCACAGCTTCGGCGGCTGGAAGCGCTCAGTGTTCGGTGCCCTGAACGTGCACGGTCCAGACGGCGTGCGTTTCTACACCCGCATGAAAACCGCCACCGTGCGTTGGCCGAGCGGTCAGCAGACTGTTTCAGAGTTCAGCATGCCGACGCTGGGCTAATCTCGCTCTAACAAGGAGATCGATGATGTCTTTGATTTCGAAAGCACAGCAGCCAGACAGCAACGGCCGTATTCAGCACGTCACGCCGGAAAGTGCGGGCTGGGAGTATGTCGGTTTTGATGCTTATCTGTTGAAGAAGGGCCAAAGCCTAAAACTCAGCAGCGGCGATAAAGAGCTGTGCCTGGTGCTGGTGGCGGGTTTTGCCTCAGTGAAAACCCGCAACGCGGAGTTTCCCAATCTCGGCAAACGCCTGTCACCGTTCGAGCGTATTCCACCGTACTCGGTGTATGTGCCGCACGATGATGAAGTAGAAGTCTACGCCGACAGCGATCTGGAACTGGCGGTGTGTAATGCGCCGAGCAAAGGCAACCTGCCTGCGCGCCTGATTGCCCCGGAAGATGTGGGTGTGGAGCAGCGTGGTAAAGGGCGCAATCAGCGTCTGGTGCACAACATTTTGCCGGACAACAAAGAGGCCGACAGCCTGCTGGTGGTTGAAGTGTATACCGACGAGGGCGCGACCAGTTCGTACCCGAGCCATAAACATGACCAGAAAACCAGCCCGGATGAGACCTATCTGGAAGAGACCTATTATCACCGTTTCGATCCAGAGCCTGGTTTCGCGATGCAGCGCGTGTATACCGACGACCGTTCACTCGACGAGTGCATGGCGCCGTATAACCGCGATGTGGTGACCGTCCCGCGTGGCTACCATCCGGTGGCCACCATTGCGGGTTACGATAACTACTATCTGAACGTGATGGCCGGTCCGGTGCGTTTGTGGAAGTTTACCTGGGAAAAAGATCACGCCTGGGTGAACAGCGATAAGTACCCGCGCAGCAAATAAAGTCGCAGGTCGCCCTAATGGCGACCCTACCGACTCGCGATACGCTTGTCGTTGGGTGTGCAGTGATGCGCACCTGCCAGAACATCGCAAGATATGAATGACACATGTAAAAAGGGCAGCCAAATGGCTGCCCTTTTTGATGTGCAACGCCCGGCGAAGTTATTCGCCGGTGCCGGTATTATTTAACGCTAATGAAACCGCCAGCGTCTGAGCCAGACAGAGTGAGGCGACCTGCGAACGGAAGCCATCAACCTGCGCTTCGCGCACCACAAAACATACATCGCTGAAGGCGGCCAGCGGACTCACCTGGCTGTCGGTGATGGCAATCAGATGTGCGCCGCGTTTGGCACCCAACTCAACCAGCTCAACCGCTTCACGCGCATATGGCGAGTAGCTGATGGCAATCACCACATCTTTGGGATTCACCATGCTCAACTGCTCGGTAAACATGCCGCCGAGACCGTCGATCAGAAACGCACGACGCTCCAGATGGCGCAGTGCATACACCAGATAGGACGCAACGCTGAATGAGCGACGCAGGCCAATGATGTAGATATTCTCGGCTTCATCCAGCATTTTCACCGCTTTGTTCAGCTGGTCCGGATTGACCTGCATGGCTAGCTGCTGCAATGCCTGGCTGTTCACCATGGTGAATACGTTGAGAATCTCAACCGGGCTCTCAGGAGAACTGGCGCTGTCATCCGTTGCGGTCTGGCGGAACAGACGGGCGCGCTCGGTGTAGTTCACCGTTTCTTCCATCAGATGTTGACGGAAAACCTGTTTCATTTCGTTGAAACCGCTGAAGCCAAATGCGTTGGCAAAGCGAATCAGCGTGGAGGGCGGCACATCGGCCTGTTGCGCGATGGAAGCGACGGTATCGAAAGCAATGCTGTTGCTGTTATCAAGAATATAACGAGCCACCTGCTTCAGGCGTTTACTCAGCGTCTCATAGCGGCGACGGATATCGTCCTGTAACAAGGTTAATTGGGTTGGATTATTGGTCATGACTTCGGCCCGTCAAAAAAGAAAATATGGCTGGATAATGAGCGCTATAGTACCAGATGGATGGAAAATTTCATTTGTTTGACGCTATCGTGACGCTTATTTCATCGGTTTATGAAATGCCTCACAAAAAGAAGTGATTAGTGAGAAGGCAAAAGCCAATAAAAAAAGCGGCTCTTGCGAGCCGCTTTTAACTGTGATTAAACCCTGTCAGCCACGCGCCGCGCGCCAGTAGCCAATCAGTCGCAGATAGTTGCCTTTCACCGTTTCGATCAGCGCTTTATCATCCAGTTCACCGTTGAGCCATTGGCGTGACGGTTGGCCGAAGATGGTGCGTCCGACGGCAAAGCCTTTCACCCACGGCGCTTGCGCCGCCGCAGCGAAACCGGCTTTCAGCGTCTCTTCCGGCGCATCGAGGCCGAGCAGCAGAATGCCGCGGCAGTGGGGATCGTTCTGTTCGATCAACCCGCTGATGGCCTGCCAGCTCTCCGCCGACAGCGGTGGCAGTTTCCACCAGTCCGGCTGAATGCCCAGGCTGTAGAAGTGGCTCAGCATGTCGTAATAGTACGCTTCATTACGGTCCGGATTGCTCTCCGGCAGAATCAGTTCCAGCAGCAGCTCATGCCCGCTCTTGTTACAACCGTTCCACACATCGAGTACCAGTTCATCCTGCTCTTTACGCAGCTCGGCGCTGTCATGCGGATGGTAGAACACCAGGCATTTCACCACGTGCTCTGCCGGCCAGTCGACCAGCTGCGAACCGATGTTTCCGTGCTCCAGACGCAGGGGACGCGAGCTTGGCAGTTCGATAGGTCGGCCAATCCACCAGTTTTTGCCGGTAATGGCGTTCAGCGCTTTCTGGCCGTAGGTGGTATCCGCCAGAATCCCACTCTTCTCATTTAAGCCTGCTTCGTTGGCCGCTTCCTGTGCCGCCTGCAGCAGCAGCAGTTTCAACTGCGGGATCTTATCTTCACTGACGCCCGCTTCACGTGCCATATCGGCCAACTGCTTACGGTGGTCAAAGGCGAACACGTTGAGTTCTGGCCACTGCTGTTTACGCGTGGTGACGCGGTGCAGATGGTTGAGGCGCGCATCCAGATCCGGACGTTTCACATCTTTATCGCGACCAAGGAAATCGTCCAGCTCTTCTTTGGTTGGCATCGCTGGCGCGCAACCGTGGCGTGAGACCACCAGCGCACCACAGGCGTTGGCGTAGCGGCAAGCCTGTTCCCAGCTTTCATCGTTGAGCCAGCCGCGTAGCAGGCCAGACATAAAGGCATCGCCTGCACCCAGCACGTTCAGGACTTCAACGCGTACACCGGTCTGCAATTTGGTCTGTTCCCAGCTGTCCGGGATATCACCTTCAAACACCACGCAACCCAACGGCCCACGTTTACACACCAGTGTGGCTTTGCTTGCCTGGCGCACATTTTTCAGTGCTGTCAGCGTATCCGTGCTGCCGCCGGCAATATGGAACTCTTCTTCCGTTCCTACCACCAAATCGAAATAGTGCAGCACTTCCTGCAGTTGTTTCGTAACTTCACCGGATTCAACGAAACGCGTTTCGCCATCGCCCAGTGACGTCAGGCCCCACAGCACCGGACGATAATCGATATCCAGTGCGGTGCGCAGACCATTTCGCCTGGCGATATCCAACGCTTTCAGTACCGCAGCGCGGGTTTGCGGATGTGAAAGATGCGTACCGGTGACCGCGACAGCGCGAGAAGAGGTGATGAATTCCTCCTTAATGTCATCCGGCACCAGGCCCATATCGGCACAGTTGTCGCGGTAGAAGATCAGCGGGAAGGTATCTTCATCTTTAATACCGAGGATCACCAGGCCGGTCAGGCGGTTTTTATCGGTGATCAGCCCATCGGTGTTACAACCTACGCGCTGCAATTCTTCTCGCAGAAAGCGACCGTTATGTTCATCCCCTACGCGTGCCAGCATGGCTGATTTTAAGCCCTGAATGGCTGTTCCATAAGCCACGTTACCGGAAGAACCGCCCAGATATTTATTAAAGCTGGTCATATCTTCCAGACGTGATCCGATTTGCTGACCGTAGAGGTCGACGGCGATGCGTCCGATACAAATCACATCAAGCCGCTTCTGTTGTGTACTCATACCTGTGGTTTCCTTCTGTGATAAGCAGACACTGGGGCGAAAACGCCCAACATCAAGCGCTATGCTTCCGGGTTCTCAAGGTGCCTGATTGGCTATGGTCGCAGTATGAGGAATAAAAATTCCAAATACAATATGAAATGAAACATCCATCGCGATTTTGTGACCGAGGTAAAACTCTGCACAATGCGCTATCACGGCACGCTGTTTAGCATCAGTTTCACTGATGCTCTGGCTTGTGAGCCAGGTCGCAGGAAAATGGCTGTGAATAAAGGAAGCTACTGAAGTGAAATGAAATTTCGCTATCTTGTTAAAATGCTATTTTGTCATTCCACTTTTACCCCTGCAACGGCCTCCGCTGGCAACGTTTCATCGCTGAATTTGATCTCCATCGCAAAATGAAATGTTTCTTCTGTAATTACGTTTAATGAAAAAAATATTTGTTTATAATCGCCACACGTTTCACTTATCCGCGGGTGCCGTAACGGCAGCGAAAACCCGAACCGCGTTGTACCTCACGTCAGGTACCAGCATGTAAAGGAAGAAGCATATGGGCACAATCAGACTTACCACGGCACAGGCGCTGGTGAAATTTCTTGATAACCAGTATCTGAACGTTGACGGCGTTGAAACCAAATTTGTGAAAGGCATTTTTGCCATTTTCGGCCACGGTAACGTGCTGGGACTGGGGCAAGCGCTGGAGCAGGACAGCGGCGATCTGGTGGTGCATCAGGGTCGTAATGAACAGGGCATGGCGCATGCGGCGATTGGTTTCGCCAAGCAGTCACTGCGTCGTCAGATTATTGCCTGTACCTCTTCAGTGGGACCGGGCGCGGCGAACATGATCACCGCCGCTGCCACGGCGACCGCGAACCGCATTCCTTTATTGCTGCTGCCGGGTGATGTGTTCGCCACGCGTCAGCCCGATCCCGTTTTGCAGCAGATCGAGCAGAGCCACGATCTCAGCATCAGTACCAACGACGCCTTCCGCGCGGTGAGCAAATACTGGGACCGCGTTAGCCGTCCTGAACAGCTGATGACTGCCTGTATTAATGCCTTGCGTGTGCTGACCGATCCGGCGGAGACCGGTGCCGTGACCATCGCGCTGCCGCAAGACGTGCAGGGTGAGGCCTGGGACTTCCCGGAATATTTCTTCCAGAAACGTGTGCACCGTCTGGATCGCCGTCTGCCGACCGCTGCCCAGTTGGAAGATGCTCTGTCGCTGATTGCGCGTAAACACAAGCCGCTGATTATCGTGGGTGGCGGTCTGAAATATTCTGATGCCGGTGCCGCGCTGCTGAAATTCGCGGAGCGCTTTAACATCCCGTTTGCGGAAACACAGGCCGGTAAAGGCACCATTGTTTCTGATCATCCACTGAATGTGGGTGGCGTCGGCGAAACCGGTTGTCTGGCGGCTAACCTGTTGGCGAAAGAAGCCGATCTGGTAATCGGGATCGGCACGCGCTACACCGATTTCACCACCGCTTCGAAATGGATTTTCCAGAATCCTGAAGTGAGCTACCTCAACATCAACGTCAGCAATTTCGACAGCTACAAGCTCGATGCAGTGCAGCTGTTAGCGGATGCGCGTGAAGGGTTGACTGCATTGGAAAGCGGACTGAAAGGCTTTGAGAACCACTGGGGCGGTCAGGTTGAGCAGGCACAAAGCAAGCTGCTGAAAGAGACGCAGCGTGTGTATGCCGCCACTTATAACACTGACGATTTTATTCCCGAAATCGCCGATCACATTGACCGTGAAGCGCTGTTTACTGAGTTTGAGCGCCTGACGCAGTCAGTGCTGACGCAGAGCAGTGTGCTGGGCACCTTAAACGAGCAGCTCCCAAAGGATGCAGTGATTGTCGCGGCAGCGGGCAGTCTGCCGGGCGACCTGCAACGCATGTGGCGCACCAAAGATTACAACTCGTACCACGTTGAATATGGCTATTCCTGCATGGGCTACGAAGTCAACGCCGCGTTGGGCGTGAAGCTGGCGCAGCCGCAGCGTGAAGTCTACGTGATGGTTGGCGATGGCTCGTTCATGATGCTGCACTCCGAGCTGGTCACCTCGATTCAGGAAGGCGCGAAAATCAACGTGGTGCTGCTGGATAACATGACCAACGGCTGTATTAACAACCTGCAGATGGAACATGGCATGGACAGCTTCACCACCGAGTTCCGTTTCCGCAACCCGGAAGGCGGCAAGCTGGATGGCGGCTTTATTCCGGTCGATTTCGCGGCGATTGCGGGCGGTTACGGCTGTAAAACTTATCGCATCACCACGCTGGAACAGTTGGAAGCTGCACTGATTGACGCGCAGAAACAGACCGTTTCAGTGCTGTTCGACATCAAAGTGCTGCCAAAAACCATGATTCACAAATATTTTAGCTGGTGGCACGTTGGTGTGGCTCAGACTTCAACGTCTGAACGCACGCAGGAAGTCGCTGACAAGCTTAACGTGCATATCGAACAAGCACGTAAGTACTAACACCCTTTTTAGGCCGGCGTTCGCCGGCCTTGTTTAACCCTATGTACCCCAAATAATTCGAGAGTCAGGAAGGCGGCCAACGAGAGCAGCCAACGCACCTGCATCTTGAAATATGAAGGGCATACTTATCCGACTCTACAGGTGTAATTATGACGCTCAAACTCGGTGTAATTGGTACCGGTGCAATTGGTCAGGATCACATTCGTCGCTGCAACAATGTGTTGCAGGGCGCGAAAGTGGTGGCGGTTTCAGATATCAACGTGGAAGGGGCCCGTGCGGCGCTGCAGCGTCTGAATATCGAAGCTGAGGTGTATCAGGATGGTCATCAGGTGATTAACTCGCCGGAGGTGGATGCCATTCTGGTGACATCATGGGATCCGACCCACGAAGAATTCACCCTCGCCGCCATTGCTGCTGGCAAGCCGGTGTTCTGCGAGAAGCCGCTGGCGATGAGCGCCGAAGGCTGCCGCCGCATCGTTGATGCCGAAATTAAACACGGTAAACGCCTGGTGCAGGTGGGCTTTATGCGTCCGTACGATTCAGGCTATCGCGCGTTGAAGAAAGTGATCACTGACGGTGAAATCGGCGAGCCGCTGATGCTGCACTGTGCGCACCGCAACCAGAGCGTGGGCGAAAATTACACCACCGATATGGCGATCACCAACACCCTGATTCACGAGCTGGACGTGCTGCGCTGGTTGACCGAAGACGATTATAAATCGGTGCAGGTGGTGTTCCCGCGTTCCACCTCGAAGAGCCACGCCAAATTGAAAGATCCGCAAATCGTGCTGTTCGAAACCCAGAAGGGCATTCGTATTGATGTCGAGATCTTCGTGAACTGCGCATACGGCTACGACATTCAGTGTGAAGTGGTGGGCGAAGAGGGCATTGCCAAACTGCCTGAGCCTTCCTCTATTCAGATGCGTAAAAACGCGCGTCTCGGCAATGCGCTGCTTACTGACTGGAAAGACCGTTTCATTGAAGCCTATGACGTTGAACTGCAGGCCTTCATCAATGACGCCACGGCGGGCAAGTTGACCGGTCCTTCCGCCTGGGATGGGTTTGCCGCTTCCGTTGCGGCGGATGCGTGCCATAAAGCCCAGAACAGCGGCGCTATTGAGCCGGTGACCATGCCAGCGCGTCCAGACTTTTACGCCAAATAACTGAATCCGTGCGCTAACACTTCTCTCTCAGAATCAGGGAATTGAAATGAACAAAGACAATGTAAAACTGGCGATTGCGCCAATCGGCTGGACCAACGATGACATGCCAGAGCTGGGCAGCGAAAATACCTTCCAGCAGACCGTCAGTGAAATGGCGTTGGCAGGTTTCACCGGCAGTGAAGTCGGCAGTAAATACCCGAAAGATCCCGCAGTGTTGAAACCGATGTTGGATATTCGTGGTATCCAAATCTGCAATGCCTGGTTCAGCACTTTCTTCGCCAACGGTGACAAGGCGAAAACCATTGACGAGTTCACCCATCACATGAACTTCCTGCACGCCATGGGCGCGCGCGTGATTGGCTGCTCTGAACAAAGCAAAAGTATTCAGGGCACCACGCTAGCAGTGCTGGAGCAGAAGCCGATCTTCAGTGATGAAGAGTGGCGTCTGACGGCTGAAGGCTACAACGAGTTGGCTGAAATCGCGGCGAAGAAGGGCATGCGCGTGACGCTGCACCATCACATGGGGACCGGCATTCAGACGCCAGCGGAAATCGATCGCTTTATGGAATCGACCAATCAGAATGTCGGCCTGCTGTATGACACTGGCCACATCTACTATTCCGAAGGTTCGCAGCAGGCGATGCTGGATGTGCTGACCCAATACCTGCCGCGCATTTTCCATGTGCATCTCAAAGATGTGCGTGACAGCGTGGTGGCCGAAGTGCGCGAGAAATCCCTGTCGTTCCTCGATGGCGTGAAGAAAGGCACCTTCACCGTACCGGGCGATGGCGTGATTGATTTCAAACCGGTGTTCAAAATCCTCGACGATTACGGCTACAAAGGCTGGATGGTGGTAGAAGCGGAGCAGGATCCGGCACTGGCCAACCCGTTCGAATATGCGGTGAAAGCGCGCAAATATATTCGCGAGAATACCGGGTTATAAGTTCAATGATACGCAATGAATTGCGCCGCTGCGGATTGTGCACTTCCGTTGTAGCGATTTGATTCATCGGTATGTGCACTTCATTGTAGCGGCGCGATTTATCGCGCTCTTTTGACCGTCAGATACAATAAAAAAGGCCGTTATCCCTTTCAGGATAACGGCCTTTTATTTGGCCAGGATTAAGATGCCAGCGACAGCGCCGGTTTCTGACCGTGTTCTGCCAGCCACTCACTAATGCGCGCCTGCTCAGCTTCTGTCAGCCACATACCTTGTTTGGTACGACGCCAGATCGCATCATCCAGTTCGCGCACCCACTCATTTTTCACCAGGTAGCGCAATTCAGCTTCATAAAACTCGTGGCCGAAGTTCTCGCCCAGATCCGCCAGACTGCTTGCGCCAGCCAGCAGTTCTTCGGTGCGGCTGCCGTAGGTACGGGCAAAGTGGCGCGCCATGCCTTCGCTGATAAACGGATAGCGACGACGTAAGCCCGCGGCGTAATCTTCACGGGTGCCAGAGAAATCACCGCCTGGCAGTACTGCTGATTTAGTCCAGGCTGGGCCGGCGTTGGGATAGTACTTCGCCAGTTTCTCCATTGCGTGCTCTGCCAGCTTACGATAGGTGGTCAGCTTACCGCCAAACACCGACAGCAGCGGCGCCTGGCCGTTGTCATCGTGCACATCCAGCGTGTAATCACGGGTGATGGCCTGCGGAGAATCCGATTCGTCATCACACAGCGGACGCACACCAGAATAGGTCCAGACGATGTCATCTTTGCTCAGCTGCTGTTTGAAGTGTCCGTTAAACACTTTCAGCAAATAGCTAATTTCGTTGTCATCGATCTTCACGTCTTTCGGATCGCCTTTGTACTCCACATCCGTCGTACCGATGATAGAGAACTCGTCCATCCACGGAATCACAAACACGATACGGTTATCTTCGTTCTGCAGGATATAAGCCTGCTTTTCACAGTGTACGCGCGGCACCACAATATGGCTGCCTTTGATCAGGCGAATGCCATAAGGTGATTTTAGTTTCAGACCATCGTCGAACAGTTGCTTCACCCATGGGCCAGCGGCGTTGACCAGGCCTTTAGCGCGCCAGGTGAAAATTTTGCCGGTATCGATATCTTCCGCTTCCACCATCCAGAGACCGCCTTCGCGCCATGCACGGTTAACGCGGGTGCGGGTGCGCACTTCGCCACCCTGTTTCACAACTTCCTGCGCGTTAAGTACTACCATGCGAGCATCGTCCACCCAGCAGTCGGAATATTCGAATCCGCGCGTGATCTCAGGCTTAAGGGCCGATTCCGCGCCAAAACGCAGGCCTTTACTGCCCGGTAAGGTGGTGCGTTTACCCAGGCGGTCGTACATAAACAGGCCAAGGCGAATCATCCACGCCGGACGCAGATGCGGGCGATGTGGCAAGCGGAAGCGCATTGGGAAGGCAATGTGCGGTGCCATTTTCAGCAGCACTTCACGTTCGGCCAGCGCTTCGCCCACCAGGCGGAATTCGTAATGTTCCAGGTAGCGCAGGCCACCGTGGATTAATTTAGAGCTGTTGGAGGAGGTTGCACAGGCCAAATCCCGCGCCTCCAGCATCAGCACTGACAGTCCGCGTCCTGCAGCGTCCACTGCAATGCCGGCTCCGTTAATGCCGCCGCCGATCACGATCAGGTCTTTGGTTTCCACGTCATCTCCTCCGATGTTCGGAATAGTTCTAAAATGTTCGTTTTCGAGCGTAATAATAATCGGAAACCAACATTGATGCCAGCGCTTAACTCAATAAAAACATTTTTGCGTGATATAGCTAACATTCCTGCAGGAAAAAAAATCCATAGCCATAACTTTTGTCAGGTTATCGCGACGGATTCTCAGGTTAAACTAGGCGCTAATTGTGACGACCTTATGAGAGACACCATGGAAAACTTCGAATGTATTTCGGTTCAGCAGGCTAACGAGCACCTGGCACAAGGCGCACAGCTGGTGGACATTCGCGACCCACAAAGCTTTGCCATGGGCCATGCGACAGGCTCGTTGCATCTGTCGAATGACAATCTGGCGGACTTTATCGCGCAGGCGAATCATGCGTTGCCGGTGCTGGTGATGTGCTATCACGGCAACAGCAGCAAAGGGGCGGCGCAGTTTTTGTTAGGGCAGGGATTCAGTGCAGCGTATAGCATCGATGGCGGTTTTGACGCCTGGCGTGCCGTGTTCCCCGAGCAGGTGGCCACTGGCGGCGTCTGAGACGATCACATAAAGGAAGGAGAACCCGCACGATGCGCATTACTCAGTTCAACAACCCGCGTATGGCGCAGGCGTTTGTGGATTACATGGCAACGCGCGGCGTCACGCTGCGTATTGAGCGCGAAAGCCACTATGTCATTATGCTGGATGATGAAGCCAGGCTGGAGATGGTTGAAAACGAACTTGCCCAGTTCGTACGCGACCCTAATCATCCACGCTATCAGGCCGCCAGCTGGCATACAGGCAGTACCGAAAGTGGCTTGCGCTATGAACGCAGCAACATCTGGGCGAATATTCGTGAACGCGCAGGCCCGCTCACCATGACGATCATGATTGCCTGCGTGGCGGTGTTCATCATGATGCAGATTGTCGGTGATGATGTGGCGCTGGATTGGCTGGCGTGGCCTGCTGACTCCTCGCAGTATTTCCAGGTGTGGCGCTGGTTTAGCCATGCGTTGTTGCACTTCTCACTGCTGCACATCCTGTTCAATCTGATGTGGTGGTGGTATCTCGGTGGCGCAGTGGAGAAACGTATTGGCAGCGGCAAGCTGTTTGTGATTATGCTCATTTCCGCGCTGTTGAGCGGCTGGATGCAGGCTAAATTCAGCGGTGTGCTGTTCGGCGGACTATCGGGCGTGGTGTATGCGCTGATGGGGTATTGCTGGCTGCGTGGCGAGCGCGATCCCGAAAGTGGCATTTATCTGGAGCGCGGTCTGATGGGCTTCGCTATTGTATGGCTGATTATTGGCTGGTACGGCGCTTTTGGGCTGTCGATTGCTAACGCTGCACATGTCACCGGCTTGCTGGTCGGCCTGGCAATGGCGTTTGTCGATACGCGCAATGTGGCACGTCGGTAGCAGGTATAAAAAGAAAACGGCTCTGAGCCGAGGAGAGAGATGTGAAGCAGACGCAACGTCATGATGCCATTATCGATTTGGTGCGACGCCAGGGATATGTCAGTACGGAAGAGCTGGTGGATCACTTTGAGGTGAGCCCGCAAACCATTCGGCGTGACCTGAACGATCTGGCCGATCAGAATAAAATCCAGCGTCATCACGGTGGCGCGGCGCTGCCTTCCAGCTCTGAAAACACCGCATGGCAGGATCGTAAAATGATGTGGTCGGCGGAGAAAGCGCGCATTGCCGAGCGTGTGGCGAGCCAGATCCCCGATGGTGCCACGCTGTTTATCGATATCGGCACCACGCCTGAAGCGGTGGCGCATGCGTTGCTTAACCATAACAATCTGCGCGTGGTGACCAACAACCTCAACGTGGCCATTTTGCTGATGGCGAAACCGGACTTCCGCGTGATCATCGCCGGCGGTGAAGTGCGTACACGGGATGGTGGCATCATGGGCGAAGCGACGCTGGATTTCATCTCCCAGTTCCGCCTCGACTACGGCATTCTCGGCATCAGCGGTATTGATATGGATGGCTCACTGCTGGAGTTCGATTACCACGAAGTACGCACCAAACGCGCGATAATCGAAAACTCACGCTGCGTGATGTTGGTGGTGGACCATTCTAAGTTTGGCCGTAATGCGATGGTGAACCTGGGGAATATGAGCCTGATTGACTACATGTATACCGATCAGACGCCGCCCGCCAGCGTGCTGAAGGTGATTGAGCAACACGAAGTCCATCTCGAACTCTGCTAATCCATCCTGCCGGGGCGGTCACAGTGCCGCCCGCAGGGTCGCATCAGGTTGAGCGCCACGCTTAAATACACTTTTTTTCCCTTCATCCGCATTTCTCTGTCGCTTTTTTCTTCGCCCCCGGCTTTACTTATCCTTTCTGGTTATGCGCTCGCCCATCTTTACCGTTAACGGACTCGAAGGGATTGATATGTCGCAGCAAAAATTTAATAAGACACGTTTCGACGCCGCACTTACCCGCCAATGGCAGCACCTTGGACTCACCTCCGCCCAGCAAATGACACCGCATCAGTGGTGGCAGGCATTAAGCCGTGTGCTAACGGAGATGCTCGCCACACAGCCGCCCGCCACACCGCGCGCAGGCCAACGCCATGTGAACTATCTGTCGATGGAGTTTCTCATCGGCCGCCTGACCGGCAACAACTTGCTGAATCTGGGTTGGTACGACGAGGTGAAGGAAGCGCTGGCGGCGCATCAGGTAGAACTCAGTGAATTGCTGGAGGAAGAGGTGGATCCGGCGCTTGGCAACGGTGGATTGGGGCGCCTGGCCGCGTGCTACATGGACTCCATGGCCACTGTCGGGCAGGCCGCGATGGGACATGGCCTTAATTATCAGTACGGTTTGTTCCGCCAGACCTTTGACGATGGCCAGCAAAAAGAGGCGCCGGACGACTGGCAGCGCAACAGTTATCCGTGGTTTCGCCATAACGCCGCGCAGGATGTGCAGGTTGGCATCGGCGGCAAAGTGAAGAAAAACAGCGATGGCTCGCTGCAGTGGCGACCTAAATTTCATCTTAAAGGTGAAGCCTGGGATTTGCCGGTGGTCGGCTACCGCAATGGCGTGACGCTGCCGTTACGTTTGTGGCAAGCCACCAGCGTGCATCCGTTCGATCTCACCCTGTTCAATGATGGCAAGTTTCTGCAGGCCGAACAGCCCGGCATTGATGCTGACAAACTCACCAAGGTGCTGTATCCCAACGATAATCACGCTGAAGGCAAGCGCCTGCGCCTGATGCAGCAATATTTCCAGTGTGCCTGCGCGGTGGGCGATATTTTGCGTCGTCATCATCTCGCTGGGCGCTCGATTCACAGCTTGCCCGATTTTGAAGTCATCCAGCTCAACGATACCCATCCCACCATCGCCATCCCGGAAATGCTGCGTATTCTGCTGGATGAGCATCAATTGAGCTGGGATGAAGCCTGGCACATCACCAGTCGTGTATTCGCCTACACCAATCACACGCTGATGCCAGAAGCACTGGAGCGTTGGGATGAACAGCTGGTGCGCGATCTGCTGCCGCGCCATATGCTGATCATCCGCGAAATTAACCAGCAGCTGAAAAAAATCGTCAAAAAGCAGTGGCCTGGCGACAGCGCGACCTGGCAGAAGCTGGCGGTGGTGGCCGACGGGCAGGTGCGTATGGCGAACCTGTGTGTGGTGAGCTGTTTCGCCGTGAATGGCGTGGCTGCGCTGCACTCTGAGCTGGTGGTGAAGGATCTGTTTCCGGAGTATCACCAACTGTGGCCGACCAAATTCCATAATGTCACCAACGGCATCACGCCGCGCCGCTGGTTGAAGCAGTGCAATCCGCTGCTGTCGAACCTGATTGATGAGACGTTGCAGGTGGAGTGGGCCAACGATCTGGATGCGCTGGAGTGGCTGGCGCCCTATGCGCGTAAGAAAGCTTTCCGTCAGCAGTTCCGTATCATCAAGCAGCAGAACAAGCTGCGGCTGACCGTGTATATCAAACGCGTGACCGGCATTGATGTGAACCCTGATGCGCTGTTCGATGTGCAGATTAAGCGGCTACACGAGTACAAACGTCAGCACCTCAGCCTGCTGCATATGCTGCACTGCTATCGTCAGCTGCGGGACAATCCTGATAACCCCGACTTTGTGCCACGTGTGTTTCTGTTTGGTGCGAAAGCCGCGCCAGGCTACTACCTGGCCAAGAACATCATCTACGCCATCAACAAAGTGGCTGAAGTGATTAACAACGATCCCAAAGTTGGCGATCGGTTGAAGGTGGTATTTATTCCGGACTATCGCATTACCGCCGCAGAGCTGATGATTCCGGCAGCCGATCTCTCGGAGCAAATCTCGACCGCCGGTTATGAAGCGTCCGGCACCGGGAATATGAAGCTGGCGCTGAACGGCGCGCTGACCATTGGCACGCTGGATGGCGCAAACGTTGAGATCGCCGAAGCGGTGGGCGAGAAGAACATCTTTATCTTCGGCAATACGGTGGATGAGGTGAAGGCGCTCAAAGCCAACGGTTACAGCCCGAAAAAACTGCGCAAGCAGAATAAGTATCTGGATGGTTTGCTGAAAGATCTGGAGAAGGGCAAGTTCAGTGCAGGTGATAAGCAGGCATTTGATATGTTGCTCACCAGCCTGACCAAAGGCGGCGATCCCTGGCTGGTACTGGCCGATTTCGAGGCTTATCTCGAGGCGCAGCAGCAGGTTGAAGCCTTGTGGAAAAATCCGGAGGCGTGGACCAAAGCGGCGATTCTTAACACCGCGCGCACCGGACGTTTCAGCTCCGATCGTTCGATTCGCGATTACCAGCAGCGTATCTGGCAGGCCGCGCGCTGATTTACAGCTCGCCAACAATGGCAACCCGATGTTGTTCGGTACGGTTTTCGTCGGGTGCGCATGGATGCGCACCGCACCCAAGGAGATGCGATGACACTCAGTAAACTGGATAAGGCCGCGCAGGACGCGGGTATTGCGGTAGATTTTACCAACGCGAACGGTGAGCGGGTGCGCATTAGCGACGACACCAAACGTGCACTGCTGGCGGTGATGAATACGCCGGAAGGTAAAGCGCCACCACTGCCGCCGGTGCTGGTTTTTACCCCGCGCCGTCCGCGTCAGTGTTGCCCGCAGGGCAAAGGCGAGTTTAGCTGGCAGTTTGAAACCGAACGCGGCAAAACTTACAGCGGCACGCTACAGGCGGGGGAAGCCTTCGCGTTGCCGCCGCGTCTGGCGCAGGGTTATCACCGTTTGACCTTGCGGCAGGGACGTCAGCAGTGGCACTCGCGCATTATTATCGCGCCACGTCGCTGCTATTTATCCGAACCGCTAGCGCAAGGCGACAAACGCTGGGGAGCGCTGGTGCAGCTTTACACGCTGCGATCCGATCGCAATTGGGGGATCGGTGATTTTGGCGATCTTGCGCAAATGCTGGAGCAGGTTGCCGCTCACGGTGGCGATTTTGTTGGCCTCAACCCGTTACACGCGCTTTATCCTGCGCAGCCTGAACACGCCAGCCCTTATAGCCCCACCTCGCGTCGCTGGCTGAATATGTTGTATATCGACATCAATCAGGTCGCGGCATTTGCACAAAGTGATGAGGCACAGCGTTGGTGGAAACGCGCTAAAACGCGCAAGGATGTGCAAGCCGCGCGCGCAACTGACGATGTCGACTATCGTGCGGTGGCGGAGTTGAAAATCACGGCGCTACGTCTGGCCTGGCAGCAATATCAGCCTGAGCAGGCGTTCCTGCAATTTGTCGCTGAGGGCGGCGATCATCTGCGCTATCAGGCGGCGTTTGACGGCATTCTGGCAGAACGCAGCGCTCAGCAGGAGAAGGCGTGGGGATGGGCGTCATGGCCGGAAACCTGGCGCAATGCGCACCAGCCCGAGGTGCAAGAGTGGTGCTCGCAGCATGAGGACGAGATTCAGTTCTGGTGCTGGTTGCAGTGGCTGGCGCAACAGCAATTTGCCGCCTGCTGGCAGCGCAGCCAGCAACTCGGCATGACGGTGGGGCTTTACCGTGATCTCGCCGTGGGTGTGGCGCAGCACAGTGCAGAAACCTGGCAGGATGCGCAGCTGTATAAGCTGGGCGCTTCTGTGGGTGCGCCGCCGGATCGCCTGGGGCCATTGGGGCAAAACTGGGCGTTGCCGCCGCTTGATCCGCACGAGATGCGCGCGCGCGGCTATCAGCCTTTTATTGATTTGTTGCGCGCCAATATGCGTGATTGCGGCGCGCTGCGTATCGATCACGTGATGGCGTTATTGCGGCTGTGGTGGATTCCGTATGGTGAGACAGCGGATAAAGGCGCCTATGTGTCGTATCCGGTGGACGATTTAATGGCGATTCTGGCGCTGGAAAGTCAGCGCCATCGCTGCATGGTGATCGGCGAGGATCTGGGCATTGTGCCGCCGATCATCGTGCGCATGATGCGCAGCCACGGTATTTTCTCGTGGAAAGTGTTGTTCTTCGAACAGGAGCGCGATGGCCGCTACCGCCAGCCTTCGGCTTATCCTCGCCAGTCGATTGCCAGTGCCAGTACCCATGATTTGCCCACGTTGAGCGGATTCTGGCAGGCGGAAGATTTGGCATTGGGTGAAAAGCTTGGCATGTATCGTGATAGCGTGCTGCGCTCCCTGCAACAACAACGCACGGCACAAAAGCAGGCTTTGCTGGATGCCTTACAGCAGGCGGGGGCCATGCCTGCTCGCAGTCGTCAACCTGCGTTGAAACAACCGCTTACGCCGGCGCTGAATGTGGCGATGCACCGTTACCTGGCCCGCACGGAAAGCGCACTACTGGGATTGCAGCCGGAAGATTGGCTCGGCATGACAATGCCGGTAAACGTGCCTGGCACCGTGGATGAGTATCCGAACTGGCGGCGCAAGTTATGTGTCTCGCTGGAAGAGATGTTTGCCGACAAATCCGTGAAGCAAGTTCTGAAAGCGGTGAATGACGGGCGCAAAGCGAGGTAGAAATCTGCGGCAGCTCGGGTGCGCTGCCGCAACAAATCAGTAGTAAGAGTGCTCGCCGCGCTGGTGTTCAGTGAGGTCACGCACACCTTTCAGCTCAGGGAACGCTGCCAGCAGCTCTTTCTCGATGCCATCTTTCAGCGTGACGTCGATCATTGAACAGCCGTTACAGCCGCCGCCAAACTGCAGAATCGCGTAACCGTCATCGGTGATTTCCATCAGGGATACACGACCACCGTGACCAGCCAGCTGTGGGTTGATCTGCGCTTGCAGCAAATACTCCACACGCTCAACCATTGGCGCATCATCAGACACTTTACGCATCTTGGCGTTTGGCGCTTTCAGCGTCAGCTGGGAACCGAGGTTATCAGTGACAAAATCGATCTCAGCATCTTCCAGATAAGGCGCGCTCAGCTCATCAACATAGGCTGACAGCTTTTCGAACTTCATTTCAGTATCAGTGGCTTCAACTGCATCGGGTGGGCAGTAAGAAACACCGCATTCAGCGGTTGGCGTACCCGGATTAATGACGAATACGCGAATTTGTGTGCCATCTTCTTGTTTTGATAGCAATTTTGAGAAGTGATCTTGCGCAGCATCAGTAATAACGATCATGGCGATTGCTCAATAGTTGACTAAATTACTTGGTTATAATACGCCCAACGCCGACGCTCTACAAGGTACGGCACAGGCAGCCAATATGCACGCTGGCCGCGCCTTGCGCCAGCAAAATGCGGCTGATTTCTGCCACCGTGCTTCCGGTGGTCACCACATCGTCGATGAGCAGGATATGGCGTCCGCGCACCGGCATTTCAAGGGAAAAGGCCCCGCGCAGATTCTTTTTCCGCGCCGAAGCGCGCAACACATGCTGGACCAACCCTCGCCGTCTGCGGCGTACCCCGGCACGATATTCACAACCTAGCCAGCGTGCCAGCGGTTTTGCCAGCAGCTCAGCCTGATTATAGCCACGCTGCCAGGCACGACGCCGATGTAACGGCACACTCAACACCAAATCGATGCGCGGCGTCAGGTTATCGCGGCGACTATTTAACAATTTTAACAAAAGTAGCCGCGCCAGCATCACTCTGAGTGCGGTTGCCCGAGAAAATTTCAGCTGGATGACCCAATCACTCAGCGGCGGCAAGTAATCGCTAACGCAGGTCAGGCTGTGCCACGGCGGTGGACGACGCAGACAGCGGCCGCACAATCGGGTGCCGCTGGCCGGTAGTGCACAGCAGGGGCAGATCGCGGGCAGCGCTGGGATTTGTTGCAAACAGCGGCTACATAGCCCATGTCTGGCAATCTGTAATGGCAGGCGGCATAGCCAACACAGGGCAGGGATTGATAGCATAGCGGCCTCTTTTCACTTTTCGGGAGTGTAACCGATGAGTTCGCTTTACTGGCACACCACAGGCACGGGCGATCGCGATCTTGTGCTGCTGCACGGCTGGGGATTGAATGCCGAAGTGTGGCAGAACATTGTTCCACGACTCAGCCCGCATTTTCGTCTGCACCTGGTGGATCTGCCCGGCTTTGGCCGTAGCCAGGGATTTGGTGCACTGACCTTAGCCGACATGGCTCAACAGCTGGTTCCACAACTGCCTGAGCGTGCAGTGTTGCTCGGTTGGTCGCTGGGGGGACTGGTTGCCAGCCAGCTTGCACTGACGCAGCCTGAACGTGTCACCGCGCTGATTAGCGTGGCATCGTCACCCTGTTTTACCGCGCACGAGGATTGGCCGGGCATCAAGCCTGAGACGCTGGAGAGCTTCCAGCAGCAGTTGAGCAATGATTTCCAGCGCACCGTAGAACGTTTCCTGGCCTTGCAAACCATGGGTACGGAAAACGCTCGCCAGGATGCACGTCAGCTCAAAGACGTGGTGCTATCGCAGCCAATGCCTTCGGTCGCGGTGCTGGAAGGTGGGTTAGAGATCTTGCGACAGGATGATCTGCGTACGGCGCTGGATAATCTTGCGCTGCCGTTTATGCGTATCTATGGATCACTCGACGGACTGGTGCCGCGTCGTATTGCGGCGGAGCTGGATTCGCGCTGGCCCGCGTCGCCATCGGTTGTGATGGAGAAGGCCGCCCACGCTCCCTTTATCTCTCATCCTGATGCGTTTTGTCAGCAGGTGCAGCAGTTTATCCACGCAGCCACATAAATTGCCACGCAGCCAGTGTCAGCGGCTGGCTGCCGTCGATCTTCTCGCCGCTGATCACATCCTGAAAATGTCGTGTCTGCGGCAGATGCGTGGTGACTTCCCGGCTGCTGAGATTAAATACGCACAAGAGCCCGTCATCACTGCCTGGCGCATGCCGTCGCAACATCAGCACGGTATTTTCACTCTCCAGTAGCGTCATCGCATTATCCGGGTGGAACGCACTCTGGCGGCTGCGCAGCTGGATCAATGCGCTGAGTCGTTCATACACCTGCTGACGCAACGGGTCATCGCCGCTGATCCACTGTTCCATTTCACGCAAACTGTATTTCTGGCGATTGATGGCGCGGTTGTGTCCTGCCGCGCGCACGCCTTCATTGTCGTTGCGCGATCCCAGAATACTTTGGATATAGATCGCCGGCACGCCCGGAAAGGCGAGCAGAATGGCATGTGCCAGCAGGAAGCGACGCAGACGCGTGTCATCGTCATCATTTTGTTGGTTGAGAGCATCGAAATAGGTGACGTTAATTTCGTAAGGGCTGGTGGTGCCATCGGGATTATTTTTATAAGACACCAGCGCCCCTTCCAGCGCCAAATCTCGCACCAGTGCTACGATCTCCACTTCAGACAAAATACCGCGCGCAGGATTGAGGCCAATGCCATCGTGCGAGGCAAGGAAGTTGAAGAAGGTGGTGCTGCCGTTACTGGTGCTCAGCGTGCTGGCCCATTGGCGCAGCGCGCGTGCGGAACCCGAATGAATGGCGTGCAGTACCAGTGGCGGCAGTGAAAACTGATACACCATCTGCGCTTCGTCGTGCCCGTTACCAAAATAACTAATGTTGTCTTTGTGCGGCACGTTAGTTTCCGTGACTATCACTGTACCCGGTGCCACTTCGTTAGCGATGGCGCGAAACAGCTTCACCAGCTGGTGGGTTTTCGGCAGGTGAATGCAATTTGTACCCGGCGTCTTCCACATATATCCCACCGCATCAAGACGAACGTAATCGGCGCCCTTGTTCAGATAATCCAGCAATACGTCCACCATACGGATCAGCACTTCAGGATTGGCAAAATTAAGATCGATTTGATCGGCGCTGAAAGTGGTCCAGATAAAGCGAGTTTCACCATCGGCCATCTCGAACGGGGTGAGCAACGGCGAGGTGCGGGGACGCGTCACGGCGCTGAGATCGGTGGCCGGCGGCATGCTGATAAAAAAGTCATCCCAACCGGGATCCTGCGCCAGATAGTGGCGGAACCATTGGCTGTGCGCCGACATATGATTACAGACAAAATCGAACATCAGCCGGGTTTCACTGTGCAGCGCCGCAATATGCTGCCACTCGCCACAAAGAGGATTCACCTGGTGATAATCAATCACGGAGAAGCCATCGTCGGAAGAGTAGGGAAAAAACGGCAGCAGATGGACCAGGCTGAAAGTGGATTGCAGATGCTGCTGATAGAAGTGCGAGAAGCTGGCAAGTGTGGGCTTATCGGGTTCACGGAACTGATCGGCGTAGCTGATCAATACCACATCCTTCTCATCCCAGTGGGCTTTGCGCGGTAGCTTAGCGGTATCTCGCGCTGCACGAATATGGGAAAGCAGACGCTCACGTGCGGCGACGGGGAAGCGGCCTGCGTAAATCTCATCAAGTAGGGCGTTGATTATGTCCATCAGATCGTCGGGCCACGCGGAAGGTCATTTTTTCACACGGATTTTTTCAGCGTAGACGGATGAGGGGATTTATCAAATGTGTACGCGCGGAGCGAAGCCGCCTCCGCGCGTTATTCAGGGCTGGGCGTTAGCGTTTTTTGCCAAATGCTGCTGCCAGCGCATCACCCATCGCGCTGTTGCCTGCAGGTGCATTGGCAGGTTTACCGCGTCCTTTGCTGTTAGCGGCGGGACGTGCATTTTCTTTGCCGCTGCTGCGGTTATTGCCGCCGCGCGCATTGCTCTCGCCGGGCTGCTCGTCAAGACGCATGGTGAGGGCGATGCGTTTACGCTGCATATCCACTTCCATCACCTTCACTTTGACGATATCGCCCGCTTTCACCACCTGATGGGGATCTTCGACGAACTTGTCTGACAGTGAAGAGATGTGCACCAGACCATCCTGATGCACGCCGATATCCACGAAAGCACCAAAGTTGGTGACGTTGGTGACCGCGCCTTCCAGAATCATGCCCGGCAGCAGATCGTTCAGCGTTTCCACGCCTTCGGCAAACTGCGCGGTTTTGAACTCCGGACGGGGATCGCGCCCCGGTTTCTCCAGCTCTTTCATGATGTCGGTGACGGTTGGCAGACCAAAACGCTCGTCGGTGAAGTCGCGCGCGTTGAGATCGCGCAACCCACCCGGGTTGCCCATCAGTTCGCTCAGAGCCTGTTCAGTCGCGGCCAGAATACGTTCGACCAGCGGGTAAGCTTCCGGGTGCACGGTGGAGGCATCCAGCGGGTTATCGCCGTGATTGATGCGCAGGAAGCCGGCGCACTGCTCGTAAGCTTTTGGCCCAAGACGGCTGACTTTCAGCAGCTGCTGGCGATTCTGGAAGCGGCCGTTCTCATCGCGCCAGGTGACAATGTTCTGCGCCATCATGCGGGTTAAGCCTGCCACGCGCGTCAGCAAGGCGACTGAAGCGGTATTCAGATCCACGCCGACGGCGTTTACACAGTCTTCCACCACCGCGTCCAGCTTCTTCGCTAGCTGGCTTTGGCTCACATCATGCTGATACTGGCCAACGCCGATGGATTTCGGATCGATTTTCACCAGCTCGGCCAGCGGATCCTGCAAGCGACGCGCAATGGAGACGGCGCCGCGAATGGAAACATCCAGGTCCGGAAACTCCAGCGCGGCCAGTTCCGATGCGGAATAGACCGATGCGCCAGCCTCGCTGACAATCACTTTCTGCGCGTTGATCTGCGGGAACTGCTTCTGCACGTCGAGGAAGAAACGCTCGGTTTCACGTGAAGCGGTACCGTTACCAATCGCCACCAACTCTACCTGGTGTTTGATGCACAGTGCTGCCACAGCTGATGCGGCTTTCGCCACCTGTCCGGTGTGCGGATAGATGGTGTCATGTGCCACCAGTTTGCCGGTGGCATCCACCACGGCGACTTTCACGCCGGTACGCAGGCCCGGATCGAGCCCCATGGTGGCGCGCATGCCTGCCGGAGCCGCCATCAGCAAATCGTGCAGGTTGCGGGCGAATACGTTAATCGCTTCATCTTCTGCGCGTTCGCGAATGGTGCCCATCAGTTCGGTTTCGAGATGCAGCAGCACTTTGATGCGCCAGGTCCAGCTCACCACCGCTTTACGCCAGCTGTCTGCCGGTGCATTGTTCAGACGCAGTTGCAGATGGTCGGCGATCAGCGTTTCACCGTGGCTTTCGCGCGGCGCTTCTTCGAATTGTGGATCGGCGTTCAGAGAGAGTTGCAGCACGCCTTCATTGCGACCACGGAACATCGCTAGCGCACGGTGAGAAGGAACGGTGCTGAGAGGTTCGTGGTGATCGAAGTAGTCGCGGAATTTCGCGCCCTCTTCCTCTTTACCTTCCACCACACGAGCCACCAGATGCGCGTTTTTCCACAGATAATCACGCACTTTTGCCAGCAGCGTGGCGTCTTCGGCAAAACGTTCCATCAGGATATAACGTGCGCCATCCAGCGCTGCGCGCACATCGGCGACGCCTTTATCCGCATCCACATAGCTTGCAGCCAATGACTCGGGTTCCTGAGAAGGATCGCTCCATAGCGTTTCAGCCAGTGGCTCCAGGCCCGCTTCGATGGCGATCTGCCCACGCGTGCGGCGTTTCTGCTTATACGGCAGATACAGATCTTCCAGTTCAGTTTTGTTCAGCGTGCCATTGATGGCCGTGGCGAGTTCTGGGGTGAGTTTGCCCTGCTCATCGATGGATTTCAGAATTGACTGGCGGCGATCTTCCAGCTCACGCAGATAGCCAAGGCGGCTCTCCAGCTGACGCAACTGGGTATCATCCAGCCCACCGGTCACTTCCTTACGATAACGTGCGATAAATGGCACGGTGTTCCCTTCATCCAGCAAGCGTACAGCGGCGTCAACCTGGTCGGCGCGTGCCTTCAGCTCACTTGCGATAATCTGGCTCAGTGAATCTTTCATCATCATTAACAATGCTTACACAGGGTTGGAAAATAGGGGACAGTTATACGGATTGGGGCGGCAAATTGCCAGCCGGGGACAGGCGAATCCGTCTTTTTCTGAATGCAGCACGCACATCACTGCGCACACCTTGCTGATAGCAATGCAGTCGCTTATTGTTGGCCTCTTTGCTGTAAAGACCCATTGTTGCCACGAGTAGATGTTATGAAAACCCAACTGATTACCCGCGAAGGCTATAACAAATTACGTGCCGAGCACGAGCATTTGTGGAACGAAAAGCGTCCGGAAATCACCAAAATTGTCTCCTGGGCGGCCAGCCTTGGCGATCGTTCGGAAAACGCCGATTACACCTATAACAAACGCCTGTTGCGGCAGATTGACCGCCGTGTGCGCTATCTGCGCAAGTGCCTCGCCGATTTGAAAATTGTCGATTATGCGCCGCAACAGGAAGGGAAGGTGTTCTTTGGTGCCTGGGTTGAGGTGGAAAATGAACAGGGTGATGCAAAGCGGTTTCGCATTGTGGGGCCGGATGAAATCTATGGCGATGCGGTTAAGGATTACATCTCCATTGATTCACCGATGGCCCGTGCGCTGATCAAGAAAGAGGTGGATGACGAAGTCGTGGTGAATACGCCGGAAGGGCAGAAAGTGTGGTTTGTTAACTGCATCGAGTATGTGAAGAACCCAGAGTAAAAAAGAGGCGGAGAATAATGGCTTGGGTAAAAAAGCCTTGGGTGCAACTTATTCTCCGGTGGCGAAATGGGCTGGCAGTAAAAGGGGGCAGCGCCGCAGCCTTGCCGCGCCTGAAACGTTCGGATTATTTGCCTGGTGTGGTCGCGGTGGTGGTCGATGTGCTGCTGGTGCCTTTGTCACCGCCGCCCATGGTTGCCAGCGCCACTCCCAACAGCGCACCCACGGCACCCACGCCAATCGCGTCTGAGTTGCCTTTGGCAGTGGTGGAAGCCTGGGCTCCCGCCGCTTCGCCCGCGCTAGTGGCAGCATGAGCCTGAGAAAGGCTGACCAGCACCAGTGCACTCAGCAAGACCGCAGTTTTTTTCATTTTTCTCTCTCCAAAGATGCGCAATTTCAGCAGGAACCCTTGCAGTTTCTGAGATCGTTATGCGGGAAGAAAGTGCTGATTAGTAACTGATTAATCAGACTTTATTTAACGCTGGCCTTATCAGGCGCGAGATGCGTATTGTTCCGAGAGCAGATGAGCACTGAAAACGAAAAGAGCCAGATATTATGCTGCGAATGATCGCCAACCGAACGATTCTGGCCTGTCGACTTAAGTCAAATGGTCCCAAATGCTGTGATAACGAGCGGTCTGCGGCCCGGCGATCCATTTTCGAAAAGAAAACCACGGAAATTTTCGGATTAGCGCTAAGCGGCTGGAAAGCCCCGATAAAAAGCGGGAGACAACGCGCATTTCAGGGCTTAAATTAAATATAAGCTGCTGTTTAATATGCTTTGTAACAATTTCGGCTAGAATATAAACCATTAATAACTGTCACATGCAGGCATCTTTTTTACACAATATTGACTCAGGCAATGGCGCCTTTGGGAGTTGAACAATGCAAGAGAACTACAAAATTCTGGTCGTCGATGATGATATGCGTTTGCGCGCACTGCTCGAACGCTATCTCACCGAGCAGGGCTTTCAGGTGCGCAGTGTCGCCAACGCCGAGCAGATGGATCGTCTGCTGACCCGTGAATCATTCCATTTAATGGTGCTGGATCTGATGTTGCCAGGCGAAGATGGCTTGTCCATTTGCCGCCGTTTGCGCAGCCAGAGCAACCCGATGCCGATCATTATGGTGACGGCAAAAGGCGAAGAAGTGGATCGTATTGTCGGACTGGAAATCGGTGCTGATGACTACATTCCTAAGCCGTTCAACCCACGTGAACTGCTGGCCCGTATTCGTGCCGTGCTGCGCCGTCAGGCCAATGAATTGCCAGGTGCGCCTTCACAGGAAGAAGCGGTTATCGCCTTTGGTAAGTTCAAACTGAACCTCGGCACGCGTGAAATGTTCCGTGAAGATGAGCCAATGCCGTTGACCAGTGGTGAGTTTGCGGTGTTGAAAGCGCTGGTGAGCCATCCGCGTGAACCGTTATCACGCGATAAGCTGATGAACCTGGCGCGTGGCCGTGAATACAGTGCGATGGAACGTTCTATCGACGTGCAGATTTCCCGTCTGCGCCGCATGGTAGAAGAAGATCCGGCGCATCCGCGCTACATCCAGACCGTTTGGGGTCTTGGCTACGTCTTCGTTCCGGACGGCAGTAAAGCATGAGGCGATTGCGCTTCTCTCCTCGCAGTTCGTTTGCCCGCACCCTGTTATTGATCGTTACCTTGCTGTTCGTCAGCCTGGTAACGACCTATCTGGTGGTGTTGAATTTCGCCATTCTTCCCAGTTTGCAGCAGTTCAATAAAGTCCTCGCCTACGAAGTGCGTATGTTGATGACCGATCGACTGCAGCTGGAAGATGGCACGCAACTGGAAGTGCCACCCGCCTTCCGGCGTGAAATTTATCGTGAACTGGGTATTTCGTTGTACACCAACGCAGCGGCAGAAGAGAGTGGCCTGCGCTGGGCACAGCATTACGAATTCCTTAGCGAGCAGATGGCGCAACAGCTGGGTGGCCCGACCGATGTCCGTGTCGAGGTTAACAAGAATTCCCCCGTGGTCTGGCTGAAAACCTGGTTGTCGCCAGACATTTGGGTGCGTGTACCGCTGACTGAAATCCATCAGGGCGATTTCTCGCCACTGTTCCGCTACACCCTGGCGATTATGTTGCTGGCGATCGGCGGGGCCTGGCTGTTTATCCGCATTCAGAACCGACCCCTGGTCGACCTGGAGCACGCAGCGCTTCAGGTCGGTAAAGGCATCATTCCTCCTCCTCTGCGTGAGTATGGTGCATCGGAAGTTCGTTCCGTCACCCGAGCCTTTAACCAGATGGCGGCGGGCGTCAAACAGCTCGCCGATGACCGTACGCTGCTGATGGCGGGGGTGAGCCATGATTTGCGCACCCCCTTAACACGCATTCGTCTCGCCACCGAGATGATGAGTGAACAGGATGGCTATCTGGCCGAGTCGATCAATAAAGATATCGAAGAGTGCAACGCCATCATCGAGCAGTTCATCGACTATCTGCGTACAGGGCAGGAGATGCAGACCGAACGCGCCGATCTCAACAGCGTGTTAGGTGAAGTGGTGGCGGCGGAAAGCGGCTATGAGCGTGAGATTGAGAATGCGGTGATGCCGGAAGAGTTGATGCTGGATATCAACCCGCTGTCGATTAAGCGTGCCGTGGCGAATCTGGTGGTGAATGCCGCGCGTTATGGTAACGGCTGGATCAAAGTCAGCAGCGGTCAGGAACTGAATCGCGCCTGGTTCCAGGTGGAAGACGATGGTCCGGGTATTAAGCCCGATCAGCTTCAGCATCTGTTCCAGCCCTTTGTACGTGGCGATAGCGCACGCAGCACCAGCGGCACCGGCTTAGGGTTGGCGATTGTGCAGCGTATTATCGATGCGCATGAAGGCTCGCTGGAGATAGGTGAGAGCGAGCATGGCGGATTGCGCATTCGCGCGTGGTTGCCGATTCCGGAAAATAACAGTACAGCGTTAGTCAGTACGCATCACAGTTAACGCCTCGCTCAGATCGATGCAACGCGTTGGACTTCGTATCAATGAGCCGCCATTTGGCGGCTCATTCACATCACAACTGCGGTCCAGCCTGAACCAGCTCCTTGCCTGCATCGTTATCGGTATACTTCTCAAAGTTGGTGACAAAACGCTGCGCCAGCCCCTGCGCGGCCTCATGCCACGCGGCTTCATCCGGCCAGCTGCGACGTGGATCCAGAATCGCGTCATCGACTTGCGCCAGGGTTGCTGGCATCTGCAGGTTAAATACCGGTAGCGTTACCGTCGCTACGTCGTCCAGCTCACCCGCCAGAATCGCATTGATGATGGCGCGGGTATCTTTCAGTGAAATACGTTTACCGCTGCCATTCCAACCGGTATTCACCAGATACGCTTTTGCACCCGCTGCTTCCATGCGCTTCACCAGCACATCGGAATATTGCGTTGGATGCAACGTCAGGAAGGCCGCGCCAAAACAGGCTGAGAACGTCGGCGTTGGCTGGGTGACACCGCGCTCGGTGCCGGCCAGTTTGGCGGTAAAACCCGACAGGAAGTGATACTGGGTTTGTTCCGGTGTCAGGCGTGAAACCGGCGGCAGCACACCAAAGGCATCAGCGGTCAGGAAAATAACGCGTTGCGCATGGCCCGCTTTGGAGACCGGCTGCACGATGTTTTCAATATGCTCAATGGGGTAGGAAACACGGGTGTTTTCAGTTTTGCTGGCATCAGCATAATCAACGCTGCCATCTGCCCGCACCACGACGTTCTCCAGCAGGGCATCACGGCGGATAGCGCGATAGATCTCCGGCTCAGCTTTCTCCGACAGATTGATGGTTTTGGCGTAGCAGCCACCTTCGAAGTTGAAGACACCATCATCGTCCCAACCGTGTTCGTCATCGCCAATCAGCTGGCGGTCGGGATCGGTGGACAGCGTGGTTTTACCGGTGCCAGACAGGCCGAAGAATACCGCAACGTCACCCGCTTTACCCACGTTCGCCGAGCAGTGCATTGACGCGATGCCTTTCAGCGGCAACAGGTAGTTCATGATGGCGAACAAACCTTTTTTCATCTCGCCGCCGTACCAGGTGCCGCCAATCAGCTGCATGCGTTCGGTGAGGTTAAAGGCGACAAAGTTCTCTGAGTGTAAACCCTGAGCCTGCCAGTCCGGGTTGGTACACTGCGCGGCGTTCATCACCACAAAATCCGGTTTAAAGGAGGCCAGCTCGGCTTCATCAGGGCGGATAAACATGTTTTTGACGAAATGCGCCTGCCAGGCCACTTCCATCACAAAGCGCACGCTCAGGCGGGTATCCGGATTCGCGCCGCAGAAGGCGTCGATAACAAACAGACGTTTGCCAGAGAGTTGCGCCGTGCAGCGATCTTTCAGCGCCTGCCAGGTTTCCTGCGACAGCGGCTGGTTGTCATTTTTGCCGTTTCCAACGTCATTCCACCATAAGGTGTCACGCGTGGTGTCATCGCGCACGATGTACTTATCTTTTGGCGAACGCCCGGTAAAGATGCCGGTATCCACGGCAATGGCGCCGCTTTGCGTCAGGGTGCCTCGCGCATAACCTTCCAGTTCCGGGCGGGTTTCTTCCTGAAACAGCGTATCAAAGTCAGGGTTGTACACCACTTCTGTGGTGTTGCTGATGCCCAAAGCGGCAAGGGCTTGCGATGTCAGGCCGTGAACGCGCATGTGGCTGCTCCTTAAATCAGTGCTTCATAGCATTTTTATGAGAGATTCTGCGTTCTGCCGCGCATAGCCGGACAGGGCAGATCGCGCGCAGTGTACACGTCTGAGCAGGGCGTAAAAGTGAGGAGAGTTAAAAATGCGAGCTGGAACGTGACAAGTAGAGAAATCCGCCACTTAAGAAACTAAAGTCAGTGTAAGGTAGTTAATTTTCGCGAAAAAGTGATGAGTTCATTCCTGACAGGAATGCGGGCGGCGATGCCGCCCGTAGGGGGATTAGTGCAATTGATCGCTGTTAGGCGTTGGTGCGTTACGAATGGCAGCAATGTCTACGGCATCATAAACATAGTGCGAGCCACAATAATCGCAGTGCATATCGATCTTGCCATCCTCTTCGAGAATTTCGTCCACTTCTTCAACCGGCAGCGTGTTTAATACTTCGCCACAGCGTTCACGTGAACAGGTGCATTTGAAGCTGACCGGCGTCGGATCAAACACCGTGGCTTCTTCCTGGTGATACAAGCGCCACAGCACATCCGTCGCGGGCAGCTCAATCAGCTCTTCGCTCTTCACGGTTTCGGTCAGAGTGGCCAGATGGTTAAAATCATCCTGGCTCGGCTCTTGTGCAGGCAGAACCTGCAACAGAATACCGGCGGCGCCTTTATCGCTGGTACGAATAAACAGGCGAGTTGGCAACTGCTCAGAACGCATGAAGTAATCTTCCAGGCAACCAGCCAGCGTATCGGCTTCCAGACCGACGACGCCCTGATAACGCTCGCCTTTTTCCGGAGAAATGGTGATGACCAGATAGCCGTTGCCCACCATCTCTTTCAGGCTGCTGCCCGGCGCAATTTCGCTATCTTCCTTCACGCGTGCAACGCCACGTAATTCCTGTTTGTTGTTGCCGTTGATCACCGCCAATGTCAGTGGACCATCGCCCTGTAACTGAACGGTGATGTCGCCATCGAATTTCAGCGTTGCGGTCAACAAACTGGTCGCGACCAGCAATTCACCCAGCAGGTTTTTCACCGGTTCGGCGTAGTCGTGGTTTTTGACAATCTCACGCCAGGTTTCGGATACGTTGACCAGCTCGCCGCGCACGGCGACATTTTCGAACAGGTAACGGTGCAGTTGATCTTGAACAGACATAGTGTTTCTCTCGTTGGGGCGACGGTTATTCATCGCCCGACAATTTAAATTTCATCAGATCGCGGCGCTCTTTTTTATCCGGGCGGCGATCGGGGTGCGGCATGGTCAGGGCATTCATTTTGCGCGCCAGTGCCGTTTTTTCACGCTTCTCAATGCTGGCGGCGGTCTCCGCATACATCGCTTGCGCTTCAGTGGCTGGGCGGCGTTGATCGCCTATGGCGGTAATCACCACCGTTCGCTCATCGTTGCCCTGGCGCAGTGTTAGTTCGGCCTGCAATTCCACGATTTTACTCGGTTTGCTGCGCTGGCCGTTGTAATGCACTTTACCGCCATCGATCATTTCGCGAGCCAGCGCGCGCGTTTTATAAAAACGCGCAGCCCACAGCCATTTATCGAGGCGGACACCTTCGCTGGTTTTTTCTTTCATTGCGGCTCCTGCTTTAACGCAGCGTTTCACACAACTGGCGATAGTCTCGCACTGCAGCATGACGCTGGAAAGATTGATCGGGCCGACCGGAATCCGGATTGCTGACGCCTAAACACCAGCGAATGCCCCAGCGTGCCGCTGCATCAAGGATCGCTTCGCTATCATCAATGAACAGCGTGCGTTCGCTATCGAATGCCGTTTGCTGCTGCACGGCCTGCCAGAGACGTGGATCCTCTTTCGGATACCCAAAGGTATGGGTAGAAAGTAATAAATCAAGGTGGGGAGCCAAACCGGTTTGCTCCAGCTTTACCTCGAGGTTGTACGGATGCGCATTGGTCAGCAAGATGGTGCGTTTACCCGCAGCACGCAGTGCCTGGAGTAGCGGTAGCGTATCCTCGCGCATGGCCGCACGGTGACGCTTTTCCCATGTCATGGCGCGGATATCCAAGGCCAGTTCTTGCGACCAGTAATCAAGACAATACCAGTTTAGCGTATGCACCACGGCTTGATACTTCTGCTGAATCAGCTGGTGTGCTTCGGCCAGCGTGATATCACGCTCGCGGCTCAGGGTTTCCGGAACGTGCTCCAGCCAGAAATGGCGGTCAAAGGCGAGATCGAGCAGCGTGCCATCCATATCCAGCAGCACGGTATCAATCCCGGACCAGTTTAGCGTCATCGTCATACTCTCTCGCCCTAAAAAATAGGGCGACAGGGTAGCACAGAAGGGAAGGGCTCAGAACAGTGAGCGCACGCTCTGCATAGTGCTCAGATTGTGATTGAAGCACTTGTCGTAATACTGCTGAATTTCCACCATGCGCAGGCGATTACGATGCACACGTCGCAGGGCCAACAGCCCATTGGTGACGCCGCAGAGGATCAGCACCAGCATCAATAATGCGGTACCGAGGTATCGCCATTGCGCCATCGCATCCGGTTCATTGTGCAACGCAATATGGCGTGTGCCGTTAGCGTCAGTGGTGATGCTGGTAATAATGCCGTTGGCAGCAAACGGCGTGTGCAACAGCATACCGGACATGCGTTGCAATTCGCGCCACTGAGACGCTGCATCGAGATCAAACAGTGACACGGAAGGCTGTGGCTGGTTCACCATCTGACGGCCCTCATCACTCATTATCAGGAAGCCGCCCGGTGGTGGGCTATTCAGATTTTCTGCTGCACGACGGGTTTCACGCGAGAAGAAGGTCGAGGTCGCGGTATTCACCAGGTTCTCCAGCGCTTCCGCACTGACCGGGCGTAACAGCACGTTCATGCCGTTAAGCTTGCCGGAATCAGCGCGGTGGATCAGTGAATCCCAATCCTTAGCATTGCCCAGATTCACCAGGGCATTTTTCAGCCGGACGCAATCTTGCTGCTGGCTGCACAGATCCTGTGTTTTCAGCACTAAATCAGAGAAATCATCCAGCAGAATCATGCCCGATTTCTGAATCGCGGAGGCAAGCTGTGGATTGAGTTTCGGATCGGTGTTGGTTTCCGGATGCAGCTGACGTGTGGTGGTATCAAGCAGAGCGGCAGCTTTATCGATGATATCTGACTGCGGCTGCGGCAGAGGTGCTGCGTTATTCCAGTAAATGGCTGAGCAGTCGAACGGCATATACGCATAGCTGCGATTGCTTTGATAGTTGCCCGGTACGGAACACATGCCGGTTCCACTCACCTTCAGGTTGTCACCGATGTGCAGCGGCAGGGCGTTGAGTTTATCCACGCTATTTACTTCAATGCTTTCGGTGCCTTTTACCCATGCGAGGCTGAGCTTGATCGGCATACTGAGCGGAATCCAGGTAAACAGCATCACCAGGACCACCAGCGAACCACAAGCCAGCACCAGATTTTTGCGCCAGCGCTGAACCGGGAAATTGCGAACCTCATCGTGCAGGGAGAGGAAACGCCCCTGGCGCACCACTTGCCGATTCAGATAGATGTCGACATCCGTCACCTGGCCCAAATCGTGCGCGACATAGGGTTGCCAGTGGGCGGGATAAATTAAATCGATAATGCCCAGCGAGATATTGCTCTGCTCCTGATTGGATTCACCAAACAGGCCCCAGCGTTTCGGTGCTCCGCGCAAACAGTGCACATCGCGTAGCCCTTTTTCACCCGGGAAGCGGTAAAGGAACCACAAGCTAACCGCGATCATTGCGCAGGCTGGCAGGGCAATCCACACCATCAGGCTTCCGGGCAGCACCAGGCTGAGGAAGAACAGCAGGAAGGCAAAGCAGATAACAATGGCCTCGCGCGTGCCATCTGGCCGCGATAGGCGGTACTCTTCCGGCGATTCTTTACGCACCTGCAGCAACTCGACATTTTCGCTCTCCTCTTTACGAATAGAGGCGTTGGTCGACATTGAACGCACCAGCGGCGGCAAGGCGGGTTGTTCTACGGCATAATTCACTAACGAGTGACCGTTGAGTGAGATCACCAGTGGCAGCGTTTGAGTGCGGATCAGCTCAACATAATTCTCTTCCGCAATGTACTGCTCCCACAGCGGTGGCAGATGCACTTCCACTTCATCGAGGTAGTAGCGCCATTGATGCGCATCATCCGTTGAGAGGCCATAGCGAGTGATGGAACGCGTGACGGGATAAACATTGTTGCTCTGCGCCGTGAGCGTCAGGGATTCGGTCTCACGCGACTTCTTTGAGGAGCGGGCAGTACTCTGTTTTTGCTGTTTCGCCAGGGACGCAATGTACGCTTCAACGGCGAGACGTTCTTCATCAGTGAGTTTGCGGCAGGGGGGACTAATAAACGGCAGCGGTTTCGCCAACGGCGGACGATGCCGCATAGCGTACCAATAACCTATTCCTGCTATAAGAGAGCAGGCCAGCATGACAGCCAGAATGATGATAAAAGTGCTCATGCTTTGCTCAATCCAGCCAAAAAACTGCCTTCACGTTTACGATGTGCTCCCGGTGGAACCATTATTACCAGTCAATTTTGGCGAGCAGAAGTCATTCTTACAAGAAAAAACTCAGATAAAATAACGCACAAAATCATTGAATTATAATTTATTAGATTATTCCTTAATGGGATGTTAACCACAGGACACTCAATTAAATATCGGTATTTTCTGAATTTAACAAAACCCCATTGACTTATTGTGAAAATTTAAGTGTATAGATAACAATAAGTTGTTAGCAGGCGTAAGCAAATGTGTGTCACGATGCTTTCCCTGCGCTGCGTGTCGCACATTGCTGCGGGCTTCGGTATGCTGGCGTCATCGCGATTCACAAGGCTGTGCTAAGTTTGAGGCTGATATGAAAACTCCAATGAAAAAACCTGACATCCTCAACGTGGAAGCGGTGGCCCGCTCCCGCTTGTTTACTATTGAAGCGGTTGATCTCGCTTTCAGTAACGGTGCACGCCGTGTCTATGAGCGTATGAAACCTTCCAACCGGGAAGCGGTGATGATTGTGCCGATTCTGGGTGATGATGTGATCCTGATTCAGGAATATGCCGTAGGGCTGGAAAGCTATGAGTTGGGTTTTCCTAAGGGGTTAATCGACCCAGGCGAAAGCGTGTTTGAAGCCGCAGACCGTGAGTTAAAAGAAGAAGCCGGCTTTGGTGCCCGAAAACTCGAAGCGCTGGGTAAACTCACTATGGCACCCTCTTACTTCTCCAGCAAAATGAACATTGTGGTGGCAGAAGGGCTGTATGAAGAGAAGCTGGAAGGGGATGAACCTGAACCGCTGATTGTTCACCGCTGGCCGCTCAATAACCTGCTGGCGTTGCTGGAAGAGCCAGATTTCCGTGAAGCCCGGAATGTCAGTGCGCTGTTCCTGGTGCGTGAGTGGCTGGTGAAGCAGGGTCGATTGACCTACTGAAGACGACAAATACGCAATAAAAAAGCCGGCGAATACGCCGGCTTTTTTTATCAGAACAGTTCGTGGCTTTGGCCGTTGTCCATGAGTGTGGTGCCCACATCATGCACTGAATACTCCGTTGGCTGAGTGCCATTGATGAAGTACTCCTGACGGGTATTGCCGCCACCGTTGGCCAGCTTGCCCGTACCGCGATCGATCGTCACAGTGACAACGCCATCTGGCGGTGTCAGCGGCTGTACCGGCACGCCATCCAGCGCAGATTTCATGTAATCATCCCAGGCTGGCTGAGCACTCTTCGCGCCGCCTTCATAGCCAGAAATCTGGTCAGGAATCGCACCTGACATGGTCGAGCGGCCCAGCGCGCGTGAATCATCGAAACCAATCCACACTGAGGTCACGACACCAGGGCCGTAACCAGAGAACCACGCATCCTTCGAGCTGTTAGTGGTACCGGTTTTTCCGCCGATATCGTTACGCTTCAGGTCACGACCCGCGCGCCAGCCTGTTCCCATCCAGCCGGGCTCACCGAACACGTTGGAGTTCAGTGCGCTTTTGATCAGGAACGACAGCGGCGTATTGATCACATGCGGAGCATATTGCTGATCACCCGCGGGTTGCGGTTGAGCGGGCACTTGCTCCAGCTCGGGCTGTGGTACCGCTTGGTTCTGCGATTGATCGGAGGTTGCGACGTTTTCCACGCTCTCTTCATTCAACGCCAGCGATTTTTTGGTGTCGCCGTAGATCACCGGCAGATTGCACTGCGGGCAGGCAATCTTCGGTTTCTCTTCAAACACCACGCCGCCTTGCTCATTTTCAATTTTGGTAATGAAGTAAGGATCGACAAGGAAGCCGCCGTTAGCCATCACGGCATAACCGCGCACCACCTGCATTGGGGTAAACGAAGCCGCACCCAGTGCCAGCGATTCGGTATGGATGATGTTCTGTGCAGGGAAACCGAAGCGCTGCAGATACTCTGCGGCGTAATCCACACCCATCGCACGCATTGCACGAACCATCACCACGTTTTTCGACTCACCCAGGCCCTGACGCAAGCGGATAGGTCCCGCATAGGTCGGCGGGGAGTTTTTGGGGCGCCAGTCCGCTCCGGCACCCGCATCCCAACGTGAAATGGGCACATCGTTCAGTATGGAAGCCAGCGTCAGTCCACGGTCCATCGCGGCGGTATACAAGAACGGTTTGATGTTTGAACCGACCTGACGCAGTGCCTGTGTCGCGCGGTTAAACATACTCTGGTTGAAGTCAAAACCACCGACCAGCGCGCGTACCGCACCGTCTTCTGGATTGAGCGAGACGAGGGCCGAGTTGACCAGCGGCACCTGACCTAACCACCAGTCGTTATCGACTTTACGCACCCAAATCTGCTGGCCAGCCTGCAGTACCTGCGTCACGCTGCGGGGCGTAGGGCCTTGTAGCGTGTCGGATTTGTAAGGACGCGCCCAGCGAACGCCCGCCATACTCAGAGAGACGCTGCTGCCGTCTTTCATCATCGCGGTGGCTTCATCGGCCGTGGCCGTGGTCACCACGGCGGCATTCAGTGGGCCGTAGGTGGGCAGGTCTTTCAGCGCGTTTTGAATGCGGCTCTTATCCCAGCTTGCTTCGCCCACTTTCCACAACACGTTGGTCGGGCCGCGATAACCATGACGCATGTCATACGCCATCACGTTATTGCGAACAGCTTGTTGTGCGGCCTCCTGCAGATGACGCGTGACGGTGGTATACACCTTGTAGCCATCATCGTAAGCGGCGTCACCATAGCGTTTCACCATCTCCTGACGCACCATTTCGCTCAGATAAGGTGCGGAGAAGGCAATTTCGGGACCATGATAGGTTGCGACCAGCGGCGTGTTGCGCGCGTCATCATACTGCTGCTGCGTGATGTAATTCTGGTCGAGCATACGCGCCAGTACCACATTACGACGCGCCAGCGCGCGCGCATGAGAGTAAAGCGGGTTAAAGGTTGACGGTGCTTTCGGCAGACCGGCAATCATCGCCATCTCACTCAGTGAGAGCTGATCAACCGGCTTACCGAAGTAGACCTGTGCTGCCGCTCCGACACCATAGGCACGGTAACCGAGATAGATTTTGTTGAGGTAGAGCTCGAGGATTTCATCCTTGCTCAGCAGCTGTTCAATGCGAATCGCCAGGAACGCTTCCTTGATCTTACGCATCAGCGTGCGTTCGGGGCTAAGGAAGAAGTTACGCGCCAGCTGTTGCGTGATGGTACTGGCACCCTGCGAAGCATGGCCGGACACCAGCGCGACGCTGGCGGCACGGAAAATGCCCACCGGATCGACGCCGTGGTGCTCATAGAAGCGGCTGTCTTCCGTTGCAATGAACGCTTTGATCAGCTCAGGCGGCATCTGTTGCAGGGTGAGCGGCACGCGGCGCTTCTCACCATACTGGGCGATCAGTTCGCCATCCGCGCTGTAAACCTGCATCGGGGTTTGCAAACGCACGTCTTTCAGCGTGTTCACATCGGGCAGCTGCGGCTCTATGTATTTGTACAAACCATAAACCGTGCCTGCTCCCAGCAGAATGCAACACACTGTAAGAATCAATAAATACTTTACGAACTTCACCTGAGAATTCCCATCTGTTGTCGTTTGGGCAGTTTATAAACAATCGCGCGGTAGTATAAAGGCAAGCCTGACGCTTTGATATACCCGTCATACTTCGAGCTGCAGCTGTGTCGGCTGCGCGAGCTTACCTTAGATGCTGACTTCAGTAAGCGCCTGAGCCATCGCTCGTTTTCCGCCTTGCCGCGACTCGAAAGATTTAGGGTATCTCTTTTTTTACCTTAAAAGATAAGGAGATCGCGCATATGGCTTTTCAGCGCTGGCAAATCGGATTGGACATCCAAAACGGGCAACTCTGCGCCCTGGGCATTGAACGCCGACGTCATGGCTGGCAGTTACGCCATTGGTGGCAACAACCGCTGCCGCACGATACGTTACGCAACGGCGTGTTGCAAACTACCCCACTGTTACAGGAGATGTTGACGCGCTGGCAGCGTCATCTGCCGAAACGCTATTCACTGCGAGTTGGCTTGCCGCCGCAACTGGTGTTGCAGCGAACATTGCCGCTGCCAGAAACCTCGCTCAGTGAACCGGCAATGAGCCGTTATGTGGCATCCTCGGCACCACGCCTGTTTCCGGTTGAACCCGCCACGCTGTCGATTGACTACCGCTCGGCACGTAATGCAACGCAACTGTGCATTACGGCGGCACGGCGTGAAGTGATTGCGCAGTGGCTGGCGCCGCTAAAGGAGGCTGGCCTGCGACCCGATGTCTTTGAACTGAGCAGCCTGGCGTTGGCCCAAATCGCCATGCGCATGCCGCTGCATCGTGACCAACTTTTAATCCATCCGCTTAGCGATCACTGGCTATGGACGTTAGCCGGTGAGCCGGGCACTTCAGGCGCGGCCACAGAACCTCTAACGCTGGCGAAACTGCGTGAAACCTTCCCTCAGGCATCGTCCATCTTTTGTACCTCGGCCTTCAGCCTGGCTGAACCTAACGTGACGCACTGCCGACCGCTTTCATTACTGCACTATCGACAACCGCCACTGCCCGCGCAAGAAGGTGAGTTTGCTATTGCGCTCGGTCTGGCGCTGCGCCCGGAGGATGCATGATGCTGGCCGTCAATTTATTACCCTGGCGCGTGCGGTTGCAGCAGCGCCGCCGCCAGCAAAGTTTTTCCCTGTTGGGATGCGTCCTGCTGGCGACGGTAATGATGGTGCTGTCGTTATGGTGGCGCGGAAGCCAGGCACAGGGCCAGATGCACAGGACGTTGGCGGAGATCAGCCAACAGCATGAAGCGTTGCAACGCCAGTTGACGCAACAGCAACTGCTGCTGCAGCAACGCGATGAGCTATTAGAGGCGCAGCTGATACGGCAGCGTAAAAAGGATGAGCATCAGCGCTGGCAACAGTTCTGGCAGCGCTTGCCGATGTTGATGCTGGACACGCTTTGGCTCAAACGGGTGGAGCGGCGCCAGGGCATCTTGCTGTTCGAAGGGCAGGCGCAGAGCATGATGGCGATCCAGGATTTTCGTCATCAATTGATGAGGCAGCCGCTGTTTGCCACGGTAAAACCGGCCAGCGTGCAGCGCCAAACTGCTGGGCACTATCGATTTGTCTTGCGCGCGCGGATGCAGGAGAACATCGGTGAATGATGCATTGCAGCGCTGGCTCGCTTTAGCCCTGATGTGGCGCATTGCCTGCCTGTTGGGCATGTCTCTGCTGCTGATGCTTTTGGCGTGGTGGGTTTTACTACGCCCGCAGCAACAGGTCCATGCTGCCCAATTACGCCAGCAGGCGGTGATGTCACAGCAGGTGATGCAGCGTCAGCAGCTATTGGCTGCACGACCTGCCATCAACCTGCTGGAACAGGAAATCGCACGGTTACAGCAACCCATTAGTGGCGTCACTGAGCAAGTTACGCTCGAAGCTTTGATCACCGAGCGTGGCGAGCAACTGGAAAGCTGGCTGCCGGATAATCAGCCACAGCAGTTACAGCTGCGGCTCGGCTGGACGCAATTTGTCCCGCTGTTTTCAGAGTTGTCATTGACTCGCCTGCCTGTACCGCAGCGCTTTGAACTCAAAGAAGAGCAGGGATCGCTGAACACACAGCTGTGGCTGGAGGATGGAGATGCGCCATAGTGCATGGCTGTTAGTACTGTGGAGCGGCTTTACGCTGGCACGCGATCCCTTTCAGCCGCAGGCCGAGGTGCAATGTCGGATGCAGGTGGCTGAACCTGATGGCTGGCGGTTGCAGGGCATTATCGGTACTCCCACGCGCTATGTTGCCTGGCTACGCTCACCAGAAGGAAAAAACCATCGGCTTGGCCCTTCGGCTCGGTTACCGCGCTCAAGCTGGCAGGTGGCAGCGTTAACCGCGAATAGCATGACCTTGCATGTCGCGCAAAGCTGCCCACCGCAGCAAATCACCTGGTCTATAAAAGGAGGATATTATGAAATGGATGACACTACTGCTGTGCCTGAGTTTGAGCCTGCCCCTGCAGGCAAATGAGGAACGCTTAAGCCTGGTGTTTGATGATGCCCCCGTTGAACGTATTTTGCAGGCGCTGGCAGATTATCAACAAACCAACCTGCTGATTGCACCAGGCGTTGAAGGGCGCTTATCACTGCGCCTGGAAAATGTAGGATGGGAGCGCGCACTGGCGCTGGTGACCCGGTTGGCAAAACTCACCGTGGTGCAGGAAGAGGGCGTGCTGCTGGTTTATCCCGAAAGCTGGCAACAGATGCAGACACAACAGGCGAAAACAGAACATGAGGAGCGGCAACAGCAACTTCCTCTCGAACAGCAGTCCGTCACGCTGCATTACGCCAATGCCAGCGATGTCTATCGTAGTCTTCAAGCGGAGCGTTCACTCCTCACTCCACGCGGCAGTGTCACGGTCGATAGCCGCACCAACAGCTTGTTATTGCGTGACACCGCCGCCGCGCTGCGTGATGCCTCGCGCTGGTTGCGCGCGCTGGATATGCCACTCGAACAGGTCGAGTTGTCTGCCCACATCATCACTATCAATGAAGAACATCTGCGTGAGCTGGGGGTGAACTGGCACACCGCGCCTGCGCAAAGTGTGACGACGGCATTGCATCATCCACAACTGGCGATCCCATTGGCCGTGAATAGTCCTGCGTTGCGCGCGGGCGTCACGCTGGGGCAGGTTAGTGGGGAATTGTTGAATCTGGAACTCAGCGCGCTCGAGCAGGAGAACCAAATCGAAATCATCGCCAGCCCGCGGCTTTTTACCTCTCACCAGCAAACCGCTTCCATTAAACAGGGAACCGAAATTCCTTACGAGGTGAAGTCGGGCAGCAGTGGTGCAACGGCGATTGAATTTAAAGAGGCAGTGTTAGGGATGGAAGTGACGCCCATGGTGCTGGGGAATGGACGGATTCAGTTAAAACTGCGCTTAAGCCAGAACATGCCAGGGCGCAGCCTGAACGTGGGTGAAAGCAACGTGCTGAGTATTGATAAGCAGGAAATTGAAACGCAGGTGACGCTGCGTGATGGCGAAACGTTGGCGCTGGGCGGGATTTTCCAGCAACAGCGCATGCAGACCGAACAGCGTGTACCGTGGTTGGGTGAACTGCCCTTGCTGGGAACGCTGTTTCGTCAGCAAACCAAAGAACATAAAAAGAAGGAGTTGGTGATCTTCATTACCCCCAGACTGGTCAGGGAAGCAGCGCTTACTACCGGATAAAGCGGAAAATTCACTCTGATTTGCCATCTGCGTTGACGCAGGGCAGGAATTAGCTTACAAGGTTTAGCGATTTTTAAAATGGTGTAGCGGAACGCGGCAGGATAACCTTCCGATGGGCGTCAGTCACAAGCGATACTGGCGTCAGAATATATTTTCCCTAAATAATTCGAGTTAAAGCACGGCGGTGAAAGCGTTAATTCCTAAGCTTATATCTGTAAGTTTAAGGGACGCGAAGACACGGCCAGCGCGCATGGTGCTTGAAGTGTGAGGGAAAACAGGAGGGGCGTTACCGTCTCGCGAACCACAGACCGGTCCTGTTACAAGGTCGCCGGGGGCAATTTATTCGGTTGCCAAACGGCCATGAGTGTTGAGATAATTTTCCGTCTGACTCTTGTTAATGCTCATGAGGTCTCAGTTCCTGTCCCGCCAGCACTATGCTGAACGCGGGGTATCATCAACGAATTCTTAGTAATACCGATAAAATGGCAGAGAAACGCAATATCTTTCTGGTTGGGCCGATGGGTGCCGGCAAAAGCACTATTGGTCGTCAGTTAGCTCAGCAACTCAATATGGAATTTTTCGATTCCGATCAGGAAATTGAGCGACGTACCGGAGCGGATGTAGGCTGGGTATTTGATGTGGAAGGCGAAGACGGTTTCCGCGATCGCGAAGAGAAGATCATTAATGAACTCACCGAGAAACAAGGCATTGTCCTGGCGACCGGTGGTGGTTCTGTCAAATCCCGTGAAACCCGCAATCGTCTCTCCGCCCGCGGCGTGGTCGTTTATCTTGAAACGACTATCGAAAAGCAACTTGCTCGTACACAGCGTGATAAAAAACGTCCGTTGTTGCAGGTTGAAGAGCCACCGCGCGAAGTACTGGAAGCTTTAGCTGGCGAACGTAATCCACTTTATGAAGAGATCGCTGACGTCACTATTCGCACTGACGATCAAAGTGCAAAAGTTGTCGCCAATCAGATCATCAACATGCTGGAAAAAAATTAATCCAGCGCCCTGACGGCTCAGCAATAGGTATCGGTCATCATGGAGAAGATCACTGTCTCACTCGGGGATCGTAGTTACCCCATCACCATCGCTGCCGGACTGTTTAACGATCCGGCTTCTTTTTGGCCGCTAAAAGCAGGCGATAACGCCATGCTGGTGACCAATGAGACGCTTGCCCCGATCTACCTCGACAAGCTGTCAGCACTGCTTTCGCAGGCGGGCGTGAAGGTGGATCAGGTGATTTTACCTGATGGTGAAAAGTACAAGACGCTCGCTGTGATGGACGATGTCTTCACCGCGCTGCTGCAGAAACCGCATGGACGTGATACCACGTTAATTGCGCTCGGCGGCGGTGTGATTGGTGATCTCACTGGGTTTGCCGCTGCGAGCTATCAACGCGGTGTGCGCTTTATCCAGGTACCGACAACGCTGCTGTCTCAGGTCGACTCTTCGGTCGGCGGTAAAACAGCCGTCAACCATCCGCTGGGCAAAAACATGATTGGTGCCTTCTACCAGCCCGCCTCAGTGGTGGTCGATACCGATTGCCTGGCTACGCTGCCGGCGCGCGAATTGGCGTCTGGTCTAGCGGAAGTGATCAAATACGGCATTATCCTCGACGGGGAATTCTTCCAGTGGCTGGAGCAGAATCTTGATGCTCTGCTGGCACTGGATCAGCAAGCCCTGGCCTACTGTATCCGTCGCTGCTGTGAACTCAAAGCTGAAGTGGTTGCCGCCGATGAACGTGAAAACGGTCAACGCGCACTGCTCAATCTGGGCCATACTTTTGGTCATGCGATTGAAGCGCACATGGGCTATGGCAACTGGTTACACGGTGAAGCGATTGCGGCGGGAATGGTCATGGCTGCCCGTACCGCCGAACGGCTGGGTCAGTTCACTTCGACGGATACCGATCGCATTATTGCGCTATTTTTGCGAGCGGGTTTACCGGTGCACGGCCCGGCAAGCATGCAAGCAGAAGCGTATCTTCCGCACATGATGCGCGATAAAAAAGTGCTGGCGGGTGAAATGCGTTTGGTGCTGCCTCTCGCAATTGGTCGCTCTGAAGTGCGCGCAGGTGTGGCACATGATATGGTGCTGGCTGCGATTAACGATTGTATAAAATACTGAAGATATCCGGAATAAGTTGAGCTGCAGCAAGGTGGCCATCGCATGCGTTCCAGGCGCTGACATCAGTGAGATGTCTGGATGCATAGGATGCAGCCAACGTCGTTTCAGCTCGAAGTATCACGGATAAAGCAGTGAGTGGTGATGCGGTGCGTGGGAAGCGTGCTGTTTTACGGAGGAGGCTAGATGGATGAGTTCAAACCGGAAGACGAGTTAAAACCTGATGCCAGTGACCGCCGTCCAACGCGGCCACGCAAAACGTCTTCTGCGCCGAAAGCGAAGGTACCTGTTTCTCGTCAGCATATGATGATGGGGATCGGCATCCTTGTTCTGCTGTTGGTGGTGCTGGGTATTGGTTCGGCATTGACCGGTCCGGATGATAAGAAACCTGCAAACACGGCCAGCAATGGCAATGCGGCGCCAACGGCAACCGGTGGTGAAAAGAACATCGACCTTTCCGGCTCGACGTCCATGAGTGGCCAGCAAAGCGCCACACCTTCAGTGGACACACCGCAGACGCCAGCGACATCCTCCTCTTCAGCAGGCGGCGATTCCAACTCGATTTCTATGCCAGCAGTGTCTTCAACGCCGACGCAAGCTGCACCTGTCGATACGCCAGCCAATCAGCAACGTGTAACGCTGCCGGGCGATCTCAACAGTGCGCTGAGCAATCAGCAAGGCCAGGTTGATAACGCGGCACAGGGTGCACAAGGCAACAGTTCATTGCCGACCGCCCCTGCTACCGTAAGCGGTAACGGTAAAGCGATGACGCCTCCGGCGATGCGTTCTGAGACACCTGCGCGTACCAACAGCAATGGTTCACGTGAAACGCACAGCAACACCGCGCATAAAGCGCCGACCACGTCGAAACCGGCAGCCGGAGCAAAAGAGAATAAAACGCATACCACTGCCGCGCACAATGCGCCGGTGAGCGCCAGCAGCGGTGCCAGTAAGTCACTGCCAACGGGCGGTAGTTACACGCTGCAGTTGAGCGGTGCGTCGAAAGAAGAGAGCCTGAATGCCTGGGCGAAGAAACAAAATCTGAGCGGTTATCACGTGTATAAAACCACGCGTAACGGTCAGCCCTGGTATGTGTTGGTCAGCGGTGCTTACGCTACGCCAGCCGATGCCAAGCGTGCAGTGGCATCACTGCCGGCTGAAGTCCGTGCGGCAAATCCGTGGGTAAAACCGTTGAGTCAGGTGAAGAAAGAAAGTCAGTAATTGATGTGGGGCTGCGATCGCGCGGCCCCGTTTAAAGCGCAAAGCTGCTGTCGGTTCCACCACAGCCTATAATTAAGATGTAATAACCACGACAGCATGAAGAAAAATCGCGCTTTCCTTAAATGGGCCGGAGGGAAATACCCGCTGCTTGACGATATCCGTCGTCATTTGCCACAAGGTGACTGTTTAGTCGAACCTTTTGTGGGTGCCGGTTCCGTGTTCCTCAACACCGATTATGATCGCTATCACCTGGCGGACATCAACGGTGACCTAATCAATCTCTATAACATCGTTAAAAACCGCACGGCTGAGTTCATTGAAGACGCGCGGCAACTGTTCACGCCTGAAGGTAATATCGCAGAGACCTATTACGCGCAACGTCTGGCATTTAACGCCAGCAAAGATGAATATCAGCGTGCATTACTGTTTCTCTATCTCAATCGGCATGGTTACAACGGTTTGTGCCGTTACAATCTGCGCGGTGAGTTCAATGTGCCTTTTGGTCGTTATCGCAAACCTTACTTCCCGGAAGCGGAGCTGTTGTGGTTTGCCGAACGGGCGCAAAAAGCGACCTTTGTCTGTGAATCGTACGATGTTACTCTGAACAACGCCCCTGCTGGCTCAGTGGTTTATTGCGATCCGCCGTATGCGCCCTTGTCGGCGACGGCGAACTTTACCGCGTACCACACCAATAGCTTTAGCCTGCGCGAGCAGCAGCATCTGGCCGAGCTGGCAAATAAGCTGGCACATGAAAACAGCATACCGGTGCTGATTTCCAACCACGACACGCTGCTTACGCGTGAGTGGTATCAGAATGCGGTTTTACACGTAGTCAAAGCCCGGCGTTCCATCAGCCGAAGCATAAGTGGTCGCACTCAGGTTGACGAACTGCTGGCGCTTTTCCGCTAGCCTGTTTCGTCCGCGACCAACGCATTACGCCAGCTCTGGCTGGCGCACAAAATTGGGAGAATCGGATGAAACAATTTTTGCTGGCCCCTTCAATTCTTGCTGCTGACTTTGCTCGCCTGGGCGAAGATACCGCCAAAGCGCTGGCAGCAGGCGGGGATGTGGTGCATTTCGACGTGATGGATAACCACTATGTGCCTAATCTGACCATGGGGCCAATGGTGCTGAAAGCGCTGCGCGACTATGGCATTACGGCACCGATTGATGTGCATCTGATGGTGAAACCGGTGGATGCGCTGATTCCAGAGTTCGCTAAAGCGGGCGCGACTTACATTACCTTCCATCCTGAAGCCAGTGAGCACGTTGACCGCACGCTGCAACTGATCAAAGAGCACGGCTGTAAAGCGGGTCTGGTGTTCAATCCGGCGACGCCGCTCGATTACCTCGACTACGTGATGGATAAACTCGACATCATTCTGCTGATGTCAGTGAACCCTGGCTTCGGCGGTCAATCTTTCATTCCTGGCACGCTGGACAAATTGCGTCAGGCGCGTCGTCTGATTGATCAAAGCGGTTACGATATCCGTCTGGAAGTGGACGGTGGCGTGAAGATCGATAACATCGGTCAGATCGCGGCGGCAGGTGCGGATATGTTTGTGGCTGGTTCAGCTATCTTTGGCCACCCCGATTACAAGAAAGTGATCGACGAAATGCGCGGCGAACTGGAGAAAGTTAATGGCTCATTTCACTGATATCCGCGCGCTGGCGTTTGATCTCGATGGCACGCTGGTCGATAGCGCACCGGGTCTGTCCCAGGCCATCGATCATGCTTTAGGTGATTTGCAGCTGCCGCCGCCCGGCGTTGCGCTGGCCTCCACCTGGATTGGCAATGGCGCAGATGTGATGATGACACGCGCGCTGACCTGGGCATTAGGCCGCGAACCGCACGCCGAGGAGCAGCGCGACGCGCGCTCGTTGTTCGATAAGTACTACGCCGAAACAGTGGAAGCGGGCAGCACGCTGTTTCCGCAGGTGAAAGAGACGCTGGCGGCGCTGCACGCCAAAGGCTTGCCGATGGCCATCGTCACCAATAAGCCGACGCCGTTTGTCGCGCCTTTGCTGCAATCGCTGGGCATTGCCGATTTCTTCACGCTGATTATTGGCGGTGATGATGTGGTGGTGAAAAAGCCCCATCCGGCAGCGATCTTCCTTGTTTTGGGTCACTTTGGCGTACTGCAAAAAGAATTACTGTTTGTCGGTGATTCTCGTAATGATATTCACGCAGCTCAGGCTGCGGGTGTACCCAATGTCGGTATGACTTTTGGCTACAACTATGGCGAGCCGATTGCCGCCAGCCAACCCGATTTAACTCTCGATACTTTTAGCGAACTTTTGCCCGCTCTCGGGCTGTAATTATCAGGATATAACATGAGCAAACCCATCGTTTTCAGCGGCGCCCAGCCTTCCGGTGAACTGACCATTGGCAACTATATGGGTGCGCTGCGTCAGTGGGTGCAGATGCAGGATGATTTCCACTGCATTTACTGCATCGTCGATCTGCACGCCATCACCGTTCGTCAGGACCCTGCTGCGCTGCGCAAAGCCACGCTGGATACGTTAGCGTTGTACCTTGCCTGCGGTATCGACCCGGCAAAAAGCACCATCTTTGTACAGTCGCATGTGCCTGAGCACGCGCAGCTGAGCTGGGTGCTGAACTGCTATGCCTACTTTGGCGAGCTGAGCCGTATGACGCAGTTTAAGGATAAGTCCGCGCGTTATTCTGAAAACATCACCGCGGGTTTGTTCGATTACCCGGTGCTGATGGCGGCCGATATTCTGCTGTATCAGACCAACCAGGTGCCCGTGGGCGAAGATCAGAAGCAGCATCTGGAACTGAGCCGCGATATCGCCGGTCGTTTCAACGCACTGTATGGCGATGTGTTCAAAATTCCTGAGCCGTTTATTCCGAAATCAGGCGCACGTGTGATGTCGCTGCTGGAACCGACCAAGAAAATGTCGAAGTCGGATGACAACCGCAACAACGTGATCGGCCTGCTGGAAGACACCAAAGCGGTAGTGAAGAAGATCAAACGCGCGGTAACTGACTCCGCTGAGCCGCCAGTCGTACGCTACGACGTCAAAGAAAAAGCCGGTGTCTCTAACCTGCTGGATATCTTGTCGGGTGTCACCGGCAAGTCGATTCCACAGCTGGAGCAGGAATTCGAAGGCAAGATGTATGGCCACCTGAAAGGCGAAGTGGCGGAAGCGGTTTCCGGCATGCTGACTGAGCTGCAGGAGCGTTATCATCGTTTCCGTAATGATGAAGCTTTCCTGAATCAGGTCATGCGCGATGGTGCCACCAAGGCCCGTGCGCAGGCGCAAGAGACACTGAAGAAAGTCTACGAAGCAGTGGGTTTTGTGGCTCAGCCTTAAGCGACGAGCGGTATGATCTAACAACGGCGAGTTGTCATGACTCGCCGTTTTTTTATGAATTTGCGCGTAAGACCTCGCCCAATCGTACGGGTGCAGCCAAGTTTAAAACCAGCGTAACTGGCGGCGCAGGCTGACCACGCGCCCGACGATAATCAGCGCTGGGCTGGCAAACTGCTGCGCCAGCGTGTTGAGTTCAGCCAGCGTTGCGGTCTCTACCCGTTGCTCTGATGTCGTGCCGTTCTGCACGATGGCGACCGGCATTGTTGCATCCATACCATGCTGCAACAGCTGGCGCTGAATCTCGGGTGCCTGATTCAGGCCCATGTAGAACACCAACGTTTGCTGTTCTGCTGCCAGCTTACTCCACTCAATTTCGCCCTGCTGTTGCAGATGGCCGGTAACAAAGCGCACACTCTGGGCGTGATCGCGATGTGTCAGTGGAATGCCGCTGTAGGCGGCACAGCCCGATGCGGCGGTAATACCCGGTACCACGCTGAACGGAATGTGGTGCTGTGCCAGCACCTCCAGCTCCTCGCCGCCACGACCAAAAATAAAGGGATCGCCGCCTTTCAGTCGCACCACACGTTTGCCGCTCTGGGCCTGCTCCAGCAGAAGCTGGTTGATTTGTGACTGTGGGACGCAGTGATGTCCCGCCTGTTTACCGACAAAGATGCGCTCTGCATCGCGGCGCACCAGGTTGAGAATCGGTTCGGATACCAGGCGGTCATACACCACCACATCGGCCTGCTGGATACACTGCAACCCTTTTAGTGTCAGCAATCCGGCATCGCCCGGACCCGCGCCCACCAGCACCACTTCACCTTGTTGTGACAGCGGCGCATTGAACAGCGTATCAACGATATGATCGGCGCGTGGCTGGTCGCGATTAGCCAGCGTTTGTGCCAAACGATCGCTGGCAAAGAAGCGTTCCCAAAAAGCCCGGCGCTGTCCCATGCTGGCGAAAGTGTTCTTCACCCGACTGCGCAGTGTGCCAGCGAGTGAAGCCAGTTGGCCTAAATGCTGTGGCAGCATCGCTTCCAGCTTCTCGCGTAGCAGGCGAGCCAGCACCGGAGCACGACCACCGGAGGACACCGCAATCATCAGCGGGGAGCGATCGATAATCGATGGCATGATAGCGCTGGCTTCCTGTGGTGCATCCACCAGATTGCAGAAGATGCGGCGTGCTTCGGCAGCATCGCCCACTTGCTGATTCACGGTGTCATCGTCGGTGGCGGCAATCACCAGCCAGCAGCCTTCTAGCCAGCACTCTTCAAAGGTGCCGGACATGAGGTGCAACTTTCCCTGCTCGGCCCACTGCTGAAATACAGGGGAGAAATCCAGTGCGCCGACGTGCAGATCGGCACCGGCATCCAGCAGCAGGCGCGCTTTGCGTTCTGCCACATCGCCACCGCCAACCAGTAAGCAGCGTTTGCCCTTCAGGCGGCAAAACAGTGGAAAATAGTCCATCGCTCATCCTCAAAAAAGCCCGCGAGCCGTGCGATGGTAATCAGTTAAGCAACTTAGTTTCGGTACGCATAATCCGTAGCGGCGCGATTTATCGCGCAGGCGCTTAAACACGCGCAATAAATTGCGCCGCTGCAAATCTGTGTGACCGTTAATGTTGATAACGTGATTCACATAACGAGGTTCGTGGGCTTAGAAACATTTAAACCGATTTGAGCGCAGCGGCTTGTGTCGCCACTTGCGGTCTTTGAGCTTGCGGGGTGGCGTACCAATAACCGAGGCCCATTAACACCATACCAGAGAACATATTACCCAGCGTCACCCACAGCAGGTTATGGCCGATGCCGCTCAAGGTGAGTTCGGCATTATGCTGACCAAACCACGACAGTGCAAAGACCGTCATATTCGCGACAGAGTGCTCATAGCCGGAGGCGATAAAGGCCAGCAGGCACCACCAGATGGCAATGAATTTTGCCGTGCCTTCGGTGCGCACTGCCATCCAGATCGCCAGACACACCAGCCAGTTGCACAGCGCCCCTTTAAAGAACAGCGCCATTGCCGGTTGCGTGGTTTTCGCCAGCGCCGCGCTGTGAATCAGTGCGCCTGCATTGGGCAGCATCGCGCCTGCCGCGTAGTAATAGAGCAGGGCGACAAATACCGAGCCGATCAGGTTGCCCAGCCAGGTTTGCGGCAGCACACACCACATCTGACCCTGGCTAATGCTACCGGCTTTAACGCCCACGGTGAGGAACATCGTATGGCCCGTAAACAGTTCTGACCCTGCAATGATCACCAGGGTCAGAGCGATACCAAAGGTAGCGCCCATGACTAACGGACGCCAGGCTGGATCGGCCAGATTGCCGAGGGTGAAAATCAGGATGATGGCGAGGCCAACGTAAGCGCCCGCCATCGCCGAACTGATCCAGAAGGCCAGCGGGCTGTGTTGTGCCGTACGCACAATGCGCGCCGCGTTGGCGGCGCAGGTATTCAGGGTGTCAGTAAACATAGTGACGTCTCATAAAGTAAAAGAATTCTGTCAGGCGCACACTTCGACCTGGCCCGCAGTAACGCGCACCGGATAGCTCGCCACGGAACGGGCGGCATCTTCCAGGCAGACGCCATCGCTTAAACGGAAGCGCTGTTTTTTCAGCGGGCTGGCGACCCACAGCGTGTGCTGATGTTCGGCAATCAGGCCGCGTGACAGCACGCTGGCGGCGGAGAAAGGATCGATGTTACTCAGCGCATAGAGTTGCTCATCATCATGCGGACGGAAGATGGCAATCTGCTGGCCTTTCACCAGCGCGCAGACGCCGGTGGCAGGCAGGATTTGTTCGAGTTCACACACGGAATGCCACTGGCTCATGCGTCGATCTCCTCAATCTGGGTGATGGCAATACGCTCGGCAGGGCTTGCCGGACGGTGCTGATCGCGCTGAGCGACGTGCTGCACCAGCGGATCGCGCTGATCGCTGTTGATGAAGGTGCTGAAGTGGATGTGCTGCCGGGGATCGTTCACCGTTGCAGTCCATTCACACTCGACTTCAGCCCGAAGGCGCGCCAGTTCAGCTTCCAGCTGCGCATTCAGGCTGAGTTTGTCATCGATAATCACGCTGCGCAGATAGTCGATACCGCCTTCCATGCTTTCCAGCCACAGCGAGGTACGTTGCAGGCGGTCACCGGTGCGGATATAGAACATCATAAAGCGGTCGAGATAAGTCAGCAGGGTATCGCGATCCAGGTCCGCTGCCAGCAAATCGGCGTGGCGTGGCTTCATGCCACCGTTGCCGCACACATACAGATTCCAGCCTTTTTCCGTCGCGATAATGCCGACATCTTTGCCCTGCGCCTCCGCACATTCGCGTGTGCAGCCCGAGACGCCAAACTTCATTTTGTGCGGTGTACGAATGCCTTTGTAGCGGTTCTCGAGCTCGATACCGAAGCCGAGGCTATCGCCGACGCCATAGCGACACCAAGTGCTGCCCACACAGGTTTTTGCCATGCGCAACGCTTTGGCATACGCCTGGCCGGTTTCAAATCCGGCATCAATCAGCAGCGACCAGATGGCAGGCAGGTCATCACGCTGGGCACCGAACAGGCCAATACGCTGCGAGCCGGTGATTTTGGTGTAAAGGTTGTACTGGCGCGCCACCGCACCGATCGTCATCAACCCTTCTGGCGTGATTTCGCCCCCGGGTGAGCGCGGGATGACCGAGTAGGTACCATCTTTCTGGATATTGCCAAGGAACAGATCGTTGCTGTCCTGAAGTGGCGCGAGTTGCGGTTTGAGCACATAGTCGTTCCAGCAGGAGGCCAACAGCGAGCCCACGGTCGGTTTGCACACTTCACAGCCATAACCCTGACCGTATTTCGCCAGTAAGGCTTCGAAGGAAGTGATCTCTTCGACACGAATCAGGTGATACAACTCCTGGCGTGAATAGGGGAAGTGCTCGCACAGGTGATTGTTGACTTCGATGCCCTGGCGGCTCAGTTCCGCGTTGAGCACCTGAGTGATCAGCGGAATGCAGCCGCCGCAGCCCGTTCCGGCACGGGTATCGCTTTTCAGCATCGCCACGGTATGGCAACCGCCTTGCACCGCTTTGACGATATCGCCTTTACTGACATCAAAGCAGGAGCAGATTTGCGCGCTGTCCGGCAGGGAATCGACGCCCAATACCGGCTTCTCGCCACTGCCTGCTGGCAAAATCAAACCTTCAGGATTATCGGGCAGCGCGATGTTATTCAGCGCCAGCTGCAGCAGATTGCCGTAATCACTGGTGTCACCGACCAATACCGCGCCGAGCAGCGTGCGGTTGTCTTCGCTGACAATCAGGCGTTTGTAGATGTGCTTTTGCTCATCAAGCCACATATAGCTGCGCGCGCCCGGCGTGCGGCCATGCGCATCGCCAATACCACCGACATCCACGCCCAGCAACTTAAGTTTGGCGCTCATATCGGCACCAGAAAAGGCACTGTCGCGTCCCAGCAACGCATCGCTGGCGACCTGTGCCATTTTGTAGCCCGGCGCGACTAAGCCGAACAGCCGGTTCTGCCAGGCTGCGCATTCGCCGACGGCATAAATCGCCGGATCGCGCGTCTGGCAGCGGTCGTTGATGGCAATGCCGCCACGCTGGCCGATTTCCAGCCCACACTGTTTTGCCAGCTTGTCTTGCGGACGAATGCCGGTGGAGAACACGATGAAATCGACATCCAGCGCGCTGCCATCGGCGAATTCCAGCGTCTTACCGCCTTTAGCGTGGTGCACAATTTGCTGGGTATTTTTGCCGGTGTGCACACGCACACCCATTTGTTCGATCTTACGACGCAGTTGCTCGCCACCTTGCGCATCCAGCTGTTCCGCCATTAATCCGGGCGCGAACTCAATTACATGGGTTTCGATACCGAGGTTTTTCAGTGCGCCTGCCGCTTCGAGGCCAAGCAGACCGCCGCCAATCACGGCACCGCGTTGGCTGCGGCGGGCGCAGGCTTCTATGGCGTTGAGATCTTCGATGGTGCGATAGACAAAGCAGTCGCTGCCTTCGGCGCCTTTTATCGGCGGTATCCACGGATAAGAGCCGGTGGCAAAAATCAGCGTGTCGTAATGCACCGCGCGACCGGTATTGGAGTGAATCAGTTTTTCGTCGCGGTTGATGGTAATCGCCCGTTCACCGATCAGCAGTTTGACCTGATGTTTTTCGTAATAGCCGGGGCGAACCAGTGACAGCTCTTCAGCGGTGTGATGGGAGAAGTAGGCGGAAAGGTGGACGCGGTCATAGGCGACGCGCGGTTCTTCACAAAAGACGGTAATGGCAAATTGGCCGGGCTCGGCTTTATCGATCAATTCTTCTATAAAGCGGTGGCCCACCATGCCGTTGCCAATGATCACGACACTGTGCTTGCTCATGCTTGCCTCAAAAATTGCGGTATCTGCGCTTACGATAGCGCGCTACATCAGGCGCTTATTGATGCACATCAAGCGCACCCTCATATACCTATTTTGAGGTATGTAATTGATTTTGAACGAAATAGATAAGTGACTTATTTGGTTGAATATTGTGCAGAACGGGTCACTGCCGATGGCGCCGTGAAAAGTCACTCGCTGGTTCGCCAATAATGACATCCGAAAAATCGATGACGCTGACAGACAGTTTTTCGTGCTAGCTTAACCTGTTGCTTTGAACAGGAGGATGGCATGGCGAACCGGTCACTGAAGTGGATCAACAATCTGCGCTTAGCGGGCCAGCAGGGCTTGTGGCAAATGGAAATCAACGGTGGAAAAATTGCGGCGATACGTCCCCAGCCACCGCAAATCGTGGATCAGAGTGACGCACTGGACGCCGAAGGAGGGCTGGCGAGTGCGCCGTTTATCGAACCGCACATTCACCTCGACACCACGCAAACTGCCGGGCAGCCTGCCTGGAATCAGTCCGGCACCCTGTTTGAAGGTATTGAACGCTGGGCGGAGCGCAAAGCGCTGCTCAGCCATGACGATGTCAAACAGCGCGCACAGCAGACGCTGAAGTGGCAAATTGCCAACGGTATCCAGCATGTGCGTACCCACGTTGATGTTTCCGATCCCACTCTCACCGCGCTGAAAGCGATGCTGGAAGTGAAAGCGGAAATGGCGCCGTGGATCGATATTCAAATCGTGGCGTTTCCGCAGGAGGGAATTCTTTCCTATCCCAACGGCGAAGCGCTGCTGGAAGAGGCATTGCGTCTCGGCGCCGATGTGGTGGGTGCCATCCCGCACTTCGAGTTCACACGCGAGTATGGTGTGGAATCGCTGCATAAAACCTTCGCGCTCGCCAACCGTTATGACCGCATGGTGGATGTACACTGTGATGAGATCGATGATGAGCAATCGCGCTTTGTCGAAACCGTGGCGGCGCTGGCGCATCGTGATGGCAATGGCGAACGCGTAACCGCCAGCCACACCACGGCGATGCACTCCTATAACAACGCCTACACCTCGCGATTATTCCGCTTGCTGAAGCTGTCGAAGATTCACTTTGTGGCTAATCCGCTGGTGAACATTCATTTGCAGGGACGTTTTGATAGCTACCCCAAACGTCGCGGCATCACGCGAGTGAAAGAGTTGCTCGACGCCGACATCAACGTCTGTTTTGGCCATGATGATGTGTTTGATCCCTGGTATCCGCTCGGCACGGCCAGTATGCTGCAGGTGCTGCATATGGGATTACATGTCTGTCAGTTGATGGGCTACGAACAGATCGACAACGGCCTGAGTCTGATTACCACCAACAGCGCGAAAACGTTGCAATTGAAGGATTACGGTCTGGCGGTGGGTGACCATGCCAGTCTGATTATTCTGCCGGCTGAGAGTGGCTTTGATGCGGTACGCAGACAAGTGCCTGTGCGCTATTCGATACGGCAGGGAAGCGTGGTGGCGTCAACGCAGCCCGCGAGCAGTGAAATCTATTTGGGCGAGGCGGAAGCGGTGACATTCCGACGATAGTCGCTTAATAAAAAAGAGTGCGCATCACTGCGCACTCTCTTGCTACGGCACCAGGCAACGGAGGCGAACGTTCACCCCTGCACGTCACCGATTAGTGCGTAATATGACCATGCTGGCGATGTTTGGTCACAAAGCCCAGCAGCACACACATCACAAACACCACGGCATACAAGCCATTCGCGGTGGAGAGTGCCGCATGTGCGCCGCCTTTCGCCACAATCGGGCCGGTGACCACAAAGGTCAGCATGGTGCCGACGGTGCCGCAGGTGAGGATAAAGTTCACCAGCTTCGGCGAAGAGACTTTGGTTTGCAGCGAACCGAGGGTGATGATGGTGGTGTAAATGGCGCTGGAGCTGAAGCCGAGAATCATGATGATCCAGTGCAGCATGCTGGCGTCGTTCGTGGTGACAAACCAGTACATCAGGCCCGTCGCTAATGCGGCTAGCACCATCAGGATGCGCTGTAGATCGAAGAAGCGCAGCAGGAAGCTGAACACCCACATGCCGACCATGTACGCGGTCCAGAAGTTACCCACCAACTGACCGGCTGCCGCAATGTCCATACCCATCGATTTGGTCGCATACTCTGGCACCCAAGAGATAAAGCCCAGCTGACCAAGGATGTAGCACAGCGCCGCGATCGACAGGAACAGCACGCCAATGCCCCATTTCTCTTTCTCGCCACCTTGTACGGCAGCTTCGCTTTTCAGTTCCGGGAATTCCACCATCAACGTCAGAACGAAGATGGCGATGTAAATGACGCCGATGCAGGCATATACCCAGTACCATGGCAGCATGCGCGCCAGTAACACACCGGCGATAATCGGGAAAATGGTACCGGCCATGCTGAAGAACGAGTCGGTAAACAGCAGGCGGGAGCCACGCTGACGGCCATCGTACAGATGGGTAATCAGGAAGGTACCGATCGACATGGTTATACCGCTGACCACACCGAGCACAAACATGCACAGTGAGAAGACGGTCAGGTTATGGCTGGTCATCAGGCCTGCCACCGCGAGGATCATCAGCACAAAGCCAAAAATCAGCTGGCGTTTCAACGGCACAATCACCATCAGCCAGGCGTTAAGGAATACCGCGACCAGGATACCGGCATTCAGGAAGGTGAAAGTGTTGCTCATCTCTGAGATGGGCAACTGGAAGTATTGGGCAATATTATCCAGTACCATACCGGTAACGATCACCAGCGCGCCGGTGAGCGCGTAGGAGAAAAAGCTGATCCAGGTAAGGCCAATGCGATTACGGTTTGTCATGTTCTGAACCTGTGATGCGCCGGGATTGGCAAAAAGTGTCATGAATTGTAAATGCAACTGTGATCTTAATAAACAACGAGTGTAACGAGCGGGAAATATTTCATTAATAGTGTGATTTTCATCACGCAAATGATTGCGTGCCAAAAAAAGTATGACAATCGCAACATCAGCGTAAATATCGGTAAAACGCTGGCTCTTATATAACTTGCTCTTTACAATCGATCTCGTTTTTGAGCTTGCACTTCATGGTAAGGAATCTTTCATGTTTAAACGTACTTTGACAGCGGCAGTCGCCCTGTTAGCGCTCTCTTCTGTATCCGCTTCGGCTCTGGCCGCTAAAGGGGATACTCATGTGCTGCTCACCACCTCTGCGGGCAATATCGAACTCGAACTGAACAACCAGAAAGCCCCGGTTTCGGTGAAAAACTTTGTCGACTACGTCAACAACGGTTTCTACAACAACACGATTTTCCATCGCGTGATTCCTGGCTTTATGATCCAGGGCGGCGGTTTCACCACGGATATGCAGCAGAAGCAGACCGTGGCACCGATTAAGAACGAAGCCGACAACGGCTTGCGTAACCTGCGTGGCACCATCTCGATGGCGCGTACTGCTGATAAAGACAGTGCGACCAGCCAGTTCTTCCTCAACGTCGCGGATAACGCGTTCCTCGATCACGGCCAACGTGACTTCGGTTACGCGGTATTTGGTAAAGTTGTGAAAGGCCAGGACGTGATCGACAAGATTGCTCAGGTGCCAACCAAGGATGTCGGCCCGTACCAAAATGTGCCGTCAAAACCGGTTGTTATCCTTTCTGCGAAAGTCCTGCCTTAATGATTTAACGCGCCGGCGATCGTCGGCGCGTTCTGCTGCTCTCCAGCAAAGCTAAAATTAGCTCTTATACTTAGGGCAAATTGCTTGTCGGAGGCGCCATGACCAGCCAACTCACCGAAAAACAGAAAGCCACCCTGTGGCAACAGCGCCGCATGGCCAGTTATCAGGCCAGTTGCCGTCTTGCAGGCTACGTACTCAGCGATATGACGGCTGAGCAACATGAAGAGCGACTTGAGTCACTGAGGAGGCAATATGGCGGATAACACGCTGGCCGTGCGCGACCCTTATGTCTGGCACAATGATACGGTGCTGAAAAACCGCCTTGATATTCATGATGACGTGCAGTTGCGTAAAGCCGAACTGGCTTTCAGTGCCGCCCGGCTAACCACGCTGGAACTCGGCCCGCGCAGCACCGGCATGCCATGGCTATGCCATATTCATCGCACGCTGTTTCAGGATCTCTACAGTTGGGCAGGGGAGTTACGCAGCATCGATATCTGGCGTGATGAGACACCCTATTGCCACTGCGAATATATTGAGAAAGAGGGCAACGCGCTGATGAGCGCGCTGGAAGATGAACATCAACTGACAAACCTGACGCAGGATGAGTTTGTTGCGCGGCTTGCGCATTACTACTGTGAAATCTTCGTATTGCATCCGTTCCGCGCCGGCAACGGCCGCACGCAGCGCATTTTCTTTGAACAGCTGGCGCTGCACGCCGGTTATCTGCTGTCATGGGATAAGCTGGATCGAGAGGCGTGGCGTACCGCACTGTATGCTGGTGTATCGGGCGATCTGACGCCGCTGACGGCGCAGTTTGCAAAAGTGGTGAGCCCAGCCCGGTAAAATGCGTAGAATAGCGGCGGTTTGACTGGCCTGAGGGCACTATGCTGCTGTTAATTGATAACTACGACTCCTTCACCTGGAATCTCTACCAGTATTTCTGTGAGCTGGGAGCACAAGTCCGCGTGGTGCGTAACGATGCCATCACGCTGGCGGAGATGGAGACGCTGCCACTCACCCATTTGGTGATCTCCCCTGGCCCCTGCACGCCGGATCAGTCTGGTATCTCACTGGACGCCATCCGCCATTTTGCTGGGCGTTTGCCGGTTCTGGGTGTTTGCCTCGGCCATCAGGCGATTGCGCAAGCCTATGGCGCGCAGATAGTGCGCGCGCGGCAGGTGATGCACGGCAAAACTTCTGTTATCCAGCACACCAATCAGGGCGTTTTTCGCGACCTTAATAATCCGCTCACCGTTACGCGCTACCATTCACTCATTGTGGCGCGCGATACGCTACCTGCAGAATTCGACGTCACGGCCTGGAGCCTGCGTAACGGCGAGCCGGATGAGATCATGGGCTTCCGCCACCGTACGCTGCCCTTAGAAGGGGTGCAGTTCCATCCTGAGAGTATCCTCAGCGAGCAGGGCCATCAGCTGTTGGCTAATTTCCTCGACACGTAACTTATGTTTGCCTTCGTGTGATTTTTTATGCATATTTTGTGATTATAATTTCACTTCAGCTCAATAAATAACCCAATGAGGTCGGCAATGGCAGCGGAAAAACTAGCGGTAACCCGGGAAACGTTCGATAACGTGATTTTGCCTGTTTATGCACCTGCGCAGTTCGTGCCGGTGAAAGGCAAGGGCAGCCGAGTCTGGGATCAGCAGGGCAAAGAGTATATCGACTTCTCCGGCGGTATCGCGGTGACGGCTCTGGGTCATTGCCATCCGGCGCTGGTGGAAACGCTGAAAAGCCAGGGTGAAACCCTGTGGCATACCAGCAACGTGTTTACCAATGAACCGGCATTACGTCTGGCGAGCAAACTGATTGCCGCGACCTTTGCCGATCGCGTGTTCTTTGGTAATTCCGGTGCGGAAGCCAACGAAGCCGCCTTCAAGCTGGCACGTTACTACGCCTGCAAAAAACACAGCCCGTTCAAAAGCAAAATCATCGCCTTCCACAATGCGTTCCACGGTCGTACCTTGTTTACCGTTTCTGTTGGCGGCCAGCCGAAATACTCCGACGGCTTTGGTCCAAAGCCGGCAGATATCGTACATGTGCCGTTTAACGATCTGGATGCGGTGAAAGCGGTGATGGATGACCACACCTGCGCGATTGTCGTGGAGCCGATTCAGGGTGAAGGCGGCGTGGTGGCTGCGACGCAGGAATTTATGCAGGGTCTGCGTGCGCTGTGCGATGAGCATAAAGCGCTGCTGGTGCTGGATGAAGTACAGAGCGGCATGGGTCGTAGCGGTAAGCTGTTCAGCTACGAACATTACGGCATCAAGCCAGACATCATCACCACCGCGAAAGCGCTGGGCGGCGGTTTCCCGGTGAGCGCGATGCTAACCACCAATGAAATCGCGTCGGTGATGGCTCCGGGCGTGCACGGCACCACCTATGGCGGCAACCCGCTGGCCTGTGCGATTGCTGAAACCGCGCTGGATATCATCAACACCCCAGAAGTGCTGGGTGGCGTAGAGGCCCGTCGTCAGCAGTTCGTGGATGCACTGCAGGCGATCGACAGCAAATACGATCTGTTCAGTGAGATTCGCGGCAAAGGTTTACTGATTGGCGCAGCGCTGAAGCCACAACACGCCAGTAAAGCGCGCGATATCCTCAATGCCTCAGCAGCAGAAGGGGTGATGGTTCTGACCGCGGGCACTGATGTGATGCGTTTTGTGCCGTCACTGGTGATCGAGCCGACTGACATCGAAGAAGGCATGGCGCGTTTCGCCAAAGCGATTGAGAAAGTGCTGGCGGCGTAATCAGCCCTTCGGACGTAACACTTTCAGCCAGCGGCCGTGATGCGGTCGCTGGCTCCACGCCAGTGAAGAGATGGTGTGCATCACATTCAGGTGTTGCAGGATGCGCTTCACATGCTGCTCGACAATCGTTACCGGCCCTTCATTCATATTCTCCGGCGCTTCCAGAATATTGCTGTCATTGCCTGGCCCATCATACGCCAGCCGCTGCTGACAGCGCTGCAGCGCAATTTCACAGGATTGCAGATAGCGTTCCGCCAGCTTCGGCGTCAGCATGGTGTGCTCACGCGCCAGGATCGTCATCGCGTTGATGTGTTCCACAATGAACTGGCTGTGGGTCACCCACATGCGCATATCTTTCAGGTACTGCGCGTTGAAGCCCGGTTCGCTTGAGGCCTGATTCAGTGAGTTGAAGAGCGCATTGTGCGCCTGATTGACCTTCATGCGCTGATACGCCAGCTTTTCAGGAGACTGCTCCGGCCCCAGCAACATCCGCAAGGCTTCCTGATAAGCCTCCAGCGCATCATGCGCGTTGCTGCGCAGTAATCCGCTCTGCCACTGTGGCCACAGCCAGATCATACCGGCAAAGGCGATCAGGCAGCCCATCAGGGTATCCATCATGCGCGGCAGCAGAAACTGCGCCCCGTTCAGCGACAACAGCTGAAGTGAATACACCGCCGTCACGGTGAAGCCAATCATCGACCAGCCGTAATACTTGCGCGTGACCAGGTAGCTGGCGAGGGTGATGGCCAGCATGAACAGTAGGGTGATCGATTCGGGGACGTCGAGCTGTAGCGATCCTGCGGCGATCAGCAATCCGGCAAAGGTGCCCAGCGCACGGTGCTGGATACGCACCCGTGTCGCGCTGTAGCCATTCTGGCTGACAAACATGATGGTCATCAGAATCCAGTAAGGCTTGGGGATATTGAAGAACAGCGCCAGCGCGCTGCCGAACATCAGCATCACCGAGATACGCGCGGCGGTGCGCAATGCGGCGGACTTGAGCGATAGGTAGCTGCGCAGCGCCGGGAACAGCGGCAGGCGACGCTGGCGATCCGCCATCAAGTCTCGAGTGTATAACGGCTTTTGCGTGCGCAACACGCGGGCGATGCGGCTGAAGTGGTAGTAGCAGAAGTTGCCCACCGGGTTATCAGGATGCTGGCGCGCGATTTTTTCCAGCGCACCCAGTTGCTTCTCCATGTGGAAGCGATCGGGCAACTGATGATAGAGAATGGCATCGGCCAACAGGCGCAGGCGCGCAGAGATGGTTTTGGCATTCCAGCGGATCACTGCTTCAGCGTGACTCTGCTCGACCAGCTTTTGCACTTCTTCCGGCTGGTGCAGGCTCACCGAGATGTGCTCCTGCAAATCAAGCGCCACCTGGAAAGCCCGCGTCAGGCGCTTGTGGCTGTTATCGCGGCTGGCAGAGAGCATGTGCATCTGCTGATAGCAGGTGGTGATCAGGTCAACGGCTTTTTGCTGACGCGCCAGCAACGGCGGCAGCGCTTTCTCGGGATCGGTAAGCTGCGTCAATAGGGTGTATTTGGCATCGCAATAATCCGCCAGTTCCCGATACAGCAGGCTGAGGGTTTCGCGCATTGGCTGCTCTTTCCACAGCCAGAACCAGAACCAGTTAAACAGGCCGTACCACAGCGTGCCACCAATATACAGCAGAGGCGGCACCCACATGGGCATGCGGCCCACCAGGCTGAGGCTGAAGATGGCAGCAATGAGCGTAGCGGGCAGTAAGCGGCCGTGCAGCGGGCTGATTTCGCCGGTCACGCCAATCAACAGCGGCAGCACAAACAGGATCAGCGGTAACGGAATGGCGTCACTGGTAAGAAATTGGATCAGGAAACTGGCGGTAGCAAACAGTGAGCCGCCCACAATCAGGCGTTTAAAGAAGCGCTTATGTGGTGTATCGAGACCCGCCATGTTGCAGCAGGCAGGAACTAATGAGAACAGCAGGCCTTTTTGCAGATCGCCAAACAGCCAGCCTAGTGCCACAGGCAGGCACAGCACCAGCGTTTGCCGCAGTGCGTAGTTGACCTCAGGATGATAGATGATTCGGCGCCACATCAGCTCATCGCAAACAAAAACGGCGCGATGTTGCCATCACGCCGTGGGTGATAAGAAATTAGCGGGTGCCGTAGACGACGATGGTTTTACCGTGTGCGGAGATCAGGTTCTGATCTTCCAGCATTTTCAGGATACGACCCACGGTTTCGCGTGAGCAACCCACGATCTGACCAATCTCCTGACGGGTTATTTTGATTTGCATCCCGTCGGGGTGCGTCATCGCATCGGGTTGTTTCGCCAGATTAAGCAGTGTTTGCGCGATACGGCCCGTCACATCGAGGAAGGCAAGGTTGCCCACTTTCTCGGAGGTGACTTGCAGACGACGCGCCATCTGCGACGAAAGTCGCATTAAAATATCCGGGTTTACCTGAATCAGCTGACGGAATTTTTTGTAAGAAATTTCAGCCACTTCGCAGGCAGTCTTAGCACGTACCCAGGCACTACGTTCCTGGCCTTCTTCAAACAGGCCGAGTTCGCCGATGAAGTCTCCCTGATTGAGGTAGGAGAGGATCATCTCTTTGCCTTCTTCATCTTTGATCAGAACCGCAACGGAACCTTTCACGATGTAGTACAGCGTTTCCGCTTTCTCACCCTGATGGATGAGCGTGCTTTTGGACGGATATTTGTGAATATGGCAATGGGACAGGAACCATTCGAGTGTAGGGTCTGTTTGCGGTTTGCCGAGAACCATTCGCTATTATCCTCTGTTGTAATCGTGCCCAAAATACAGGGGGCAGTTTTCCCTGTCAGGCGGTGTAATCGTAGAGCGCTTCCAGTAAAGGAAAATTATTTCCGGGTGATTCTTAAGCTACGCTTTTGATTCTTCCCGCCTTCGTCTGTGATGACGAAAATATTTTCAGCACTGTTTGTAGCACAGCTTTTGCAAGCTGTCTTCTGTTGTCTCGCTTCAGCAACAGGCGGAAGAGTCTGGATTGCTGTTTATCAAGTGAAAGCGTACTCTGGCGGCAAAACCGCCACTTCAGGAGAAAGAATAATGCAGGCACGAGTGAAATGGGTGGAAGGGCTGACCTTTCTCGGAGAATCCTCATCTGGCCATCAGGTATTAATGGACGGTAACTCGGGTGACAAAGCGCCAAGCCCGATGGAGATGGTTTTGATGGCAGCAGGCGGCTGTAGCGCGATTGACGTGGTATCGATCCTGCAGAAAGGCCGAAATGATGTGGCTGACTGCGAGGTGAAACTCACCTCCGAGCGCCGTGAAGAAGCGCCACGTATTTTTACGCACATCAACCTGCATTTTATCGTTAGCGGCACCGCGCTAAGCGATAAAGCAGTGGCGCGGGCTGTCGATCTGTCGGCGGAGAAGTATTGCTCGGTGGCGATCATGCTCGGCAATAGTGTGAAAATGACGCACAGTTACGAAGTGATTGAGCGATAACATAAGCGGGCGGCCAAACGGCCGCCGCTACAGAATTTCTGGATTATTCAATCCGTTTACCTTCAATCAGCCGCTGCACCAGTGGCGTCATGATTAACTCCATTGCCAGCCCCATTTTGCCGCCCGGCACCACTAGCGTGTTCATATGTGAAATGAACGAGCCCTGGATCATCGCCAGCAGGTAAGGGTAAGCAATGCCTTCCAGCCCACGGAAGTGAATTACCACAAAACTTTCATCGAGTGACGGAATTTCACGTGCGGCAAAGGGGTTTGACGTATCCACCGTTGGCACACGCTGGAAGTTGATGTGGGTGCGCGAGAACTGCGGCGTGATGAAGTTGATATAATCCTCCATCGAACGCACCACTGAATCCATCACCGCTTCACGGGAATGGCCGCGCTCACTGGTGTCGCGCACCAGCTTTTGAATCCACTCCAGATTGACAATCGGCACCACGCCGACCAGCAAATCGACATGCTCGGCGACGTTGTGCTGCTGTGTTACCACGCCACCGTGTAATCCTTCATAGAACAGCACGTCAGTGTTTTCCGGCAGCGGCTGCCAGGGCGTAAAGGTGCCCGGCACCTGATTCCACGGCACCGCTTCGTCGTAGGTGTGCAGATATTTGCGCGACTCACCCAACCCGGTTTTTCCGTAATGCTTAAACGTCTGTTCCAGCAGCCCGAAGTCATTGGCTTCCGGGCCGAAGTAACTGATATGGCGGCCCAGATCGCGTGCCTTACGGATCGCCATATCCATTTCTGGACGGGTATATCGGTGAAAACTGTCACCTTCCAATTCCGCAGCATGCAGATCCAGCTGCTGGAAAATCTTACGGAAGGCGAGGCTGGTGGTGGTGGTACCGGCACCGCTGGAACCGGTCACGGCAATGATTGGATGCCTGGCTGACATAACAGAACTCCCTGTGAAGTCGGGCGATGAGCATTGTTACCACGAATTACTGTGCGGTGCATTAACCGCGAAACTCGCCTTTCGGCATAATGTTGACGGATTCATGCAGTTCCGACCACACCAGCACAACGTCTCCGCGCTCCAGTTGGCGGCGCACGTCGGCGACTTTCTGTTCCAGGCTGCGCTCCTGCTCACCATAGTCGGTACCTTCGCGCAGCACGAAAGTTTCAATCAGGTTTTCCAGTGTTGCGACTTCAAGTTCTTGCCAGGGAATAATCACGATCACACATCCAGATAGGTTGAAAGCCAGTCAGGCACACGCTGTTCCAGCCACATTTTCGGCTTCATTAACGTACCGCCAACAAAGCCAACGTGACCGCCTTTTTGCGTCAGCTGATATTCAATCGAAGGCGACAGTTGCTCCGGCTGCGGGATCACCGCATCGGTCATAAAGGGATCGTCTTTGGCATGGATGATCAGCAGCGGCTTGCGCACGCCCGTGAGCAGCGGCATAGCGCTGGCACGTTGATAATAGTCGTTGGCATCCAGAAAACCGTGCGCCCGTGCAGTAATCGCATCATCAAACTCACGAATACGGCGAAATGCCCGCAGCTGGCTCAGTTCCACCGGCAGTGTGCCAGGCCAGGCCAGCAGTTTGCGCGTGGCGTTCTGTTTCAGCTTGGTCAGTAAATAGTGCTGATAGAAACGAGAGAAGCCGGCATCGAGCTTTTCACTGCAGGGTTCGAGCGCAAAGGGTGCCGAAATCGCGACGGCTGCATCCACAGGCACATCATTGCCCTGCATGCCCAATAAATAGGCCAGCATATTGCCACCGAGTGAAACGCCCACTGCTGCCGTTGGCACCGTGCCCCATTCGCGCTGCAGCCAGTGTAAGAAAAAGGTCGCATCTTCGGTTTCACCGGAATGATAAATGCGTTCCAGGCGATTAGGTTCGCCACTGCAGCCACGAAAGTGCATCACCACCGCCAGCCAGCCCCGCGCCTGACACGCTTGCATCAGACCATGGGCGTATGGGCTACGAAAGCTTCCTTCCAGGCCATGAAACATCACCATACGCGGCTTGTGGCGCGCCTGCGCGGGGTCTTCGCTCCAGGCGAGATCAACAAAATCGCCGTCAGGCAGATCAAGTCGCTGCCAGTGCGGACGCAGGGTTACGCGCCGACGCAGTATGCGCGGCAGCAGGGTTTGCAGATGCGCGTTACTGAATCCGCGCAGCGGAGTGAATCGCTCGCCGTTCAGGCGATCAAAATAGCTTGGGTAAAGGCTTGTCTGATGCATAACTCGCTGATAGCTTCGATGGGTTGTCCGCTTTACTGGGTGAGGAGCACCCGAATTTACATGGAACTGAGTCTTTTTTTATCAATGTTGGGTTTTCTTTGGGTCGCTGCCATCACGCCAGGGCCCAATAATATGTTACTTACCGCCTCAGGTGCTAATTTTGGCTTCCTGCGCACCATCCCGCTGCTCATTGGTATCATGATTGGTATGCAAGTCATGTTGCTGATGGTGGCATTTGGCATCGGCGGTTTGATCCTGCTTTATCCTTCACTGCATCTGGTGCTGAAGATTGCCGGTAGTCTCTATCTGTTGTGGCTGGCGTGGAAAATTGCTACCGCAGAGTACGAGAAGCTGGAAACCGAAGACGCCACGGTGAAACAGATGCCGTTCTGGCAGGGTGGTCTGTTACAGCTGATCAACCCAAAAGCCTGGCTGATGGCGTTGGGCGCGGTGGCCAGCTTCAGCCTTGCAGGCGACGCGTATCTGCATTCCGTGATTGCGATCAGTATCGGCATGGCGCTGGTTAATGTGGTATCCGGTGTTATCTGGATGGGATTTGGTTCGCTGATTGGCCGATTGTTGCGCAGCCCGCGTGCGTGGAAAATCTTCAACCTGGCGATGGGTGCGCTCACGGCAGCCTGTGTACTGCTGATCTGGCGTTGAGTTAACTGGAGGCGCGTTCAACGCGCTTCCAGGGTAACACTTCACGCACCACTTCACTGTGCGGCTGGCGGATGCGGTTCAATAACAGCTGAACACTGCGTGCACCCAGTCGATTCATCGGTTGTTCGATGGTGGTCAGTGGTGGATTGAGGCTGCTGGTGAAGGGAATGCCATCGAATCCTACTACCGCCAAATCCTCTGGTACCCGCAATCCCGCTTCCAGCGCTGCATGGATCACGCCAACCGCCAGCACATCAGAAACCGCAAACACGGCGTCTGGTCGCTCCGGTAGCGCCAGCAGTTCACGCAGTGCGGCACTGCCCGCTTCACACGAAATGTTTTCCGCGTAAGCCACGCCACCCCAACTCAGTTCCAACTGCTCCAGCGCTTCGCGATAACCCGTTTCGCGCTGATGTGAATAGAGATAGCGCATATCACAATTCACCAGCGCGATACGTCGGCGGCCTTTGTTGGCCAGATAACGCACCGTTTCAAATGCGGCTTCTTTATTATCAATGGTGACACTAGAAGCGGGAATGGCTGGATCGTATTCGGCGCATTGCACCCAGGGGGCGTCACCAATCAAATCTTTTAACTGCTGCAAACAGGCGGCGGCATCCATAGTGATCACACCGTCAACCACTTTACCGCTTAATAACGCCAGATAAGCGGCTTCGCGCGGCAGCTGCGAGGCCGAATTGCACAACAGGATGTGATAACCCTGCGCTTCGGCTTCAGCTTCAATGCCTTGTACCACGCGTGAGCAGAAGGGATTAGTGATGTCTGATATTAACACCAGCAACATATGACTCTGGGCAGTACGCAGCTGGCGAGCCAGCAGATTGGGCTGATAGTCACAGTGATTGATGGCCGCCAATACTTTTTCTCGCGTATCTGTTCGCACGCCGGGATGCTGGTTCAACACCCGAGAAACCGTGGCTTTAGACACGCCAGCAAGACGGGCAACTTTTTCAATCGACATGGATTTCAGTACCGCCAGTAGAGGTGAAAAATCAGAAGCCTATCAATAGCACAGTCGTTATGTGAGCGCGTGACATATTTCCGTCTTTACGCGTTCTTTGCATTTGCATATTTCGCATATCCTTGCCCAATGTTGATCTAAGAACAGATTTTCATTAGGGATAATTTTTAATTCCTTTATGAAATTATAGCCGCTGGAGAAACTGCCATCACGACATAACATTGGGGTGAACGATGATGGCAGTAAAAAAAACAATAACGGCAGTGGCGGCAGCATTGGCCCTGATGGCGTTTCAGGCACAGGCGGTGAATGTCACCGTGGCATATCAAACCTCGGCGGAACCGGCCAAAGTGGCGCAGGCCGATAACACCTTTGCCAAAGAGAGTGGCGCGACGGTGGATTGGCGCAAGTTTGATAGCGGTGCCAGCGTGCTGCGGGCATTGGCTTCCGGTGATGTGCAAATCGGTAATATCGGGTCCAGCCCGTTAGCCGTGGCGGCAACACAGCAGTTGCCCATCGAAGCTTTCTTACTGGCATCACAGCTTGGCAATTCCGAAGCGCTGGTGGTGAAGAAATCCATCACCCGTCCCAAGGATCTGATTGGCAAACGCATCGCCGTGCCTTTCATCTCCACCACCCATTACAGCCTGCTGTCAGCGCTCAAGCATTGGGGCATCAAGCCGTCGCAGGTGCAGTTAGTGAATCTGCAACCGCCTGCCATTATTGCGGCGTGGAAACGCGGTGATATTGACGGCGCGTACGTCTGGTCACCGGCGGTTAACGAGCTGGAAAAGGATGGCACGGTGTTAACCGACTCTTCTCAGGTGGGCAAATGGGGATCGCCAACGCTGGATGTGTGGGTGGTGCGCAAAGATTTCGCCCAGCAGCATCCTGAAATCGTCACTGCCTTTGCGCGCAGCGCGATTGAGGCACAGCAAGCCTACATTGCTAATCCAGAACAGTGGCTGAAGCAGCCCGACAATCTCAGCAAACTGGCGCGCCTGAGTGGCGTACCGGAAAGCGATGTGCCGGTGCTGGTCAAAGGCAATACCTACCTGACCGCACAGCAGCAGGTGGAACAGCTGGGCAAGCCAGTGAACAAAGCCATTGTTGATACCGCGCACTTCCTGAAAGAGCAGGGCAAAGTGCCGGACGCGGCTAATGATTACAGCAGCTTTGTCACCACGCAATTTGTTGCACCTTTAGCGAAATAACGGAGGCGCTATGCTCAGCATCACCAACCTGAATGCACGTTACGCCGGACAACCGGCGCTGCAGGATATCAATCTGCAGCTGGATCAACGCGACCTGCTGGTGGTGCTGGGACCGTCTGGCTGTGGCAAAACCACCTTGCTGAACTTGATCGCCGGATTCCTGCCGCTGGAGTCAGGCAGTATCACGCTTGATGGTAAAGCGGTAAATGGACCGGGCGCAGAACGCGGCGTGGTGTTTCAGAATGAAGGGCTACTGCCGTGGCGTAACGTGATCGATAACGTGGCGTTTGGCTTGCAGCTGGCGGGAATGGACAAGGCTGAACGCCACACCATTGCTCGCCGTTTAATCCGCAAAGTCGGACTGGAAGGGGCAGAAAAGCGTTATATCTGGCAGCTCTCTGGGGGTCAACGTCAGCGCGTGGGGATTGCGCGTGCGCTGGCGGCTGATCCTCAGTTGCTGCTTTTAGATGAGCCATTTGGTGCGCTGGATGCCTTTACACGCGAACAGATGCAAACCCTGCTGCTGACGCTGTGGCGCGATACCGGCAAACAAATTCTGCTGATTACCCACGATATTGAAGAAGCGGTGTTTCTTGCCAGCGAACTGGTGCTGTTGTCACCGGGACCCGGCCGTGTGGTGGAGCGTATCAAACTCGATTTTGGTCAGCGGTTCGCTGCCGGTGAAGCGTGCCGCAGTATTAAATCCGACCCGGCCTTTATCGAGCGCCGTGAATATGTGCTGAATCAGGTCTTTTCTCAGCGGGAGGCGTTTGTATGAGTGCGGTGATTGATGAGAAAACCCAGACTCGCCGACGCACACTGCGCTGGCCGTTTTCCCCCCAGTTTTCATTGAGTCTACTGAGTGTCGCGTTGTTGCTGCTGGTGTGGTGGGGCGTCACAACGCTGGGTTTGGTGGCCCCTCTGTTTCTGCCGCCGCCACAGCAGGTGCTGCAAAAGCTGCTGCTGATTGCCAGCCCGCAAGGCTTTATGGATGCCACGTTATGGCAGCACCTGGGCGCCAGCCTGACGCGCATGCTGGTGGCGCTGTTCTTTGCCGCGCTGATTGGCATTCCCGTCGGCATTGCGATGGGCCTAAGCCCGGCGATTCGGGGGCTGCTCGATCCACTGATTGAACTCTATCGCCCGGTGCCGCCGCTCGCTTATTTGCCGCTGATGGTGATTTGGTTTGGTATCGGTGAGACCTCAAAAATTTTACTGATATATCTGGCGATCTTCGCGCCGGTGACGCTCTCGACGTTGGCGGGTGTGAAAAATGCTCAGCAGGTACGGATTCGCGCGGCACAAGCATTGGGCGCGTCGCGCTGGCAGCTGCTGCGCTTTGTCATCTTGCCGGGCGCCTTGCCGGAAATTCTCACGGGTTTGCGCATTGGCCTTGGCGTCGGCTGGTCAACGCTGGTGGCTGCCGAACTGATTGCCGCCACACGCGGACTGGGATTCATGGTGCAGTCAGCGGGCGAGTTCCTTGCCACTGATGTGGTACTGGCCGGAATCGCCGTGATTGCCTTGATCGCTTTTAGCTTAGAACTGGGTCTGCGCGCTTTGCAGCGCCGATTAACGCCCTGGAATGGAGAACAGCAATGAACGAACGTATCACTTTTACCGCGCTGGGCCCGCATATCGGTGCGCAGGTTAGCGATCTTGATCTCAGCCGCCCGTTAAGCGACGCGCAGTTTGAGCAGCTTTATCATGGCTTGTTACGCCATCAGGTGTTGTTTCTGCGTAATCAGGTGATCACACCGGAACAGCATCGCGCTCTGGCGATCCGCTTCGGTGATCTGCACATCCATCCGGTGTATCCGCATGCCGAGGGGGTGGAAGAAATTATCGTGCTGGATACCCATCAGGATAATCCACCGGACAACGATAACTGGCACACCGATGTGACCTTTATTCAAACGCCGCCAGCGATTGCGATTTTAGCGTCGAAGCTGCTGCCGGACAGCGGTGGCGACACGCTGTGGTCCACGGGGATTGCGGCTTATGAAGCGCTGTCCGAGCCTTTCAAGCAGCTACTGAGTGGCTTACAGGCAGAACACGATTTCAAGAAGTCATTCCAGGAATACAAATACCGTAAGACTGAAGAGGAACATCAACGCTGGCAACAGGCCGTGGCGAAGCATCCGCCGGTGCACCATCCCGTCATTCGCACGCACCCGGTGAGCGGGCGTAAGGCGCTGTTTGTGAATGAAGGCTTTACGACGCGTTTACTGGGATTGCGTGAGAAGGAGAGCGAAGCACTGCTGAATTTCCTGTTCTGGCACACGGCAAAACCGGAGTTTCAGGTGCGCTGGCGCTGGCAGGAGAATGATGTGGCTATTTGGGATAACCGCGTCACGCAGCATTATGCCAATGCGGATTATTATCCGGCGCGTAGAGTGATGCATCGTGCAACCGTGCTGGGTGATGTGCCGTTCTAACTGGCTGATTCATATCCGTAGCGGCACTATTTATCGCGCGCGTCTAAAAAAAATGCGCAATAAATTGCGCCGCTACGAAGTGTGCAAACATCCAGACAAGCGCACAAGATACAGCGATGAGAATCTAAACAGGACAGGAAAGCCCCGCCCGAAGAGCAAAGCGTCCGCCACATGGATGTGGCGGTCGATCAGCATGGATGCGTGATCCCTTTGCGATCGGGCGGGGCTTTTCTGGCCCTTACACCAAACCCGGCAGCAACATAAACAGCAACACAATTTACCAGGTTCGCAAAATGCTAACCCTACAGAATCAACCTAGCGGCTAGCCCGCCAGCATCTGCTCCAGCTGTTCTTGCGCATCCAGCCAGGCCATTTCAACGTCTTCCAGCGCCGATTTGCTTTCAGCCTGGCGTTGCAGCGCCGAAGTGAGGTCCGCTTTACGACTCTGATGGTAAATCGCACTGTCTGACAGCATCGCTTCCGCTTCGCTCAGTTGGCTCTGCCACTTTGCCATCTGCTTCTCTAACTTCTCGATCTCTTTACGCAACGGCTGGGTTTGCGCACGCAGTTCGGCATCGCGGCGTTTCTGATCTTTACGAGACTGGGCGCTGTTGGCGTTATCCTGCTTCGGTGCCGCATCCTGCTGGGCTTGCTGCTTTTGCAGATCGCTCAACCACTGCTGGTAATCATCGAGATCGCCTTCAAACACATCGACTTTGCGGTCATGCACCAGATAGAGATCGTCGGTGGTGGATCGTAGTAAATGACGGTCATGCGAAACCACAACCAGCGCGCCTTCGAAATCAATCAGCGCTTCGGTCAATGCCTGACGCATGTCGAGATCGAGGTGGTTAGTCGGTTCATCGAGTAGCAGCAGATTTGGACGTTGCCAGACGATCAGTGCCAGCACCAGCCGCGCTTTTTCACCGCCGGAGAAACGTTCGGTGATTTCACTGACTTTATCCCCCTGGAAACCGAAGCCGCCGAGATAATCACGTAGCTGTTGTTCCAGCGTTTGTGGCGCAATGCGGGCCAGATGCTGCAATGGCGATTCATCGGCGCGCAGGTATTCAAGTTGATGCTGAGCGAAGTAGCCAAGCTTGATGCCTTTTGCCAGGCCAACTTTGCCATCCAGCGCTTCAATCTCACCAGCCAGCAGTTTGATCAGCGTTGATTTACCCGCACCGTTACGGCCGAGCAAACCGATGCGTGAGCCCGGCACCAGATTCAGTTTGATGGCATCAAGAATGATGCGTTCGCCATAACCCGCCGTGACTTTCTCCATTTTCAGTAATGGATTGGGCAGGCTTTCTGGTGCGCGGAAGCTGAAGCTGAACGGGTTATCGACGTGAGCCGGCGCAATTAACTCCATGCGCTCCAGCATCTTGATACGGCTCTGCGCCTGTTTGGCTTTAGTGGCCTGGGCGCGGAAGCGATCAATATACTTTTGCAGGTGCTGTACTTTTTCCTGCTGGCTCTGGAACAGCGCCTGCTGCTGCGCCAGTTTGGCGACACGCTGGCGCTCGAACGAGCTGTAGTTGCCGGTGTATTCGAACATCGTCTGCTGTTCGATATGAATGATTTTATCCACCACCGGATCAAGGAAGTCACGGTCATGCGAGATGAGGATCAGCGTGCCTTCATAGCTTTTTAACCAGCGCTCAAGCCAGATAACGGCGTCAAGATCGAGGTGGTTAGTCGGTTCATCAAGCAGCAGCAGATCGGAGCGGCACACCAGCGCTTGCGCAAGGTTAAGGCGCATACGCCAGCCGCCGGAGAAATCACTCACCGGCCGCATTAATTGTTCCTGGCTAAAGCCCAATCCGTGCAGCAGGCTGGAGGCGCGAGCATGTATGCTCCACGCCTGAATCGCATCCAGCTTGCCATGCAGCAGGGCGATGGCGTTGCCGTCATCCCTGGCGTTGGCATCAGCTAATTCGGATTCAAGCTGACGATATTCGCGGTCGCCGTCGATAACATATTCCAGCGCGGCTTTACTGAGAGCCGGGGTTTCCTGGTTCACCCATGCCAGCGCCCAGTTACCTGGGAAAGTGAAATTGCCTGCATCACTGCTAATTTCGCCCTTCAGTAGCGACAGCAGCGTGGATTTTCCACAGCCGTTCTTACCCACCAAACCGACTTTTTGGCCGGGATTAATGGTGGCTGTTGCGTTGTCCAGCAGCACGTTGGTGCCGCGGCGTATTTGTAATGCGGAAAAGACAATCATAAGCGCCGTATCGTCAGAATATGTTAATTTATCGGCAACATAATTCAATAATGGTTAGTTGCGTCGAGCATGGTAGCGGAATTCCGCTGCGGTGACGACGCTTTGGAGGGGAACGATGTCGCAGCCACCCAAAATTTTGCTGCTTTACGCCCATCCGGAAACACAGGATTCGATTGCTAATCGGGTTTTGCTGCAGTCGGCTATGGAACTGGACCACGTCACGGTGCACGATTTATACGCCCACTATCCGGACTTTTTTATTGATATTCATTACGAGCAGCAGTTGTTGCGCGAACACCAAATCATTGTTTTCCAGCACCCGCTATACACCTATAGCTGCCCGGCTTTGCTGAAAGAGTGGCTGGATCGCGTGTTGTCGCGCGGGTTTGCCAGCGGTCAGGACGGGAATGCGCTGGAGGGCAAGTACTGGCGCAGCGTGGTGACCACCGGAGAACCAGAAACCGCGTACCACCACAATGGTCTGAATCGTTATCCGATGAGCGACATCATGCGTCCGTTTGAGCTGACGGCGCAGATGTGTCGTATGCACTGGATGACGCCGATGGTGATCTACTGGGCGCGCCGCCAGACGCCGGAAGTGATGCGCAATTATGCGCGCGCCTACCGTGACTGGCTCTCGTCACCGTTGCCGCAGGGAGTGATGTGATGGAAGGTCAAACGTTACTCACCGCCGGAGTGATTTATCTGGTGGCTGCTGTGGTTGTGGTGCCGATTGCGGCACGACTTGGCATTGGTGCCGTACTGGGTTATCTGCTGGCCGGCATTGCCATCGGCCCGTGGGGGCTAGGCTTTATCAGCGACGTTGATGAGATTCTGCACTTCTCCGAACTCGGCGTGGTGTTCCTGATGTTCATCATCGGACTGGAGTTGAATCCCGCCAAGCTCTGGGCGTTAAGACGTTCAATCTTTGGCGTGGGCGCTGCGCAGGTATTGGTTTCTGCGGCGATTCTTGGTGTGCTGTTGTGGCTAACCAACTTTAGCTGGCAGGCCGCGACTATCGGCGGGATTGGCCTGGCCATGTCCTCCACGGCCATGGCACTGCAATTGATGCGCGATAAAGGCATGAATCGTAGCGAAGCGGGACAGCTCGGCTTCTCAGTGCTCCTCTTCCAGGATTTGGCTGTCATCCCCGCATTAGCACTTGTGCCCTTGCTGGCCGGTGGGGACAGCGGTCATGTTGACTGGCTGAAAGTGGGTATGAAGGTGCTGGCGTTTGCCGGCATGCTGGTGGGTGGCCGTTATCTGCTGCGTCCGATTTTCCGCTTTATCGCCGCTTCCGGTGTGCGTGAAGTGTTCACGGCGGCTTCATTATTACTGGTGCTGGGCTCGGCGCTGTTTATGGATATGCTAGGGCTGTCGATGGCCCTCGGCACCTTTATCGCCGGGATCCTGCTGGCCGAGAGTGAATATCGGCACGAGCTTGAAGTGGCGATCGAACCCTTCAAAGGGTTGCTGCTCGGGCTGTTCTTTATTTCCGTCGGCATGGCGCTGAATTTGGGCGTGCTCTATACCCATATCGCGGAAATTATCCTTGGCGTAGTGATTCTGGTGGCGGTGAAAACGCTGGTGCTCTATGTGCTGGGCCGTATTTATGGCTTACGCAGTTCCGAGCGCCTGCAGTTTGCCGGGGTGCTTAGCCAGGGCGGTGAATTTGCTTTTGTGCTGTTTTCGGCGGCCTCGTCGGCCAAACTGTTTAGCGGCGATCAATTACCCCTGTTGCTGGTGACGGTGACGCTGTCGATGATGACTACACCGCTGTTGATGCAGGGTGTAGATAAAATTCTCGCACGTCGGTTCAATGAGCCCGATGATGACAATGAGAAGCCGTTTGTCGAAGATGATCAGCCGCAGGTGATTGTGGTGGGCTTTGGTCGTTTTGGTCAGGTGGTGGGTCGCTTGCTGATGGCTAACAATAAGCGTATTACGGTGCTGGAGCGTGACATCTCGGCTGTCAGCCTGATGCGCAAATATGGCTATAAGGTTTACTATGGCGATGCCACTGAGCTTGAGTTACTGCGTGCTGCCGGTGCGGAGAATGCACAATCCATTGTGATTACCTGCAATGATCCGGAAGATTCGATGTCCATCGTTCACCTTTGCCAGCAGCACTTCCCGCAGTTGGAAATCCTGGCGCGTGCGCGTGGCCGTGTGGAAGCCCATGAGTTACTGCAAGCGGGCGTCACGCTGTTCTCGCGTGAAACCTTCTCCAGTGCGCTGGAACTGGGGCGCAAGACGCTAATTTCACTCGGCATGCATCCGCATCAGGCGCAACGTGCGCAACAGCACTTCCGTCGACTCGATATGCGCATGCTGCGTGAGCTGGTGCCAAGCCACGATGATAACGCGCAGGCCTCACGCGTGCGTGAAGCTCGCCGTGAGTTAGAAGACATCTTCCAGCGCGAAATGCAGCATGAAAAGCGCCAGATCGACGGTTGGGATGACGAGTAGGACTACACTTAACATATCCGTTGCTTAATAGCGGGCAGGAAAGAGTATGCGTAAACGTTTTATTGCTGGTGCGGTATGTCCGCAATGTCAGGAAAAAGACACGCTGGCGTTATGGCGTGAAAACAATGTCGAAGTGGTGGAGTGCGTGCAGTGCGGCCATCAAATGCGTGAAGCGGATAAACAAGTTCGCGATAAGGTGCGCAGCAATGAGCAAGTGATCGGCATTTTTCATCCTGAGTAGCGGAATGGCGCAGCTTTTTTTAAGCTTAAACTTACAGCGGGATTGAATTCCGCTACAATCGGCGCCATTAACGCTGAGCAGTATGCAGCAACACATTTGTTGGCATCCTCAGTCTTGAACCTTTCTGGTTGGTTATTGCACGCAAAATAGACCAATGAGACGGGATCTCAGTTCTCAACGGTTAGGAGATATCATGAAAGTAGCAAAAGACCTGGTGGTGAGCCTGGCGTATCAGGTTCGTACCGAAGACGGTGTGTTGGTTGACGAGTCACCGGTGAGTGCGCCGTTGGACTATCTGCACGGTCATGGTTCCCTGATTTCTGGTCTGGAAAAAGCGCTGGAAAATCACGCGGTTGGCGATAAGTTTGATGTGCATATTCCGGCAAACGACGCTTACGGTCAGTACGATGACAACCTGGTGCAGCGTGTACCAAAAGACGTGTTCATGGGCGTCGACGAACTGCAGGTTGGCATGCGCTTCCTGGCAGAAACCGATCAGGGTCCAGTGCCGGTTGAAATCACCGAAGTGGAAGACGAGCACGTTGTGGTTGATGGTAACCACATGCTGGCGGGTCAGAACCTGAACTTCAACGTGGAAGTGGTAGCGATCCGTGAAGCAACGGAAGAAGAAATCGCTCACGGCCATGTGCATGGCGCGGATGGTCATCATCATGACCACGATCACGACCATGGTCACGATCACGGCCAGGGAGGTTGTGGTACTGGCGGTTGCGGCTGCAGCCACTAAGTTCTTCATTGAACAACAAAAGGCCACCTCCGGGTGGCCTTTTGCTTTAATAGTGCGGTGGTGGCGTCTCTTCGGACTGCGAAGCAATCGGTGAGGGTGTCGCTGCTTTCACTTTATCCACTAATAAACGTACCTGTTCGCGCATACGACTCATCTCTAGTTCGTGTTGAGTCACCGTCAGATTGAGCTGATCGATGGTATGCTCCTGAAATGCCAGTTTGCTCTCCAGCGCCTCAAGGCGTTGTTCCCACTCTTCATGCTGCATCATCTCTTCTCCTGTCACGGTGCTGCGCCTGGCGCGTATCGGGCGTGATTCTACGGCCTTTAGCGCCAGAATCACCCGATTTTTAACCATTATGGGGCTTTGCGGTTGAAATCAGCGCTAATGCCTTCATCTCTGGTGAAACTTCCTGATGCAAAAAAGGTCGGATGTTAAGCGGGTAATTACGTTGTGGGAGTGTTCGCCGCTGCCACGTAAAGTTATAGTGTGGGCCACTGTCCGCAATGATTCCCGAGGTTTAGATGCTTCGGTTTTGGAGAAAGGATGAAATCACTGTTTAAAGTCACATTGTTAGCTACCACCATGGCCATTGCGCTGAATGCACCGCTGGCAATGGCAGCTGAAACCGCTGCGGCTCCGGCTGACGCTGCTCAGGCAGCACCGCAGGCACCGAAAAATGCTGCCTTCAAAAACGAAGACCAGCAGTCAGCTTATGCGCTGGGTGCCTCTTTGGGTCGCTACATGGACAACTCTCTGAAGGAACAAGAGAAGCTGGGCATCAAACTGGACAAAGATCAGCTGATCGCAGGTGTTCAGGATGCATTCGGTGGCAAGAGCAAACTGTCTGATCAAGAGATCGAGCAGACACTGCAAGCCTTCGAAGGCCGCGTGAAAGGCGCTGCACAGGCGAAGATGGAAAAAGACGCGAAAGAGAACTCTGACAAGGGTGCCGCTTACGCTGATAAATTCGCCAAAGAAAAAGGCGTGAAGAAAACTGAATCTGGCTTGCTGTATCAGGTTGAGAAAGAAGGCACCGGTGACGCGCCTAAAGACAGCGACACCGTCGTCGTGAACTATAAAGGTACGCTGATTGACGGTACCGAGTTCGATAACTCTTACACCCGTGGCGAGCCACTGTCATTCCGTCTCGACGGCGTGATCCCAGGCTGGACCGAAGGTCTGAAGCACGTGAAGAAAGGCGGCAAGATCAAGCTGGTGATCCCACCGAACCTGGCTTACGGCAAAAATGGCGTTCCGGGCATTCCGGCCAACTCAACGCTGGTATTTGATGTTGAGCTGCTGGATATCAAGCCAGCGCCAAAAGCGGATGAGAAAGCACAGGCTCCGGCCACTGCTGATAAGAAAGCGCAGTAATCTGCTTGCGCTTCTGACGCCGCCTCCGGGCGGCGTTTTTATTTGTCCGCCAGACTTGAGATTCGCTGGCTGTACTCGCAATACTCAGGGCTGAACGAACATGCCGCCTTGCAGCAACCCAAATTGTTTAGGGGAATGAGTAAAGCTCTGGCTAAACATCCCGACATTTGCCAGACTAGCGCCTGCACAACTATCACAATATGAGTCTGCCCCAAAGCTGTCGAGACAGGCTCCAGCCATTTAGGGTAATGTCTTCGATGTCTAATCCATTCAATCCCGGTGAACTGACTGACTTCGATTTACTGGAGCAACGTCCGTTCGAGCAAGCCGATTACGATATTCTCAAATCTTACGAAGCCGTCGTTGATGGCCTCGCGATGCTGATCGGCTCGCACTGCGAAATCGTGCTGCATTCACTGGAAGATTTGAAATGCTCCGCCGTGCGCATCGCCAACGGTGAACATACCGGCCGTAAAGTGGGCTCGCCGATTACCGATTTGGCATTGCGCATGCTGCATGATATGCATGGCGCAGACAGCAATGTGTCCCGTGCTTACTTCACGCGCGCCAAAAGCGGTGTGCTGATGAAATCTGTCACCATTGCGATTCGCAATCGTCAGCAGCGAGTGATTGGCCTGCTGTGTATCAACATGAACCTTGATGTGCCGTTCTCGCAGATTATGTCGACCTTTATGCCGCCGGAGATGCAGCAGGTGGATTCCAACGTCAACTTTGCCAGCTCAGTCGAAGACCTGGTGATGCAAACGCTGGAATTTACCATTGAGGAAGTGAGTAACGACCGCAACGTCTCGAACAACGCCAAGAATCGCCAGATTGTGCTCAACCTGTATGAGAAGGGCATTTTTGATATCAAGGATGCGATTAACCAGGTCGCTGACCGTCTCAATATTTCTAAGCACACGGTTTACCTCTACATCCGTCAGTTCAAAAGCGGTGACTTCCAGGGGCAGGATCGCTAATGCGCTATACCTTGCTGGTGACGGGGCCGGCGTACGGTACGCAGCATGCCAGTAGTGCATTGCTGTTTGCTCGTGCGTTGCTCAAAGCAGGGCATCAGCTGGAAAGTGTTTTCTTTTATAGAGAAGGCGTGCTGAATGCCAACCAGCTTAGTGCACCTGCCAGCGATGAAGTGGATGTGGTGCGCGCATGGCAACAACTGCGCGAAGAGAGCGGTGCCGCGCTGAATATTTGCGTGGCTGCCGCATTGCGCCGTGGCGTGACGGATGAACAGGAAGCCACTCGCTTGCAACTGGCAGGCAGTAATTTGCAGCCTGGTTTTGAACTGAGCGGCTTAGGTGCGCTGGCAGAAGCCGCGTTGAGCTGTGATCGTCTGGTGCAATTCTGATGAATCGCGTGGCATTTCTTTTCACTCAGGCACCTCACGGCAGCAGCGCGGGCAGGGAAGGGCTGGATGCGGTGCTGGCTACTGGCGCGCTCAGCGAAGACATTGGACTGTTCTTTATTGGCGATGGCGTGCTGCAACTGCAACGCGAACAGCAGCCTGAGCAGATTTTGGCTCGCAACTATATCGCGACGTTTGGCGTGCTCGATCTCTACGACATCGACCAGTGTTTCGTCTGCCGCGAGTCACTTGATGCGCGCGGGCAAAGCCTGACGGCTGAACGTGTGATGACGGCTGAAGTGCTGGATGCCGCGACACTGCGCCAGACACTCGCCACTTATCATCGAATCCTTCGTTTCTGAGAATCCAACATGCTCTACACGCTGCTGCAATCACCCTGGCAATGCGATATCGATAGCCTGTTACTGCTGATGCAGGAGGGCGACGATTTGCTGCTAATGCAGGATGGCGTCACGGCGGCGCTTGAGGGCAGCCAGATGTTCATCAAGCTGCAAGCCTCTCCGGCCGCGCTTTGGGTCCTTGAGGAAGATGTGGTCGCGCGTGGGTTGGTTGAGCAAATTTCGACCAAAGTAGCACGTTTGGACTATACTGGTTTCGTTGCGATGACGGTGAAGCACCAACAACAAGTGGCCTGGTAGCAAGGAAAACCTGGTTATTTCTTGACACCCTTTTGACACAGCCCTAAAATTCTGCCTCCTCGTAGTAATACGAGGCGATTTATTACGTGTTTACGAAGCAAAAAGCTAAATCCCAGGAGCTATTTAATGGCAACAGTTAACCAGCTGGTTCGCAAACCACGCGTACGCAAAGTTGCAAAGAGCAACGTGCCTGCGCTGGAAGCTTGCCCGCAGAAACGTGGTGTTTGTACTCGTGTGTACACCACTACCCCTAAAAAACCAAACTCAGCACTGCGTAAAGTTTGCCGTGTGCGTTTGACTAACGGTTTTGAAGTTACCTCCTACATCGGCGGTGAAGGTCATAACCTCCAGGAACACTCAGTGATCCTGATCCGTGGCGGTCGTGTTAAAGACTTGCCAGGTGTGCGTTACCACACCGTTCGCGGCGCGCTTGACTGCTCAGGTGTTAAAGACCGTAAGCAGTCACGCTCCAAGTACGGCGTGAAGAAGCCAAAGGCTTAATGGTTCTCCGTTAAGTAAGGCCAAACATTTTCACTTTAATGTCAAAATAAACTCGTAGAGTTTTGGACAATCCTGAATTAACAACGGAGTATTTCCATGCCACGTCGTCGCGTCATTGGTCAGCGTAAAATCCTGCCAGATCCTAAGTTCGGATCAGAATTGCTGGCTAAATTTGTAAACATCCTGATGGTAGATGGTAAAAAATCTACTGCAGAATCTATCGTCTATACCGCACTTGATACCCTGGCTCAACGTGCAGGTAAAGATGGTCTGGAAGCTTTCGAAGTTGCTCTCGAAAACGTACGTCCGACTGTAGAAGTTAAGTCACGTCGCGTTGGTGGTTCAACCTACCAGGTTCCAGTTGAAGTCCGTCCGGTTCGTCGTAATGCTCTGGCAATGCGTTGGATCGTTGAAGCTGCTCGTAAACGCGGTGATAAATCAATGGCTCTTCGCCTGGCGAACGAACTTTCTGACGCTGCAGAGAACAAAGGTACTGCAGTTAAGAAACGTGAAGACGTTCACCGTATGGCTGAAGCCAACAAGGCGTTCGCACACTACCGCTGGTAACAGCCACGTAGTTGTTATTAACCCAGCGGGCGTCCCAGTGGCTTACCTGCTGGGCTTTTTTAACTTAGAACGTCTCAGAATCAGAGGAATCAAATGGCTCGTAAAACACCCATTGAGCGCTATCGTAACATCGGTATCAGTGCTCACATCGACGCCGGTAAAACTACCACTACCGAACGTGTTCTGTTCTACACCGGTGTAAACCACAAAATCGGTGAAGTGCATGACGGCGCCGCAACCATGGACTGGATGGAGCAGGAACAGGAACGTGGTATTACCATCACTTCCGCTGCAACCACCTGTTACTGGTCAGGTATGGCTAAGCAGTTCGAGCCACACCACGTCAACATCATTGACACCCCGGGACACGTTGACTTCACCATCGAAGTTGAGCGTTCTATGCGTGTGCTTGATGGCGCAGTAATGGTTTACTGTGCGGTTGGTGGTGTTCAGCCACAGTCTGAAACCGTATGGCGCCAGGCTAACAAATATAAAGTTCCACGCATCGCGTTCGTTAACAAAATGGACCGCATGGGTGCTAACTTCCTGAAAGTTGTTGACCAGATGAAAACGCGCCTGGGTGCAAACCCGGTTCCACTTCAGCTGGCTATTGGCGCAGAAGAGAAATTCACCGGTGTTGTTGACCTGGTGAAAATGAAAGCCATCAACTGGAACGATGAAGATCAGGGCGTTACCTTCGTTTACGAAGATATCCCAGCTGATATGCAGGAACTGGCTGAAGAGTGGCGTGCCAACCTGGTTGAAGCCGCTGCTGAAGGTTCTGATGAGCTGATGGAGAAATTCTTCGGCGGTGAAGAGCTGACTGAAGAAGAGATCAAAACTTCTCTGCGTAAGCGCGTGCTGAAAAACGAAATCATCCTGGTAACCTGTGGTTCTGCATTTAAGAACAAAGGTGTTCAGGCGATGCTGGATGCGGTTGTTGAATACCTGCCAGCACCGACTGACGTTACCGCGATCAACGGTATGCTGGACGACGGTAAAGACACGCCGGCTGAGCGTCATTCTGACGACAACGAGCCGTTTGCTGCTCTGGCGTTCAAAATCGCAACCGACCCGTTTGTGGGTAACCTGACCTTCTTCCGCGTTTACTCTGGTGTTGTTAACACCGGTGACACCGTGTTCAACCCGGTTAAGTCAAACCGTGAGCGTCTGGGCCGTATCGTTCAGATGCACGCAAACAAACGTGAAGAGATCAAAGAAGTTCGTGCGGGCGACATCGCAGCAGCGATCGGCCTGAAAGATGTGACCACTGGTGACACCCTGTGTGATCCAGAAAATGTCATCATTCTTGAGCGCATGGAATTCCCAGAGCCGGTAATCTCTATCGCCGTTGAGCCGAAAACCAAAGCTGACCAGGAAAAAATGGGTCTGGCTCTGGGTCGTCTGGCGAAAGAAGATCCATCATTCCGTGTATGGACTGACGAAGAATCTAATCAGACCATCATCGCGGGTATGGGTGAGCTGCACCTCGACATCATCGTTGACCGTATGAAGCGTGAGTTCAACGTTGAAGCGAACGTCGGTAAACCACAGGTTGCTTATCGCGAAGCGATTCGTTCTAAAGTTACCGATGTTGAAGGTAAACACGCTAAGCAGTCTGGTGGTCGTGGTCAGTACGGTCATGTTGTTATCGACATGTACCCACTGGAGCCGGGTGTTAACCCGAAAGGCTACGAATTTGTCAACGATATCAAGGGCGGTGTGATTCCAACTGAATACATCCCTGCGGTTGATAAAGGTATCCAGGAGCAGCTGAAGTCTGGTCCACTGGCCGGTTATCCGGTAGTTGACCTGGGTGTTCGTCTGCACTTCGGTTCTTACCATGACGTTGACTCCTCTGAGCTGGCGTTTAAACTGGCCGCTTCTTTAGCCTTCAAAGATGGCTTTAAGAAAGCACAGCCAGTTCTGCTTGAGCCGATCATGAAGGTTGAAGTAGAGACTCCGGAAGAGAACACCGGTGACGTTATCGGTGACCTTAGCCGTCGTCGTGGTATGCTCAAAGGACAGGAATCTAACGCTACTGGCGTTCAGATTCATGCTGAAGTTCCGCTGTCTGAAATGTTCGGATATGCAACCCAGCTGCGTTCTCTGACCAAAGGCCGTGCTTCTTACTCCATGGAGTTCCTGAAGTACGATGATGCGCCGAACAACGTCGCTCAGGCCGTTATTGAAGCTCGTAGCAAATAAGCTACGGTTTAAAAATTGTGAACTGATGCCTTCATGACTCATGAAGGCACAACGTAAGGAATTATCGCCATGGCGAAAGAGCAATTTCAGCGTAACAAACTGCACGTAAACGTTGGCACCATCGGTCACGTTGACCATGGTAAAACCACTCTGACTGCAGCTATCACCACCGTTCTGGCTAAAACCTACGGCGGCTCTGCTAAAGCGTTCGATCAGATCGATAACGCACCAGAAGAGAAAGCTCGTGGTATCACCATCAACACTTCACACGTTGAATATGAAACCCCGACTCGCCACTACGCACACGTTGACTGCCCAGGCCACGCCGACTATGTGAAAAACATGATCACCGGTGCTGCGCAGATGGACGGCGCGATCCTGGTTGTTGCTGCGACTGATGGCCCAATGCCACAGACCCGTGAGCACATCCTGCTGGGTCGTCAGGTTGGCGTTCCTTACATCATCGTGTTCCTGAACAAGTGCGACATGGTTGATGATGAAGAGCTGCTGGAACTGGTAGAGATGGAAGTTCGCGATCTGCTGTCAGCATACGACTTCCCAGGCGACGATACTCCAATCGTACGCGGTTCTGCTCTGCAGGCACTGAACGGTGTTGCTGAGTGGGAAGAGAAGATCATTGAGCTGGCTGGTCACCTGGATAACTACATCCCAGAGCCAGTACGTGCAATCGACCTGCCGTTCCTGCTGCCAATCGAAGACGTATTCTCAATCTCAGGCCGTGGTACTGTTGTAACCGGTCGTGTTGAGCGCGGTATCGTTAAAGTGGGCGACGAAGTTGAAATCGTTGGTATCAAGGCGACTGTTAAGTCTACCTGTACTGGCGTTGAAATGTTCCGTAAGCTGCTGGACCAGGGTCAGGCGGGTGAAAACTGTGGTGTTCTGCTGCGCGGTATCAAGCGTGAAGACATCCAGCGTGGTCAGGTACTGGCTAAGCCAGGCACCATCAAGCCACACACCAAGTTCGTATCAGAAGTATACGTCCTGTCTAAAGACGAAGGCGGCCGTCATACTCCGTTCTTCAAAGGCTACCGTCCACAGTTCTACTTCCGTACTACTGACGTGACTGGTAACGTTGAGCTGCCAGAAGGCGTTGAGATGGTAATGCCAGGCGACAACGTGAAAATGACCGTTGAGCTGATCCACCCAATCGCGATGGACCAGGGTCTGCGTTTCGCAATCCGTGAAGGCGGCCGTACTGTTGGTGCGGGCGTTGTTGCTGAAGTTCTGGCTTAATCGCGGAATGTCGGTGGCTGCCTGGGTAGCCGCCGCAGCACGAAAAGAGAGCACTTCGGTGCTCTTTTTTTTGTCTGAAATTCGCCACTCAAGTCAATCCCACACAAAAGCTACGTTTGAAATAAAAACTATTCTCATTTACACTTTGATCAGAATTTGTACTGGAGTCGCAGTAAATGTACGTCTGTCTGTGTAATGCCGTGAGTGACAAAACCCTCCGTGAAGTAGTACGTCGCTATCAACCCAAATCGATCCAACATCTTCGTCAACTGGTCCCTATTGGAAAACAGTGTGGTAAGTGCATCCGTTTTGCGCGCGAGATTATGGATGATGAGCTGCAGAAGGTACCGCTGTACAAAGAAATCGCTTAGGTCGAATCGACATCCTCCGGCAATAACCACAAAAACAGTCCTGTTTTTTTGACTTCTTTTTATCCGCATCTACGATCTATTTACCTGGAAGCGGAGGAAGCAAAATGAAGGGCGACAGTAAAATCATAACTCATCTCAATAAACTGCTGGGGAATGAACTGGTTGCGATTAATCAGTACTTTCTTCATGCACGTATGTTCAAAAACTGGGGGCTTATTCGCCTCAACGATGTCGAGTATCACGAATCCATCGATGAAATGAAGCATGCGGACAAATACATCGAGCGCATTCTTTTTCTTGAAGGGATTCCAAATTTGCAGGATCTCGGCCGGTTGCGTATTGGTGAAGATGTACCGGAAATGCTGCAGTCCGATCTGACGTTGGAGTTAGAAGGGGCGAAGGATTTACGTGAAGCAATTGCCTATGCCGACAAGGTACATGACTACGTAAGCCGCGACATGATGATTGAGATTCTGGGCGAGGAAGAGCATCACATTGACTGGCTGGAAACCGAACTCGACCTGATTCAAAAACTCGGTTTGCAGAATTACCTGCAGGCGCAATTAAAAGATGAAAGCACAGACTAAAACCCTTTCGTTGTAGCAATGTCACAGAGCCTGTAAGGGGAAATATCGAGCCCCATACAGGCTTTTTCGCATTTAGTCCGCAATTGATGTGGTTAAAAACGCATCACGGGTTGCTTCCTGAACTGATTTGCGTATAATGCGCGGGCCTGCCGATATTGGTATGGCGCGATTCGAGCAGAATCGCAGGTGATAGCAAGCGATGTATCACCTGACAATACTCCCGATTGGGGAGTTATATGCTGAACGATTACACTCCTCCATCAATCGTAATGGGTGTGGGTAGTAATTCTTTTCGTTTATAAAATGTTTGGAGCCTTGGTCTCATGTCGAACCAAAGAATCCGTATCCGTCTTAAAGCGTTTGATCATCGCCTGATCGATCAATCAACCGCGGAAATCGTTGAGACTGCCAAGCGCACTGGTGCGCAGGTACGTGGTCCGATCCCGCTGCCAACTCGCAAAGAGCGTTTCACCGTTCTGATCTCTCCGCACGTTAACAAAGACGCGCGCGATCAGTACGAGATCCGTACTCACAAGCGTCTGGTAGACATCGTTGAGCCAACTGAAAAAACCGTTGATGCACTGATGCGTCTGGATCTGGCTGCCGGTGTTGACGTGCAGATCAGCCTGGGTTAATCAGGTCATCGAGCGATTGAGAGGTTGATACAATGATTGGTTTAGTCGGTAAAAAAGTGGGCATGACTCGCATCTTCACTGAAGATGGCGTTTCAATCCCAGTAACCGTAATCGAAGTTGAAGCAAACCGCGTTACTCAGGTCAAAGGCCTGGAAAACGACGGTTACCAGGCTATCCAGGTGACCACCGGTGCTAAAAAAGCAAACCGTGTGAGCAAGCCGGAAGCAGGTCATTTTGCTAAAGCTGGCGTTGAAGCTGGCCGTGGTCTGTGGGAATTCCGCACCGAAGGTGAAGAGTACTCAGTAGGCCAGAGCATCAGTGTTGAAATTTTCGCTGACGTTAAAAAAGTAGACGTTACCGGTACCTCTAAAGGTAAAGGTTTCGCAGGTACCGTTAAGCGCTGGAACTTCCGTACCCAGGACGCTACACACGGTAACTCCTTGTCTCACCGCGTTCCGGGTTCTATCGGTCAGAACCAGACTCCGGGCAAAGTGTTCAAAGGCAAGAAAATGGCTGGTCAACTGGGTAACGAGCGCGTAACCGTTCAGAGCCTGGAAGTGGTACGTGTTGACGCTGAGCGCAACCTGCTGCTGGTCAAAGGTGCTGTCCCGGGTGCAACCGGCAGCGACCTGATTGTTAAACCAGCTGTGAAGGCGTAAGGGGATAGCAATGGAATTAGTACTGAAAGACGCGCAGAGCGCGCTGACTGTTTCCGAAACTACCTTCGGTCGTGATTTCAACGAAGCGCTGGTTCACCAGGTTGTTGTTGCTTATGCCGCTGGTGCTCGTCAGGGTACTCGTGCGCAGAAAACTCGTGCTGAAGTAACTGGTTCAGGCAAAAAGCCTTGGCGCCAGAAAGGTACCGGCCGTGCGCGTTCAGGTTCTGTAAAGAGCCCGATCTGGCGTTCAGGTGGCGTGACCTTCGCTGCGCGTCCACAGGACCACAGTCAAAAAGTTAACAAGAAGATGTACCGCGGCGCGCTGAAAAGCATCCTGTCCGAACTGGTACGTCAGGACCGTCTGATCGTTGTCGAGACGTTCTCTGTAGAAGCGCCTAAAACTAAGCTGCTGGCACAGAAACTGAAAGACATGGCGCTGGAAGATGTGCTGATCATCACCGGTGAACTGGATGAGAATCTGTTCCTGGCTGCGCGTAACCTGTACAAGGTTGACGTGCGTGATGCAGCAGGTATCGACCCAGTTAGCCTGATCGCCTTCGACAAAGTCGTTATGACTGCGGAAGCAGTTAAGCAAGTTGAGGAGATGCTGGCATGATCCGTGAAGAACGTCTGCTGAAAGTAGTGCGTGCACCGCACGTATCTGAAAAAGCATCTACTGCGATGGAAAAAAGCAATACCATCGTTCTCAAAGTTGCTAAAGACGCGACCAAAGCAGAGATCGTTGCTGCTGTTGAGAAGCTGTTCGAAGTTGAAGTTAAAGACGTAAACACCCTGGTTGTTAAGGGCAAAGTTAAGCGTCACGGACAGCGTATCGGTCGTCGTAGCGACTGGAAAAAAGCTTACGTCACCCTGAAGGAAGGCCAGAACCTGGACTTCGTCGGCGGCGCTGAGTAAGTCGGAGGAGAAAGACAATGGCAGTTGTTAAATGTAAACCGACATCTCCGGGTCGTCGTCACGTAGTTAAAGTGGTGAACCCAGAGCTGCACAAGGGCAAACCTTTTGCTCCGCTGTTAGAAAAAAACAGCAAATCCGGTGGTCGTAACAACAATGGTCGTATCACTACCCGTCATATCGGTGGTGGTCACAAGCAGGCTTACCGTATTGTTGACTTCAAACGCAACAAAGATGGTATCCCAGCAGTTGTTGAGCGTCTTGAGTACGATCCGAACCGTTCTGCGAACATCGCACTGGTTCTGTACAAAGATGGCGAGCGCCGTTACATCCTGGCCCCTAAAGGCCTGAAAGCTGGTGATCAGGTTCAATCTGGCGTTGATGCTGCGATTAAAGCAGGTAACACCCTGCCAATGCGTAACATCCCGGTGGGTTCTACCGTTCACAACGTAGAAATGAAACCAGGCAAAGGCGGTCAGATTGCTCGCTCAGCTGGTACTTACGTGCAGATCGTTGCGCGTGATGGTTCCTACGTAACCCTGCGTCTGCGTTCAGGCGAAATGCGTAAAGTCGAAATCGACTGCCGCGCAACCCTGGGCGAAGTCGGTAACGCTGAGCACATGCTGCGCGTTCTGGGTAAAGCTGGTGCAACCCGTTGGCGTGGTGTTCGTCCTACCGTTCGCGGTACTGCGATGAACCCAGTCGATCACCCGCACGGTGGTGGTGAAGGTCGTAACTTTGGTAAGCACCCGGTAACTCCGTGGGGCGTTCAGACCAAAGGTAAGAAGACCCGTAGCAACAAGCGTACCGATAAATTTATCGTACGTCGCCGTAGCAAATAATTTTAGAGGATAAGCCATGCCACGTTCTCTCAAGAAAGGTCCTTTTATTGACCTGCACTTGCTGAAGAAGGTAGAGAAAGCGGTGGAAAGCGGTGACAAGAAGCCCCTGCGCACTTGGTCCCGTCGTTCAACGATCTTCCCTAACATGATCGGTTTGACCATCGCTGTCCATAATGGTCGTCAGCACGTTCCTGTCTTTGTATCCGACGAAATGGTCGGCCACAAACTGGGTGAATTTGCACCGACACGTACTTATCGCGGCCATGCTGCAGATAAGAAAGCCAAGAAGAAATAAGTAGGAGGAAGAGATGGAAACTATTGCTCAACATCGCCATGCTCGTTCTTCTGCTCAGAAGGTCCGCCTTGTTGCTGACCTGATTCGCGGTAAGAAAGTGTCGCAGGCTCTGGATATTCTGACCTACACCAACAAGAAAGCTGCTGTGTTGGTTAAGAAAGTCCTGGAATCTGCCATTGCGAACGCCGAACACAACGATGGCGCTGATATCGACGATCTGAAAGTCGCGAAAATCTTCGTAGACGAAGGCCCAAGCATGAAGCGCATTATGCCGCGTGCGAAAGGTCGTGCAGATCGCATCCTGAAGCGCACCAGCCACATTACTGTGGTTGTGTCCGATCGCTGAGACTCTGGAGACTAGCAATGGGTCAGAAAGTACATCCTAATGGTATTCGCCTAGGTATTGTAAAACCATGGAACTCTACCTGGTTTGCGAACACCAAAGAATTCGCTGACAACCTGGACAGCGATTTTAAAGTACGTCAGTTCCTGACTAAGGAACTGGCTAAAGCGTCTGTATCTCGTATCGTTATCGAGCGTCCGGCTAAGAGCATCCGTGTGACCATTCACACCGCTCGCCCGGGTATCGTTATCGGTAAGAAAGGTGAAGACGTAGAAAAACTGCGCACGGTCGTAGCGAAAATCGCTGGCGTTCCTGCACAGATCAATATCGCCGAAGTCCGTAAACCGGAACTGGACGCTAAATTGGTTGCTGATAGCATCACTTCACAGCTGGAGCGTCGTGTGATGTTCCGTCGTGCTATGAAGCGTGCTGTTCAGAACGCAATGCGTCTGGGCGCGAAGGGTATTAAAGTTGAAGTTAGCGGCCGTTTGGGCGGAGCCGAGATCGCACGTACCGAATGGTACCGTGAAGGTCGCGTGCCACTGCACACTCTGCGTGCAGACATTGACTACAACACCTCTGAAGCGCACACCACTTATGGTGTAATCGGCGTTAAGGTATGGATCTTCAAAGGTGAGATCCTGGGTGGTATGGCTGCTGTTGAACAACCGGAACCGGCTGCTCAACCTAAAAAGCAGCAGCGTAAAGGCCGTAAGTAAGGAGAGTCGCTGATGTTACAACCAAAGCGTACGAAATTCCGTAAAGTGCACAAAGGCCGCAACCGTGGTCTGGCGCAGGGTACGGATGTCAGCTTCGGTACTTTCGGTCTGAAAGCTGTTGGCCGTGGTCGTCTGACTGCTCGTCAGATCGAAGCAGCACGTCGTGCTATGACCCGTGCAGTTAAGCGTCAAGGTAAGATCTGGATCCGTGTATTCCCGGACAAACCGATCACCGAGAAGCCGCTTGAAGTGCGTATGGGTAAAGGTAAGGGTAACGTGGAGTATTGGGTTGCCCTGATCCAACCGGGTAAAGTCCTGTATGAAATGGACGGTGTTCCGGAAGAGCTTGCCCGTGAAGCATTCAAGCTGGCAGCAGCAAAACTGCCTATCAAAACCACCTTTGTTACTAAGACGGTGATGTAATGAAAGCAAATGAGCTGCGTGAAAAAAGCGTTGAAGAGCTGAACGCTGAGCTTCTTAACCTGCTGCGTGAGCAATTCAACCTGCGCATGCAGGCAGCATCCGGCCAGCTGCAGCAGACACATCTGCTGAAGCAAGTGCGCCGTAATGTTGCACGTGTTAAGACTTTACTGACTGAGAAGGCGGCGTAATGACCGATAAAATCCGTACTCTGCAGGGTCGTGTAATTAGTGACAAAATGCAGAAATCTGCAGTTGTTGCTATCGAACGTGTCGTGAAACACCCGATCTACGGTAAGTTCATCAAGCGTACGACTAAGCTGCACATCCATGACGAGAACAACGAATGTGGAATCGGTGACGTGGTAGAAATCCGCGAAACCCGTCCACTGTCTAAGACTAAGTCTTGGGCGCTGGTTCGCGTTGTAGAGAAAGCGATTCTGTAATAGAATCCGCTTCCTCTAAAAAATAAAATGAACGGCTCGTCTGAGCCGTTCATTTTTTCTACCCATCTGCGAGATCCGGTGTTATAATGCCGCGCCCTCAATTATGGGGCTTTTTAACGACCTGAGGTTTGGGTCCCGAAGTAGTAGTTGACATTAGCGGAGCACTAAAATGATCCAAGAACAGACTATGCTGAACGTCGCCGACAACTCCGGTGCACGTCGCGTAATGTGTATCAAGGTTCTGGGTGGCTCGCACCGTCGCTACGCAGGCGTCGGCGACATCATTAAAGTTACCATCAAGGAAGCAATTCCTCGCGGTAAAGTTAAGAAAGGTGATGTCCTGAAGGCGGTAGTGGTGCGCACCAGGAAGGGTGTTCGTCGCCCGGACGGTTCTGTCATTCGCTTCGATGGTAATGCATGCGTTATTTTAAACAATAACAGCGAGCAGCCTATCGGTACGCGTATTTTTGGGCCGGTAACTCGTGAACTTCGTACTGAAAAGTTCATGAAAATTATCTCTCTGGCACCAGAAGTACTCTAAGGAGCGAGCAATGGCAGCGAAAATCCGTCGTAACGACGAAGTTATCGTGATTACCGGTAAAGACAAAGGTAAACGCGGTAAAGTAAAGAATGTCCTGACTTCTGGTAAGGTCATCGTTGAAGGTATCAACCTGGTTAAGAAACACCAGAAGCCGGTTCCGGCTCTGAACCAACCAGGCGGCATCGTTGAAAAAGAAGCTGCTATTCAGGTTTCTAACGTTGCAATCTTCAATGCGGCAACCGGCAAGGCTGACCGTGTAGGCTTTAGATTCGAAGAAGGCAAAAAAGTCCGTTTCTTCAAGTCTAATAGCGAAACTATCAAGTAATTTGGAGTAGTACGATGGCGAAACTGCATGATTACTACAAAGACGAAGTAGTCCAGAAACTCATGACTGAGTTCGGCTACAATTCTGTCATGCAAGTCCCTCGGGTCGAGAAGATCACCCTGAACATGGGTGTTGGTGAAGCGATCGCTGACAAGAAACTGCTGGATAACGCAGCAGCTGACCTGGCAGCAATCTCCGGTCAAAAACCGTTGATCACCAAAGCACGCAAATCAGTTGCAGGCTTCAAAATCCGTCAGGGCTATCCGATCGGCTGTAAAGTAACTCTGCGCGGCGAGCGCATGTGGGAGTTCTTTGAGCGCCTGATCACTATTGCTGTTCCACGTATTCGTGACTTCCGCGGCCTGTCTGCTAAGTCTTTCGATGGTCGTGGTAACTACAGCATGGGCGTTCGTGAGCAGATCATCTTCCCAGAAATCGATTATGACAAAGTCGATCGCGTTCGTGGTTTGGATATTACCATTACCACTACTGCGAAATCTGATGATGAAGGCCGTGCTCTGCTGGCTGCCTTTGACTTCCCGTTCCGCAAGTAAGGTAGGGTTACTTAATGGCTAAGCAATCGATGAAAGCACGCGAAGTAAAGCGTGTGAAATTAGCAGACAAGTTCTTCGCTAAGCGCGTTGAACTGAAAGCGATCATTTCTGATGTGAACGCATCCGACGAAGATCGTTGGGATGCCGTTCTCAAGCTGCAGAGTCTGCCGCGTGATTCCAGCCCTTCCCGTCAGCGTAACCGCTGCCGTCAGACAGGTCGTCCGCACGGTTTCCTGCGGAAGTTTGGGTTGAGCCGTATCAAGGTCCGTGAAGCCGCAATGCGCGGTGAAATCCCGGGTCTGAAAAAGGCTAGCTGGTAATTGTCACCATTTGAATCACGGGAGTAACACAGATGAGCATGCAAGATCCGATCGCGGATATGCTGACCCGTATCCGTAACGGTCAGGCCGCGAACAAAGTTGCGGTCTCTATGCCTTCCTCCAAGCTGAAAGTGGCAATTGCCAACGTGCTGAAGGAAGAAGGCTACATTGAAGATTTTAAAATCGAAGGCGACATCAAGTCTGAGCTGGAAGTTACTTTAAAGTATTTCCAGGGCAAGGCTGTGGTAGAGAGCATTCAGCGTGTTAGCCGTCCAGGTCTGCGCATCTATAAGAAAAAAGATGAGCTGCCAAAAGTAATGGCTGGTCTGGGCATCGCTGTAATTTCTACCTCTAAAGGTGTCATGACTGATCGTGCAGCGCGCCAAGCTGGTCTTGGTGGCGAAATTATCTGCTACGTAGCGTAATCGGAGGATAAAATGTCTCGTGTTGCAAAAGCACCTGTCGTTGTTCCTGCGGGCGTAGAGGTAAAACTCAACGGTCAGGAAATTTCGATCAAAGGCAAAAACGGCGAGCTGACTCGTACTATCAACAGTGCTGTAGAAGTTAAGCATGCAGACAACGCCCTGACTTTCGCTCCACGCGAAGGCTTCTCGGACGCTTGGGCACAGGCAGGTACTGCTCGTGCGCTGCTGAACGGCATGGTTATCGGTGTTACCGAAGGCTTCACCAAGAAGCTGCAACTGGTTGGTGTTGGTTATCGTGCAGCTGTTAAAGGCAACTCTGTGAGCTTGGCCCTGGGCTTCTCTCACCCTGTTGACCATGCACTGCCGGCCGGCATCACTGCTGAATGTCCAACTCAGACTGAGATCGTGCTGAAAGGCGCTGATAAACAGCTGATTGGTCAGGTTGCAGCGGATCTGCGCGCCTACCGTCGTCCTGAGCCTTACAAAGGCAAGGGTGTTCGTTACGCCGACGAAGTCGTGCGTACCAAAGAGGCTAAGAAGAAGTAAGGTAACACTATGGATAAGAAATCTGCTCGTATCCGTCGTGCGACCCGTGCACGTCGCAAGCTCAAAGAGCTGGGTGCTACTCGCCTGGTGGTACATCGTACCCCGCGTCATATTTACGCACAGGTGATCGCCCCGAACGGTTCCGAAGTTCTGGTTGCTGCTTCTACTGTAGAAAAAGCTATTGCCGAACAACTGAAGTACACCGGTAACAAAGACGCTGCTGCAGCCGTAGGTAAAGCTCTGGCTGAGCGCGCTGTCGAGAAAGGCATTACAAATGTTTCTTTCGACCGTTCCGGGTTCCAATATCATGGTCGTGTCCAGGCACTGGCAGATGCTGCCCGTGAAGCTGGCCTTCAGTTCTAAGGTAGAGGTCTAAGATGTCAAACATCGAGAAACAAGCTGGCGAACTGCAGGAAAAACTGATCGCGGTAAACCGTGTATCTAAAACTGTAAAAGGTGGTCGTATTTTCTCCTTCACCGCACTGACTGTAGTGGGTGATGGTAACGGCCGCGTTGGTTTTGGTTACGGTAAAGCGCGTGAAGTTCCAGCAGCGATCCAGAAAGCGATGGAGAAAGCCCGTCGCAACATGATTAACGTCGCGCTGACTCACGGCACCCTGCAGCACCCTGTTAAAGGTGCTCACACGGGTTCTCGTGTGTTCATGCAGCCAGCTTCTGAAGGTACCGGTATCATCGCCGGCGGTGCAATGCGCGCTGTTTTAGAAGTTGCTGGAGTACATAACGTTCTGGCTAAAGCGTATGGTTCTACTAACCCGATTAACGTGGTTCGTGCAACTATCGATGGCCTGGGCAATATGAATTCTCCAGAAATGGTCGCTGCCAAGCGTGGTAAATCCGTTGAAGAAATTCTGGGGTAATCACGATGGCTAAGACTATTAAAATTACACAAACCCGCAGTTCAATCGGCCGCCTGCCTAAGCACAAAGCCACTCTGGTTGGCTTGGGTCTGCGTCGTATTGGTCATACCGTTGAGCGTGAAGACACGCCAGCAGTGCGCGGTATGGTTAACGCGATTTCCTACATGCTGAAAGTGGAGGAGTAAGAGATGCGCTTAAACACTCTGTCTCCGGCCGAAGGGTCTAAACACGCTTCTAAGCGTCTGGGTCGTGGTATCGGTTCTGGCCTCGGTAAAACCGGTGGTCGTGGTCACAAAGGTCAGAACTCTCGTTCTGGCGGTGGCGTACGTCGCGGTTTCGAGGGTGGTCAGATGCCTCTGTATCGTCGTCTGCCGAAATTCGGTTTCACCTCTCGCAAAGCAATGGTCACTGCAGAAGTTCGTCTGTCTGACCTGGCGAAAGTTGAAGGCGGTATTGTTGACCTGAATACTCTGAAAGCAGCCAACATCATCGGTGTTCAGATCGAGTTCGCGAAAGTGATTCTGTCTGGTGAAGTTTCTGCACCGGTAACGATTCGTGGTCTGCGTGTCACTAAAGGTGCGCGTGCTGCAATCGAAGCTGCTGGCGGTAAAATCGAGGAATAAGTAGCAGATGGCAAAGCAACCGGGATTAGATTTTCAAAGTGCCAAAGGTGGCTTTGGTGAACTGAAGCGCAGACTTTTGTTTGTTATCGGTGCACTGATTGTCTTCCGTATTGGCTCTTTTATTCCAATCCCTGGTATCGATGCCACTGTACTTGCCAAACTGCTTGAGCAACAGCGTGGCACCATCATTGAAATGTTCAACATGTTCTCTGGTGGTGCTCTCAGTCGTGCCTCAATCTTCGCACTGGGTATTATGCCGTATATTTCGGCCTCTATTATTATCCAGTTGCTGACGGTGGTTCACCCAGCGTTGGCCGAGATTAAGAAAGAGGGTGAAGCTGGTCGTCGTAAGATTAGCCAGTACACTCGCTATGGCACCCTGGTTCTGGCTGTATTCCAGTCGATCGGTATTGCTACCGGTCTGCCGAATATGCCTGGAATGCAAGGCCTGGTAATGAATCCAGGTTTCGCATTCTACTTTACCGCTGTTGTAAGTCTGGTTACCGGGACAATGTTCCTGATGTGGCTGGGCGAACAGATTACTGAACGAGGTATCGGTAACGGTATCTCGATCATTATCTTCGCAGGTATTGTTGCGGGTCTCCCGCCGGCCATTGGCCATACCATCGAGCAAGCGCGGCAAGGTGACCTGCACTTCCTCCTGTTGCTGTTGGTTGCAGTTCTTGTATTTGCAGTGACGTTCTTTGTTATTTTCGTTGAGCGTGGCCAGCGCCGCATTGTGGTCAACTACGCTAAACGTCAGCAAGGTCGTCGTGTATATGCTGCACAGAGCACACATTTACCGTTGAAAGTGAATATGGCGGGTGTAATTCCGGCTATTTTTGCTTCCAGCATTATTCTGTTCCCAGCAACCATCGCGTCATGGTTCGGGGGCGGAACCGGTTGGAACTGGCTGACAACAATTTCGCTGTATTTGCAACCAGGACAGCCGCTTTATGTGCTACTCTATGCGACTGCAATCATCTTCTTCTGTTTCTTCTACACGGCGTTGGTTTTCAACCCACGTGAAACAGCTGATAACTTGAAGAAGTCTGGAGCATTCGTACCGGGAATTCGTCCGGGAGAGCAAACGGCGAAGTATATCGATAAAGTAATGACACGTTTGACCTTAATCGGCGCACTGTACATTACCTTTATCTGCCTGATCCCGGAGTTCATGCGTGATGCCATGAAGGTTCCCTTCTACTTTGGCGGCACATCGCTGCTTATCGTAGTGGTTGTCATCATGGACTTTATGGCTCAAGTGCAAACTCTGATGATGTCGAGTCAGTATGAGTCTGCATTGAAGAAAGCAAACCTGAAAGGCTACGGCCGTTAATTCAGGCGCTTGAGAAGTTACGGAGAGTAAAAATGAAAGTTCGTGCTTCCGTCAAGAAATTATGTCGTAACTGCAAAATCATCCGCCGCGACGGTGTCGTACGTGTGATTTGCAGCGCCGAGCCAAAGCATAAACAGCGCCAAGGCTGATATTGTCACATATTTTTCTTGCAAAGTCGGGTTGAGCTGGCTAGATTAGCCAGCCAATCTTTTGTATGTCGATGCGTTACCATTTGAGTATCCTGAAAACGGGCTTTTCAGCATGGGACGCATTTATTTAATTATAGGAGTGCATAGTGGCCCGTATAGCAGGCATTAACATTCCTGATCAAAAACATACCGTAATCGCATTAACTTCGATCTTCGGTATCGGCAAGACCCGTTCTAAAGCCATCTGTGCTTCAACGGGTATCGCTGAAAATGTTAAGATCAGAGAGCTGTCTGAAGAACAAATTGAACAGCTGCGTGAAGCAGTTGGTAAATTCGTTGTTGAAGGTGATCTGCGCCGTGAAATCACCCTGAGCATCAAGCGTCTGATGGACCTTGGTTGCTATCGTGGTTTACGCCATCGTCGTGGTCTGCCAGTTCGCGGTCAGCGTACTAAGACCAATGCACGTACCCGTAAGGGTCCGCGTAAACCGATCAAGAAATAATCGGGGTGAGTAAATAATGGCAAAGGCACCAGTTCGTGCACGCAAGCGTGTAAGAAAGCAAGTCTCAGATGGCGTGGCTCATGTCCATGCATCTTTTAACAACACCATCGTTACCATTACTGATCGTCAGGGTAACGCACTGGGTTGGGCAACCGCCGGTGGTTCCGGTTTCCGCGGTTCACGTAAATCTACTCCGTTTGCTGCTCAGGTAGCTGCAGAGCGCTGTGCAGAAGCAGTGAAAGATTACGGTATTAAGAATCTGGAAGTTATGGTTAAGGGTCCAGGTCCAGGCCGCGAATCAACAATTCGTGCTCTGAACGCTGCTGGTTTCCGCATCACTAATATTACTGATGTGACTCCAATCCCTCACAACGGTTGTCGTCCGCCGAAAAAACGTCGCGTTTAACGCCCGTTTTTAGGTTAGTTGGAGAAAGAAAATGGCAAGATATTTGGGTCCTAAGCTCAAGCTGAGCCGTCGTGAGGGCACCGACTTATTCCTTAAGTCTGGCGTTCGCGCGATCGATACCAAGTGCAAAATTGAACAACCACCTGGCCAGCACGGTGCGCGTAAACCGCGTCTGTCTGACTACGGCGGTCAGTTACGTGAGAAGCAGAAAGTTCGTCGTATGTACGGCGTACTGGAGCGTCAGTTCCGTAACTACTACAAAGAAGCAGCACGTCTGAAAGGCAACACCGGTGAAAACCTGTTGGCTCTGCTGGAAGGTCGTCTGGATAACGTTGTTTACCGTATGGGCTTTGGCGCCACTCGTGCAGAAGCACGTCAGCTGGTTAGCCATAAATCTATCCTGGTAAACGGTCGCGTTGTTAACATCGCTTCTTATCAGGTATCTCCGAATGATGTCGTTAGCATCCGTGAGAAAGCCAAACAGCAATCTCGCGTGAAGGCCGCTCTGGAGCTGGCTGAGCAGCGTGAAAAGCCAACCTGGCTGGAAGTTGATGCGACTAAGATGGAAGGTGTGTTCAAGCGTATTCCTGAACGTACTGATCTGTCTGCGGACATTAACGAACACCTGATCGTCGAGCTTTACTCTAAGTAAAGCTTAGTACCAAAGAGAGGACACAATGCAGGGTTCTGTGACAGAGTTTCTAAAACCGCGCCTGGTAGATATCGAGCAAGTGAGTTCGACGCACGCCAAGGTGACCCTTGAGCCATTAGAGCGTGGCTTTGGCCATACTCTTGGCAACGCACTGCGCCGTATTCTGCTTTCTTCCATGCCGGGTTGCGCGGTGACCGAGGTTGAGATCGATGGCGTGCTCCACGAGTACTCCACCAAAGAGGGCGTACAGGAAGATATCCTGGAAATCCTGCTCAATCTGAAAGGGCTGGCGGTAAGAGTTCAGGGTAAAGATGAAGTCATCCTTACTTTGAATAAATCTGGCATTGGCCCTGTGACTGCAGCCGATATTACCCACGACGGTGATGTCGAAATCGTCAAGCCGCAGCACGTGATCTGCCATCTGACCGATGAAAACGCATCTATTAGCATGCGTATCAAAGTTCAGCGTGGTCGTGGTTATGTGCCGGCTTCTGCCCGAATTCATTCGGAAGAAGATGAGCGCCCAATCGGCCGTCTGTTGGTTGACGCTTGCTACAGCCCTGTAGACCGTATCGCCTACAATGTTGAAGCAGCGCGTGTAGAACAGCGCACCGACCTGGACAAGCTGGTCATCGAAATGGAAACCAACGGCACAATCGATCCTGAAGAGGCGATTCGTCGTGCGGCTACCATCCTGGCAGAACAACTGGAAGCTTTCGTTGACTTACGTGATGTACGTCAGCCGGAAGTGAAAGAAGAGAAACCAGAATTCGATCCGATCCTGCTGCGCCCTGTTGACGATCTGGAATTGACTGTCCGCTCTGCTAACTGCCTCAAGGCAGAAGCTATCCACTACATCGGTGATCTGGTACAGCGTACCGAGGTTGAGCTGCTTAAAACGCCTAACCTTGGTAAAAAATCTCTTACTGAGATTAAAGATGTGCTCGCTTCACGTGGTTTGTCTCTGGGCATGCGCCTGGAAAACTGGCCACCAGCAAGCATTGCTGATGAATAATCAGATCACAGGTTAAGGTTTCACTGAGAAGGATAAGGTCATGCGCCATCGTAAGAGTGGTCGTCAACTGAACCGCAACAGCAGCCATCGTCAGGCTATGTTCCGCAACATGGCCGGTTCTCTGGTTCGTCACGAGATCATCAAAACGACTCTGCCGAAAGCCAAAGAACTGCGTCGCGTAGTTGAGCCGCTGATTACTCTTGCCAAGACCGACAGCGTAGCTAATCGTCGTCTGGCATTCGCCCGCACTCGTGATAACGAGATCGTGGCAAAACTGTTTAACGAGCTGGGCCCGCGTTTCGCGAGCCGTGCCGGTGGTTACACTCGTATTCTGAAGTGTGGCTTCCGTGCTGGTGACAACGCTCCGATGGCTTACATCGAGCTGGTTGATCGTCCAGAAGCTCAAGCAGAAGCTGCTGCAGAGTAATTTGCAGTAACGTAGAAAACCCGCTTCGGCGGGTTTTTTATTGCCTTCAATTCCCCATCTCCCCCATCTTTCGCTATGCTGAACGCTGTTGTCAGTCGCAGAGGTTCATTATGTGGTTAATTGACCAGCTGGTAGAGCAGCAGATACGCGCCGCGCAGGAAAAAGGTGAACTGAGTAATCTACCTGGTGAAGGTGCACCTTTGCAGCTCGAAGACGAAAGTGGCGTGCCGCCAGAGTTACGCACGGCATATCGACTGCTGAAAAACTCAGGTTTTTTACCCCCTGAACTTGAAATGCGCCGCGAAGCTGTGCAACTCAACGATCTTTTACAGCATTTGGATCCTGACGATCATCAAGTCAGTGAACTCAATAAAAGATTAACCCTGCTGGAGATGAAGTTACAGCAGGCCGGTATGAGCACAGATTTTTTACGTGGTGAATATGGCGGGCCCGTTCGGCATCGTCTATTGCAGGAGAAGTAACATGTATAAAATTGGCCAGCTGGCTAAACTTGCGGACGTCACACCTGACACCATACGTTTTTATGAAAAGCAGCAAATGATGGATCATGAGATTCGTACTGAAGGTGGCTTCCGTCTCTATAACGATGATGATCTTCAGCGCTTGCGCTTCATTCGCTATGGGCGTCAGCTCGGTTTTAGCCTGGATTCGATCCGCGGTTTATTATCGATCCGTATCGATCCCGAACACCATACCTGCCAGGAGTCCAAAGCGATCGTAGCCAGACGTCTGGATGAAGTGAATGGTATGATTACCGAGTTGCAAACCATTCAGCGCTCATTAGAACGTTTAGCCGCGACCTGTTGCGGGGAACTACATAGCAGCGCCTGCTGTTCTATCCTTGAAGCGCTGGAAAAAGGTGAAGAGCCGCAGGTGGAAATTTGTTGTAGCAAGGATTGAATTTCACGCAGGAAAGCCTATAGTTGCGCCATTATTAACCGGAGGACACTATGAGTCGCTATCAGCATCGCAAAGGCAAGATTAACGATAACGCTTTGGAGGCACTGTTACATGATCCGCTGTTTCGTCAGCGAGTTGAACAGAATCAGAAAGGGAAAGGCAGCTACCGACGTAAAGATAAACATGCGAAGGGTAGAAACTGGGAGGCCAGTGATAAGCAGAAAAGTTTATCACTGGCCTTCTGCTTTACAGACAAAAAAGCCGCCTGGACATGGCGGCTTTTTTATCACAATTTATCGCTGTTCTGCTGTTTCAACAGATCGCGAATTTCAGTGAGCAACACTTCTTCGTTGGTTGGTTTTGGCGCTGGTTTTTCAACTTCTTTCTTCTGATACAACTTGTTCATCAACTTGATGGCCATAAAGATGGCAAAGGCAACGATTACAAAGTCAAAAATGGTTTGAATAAAGTTACCGTATTCCATTACGACAGCAGGTACATCACCCTCGGCTGGTTTTAGGACCCACTTAAACTGTTTAAAATCGACTCCGCCAATCAGTAATCCCAGTGGTGGCATGATGATATTCGCGACCAGTGATGAAACAATCTTGCCGAAAGCGGCACCGATAATCACACCGACTGCCAAATCAACCACGTTCCCACGCATTGCAAAATCACGAAACTCTTTGAATAAACTCATTGTTATCTCCTTGCCTTGGCCAATGGCTAAAGTCTAACAAACCTTTGTGCAATTGCCATGATAACAGCGGATTAAGCAAAATTATCATGGCGGGCAAACGCCCGCGGCGATTTAGAGGAAGAAAGGACTTGGCTGGAAGAGACGTTCAACATCGGGGACAAACTTCTTATCTGTCAGGAACATAATGACATGGTCGCCCTGCTCAATACGCACATTGTCATTCGCGATGATGACTTCATCACCACGTACGACGGCACCGATTATCGTACCTGGCGGCAGTTTAATATCTTCAATTAAACGGCCCACCACGCGGGACGTGGTCTCTTCCCCGTGTGCGATAGCTTCGATAGCTTCGGCAATACCGCGTCGCAGTGAGGAGACGCCAACAATATCTGCCTTGCGCACGTGACCAAGCAGGGCGGAAATGGTGGCCTGCTGCGGAGAGATGGCAATATCGATCACGCTTCCCTGAACCAGATCGACATAAGCACGACGCTGGATCAAAACCATGACCTTTTTCGCTCCCATCTTCTTTGCGAGCATGGCCGACATAATGTTGGCTTCGTCGTCATTGGTGACGGCGATGAAAAGATCCACCTGATCAACATGTTCTTCGGCGAGCAATTCCTGATCTGAAGCATCACCATAAAACACCACGGTGTCGTGCAGACGTTCAGCCAGTTCTGCTGCGCGTTGTTGATTACGTTCAATCAACTTCACGCTGTACTGTTTTTCCAACCGCTGGGCCAAACCAAAACCGATGTTGCCGCCGCCGACCAGCATAATGCGTTTGTAGGGTTTCTCAAGGCGCTGCATTTCGCTCATTACCGCGCGAATATGCTGGCTTGCGGCAATAAAGAAGACTTCATCGCCCGCTTCGACAATCGTTGAACCCTGAGGGCGAATAGGGCGGTCCTGACGGAAAATAGCCGCTACGCGTGTATCGATATGCGGCATATGTTCACGCAAAATGGACAACGGGTTACCGACCAGAGGCCCACCGTAATAAGCTTTAACTACCGCAAGGCTCACTTTTCCTTCGGCAAAGTTAACGACCTGCAATGCGCCAGGATACTGAATCAGGCGATAGATGTTGTCGATCACCAACTGTTCCGGTGAAATCAAATGATCGATCGGCACAGCTTCCGGTACAAACAGCTTTTCGGCATCCCGCAAATATTCCGCTGCGCGAATACGGGCAATTCGGTTCGGTGTATTGAAGAGCGAATAGGCAATCTGACAGGCAATCATGTTGGTTTCGTCGGAATTGGTGACAGCAACCAGCATATCGGCATCTTCAGCGCCGGCTTCACGCAATATACGTGGATGGGAACCATGGCCGTGCACTACGCGCAGGTCAAATTTGTCCTGCAACGCGCGCAGACGGGTGGCATCCGTATCTACAACCGTGATGTCGTTATTTTCGCCCACCAGGTTTTCAGCAAGCGTGCCGCCAACCTGCCCGGCGCCGAGGATAATAATTTTCATCGTTGAATCGCCCTTGTCAGAATGCGCCGCGCTATTTTTTTATTAATTTAGCGTAAAAGAATCCGTCACCGCCATCAACGCTCGGGAAGACTTGCCACCCATTGATTTGGCCTTCGGGCAGCTGCTCAGCGACAGCATCATCGTGCTCAGCCAGAAAGGCCGCGATCTGCTGATGGTTTTCTTCGGGCAGGATCGAGCAGGTCGCGTAAAGCATCGTGCCGCCGGATTTCAAACGTGGCCAAACTGCATTGAGGATTTCGCGCTGCAGTGTAGCCAGCTCTGGGATATCACGATCACGGCGCAACCATTTAATATCAGGATGACGTCGAATCACACCGGTTGCAGAACAAGGTGCATCCAGCAGAATACGGTCAAATTGCTGGTCGCCGCACCACTCTGCAGGTGTCCGGCCATCGCCCTGGCGGACTTCGGCTTGCATGCCCAGGCGCTGGAGATTTTCATGCACGCGAGTCAAACGTTGTTGATCAATATCCACGGCCAGCACGTTTGCCTGAGGGGCGATTTCCAGAATATGCGTGGTCTTGCCGCCAGGTGCTGCACAGAGATCGAGAATGGCTTCATTGTTTTGTGGCTCAAGCAGCAGAGCACAGCGCTGTGCAGACAAGTCTTGTACTGTCACCCATCCTTGATCGAAGCCCGGTAGCTGACTGACGGGGGCAGGGGATTCAAGACGCAGAGCATCCGGCGCATCGGCGGGGAAAGCTGCTTTATCTTCAGCCTGCAACAGGCTTAGCCACGTATCGCGGCTATGATGCTGACGATTGACGCGCAACCACATCGGCGGACGCTGATTATTGGCGTCAACGATCTGCTGCCAACGATCTGGCCAGGCGGTCTGCAAACGTTTGAGTAACCAACCGGGATGCCAGTAGCGCTGCGGGCCTTGATCCACTTCAGCAAGCAGCGTTTCTTGCTGACGCTGGAACTGACGTAGCACACCGTTAATCAATCCCTTCAGCGCCGTGCGTTTTAGCACTTCTGCACCTGCAACCGTTTCGGCCAGTGCGGCATGTGCTGGCACGCGCGTGTACAGCAACTGATACAACCCAATCATGATCAGGTAGTGCAGCACGCGCTGCTTACCCGTTAGCGTGCGCTCCATCAGTTTGCCAATCAGCGCTTCCAGCTGCGGCAAAGTGCGCATTACGCCAAAGCAGAGTTCCTGCAACAGCGCGCCATCTTTATCAGCCAATGTTTTTTGCGCGCCAGGCAGAATGGCACTGAGTGATTCACCTTTATCTACCACGCGTTCAATGAGTTGCGCGGCAAGGCTACGCAGGTTAGTTGCTTTTTTCATATTCATTCATCAAACAAAAAGCCCGGTTAAACCGGGCTGGAGATCAGGCCAGAAGGGTGCCAGTGGCAAACCATTCACGACGCGAATTCAGCAGATCTTGCGCGGACATGGCTTTCTTACCCGCAGGCTGCAGCGAAAGTAGATTGAGTACGCCGTCAGCGGTGGCAATCTGAATGCCATTTTTATCAGCATGGATGATTTCGCCCGGCCGTTTGTTCTGATGAGGTAAAACGCTAGCCTGCCACACTTTGACGGGCTGATCCTCGATCAGGAAGAAACTCACCGGCCAGGGATTGAAGGCGCGAATGCAGCGCTCAAGCTGTACAGCAGAAAGTGACCAATCAAGACGCGCCTCTTCTTTGCTCAACTTTTCAGCGTAAGAAACCAGTGCTTCATCCTGCACTTCCGGTTGCGCTTTGCCGCTAGCGAGCAGGTCGAGTGTATCCAGCATGCCTTGTGGCCCGAGCTCGGCCAGTTTGTCATACAGTGATGCGCTGGTGTCTTCAGGCGTGATAGGGCAGGAGAGCTTATGCAGCATGTCACCCGTATCCAGACCCACATCCATCTGCATGATGGTCACGCCGGTTTCGCGGTCGCCAGCCCAGAGCGAACGTTGAATAGGTGCCGCACCGCGCCAGCGTGGCAGGAGTGAACCATGGACATTGATGCAGCCGAGTCGCGGCATATCGAGAACGGCCTTCGGCAGAATCAGGCCATAAGCCACCACGACCATGATATCGGCTTGCAAATCCGCGACCAGTTGTTGGTTCTCTTCAGGTTTTAGCGATTTCGGCTGAAACACAGGAACATCGTGTGACTGCGCCAGCACTTTGACGGGACCTGGAGTGAGTTTATTACCGCGGCCCGATGGACGATCGGGCTGAGTAAATACGCCAACCACCTGATGCTCAGAAGCAAGCAGCGCGTCGAGATGACGCGCTGCAAAGTCAGGTGTACCGGCAAAGATAATTTTTAGCGATGCAGACACAGTTTAACCTTCTGTTAGTACTCAGGCTTCGCGTGCATTCATGCGGGCCAGCTTTTCCAGTTTCTGTTTAATGCGCTGACGCTTGAGCGGCGACAGATAATCGATAAACAGCTTGCCATCCAGGTGGTCGATTTCATGCTGAATGCAAATTGCCAGCAGACCATCCGTTTCCAACTCAAAACTTTTACCGTCACGATCCTGCGCACGGACTTTGACCCATTCCGCACGCGGCACGAAGGCACGTTGTTCAGGGATTGAGAGGCAACCCTCTTCAATGCCGGTTTCACCGCTTTTTTCCAGCAGTTCCGGGTTAATCAACACCAGACGTTCGTCTCGATTTTCAGAAACATCGATAACAATGATGCGTTGATGAATGTCGACCTGAGTGGCCGCTAAGCCAATGCCTTCTTCGGCGTACATGGTTTCAAACATGTCATCGACAATGCGCTGAACGTCTGCGTTTACGGTAGCCACCGGCGCAGCGATTTTGCGAAGGCGATCATCAGGGAAATGTAATACCTGCAAAACTGACATAAATATCCAGATCTGTATGCGTTAAAGAAAAGATTACTACCTCATATTGTAGACTTTTTGTGGCCTGATTGACAGCATTGCACCGCATGTGAGCAGGCTTAAGGATGGACGCGTGGAGCGAGTGGAAGGGATACTCCGGCTGGCAAATGTTAAAGGCCTGCGCCGGCATCGCGTAGTGAATCTCGCGCGGAATTTGCAAAACGGTGCCGCCGTCGATGACGAATTACTGCACAGCCATGGTTTGAATGAATTGCAGCGCCAACAGTTTAACGATTATTGCCCACGGCAACTGGCGCGCACGTTACAGTGGCTGGATCAACCTCATCATCATTTAGTCTCCTGCATAGATGCTGATTATCCGGGCCACCTGGCTGAAATCAGTCAACGCCCCTCATTGCTCTATGTATCTGGTCACCTCTCCGTTTTGCAGACACCGCAATTAGCTGTGGTGGGCAGTCGGCACTGTTCCCACTATGGCAAAGAGTGGGGCACATGGTTTACACAGCAACTTGCACTCAGTGGGTTGACCATCACCAGCGGACTGGCTCGCGGTATTGATGGCGTTGCACACCGTGCAGCCTTGAATGCAAGTGGTAAAACAATCGCAGTGCTGGGTAGCGGCTTGCAACATATCTACCCCAAAAGCCATCAGTCGCTGGCGCAGGCGATCATGGATAACGAAGGGGCTTTAGTCTCTGAATTTCCTCTTGATATGGCGCCACATGCTGTTAATTTTCCGCGCCGTAACCGCATCATCAGTGGGTTGAGCCAGGGAGTGCTGGTCGTTGAGGCTTCACTGAAAAGCGGTTCGCTGGTCACGGCTCGCTGCGCGCTGGAACAAAATCGCAATGTTTATGCGTTACCCGGAGCATTGGGTAATGATGGCAGTGGAGGTACGCATTGGTTGATTCAGCAGGGAGCACTGTTGGTTGCCCATCCAAATAACATCCTTGAAGATTTGCATTCCAATTTGCAATGGCTGCCGGCAACCACTTCAGAAACAATATATTCACAAGACAGTGACGATGTTCCATTGCCATTTGCAAGCGTGTTGGCTAACGTAGGTGATGAGGTTACACCTGTTGACGTCGTCGCTGAACGTGCCGGCCAACCTGTGCCAGTTATCGCAGCCCAGTTGCTGGAGCTGGAGTTAGCAGGATGGATCGCAGCTGTACCCGGCGGCTATGTCCGATTGAGGAGGGCATGCCATGTTCGACGTACTTATGTACTTGTTTGAGACCTATATCCACAACGAAGCTGAAATGCGTGTTGACCAGGATAAATTGACCGATGATTTGGCCGATGCGGGTTTTCATCGTGAAGATATCTACAATGCGTTGAATTGGCTTGAACGTTTAGCGGACTATCAGGATGGTCTGGTCGCGCCAGTACAATTGGCTGCCGACCCGCTCTCAATGCGAATTTATACGGACGAGGAATGCCAGCGTCTTGATGCTGATTGTCGCGGTTTTATTTTGTTCCTGGAACAAGTTCAGGTGCTGAATATGGAAACGCGCGAGATGGTCATCGAACGGGTCACGGCTCTTGATACTCAGGAATTCGATCTTGAAGATCTTAAATGGGTGGTGCTGATGGTGCTGTTTAACATCCCTGGATGTGAAAACGCTTATCAGCAGATGGAAGAACTGTTATTCGACGTCAATGAAGGTATGCTGCATTAATTTGCGATTAATGTATCCGGAAATATGAGTAAACCAGCACTATTTTCTGTGCGTAAACACGATCCCTGCCCCGCTTGCGGGGCAGATTTAGTGATACGCAGTGGTAAACACGGCCCGTTTCTTGGCTGTGTGAATTATCCAACCTGTGATTATGTTCGTCCCCTGAAAAATCAGGCCGATGGGCATATCGTTAAAGTGCTGGAAGGGCACGTGTGTCCTCAGTGTGGCGCAGATAAAGTTCTGCGTCAGGGGCGATTTGGGATGTTTGTTGGTTGTAGCCACTATCCTGAATGTGATTACACAGAAACCATCGATAAGCCCGACGAGACCGCGATTGCCTGTCCCCAATGTCAGAACGGAAAGCTGGTTCAGCGCCGTTCGCGCTATGGCAAAACCTTTCACTCCTGCGACCGTTACCCCGATTGCCAATTTGCAATCAATGCAACGCCTGTTGAAGGTATCTGTCCGCATTGCCAGTTTCCCTTATTAATAGAGAAGAAAACCGTACAAGGCATGAAGCGCTTATGCGCCAGCAAACGCTGTGGCAAGCTCATCGCCCAGGACGAAGAACGATCATGAAGCAAAAAGCGTATGTTCCCGGAAGTCTCGAGTTTTGCATCGAGCAACTACAGCAGCAGGCGGTTATTGCCTATCCAACAGAAGCGGTATTTGGTTTAGGCTGTGATCCCGATAGCGAAAGCGCCGTCATGGCCTTACTGGCGCTCAAACAGCGTCCGGTTGAGAAAGGGCTTATCCTGATTGCAGCAGATTATGCGCAACTGGAACCCTACATTGCCGATCGTGAACTCACGGTGCTACAGCGTGAGCGCATGTTTGCTAGCTGGCCAGGGCCGGTGACTTATGTGGTTCCGACAACACCGTATACGCCTCGCTGGCTAACAGGGCGTTTCGATTCGCTGGCTATCCGCGTTAGCGATCATCCGGATGTGCAGGCACTTTGCCGTGGCTTCGGCAAACCATTGGTGTCTACCAGCGCCAATCTCTCCGGCGAGGCGCCGTGCCGCAATGCTGATGAAGTTGCACAGCAATTCGGTGCTCAATTCCCCGTGTTGCACGCTGCAACGGGCGGGCGGTTAAATCCTTCTGAAATTCGCGACGTTATCAGCGGCGAACTTATTCGTCAGGGTTAATTTATGGAACACTTCGCCGTTTTTGGTCATCCCATTGCACACAGTAAGTCACCATTCATTCATAGCCTTTTTGCCGAGCAGACAGGAATCGCGCACACCTATGGCCGGGTTTGTGCACCGCTGGAGGGGTTTCCTCAGTCAATTAGCGACTTTTTTACTGTCGGTGGAAAAGGTGCAAATGTCACACTGCCATTTAAACAACAGGCGTGGGAACTGGCCGATGAACTCAGTGAACGTGCAGCCTTATCTGGGGCGGTTAACACCTTAAAGAAAAAGGCAGATGGCTCGATCTTTGGTGATAATACCGATGGGATTGGCCTGCTAAGCGATCTGGAACGATTGAATTTGATCCGTTCTGGTGACCGCATTTTACTGGTGGGAGCCGGTGGGGCAGCTCGAGGTGTGATCCTTCCCCTGCTTTCTTTTGGATGTTCAGTGGTAGTGGTCAACCGAACGGTTGCCCGCGCTGAAGAATTGGCAGATATCTTCCAGCATAGTGGGGATATCCAGGCCAACGGCTTTGCTGAGCTCTCCGGTCAGGCATTTGATCTGATCATCAATGCAACCTCCAGTGGCGTTGAGGGTAAAGTGCCGCCGTTGCCAGACTCATTGATCACCCCGCAAACACGCTGCTACGACATGTTCTATCAGCAAGGGCTGACGCCATTCTTGTTGTGGTGTCAGCAGCACGGTGCGGGTCAGCTGGCAGATGGATTGGGCATGCTGGTGGGGCAGGCGGCGCATGCTTTCCAACTGTGGCATGGCGTGATGCCAGAAATTACCCCCGTTATTGCTCAATTAAAGCAGGCCATGAAGGAGTGAATCAGGCGATCCATTTTCCCGATCGTGAACGTTGGGACGAGGAACGAGGAGCGATCGTCTTTCCGGTGCTGGTGCAAGGAATGGAGTTAACTTGTGCTATCAAGCTCGACGGATTACAGGATCGATTTGGAACGGGTGCTGCGATGGCGCTGTTTAGCGCGCATCGCTGGGATCTGGAAGAAGAAGCGGAAGCGCTTATCCGGCAGGATGAGATAGATGATCAAGGTTGGATCTGGCTTTCCTGAGCGAGGTATTCATCTTTCCAGCCAACATAATTGCTCGATGAATAGAGCAGGCCTGCGATTTCCGCCTCACTCAATGGGCGGATTTGTTTAACCGGGCTGCCTAAATAGAGATAGCCGCTCTCCAGTCTTTTACCCGGCGGAACCAGACTACCCGCTCCAATCATGACATCCTCTTCAACAAACACACCATCCAGCAAAATCGATCCCATGCCAACCAGTACGCGATCGCTGATATGACAGCCGTGCAGCATCGCTTTATGACCGACAGTCACGTCTTCACCAATCACTAAAGGATGCCCTTCCGGGTTGCTGGTGGACTTGTGCGTGACATGTAAAACGCTGCCGTCCTGAATATTGCTTCTTTTACCTATCACAACTTTGTTCACATCACCGCGGATAGCAACCAGCGGCCAGATGCTGACATCGTCGGCGAGTTGCACTTCACCCACCACCACGCTACTGCGATCGATCATTACGCGATCGCCGATTTGTGGAAAATGGTTCTTATAAGGTCGTAGGGCTACAGACATGATCGTTCTCCTTTTGCATTTTTCCCCTAGCCTGCGGCTTATCAGGCGGGCAAACAAGATGAATTTTGAGCGGATCGCTCGCGATCGCAGCGAAAAGATTGAAAACTCGCCAGTCGATTAAAAAGATCGAAAAAAGGGGTTGTGCAAAAAAATCGGATCCCTATAATGCGCATCCACTGAGACGGCAAAGCGGCAACGCAAGCGGCTAAGCAGGGAGTGAAGCGATTCACCCCGCCAGATAAAACGCTGAAAAAAGTGTTTGACTCTGAAGGAGGAAAGCGTAACATACGCCACCTCGCGACAGACGGTTAACCCGCTGTTCGCACTGCTCTTTAACAATTTATCAGACAATCTGTGTGGGCACTCGCAGGATTGATATCAGCGTCTCCGGACGTAAAAAATATCAAGTCTCACGAGTGAACACATAATGAAATTCATTATGACGTTTTACAGATGAGCATCGCTGCACTTGTTGCAGCAAATCAAACTTTAAATTGAAGAGTTTGATCATGGCTCAGATTGAACGCTGGCGGCAGGCCTAACACATGCAAGTCGAACGGTAGCACAGAGAGCTTGCTCTTGGGTGACGAGTGGCGGACGGGTGAGTAATGTCTGGGAAACTGCCCGATGGAGGGGGATAACTACTGGAAACGGTAGCTAATACCGCATAACGTCTTCGGACCAAAGTGGGGGACCTTCGGGCCTCACACCATCGGATGTGCCCAGATGGGATTAGCTAGTAGGTGGGGTAATGGCTCACCTAGGCGACGATCCCTAGCTGGTCTGAGAGGATGACCAGCCACACTGGAACTGAGACACGGTCCAGACTCCTACGGGAGGCAGCAGTGGGGAATATTGCACAATGGGCGCAAGCCTGATGCAGCCATGCCGCGTGTATGAAGAAGGCCTTCGGGTTGTAAAGTACTTTCAGCGGGGAGGAAGGCGTTAAGGTTAATAACCTTGGCGATTGACGTTACCCGCAGAAGAAGCACCGGCTAACTCCGTGCCAGCAGCCGCGGTAATACGGAGGGTGCAAGCGTTAATCGGAATTACTGGGCGTAAAGCGCACGCAGGCGGTCTGTCAAGTCGGATGTGAAATCCCCGGGCTTAACCTGGGAACTGCATTCGAAACTGGCAGGCTAGAGTCTTGTAGAGGGGGGTAGAATTCCAGGTGTAGCGGTGAAATGCGTAGAGATCTGGAGGAATACCGGTGGCGAAGGCGGCCCCCTGGACAAAGACTGACGCTCAGGTGCGAAAGCGTGGGGAGCAAACAGGATTAGATACCCTGGTAGTCCACGCCGTAAACGATGTCGACTTGGAGGTTGTGCCCTTGAGGCGTGGCTTCCGGAGCTAACGCGTTAAGTCGACCGCCTGGGGAGTACGGCCGCAAGGTTAAAACTCAAATGAATTGACGGGGGCCCGCACAAGCGGTGGAGCATGTGGTTTAATTCGATGCAACGCGAAGAACCTTACCTACTCTTGACATCCAGCGAATTCGGTAGAGATACCTTAGTGCCTTCGGGAACGCTGAGACAGGTGCTGCATGGCTGTCGTCAGCTCGTGTTGTGAAATGTTGGGTTAAGTCCCGCAACGAGCGCAACCCTTATCCTTTGTTGCCAGCGGTCCGGCCGGGAACTCAAAGGAGACTGCCAGTGATAAACTGGAGGAAGGTGGGGATGACGTCAAGTCATCATGGCCCTTACGAGTAGGGCTACACACGTGCTACAATGGCGCATACAAAGAGAAGCGACCTCGCGAGAGCAAGCGGACCTCATAAAGTGCGTCGTAGTCCGGATTGGAGTCTGCAACTCGACTCCATGAAGTCGGAATCGCTAGTAATCGTAGATCAGAATGCTACGGTGAATACGTTCCCGGGCCTTGTACACACCGCCCGTCACACCATGGGAGTGGGTTGCAAAAGAAGTAGGTAGCTTAACCTTCGGGAGGGCGCTTACCACTTTGTGATTCATGACTGGGGTGAAGTCGTAACAAGGTAACCGTAGGGGAACCTGCGGTTGGATCACCTCCTTACCTGAAGATACCTTCCCGCGCAGTGCTCACACAGATTGTCTGATAGAAAAGTAACGAGCAGAAAAAACCTCTACAGGCTTGTAGCTCAGGTGGTTAGAGCGCACCCCTGATAAGGGTGAGGTCGGTGGTTCAAGTCCACTCAGGCCTACCAAATTTCTTCTCATGCTGCGTTAAAGCGCCGCTCGTATAGCTCACTATACGTCGCGACCCTTTGCCTTGCCTGAAAAGAAATTACCGTTTGAAAAAGCGGAACTCCTGGTGAGTGGTAGTAGTGGTCTCTGCAGTAACTGTATGGGGCTATAGCTCAGCTGGGAGAGCGCCTGCCTTGCACGCAGGAGGTCAGCGGTTCGATCCCGCTTAGCTCCACCATTACAGTGACTCAAAACAATACTTCAGAGCGTACCGGCAACGGTAGGCTGCGAAGTATTATGCTCTTTAACAATCCGGAACAAGCTGAAAATTGAAACGACACGTCGCGTTCATTCTCCGTAATAAGAATGAATAAACGATGTGTTCGAGTCTCTCAAATGCTTGCAGTCTGCATGCGTTGTAAAACGCCTGTGGGTTGTGAGGTTAAGCGACTAAGCGTACACGGTGGATGCCCTGGCAGTCAGAGGCGATGAAGGACGTGCTAATCTGCGTAAAGCGTCGGTAAGGTGATATGAACCGCTACAGCCGACGATGTCCGAATGGGGAAACCCGGTGCACTCTGTGCATCATCGCAACATGAATACATAGTGTTGCGAGGCGAACCTGGGGAACTGAAACATCTAAGTACCCAGAGGAAAAGAAATCAACCGAGATTCCCCCAGTAGCGGCGAGCGAACGGGGAACAGCCCAGAACCTGAATCAGTTTGTGCATTAGTGGAAGCGTCTGGAAAGTCGCAGGGTACAGGGTGATACTCCCGTACACAAAAATGCACATACTGTGAGTTCGAAGAGTAGGGCGGGACACGTGGTATCCTGTCTGAATATGGGGGGACCATCCTCCAAGGCTAAATACTCCTGACTGACCGATAGTGAACCAGTACCGTGAGGGAAAGGCGAAAAGAACCCCGGCGAGGGGAGTGAAACAGAACCTGAAACCGTGTACGTACAAGCAGTGGGAGCCTGATTTGTCAGGTGACTGCGTACCTTTTGTATAATGGGTCAGCGACTTATATTCTGTAGCAAGGTTAACCGTATAGGGGAGCCGCAGGGAAACCGAGTCTTAACTGGGCGTTAAGTTGCAGGGTATAGACCCGAAACCCGGTGATCTAGCCATGGGCAGGTTGAAGGTTGGGTAACACTAACTGGAGGACCGAACCGACTAATGTTGAAAAATTAGCGGATGACTTGTGGCTGGGGGTGAAAGGCCAATCAAACCGGGAGATAGCTGGTTCTCCCCGAAAGCTATTTAGGTAGCGCCTCGTGAACTCATCTTCGGGGGTAGAGCACTGTTTCGGCTAGGGGGCCATCCCGGCTTACCAACCCGATGCAAACTGCGAATACCGGAGAATGTTATCACGGGAGACACACGGCGGGTGCTAACGTCCGTCGTGAAGAGGGAAACAACCCAGACCGCCAGCTAAGGTCCCAAAGTCATGGTTAAGTGGGAAACGATGTGGGAAGGCACAGACAGCCAGGATGTTGGCTTAGAAGCAGCCATCATTTAAAGAAAGCGTAATAGCTCACTGGTCGAGTCGGCCTGCGCGGAAGATGTAACGGGGCTAAACCATGCACCGAAGCTGCGGCAGCGACGCTTAGGCGTTGTTGGGTAGGGGAGCGTTCTGTAAGCCGTTGAAGGTGTGCTGTGAGGCATGCTGGAGGTATCAGAAGTGCGAATGCTGACATAAGTAACGATAAAGCGGGTGAAAAGCCCGCTCGCCGGAAGACCAAGGGTTCCTGTTCAACGTTAATCGGAGCAGGGTGAGTCGACCCCTAAGGCGAGGCTGAAAAGCGTAGTCGATGGGAAGCAGGTTAATATTCCTGCACTTGGTGTTACTGCGAAGGGGGGACGGAGAAGGCTAGGTTATCCGGGCGACGGTTGTCCCGGTTTAAGCATGTAGGCGGAGAGTTTAGGTAAATCCGGACTCTTTTTAACGCTGAGGTGTGATGACGAGTCACTACGGTGGTGAAGTAACTGATGCCCTGCTTCCAGGAAAAGCCTCTAAGCTCCAGGTAACACGAAATCGTACCCCAAACCGACACAGGTGGTCAGGTAGAGAATACCAAGGCGCTTGAGAGAACTCGGGTGAAGGAACTAGGCAAAATGGTGCCGTAACTTCGGGAGAAGGCACGCTGGCGCGTAGGTGAAGGGACTTGCTCCCCGAGCTGAAGCCAGTCGAAGATACCAGCTGGCTGCAACTGTTTATTAAAAACACAGCACTGTGCAAACACGAAAGTGGACGTATACGGTGTGACGCCTGCCCGGTGCCGGAAGGTTAATTGATGGGGTTATCCGCAAGGAGAAGCTCTTGATCGAAGCCCCGGTAAACGGCGGCCGTAACTATAACGGTCCTAAGGTAGCGAAATTCCTTGTCGGGTAAGTTCCGACCTGCACGAATGGCGTAATGATGGCCAGGCTGTCTCCACCCGAGACTCAGTGAAATTGAAATCGCTGTGAAGATGCAGTGTACCCGCGGCAAGACGGAAAGACCCCGTGAACCTTTACTATAGCTTGACACTGAACATTGAGCCTTGATGTGTAGGATAGGTGGGAGGCTTTGAAGCGTGGACGCCAGTCTGCGTGGAGCCAACCTTGAAATACCACCCTTTAATGTTTGATGTTCTAACGTAGGCCCGTGATCCGGGCTGCGGACAGTGTCTGGTGGGTAGTTTGACTGGGGCGGTCTCCTCCCAAAGAGTAACGGAGGAGCACGAAGGTTGGCTAATCCTGGTCGGACATCAGGAGGTTAGTGCAATGGCATAAGCCAGCTTGACTGCGAGAGTGACGGCTCGAGCAGGTGCGAAAGCAGGTCATAGTGATCCGGTGGTTCTGAATGGAAGGGCCATCGCTCAACGGATAAAAGGTACTCCGGGGATAACAGGCTGATACCGCCCAAGAGTTCATATCGACGGCGGTGTTTGGCACCTCGATGTCGGCTCATCACATCCTGGGGCTGAAGTAGGTCCCAAGGGTACGGCTGTTCGCCGTTTAAAGTGGTACGCGAGCTGGGTTTAGAACGTCGTGAGACAGTTCGGTCCCTATCTGCCGTGGGCGCTGGAGAATTGAGGGGGGTTGCTCCTAGTACGAGAGGACCGGAGTGAACGCACCACTGGTGTTCGGGTTGTCATGCCAATGGCATTGCCCGGTAGCTAAGTGCGGAAAAGATAAGTGCTGAAAGCATCTAAGCACGAAACTTGCCCCGAGATGAGTTCTCCCTGACTCCCAGAGAGTCCTGAAGGGACGTTGAAGACGACGACGTTGATAGGCCGGATGTGTAAGTGCAGCGATGCATTGAGCTAACCGGTACTAATGACCCGTGAGGCTTAACCTTACAACGCCAGAGGCGTTTTTTGAGAGACGCAGAAGTAGATTTTCAGCTTTGTTCGAACGGATTGATTTGCGCGGCCTGCGAGGGCGGCGTGAATAACAGAATTTGCCTGGCGGCTGTAGCGCGGTGGTCCCACCTGACCCCATGCCGAACTCAGAAGTGAAACGCCGTAGCGCCGATGGTAGTGTGGGGTCTCCCCATGCGAGAGTAGGGAACTGCCAGGCATCAAATTATAGTGTGCTGATATGGCTCAGTTGGTAGAGCGCACCCTTGGTAAGGGTGAGGTCCCCAGTTCGACTCTGGGTATCAGCACCAGTTTTAAAGCGTGAGTTCGGTAAATGACAGAATTTGCCTGGCGGCTTTAGCGCGGTGGTCCCACCTGACCCCATGCCGAACTCAGAAGTGAAACGCCGTAGCGCCGATGGTAGTGTGGGGTCTCCCCATGCGAGAGTAGGGAACTGCCAGGCATCAAACACAGAAGCCCTGAACGAAAGTTCAGGGCTTTTTTGTATGTTTAAAACTCGCAACCAGGCTCAAGATTCACCAAAAACGTCGAAATGAGTCAATGCGAAATAATATTACGGGCATAAAAAAGCCTCTGCACAGATTGTGCAGAGGCTTAAGTAGCTCATTGAATATCAATGGATAACTTGAGAAAGGAAGGCGCGTGTACGTTCTGATTTAGGATTCGCGAAGAACTCCTGCGGCGGCGCTTCTTCAACGATCTCTCCGCGATCCATAAAGATCACCCGGTCCGCCACAGTACGCGCAAAGCCCATCTCGTGCGTCACGCATAACATCGTCATACCATCTTCTGCCAGACCAATCATGGTATCGAGAACCTCTTTCACCATTTCTGGATCGAGTGCTGAGGTGGGTTCATCGAACAGCATGATTTTCGGTTTCATACACAGCGAACGCGCGATCGCCACACGTTGTTGCTGCCCTCCTGACAACTGTCCTGGAAACTTATGGGCATGTTCCGCGATACGCACGCGTTGCAGATAATGCATCGCTAACTCTTCCGCTTCTTTCTTCGGCATCTTACGCACCCAAATCGGTGCCAACGTGCAGTTTTGCAACACAGTAAGATGCGGGAACAGATTGAAATGCTGGAATACCATGCCGACTTCGGTGCGTACACGCTCAATATTGCGCACATCATCGTTAAGATGGATGCCATCTACTACGATACGGCCTTGTTGATGCTCTTCTAAATGATTGATGCAACGAATAGTCGTCGATTTCCCGGATCCCGAAGGCCCGCAAAGAACAATGCGTTCGCGGGGTTTCACCAGTAAGTTAATATCTTTAAGAACATGGAACTGACCGTACCATTTATTCACGTTTTCGAGCGTAATCATCATGGCGTCAGCCGCATTAGTCATAATTTGTGTCATGTAAAACCTCAGTGCGATTTACGCCCGGTGTGGAAGCGCTTCTCCAGATGCTGGCTATAGCGCGACATGCTAAAACAGAAAATCCAGTAAACCATGGCAGCAAACACATAGCCTTCGGTAGACATACCCAACCAGGTGGGGTCAACGGTGGCTTGCTGCACGCTACTGAAGAGATCGAATAGGCCGATGATGATCACCAGGCTGGTATCTTTAAACAGTGCAATGATGGTATTCACTAATCCGGGGATGGTCAGCTTGAGTGCCTGCGGCAGAATAACCAGCATCTGCGTTTTCCAGTAGCCGAGTGCCAGTGATTCTGCTGCTTCAGTCTGCCCTTTTGGCAGCGCTTGCAAGCCGCCACGTACCACTTCTGCAACATAAGCGGACTGGAACAGAATCACTCCAACCAGCGCACGTACCAGCTTGTCGATGGTTGTGCCCTCAGCCATAAACAGCGGCAGCATCACCGATGACATAAACAGCACGGTAATCAAGGGTACACCGCGCCAGAACTCGATGAAAATGACTGACAGGGTGCGAACCACTGGCATTTTTGAACGACGAGCCAGCGCCAGCAGAATCCCCAACGGCAGTGCGCCGGCGATGCCAATTGAGGCAATAATCAGCGTTAGCGTTAGGCCGCCCCACTGGCGGGTTTCCACGCGATCCAGCCCCAGATAGCCGCCATACATCAGCAGCCAGACAACAATCGGGTAGATCACCGCCCAGCAGGCAATGTAGCGACCACGGCGTGGCATTGACTTAATGAACATGGGAATGATCGACACTAAGCCAACCATTAACGCCAGATTAATGCGCCAGCGCAGTTCGTGCGGATAAAGTCCATACATAAACTGGCCAAAACGTGCGTGGATGAATACCCAGCATGCACCTGCTTTGGTGCAATCTGCACGTGTTTCGCCAATCCAGTTGGCCTGGAAAATCAGCCACTCCAGCGCCGGTGGAATCACACTCCAGATAATCCAGAAGCTGAACAACGTGAGCAGGGTATTCAGCCAGCTGGAGAACAAATTTTTGCGCGCCCACAGCCAGGCTTTCCCTAACGGATTGCTGGGTGCAGGCGATGTATCGTGTGTGGTAACAGACATAATGATCCCGTTCTCTTATCGCTCAACTAGCGCAATTTTGCGGTTGTAGAGGTTCATCAGCAGTGAAATGAGCAGGCTGATGATCAGATAGACCGCCATGGTGATCGCGATAGTTTCAATCGCCTGGCCAGTTTGGTTCAGCACGGTACCGGCAAACAACGACACCATATCGGGATAGCCAATGGCCGCCGCCAATGATGAGTTCTTCACGATATTGAGATACTGGCTGGTTAACGGTGGGATGATCACGCGCATTGCCTGCGGGATGATGACCTGGCGCATCGTGACAGGATTTGGCAGACCCAGTGAGCGAGCTGCTTCATTCTGACCGTGCGGCACGGACTGAATCCCGGAGCGAATCACTTCCGCAATGAACGATGAGGTATACACAGACAGCGCCACCGTTAGCGCCGCCAGCTCCGGGATCATCACAAAGCCGCCACGGAAGTTGAATCCGCGCAGTTCTGGTACATCCCAATGCGTTGCGGCACCAAACAATGTGTGTGCAATCAGTAGTAACAGCACAATCAAACCTGCAGCGGCGGGCCACGTGCGGCGTAACTGGCCGGTCTTTAATTGATGCTTACGGTTGAAGCGGAAAAGCGCAACACTGCCGAGAATGGCCAGCGCCAGTGCAATCAGGAATGGCCAGGTGCCCGGCGCATACTCGGGCCACGGAATATACAAACCGCGGTTACTGACAAACGCCAGATCAAACGCATTGAGTGCCTGACGTGGCCCTGGCAGGTTACGCAATACCGCAAAGTACCAGAAGAAGATCTGCAGCAGCGGTGGGATATTACGAAACGTCTCGATGTAGATGGTCGAGAGTTTACGCAGCAGCCAGTTTTCAGACAGGCGTGCGAGCCCTACGGCGAAGCCCAGGATGGAGGCAAACACAATGCAGAGCGCGGAAACCAGCAGGGTATTGGTCAACCCCACCATAAACACGCGCGCGTAAGTATCGCCTTCGGTGTAATCGATCAGGTGTTGGACGATGCCGAAACCGGCATTGCGCTCAAGAAATCCGAAACCGGATGTGATGCCGCGGTTGGCCAGGTTGATTACTGTATTGTGGACCAGATATCCCACTACAGCAAGCACGGCCACAATCGCGATGATCTGGTAAAGCCAGGCGCGAACCGTAGGATTACCAAACGAAAAATCCCTCTTTACGGTTGGGCGTTGTGACATGTTGAAACCTCAGTGAAGAAAACGCTTGGGCACCGCAGGGTGCGGTGCCCGACTGGCAGAACAGACTTAGCGTACTGGTGGAGCGTACTGGATGCCGCCCTGGTTCCAGAGTGCATTCTGGCCACGCGCGATTTTCAGTGCGCTGTCTTTACCCACGTTGCGATCGAACACTTCCTGATAGTTACCGACCTGTTTGATGATGTTGTAAGCCCATTTATTATCAAGTTTCAGGTCTTTACCGAAGTCACCTTCTGCCCCCAACAGGTGAGCCATATCCGGAGTAGTTGGCTTGGCCGCCATTTGATCAACATTCTTAGAGCTCACGCCCATTTCTTCTGCGTTCAGCATGGCGTAAAGAGACCATTTAACGATGGTGAACCAATCGTCGTCACCACGACGTACCACTGGCCCCAGCGGCTCTTTAGAGATCACTTCTGGCAGCACGATGAAATCATCTGGCTTGCCGAGTTTCACACGCAGTGCATACAGCTGAGACTGGTCAGAAGAGAGGGTATCGCAGCGGCCACTGTCGAGCGCTTTCGCTGACTCATCCGAGCGGTCGAAGGTCACTGGCGTGTACTGCATTTTGTTGGCTTTGAAGTAGTCAGCCACGTTCAGCTCGGTATCGGTACCGGCCTGAATACAGACGGTGGCACCATCCAGCTCTTTGGCGCTTTTCAGACCCGCTTTCTTATGGGTCAGGAAGCCGATGCCGTCATAGTAGTTCACACCAGCGAACAAGAAGCCCATGCCACCATCACGTGAAGAGGTCCAGGTGGTATTACGAGACAGGATGTCCACTTCACCAGACTGGAGCGCAGTGAAACGCTCTTTAGCCGTCAGCGGGGTGTATTTCACCTTGCTGGCATCACCAAATACCGCAGCCGCAGCAGCGCGGCAGACATCCACGTCGATTCCGGTAAATTTGCCGCTGGCATCAGCGTAGGAGAAGCCTGGCAGGCCATCGCTGATACCGCACTGTACGAAACCTTTCTTTTTAATGGCATCCAGCGTGGTGCCTGCGTGCGCTTGTTGAGTAACGGCGAACAGCGAGGCTGCAGCGACCAGGGTGGAAAGCATCATCTTTTTCATAAAGCATCCTGTGTGGCGAGATCGTGTGTTGTTATGTTTGCACGCACTTTAATGTGCGCTTTTTTCTGTCTGTGGCGGTTGGCCATCCACGACTCTGCAAAGGTAATGCCAGGTTTGCAGAATCCTGAATTCACTGGAAAGATCTTTTAATAAAAGGACGCATCCAGAAATTTTGGCTACTATCGCGCACCAAAAGGCTGCATGACGAGACGACGCGATCACAAATAGTGCAAATAGTTTCACTATGTGGAAGCAGTGTGAGCCATCACTCAGGATAAAATGTATGCGTTTGCAGGGTTACGGTAGAAACAGTGCAGGATCACTGGGAAAGCGGCATGGCGGGCGTTATGACGCACAAAGCTGGCGCTAAAAAGGGGCAAAAGACGTGCGGTAAGAGAGACAAAATATCACGGATGCAATTGCAACTATCGTTACCATATCCGCGACAATTGTTTCATCCGTTGCTAACGCAGTGAAACTATCGGTGAGGCACAAACAAAAACGCCAACCCGAGGGTTGGCGTTAGCGCAGCAAAGAACAATTAGTTCATGCCGTATTTTTTCAGCTTCTTACGCAGCGTACCACGGTTGATACCCATCATCAGAGCTGCACGGGTCTGGTTGCCACGGGTGTACTGCATCACCATGTCCAACAGAGGCTGCTCAACTTCAGCCAATACCAGCTCATACAGATCACTTACATCCTGACCATTCAGTTGAGCAAAATAGTTCTTCAGTGCCTGTTTAACCGAATCACGAAGTGGCTTTTGCGTCACCTGATCCTGTGAGTTAACGGTAGAAACGGTCAGTACATCAGAATTTACGCGTTGTTCGAACATAGTTCTTTCAGCTCTTTATTTCGTTTACGCAAGATTTTCGAAGTATGCCTCCAACGCCTCCAGCTGTTCGCTGGCATCCTCTATGGCGTTGAATGTGCGCCGAAACTGGTCATCAGGAGCACTTTCCTGCAAATACCAGGAAACGTGTTTACGAGCAATACGGTATCCCTTGCGCTGACCATAAAAGTCGTGCAGTTCCCGTATATGTCCAATCAGCATTTGCTTCACTTCAGCCAGCGGCTTCGGTGCCAGCAGCTCCCCTGTGTCCAGATAATGCTGGATTTCCCGGAAGATCCACGGTCTTCCCTGAGCAGCGCGACCAACCATCAGAGCATCGGCTCCGGTATAGTCGAGCACCGCTCTGGCTTTATGCGGGTCAGTAATGTCACCATTCGCGATAATCGGAATGGAAACGCTCTGCTTAACTGTCCGAATGCTGTCGTATTCAGCGTGCCCCTCAAACAAACAGGCGCGCGTGCGGCCATGAATGGTGAGAGCCTGAATGCCACAGCGTTCAGCCAATTGGGCAATCTCTACACAATTACGATTTTCTTTGTCCCAGCCGGTGCGAATCTTCAGCGTAACCGGTACATCAACTGCATTCACCACCGCACGGAGGATAGACTCCACCAGTGACGGATGCTGCAGCAGTGCTGAGCCAGCCATCTTACGATTCACTTTCTTAGCCGGGCAGCCCATGTTGATATCAATAACCTGCGCGCCAGACGCCACATTAATGCGCGCGGCAGCAGCCATCTCATCAGGATCGCAACCGGCAATTTGCACGGCACGGATTCCAGGCTCGTCACTATGCACCATACGCAAACGGGATTTATCACTGGCCCAAACTTCTGGGTTTGATGACAGCATCTCGGAGACAGTCATACCCGCGCCGTTCTCGTAACACAAGGTGCGAAATGGCTTGTCGGTAACGCCAGCCATAGGTGCAGCGATGAGTCGATTACGTAGCTGATGGTGTCCAATGCGCATGAAAAAGAAGTGACCCTAACTGTTCGCAAGGCGGCGTATATTACGCATTTTTTAACGAAGATGAAAGGCCAAACTTTGAACAATTCGCCGTCAATCGGCAAGGAAATCGGCCTTAACAGCGATGATACAACTAATAATCTATATAATTCAGTCAATTAAAAATTTATGCTGAAATTGTGAGCAAAAGTTTTTCTTAAATCACGCCCAAAAACACAACATAAAAACCGCTACATCCGGTAATTAGCCAGAGAAATGACGGCGATGTGATTATTAAATGTACTAATTTAATTGCTTTCAGGTAGCAGGTTTACGGCTTATCTGCAGAGAGTGAATCCCTTTCACCGTTAGGGTGGCCAGACAGCAAACCGGCCAGCGAAGCCAGCCGGTGATCAAGCTTAGCGACGCACGCCAGTAATACGGCACCACTCCTCTTTTTCCGCCACCGGATCAAGCTCGAAGCGCTCAACATAGGCTTCGCACACCCCTTCAGCCTGGCTGGCTAATACGCCCGACAATCCCAGATGCCCGCCCGTTTTTGGCAATACGCTAATCAGCGGCGCCAGTTCACGTAGCGGGCCGGCGAGGATATTGGCGACAACCACATCAGCTTGCAGGTTTTCGGGTTGTTGATGCGGCAGATAGAGCGACAGACGATCAGAAACGCCATTGCGCTCCGCATTGTCACGGCTGGCCTGAATAGCCTGTGGATCAATATCAATCCCGATAGCCTGCGACGCGCCCAGTTTGAGGGCGGCTATAGCGAGAATGCCGGATCCACAGCCAAAATCGATCACGGTTTTGCCTTGAAGATCGAGCCCATCGAGCCAGGTGAGACAGAGCGAAGTGGTCGGGTGGGTGCCGGTACCAAACGCCAGGCCCGGATCCAGCATCACGTTGACGGCATTCGGATCCGGCACGTCCCGCCAGCTCGGGCAGATCCACAAACGTTCACCGAAACGCATCGGGTGGAAGTTATCCATCCATTCACGTTCCCAGTCTTTATCTTCGATCTGCTCGATCTTGTGATGGAAATGCGATCCCAGCAGCGGATGTTGACTCAGCTCGGCCACCACATCGTCCATCTCGGTTTCGGCGTCGAACAGACCAATCACATCCGTATCGCCCCATAAGCGTGTTTCACCCGGCAGCGGTTCGTAAACCGGGTTGTCATGGGTATCCTGAAACGTCACCGAGACGGCGCCCACGTCCATCAGCGCATCGCTGAGCGGCTCGGCATTTTCGCCGGTACTGTTAATTTTGATTTGAATCCAAGGCATAGCGTTTCTCTTTATTTCACTGCAGCGTGACGCGCTTCAGGCGTGCTGCCAAACAAATTACCCACCACGAAGGCCAGCAGGCTTAAGGTCAATGAGGGAACGATAGGGTGGAAGCCCCATAGTTCAATGTTCAGGCTGGCGAGCAAGGTATAGCAAGCCGCGCCGACCACCATGCCGCTGATAGCACCTGTCGAGTTAGCACGCTCCCAATACAGTCCCAATACCAGCGGCCAGAGGAACACGGCTTCCAGTCCGCCAAAGGCCAGCAGATTGAGCCAGATAATCATATCCGGTGGATTCCATGCCGCCAGTAACAGCAATATGCCCAGCACGAAAGTGATGGTGCCGGATAGCATCCGAAGGCGCGATTCATTCTCGCTGTGCTGTGGTGCAATACGCAAATAGAGATCTTTGATCAGCGTAGCGGAGGATTGCAGCAGCTGCGCGTTAATCGTCGACATGATAGCTGCCATCGGTGCAGCGAGAAACACGCCGGCTGCCATTGGCGGCAACACGGTGATCATCAGTGTCGGGATCACGCGATCCGGAATAGTGAGATCCGGCAGAATGGCACGACCTAACGCCCCCGCCAGATGCATGCCGAGCATCAGAATCACCACGACAATGGTGCCCAGAATGATGCCGCGATGCATGGCTTTGCTGTCTTTATACGAAATACAGCGCACCGCAGTATGCGGCAAACCAATCACGCCAAAGCACACCAATACGGCAAAGGAGCTGAGAAAAGTCGGGTTGATGACATTGCCCACGCCTTCCGGGGAGACCAGCTGTGGATCAATAGTGCGCAGCTTGGTCACGGCCGTTTCCAGTCCGCCTGCCTGATGGATCACCGCGAAAAGCAGCAGGAAGGTGCCGATCAGCATCACCAGACCTTGCATCGCATCATTGAGTACGCTGGCACGGAAGCCGCCAAACGCGGTATACAACGCAATAGTGCCGCCGAAAATCAGCAGACCGGTGTCGTAGGGAATACCTGCTGCCGTTTCCAGCAGACGCGCGCCACCAATGAACTGCACGGTCATCGCGCCAACAAAGGCCACCAACAAGCTAATACTGGAGAGCCAAATCAGCAGTGTGCTGCCATAGCGGCCATACAGCATGTCATTCAATGTCACCGCATTGTAGCGCCGCGCCAGAATGGCAAATTTTTTCCCTAGTACACCGAGCGAGAGCCACACCGCCGGCACCTGAATCATCGCCAGCAATACCCAGCCAAGACCATATTTATAGGCAGCACCCGGCCCGCCAATAAACGAACTGGCACTGATGTAGGTGGTGGTGATAGTCATGGCCAGCACAAAGCCACCCATTGAACGGCTGCCGAGGAAGTATTCGGTGAGGAAATTGCCCTGACGCTGTTTGCGCATGGCAAACACCGACAATCCGGCGATCAGTACCAGATAGGCTAACAGAGGCAGAATGATTTCACTGTCCATCTTGATCCTCCAGCGACATATCGCGATACAACAGGCGAACCATCAACCAGCAAAGGACAATAAACAGCAGCGGGGCGAAAATGCAGGAGAGCTCAAACCAGTGCGGTAATCCGGTGATGCCGCTCTCATTGCCGCCCAGCCAGGCGCTGAGGCCCCAGACGGCGAGATACGCCAGCGTCAGATAAAATGCCCAGCGCGCCTCTTTGTTCGCTTGTAAAAAACGCCAATCCATTATGCAACCTCAAAGGTAACAAAAATGAAAAAGGCCGGATTAACCGGCCTTTGTTTGCTCTGCGCTGCGATTACTTCTCGTGCAGGCCGAGTTTTTTCTCCAGATAGTGGATGTTGGTGCCACCCTGCTGGAAATGTTCGTCGGACATGATTTTCATCTGCAGCTCGACGTTGGTCTTGATGCCGTCGATGATCAGTTCCGCCAGCGCATTTTTCATACGCGCGATGGCCACTTCACGGGTGTCACCGTAGGTGATCAGTTTGCCGATCATGGAATCGTAGTACGGCGGCACGCTGTAGCCGGCATAGATGTGCGATTCCCAGCGCACGCCAAAACCGCCTGGCGCGTGGAAACGGGTGATCTTGCCCGGGCTTGGCAGGAAGGTGTTCGGGTCTTCGGCGTTGATACGGCATTCCACCGCATGGCCGCGTACCACCACGTCTTCCTGTTTGATTGACAGCGGCTGACCGGCAGCAATACGCAGCTGCTCTTTGATCAAATCCACGCCGGTGATCATCTCGGTCACCGGATGCTCCACCTGAATACGGGTGTTCATCTCGATGAAGTAGAACTCACCGTTTTCGTACAGGAACTCGAAGGTACCCGCACCGCGGTAGCCGATATCGATACAGGCTTTCGCACAGCGCTCGCCGATAAAGCGACGCAGCTCCGGCGTAATGCCCGGCGCTGGTGCTTCCTCGACCACTTTCTGGTGACGACGCTGCATCGAGCAGTCACGTTCCGCCAGATAGATAGCGTTGCCCTGACCGTCGGCCATCACCTGAATTTCGATATGGCGTGGGTTCTCGAGGAATTTCTCCATGTAGACCATGTCGTTGTTGAAAGCCGCTTTGGCTTCCGCTTTCGTCATGCCGATGGATTGTTCCAGATCTTTTTCACTGCGCACCACGCGCATACCACGACCACCGCCGCCGCCAGAGGCTTTGATAATCACCGGGTAGCCGATGCGCTTGGCAATGGCACGGTTTTTATCCATGTCTTCGGTCAGCGAGCCATCAGAACCTGGCACGGTCGGTACGCCGGTTTTCTTCATCGCGGTGATCGCAGACACTTTATCGCCCATCAGGCGGATGGTGTCAGCTTTCGGACCGATGAAGATAAAGCCTGAACGCTCAACCTGCTCGGCGAAATCGGCATTCTCAGAGAGGAAGCCGTAGCCCGGGTGGATCGCCACGGCGCCGGTGATTTCGGCGGCGGAGATCAGTGCAGGGATGTTCAGGTAGCTTTTGACCGACTGCGCCGGGCCGATACAGACGGTTTCGTCTGCTAACAGCACGTGCTTCAGGTCGCGGTCAGCGGTGGAGTGAACCGCAACGGTCTTGATGCCTAATTCTTTACACGCGCGGAGAATACGCAGAGCGATCTCACCGCGGTTAGCAATGACAATTTTATCCAGCATGCTTCGCCTCGTTATTCGATGACGACGAGCGGCTCGTCAAATTCAACCGGCTGGCCGCTTTCCACCAGGATCGCCTTCACAACGCCGGATTTATCGGCTTCGATCTGGTTCATCATTTTCATCGCTTCAACGATGCACAGGGTATCGCCTGCGTTGACTTTCTGGCCCACTTCCACGAAGGCTTTCGCATCCGGGCTTGGGGTACGGTAGAAAGTGCCGACCATCGGAGAACGCACGATGTGGCCGGTGATTTCCGGCTTAGCGGCTTCAGCCGGCGCAGCGGCTGCAGGTGCAACGGCGGTCGCCAGCGCAGGCTGCTGCATCACTGGCGCAGCGTAAGCCTGTTGCATGACCGGGTAGCCAGCGTTCGCAGGTGAACGGCTGATACGAACTGACTCTTCGCCTTCAGAGATTTCCAGCTCGGAGATGCCAGACTCTTCTACCAGTTCGATCAGTTTCTTAATTTTACGAATATCCATGAGTGTGGTTCCGTACTCTGTTTAATTGGAATGTGACAGGCGTTTTACTGCCGTTTGTAAAGCCCATGAGTATCCATCAGCGCCAAGTCCACAGATGACGCCAGCAGATACATCAGAAAGATAGGAGTGATGTCGGAACGGTTCGCGTGCATGCACGTTTGAGAGATGCACCTCAATAAAAGGTATGCTGACCGCCAACAGGGCATCACGCAGTGCAACGCTGGTATGCGTGAACGCAGCCGGATTGATGATGATGTAATCCACATTGCCACGGGCCTCGTGAATACGATCAATCAACTGAAACTCTGCGTTAGATTGCAAATGACTTAATTTCACATCGTGCTGTTCAGCCTGTTGCGTCAAATCGCCGACAATTTGCGCCAGCGTGGTATGACCATACTTATCAGGCTCGCGCGTTCCCAACAGATTCAGATTGGGACCGTTCAAAAGCAGTATGTGAAATTTGTGCGCCATCTTGCTGCTATCTCCTGCAATCAGTGAGGCATCGCGTAAAATACCGCGACATCTGCCGTTTGTCACTCCTGAGAGTGAAAAAGGCGACTTCGCTTGCAATAAAGCCGGGCATTATATCCGTTTCGTCGCAATTCGCAGCAAAATACTGGTCTTATCTGCGAAGTTGATCGGATGCGGCCCTTAGGCCACACCTTTTAACAGATCTCGTGACAGGAAAACAACCGTGCGGGGATTATCGACGCAGAAGATTACGCAACTTATTGTAACGCCAGCCTAACAACACCAAAGCCAGCAGCGCATAAATCCAGGGCTGCGGCGAGAAGACTTTCACCGACCAAAGATAGTGGATAGGTGCGAGGATCGCGACAAGATAGATGCCGTTGTGCAGGGTTTGCCAGCGGCGACCCAGTTTACGTTGTGCGCGCTGGAACGAGGTGATGGCTAAAGTAAACAGCACCAGCCAGCAGATCATACCCAGTAACAGATAAGGGCGCGAAATGATCTCACTCCCCAGTAACTGCAGATGGTTGTAACCCAGCTCCAGCAGGTAATAGCTGGTCAAATGCAAACATGCCCAGGCAAAACACCATACGCCCAGCAGGCGGCGAGTGCGTATCAGCAACGGTTGTTTCAGGTAGCGCGTTAATGGCGTCACCAGCAGCGTCGCCAGCAGTAATTTTAACGCCATTCTGCCGGTAAAATGCTGGATATCTTTCGCAGGATCGGCACTTAACCAACCCTGGCTGGCAGCCATAAACAGATACACAAACGGCAGGAAAGCCGCGAGATGCAGCACCACTTTTAACAGGGTGATATGGCGTAACGTCAGTCGCACTCAGTAGTTCTCCCGTAAATCGAGCCCGCGATACAGTGAAGCCACCTCTTTAGCGTAGCCGTTAAACAGCAGGGTTGGCTGGCGTTCGACATTGAGAATACCGCCGGAACCAATAAAACGTTCTGTGGCTTGCGACCAGCGTGGATGATTCACATGTGGGTTAACGTTGGCATAAAAACCATATTCATTATTGGCGATTTGGTTCCAGGTTGTCGGGGGCTGATCGCGCGTCAGTGTGATCTTCACGATGGACTTGATGCCCTTGAAACCATATTTCCACGGCACCGTCAGGCGAATCGGGGCGCCATTTTGTGGCGGCAGCGCTTTGCCGTACACGCCGGTGCTTAACAGTGTGAGAGGGTGCATTGCTTCATCGAGGCGTAATCCTTCCACATAGGGGTAATCCAGCCCACCGCCGATAAAGCGATCTTTCTGCCCAGGCATTTGATCCGGCGCATATAACGTCTGAAAGGCGACAAAGCGGGCATTGCTGGTGGGTTCAGCCAATTTGAGTAATTTATTCAGCTCTAAGCCCACCCAGGGGATCACCATCGACCACGCTTCAACACAGCGCATGCGATAAATACGCTGCTCCATGGCAAAACGTTTAAAGATATCGTCCATATCCAGCGTGATCGGTTTCGCCACTTCACCTTCAATGCGCAACTGCCAGGGTTCGGTTTTCAGCGTGCCGGCGTTGGCGGCAGGATCGGCTTTATCCAGGCCAAACTCATAAAAGTTGTTGTAGCCGGAAACCTTGTCAAACGGCGTCATGGGCAAATCAGCTTGCCACTGCGCGGGTTTGGTAAATTGCAGATCGCGACCTGCGGGGGCGGGTGGGCGGTCATTGCCTTTGAACCAGCTCAGCACATCTGCCTGCGCCGCGCCGGGCAAACTTGCCGCAGCTGCGCCTAATCCCAGCGCTTTCAACACCTGACGGCGGCGCATATTAAAGATGCTCTCGGGCGTCACGTCGGATTCGGTAAGGTATTGCTTCAGCTTCATGACATTCTCCGGCGAAAAAGGTGTGGTACTCAGCATGATCAACTCACGCTGGACACGCCACTTTGCCCGGAAAAATATGAAATTTCCTGGCGAAAGCGCTCTGTTGAGAATAGGACGAAAAAGCCCGTGTGAAACGCAAGCCATCACACTTTGCGGCTATACTCGCGCCGCAGGGCCGATTAGCATGGCGCACCGCCTAATTTGATGCGCGTCTGGCGCTGATTCAGACGATGTTTTGTGCTATTTTGCTCAGGTTTACGCCAATGAGCAGGTTGGCGCCGTTGGATGGCGACCGTTCAGAACCGCAGTGATACAGGCACAGGGATGCGATTAACAACAAAGTTTTCTGCGTTTATTACATTATTAAGCTTACTGGCAATGTTATTGATGCTGGTCGGCTGCGCTTTTAGTTTTATCTGGTTATCGCAACAGCGCGTAGAAACACGCGTCAATACGCTAGCGACCGAAGTCGATAAAGCGCTGACAACGCAATCGCCACAAGAACTGACGCAGTGGTTGACGCGCATCATGCCGGTGATCAATGCGGAACAGATTGAGATGCATAACGGCAATACCGTGGTGTTTCAACTCGCTCGCCATGAAAATCCTATGCTTGAAGATGAGCCGAATCGTTTTATTCAGTTCGATCTTCCGTTGGTGCACTCTCCCGGCCTTGAACTGCGAGTAGTGGTACTCGATCCTGCGAAAACCTGGTTCCGCTCCTTTACCGGTGCCTATACGCTGATTGTCCTGCTCAGCGTGGTGGCCATTATGTCCGCTTTATTGGTGATGACGCATCGTTGGATCAATCGTCGCTGGCAGCACATGGAGCGTTTAGAAGCACGCTCCGAGCGCATTCTGGCGGGTGAGCGCGTGCCCTCCGTCGGGCATTATGCCGAATGGCCGCCAAAAGCCAGTCGCGCCATTGACACATTACTTAACGATCTTCAGGAAGCGGGCGAGCAGCGCCTGCGCATTGATACGCTTATCCGCACGTTTGCCGCACAGGATTCACGCACCGGCCTGAATAACCGCCTGTTCTTTGATAACCAGTTAGCCACGCTGCTGGAAGATCAGGAAGATGTGGGCACGCATGGCGTGGTGATGATGGTGCGTCTGCCCGATCTCGACACGCTGCATGAAACGCTGGGCCAAACGCTGGTGGATGAATACCTATTTGACCTGATTAATATGCTGTCGACTTTTGTTCTGCGCTATCCAGGCGCTTTACTGGCACGCTACTTCCGCAGCGATTTTGCCGTTTTATTGCCGCACCGCACGCTTAAAGAGGCCAACAGTATCGCCGATCAGTTGATCAACGCGGTCGACTCATTGCCGCCGATGCGTATGGTCGATCGCGATGATTTAATCCACATTGGCATCAGTGCGTGGCGCAGCGGAGAAACCGTGCCGCAGGTGATGGAAAATGTCGAGATGGCGACCCGTCGTGCCGCTTTGCAGGGCGGTAACAGTTGGTCAGTCGGTGAAGGCAATACCTTAGACATGGGGCGTGGTAGCGTGCGCTGGCGAACGCTGCTGGAAAACACCCTTAATCGCGGCGGCCCACGTCTTTACCAAAAACCGGCCGTATTGCTGGATGGCAAAGTACACCACCGTGAAATGCTGGCGCGCGTGTTCGATGGCGACAAAGAAGTGGTGTCGGCCGAGTATATGCCGCTGGTGCTGCAACTTGGTTTGACCGACAGTTGGGATCGCCAACTGGTGACGCGAATCGCGGCACTCTCTGAAGTGTGGCCTGATGAAACACTGGCTTTACCCGTCAATATTGACTCCTTATTACAGCGCCCATTCCAGCGCTGGCTGCAAAAGCTTTTGCTGCAATGTACAAAATCGCAAAGAAAACGTTTTTTATTTGAACTTGCTGAGGCGGATGTTTGTCAACACATCAATCGCTTAGTACCGGTTTTCCAAATGTTGACCGCGTTTGGTTGTCGTGTGGCGGTGGATCAGGCGGGTATGACCGTGGTGAGCAGTGCTTATATCAAGCAGTTCCCAATCGAAGTGATCAAACTCGATCCTGGGCTGGTACGTAATATTGAACGTCGTACTGAAAACCAGTTATTTGTGCAAAGTTTACTGGAAGTATGCAAATCCACCTCGACACAAGTTTTTGCTGCGGGCGTGCGTACGCGCGCGGAGTGGCAAACGCTGGCGAATCTGGGCGTGGCAGGTGGGCAAGGCGACTTCTTTGCCCCATCATTGCCGGTGAACAGTAACGTGAAAAAACATTCACAACGTTATCGAATTTAGGTCTTCAGCCAGTAAAGCGGCGCTGAGTCGCTTTTTTCTGCCATTTAGTGGATAACGTCCGCGCTTATGATGGCTGGAAATGTTAGATTTTATGTCGAAATTAGCCCGGTGATTGAGGGTGAATTTACGTTTAATAGGGCGGCTTTGCGCTATTTAACGGCGGCCAGGGATAAGCGAATCGGCCCAAAAAATTATTCAGCGTATTTTTTCACCGAAGCAGAACGTTTTTGCGCCTTGTAGCGGCTTCGCGTGGTTGGTAAAGTAGGCGGATTTTATTTTCCGCCCCCAGCTTGCAGGATTATCCCTTAGTATGTTTAAAAAATTTCGTGGCATGTTTTCCAATGACTTGTCCATTGACCTGGGTACCGCGAATACCCTGATTTACGTAAAAGGACAAGGCATCGTGCTGAACGAGCCTTCCGTGGTTGCCATTCGTCAGGATCGTGCTGGTTCGCCAAAGAGCGTTGCGGCCGTAGGTCATGACGCCAAGCAGATGCTGGGTCGTACTCCAGGCAACATCGCGGCCATCCGTCCTATGAAAGATGGCGTGATCGCCGACTTCTTCGTGACTGAAAAAATGCTCCAGCACTTCATTAAACAAGTGCACAGCAACAGCTTTATGCGTCCAAGCCCACGTGTGCTGGTCTGCGTACCGGTTGGCGCCACTCAGGTTGAGCGCCGTGCTATCCGTGAATCTGCACAGGGTGCAGGCGCGCGCGAAGTGTTTCTGATTGAAGAGCCGATGGCTGCCGCAATTGGTGCAGGCCTGCCGGTATCAGAAGCAACCGGTTCGATGGTGGTGGATATCGGTGGTGGTACCACTGAAGTGGCCGTCATCTCCCTGAACGGCGTGGTCTACTCTTCTTCTGTACGTATAGGTGGTGATCGCTTCGATGAAGCTATCATTAATTATGTGCGCCGCAACTACGGTTCACTGATTGGTGAAGCCACTGCGGAACGTATCAAGCACGGCATTGGTTCTGCCTATCCGGGTGATGAAGTACACGAAATTGAAGTACGTGGTCGTAACCTGGCAGAAGGTGTACCGCGTGGCTTTACCCTGAACTCCAATGAAATCCTCGAAGCGCTGCAAGAGCCGTTGACCGGTATCGTGAGTGCAGTGATGGTCGCGCTGGAACAGTGCCCACCAGAACTGGCTTCTGATATCTCCGAGCGCGGCATGGTGCTGACCGGTGGTGGCGCATTGCTGCGCAATCTGGATCGTCTGCTGATGGAAGAAACCGGTATTCCGGTGGTTGTTGCAGAAGATCCGCTGACCTGCGTCGCGCGCGGCGGTGGTAAAGCGTTGGAAATGATCGACATGCACGGCGGCGATTTGTTCAGCGAGGAGTAAATCCTCATCGGCTGAGACCGTGGTCAAATTGCGCAGGGAGTCGCGCCTATCGACGCTGCGCACGACGGCGAGATGCGTCCAGCCCTGGAGGCGTTAGTCATAAGACTGGCGCTTCTTCCCTGATGTCGAGGAACACGCAGAATTTATGAAGCCGATTTTTAGCAGGGGGCCTTCCCTGCAGTTGCGTCTCTTTCTGGCAGTCATTGTGGCTATCGCGATTATTATCGCAGACAGTCGCGTGAGCTCCTTCTCCCAGATCCGCAACTACCTGGACACGTCGGTAAGTCCATTTTACTTTCTGGCCAATGGGCCGCGACAGCTTCTTGACGGTGTCTCAGAAACGCTGGCTTCACGCCAGCAGCTCGAGCTGGAAAACAAAGCGCTGCGCCGTGAGCTCTTCCTGAAAAACAGTGACCTGCTGATGCTGGGGCAATACAAGCAGGAAAACGCACGTCTGCGTGAGCTGCTCGGCTCGCCGCTGCGTCAGGATGAGCACAAGATGGTGACCCAGGTGATTTCAACCGGCACCGATCCGTATACCGATCAGGTCGTTATCGACAAAGGCAGCGTAAACGGTGTTTACGAAGGCCAGCCGGTGATCAGTGATAAAGGTGTAGTGGGTCAGGTGGTGGCTGTGGGTCAGGTGACCAGCCGCGTACTGCTGATTTGTGATGCTTCGCATGCGTTGCCGATTCAGGTGTTACGTAATGATATTCGCGTGATTGCGGCGGGTAACGGCTGCAGCGAAGACTTGCAGCTGGAACATCTGCCGGGCAACACTGACATTCGTGTTGGCGATGTGCTGGTGACGTCAGGCCTCGGTGGACGTTTCCCTGAAGGCTACCCGGTTGGCGTGGTCTCTTCCGTGAAAGTCGATACCCAACGTGCCTACACCGTGATTCAGGCGCATCCAACGGCAGGCCTGCAACGTCTGCGTTACCTGCTGCTGTTGTGGGGCGCGGATAAGAATGGCGACATGCCAATGGCACCAGATGAAGTTCACCGCGTGGCGAATGAGCGTCTGATGCAGATGATGCCGCAGGTCTTGCCGCCAGCGGGCGAAATGGGCCCACCGGCACCGGATATGATGCAGCCTGCGCAGCAAATGGGGGCGCCGGCACCCGCTAACAGCAGTCGTTCGCAAGGGATCCCAGCGAGCACACGCGGAGGCCAGCCTTGAGTCGATACCGCAGCCAGGGCCGATGGGTTATCTGGCTGTCCTTTCTGATTGCCCTCATTCTGCAAATCATGCCCTGGCCGGAACAAATCTACATGTTCCGGCCTTCATGGCTTTTGTTGATCCTGGTTTACTGGGTTCTGGCATTGCCGCACCGGGTTAATGTGGGTACAGGCTTCTTTTTAGGGGCCGTGATGGACCTGGTGGCCGGTTCGACGCTGGGGGTGCGCGCGCTGGCGTTCAGCATCATCGCGTATCTGGTGGCCTTCAAATTTCAGCTATTCCGAAATCTGGCGTTGTGGCAGCAGGCATTAATGGTTATGGTGCTGTCGCTTGCGGTGGATGTAATTGTTTTCTGGGCTGAATTCCTGGTGATCAACGTCTCATTCCGCCCGGAAATCTTCTGGAGCAGTGTGGTCGACGGCATTCTATGGCCCTGGCTATTCTTATTAATGAGAAAGATTCGCCGTCAGTTCGCTGTTCAGTAAGGAAGACTATGATAAGCCTGTATCTCGCATCCGGTTCACCGCGTCGACGTGAACTGCTCACGCAACTGGGTCTGCAGTTTGAACGTCTGGTTACCGACGTTGAAGAGCAGCGCCAGCCAGAGGAAGCGGCGGAAGTGTATGTTCGCCGTCTGGCTTTGGATAAAGCGCGTGCTGGCGTGGCGGTCGCGCCGCAGGATTTACCGGTGCTGGGTGCAGATACCATCGTGGTACTCAACAATAACGTGCTGGAAAAGCCGCGCGATGCTGCACACGCAGCGCAGATGTTGAGTCAACTCTCCGGGCAAACGCATCAGGTGATGACTGCCGTCGCGCTGGCTGACAGTGCACGCGAGCTGGATTGCCTTGTCACTACTGACGTGACATTCCGCAATATCACGGCAGAAGAAATCTCGCACTATATTGCCAGCGGCGAGCCGATGGACAAAGCCGGCGCGTACGGAATACAAGGTCTGGGCGGCAACTTTGTCCGCAAGATTAATGGAAGCTATCACGCCGTAGTGGGATTACCGCTGGTTGAAACCAATGAGTTGCTGAGCCACTTTCAGTCACTGCGTGCGTTAAGGGGACAAGATGACGGCTGAGTTGCTGGTTAACGTTACACCTTCTGAAACCCGTGTTGCCTATATTGATGGCGGCATTCTGCAGGAAATTCACATCGAGCGCGAAGCACGGCGCGGTATCGTAGGGAATATCTATAAGGGTCGCATTAGCCGCGTTTTGCCCGGCATGCAGGCCGCGTTTGTTGATATTGGCATGGATAAAGCCGCCTTTCTGCACGCTTCTGACATCATGCCGCACACCGAATGCGTGGCGGGTGATGAGAAGAAAAACTTCGTCGTACGCGATATTAGCGAGTTGGTGCGTCCCGGCCAGGATTTAGTGGTACAGGTGGTGAAAGATCCGCTCGGCACCAAAGGCGCGCGCCTTACCACCGATATTACGCTGCCTTCACGTTATCTGGTGTTTATGCCAGGCGCATCGCATGTGGGTGTTTCCCAGCGTATTGAAAGCGAAGCGGAGCGTGATCGCTTGAAAGCGGTCGTTTCCGCCTACTGCGACGACCTCGGCGGTTTCATTATTCGTACTGCTGCTGAAGGCATCTGTGAGGAAGACCTGGCGCAGGATGCCGCGTTCCTCAAGCGTCTCTGGACCAAAGTCAGCGAGCGTAAGAAACGTAACCAGACGCGCTGTCTGCTGTACGGCGAGTTAGCATTGGCACAGCGCGTGTTGCGCGACTTTGCCGGCGCAGCGCTGGATCGCATTCGCGTGGATTCACGTCTGACCTGCGATCTGCTGGTGGAATTTACCGGCGAATATATCCCGGAAATGGCCAGCAAGCTGGAGCTGTACAGCGGCAAACAGCCAATCTTCGATCTGTTTGATGTTGAGAATGAAATCCAGCGCTCACTGGAGCGCAAGGTTGAACTCAAGTCGGGCGGCTATCTGATCATCGATCAAACCGAAGCCATGACCACCGTCGATATCAATACCGGTGCATTTGTTGGGCATCGTAATCTCGACGAAACCATCTTCAACACCAACATTGAAGCCACGCAGGCGATTGCTCGCCAGCTGCGTCTGCGCAATTTGGGCGGCATTATCATCATCGATTTTATCGACATGAGTAATGACGACCATCGTCGCCGCGTACTGCATTCGCTGGAAAGTGCGCTGAGCAAAGATCGGGTGAAAACCGGTATCAACGGCTTCTCGGCGCTTGGTCTGGTGGAAATGACGCGTAAGCGCACGCGGGAAAGTATTGAACATGTGCTCTGTGCCGATTGCCCGGTGTGCAAAGGGCGCGGCACGCTGAAAACGGTGGAAACGGTCTGCTACGAAATCATGCGCGAAATCGTGCGTGTGCATCATGCTTATGATTCCGATCGCTTCCTCGTTTATGTTTCCCCGGCAGTGGGCGAGGCGTTAAAAAGCGAAGAGTCACATGCGCTGGCTGAAGTGGAAATCTTTGTCGGTAAGCAGGTTAAAGTTCATGTTGAGCCGCTCTATACTCAGGAGCAGTTTGACGTTGTCATGATGTAAGTCGTGATGCTGAACGCCGTTATTCAACGGGAAGCAAGGAGAGGTGCGTGAGGCGGTTGCCGAGGATTTTGTTACTGCTGCTCGCCGCAATCATCGTTATTGTGGCGCTGCTAGTCAGCGGGTTGCGCCTCGTGATGCCGCATCTCAACAGCTATCGCAGCGACATACTGCAGACGATTTCACGCGTCAGCGGAGTGACGGTGGATGCCAGCGAGCTGCAGGGTAAATGGGAGAACTTCGGCCCAACCCTGCAGGTGCGCAATCTCAACGTTGTGATGCCGGAAGATGGCAAACTCACCATTGGCCGTGTAAATCTGGCGCTTAACGTCTGGCAATCGCTGCTGCACTGGCGTTGGCAGTTCCGTGATCTGACCTTCTGGCAATTGCGCCTCGAAACCAATCATCCGCTGCTCACCAGCGATCAACAAAAAAACAGCTTTAAGCCGGCGCAAATCAACGATCTGTTTCTACGCCAGTTTGACCACTTTGATCTGCGTGATAGCAGCATCCGTTTTCTCACGCCCTCTGGCCAGCACGCTGAGCTGGCGATCCCGCGTCTGACCTGGCTCAACGAAAGCACGCGTCACCGCGCGGAAGGGGAAGTTAATCTCTCCAGTTTTACGGGGCAGCACGGTGTGGTGCAGGTGCGACTCGATCTCAACGATACCAACGGATTACTCAACGATGGCCGCATCTGGATGCAAGCGGATGACGTCGATGTGCGCCCGTGGATCGGTCCGTGGCTGCGTGACAATACCAGCCTCGAAAGTGCCCGCTTCAGCCTTGCAGCGTGGGTGAATCTGCGTGATGGCGATGTCTACGCCGGTGACCTGTTGCTCAGTAAAGGCGGTGCACGCTGGCGCGGCGAACAGGGCGATCACCAGCTGCAGGTCGATGGCTTAACCGCGCATCTGGCGCGTTTCCAAAATGGCTGGAGTTTGTCCGTCCCGCAAACCCGACTCAGCACCGATGGCATCGCCTGGGCGCCGGGGCACTTCTCACTTCTGTGGAAGCCCGAAGACCAGCAGATGCTGGGCGCTAACAGTGGTGCGGAAGTGCGTGTCCGTGCCACCCAACTGGATCTGGAGCGTCTGGCACCATTGGTGCCGCTGTTCAAACCCTTATCCCCTGCGTTACTGGATAACTGGCGTGCATTGCAGCCGCGCGGCAACATCGATGCGCTGGCGCTGGATATTCCGCTCAATCAGCCCGAGCAAACCCGCCTGCAAGCCAAATGGCGCAACCTGGCGTGGCAGCATTGGGAGCTGTTGCCGGGGATCAGCAATCTCAACGGTACCGCCAGCGGCAGCGTGAGTAACGGTCGGTTGGATGTGACGATGGGACAAGCGGAAGTGCCTTATGGCGACATGTTCCAGGCGCCACTGCAAATTCAACAGATCACTGGCAAGCTGAACTGGCAGCGCGATGCCAGCGGCCTGACGCTGGACGGTCAGAATCTTGATGTTCAGGCACGTTCCCTGTGGGCGCGCGGTGATTTCCGCTATCAGCAAAATGTCGGCAAAGCGCCACAGCTGGATATTCTGGCGGGCATTCGCGTCACCGATGCGGGTGATGCCTGGCGCTACTTCCCGGAACCGCTAATGGGCCATGATCTGACCCATTTCCTCAGCGAGTCGATCAAAGGCGGGAAAGTGGACAATGCCACGCTGTTGTTCGCCGGTAATCCCAGCCTGTTCCCGTTTAAGCACAATGACGGCATGTTTGAAGTGTGGGTGCCGCTGCGTCAATCCACTTTCCAGTTCCAGCCCGGTTGGCCAGCGCTGGAAAACCTCGATATCGACCTCGATTTTGTTAACGACGGCCTGTGGATGAAAGCCGAGAAAACCAAATTGGGGGAAGTGGATGCACGGAACGTCAGCGCGGTGATCCCGGACTATCTCAAAGAGAAGTTGATCATCAATGGCGATCTTAGCGGTCAGGGCAAGCAGATTGCCGATTACTTCGAACAGACGCCTTTGAAATCGACGTTGGGCGCGGCACTGCAGCAGCTGCAAATCGGTGGCAATGTGCGCGGTTCATTGAATCTCGATATTCCGCTGGATGGTGAATTGGTGCATGCCAGCGGGAATGTGGTGATGAACAATAACAGCCTGCACATCAAGCCGTTAAACACCACGCTGGAAAATCTCACCGGGCGCTTCCGCTACAACAACGGCAATCTCGAAAGTGAAGATATGCAGGCTAACTGGTTCGGTCAGCCCACCGGCGTCCGTTTTTCTACCACTGAGAATCCTGACAACTTCGGCGTCAACGTGAAGTTATTGGGCGACTGGCAGCCGTCGAAACTGAAAGTATTGCCGGCCAGTGTCAGCAGTCAGTTGAGCGGCAGTTTGCCGTGGCAGGGCAATGTCGACATCACGCTGCCACACAATGGTGGTGCGACCTATAAAGTCGATTTGCAGGGTGAGGGCAAAACAGTAAGCAGTCACTTACCTGCGCCGCTGGATAAGCAGGCGGGCGAAGCAATGCCCATCGCCATCAACGCCACCGGTGACCTTAAAGGATTCACGCTAAGCGGCAGCGTGCGTGAGCACAACCGTTTTAACAGCCGCTGGATTCTCGAACCCCAGCTGCGCGTGGATCGCGGCATCTGGCTCAACGATGCGAAAAGCACGCCGAAGCTGCCAGAAAAACGCGGGATGGAACTCAATTTACCACCGTTGGATGGTGAAGCCTGGATGGGGCTAATGGCGGGAAGCAGTGGTTCGCGTAATGCTCAGGGCGAAACGGAAGTGGGCGGCGCGCTGTTACCGGGCGATGTGACTCTGCGGACACCGGCACTGATGCTCGGTGGCCAGCAGTGGCATGACGTTAATGCCACCGTCACGCAAGGGCCGACTGGCAACACGCAACTTCAGCTGGAAAGCCGCGAAGCGCGCGGCAGTTTGCAAACCGCACAGCATGCGCCATGGCAGATCGACCTTAGCTATCTTTACTACAATCCAGAATGGGCGAACAGCAGCGACAACAACGCCTCGCCGTTGGGTGGCAACAGCAGCACAGTCGACTTCAGTAACTGGCCGGCGATGCAGCTAAACTGTGATGAGTGCTGGCTGCGCGGACAGAAGTTTGGTCATATGCAGGCCAGATTACAGCCGCAGGGAGATACGTTAGCACTTACTAACGGTAGCGTGGATTCCGGCAGTGCAAAGCTGAAGATCAACGGCGAATGGGTCAACAAGCCGGGCAATCAGCGTACCTCATTAAAAGGCAGTCTGAGCGGTAAAAACATCAATGACGCCGTTAACTGGTTTGGGATGAATACCCCACTTCGTGACGCGCCGTTTAACGTGGATTATGACCTGCACTGGCGTTCCGCCCCGTGGCAGCCTTCCGCGGAAACGTTGAGTGGTACGCTGAAAACCCATTTTGGCAAAGGCCAGATTGCGGATGTGAATACCGGACGTGCAGGGCAGTTGCTCCGCCTGATGAGTTTTGACGCCTTACTGCGTAAGCTGCGCTTCGATTTCAGTGACACCTTCAGCGAAGGCTTCTATTTCGATTCAATTAACGGCACGGCGTGGATCGAAAACGGTGTGATGCGCACGGATAACCTGCTGGTCGATGGCCTTGAAGCGGATATCGCCATGCAGGGGCAGATCGATCTGGCAAAACGCCAGATTGATATGGAAGCGGTCGTTGCCCCTGAGATCTCCGCTTCGGTAGGTGTGGCGACGGCCTTTGTGGTCAACCCGGTGATCGGGGCCGCCGTGTTTGCCGCCAGTAAAGTATTGGGCCCGCTGTGGAATAAGATTTCGCTACTGCGTTATCACATAAGCGGACCGTTGGATAAACCGGAAATCAATGAAGTGCTGCGCAAACCGCGCGAAGACGACAAGAAGTGAATTTGACGCCGTCGGGGAATTGCCGCAGGCTATGACTATCCGAGCACATAATGAGTGAGAAACGATGACTCTGAATCTGGTAAGTGAGCAGTTACTAGCTGCGAACAGCATTAATCAGCAGGACCTTTTTTCCCTGTTAGGGCAGCTTTCAGAACGTCGTCTGGATTATGCCGATCTCTACTTCCAGTCCAGTTTCCATGAATCCTGGGTGCTGGAAGACAAAATCATTAAAGATGGTTCTTACCATATCGACCAGGGTGTCGGTGTGCGTGCTATCAGTGGTGAGAAAACCGGTTTCGCTTACGCAGACCAAATCACCCTGAACGCCCTGCGTCAGTCTTCTGAAGCCGCGCGCAGTATTGTGCGTGAGCAGGGCAATGGCAAAGCGCATACGCTTTCAGCGGTGATCAACCGTTCGCTGTATGCGCCGGTGAATCCGCTGGACAGCCTGACGCGCGAAGACAAAATTGCACTGCTGCATCGTGTTGATACCGTGGCACGTGCGGCCGATCCGCGCGTGCAGGAAGTGAATGCCAGCCTGACAGGCGTGTACGAGCAGGTGCTGGTGGCGGCGACCGATGGCACGCTGGCTGCAGATATCCGTCCGCTGGTGCGTCTGTCGATCAGCGTACAGGTGGAAGATCAGGGGAAACGCGAACGTGGCTCTAGCGGCGGCGGGGCGCGTACCGGCTATGAATTCTTCTATGCCGATGAAAACGGTGATGTCCGTGCCGATGCATGGGCGCGTGAAGCGGTGCGTCTGGCGCTGGTGAATCTCTCTGCCGTGGCTGCGCCAGCGGGCACATTGCCGGTAGTGCTCGGCGCAGGCTGGCCAGGCGTGCTGCTGCATGAAGCCGTCGGTCATGGTCTGGAAGGCGATTTCAACCGCCGTGAAACTTCGGTCTTCAGCGGAAAAATGGGGCAACTGGTGGCCTCTGAACTCTGCACCGTGGTTGACGATGGCACCATCGAAGGCCTGCGCGGCTCACTGGCGGTGGATGATGAAGGCGTGCCAGGCCAATACAACGTATTGATCGAAAACGGCGTGCTGAAAGGTTACATGCAAGACAAGCTTAATGCGCGTCTGATGGGTGTTCCGCCAACCGGTAACGGGCGTCGTGAATCCTATGCGCATCTGCCGATGCCGCGTATGACCAACACCTATATGCTGGCAGGCAAATCCACGCCTCAGGACATCATTTCCAGCGTTGAGTACGGGATTTATGCGCCGAACTTTGGTGGTGGTCAGGTGGATATCACCTCCGGCAAGTTTGTCTTTTCAACCTCGGAAGCTTATCTGATTGAAAACGGCAAAGTGACCACGCCGGTTAAAGGTGCAACGCTGATTGGTTCGGGTATTGAAGCAATGCAGCAGATCTCAATGGTCGGAAACGATCTGGCGCTGGATAAAGGCGTTGGCGTGTGCGGTAAAGAGGGGCAGAGTGTGCCGGTCGGCGTCGGCCAGCCAACCCTCAAGCTGGATAAAATCACCGTCGGCGGTACTGCATAATCATTCCAGGTGCGCATAAATGCGCACCTGACGAATGACCGTAGCGTCTGATATTCCCATGCATAGCGCACGCTACAAAGCCTGATGACTCCATGGCACCCACTCTGAAGGCCGTGGAGTCAGATATTCGCATGGCGGACTCTGCTCATTATCGAACAGTCTGAGTTTACCTATGGCGTACCTGCCGAATGGCGGCATCGCCCATCGGAGATTCACCCCTTTAGGAGAATCATCAGCTCTTACGATGCTGCTGATACTGCTGCGCCACCTGCTTAAAGTACTCGGTCAGATAATCAATACATACCTGCACCTTCAACGGCATCTTGTCCTTCTCGGTATACAGCGCATACACCGGACGCGGTTCTGAGTGATATTGCGGGAACAGAATATCGATCTCCCCGGCGTTAATCTCATCAATCACCCACATCAGGGGGACATAGGCGATGCCGCAACCAGCTTTCAGCCAGCGAATCAGCGTCTGTGAATCATTGGTGACGAAGCGACCCTGCGGCGTCAATCGCGTCACCAGGCCTTCCGGCGCGACCAGTTCAAAGGTGTTATCCGGGCGAACGCTGTACTCCAGCCATGAAAAATTATCGATTTCACCCGGTTTATCTGGCGTGCCATGCTGTGCCAGATAACTTTTTGCGGCACAGACCACCATCGGCATCGCGCCCAGTCGGCGTGAGAACAGGTTTGAATCTTGCAACGCGCCTACGCGGACCACGAGATCCAAGCCGTTAGCGATCAAATCTGGCGCGGGAATGCCGGTAACCAGATTGACGCTCAAACCAGGATATTCACGCAGCATATCGCTGGTCATTGCAGACAACACGTTTTGCGCCATGGTGGAGGAGCAGCCGATGCGCAGAATACCGATCGGCGTATTGTTAAAGGCATAAAGCTGTTCGTGCACCTGAGACGCTTCAGCCAGCATGCGGCGGCAACCCTGATAGTAGATCTTACCTGCTTCGGTCAGACCAATACTGCGCGTACTGCGATTTAACAATTTGACCTGCAACTCATCTTCCAGTTTGGCGACAATTTGGCTGATTGACGAAACGCTAAGATGAAGCTGACGTGCCGCGGCGGTAAAAGAACCTAATTCAACCACTTTGGCGAAAATGGACATGCCTTTAAGTCGTTCCATTGTTTACTCTGGCTAAAAAGTGATTTAGCTCACAATATGTAGAAAACGTATAGTCATGCGCGTTACTATACGCACGCTGGGTCTGTTCACCGCACCTTAACACGGCTGTGTTTACACGATGATACGCTATCATTAGCTCAACGCGGCCTGAATGTTGCCATCAGTCTCCCAATCATCCCCTGATTCTCAACCCGACGTGCCATGCGGCATGAGGGCAGGTATCGGTGCAATCCGGCAAGGTCGAACTAAGGAACCGTAATGAGTGTGCTTCCGGTATTTGTCGTATTCGGGCTGAGTTTTCCGCCCATCTTCATTGAACTACTGGTTTCTCTGGCGCTGTTCTGGCTGGTGAAACGCGTGCTGACGCCCAGCGGAATTTATGACCTGGTGTGGCATCCGGCACTTTTTAACACAGCGTTGTATTGCTGCGTGTTTTACCTTGTATCCCGTCTATTCGTCTGAGGTTTTTAAGTGAAAGCGCTCATAAGAAAAATCGCGCGTTACGCGATTACAATCCTGCTGGTTATCATCGCAATCGTGATCATCTTCCGCGCCTGGGTGTTCTACACCGAATCGCCCTGGACGCGTGACGCCAAATTCTCCGCTGATGTGGTGGCGATCTCGCCGGACGTGACCGGCCTTATCACTGACGTGCCGGTGCATGACAACCAGCTGGTGAAACAGGGTGATACGCTGTTTGTCGTGGATCGCCCGCGCTACCAGAAAGCGCTGGATGAAGCCCAGGCGGATGTCGAATATTACCAGGCATTGGTCAATGAAAAGCGTCGTGAAGCGGCGCGCCGTAACCAACTTGGCACCAGTGCCATGTCACGTGAAGCCATCGATCAGTCTAATAACGATCTGCAAACCAGCGAACATCAGCTGGCGAAATCGGTGGCAACGCGCGATTTGGCGGTGATCGACCTGGATCGCACCACCATCAAAGCGCCTTCAGATGGCTGGGTCACTAACCTGAACGTTTATCAGGGCGAGTTCATCACCCGTGGTTCCGTTGCCGTGGCATTGGTACAGCAGCACTCATTCTACGTGCTGGCGTATATGGAAGAGACCAAGCTGGATGGCGTGCGTCCGGGCTTCCGCGCCGAAATCACCCCGCTGGGCAGCAATGCGGTATTACGCGGCACGGTGGACAGTATCGCTGCGGGCGTGACCAACAGCAGCAGCAGCGTGGACAGCAAAGGCATGGCGACCATTGATTCCAACCTCGAATGGGTGCGACTGGCGCAGCGCGTACCGGTGCGTATTCATCTTGACGATCAACCAGGCAACCGCTTCCCGGCGGGCACCACTGCCACGGTGGTGATCACCGGGGATAAAGATCGCCAGACCAAAGTCTCGCCGTTGACGCAGTTCTTTAACCGCCTGCGCGAGTTTGGTTAAGCGAGGGCGTTATGATTGAGTTTTTGCGTTTCCCGGTGAAGCTGACATTTGCGCTGGTTGCAGCGCTGATGATTGGCTTTCACTTTAATCTGGAAACGCCGCGTTGGGCGGTGATGACAGCCGGCATTGTGGCCGGTGGTACCGCCTTTGCTGCGGGGGGCGATCCCTATTCTGGCGCACTGCGCTATCGCGGCATTCTGCGCATCATTGGTACGTTTATTGGCTGTATTGCCGCCCTCACTATCATGATCGCCACGGTGCGTGCACCGGTGGTGATGCTGCTGCTGTGCTGTTTATGGGCGGGCATGTGCGTCTGGCTCTCCTCGCTGATCAAAGTCGAGAACTCCTACGCGCTAGGTTTGGCTGGTTACACTGCGCTGATCATCGTGGTCACCGCCGATGCCAGCGGTGGCTTAACGCTGGCACCGCAATATGCCGTTGAACGTTGCAGTGAAATCGTCATTGGGATTCTGTGTGCGATTCTTGCGGATATGCTGTTTTCGCCGCGCTCGATCAAAAAAGTGATTGATGCCGAAGTCGATTCGCTGCTGGTGGCGCATTACAAACTGCTGCAACTGTGTGTCGCCCACGCGGATAAAGACGAGGTGGATCGCACCTGGAGCGCGCTGGTACGTCGCACTACCGCACTCAACGGTATGCGCAGCCAATTGTTGATGGAATCTTCGCGCTGGAAAAATACCAGCCGCCGGTTGCAGATGCTGAATACGCTGTCGCTGACGTTGATTACGCAAGCAGCTGAAACCTTTCTGATTCAAAACGCCCGTCCGGATTATATTCCGACGCAGTATCGCCTGCTGATTGAGAAAGACGTTCATAACGTCGATGACGTGCATAAGCGCATGAAGGTGATGCGTCGTTTAATCAGTGTCAGCAATAAAACCGTGCCGATGACGGTGGCAAGCTGGGTCGGTGCAGCAACAGAGTATCTGCTGCTGATTAATGGTGTGCGCAGTAACAGCCGCATTACCACGCTGGAAGAGAGTATCCTGCAGCGCGAAGTGGTGATTCAGGCACGTTCGGCGGAAACCCATCATGCGATGATCAACGGCGTGCGTACCTTTGTGGCGACCGCGCTCGGTTCTCTGTTTTGGCTCTATACCGGCTGGACTTCGGGCAGTGGCTGTATGGTGATGCTGGCCGTCATCACCGCGCTGGCGATGCGTATGCCGAATCCGCTGATGATGGCGAAAGATTTCTTCTACGGTATGGCCTTCGCCGTGCCACTCGGCATGCTCTACTTCGTCTATATCCTGCCAGCCACCCAGCAAAGCGCGTTGCTGTTGTGTATCGCGATTGGCGCACTCGGCTTTATCGGCGGTATCTTCGTGCAACGACGTCAGATTGGTACGCTAGGTGCGTTGATTGGTACCATCAATGTGCTGGTGCTGGATAATCCGATGAAGTTTGAGTTCAACGTCTTCCTCGATAACGCCCTGGGCCAGTGGATCGGCAGCTTTGTGGCGATGATGGTCATTCTGCTGATTCGCGATAAATCCAAAGCACGTACCGGCCGTAAATTGTTGAATCGCTTTATGTATGCGGCTGTGGCGGCCTTAACCACTAATCAGGCGCGCCGTCGCGAGAACCATCTGCCCGCGCTCTATCAGCAGCTGTTTCTGCTGCTCAATCTGTTCCCCGGCGATATCGACAAATACCGCATCGCGCTGACGCTGATTATCGGCCATCAGCGACTGCGTAATGCTGAAGTCCCGGTTAACGCGGAGCTTTCGGCTTATCACCGCCAGTTGCGATACACCGCCGATCGCGTGATTTCAGCCACCAGCGATGACAAGCGGCGCTACTACTTTGAGCGTTTGTTGAAGGAACTGGAGATTTATCAGGAAAAGCTCCATCACTATTCGGCACCGGAGAGCGTTACCGAACCGGTGAAACGGCTCTCGTTGATGCTGGATAAATACCAGAACACCCTCATCCAAATCTGAAATCGGCCGCTGCACCTTGCAGCGGCCTTTTTGATCCCACGCTGAAACAAAACCCGATGATATTGGCATCTATACTTTCCTGACTGGATGAAAACTAGCAGGAGAAGAATGATGTCCACCTCTCTACAACAACACGCGCTGTTTAAAACCGGCTATTTCGCTGCGGGCCAGTGGCACACCGCCAGTGACACCTTTGACGTCACTAACCCGGCAACCGGCGAAGTGCTGGCCAAAGTCGCCCGAGCGGGTAAGGCGGAAACCGAGCAGGCCATCACTGCCGCTCAGCAGGCTTTTCCGGCATGGCGTGATAAAACCGCGAAACAGCGCGCGGAGATCCTTCATCGCTGGTATCAACTGATCATTGAGAACAAAAGCTGGCTCGGGCAGCTCATGACGGCCGAGCAGGGCAAACCCCTGAAAGAAGCCGAAGGCGAAGTCGAGTACGCCGCCAGCTTTATTCAATGGTTTGCCGAGCAAGCTAAACGTGCCAACGGCGAAATCATCCCGCCTGCGAAACCCGGATCACGCATTTTGGCAACACGTGAACCGATTGGTGTGGTGGCGGCTATCACGCCGTGGAATTTCCCGATGGCGATGCTGACACGCAAGCTTGGCCCGGCGCTGGCAGCAGGCTGTACCGGCATCATCAAACCGGCGAATAATACGCCGCTGTGTGCCTTTGCACTGTTGGCTCTGGCACAAGAAGCCGGTGTACCTGATGGCGTGTTAAATGCGGTGGCGGGCGATACCCATGCCATCAGCGACGCCATTATGGCTAGCCAGGCGGTGCGTAAAATCTCGTTTACCGGGTCGACCGCCGTGGGCAAAACGCTGATGCGCAACGCAGCAGACACCATGAAGAAAGTCTCGATGGAGCTGGGCGGCAATGCACCCTATATCGTGTTTGAGGATGCGGATATTGAGGCGGCGGTACAGGGTGCAATAGCCAACAAATTCCGCAATGCGGGCCAGGTTTGTGTCAGCGTGAACCGTTTCTATGTGCACAACGCGGTCTACGATCGTTTCGTCAATCAACTGGCCGATGCCGTGGGCAAGCTGAAAGTAGGGAATGGCGTTGAAGAAGGCGTGATTGTCGGCCCGCTGATCGAGCGCTCGGCGCTGGAGAAAGTGGAAGAGCACGTGAAGGATGCGCTGAGCAAAGGCGGTAAGTTGCTGATCGGCGGCGAGCGTCATCCGCTGGGAGGCAACTTCTGGCAGCCGACGGTGATTGCCGAGGCGCATGAGGGGATGATGCTGGCCCAGGAAGAGACCTTTGGTCCGGTCGCCGCCTGCTTCCGCTTTGATGATGAAGCCGATGTCATTCAGCGCGCCAATAACACGGAATACGGATTAGCCGCCTATTTCTACACGCAAAATCTGCAACGGGTGTTCCGCGTCTCGGCGGCGCTGGAGGCCGGGATGATTGGCATTAATGAGTGTGCCGTATCCACCGAACTGGCACCGTTTGGCGGTGTAAAAGAGTCCGGTTTGGGACGTGAAGGATCGGTGCTGGGAATGGAAGAGTACCTGGAAGTGAAAGCGCTGCATATTGGTGGGCTTGCCTGACGGGCGGCCCTGCCTGCAAGAGGGAATCACGATGAGAACCGAGCGTTTTGATTTTGACGAAATCGTCGATCAAGCCCATTTCTATCGCCAGTTCAGCGATCGTTTTGCGCTGGCGGATCTGGCCATCAGCGATCTTGACGATCTCTGGGATGCGATACTTGGGGAGCAGTTGCCGTTGCCGCTGGAAATTGAGTTTGTGAATCTGGGGACAGGGCAGAAACGCCGGTATGGCGCATTAATCCTGCTGTTTGATGAAGCAGAAGAGGAGCTGGAAGGCCAGCTCCGCTTTAATGTGAAGTGACAAGCCGAAAAAGGGCCCCGGCGAGCGGGGCCAAAGGGTTCGTCAGAATTGACGAGGAATTATTTATACAGCTCGGCGGTCACGTGATAGCTGTCGCCGGTTTTCGCTTCAATCACTTTATAAGCACTGGCACCTTGTGCATCGGCTTTCTGAGAAAGCTCAGAACGATAATCCATTGGCGAACCGCCGGTACCGCTGATGGTGATAGTGCTGCCGGTAGGTTGCAGATTTTGCGCCTGCTCATCAGTTACCAGTTGTGCTGCTGATGCACCAAAGGCAAACAGGGAAAGAAGGCTGGCGGCTGCGATGGTTGCTTTGATTTTCATGATTTTTTCTCCTCGTTGTAATCAACAACCTGCGGCAAAAAGTGGGTGAGGCGGGTCGTCGATCAATTGTCTGGCGCCGTTCAGGCGCCCGACGTTCGATGTATTCTTATTTGTACAGTTCTGCAGTCACGTGGAAGGTGTCGCCACGGTTATTCTCAATGATGCGGTAATGGCTGGCACCCTGAGCATCGGCTTTCTGCGACAGTTCCTGACGGACGTTGGTCTGATCACCGTCAACACCGCTCACGCTGATGGTTTGATTCAGCGGTTGTAGTTGCTCGGCTTGTTCGTTAGAAACCAGGCTGGCGGCACTGGCACCGAAGGACAATACGGAAGCCAGACCTACGATGGCGATAGCTAATTTGGTTTTCATGATTCACTCTCCTGAAATGGGGTTTGGCAACCTGAGAGGCAAATGCGTCTCAAACGGGTCGCCGTTCACACTGCGTCTTGTTCAGTCAACTTATTTATAAAGCTCAGCGGTGGCGTGATAGCTGTCGCCGGTATTCGCTTCGATCACACGGTAGGCTTTAGCACCTTCCTGATCGGCTTTAGCATTCAGCTGCTCATGGATATCCATCGGAGAACCGCCCACGCCGCTCACACTAATGGTGCCGGCAGGTTGCAAATTCGCTGCCTGTTGGGCATTGATAGAATCTGCTGCAAAAGCACCAAATGACAGGGCAGATAGAACACTCAGGGTTGCGATAGTAGTTTTAACGTTCATGGTATTTTTCCTCGTCTTCTGTTTTTATCTTTTTCTTTCGTGTGATTTGCATCACGAAAACAAGTATAGATCTAATAACCCATGAAATTAATATCTGGCTAATAATGTTTGGTTGTTATTCTTTATCCTTATGGCACCTTTTTAGAACTGGAAGTTATTAAAACCGGTCAATCATTAACCATTGACTGTTATTTATTCGTAAAAACAATGATCTGCATCAAATTATCTTTTCGTGCGAAAGATCATGGTTGATCCCGCTGGCTGATACGCCATAAGAAGCTATAACCACTGAGCACAATATGTAAATCAGTGTAAAATAGCGCGAATGGTTAAGCAGGGGAAAAGGTCGTACCAATATTTCGGCGGATGCAGAACCGGCAGCTATATCGATAACTTATTATTAAAAAAGGATTTTGTAACAAGCGTGGCGGGTAACGGGTCATCAGGAAGGATGTTACCGGCAGATGATCTGCCGGTTAAGACCAGGGTTTTATAGTTCCTGTTCGAATAAAACCAGTACGGCATCGTGCAGCTGTTTTACGGAGAAGCTACGTGCAGGGGTAATAAAGATGGTGTCATCCCCCGCGATAGTCCCGAGAATGCCTTCCGCTTTACCGAGTGAATCCAGCAGGCGTGCAATCAGCTGCGCAGCACCCGGGCTGGTGTGAATCACCACTAAGGCATCATTGTAATCGATATCCAGCACCAGATTCTTCAATGGGCTGGTGGTGGTCGGCACGCCCAGTTCGGCTGGCAAACAATAAACCATTTCCATTTTGGCATTGCGGGTGCGTACGGCACCAAACTTGGTCAGCATACGAGAAACTTTTGACTGATTGATGTTCTCGAAGCCGTCTTCCTGCAGCGCCTGTACGATTTCGCCCTGAGAGCTGAATTTTTCTTCTTTTAATAACGCTTTGAACGCTTTGATCAAGTCGTCTTGTTTTGATGGGTTTCGCATAAGCTACCAATAAAAGAGGGGTGCAGCAGGCAACAGGCCAGCGGCAGATAAATTATTATGCATTTAGATGAATTTTTATGCAATAAGCGTAGTGAGAGAATCGCGCTAATCAACTGCGGACAGGCATCATAGCAGAGTTTTGTGTTGCGCCAAAATCGCGGGCTGACGCGCAAAGCGAAGGTTGCAATGTTGTTATAGTATTGAAGTGGTAACAACTATATCGATGATCATTGCCGTCCATTGTCTTCTGGCTGCGATTGTATCATTCAGGCGACTTCTGAAGTGGAGATGTCTCGGGAGCCGATTGCGGCGTCATGTTATTGCGCGACAGGTTTGTCGCTATCGCCTGAGAAGTTGATTAAACTCGTAACCTGATGGATTTTCGGCATATCTCTGCCCCACCTTCATAAGGAGTTCAGGATGAAAGTTGCCGTTCTCGGTGCAGCCGGTGGTATTGGCCAGGCGCTCGCACTGCTGCTCAAGACTCAATTACCCGCAGGTTCCGCTCTCTCACTTTATGATATCGCCCCGGTCACGCCCGGGGTGGCGGTTGATCTCAGCCATATTCCTACCTCAGTGAAGGTGGAAGGGTTCAGTGGCGAAGACGCGACACCTGCGCTGCAGGGCGCCGATATTGTGCTGATTTCTGCGGGTGTGGCACGTAAACCCGGCATGGATCGCGCCGACTTGTTTAACGTTAACGCGGGCATTGTGCGTAACCTGATCGAGCAGGTTGCCAGCACCGCGCCGAAAGCGCTGATTGGCGTGATCACTAATCCGGTTAACACCACGGTGGCGATTGCGGCTGAAGTGTTGAAGAAAGCCGGCGTGTATGACAAGAACCGCCTGTTTGGTGTCTCAACCCTCGACATTATCCGCGCCAACACCTTTGTTGCCGCGTTGAAAGGCAAGCAGCCTACCGAGATCGAGGTCCCGGTGGTGGGGGGGCACTCAGGCGTGACAATTTTGCCGCTGCTGTCGCAGGTTAAAGGCATCAGCTTCAGCGAACAGGAAGTGGCTGACCTCACTAAGCGTATTCAAAACGCCGGCACCGAAGTGGTGGAAGCGAAAGCTGGTGGTGGATCGGCGACCTTATCCATGGGGCAGGCTGCTGCGCGCTTTGGTCTCTCACTGGTGCGTGCGCTGCAGGGCGAAGCAAACGTGGTCGAATGCGCTTATGTTGAAGGGGATGGTGAGTATGCGCGCTTCTTCTCTCAGCCGCTGCTTATCGGCAAGAACGGTATCGTGGAACGTCGCCCGTTGGGTTCTTTGAGTGCGTTCGAACAGCAGGCGCTTAACGGTATGCTGGAAACGCTGAAGAAAGATATCGCGCAGGGCGAAGAGTTTGTGAAGTAACGCTCAGCAGAAAAAACAACGCCCGGTGATTGCCGGGCGTTGTCATTTATAAGCCGCCAGATTTAAAGGTCTGGCTGGACGGTGAGCCATTGCTGGCCGGTGTTTTACGCCCCAGCGTTTCCATACGCACCTGGAATGGTGGGAACGGCATCTCAATGCCGTGCTCTTCAAAGCCGCGCAGAATCAACTGATGCAACTCATGACGCAGCGGCATGCGGTGGCCCATCTCAGCCGCGTGCACACGCAATTCAAACAGCTGAATGCCTTGCTGTAAATCCACCAGGAACACATCCGGCGCGGGCATATCCAGCACATAGGTACAGCGCTCGGCCGCCTGCTTGAGAATGTTGGTGACTTCATCACTGTTAACATGAGCCGGAGCCGGAATGGTCAGCACCACACGCGTGACAGAATCCGACAACGACCAGTTAACGAACTGCTCAGTGATAAAGGCCTTGTTCGGCACAATGATCTCTTTACGGTCCCAATCGGTAATCGTCGTAGCGCGGGTATTGATGCGGGTAATGCTGCCGGTCAGATCGCGAATGGTAACGGTATCGCCGATACGAATTGGCTTTTCGAACAGGATAATCAGACCAGAAATAAAGTTGGCGAAGATCTCCTGCATACCAAAGCCCAGTCCCAGACCTAATGCCGCCACCAGCCACTGCAGTTTTGCCCACTCAACACCAATAATCGAGAAGCCGACTAACCCGCCAATCAACATCAGTACGTATTTGGTCAGGGTGGTAATAGCGTAACCGGTGCCGGGCGTCAGGCTGATGTGTTGCAGCAGTGCCAATTCCAGCAGGGCAGGCATGTTGCGCACCAGCTGGGTGGTAATAATGAACACCAGGATGGCAATCAGCACCGCACCCAGCGTTATCGGCTGCACGCTCTCCACGCCCTGCACCGTGGTGCTGGCATCCCATAGCGGGATATTATCGAGGAAGCTAAAGGCCGAGTGAATTTCCGACCACAGCACAATCACCGATACCAGCGCAATCAACGTCAGAATGGAGCGCACCAAACGCAATGACTGCGCGCTGATCTCATCTAAATCCAGGCTCGGCTCTTCAATTTCGATGGTATCGGCGTTGGCGGGCGTTTGTTGATCTTTCTCTTCTTCGCTGCGCGCACGGTTCGCCAGCATATCGGCACGGCGTTGGCGGGCGCGATCAAAGGCGATGCGGCGACGTTGGATCAGCATCCAGCGGCGAATAATGTGGTAAATCACCAGCAGGAAGAACCAAATGCCTACCGAGGTTTCCAGGCGTGCCAGCAGGGCCTGCGCCGTTGCCAGATAGCCGATGCAGGAAGCCAACGCCGCCACCAGCGGGATGGCAATCATCAGGTTCCACAGAATGCGGTTAACGAAGTTGTCGCCGTTGCCCTCTTTATCCAGATACAGCGGAATGCCTGCACGTTTGAGGCTGACGGTGACAATACTTAACGCACCGCAAATCAAAATGAAGCACAGGCGACCGAGCGTGCCGGAGAACTGCGGATCGTCCAGATTGGCAAAGGCAATCAGCAGCATGATCAGCGGCACAATCAGGCCAACCGTCAGAGAGTAGTAACGCATAGCACGCGCTACCCGCGCCTGCGGCCAGCGGAAGTGCACCACAAATAGCCCATCATGACGCGCAAAAGCAGCACTGATCATAAAGGCCCACAGCAGCGGCAGCGTGGCGGTGATGCCATCTCCAATCGCAACGGCAAACGGATAAGGCCAGGCGTGCTGCAAACCAAAGCCCAGCGCGGCCCACAATACCGGCAGCGGCACGGCGACCAGAATCGACCAGAACACGGTGCGCAATGTCAGGCTAAAGCGGTCCTGGGTCACTTTGCCCACTTTGCTGGCGGAACGCGCCATAAAGGCATTGTAATGACGGCGCGAGCTGATGCTGAAGCCCACCAACAGCACTGCGCAGATGATTGGCATCACGGTTTCTTTGCTGGTAAACATCATCGCCAGCGCTTTACCGAGTTGCCCTAAGGTATCCAGCGACAGCAGGCGGGTTAAGTCACGCGCCACGTCAATCGGATACTTCAGGTCGATGGCGCTGACATCCGCCGTCCAGAACAGATAACGGTGGGTGGCTTCCTTCACTTCACCCAGGGCGTCCTGCAACTGCGTGTTCGACACCTTCAGCTTGGTGATTTCCAGAATCAGTGTATCGCAGCCGGAGATCAGTGAATTGAGCAGCTCGCGCTGGGTTTTCAACTGGGCATCAAGAATACGGGTTTGCTCGCTGGTGAACGGCGTGCCGTCATCCTGCTTCTCTTTGCGCAGATCCTTTTGCCGCTCCAGCAAATCTTCATAATGCAGTCGTTGTACACGCAGCTGGCCCATCTCGCTGTCGATCTGCTGCGACTTCGGCATATCCGGCAATCTGGCGACTTGCGCACGCAAGGCTTCACCCAGCAGATTCGAGGCGCCCAGCCATTGTGATTGTTCGCGCAGCGTGCTGAGAGCCTGGCGCACCTGTAGCGTTTGGTTGGTGGCCAGACGTTGCTGCGAAGCGACCAAATCCATACGTTGGGCCTGCGCATTCAGGTCGGCTGATAGCTCACGGTTGACGCGGAATTGATCGCTGATCGAAGCCGGTAAATCGCCACTGTTTTCCGCCAGCTGTTCAGTGCGTTCGAGCGCCAGTTCCGCTTCTCGCTGACGCTGGTTATTCAGTTGATTGCGCAGCGACTGCAGATAGTTATCCAGCTGCGTCACTTTGCGCTGATGCACCTCCGCCCGCATACGCGCCAGCTCCTGGCGATTATTGGCGGAGAGCTGTGCCAGTTCTAACTCATCCACGCGCGCTTTATTGGCGGCATTCTCGGCCAGTCGGGCATATATCTGCGCCTGAGCCAGCGGCGTAGCGGCCGCAGAAAAGCCCTGAGCACGGCGATCGCTTTCGGTCATCGCCCGGCGCGCGTCAGTCTGCTGCTGCGGTAACTGTGAAAGTGAATCGCTGATCTCACGTGCGCGGTCCTGCTCTTGCTGCGCCTGACGGCCTTCTTCCAGCAGCTGGCTGCTGATTTGCAGGATTTCCTGATCCAGCTCGGCGCTGCTCATGTTGGTGCGCACCGTTTTACTGCTGTCGGTCAGCGTGGCAATCTGCTGACGCAGTTCACGTGCCAGCCGTGGGAAATCATCAATCACCTGCTGATACTGTTTGGCACGCTCAAGCGATTCATCACGCTCAGAGAGGAAATTGATCGCCGCTTCAATCGCCTGAACTTGCTCGGCTTGAGCGGGAGAGGCTTTGGCGGATTTGGCCGCATCCAGTTCCTGCTTCAGCTGACTCGCAGGAGGAACGGTGGCTGCCAATACAGAACTGCTGAGCACCAGGCTCAGCAGCAGAGAGAGAAAAACGCGCACGGGATAGGTTCCGGTTATTCAGCGAGCGGGGCGCTTTCGCCGGGCTGCGGCAGGGCAATCGCCAGCGGTTGGCCAAGACGGGTTTTACTCTCGGCTTCGAGACTTTCCGCCAGCTTGACGCGGCCCGGTGCGAACAAGTTAATCACTGTCGAACCGAGTTTGAAACGCCCCATTTCCTGACCTTTCAACAGCACAACAGCGCCGTCATGATCGGCTGAAGGATAACGCCAACGTTTAATCACCCCTTCACGTGGTGGCGTAATGGTGCCCGCCCACACGGTTTCGATGCTGCCCACAATAGTCGCTCCCACCAGGATCTGCACCATCGGGCCATGATCGGTATCGAAGACGCAGATCACACGTTCATTGCGTGCAAACAGGTTCGGGATGTTACGTGCTGTCAGCGGGTTGACGGAGTAAAGGTCGCCCGGCACATAAATCATTTCGCGCAGAATGCCGTTGCAGGGCATGTGCACACGGTGATAATCGCGCGGTGCGAGATAGGTGGTGATGAACTCGCCATCGACGAACTTTTCCGCCAGATCGTCGTTACCGGCCAGCAAGGCCTGCAACGAATAGTAATGGCCTTTCGCCTGGAAGATCTGATCGCCTTCGATGCGGCCTAACTGGCTCACCGCGCCATCGGCTGGCAGCGCCAGCAAGGTCGCGTCGGGATCAATCGGGCGCGCACCCTCTTTTAGCGGACGCACGAAGAAGTCATTGAAGGTGCGATAGCTACCGGTATGGGGTTTGCTGGCTTCGGCCATATCCACTTTGTAGTACCAGACAAAAATGTCGATGACCGCTTTGGTCAGCCAGCCACCGCGACGACTGGCGCCCCAGCCGGCAAGTTCGGTCAGCCCTTTTTTAGGCAGAATATGATTCAGGCCGAGTTTAAAACGATCAAACACCGTTGCCTCCTGGCTTAATTACGCTTGGTTTACACAAAAGGGGGCGGATTGTAGCAGCGCCCCGGTCAGTTGGCGAATGTGCCGTTGTACCCGTTAATCTTCGCTGGCGGAAAAGTTTTTACGCGTTTTTACCTGCGCCATACTCTCCAGAATCCGGTGGTAGTTATCGAAGCGCGAGATGTTGATTGTTCCTTCCTCTACCGCTTCGCGAATGGCGCAGCCGGGATCGGTATCATGCTTGCAGTCGCGGAAACGGCAACCGCCGATAAACTCACGAAATTCGACAAATCCACGGGTGATTTGTTCCGGCTCCAGATGCCATAAACCGAATTCACGTACGCCTGGAGAATCAATCACGTCGCCGCCGTGCGGGAAGTGATACAGGCGTGAGGCGGTGGTGGTGTGTTGGCCCAGACCGGAGTTATCAGATACATCGTTGGTCAGAATCTCATCACCCGCCAATTCCAGTCCCAGCAGATTGTTCAGCAAACTGGATTTACCCACACCAGATTGACCCGCAAAAATGCTCACGCGATCGGTTAAGGCCTGTTCCAACTCCGCCAGGCCATCTTTGGCACGGCTGGAGACCATCAACACGCGATAGCCAATTTTGCGATAGATATCCATCTGCTCATCCACAAACGCGCGGGCTTCCGCGTCGAGCAGGTCGGTTTTGTTCAGGACCAGCAGCGGCTCAACGCCCAGGGTTTCACTGGCCACCAGATAACGATCGATGATATTGAGCGAAAGTTCCGGCAGGATCGCCGACACAATGATGATCTGATCGATGTTCGCCGCGATCGGTTTGACGCCATCATAGAAGTCCGGACGGGTCAGCACCGTTTTACGTTCGTGAACCGCTTCTACGATGCCTTTGCCGCCGCCAATCGCCGCACGCCACAGCACACGGTCACCGGTGACCAGCGAGCGAATGGTGCGACGGATATTGCAGCGATGCACTTCGCCCACGCCATCTTCCACATCTGCGTGCATGCCGAAACGGCTGATCACCACGCCTTCGCTCGCTTCTCCAAACAGGTTGTCATCCGGTTCCGGCTTTTCATTCCGTTGCTGCAGACGACGCTGATGGTTAGCGCTTACGCGACGTTGTTGACCCTTCGACAGTTTATTTTTGCTCACGCATCCTCTCACGGCTTTCGCCAGGCTTCGCCCCGCTGGGCAAAACGTCTATGATACACCTGAAACGAGTGTAATGACGACTTTGGCAACAGGCGGGAAACGCATGACAGCTGGAAATGAAAATAATCTGATTTGGATCGACCTGGAAATGACCGGATTGGATCCGGAGCAGGATCGCATTATTGAGATCGCCACGATCGTCACCGATGCCAACCTGAACATCCTGGCAGAAGGCCCGGTGTTTGCGGTGCATCAGTCTGATGAGCAATTGGCATTGATGGATGAGTGGAATGTGCGTACGCACACCAACAGTGGCCTGGTCGAACGTGTGAAAGCCAGCCAATACGACGACCGTGCTGCAGAGCGGGCGACCATCGAATTTCTCAAGCAGTGGGTTCCGGCCAACACTTCTCCGATTTGCGGCAACAGCATCGGCCAGGATCGTCGCTTCCTGTTCAAATACATGCCGGAGCTGGAAGCCTACTTCCATTACCGTTATCTGGATGTCAGCACGCTAAAAGAACTGGCGCGTCGCTGGAAACCGGATATCCTGCCAGGCTTCAAAAAAGCCGGCAGCCATCAGGCGCTGGACGATATTCGCGAGTCCGTTGCTGAGTTGGCGTATTACCGCGAGCACTTCTTGCAGCTTTAATCGGCAAAGGGTGCGCAGGAAATCATCAGGTTGCCGATTAAAGCAGCAAACGAACTGAAAGCGCAAAATTTTGCTTTTAGACTCTTGCGACTGAAAGGATTTCTCGTATAATGCGCACCCCGTACCGGTGAAGAATTTACAACGGTGCGCAGCAGTAACACGAAGTTCCGGAATCAAGTATTTCGGTTTGCGGCAAGGCAGCAACGAAACGAATCACAGAGAGCTTACTTCAGTAAGTGACCCGTGTGAGTGAAGGAAGCTAACGCAGCTGCGAATTGAAAGACGAAGATTATGCGGGAATAGCTCAGTTGGTAGAGCACGACCTTGCCAAGGTCGGGGTCGCGAGTTCGAGTCTCGTTTCCCGCTCCAAACTTCGTTAGCAGTAACCTCTTTGCGGGAATAGCTCAGTTGGTAGAGCACGACCTTGCCAAGGTCGGGGTCGCGAGTTCGAGTCTCGTTTCCCGCTCCAAAATCTGTTTAGTAGTAACCTCTTTGCGGGAATAGCTCAGTTGGTAGAGCACGACCTTGCCAAGGTCGGGGTCGCGAGTTCGAGTCTCGTTTCCCGCTCCAGATTTTCATATTCACTAATGTTATTTGCTCTCGGGCGTAATCAGACTTAAAACTGCTGCAGTCTTTATCGATCTTATGCGGCCTGTTTTTCTTTCTGGAAATTTTACGCACCGCATTAGCACCAATGATGCCTGTAGTCTGTTGCAGTTATCTTACAGGTTATCCACAATGCGCCTGCAACGTGCTGACGGCGTTTTACCCTATCTGCAAAAATGTTTTAAACAGAGTTATCCACAAGCTCTGGACAAGCCCCTGCGCGCTAAACTCTACATTAATGTTTACAGTAATTACCTAAATAATTGTTTTTATTGTATTTATAGGTATTTCAGTGTGTGAATAGTCTTGCTAGACGATATAACGATCCCCGTCACTATTCGGCTCTATAATTTTATTCACAGCATGTGGAAAAGGATTTTATCCTGCGCGATTGGTCATTCACGCATCACGGGCCAGGCCTTTCTCGACGGCGCGCACTAAGCGCTGTTTCTTAGCGGGCTGAACCTCTACCCCCTGTGCTGCACGTTTCTGTAACTGCTGCGCGATGGCCCAGTCAATATGCTCATCCAGCATGGCGTGTTCACCGCTACGCATTTGCAACGCCGCCAGATTTTCCTCTGCCCAGGGCGCATTGCCCAATGCCACCGCGATGTTCCTCAGCCAGCGCAAGTGGCCGATGCGACGAATCGCCGAGCCTTCCGTGACACGCAAGAATTTCGCTTCGTCCCACTGAAAAAGATCCACCAACGGTGGCGCGTGCAGCACCGCACGCGGTGAGAAATCATCTTCATCGGTTAACTGACCGTAACGATTCCACGGACAGATAAGCTGGCAATCGTCACATCCGTAGATGCGGTTACCAATCAGCGGGCGGAACTCTTCCGGTATCGCGCCTTCGAGTTCGATGGTGAGATAGGAAATACAGCGCCGCGCGTCAACCACATAAGGCTCAACGATGGCGGAAGTAGGGCAAATAGTGATGCAGGCGACGCAGCGACCGCACTGTTCTTCCTGTGGCTGATCGACGGGCAACGGCAAATCAATCAGCAACTCGCCGAGAAAGAACCAGGAACCGGCTTCACGATTGAGAATGAGCGAGTGTTTACCGGTCCAGCCCAGGCCTGCTTTGGCGGCAATCGGGCGCTCGAGAATCGGTGCGGAATCGACAAACGGGCGGAAATTGAGTTCGCCACAATGCGCCTGGATCATCTCTCCAAGCTTTTTCAGTCGATTGCGCAATACTTTGTGATAATCGCGGCCCAGCGCATAGCGGCTGACATAACCCAACTGGGGATTTTTTAAGGTACTGGCAAACGCTGCTTTCGCGGGAAGATAGTTCATGCGCACGCTGATCACGCGCAGTGTGCCGGGCAGGAGTTCGTGTGGGCGGGCACGCATCATACCGTGACGCGCCATCCAGTCCATTTCTCCGTGATACTGCTTCTCCAGCCAATCCTGTAATTTGGGCTCTTCAGCGCTGAGATTGGTATCGCAAATACCAACCTGCTGAAAGCCAAGTTCGCGCCCCCACAGTTTAATTTGGTGGGCAAGCTGTTGAAGATCGAGAGGGTATGACATGAGAAACCAGGCAATTGAAGCAAACCCGCGCAGTTTACCACACTCTGTCTGGCCTGCGCAGGCGATAGGGCAACTGGAGCGCGATGCGGCGGATAGCCTGGGTTTAACCTTGTACGAATTAATGCTGCGCGCCGGGCAGGCGAGCTATGAGCGAGTGCGGGCACAGTGGCCGCAGGCGCAGCACTGGCTGATTCTCTGCGGACAGGGTAATAACGGGGGCGATGGCTATGTGGTGGCGCGGCTGGCACAGGCGGCGGGATTGCGCGTCACATTGCTGGCGTGTAGCGGCAATAAACCCTTGCCGGAAGAAGCACAGCAGGCGCAAGAAGCCTGGCTGGCGGCGGGAGGGGTGATACATGCCCCGGATGCGCCATGGCCGCAAAACATTGATGTGATCGTCGATGCATTGCTCGGTACTGGCATCAATCGTGCGCCAGCCGCACCTTACGCTGAATTGATTGATCTGGCCAATGCACATGCCGCGCCCATCTTCGCGATAGATATTCCCTCGGGATTGGATGCCGCCACTGGCACCACGCCTGGCAACGCCATCAACGCGGATGTCACCCTGAGTATGATTGTGCTGAAACCGGGATTGTTGACCGGTAAAGCTCGCGATCACGTGGGCCGGTTGCATTGTGATGCACTAGGGCTGAACACCTTCCTCGCAGGCGAGACGGCCCCCATGCAACGCTACGATGCGGCTGATCTGGCGCACTGGCTGAAACCACGAAAAGCCACTTCGCACAAAGGCGACCATGGACGTTTAGTGGTGGTGGGAGGGGATACTGGCACCGCCGGGGCAATCCGAATGACGGCAGAAGCAGCGCTGCGCAGTGGTGCTGGGCTTGTGCGCGTGCTCACGCATGAAGATAATATCGGCCCGATTCTGACGGCACGGCCGGAGCTCATGGTCGATGCGTTGGGTGAAGAAACGCTGGAACAAGCCCTGCAATGGGCTGACGTGATCGCTATCGGACCCGGACTGGGACAACGCGATTGGGCTCAGAAGGCACTGAAAAAAGTCGCGGCCAGTGAAAAGCCGATGCTTTGGGATGCTGATGCGCTTAACCTGCTGGCAATCAAGCCGGATTACCGTCAGAATCGCATCATTACTCCGCATCCTGGCGAGGCCGCACGACTGTTAGGCGTTAAGACCCGTGAGGTCGAGCGCGATCGCTTACAGGCGGCACAAACGCTGGCAAAACGCTATGGCGGGGTGGTGGTGCTGAAAGGCGCAGGCACGATCGTGGCCAGCGCGGCAGGTGACATCGCGATTGCGGATGTAGGCAATGCGGGGATGGCATCCGGCGGCATGGGCGATGTACTGAGCGGTATCATTGCGGCCATGCTGGGCCAGAAACTGACTTTACTTGAGGCAGCCAGCGCGGGCTGTGTCGCACACGGTGCAGCGGCAGATGCGGTTGCCCGGCAGCGCGGTACGCGCGGCATGTTAGCCACTGATTTGTTCGAACTGCTGTGGCAGTTTGTTAATCCAGAGATGATCCAACAATAAAGCATGAAGACCTGTGTTATCCCTTTGCCCGATGAGGCGGCAACCCTAAATCTGGGTGCGCAACTGGCCCGCGTTTGCAGCAGCGCGTTGGTGATCTATCTTTATGGCGATCTCGGCGCCGGTAAAACCACGTTTAGCCGCGGCTTTTTGCAGGCGCTTGGCCATCAGGGTAATGTCAAAAGCCCAACTTATACGCTGGTGGAGCCGTACGAACTCGGCTCACGCACGCTGTATCACTTCGATCTTTATCGCCTGGCCGATCCTGAAGAGCTGGAGTTTATGGGTATCCGCGATTACTTCAGCGGGGATGCATTGTGTCTGGTCGAATGGCCGCAGCAGGGCGCCGGCGTATTGCCCGAACCCGATCTGGCATTGACGCTGCGCTACGTGGACGCGGCGCGAGAAGCGGAGATCCGCGCGGTATCTGCGGTGGGTGAAACGTTGCTGGCTCAGTTCCAGCAAGGCAGGGAATCGGCATGACCGCATGGATGAAAGGGATTGTGCTGGCTGCGCTCTGTATCGTTTCTGCTTCTGCGTTATCTGCCACCTTGTCAGATATCAAAGTCGATAACGGCGACAGCCAGGCAACCGTCACGCTGAGTTTTAATGGTCAACCCGTGTATGGTTTCTTCCCGCTGCATAATCCCAATCGTGTGGTGCTGGATATTCGGCAAAGCGGCGCGATTAAGGGCTTACCGCTGAACTTTAGCGGCGAAAATATCGTACAACGTATTCGTAATAGCCAGCCGAAAGACAAACAGAGTATTCGTTTGGTGTTCGAACTGACCCAGGCGGCACACACGCGTGCCAGCACCCAACGTGACGGCAATCAGTATCGCGTGGTGTTTACCATTCGCGGTACGCAACCGGCAAAACGCAGCACTGCTGCCGCACCGGTGACCACCGCCCGCCAAAGCGAAAGTGCCGCGAATCCGTTTAATGCCAATCCGGTGACCACCGTCACCAGCAGCAACACCACGGTACGTCCGGGTGGCGCCGTTTCACGCAATGACACGGTGATTGTGGCGATTGACGCCGGCCACGGTGGTCAGGACCCCGGCGCATCGGGCCAGCATGGCCTGCACGAGAAGAACGTCACCATTGCCATTGCGCGCAAACTGAAAGCGCTGATGGATCAGGACCCGATGTTTAAACCTGTGCTGACGCGAAACGGCGATTACTTTATCTCGGTGATGGGTCGTTCCGAGGTGGCGCGAAAAGAGAATGCCAACTTACTGGTATCGATTCACGCCGATGCCGCGCCTAATCATTCGGCGACCGGCGCATCCGTTTGGGTGTTGTCAAACCGTCGCGCCAATAACGAAATGGCGAACTGGCTGGAACAGAAAGAGAAGCAGTCCGAATTGCTGGGCGGTGCCGGTGATTTACTGGCAAACAGCCAGGCTGATCCTTACTTAAGCCAGGCGGTACTGGATCTGCAATTCGGCCATTCACAGCGCGTTGGCTATGATGTTGCGGTGAAAGTGCTGCAGCAACTGCGCGGAGTGACGCCGTTGCACAAACGTTTACCGGAACATGCCAGCTTAGGCGTGTTGCGTTCCCCGGATATCCCTTCTTTACTGGTTGAGACTGGCTTTATCAGTAACGCGGCGGAGGAGCGGCTGCTTGGCAGCAGCGCGTATCAGGAGAAAATTGCTCAGTCGATCTATAAAGGACTGCGCAACTATTTCCTCGCGCATCCGCTGCAATCCATCCCAAAGGAGGAAAACCGGCCGCTGGACAGCGCACCAGCGGTTAGCGTGGCCAGCAACCCGGCAACCGGAACCGTGCAATACACTGGCGCGACGCAGCGCCATACGGTGACGCGGGGTGAGACGTTGTCAGGTATTGCCGCCAAATACGGTGTCAGCATGGCAACCCTGCGTGACCTCAATAGCCTGAAGCGCGATGTGGTGTGGGTCGGGCAACGTTTGAAAGTCCCGGCAAAATCGGGCGTTAGCGTGACCGCTGCGAGTCGTCCTACCCGACACAAAGTGGTACGCGGTGACTCACTCACTGGGATTGCCGCTCATTATGGTGTCAGCCCCAAAGCCATCATGCAGGCGAATAATATGAAGTCGAGCAACGTGATGCTGGGGCAAAACTTAAAGATTCCACAATCCTGATTGCTGGCGCTGCGGCGCCAGTCTGCTTAAAGGATCACCACCATGCCAATACAGATTTTACCCCCGCAGCTGGCGAACCAGATTGCCGCCGGCGAAGTGGTTGAGCGCCCGGCATCGGTCGTAAAAGAGCTGGTGGAAAACAGTCTTGATGCCGGAGCAACGCGCATCGACGTTGATATCGAAAAAGGCGGCGCGAAATTGATTCGCATCCGCGACAACGGTTGTGGCATCGCCAAAGCCGAACTGGCCATGGCATTGGCTCGCCATGCCACCAGTAAAATTGCTTCGCTGGATGATCTTGAGGCGATTATGAGCCTCGGTTTTCGCGGCGAAGCCCTCGCCAGTATCAGTTCGGTTTCACGCCTCACGCTAACTTCTCGCACCGCGGATCAACACGAAGCCTGGCAAGCCTATGCGGAAGGACGTGATATGGATGTCACGGTGAAACCCGCAGCACATCCTGTCGGGACGTCGCTGGAAGTGCTCGATCTATTTTACAACACCCCGGCGCGGCGCAAGTTCATGCGCACTGAGAAGACCGAATTTACCCATATTGATGAAGTGATTCGCCGTATCGCGCTGGCGCGCTTTGACGTGGCAATTTCGCTGACCCACAACGGTAAGATGATTCGCCAGTATCGCGCGGTGGATCAGGAAGCGCAGCGTGAACGCCGTCTTGGCGCCATCTGTGGCACCCCCTTTATGCAGCATGCTCTGCGCATTGACTGGCAACATGACGATCTGGCGTTACGTGGATGGGTGGCCGATCCCGCCGGGTCACGTCAGGTCACAGACCTGCAATATTGCTACGTCAATGGACGCATGATGCGTGACAAGCTGATCAACCATGCGATTCGGCAGGCGTATCAGACGCAGTTGGGGGAAGATCAACAGCCCGCTTATGTGCTCTATCTGGAGATCGATCCCCATCAGGTGGATGTCAACGTTCATCCCGCCAAGCACGAAGTGCGTTTTCATCAGTCACGACTGGTGCATGATTTCATCTGGCAAGGCGTGATGAGCGCTTTGCAGTCGAGCCGTGTCGCAGAGTTGCCAATCGCGCATGCGGAAGAGCCCGCGCCGAAGTGGCAACCAGAGAACCGACAGGCTGCGGGGACGAATCATTTTGCGCAACCGGCGAGCACACCACGCAGTAGCACCAGCTCCATCAGCAGCGGTGCGGCTGCGGCGGGAACACACGCGGGTTGGCAGAATAAAGAGCCGGTCTATCGCGCACGTGAAGGTGCTGCTTATCAGCAGCTCATGAAAACGCCTGCGGCCGACACGCCTCGCGCCGCCGCGCCGCAACCGGCACCTGTGCGTCAACCTGAAGCACGGGAAGCGCCGTTGGCCGCACATGCACAAAGTTTTGGTCGCGTGCTGAGTGTGATGCATGAGCAATATGCGCTGTTAGAACGTGGCCCACAGTTACAGTTGTTGTCACTCAGTGTGGCCTCACGCTGGCTGAAACAGGCCCAGTTACAACCGGGAGAAGAGGGCTTAAAACCCCAACCTTTACTTATTCCGGTGCGGCTGAAAATTGCCAAAGAAGAGTTGAATGTGATCGATACTCAGGGCGGACTGTTACGGCTGATGGGCATTGATTTACAACGAGAAGGTCAGCACGTCACCTTGCGCGCTGTCCCTTTACCGTTACGCACACAAAATTTACAAATCTTGATTCCAGAACTGTTAGGCTATCTCGCCCGGCAGCAAGAGGTTTCTGCATCGGCGCTGGCCCAATGGCTGGCACGTCGTGATGATGCAGAAAACGCTCACTGGAATCACTCGCAGGCGATTGCACTGTTGGCAGAGCTCGAACGACTTTGCCCGCACTTGCTTAAATCGCCGCCTTCAGGTCTGTTACAGACCATTGAGATTGAGAGCGCGATGAACGCGTTGAAGCATGAGTGAACTAAACCAGGCTAGCCGGCCTAAGGCAATTTTTTTGATGGGGCCTACCGCCTCCGGTAAGACGGCATTAGCGATTTCGCTGCGTCAGCAACTTCCGGTGGAACTTATCAGCGTTGACTCTGCCTTAATCTATCGCGGGATGGATATTGGCACGGCGAAACCGTCGGCAGAGGAGTTAGCACAGGCGCCCCATCGTTTGCTGGACATTCGCGATCCAGCGGAAGCGTATTCCGCTGCTGAGTTTCGTCGCGATGCGCTGGCAGAAATGGCGGAGATTACTCAAAAGGGTAAGATTCCGTTGCTTGTTGGTGGAACCATGCTCTACTTCAAGGCGTTACTTGAAGGATTGTCGCCGCTGCCCTCGGCCGATCCCGAGGTGCGTCAGCGGATAGAGCAAATGGCGGCGGAGAAAGGGTGGGATGCCCTGCACCGCCAGCTGTGTGAAATCGATCCGGTCGCCGGTAGTCGTATTCATCCGAATGATCCGCAGAGACTTTCGCGAGCACTGGAAGTTTTTTTTATTTCGGGTAAAACTTTAACGGAACTGACAAAAACATCCGGCGAAGCGTTACCCTACGACGTGTACCAGTTTGCTATCGCTCCGGCGAATCGTGAACTGATACATCAACGCATTGCGTTGCGTTACGACCAGATGCTAGCGTCAGGATTTGAAGCGGAGGCTCGTGAACTGTTTGCACGAGGTGATTTGCATACGGATATGCCTTCCATTCGTTGTGTAGGTTATCGCCAGATGTGGTCTTATCTCTCTGGTGAAATCGATTACGACGAAATGGTTTATCGGGGAATTTGCGCCACCCGGCAGCTCGCTAAACGCCAGATGACCTGGTTACGTGGCTGGTCCAACGTCCACTGGTTAGACAGTGACGAGCCAGAATTAGCCCGTAATGCGGTGCTTCAGGTAGTTAGTGCGTAGCAGGGATGATTGTGTACAATTGGTCCGTTATCGTGCGCAAATTTTTACGCAGTTTTTCTGAACCACGGTTCTTAAAGTAACAAACAACAAGCATATAAGGAAAAGATAGAATGGCTAAGGGGCAATCATTACAAGACCCGTTTTTGAACGCATTGCGTCGTGAACGTGTACCGGTTTCGATCTATTTGGTGAATGGTATTAAGCTGCAAGGACAAATTGAATCCTTTGATCAGTTCGTCATTCTGTTGAAAAACACGGTTAGCCAGATGGTGTACAAGCACGCCATCTCTACAGTGGTTCCTTCTCGTCCGGTTTCGCACCATAGCAACAACCCGGGCGGTAGCGGTGGCAGCAGCAATTACCACCATAGCGGAAGCAACCAGGGCGCTCAGTCGCAGCCACAACAAGACGGCGATAACGCAGAATAATTTTGCGCTGCCGTAAAGCCAGGGCTGGGGAGCGAAAGCGTTTTCCCGTCCTGGTTATTTTATTTTAGCGAGGTTATAGCTTGTTTGACCGTTATGATGCCGGTGAGCAGGCCGTACTGGTACACATCTGGTTCTCCCAAGACAAAGAGCTGGAAGATTTGCAGGAGTTCGAAACTCTTGTCTCTTCTGCGGGCGTCGAAGCGCTGCAAGTCATTACGGGCAGCCGTAAAGCGCCACATCCCAAATATTTTGTCGGTGAAGGAAAGGCAGTTGAAATTGCCGATGCGGTGAAAGCGAGTGGAGCATCGGTCGTATTATTCGATCATGCCTTATCGCCTGCCCAGGAACGTAATCTCGAGCGAGTGTGTGAATGTCGCGTTGTCGACCGCACTGGCTTAATTCTCGATATTTTTGCTCAGCGCGCCCGTACCCATGAGGGTAAATTACAGGTCGAGCTGGCACAGTTGCGCCACATGGCAACCCGTTTGGTGCGTGGATGGACGCACCTTGAGCGCCAAAAAGGCGGTATTGGTTTGCGTGGTCCCGGTGAAACGCAGCTGGAAACGGACCGCCGCTTACTGCGTAATCGCATTAGTCTCATCCTTTCTCGCCTTGAGCGTGTAGAGAAGCAGCGCGAACAGGGCCGACAAGCACGCGCCAAAGCCGATGTGCCGACCGTTTCGCTGGTGGGATACACCAACGCCGGCAAATCTACCCTGTTCAATGCGGTGACGTCAGCCAATGTGTATGCGGCAGATCAGCTGTTTGCGACCCTCGATCCGACACTGCGTCGCCTGAATGTGGCAGACGTGGGTGAGGTGGTTTTAGCGGATACCGTTGGGTTTATTCGCCACTTACCGCATGATTTAGTGGCGGCCTTTAAAGCCACACTGCAGGAAACACGTCAGGCGACGCTCTTGCTGCACGTGATTGACGCTGCCGATTTGCGCGTCAACGACAACATCGACGCTGTTAATGAAGTATTGGCAGAAATCGAATCGGATGAAATTCCCGCGCTGTTGATTATGAATAAAATCGACATGCTGGACGGTTTTGTGCCGCGTATTGATCGTGATGAAGAGAATAAGCCGACACGCGTCTGGCTTTCTGCTCAGAGCGGTGAAGGTCTACCCTTACTTTGGCAGGCGCTGTCTGAACGCTTAGCCGGTGAAATTGCGCAGTATGATTTACGTCTGCCGCCAGAAGCGGGCCGTTTGCGCAGCCGCTTCTACCAACTGCAGGCGATTGAGAAAGAATGGAATGAAGATGATGGTTCTGTCGGTATGCATGTGCGAATGCCGATCGTTGACTGGCGTCGTTTGTGCAAACAGGAGCCGTCATTAGCCAGTTATATTGTTTGATATTGCCCTAACGCCTTTACCCAACTTATTGAAAAATGCAGTGATGATTGCTGTGAACCGCAAATTAGCAGGTTATACCCGACTATTTCGGATTTCAGCATGGCGGCAACTGAGTGAATCTTCGGGCACTTACGTCAGTCAGTGACCGGAGTGCGCGAAGACAGCCAACGCAGCTGCAATTCGCAAGAGAAGGGTAAAAAACGTAAATACAATAAATGGAGTAGAGACATGGCGTGGAATCAGCCCGGAAATAACGGACAGGACCGCGACCCGTGGGGAAGCAGCAATAATCAAGGCGGCAACTCTGGGGGAAATAAGGGAGGGCGCGATCAGGGGCCTCCTGATCTGGATGATATCTTCCGTAAGCTGAGTAAAAAACTCGGCGGACTGGGCGGTGGCAAACAGAGTGACAACAACGGCCAGCGCGGCGGCGGTAGCGGTGGCAAACTGGTTGGCATCGTTGCCGTAGCTGCAGTGGTCATCTGGGCTGCCAGCGGTTTCTACACCATTAAAGAAGCAGAACGTGGGGTTGTGACTCGTTTTGGTAAGTTCAGCCATCTGGTTGAGCCGGGCCTGAACTGGAAGCCAACCTTTATCGATCAGGTGCGTGCCGTTAACGTTGAAGCGGTGCGTGAGCTGGCTGCTTCTGGCGTAATGCTAACTTCGGACGAAAACGTGGTGCGCGTGGAAATGAACGTGCAGTACCGCGTAACCAATCCTGAGCAGTATTTGTACGCGGTTACAAGCGCTGACGACAGTTTGCGTCAGGCCACCGACAGTGCACTGCGCGGGGTGATTGGTCGTTCTACCATGGACCGTATCCTCACTGAAGGTCGTACCGTGGTGCGTAGCGAGACGCAACGTGAGTTGGATGAAACCATCCGCCCTTACAACATGGGGATTACGCTGCTTGACGTTAACTTCCAGGCGGCACGTCCACCGGAAGAAGTGAAGGCCTCGTTTGACGATGCCATCGCCGCGCGTGAAAACCGTGAGCAGTACGTGCGTGAAGCAGAAGCTTATTCGAATGAAGTGCAGCCGCGTGCGAACGGTCAGGCGCAGCGTATTCTGGAAGAGGCCCGCGCATACAAAGAGCGCACGGTGTTAGAAGCGCAGGGTGAAGTGGCACGCTTTGCTTTACTGCTGCCGGAATACAAAGCCGCACCGCAAATCACCAAAGAGCGTCTGTATATCGAAAGCATGGAACGTGTGCTGAGCCATACGCGCAAAGTTCTGGTTAACGACCGTGGTAACAGCCTGATGGTGCTGCCGCTGGATCAACTGATGCGTGGTGGTCAGATTTCTGGCAGCCAGGCAGGCCAGAAAAACACTAATTTGATGAAGCTGCCTTCGTCTGGCAGCAGTGCCAGCAATGATGACTCTTCGTCTTACAGTCCGAGCAGCATCATGGACCAGCGTCGCGCCAATGCGTTACGCAACGATACCCAGCGCGCAGGGAGGGAGTGATCGATGCGTAAGCCAATTATTGCCGTAATTATTGTCGTCCTGGTGGCGCTGTACGCATCACTGTTCGTGGTGCAGGAAGGTGAGCGCGGTATCGTGCTGCGCTTCGGTAAAGTTCTGCGCGATAGCGAGAACAAGCCGCAGGTTTACGAGCCGGGTCTGCACTTCAAGATCCCGTTTATTGAAACCGTGAAGTCGCTGGATGCGCGTATCCAGACCATGGACAACCAGGCCGATCGCTTTGTTACCAAAGAGAAGAAAGACCTGATCGTTGATTCCTACATCAAGTGGCGTATCAGTGATTTTAGCCGCTACTACCTGGCAACCGGCGGTGGTGATGTTTCTCAGGCGGAAGTGCTGCTGAAACGTAAGTTCAGTGACCGTCTGCGATCTGAGATGGGTCGCCTGGATGTGAAAGACATCGTGACGGATTCACGTGGTCGTTTGACCACCGACGTGCGTGATGCGTTGAACACCGGTACTGCAGGCAGTGATGACGAAGTACAAACGCCAGCTGCTGATGATGCGATTGCCAGCGCGGCAGCCCGCGTTGAGCGTGAAACCAACAGCAGCGAGCCAGCACCGAACCCGAACAGTATGGCTGCATTGGGTATCCAGGTAGTTGACGTGCGCATCAAGCAGATCAACCTGCCGGCGGAAGTGTCTGATGCTATCTACAACCGTATGCGCGCAGAGCGTGAAGCGGTTGCCCGTAGCCAGCGTTCACAAGGTCAGGAAGAGGCAGAAAAACTGCGTGCTCAGGCGGATTACCAGGTCACACGTACATTGGCTGAAGCTCAGCGTCAGGCATTGATTTCACGTGGTGAAGGTGATGCGCAGGCAGCAAAACTGTTTGCAGATGCTTTCGGTCAGGATCCTGATTTCTATGCCTTTATCCGCAGCCTGCGTGCTTACGAGAACAGCTTCTCTGATAACCAGGATGTGATGGTGTTGAGCCCGGATAGCGATTTCTTCCGCTTTATGAAGGCACCGACTAACACCGCGCGTTAAGAACTGATATAACCTTGAGGCCGACAATGTTGTCGGCCTTTTTTTTGGGAAAAATAGAATGAACACAACCATCTGGATGGCGCTGGCATTAGTTCTGGTGCTGGAAGGGCTGGGTCCGATGTTTCTGCCGCGTGTCTGGCGCCGCATGATTCTGTCGATGGCGCAGTTGCCCGATCGCATCCTGCATCGTTTTGGTGGTGGATTAGTGGTAGCGGGCGTGGTGATTTATTACATGCTGAGCGTGCACGCGAGCGCATAGCGTTAAATTTGAGCGGTAACGCACGGCTAAATTGTGTCTTGCAGTCGATGTTTCCCCCAACATGTTGTATTGATCAAAACGCGGGCAAAAAACCGCGCAATCGTATGCTAAAAGTGCTGAAAGTGAGCAAAACCGATGGTAGAATCCATTTTTAAGCAATCGGTGATTTTGATAAAATGGGTAAGAACGTCGTCGTACTGGGCACCCAATGGGGTGACGAAGGTAAAGGTAAGATCGTAGACCTTCTGACTGAACGCGCGAATTTCGTTGTGCGTTACCAGGGTGGCCACAATGCAGGCCATACACTTGTCATCAACGGTGAAAAAACCGTCCTCCACTTAATTCCATCTGGCATCCTGCGTGATAACGTGACCAGCATCATTGGTAATGGTGTTGTATTGTCCCCTGAAGCGCTGATGAAAGAGATGAAAGGTCTGGAAGAGCGCGGTGTGCCGGTACGTGAACGTCTGCTGATCTCTGAAGCATGTCCACTGATTCTGCAATATCACGTCGCGATGGACGTGGCGCGCGAAAAAGCGCGTGGCGCCAAAGCGATTGGTACCACCGGTCGTGGTATCGGTCCAGCTTACGAAGATAAAGTTGCACGTCGCGGTCTGCGCGTGAGCGATCTCTTCAACAAAGAAACCTTCGCCGTTAAGCTGAAAGAAATCGTCGATTTCTACAACTTCCAGCTGGTTAACTACTACAAAACTGATGCGGTTGACTACGAAAAAGTGCTGAGCGATACGTTGGCTGTGGCTGACATTCTGACCAGCATGGTGGTTGACGTTTCTGACCTGTTGGATGGTGCGCGCAAGCGTGGCGATCTGATCATGTTCGAAGGCGCACAGGGTACGCTGCTGGATATCGACCACGGTACTTATCCGTACGTGACCTCGTCTAACACCACCGCAGGTGGCGTGGCGACAGGCTCCGGTATTGGTCCACGTTATGTTGATTACGTGCTGGGTATCGTTAAAGCTTACTCAACGCGTGTTGGTGCGGGTCCATTCCCTACCGAACTGTTTGATGAAACTGGCGAGTTCCTGTGTGCTCAGGGCCACGAGTTTGGCGCGACGACTGGTCGCCGTCGTCGTACCGGCTGGCTGGATGCGGTTGCCGTGCGTCGCGCAGTACAGATCAACTCCCTGTCAGGTTTCTGCATGACCAAACTGGACGTGCTGGATGGCCTGAAAGAAGTGAAAATCTGTGTGGCTTATCGCATGCCGGATGGCCGCGAGATGACCACCACGCCACTGGCAGCGGAAGGTTGGGAAGGTATTGAGCCAATCTACGAAACCATGCCAGGCTGGAGCGAAACCACCTTTGGTGTGAAAACGCTGGAAGGTCTGCCGCAGGCCGCGCGTGACTACATCAAGCGTGTAGAAGAAGTGACCGGTGTGCCGATTGATATTATTTCAACTGGCCCGGACCGTAGTGAGACCATGATTCTGCGCGACCCGTTCGACGCATAATCTTACATGGCCGGACACTGTCCGGCCTTTGTTTATCCGCTCTTTGACTCCGCTCACTCTCTTTTTTCTTGCAATTATCGATACTTGCTTAAGAAAAAACGCACCGGCTTCCACGCTCTGGTTTATCATCATATTTAAATACCACGCCGACCGGCGCATAACCCTAACGCCCGATGGTTCACCGAGGTATATGTGCAGCTAACGAGTTTCACCGATTATGGTCTGCGTGCGCTGATTTACATGGCGACGTTGCCGGAAGGTAAGCAGACCAACATTACCGAAGTCACCGATACCTACGGGGTGTCGCGTAACCATATGGTTAAAATCATCAACCAACTAAGCCGGGCCGGCTTTGTCGCCGCAACACGCGGTAAAAACGGCGGAATTCGTTTAGGCATGGACCCGGAAAAAATCGTGATTGGTCAGGTCGTGAGAAAAATGGAGCCTTTGCAGTTGGTGAACTGTGAGGAGTGCGCCATCACACCGGCCTGTCGTCTGCGCAAGGCGCTGCACGATGCGGTCCAGTTATTCCTCAAAGAGCTGGATAACTATACGTTGGCCGATCTGGTCAAAGATAACGATTCACTGTACCAAATTTTATTGTCCGAACCGCCGGTGGCAATCCAAATTAAATGACATCGGAGGAACCGTAATGTCAAAAGATCCTTATCAGGATAGAGAAGCAGAAAAGTACGACAACCCCATTCCAAGCCGCGAATTTATTCTGGCGCTGTTAGAAAAGCGTGAGAAACCCATCAATCGTGATGAAATTGCCCAGGAATTGAATATCACCAGCGAAGAGCAGCTTGAAGCGCTGCGCCGTCGTCTGCGCGCCATGGAGCGTGACGGTCAGCTGGTATTTACCCGTCGTCAATGTTACGCCCTGCCAGAACGCCTCGACTTACTGCGCGGCAAAGTGATTGGCCATCGTGATGGCTATGGCTTCCTGCGCGTGGAAGGCCAGAAAGATGATTTCTATCTGTCTGCCGAGCAGATGAAATTTTGCCTGCATGGTGATGTGATTCTGGCTCAGCCGGGCAGTGCAGACCGTAAAGGTCGCCGTGAAGCGCGCGTGGTGCGCGTGCTGGAACCACGCAACAGCCAGATTGTTGGCCGTTACTTTACCGATGCCGGCACCGGTTTTGTGGTGCCGGATGACAGCCGCCTGAGCTTTGACATCCTGATCCCGCAGGAAGAAACCCAGAGCGCGCGCATGGGCTCGGTGGTGGTTGTAGAGATCGTCCAGCGCTCAACCCGTCGCACCAAAGCCACCGGAAAGGTCACCGAGATTCTCGGCGATAACATGGGCACCGGTCTGGCGGTCGATATGGCGCTGCGCACCCACGAGATCCCACATACCTGGCCGGAAGAAGTTGAGAAAGAGATCTCGAAACTGAAAGAGCAGGTGCCAGAGGCGGCAAAAAAAGGCCGCGTCGATCTGCGTGAATTACCGCTCGTTACCATTGATGGTGAAGATGCGCGTGACTTTGACGATGCCGTCTACTGTGAGAAAAAGCGCGGTGGTGGCTGGCGTCTATGGGTGGCGATTGCTGACGTCAGTTATTACGTGCGCCCAGGCACAGCGTTAGATGACGAAGCGCATCAACGCGGCACCTCGGTCTACTTCCCATCGCAAGTGGTGCCGATGCTGCCGGAGATCCTCTCCAACGGACTGTGCTCGCTGAACCCGCAGGTTGATCGCCTGTGCATGGTATGCGAGATGACCATCTCTTCCAGCGGTAAGCTCACTGGCTATAAGCACTACGAAGCGGTGATGAACTCCCATGCGCGTCTGACTTACACCAAAGTGTGGAACATTCTGCAGGGTGATACCGAACTGCGTGAGCAGTATGCCGCTCAGGTGAAACACCTTGAAGAGCTGCATCACATGTATCAGGAGTTGGAAACCGCACGTGAACAGCGTGGTGGCATCTCCTTCGAAACTGAAGAAGCCAAATTTATCTTCAATGCGGAGCGTCGTATTGATCGCGTTGAACGTACCGTGCGTAACGATGCGCACAAGCTGATCGAAGAGTGCATGATTCTCGCCAACATCGCCTCGGCGCGTTATGTTGAGAAGCATCAGGAACCGTCACTGTTCCGCGATCACGATCGTCCAACCGAAGACAGCATCAAAAGCTTCCGCACCGTATTGAACGAGCTGGGCTTGAGCCTGCCAGGTGGTGCGAAACCGCAGCCTGTCGACTATGCCGAATTGCTCAAGCAAGTGGCTGATCGTCCCGATGCAGAAATGCTGCAAACCATGTTGCTGCGCTCAATGAAGCAAGCGGTGTACGATCCTGAAAACCGTGGTCACTTTGGCCTGGCGTTGCAGTCCTATGCGCACTTCACCTCACCGATTCGTCGCTACCCTGATTTGCTGCTGCACCGTGCGATCAAATACCTGCTGGCGAAAGAGCAGGGCACGCTGAAAGGTAACACCACGCCAAACGGCGGTTATCACTACGATATGCAGCAGATGTTGCAGCTCGGTCAGCACTGCTCGATGACTGAACGCCGTGCTGATGAAGCCACGCGTGATGTCGCGGACTGGCTGAAATGTGACTTCATGCAGGATCAGGTTGGCAACGTGTTTAGCGGCGTGATCTCCAGCGTGACCGGTTTTGGCTTCTTCGTGCGTCTCAACGATCTGTTTATCGATGGCCTGGTGCACGTCTCTTCACTGGACAACGATTACTATCGTTTCGATCCGATTGGTCAGCGTCTGATTGGCGAATCTGGTGGCCGTACTTATCGTTTAGGCGATACGGTGGAAGTGCGTGTGGAAGCGGTGCACATGGATGAGCGCAAAATCGACTTTGCGCTGATCTCCAGCAAGCGCGTACCGCGCGGCGAGGGTAAAACCGAGCGCGAACGTGAGAAGCGCGGCGGCAAGCCGCCCGCAAGACGTCGTCGTGATGCGGGTAAAAAGGGCACCTTCGAGCCAGATTCAGCGTTCCGCAGCGAGAAGAAGCAGCCTGCGTCTGCTGAAAAATCGGCAAAAAATGAGAAAAAAGGCAAAAAAATCTCTGAGAAAACCCGTAAAATCGCCGCCGCCACCAAGGCCAAGCGCGGGTCGAAGAAGAAACCTAACGAAGCTTGAGGGTTGGCTCGCGAAGCCTGAAGACCTGATCGCACTGTGAAGCTGGGGCAGCCTTGAACGGCGCCCCTAAGCTAGGCCAGCATGCTGTGATGGCGCCCGTAGGGCAGATCATGGATAAGTGCGTAGTGATAGCGACCCTAAGTTAGGCCAGCGTGCTGTGATAGCGCCCGTAGGGCAGATCATGGATAAGTGCGTAGTGATAGCGACCCTAAGCCAGGCCAGCGTGCTGTGATGGCGCCCGTAGGGCAGATCATAGATAAGTGCGTAGTGATGGCGGCCCTAAGTTAGTTCAGCGTGTTGTGACGACGAGCGTACGTTAAATCGGCGCGTTTTGTAGGGTGCGCATTAATGTGCATCGAAATTAATACCCTTATATTCAGATATATACATCCAACCTTGAGCAAACAAATGAGTGAAATAATTTTTGGTATTCATGCCGTGCAGGCGCTGCTGGAACGTGATCCTCAGCGTTTCCAGGAAGTCTTTATTCTCAAAGGCCGTGACGATCGTCGCCTGCAGCCGCTGATTGCCGCACTGGAAGCTCAGGGAATTGTGGTTCAGGTGGCTAATCGCCAATGGCTCGACAGCCAGGTGGAAGGCGGAGTGCACCAAGGTATCGTGGCACGCGTAAAGCAGGGTAAAAATTATCAGGAAGGTGATTTGCCTGATCTGCTGCAAAGTCTGGATAAACCGTTCCTGCTGGTACTGGACGGCGTCACCGATCCGCATAACCTCGGTGCTTGCCTGCGTAGCGCCGACGCTGCGGGCGTACATGCCGTCATCGTGCCGAAAGATCGTGCCGCACCGCTGAATGCCACGGCGAAAAAAGTCGCCAGCGGCGCAGCTGAGAACGTGCCATTGATCCGCGTCACCAACCTGGCGCGTACTCTGCGTTTACTGCAGGAGTACAACATCTGGGTAGTGGGCACCGCAGGTGAAGCCGATCACACCGTGTACCAGAGCAAAATGACCGGCCCGATGGCGCTTGTGATGGGCGCGGAAGGTGAAGGTATGCGTCGTCTGACCCGTGAACACTGCGATGAGCTGATCAGCATCCCAATGGCGGGCAGCGTCTCTTCTCTGAACGTCTCTGTCGCAACCGGTGTCTGCCTGTTCGAAGCGGTGCGTCAGCGTTTGGCGTGATCCCCGCCGCAAAAGTGTTTCTGAGCCAGGCATAACTGCACATCCCCCTCATACTTGAACCATGCGTTTTATGAGGGAGATGCCACATTATGACCTGGACAACCCACAGCGTTTTCAATCAGCCCCATCCTCTTAGTCATAGCAATTTATTCACCCGCGATATCGCCTTGTGCGAGGCCGTCGTGCGCGAAGGTGCAGGCTGGGATCGCGAATGGCTGGCCTCTGTTGGACTGCAACTCGGCAGCGCTGAATCGCTGGAATTAGGTCGGCTGGCGAATACCCAACCGCCTGAGCTACAGCGCTATGACGCACGCGGTGAGCGGCTGGACGAAGTGCGCTTTCATCCCGCCTGGCATCTGCTCATGCAGGGTTTGTGCGCCAGCCGCTTGCACAACCTAAGCTGGCAGCCCGATGTTCAGCCTAATGCGATGGTAGCGCGTGCCGCGCGCTTTATTCTGCATGCTCAGGTCGAAGCGGGTTCACTCTGCCCGGTCACCATGACGCATGCCGCCATTCCGCTACTGCAAAACCATCTGCCGGAAGCCTACGATGATTGGCGCGAAGCGCTGCTGAGCGATCGCTACGATGCGCATCATCAGCCGGGCAATAAAAAGCGCGGCCTGTTGATTGGCATGGGCATGACCGAGAAGCAGGGCGGAACCGATGTGCTCAGCAATAGCACGCGCGCGGAACCTATTGGGTCACGCGGTACGGGTGAACCTTATCGCATTACCGGTCACAAATGGTTTTTCTCTGTGCCGCAAAGCGATGCGCATCTCATTCTGGCGCAGACTTCGCAAGGGCTGAGCTGTTTCTTTCTGCCGCGTCTGCTGCCTGATGGCACGCGCAACGCGATTCGCATTGAGCGCCTGAAGGACAAGCTCGGCAACCGATCCAACGCCAGCGCCGAGGTGGAATTCCAGGATGCGATTGGCTGGCTGATGGGCGAAGAGGGCGATGGCGTGCGGCTGATCTTAAAGATGGGCGGCATGACGCGCTTTGATTGCGCGCTGGCCAGCCATGGCTTGATGCGCCGCGCCTTATCGATTGCCCTGCATCATGCACAGCAGCGTCAGGTTATGGGCAAAAACCTTAGCGATCAACCGCTAATGCGCACCGTGCTGGCGCAGCAGGCCTTGCAGCTGGAAGGGCAAACCGCGCTACTGATGCGATTAGCACGCGCATGGTCCACGCCTGCCAGCGAGCACGAACGTTTGTACGCACGGCTATTCACGCCCGCCGCCAAGTTTGGCATTTGCAAAGCCGGCATACCGTTTGTGGCAGAGTCGATGGAGGTGCTGGGCGGTATCGGCTACTGCGAAGAGAGTGAACTGCCACGTCTGTACCGCGAGATGCCAGTCAACAGCATTTGGGAAGGCTCAGGTAACGTGATGTGCCTCGACGTGCTCCGCGTGCTGGGTCGCCAGGCCGATGTGATGACCATGCTTAACGATGAATTTGAAGCGGTAAAAGGCAGCCATCGCCACTTTGATCGTCGCTGGCGCCAGTTAAGGCTGCAGCTTAACCATGTGCGAGAAGGTATGGCGCGCGAGGTGACGCAGGAACTGTTACAACTGGCGAGCGCGGCGATTCTGTTGAAAGTGGCTGAACCGCCGTTGGCCGATGGCTGGTGCGATCAACACCTTGATATGCGGGGGCGACGTTCGCTGAGTGACGATCTCAGCACGCGCTTACTGCTGCGAGCCAGCACTGGCTGACGGCGCGCCATAGAGAATGGCGGTGCCGTACCAAAAGCCAGGCAGTGTGGTTTCATCCAGCATCAGGATTTGGTAGTAAACCGCGCCCGCCTGATTCGCTCGTGCGGCTAATGCGCGCTCGGCATCATCCGGTGAGCCACGGGTGGAGACCGTGATATTGCCCAGTTTGCGCAAGCCATAGCTTTGCGCGCGGCTGATTTCCTGCGCGTGGCTGGTTGGCGGTGGTGGGGCTTCCGGTGTGGTTTTAAACGCGGCACAACCGGTTAGTAACAGGCTCAACACCAGTAAAAAGCGACGCATAATACGCTCCTGATAAGGAAGATGGCTCCAGTTTAGGCCATCTTCCCCGTTCACATCAGTCTTTCAAATGAAAAACACTCACCAGCTGGGTTAAATGATGACCCTGCTGGCTCAACGTCTGCGCTGTGGTTTCCGATTGGGTAACCATATCGCTGCTTTGGTGCGTCGCCTGGCCAATATGATTCATCGCCAGATTCACCTGACCAATGCCCGCCGCCTGTTCCTGTGCTGCGATATTGATTTCGCCCATCAGCGTTTTCACCTGGTCAATATGGCTAACAATATGCTGCATTGCATCGCGCGTTTGCTCGGACAGCGCATGGCCGGCCGCGACTTTATCGATGGAGGTGGCGATCAAGTTATCGATCTCTTTAGCCGCATTGGCACTGCGTTGCGCCAGCGCACGGACTTCCGCTGCGACCACGGCAAAGCCTTTGCCATGCTCACCGGCACGCGCCGCTTCCACCGCCGCGTTTAGCGCCAGAATATTGGTCTGGAATGCAATGGATTCAATCACATGGGTGATATCAGCGATGCTCTGTGAAGCCACGCGGATCTCCGCCATAGTTTCGACCGAGCGCGCTACCGTACTGCCGCCATGATTGACGGTGCTGGCCGCTTCACCCACCAGCGCCATCGCCTGGCGCACGTTGGCCGCGGTTTGCGCCACGGTGGCACCAAACTGCTCCATGCTGGCAGAGGTCTCTTCCACGCTACTCGCCTGACGATTGATCTGTTCGCTGATGCTGGAGCTGCTGGCGGCGATAGTGTCAGTGCCACGACTGATATCGCGTGCCGCATGACGAACCTGACTCACCACTTTTTCCAGCCCATCGCCGATGCCGTTAATCGCCGCGACCAGTTGACCAATTTCATCACGGCGGGTGGAATCCAGATGCGCCTGCAAATTACCGGCCGCATACTGCTCTGCCAGATGAATCACCTGCTGCAACGGGCGCGTAATGGCGCGTCGGCTATACCAGATGAAGCCCACGGCGAAAGCGATGACCAGGGCAAGCCCAATGGCGATAAACAGGTTACGGCTCTGGGTAATCGGTGCCAGCAGGCTGGCGCGGCTGACTTCGCCAGCGATAATCCAGTTCCAGCCCGGCAGCTGCTGCCACGCCAGCAGCTTAGTCTCGCCATCCAGTTGAATACTCAGCAATCCTTTGGATTGGGTTAACAGCTGTTGCTGGACAGACTGATCCCAGCTCGGCAGCTTGCCTTCGGATTGACGATCAAACAGATACTGTCCTTGCGTGCTGCCGGGGGCGCCGTTGAGTACAAAGAAGGTGCCGCTGTCGCCGAGATGGCGTGCCAGCACTTTGTCGCGCATCAGGGCATATTGCGCATCGATCTGCACGCCGACAAACAGAATGGCGATCACCGCGCCGCTCTCATCCTGTACCGGCTGATACTGAGTGATATAGCGATGGCCAAACAGCGTGGCCAGCCCGCGATAGACTTCGCCCTGATTAACGCTGCGCCAGGCTGCGCTGCTGCGGTCAAGTCGGGTGCCAATGGCGCGATTGCCATCCTCTTTTTTCAGCGAGGTGGCAATACGAACATAGTCTTCACCATCACGCACAAAGATGGTCGACACTGCACCGGTACGATCGAGAAAATCATCCACCGCGATTTGATCCAGATTGAGGGTTTTCAGCCCCGCGCGCAGGGTTGGCGTGCTAAGTTCGCCGACCTGAATACGCTCATTCTCATCACGGCTAAAGCGCTTGGGCAGGAAACTCTGGAACAGTTTGGTGTAGTTCGCCACTTCTTCAGACAACGTGGCGTTAAACATGGTGGCCATTTCATTAATGCCCAGCACCTGATTCTGCATATCATCGGTCGCCAGCTGTTCCAGTTGGCGAGCCGCGTTATGGCTCAGGGTTAAGGTCAGGGTAAACAGCACAATTGCCACGCTTAAAGACGTCAATACAGACAGTTTAATGCCGAGACCCATGGCGCTGAGAGAGAGACGCTTCATAAAGTACCTATTTCAAGACTATTGGAGGGGTACAAGATCAACGGCAATTGCGGCAAAAGGTTTAGTACAGAAATTATTCTGATTAAATGTGAAGTCGCTCGCGTTTTGCCGCTCAGCGCTTACACTGTGACGGGTGATAATCATTCTCAACGGAGGCGGTATGATTGAGTTGGCAACGGAAAACCTGGCAGGTATTGAGTGTATTCATGCGGCTCCCGCAGGACAGCGGCAGGCACGTTTACCCACCATCCTGTTTTACCACGGATTTACCTCATCCAAAGAAGTCTACAGCTACTTCGCGGTGGCGCTAGCGCAGGCTGGGTTTCGCGTAGTGATGCCGGATGCCGATATGCACGGAGCGCGCTACAACGGGGATACCGAAACGCGTATGACGCACTTCTGGGAGATCCTCAAACAGAACATCGACGAAGTACCGCTGTTAGAAGCGGCGCTGCGTGAGAAAGATTTGATTGCCGATGAGCGCTTTGCGGTGGCTGGTGCTTCGATGGGCGGCATGACCGCATTGGGCGCGATGGTGCGCTATCCGCAGATACATAGCGTCGCTTGTATGATGGGCTCCGGTTACTTTATGCAGTTGAGTCAAACGCTGTTCCCGCCGCTGGTGGCGCGCACGCCAGAGCAGAAAGAGACGCTAGCTGCCCGCCTCGCGCCGCTGGCGCCTTACGATCCCAGCCAGCAACTGGATAAACTGGCCAATCGGCCGCTGCTGTTATGGCACGGCGAAGCCGATGAAGTGGTGCCGTTCGCTGAAACCGTCAGGCTGGAGAAAGCGCTGCGTGAAGCCGCGTTGAATGAAAAAATGACTTACCTGTCGGAAAAGCAAATCGGCCACAAAATTACGCCTTCAGCCCTGACTGCACTGGTGAGTTTTTTCAAGCATCAGCTGTAGAAACAACTCGGGCTGGCAAAGATGCCAGCCCGTTACGTCATCCGATTTTACAGCTGTGAAGACAGACGATCTGCTGCACTGGTATTCGCACTGACTGGGTTGCTGCCAGGCGTATCCAGCCGGTTGACATAGACATAGCCTGAAGCCGCATTGCTGCTGTTACTTCTCATCTGCTGCGCGTAGTCAGCGGAGCTGGCGAAAGCGGGTGGAGACAGGAAGAGACCCAGTAAAGTGGCGAAAATGATGGTTTTCATATTCGACTCCTCACTCCAGGGATTGCACTCTCAGACGCCGCGAATAAGCCAAACCGTTGCGCCTGTAAATAGTTTAGTTCTTCGCCACATTGATGCCAGATCGCCCTGTTGAACGCCTCCATCAGCGATTTTGAACAAACCTTCGCTAACCTGCTGAATCTTAATCCTTAGCACAAAAGGTGCGCTTAACTGGCATGACCCAAGGGATTTGATGAATTGTGCGCTTGAGTTTCCAGGGGGACGCCAGTATGATTACGCGTCAATTTTTCAGCTGCATTCAGAGGTGTGTTTCATTTAAATGATTCACAACCTATAACGTTCCTTGCTTCCATGGGCCGCAGCTGACCCCGACAGGAGGCTGAATAATCCGTAAGGAGCTATCGATGCGTCATTACGAAATCGTATTTATGGTCCATCCTGACCAGAGCGAACAGGTTCCAGGTATGATCGAGCGTTACACTGGTGCTATCACCGGTGCACAGGGCACGATTCACCGTCTGGAAGACTGGGGCCGCCGTCAGCTGGCTTACCCAATCAACAAACTGCACAAAGCTCACTATGTTCTGCTGAACGTAGAAGCACCGCAGGAAGTGATTGACGAGCTGGAAACTAACTTCCGCTTCAACGACGCCGTTATCCGCAGCATGGTTATGCGCGTTAAGCACGCGGTAACTGAAGCATCTCCGATGGTTAAAGCGAAAGATGAGCGTCGTGATCGTCGCGAAGACTTCGCTAACGAATCATCAGATGACTCAGATGCTGGGGATTCTGAAGAGTAATCCGACATGACGGCAAATCGACTGCGCCTGTCAGGCACTGTGTGCAAGACGCCAGTTCGAAAAGTCAGTCCGTCAGGGATTCCTCACTGCCAGTTCGTGCTTGAGCACCGTTCTGTGCAGGAGGAAGCCGGTTTTCACCGGCAAGCCTGGTGTCAGATGCCGGTGATTATCAGCGGCAGCACCCATCAGGTGATTACTCAACATATAACGGTCGGTACGCAACTCGTTCTCGAAGGTTTCATTAGCTGCCATCAGGCACGCAATGGTCAGAGCAGAATGGTGTTACATGCCGAGCAGATTGAATTGATAGATTCTGGAGACTAGCCAAATGGCACGTTATTTCCGTCGTCGCAAATTCTGCCGTTTCACCGCGGAAGGCGTTGTAGAGATTGATTACAAAGATATCGCTACACTGAAAAACTACATTACCGAAAGCGGTAAAATTGTCCCGAGCCGTATTACCGGTACTCGTGCAAAATACCAGCGTCAGCTCGCTCGTTGCATCAAGCGCGCTCGCTACCTGTCCCTGCTGCCATACACTGATCGTCATCAGTAATTGGTAGTTGTCCATTAACGACTTTAAGAGGATAAGGTAATGCAAGTTATTCTGCTTGATAAAGTAGCAAACCTGGGCAGCCTGGGTGATCAGGTTAACGTTAAAGCGGGCTACGCTCGTAACTTCCTGGTTCCACAGGGTAAAGCTGTTCCTGCTACCAAGAAAAACGTTGAGTTCTTCGAAACACGTCGCGCTGAACTGGAAGCCAAACTGGCTGACGTTCTGGCTGCTGCTAACGCACGTGCAGAGAAAATCAACGCACTGGGCACCGTTACCATCGCGTCTAAATCAGGCGACGAAGGTAAACTGTTCGGTTCAATCGGTACTCGCGACATCGCTGATGCAGTGACTGCAGCTGGCGTTGAAGTGGCTAAGAGCGAAGTGCGTCTGCCAAACGGCGTTCTGCGTTCTACCGGTGAGCACGAAGTTGACTTCCAGGTTCATAGCGAAGTGTTCGCTAAACTGGTTGTGAATGTAGTGGCTGAGTAATCTACTCTAAATAATTCAAGGTGCGGGAAGGCGGCAAGGGAATGAATCTCAGGAGCTTACTTAGGTAAGTGACTGAGGTGAATGAGCGAAGCCAACGCATCAGCAACTTGAAGTATGACGAGTATACTCGGTAACGCGAAAACGCCGGCCCTGTGCCGGCGTTTTTGTTTCTGCGATTTACTGGGCGCGGATAAAGCTGCCGTCGGGCTGACGGGTAAACAGCACCGGGCCGTTGCTGCCATCCACCGTTAATCCTGTCACCACGCCTTGCGCGTTCTGACGAATCTTCACCTGTTGTCCATTCTTCAGTGCGCTAAGAGGCTGATCGTCGCCCTCAACGCGTGCCATGGCGAACACATCATTGACCGGCAGATTATTGTCGCGGAACAGCTGTGCCAGCGTCTGACCTGATGCCACGGTATAGTTGTGCCACTCACCCTGAGAATCGGTTTTCGGTTGGGTGTTCTGCGGCTGCTTGTTGTCGTAAATCTCCGCCTGCAACGGCACCTCTTTGCTGCTGTTATCTGCCGGGCGCTCAATCGGATATTGCGGCGTACTGCTCGGCCAGAGAAACGCCAATAGCAGAACCAACAAGGCAATCACAATGCCACGGCGATGGAAGGCCGGCAGTGGGTTCATCCAGCGCACATCATCCAGCAGATGCCAGACGCGCAGCAGCACGGCGGGAACGCGGGAAGGGGTATCAGAAGCCATTCGTGAATCCTCCTCGCTGGCGGCCTTGCGCGGAAATTGCGGCAGCCAACGTTGCAACCTCGATAAAGTAAAAGCACGCGGTGCGCGCGTCCTGCGGCGTCGTGGGGCAATCTGGCCCATGTATTCTCTCTTTCTTAGCGCTGTACGACGAAAACGTTGCCACAGCTATAGTATGGGCAATGCGGGCACGAAGTGCCTGCCAGCATTGAAAAATTTGACCTGCGTATTGTTTCTCTTTCGCTGAGAAATGTCATCTGCGGCGCTGCAGATTTTACGCCAGCCGCCTGCGCTGTTATGCTGCCGTTTCTATTTTCTCCGGGATTAAGGAATCAAGATGACCACCCCTTCATTCGACAGCGTCGAATCACAAGCAAGTTACGGTATCGGTTTACAGGTCGGCCAGCAGCTGCAGGAATCTGGACTGCAGGGTCTGCAGCCGGAAGCACTGCTCGCGGGTCTGCGCGATGCGCTGGAAGGGAACTCACCGGCTGTGCCTGTTGATGTGGTACATCGCGCGCTGCGTGAAGTGCACGAACGTGCAGAAGGCGTACGACGTGAGCGAGTGGAAGCCATGGCGGCTGAAGGCCATAAATTCCTGGAGCAGAATGCCCAGCGTGAAGGCGTGAGCAGCACGGAATCTGGTCTGCAGTTCAGCGTAATCGCTCAAGGCGATGGCCCGATTCCATCACGTCAGGATCGTGTCCGTGTGCACTACACAGGCAAACTGATCGACGGTACGGTGTTTGATAGCTCAGTGGCACGTGGCGAACCGGCTGAATTCCCGGTAAGCGGCGTTATCGCTGGCTGGATTGAAGCGCTGACCCTGATGCCAGTGGGTTCTAAGTGGGAATTAGTGATTCCACAAAACCTCGCCTACGGCGAGCGCGGTGCAGGTGCATCCATCCCGCCATTCAGCACATTGGTGTTCGAAGTCGAGCTGCTGGAAATTCTGTAATCATTCAGCAATTCATTGAAACCGGCATAAATGCCGGTTTTTTTGTTTGTAAATCTGGCTGATCTTTACCCGATTGGCTAATACAATGAGCGAATCGAACGATTCAAGCGGAAGGTGCGAAATGTATTTACTCTCTGCCAACGAAGCTAAAACGCAATTTGGGGATATGCTTCTCAAAGCTCAGCGTGAACCGGTACAAATCAGTCGGAACGGAAAACCTGTCGCCGTTGTCATATCTGCTGAAGAGTTTCAGGCAATTGAACTCATGAAGCAGCAGTTTTTACAGGAAAAAATTGCCCGAGCCAGAGAAGACGTTGCCAACGGACGACTGACCGATGGTGAAACATTTTTCAATCAATTACTGGATTAAATGGCCAAATTTCAGCTCACGGATGAAGCGCGGCAGGATCTTGTCGATATTCGTCAGTTCACCTTACAGCACTGGGGCGAAGCGCAGTCTCATCAATACTTGAGGCGTTTGCAGCGCACATTACACACGCTGTCTGAACTCCCAGCCATGGGGATCAGCAGAACGTCCGATCTTGCCGAAGGCGTACTCAGTTTTCCCTTTGTTAGCCATATGATTTATTACCAGGTAATGCACCAGGGAATTATTGTGCTCGCTGTTGTGCATCAAAGCCGGGTGCCTTCCATTCATTTGGCAGCCCGGCTATAGCCTGTTACTGCTTCTGCAAATCTACCTGCCAAATCGCAAAACCAATCTCGTCACTGCCCACCGCTTTCATCGGATAATCTGCGTACTTCTCAATAAACTGCGTGGCTTTCTCGCCTGGTGCGGTTTCAAAGCGAATATCCAGCGGCGTATCACTGTGAATCGGCGCTAAACGCCAGTTGTGATCGGCCTGCGGTTTCACTTCGCCGTGTGCTTTGGTTTCGCTACTGATATAAGCCGCGACCACTGAACGGTTCTCATCCGGTGAGGCAAATGCCACATATTTATCGCCGGTGCCGGCAAATTTACCGCCATAGGCGCGATAGTTGTTGGTGGCGACCAGGAATACCGCGTTGGGATCGATGTGCTTACCTTGCCACGTCAAATCTTTAATGCGTGAAGCGTCTTTATTAATCAACGTACATTCACCGTCGTAGCGCGCAGGTTGCGTGACATCAATTTGATAATCCACGCCGTCAATCACATCGAAATTGTAGGTACGAAAATCCCAGTTAATCAGTGCTTGCGGTTTTCGAGTGTGTGGATCGATCTGATTAAACTGCGCGGCCGAGCATTCCAGCCACTCCTTCACCTGCGCACCCGTCACTTTCATCACCACCAGCGTATTGGGATAGAGATAGAGATCGGCGGCATTACGGAAGGTGAGTTCACCTTTTTCCACTTCGGTATAACTGGCGGGATCGTTTTTACGACCACCGGCTTTAAACGGTGCGGCAGCGGAAAGTACCGGCAGGCGGCCGAGATCGGGATCGCCCTGAATGAAGTGCTCAACATAGGCGCGCTGCGCATTATTGACGATCTGCACGGTAGGATCGTCCTGCACCAGCGACAGATAGCTGTACATCACATCAGCCGATTTACCGATCGGCTTAGCAACGAACTCACGCGTGGCACGATGATCAGGCTCCAGCACTTTCACCAGATCGGCGTCTTCTGCTGCCAGTGCTTTTTTGGCAACCGGATCGTAAATGGGCCGCGCTTCAGTTTTACCCTGGGTGACCTGCCATTTCCCGCCTTCATTATTTAGCACCAAATCGACCACGCCGAGATGATCGCCCCACATGCCGGGCATCACTGCCGGAACACCGTTTAGCGTGCCCTGTGCGATGTCAGCGCCCTGAATGGCCGTGAACTCTTTACTGGGGAATACCGCATGCGCGTGACCAAACATAATGGCGCTAATGCCCGGCACCTGGCTGAGGTAGTAGACCGAATTCTCCGCCATGGCGTGATAAGGCTCACTGCTTAAACCTGAGTGCGGAATAGCGATGATTATTTCAGCACCTTTTGCGCGCATTTCCGGCACATAGCGCTTCGCTGTTTCCGTGATGTCATCAACACGCACCTTACCCTGCAGATTGTTGCGATCCCACACCATAATCTGTGGTGGAACGAAGCCGATGTAGCCAATTTTTAAGCGGTGCGCGCTGCCGCTGCGGTCGGTAACGGTGGTTTCTTTGATTAAGTAGGGGGTAAACAGCGGTTTTCCGCTCTTTTCATCGATAATATTGGCATTCACATAGGGGAAACGCGCGCCGGCAATCGCCTTCTGCAGATAGGGTAAGCCATAATTGAATTCGTGATTGCCTAAGTTGCCCACTGCGTAATCCAGCGTGTTCATCGCTTTATAAACCGGATGCACATCCCCTTTTTTCAGCCCCTTAGCCGCCATGTAATCGCCCAGCGGGCTGCCCTGAATAATGTCGCCGTTATCAACCAGCACACTGTTTTTCGCTTCCGCGCGCGCCTGCTGAATCAGCGTGGCGGTGCGCACCAGACCAAATTTCTCGGTTGGCGTATCTTTGTAGTAATCGAAATCCATCATATTACTGTGCAGATCGGTGGTTTCCAGAATGCGCAGATCCACGGTAGCAGCCTGTACCGTTGCAGCAGATACACACAGCGCCAATAACGACATGCTCGCTTTGAACATCGCTTGCTCCTTGTTCGTTCGAATGGGCCTCTCAAAATAATGTAAAACAATGACGAATTATCATTTCAATTTGTGATGAAGCTCGGACTTTTAAGCCTTCGTTGCCGCAGTCGCGTGGTGAAAAGGGAATCAGCATCGCGCCATAGCCGCCATCTATGAACTATGGTATTGATAATCATATAGATTGCCGTTTCAGACAGTTCAGCCGCAAAGCATGGGAACACAACTGCTAAAATGTGTTGAGGTGAGCTGTTGATGTCTGACAGGCAGAATCAGCGGAAAAGAGGTGAAGTATGTTAGATAAAATTAGCCAACTGGCGCGTGAAGCGGGTGATGCCATTATGCATGTCTATGCGGGTGAGCAGCCGATGGATGTGACGAGCAAGTCGGATGATTCGCCGGTGACGGCTGCCGATCTCGCGGCACACAAAGTCATCGTGGAAGGGCTTGCCGCGCTCTCCCCAGAAGTGCCGGTATTATCAGAGGAAGATCCGCCGAGCTGGTCTGTGCGCCAGAACTGGAAAAAATATTGGCTGGTTGATCCACTGGATGGCACCAAAGAGTTTATCAAGCGCAATGGCGAATTTACCGTCAATATTGCCTTGATTGAAAACGGCAAGCCGGTATTAGGTGTCGTCTATGCGCCCGCGCTGGGTGTGATGTATTCGGCAGCTGAAGGCAAAGCCTGGAAAGAAGAGGGCGGCCATAAAACGCAAATTCAGGTGCGCGAGGCGCGTCCACTGCTGGTGGTTGTCAGCCGTTCGCATGCAGATAAAGATGAAGAGCTGAAAGAGTATCTGACGCAGTTAGGCGAACATCAAACCACGGCGATTGGCTCTTCGCTGAAATTTTGTCTGGTGGCGGAAGGCAAAGCGCAACTGTATCCACGTTTTGGGCCAACGAACATTTGGGATACCGGAGCGGGTCACGCGGTGGCCATTGCGGCGGGTGCCCACGTACATGACTGGCAGGGCAAAACCCTGGACTACACGCCGCGCGAATCTTTCCTGAACCCGGGTTTCCGCGTTTCGCTGTTTTAATTGCGGGTGCGCATCACTGCGCACCCTTTAAAAATGCTACCCGGTATTTTCCCTGTAAAAGTCCGCGATGAGCAATGGAAGCTCATCCTGAATTTTCGTCGTTAAAAGATCTGCGATAAGTCCTGAAAATGCATCCTGCATTTTCGCCGTAAATATCCCAATCAGTTAACAAACCCCAGCCAGTCGTTGTGCTTTTAATATGCGGGATGAGGTGGACGTGTAGTCGGGCAACATAGGGTCGTACCTTGATGGCGACCACTGTTTTTACTGCAACAGCTCACGGATCAGCTTCATCGCCTGCTGCACTTCATCCTGCGTAAGTGCACCCTCTTTGGCGTAACGCACATGCCCGGTCTTATCCAGCACCACAATCGTTGAACCGCCTTTTTCCAGCTGCCAGACTTTACGCACGTTGCCATTGCTGTCGACAATAAACTGCGACCACGGATATTGCTGCTTGTTGCTCTCAATACTGCTGCGCACAAACATCCCCGTGCCAGGAATCGCATCGTCAGTGTTCACAATGGTGGTGGTCTGGTAACGGTCATGCGGGAATTTTGCCGCTTTTATCGCTTCAATCAGCGCGGCATTCTGTTCTTTAGCCGAAGAACGCCCGGCAATATGTAAGATGACACGCACTTTTCCACTCAGCTGCGCGCTATTCCACGGTTGGTAGCTAAACTTATCTTGTTGATAAAGCAGTTCGCCCCTGTCGCTCACGCCTACTGGCGGAACACGATCGCCGATCTTAAAAGCATGAGCTGAGACAAGGCTGGGAACCAGCAGTGCCAGTGCTAAGACTGAGTGTGCCAAACGCATGGTGATGCTCCTTAGTGATCCGACCAGTTATTCATGTTTTTGCAATATTAGGTGTGGATGATGCGCCTGTCGCGATGAGTTAACAGCTTTGCAACCCACGCCACAATTCCTTAATGAGTGAAGGTTTATACTGGGTTTTGTGAACGTCATAACAGAGTGTTCTGTAATAATGTGTCAATTCAGTAAAAAATTCACCTTTTCGGAACATACGTAACGTTTGGTGTTCTATAGTTATGCCTCATTTGCGCTTCATGGGTTCGTACCGGATTTGGCAACGACGAAGCGTAGTACATCTGTTCAGGAGTTAGACAGTATGAAAATCTTCCAGCGCTATAATCCGCTGCAAATTGCGAAATACGTAAAAACGCTTTTTAAAGGAAGGTTGTATATTAAGGATGTTGGCGCGTTTGAGTTCGATAAAGGCAAAGTGATGTTGCCCCGCGTCAAAGATAAACAGCACCTTAGCGTGATGTCCGAGATCAACCGCCAGGTCCTGCGTTTGCAAGCCGAGTACAACTAAGCAGTAAAAAGAAAGGGCGCCATGCAATCAGGCGCCCTCAGTAGCGGCGCGAGAAATCGCGCCTTGTTTTTTTCTGCCGCCCGGTACTATGGCGACTCCAGCTCATCAGTGGCGCTCTTCGTCACACTCAGCACCGGCGGACGATCGTCTATACGCGTCACCAGCAGCTGGTCGATGCGATAACTGTCGATATCCACCACTTCAAACTTGTAACCTGAGAACTTGACGAAATCGGTGCGTTTCGGGATTTTGCGCAGCATGTACATCATGAAACCACCAATGGTTTCATAGTTGCCGGACTGTGGGAAATCATCGATATCCAGCACGCGCATCACGTCATCAATCGGTGTGCCGCCTTCAACCAGCCATGAGTTCTCATCACGCGCCACAATCTGCTCTTCCTGACCCTGGCCGACCAAATCACCCATCAGCGTGGTCATCACGTCGTTGAGGGTAATAATCCCCACCACCAACGCGTATTCGTTCATGATGACCGCGAAGTCTTCGCCCGCGGTTTTAAAGCTTTCCAGCGCTTCAGAGAGCGTTAACGTGTCCGGCACAATCAGCGCAGAGCGAATCTGCACGCCGCTGCTCAGGGTCAGGCTCTGATTGCCCAGCACGCGCAGCAGCAGCTCTTTGGAATCGACATAGCCGACGATATGGTCAATGTCGCCATCACACACCAGGAATTTAGAGTGCGGATGCTGGGCGATTTTGGTTTTGAGGCTGTTTTCATCTTCGTGCAGATCAAACCACACCACGTTCTCGCGTGACGTCATCGAAGACGGCACGGTACGCGATTCCAGCTCAAACACGTTTTCGATCAGTTCGTGTTCCTGTTTACGCAGCACGCCAGCCAGCGCACCGGCTTCCACCACCGCGTAAATATCGTCGGAGGTGATGTCGTCTTTACGCACCATCGGCAGCTTGAAGATGCGGAAAAACACGTTGGCCAGCCCGTTAAACAGCCACACCAGCGGGCGCATCACCAGCAAGCAGAAGCGCATCGGATTGATGATGCGCAGCGCCACCGCTTCTGGCGCAATCATCCCCACGCGCTTCGGCGTTAAATCGGCAAACAAAATAAACAGGCTGGTGACGACGGTGAAGGAACAGATAAAGCTGAGCTGATCGGCCAGTTCAGGGGCCATAAAGCGGCTAAATAAACTGCTGAAGGCGGGGGAAAACGCGGCATCACCGACAATACCGCCGAGGATGGCCACGGCATTGAGGCCAATCTGCACCACGGTGAAGAACATGCCAGGCTGTTCCTGCATTTTCAGCACGCGCTGCGCATTGATGTTGCCTTCATCGGCGAGCAGTTTAAGTTTGATCTTACGGGCAGCCGCCAGCGAGATCTCCGAAAGAGAAAAGAATGAACTGATCACAATCAGTAAAAGAATGACAAGTAAGCTATCGAGCATAAAAGATCCGTTGGGTTAATCACTTGTCATTTTTGGCCTGGGCAGCGCAGGGGAACATCCAGTATTCACCTGTCATACAGAGCTATCCGTGCCAAAAATGTCTGCGCCATTTCGACAAGGAACGTTAACGTCGGGGCAGAAAGGAAAGCAGGTCATGCCTGCTGGGTGCTGATTATAGCAGCAGCGCTTATGCCGCCGCCAGAGGCGCGCACAAGGAGGTCGGAATAATCCGAGTGCGCCCCTCTCTATCGCAGAAGTGCGGCTTCGGTGTTGTATCGATCCCCCCATTTACCGACAATAGGAAATGATTTGGCTTAGTGACCATTTTCCTCAGCCATCCGCCAAAAAGAGCGGCTATGCTGATGGGTAAGCGAGTGGTGGTGATAGCCTCCGATGAGAAATAACGCCCCTGCGGAATAAGGGGCAGGCATTATTAACAGGAGTACGCGTGCCGCGATTGCATATTTATTGTTTGGCCAGCCTGTTGCTTGCTGCACCTGCCGTTGAGGCAGCGAAAGTGCGCTTGCAGCTTGAAGGGCTAACCGGGGATTTACAAAAGAACGTCAGGGCACGCTTGTCCACCATTGGTACTGACGAAGTGTCGAGCGATGGGCGCTTCCAGGCGCGTGTTTCACAGGCGATCAAAGAAGGGTTGCGGGCACTCGGTTATTACGAACCCGAAATCGATTTCGAATCGCGTCCTGCACCGCCGCAGGGTGGCAGACCGGTGCTGATCGCCCACGTCAAACCCGGTGAGCCGGTGAAAATTGGTGGCAGCCACATCGTGGTCGAAGGGGCGGCGAAAAACGATGATGATTATAAAGCCTGGGTGAAGCAGGGCACGCCGAAAGTTGGCACCCAACTCAATCACGGCGAGTACGACAAATTTAAAAATGGCTTCTCCAGCCTGGCACTGCGTAATGGTTACTTCGACGGTGACTTTAAGCAAAGCCAGCTTGGCGTTTCGGTCGAAAGACGCGAAGCATTCTGGGATATCGACTACGACAGTGGCCCGCGCTACCGTTTTGGCGATGTCAGTTTCCAGGGCTCGCAAATCAACGAAGCCTATCTGCGTAATCTGGTGCCGTTCAAAAAGGGCGACCCTTACAGCTCGCGCGATCTGGCGGAATTAAACCGTCGTTTATCCGCCACGGGTTGGTTTAACTCGGTGGTCGTCGCTCCTGAATTCGACAAGGGCCGTCAAACCAAAGTGCTGCCGCTCAATGCGGCGGTATCGCCACGGGTTGAGAACACCATCGAAGCCGGTGTGGGCTATTCCACCGACGTCGGCCCGCGCCTGAAAGGCACGTGGAAAAAACCGTGGATTAACAGCAGCGGTCATAGCCTGACGGCCAGTTCCTATATTTCCGCGCCTGAACAACAGCTTGATCTCAGCTATAAAGTGCCCTTGCTGAAAAGCCCGCTGGAGCAGTATTACACCTTCTCGGGTGGTTTGAAGCGTACCGATCTCAACGACACCAAAGCGGACACCACCACGCTGGGCGTTTCGCGTAACTGGGACAGCAGCTCCGGCTGGCAGCGCGCGGTTAACCTGAAGTGGAGTCTCGACCACTTCACCCAAGGCAGTGTCACCAACACCACCATGCTGCTCTATCCAGGCGTGAGTTTGAGCCGCACGCGTTCGCGCGGTGGCTTGATGCCAACCTGGGGCGACTCGCAGCGTTATTCCGTCGATGTCTCCGATACTACCTGGGGATCGGATGTCGACTTCCTGATCCTGCAGGCGCAAAACGTCTGGATCCGCATGCTGGGCGAGAAAAATCGCTTTGTGGTACGCGGTAACCTTGGCTGGATCGAAACCAACGATTTCGACAAAGTTCCGCCTGACCTGCGCTTCTTCGCCGGGGGCGACCGCAGTATTCGCGGCTATAAATACAAAGATGTCTCGCCGCGCGACAGTGACGGCAAGCTGACCGGTGCCTCCAAAATGGCCACCGGCTCGCTGGAGTATCAATATAACGTGACCGGCAAGTGGTGGGGCGCGGTGTTTGTTGATTCTGGTGAAGCGGTAAATGACATCAAACAGAGTGATTTTAAAACTGGTGCCGGTGTTGGCGTGCGCTGGGCTTCTCCGGTCGGGCCAATCAAATTTGATATCGCGCGGCCGATTGGCGATGACAAGGAACATGGTTTGCAATTCTATGTAGGACTGGGGCCTGAACTATGAAGCTGTGGAAAAAGGTCCTGATTGGATTCGGTATTTTTCTGGTGGTGCTGTTTGGCAGTGTGGCGTTTCTGATTGGCACCACACCCGGATTGCATCTGGTGCTGAAAGGTGCCGATCGCTGGGTACCCGGTTTATCGATCAACAAAGTCGAAGGCGGCTGGCGCGATCTGACGCTGAGTGGTGTGAAGTATGAGATGCCGGGCGTGAGCGTGGATGCTGGACGCTTCCATCTGGCGCTCAATCTTAACTGCTTGCTGCACTCGTCGGTGTGCGTGAATGACATCGGTTTGCAGGATGTGAGTGTGGTGGTCGACAGCAAGAAAATGGCCCCGGCCGCTGCGCCCCCGCCGCAGGAAGAGAGCGGTAGCACCAACCTGACCACGCCGTATCCGATTACGCTCAGCAAGATCGGCCTGCATAACATCAATGTCAAAGTGGATGACACGTCCATCTCGCTGCTGGACTTCACCACCGGCCTTAACTGGCAGGGGCGCGCGTTGACGTTAACCCCAACGCATATTCAAAGTCTGCTGATTGCGCTGCCGAAGGCGGCGAAAGTGGTTGATGAGCAAGTGGTGCAGCCGAAAGTGCAACAGCCGCAGCCGGATGAGAAACCCTTGGGTGAAACGCTGCAAGAGATGTTCGCTAAACCGCTGTTACCCGAACTGCCTGACTTCCAGCTGCCTTTGGATATCACCGTACAGGAACTGCTCGGCGAACAGCTGCGCTTGACCGGCGATACCGATGTGTCGATTACCCGTCTGTTGCTGAAAGCCAAAACCGCTGACCGCCATCTTCAGTTAGAAACCTTTGACATCGATTCACCGCAAGGGCAGTTGAACGCCAGCGGTGATGCGCAGCTGGCGGATAACTGGCCGGTGAATTTCGCGCTCAGCGGATCGTTAAATCTCGAACCGATCAAGGGCGAGAAGATCAAAATGAATCTCAGCGGGGCGATGCGTGAAGAGCTGAAGCTGGGGCTGAATCTCTCTGGCCCGGTCCGCGCACAGCTGGATGCCGCTGCACAACCGGCGGTGGCGGGTCTGCCACTGTCACTGAAACTCACCAGCCCGGAGTTGCGCTGGCCGCTTACCGGCCCGGTGCAGTATCAGGCGGATAACCTCGATTATCAGTTCAAAGGCAAAGCCACTGATTATGTGATGTCACTGCGCACCGCGGTGAAAGGCGAAGCCGTGCCGCCGGCGACCATTTCACTTGATGGCAAAGGCAACGTGCAGCAGTTCAGCCTGGACAAGCTGCGCGTGGCAGCACTGCAGGGTAACGTTGATTTAACCGCGCTGGTGGACTGGAGCAAAGCCATTAGCTGGCGCAGCGAATTGACGCTCTCCGGCATCAACACTGCCAAACAGTACCCGGACTGGCCAGCCAAACTCGACGGCAAAATTGCCACGCGTGGCAGCCTGTACGGCGGCAGCTGGCAGCTGAGCGTGCCGCAGCTGGAGCTGAAAGGGAACGTGAAGCAGAACGCCGTCAGCGCCAATGGCTCACTGACCGGCAACAGCTATAACCAGTGGAAAATCCCGGGTATCAACCTCGCGTTGGGCCGTAACCATCTGGACGTGAAAGGTGAACTGGGCGACACGCTCAACCTGGATGCCAATATCGATGCACCGCATCTGGATAACGCACTGCCAGGACTCGGCGGTGTGGCGAAAGGCACGGTAAAAGCGCGCGGCACCTTACAGGCACCGCAGCTGCTGGCCGATCTCACCGCAACCGGCTTGCGCTGGCAGCAATTGCAGATCCGTCGCGTGGCGCTGGAAGGCGATGTGAAATCCAGCGATCAGATCGCCGGTAAGCTGCAATTGCGCGTCGAGCAACTGCAACAGGACGCACTGAAAATCAATCTGCTGAAGCTGAACGCTGATGGCAATGAGAAGCAGCATCAGCTCAAGCTGAACGTGGAAGGCGAACCGGTCTCCGGTCAGTTGGCACTCAACGGCAGCTTCGATCGCAAAACCGAACGCTGGCAGGGCAATCTCAACAACACGCACTTTGATACCCCGGTCGGCGAATGGCGTCTGACGCGTGCGATGGCGATTGATTACCTCAACACTAAGCAGACCGCCACCATCGGTCCGCACTGCTGGCAGAACCCGAATGCGCAACTGTGTGTACCGGAACCGATTGAAGCCGGGGCCAGCGGTCATGCCCATGTGGTGCTGAACCGCTTCGATTTGGCGATGATCAAACCTTTCCTCACCGATGCGACCAAGCTTAATGGCGTATTCAGTGGCGATGCGCGGGTGAACTGGACCGCCGATGGCGCGCTGCCAACCGGTACCGTATCGCTGAAAGGAAACGGCGTGAAAGTCGAACAAGACGTGCAGGGCAACACGCTGCCGATCGCCTTTGACACGCTTAACCTGAATGCCGCGATGCGCAACGGTCGTGCCCAACTCGACTGGCTGATTCACATCGTCAACAACGGCCAGCTGAGCGGTAACGTGCAGATTGCCGATCCGCAAACCCGTCGTCAGCTCTCGGGCAACATCGGTATCAGCAATCTGTCGCTGGCGATGTTCAACCCGGCGTTGATGCAGGGCGAGAAGATCAAAGGCAATCTCAACAGTAACCTGCGTCTGGGCGGCACACTGCAACAGCCGCAGGTGTTTGGCCAGTTGGGGTTGAGCGATGTCAACGTGCAGGCCAGCTTTATGCCGGTCACACTCACCTCCGCCAATCTGAACATGGTGTTCAATGGCATGAGTTCGACGCTTAACGGTTTGTTGCAGACGACGCAGGGCAACCTCAATCTGGGCGGCAATGCCGACTGGAGCCAGCTGGATAACTGGCGAGCGCGTATCACTGCGCAGGGCAACCGTATTCGCGTCACCGTGCCGCCGATGGTGCGTATGGATGTTTCGCCAGACCTGGTGTTTGAAGCCACGCCAGCCGCGTTTAATCTGGATGGTAAGGTCGATATTCCGTGGGCGCGTATTACGGTGCAGGAAGTGCCAGAAAGCGCCACTGGCGTCTCCTCGGATGAGGTGATGCTGGATAAAGATCTCAAGCCGATTCAGCCGAAGACCGCCGCCATCCCGATCAATAGCAACCTGGTGATCCACGTCGGTAACGATGTGCGGCTGTCAGCCTTTGGTCTGAAAGCCAAGCTGAATGGCGATCTTAAACTGGTGCAGGATAAAACCGGTCTGGGCTTAAACGGACAGATCAATATTCCTGATGGCCGCTTCCACGCTTACGGGCAGGATTTGATTGTGCGTAAAGGCGAGCTACAGTTTGCCGGGCCGCCAGATCAGCCGTACGTCAACCTTGAAGCGATACGTAACCCGGAAGCCACCGAAGATGATGTCACCGCCGGTATTCGCGTCACCGGCCTGGCCGATGAGCCGAAAGTCGAGGTGTTCTCTGACCCCGCCATGTCGCAGCAGGAAGCGCTTTCTTACTTATTACGCGGTCAGGGACTCAGCAGCGATGGCGACAGTAATGCATTAACTTCAGCACTTGTGGGGTTAGGGGTTGCACAAAGTGGTCAGGTTATGGGTAAAATCGGCGAGACATTCGGCGTCAGTAACCTCGCACTTGATACCACCGGTGTGGGCGACAGCCAGCAGGTGCAGGTGAGCGGTTATGTGCTGCCGGGTCTACAAGTAAAATACGGTGTTGGCATATTTGATTCACTGGCGACGTTAACCTTGCGTTACCGCCTGATGCCCAAACTCTATTTGGAAGCCGTGTCCGGTCTCGATCAGGCACTGGATTTGCTCTATCAGTTTGAGTTTTAGCAATGCGAATAATTGTCTACGGCAGTTTACGGCGCAAACAGGGAAACAGTCACTGGATGACGAATGCGCAATGGCTCGGCGACCATCAGATTGAGGGGTTTGCGCTCTACAATCTGGGTCACTATCCGGGCGTCGTTGAAGATGAGGGAACCGTCTTCTGCGAAGTGTATCGCATCGACGTCAGCACGCTTGGCGAACTTGATGCCTTGCGCACCAAGAATGGCGAATACAAACGCCAACTCATCCAGACGCCTTACGGCAGTGCCTGGCTGTATGTCTATCAGCGTTCGATTGCGGGTCGTACCCGCATTGCGAGCGGTGACTGGCTAAAGCGCGACGACGCACCCGAGGCATAAATAAAAACACCGTCCATTGGACGTAATGCCGATCAGTTAAGACAAAAATGATCGGTTGAACGATCCGGCAGTTCTGCAAGAATCCGTAATCTCTCAGGGATTACGGATTTTTTTATGCTTCTCAGTCAGGCTCTCGATATTGTTCATAACTTTACTCCTCAGGAGTTCTCGACGCTTTCTGATCTCCTTTCTCCTGAACTTATTGACGAGTGTCTCGCGGATACCGGGACAGTAACGTTACGAAAGCGCCGGTTATCGATGGAAATGATGGTCTGGGCAGTGACCGGCATGGCACTTTTTCGCTCCCATTCGATGACTCAGCTCGTCTCTCACCTGGATATTCTTCTGCCGGGAAAAAGGCCCTTTGTTGCGCCCAGCGCGGTTGTGCAGGCCCGGCAGCGATTTGGCGAAGATGTTATCCGATTAATGTTTGAGAAAACGCAGCGCCTGTGGTTTGAAAAGACACCGTTGTCGCACTGGAACGGACTGACTCTGATGGCGGTGGATGGCACCGTATGGCGTACCCCTGACACACCAGAGAATGATGCCGCCTTCGGGCGAACGGCCAATATTAATAAGTGCTCTGAGTGGCCGCAGGTGCGAATGGTCTGTCAGATGGAAGTCACCAGTCACCTGCTGTCAGCAGCAGCGTTCGACAGCGTCTCAGCTGTCGGCGAAGCCGATCTTGCCGCTCAGCTTATCCCACAGACCCCCGACCACTCTCTGACCCTCTTTGATAAAGGTTTTTATGCGCTGGGTCTGCTGCACGCCTGGCAGTCAGCGGGAACGGAAAGACACTGGATGCTGCCGCTGCGCAAAGGAGCACAGTACCGTGTAATCCGTAGCTTAGGGGCCGGGCAGGCGTTGGTGGAATTACAGCTGTCGCCGCAGGCGAAGAAAAAATGGCAGGGTGCTGCGGACACGCTGACGGCAAGGCTTATCAGCAAAGAACTCAACGGAAAAACGGTTCAAATCCTGACATCCATGTGCGACCCCCTGAGGTATCCCAAAGCAGATGTCGTGGATTTATACGGCCATCGCTGGGAAATAGAGCATGGGTTCCGCGAGATGAAACAACACCTGCTGAATAATGAGCTGACGCTGAGAAGCAAAAAGCCAGAACTTGTGCGTCAGGAGCTGTGGGGCGTGGTCCTGGCCTATAACCTTCTGAGGTTCATGATGGCGCAGATGGCGTACAGCCTGAAAGGCGTGGAACCTTATCAGATGAGTTTTAAGCAGTCCGCACTGTATCTGAGAAGTCATCTGAGCCTGCTACCGGGCATCTCACCGGGAAAAATACCGCGGATAATGGAAGAGATAATGGCGATGGCGCCAGGGCTGGTGCTGCCGGAAAGAAGAGTGCGGCATTACCCAAGGGCGGTAAAAAAGAAGCCGCAACGTTATCCGTTGCGGCCTCCATTAAGATCTTAACTGACAAGCATTACGTCCATTGGACGGTGTTTTTTTATGCTTGCGAGGCAGAGAAGATTATTTCTTCTGTGCGCGCTCGTAAGAAGAGATGATTTCAGCTTTGGCCGCTTCAGCGTTATCCCAGCCATCAACTTTAACCCATTTGCCTTTTTCCAGATCTTTGTAGTGCTCAAAGAAGTGGGTGATCTGCGCTTTCAGCAGTTCTGGCAGGTCGTTCACATCTTTGATGTGATCGTATTCTTTGCTCAGTTTGGTGTGCGGAACCGCAACCAGCTTGGCATCTTCGCCAGACTCGTCGGTCATTTTCAGCACGCCAACTGGACGGCAGCGAATCACTGAGCCCGGCACCAGCGGATACGGGGTTGGTACCAGCACGTCAACCGGATCACCATCCAGAGACAGGGTGTGGTTGATGTAACCGTAGTTGCACGGATAGAACATGGCGGTAGACATGAAACGGTCTACAAACAGGGCGCCAGACTCTTTGTCCACTTCATATTTGATCGGATCGGCATTCGCTGGGATCTCGATAACGACATAGATATCTTCTGGCAGTTCTTTACCTGCAGGCACCTGGTTCAAACTCATCTGGCTTTCCTTCATTGGTCATATGTTGAGTGACGGCTATTATAGCCAACTGACTCTGAAAGTATGCCCCCTTTTTGGCGTTTCGGAATGCTCCAACGGCCTACTTCGCGGTGACAAACAGCGAGACAATCCCTGCAGCAATCAGTGGTCCGACCGGCACACCACGGAAAAACGCCACGCCAATCACGGTACCGATCAACAATCCACCAATCACTGAAGGCTGCACGCTCATAAAACTGACGCCGCGCCCGCCCAGCCAGGCAACAAACACCCCGACGATAATCGCCACGATCGATTGCCAGTTAGCAAATGACTTCAGCAAGGATGAAGCGGGCAACGTCCCACTCGCCAGTGGCGCCATCACCGCAACGGTTAGAATAATAATACCGATCTGAATGCCCTGTTTTTCCACATACGGGAAGAACTGCGACAGCGGTGTCAGCTTGATGGCGAGCAGGATCAGAATGGAAATGGTAACGGCACTGTTATGAACGAAATAGCTCAGGACGGCGAGGCAGACCAGAATGATGGTAGAGGCATAAGCAGCCATGATTTCTCCCTGAAGATGGATGGGTGCGCAGGTCAGTGCCTGCGCTGACGTTTTTTTAACGCCACCATTTATCAACAATCATCGGGATTGGCGCAACTGCCTTTGTTCATTGATTGCAACATCAGTGCCTGATTCCGCACCAGATTTACCCCCTGCGCCCCAACAGAAAGCGCTGCCATGCTGCCCTGGCTGCTGAGGAAGTAGCTGCGGCTGGCTTCCATCCAACTGTCGCGATAGGCCAGCCACGCGCGTTGGGCAGCTCGTAATTTGTCTTTAGGTTCGCCAGTTAATTTTTTCATCACCTGGTTGTACTGCGTATTCATCTCTTTATCCCAGGCTTTATTGGCGCTGCCGTAGCACTGGGACATGCCTGCGGAGCTGGATTCCTTGTCCAGACACTGCTGCAGCTGCTGGTCGAGCGGATGCGTCTGTGCCATAGCCATACTACTGGCTAACAAACAGGCAATCGGGAGCCACTTTTTCATCATTTCATTCCTTCATTTTTGCGCAGCGGACTTCAGAAAAGCTGAAGGGTAAGCGAACGTCGGCAGATTGACCATCAACATTGGATAAAGTTTCTGCGATCAGCTGCCGATAATCTCTCCGTTTTAGGGCCAGTGGAGTTCTGCCTTTTCATACACACGGGAATGATCATGATCAGACAACTATCAATACGTACCGCTTTACTTGCGTTGTTGGCCATCATGACGGTGATGCTGTTAGCCGTCAGCGCCATGGGCATCTATGCCATTAATGCTGGAAATCAATCTCTGGACGCGCTGAACCGCATTCAGGGGATTGAGCTGAACAAGTTGTATCAGAGCCGCTCTGAGCTGATGCGCGCACGTGCTAACGCGGCATTGGCGGTGCGCAAAATCGAGATTGGCCTATTGGATGATGGCGCCAAAGTCACACAGCAGGCGCAGGCTGCAGTGGACAGCTCACACAAATTGCTGCAGGCGTTTGTCGATGCGGGCACTGTAACAGCGCATGGTAAAACTCTGGCCGATGCGATTGTGGCGACCTACAACGTCTACGATAAAGAAGGCATCACGCCCATGATGGATGCCTTAAAAAAACAGTACACCGATGAGTACTATCAGGTGCTGGAAGGCAAACAATCACAGCTGGCAGCAAACTATTCGAAGGCGGTAAATGATTTCAGTATTTACGCCGATGAAGTCTCTGCGGCACGCCTCAAGCAGGCGGCTGACAACGAAGTCCGGATGAAGGTGATGATTGGCGTGGTGATGGTACTGACACTGGTGCTGATTGTACTGGCCTGGCAGTTGTTGCGTCGCTCGCTGCTGCGTCCTCTGGACAACGCAATCGTACATCTGGAACAGATTGCGGCGGGCGATCTCTCGCAGCCTTTACCTGCCGCAGGTAAAAATGAAATTGGTCGCCTGAATCAGGCCCTTTCCGATATGCAGCTGGCGCTGCGTGATTCGGTAAGCCAGGTGCGTGAAGCCAGCATGCAGATTGATGTGGGCAGCCGTGAACTGGCGGCGGGCACGGTGCATCTGTCGCAGCGTACCGAAGAGTCTGCCGCTTCGCTGGAGCAAACTGCCGCCAGCATGGAGCAGCTGACCGCCACCGTCCGTCTTAACGCCAGTAACGCTCAGCAGGCCAATCAGTTGGCCAGCAATGTGTCGACCAGCGCCGACCGTGGTGCAGAGGTGGTGGGTTACGTGATGGAGAAGATGCAGGAGATCACCCAAAGCTCTAACCGCATCGGCGACATCCTCAGCGTGATTGATGGTATCGCCTTCCAGACTAATATCCTCGCGCTGAACGCCTCAGTGGAAGCCGCGCGTGCTGGCGAGCAGGGCCGTGGCTTTGCTGTGGTCGCCAACGAAGTGCGTACGCTGGCCGGCCGCAGTGCGACCGCCGCTAAAGAGATTCGTGAGTTGATCAGCGAATCACAAACGCGCGTCAAAGAGGGCAGCGACATGGCGACACGCGCCGGTGAAACCATGGATGAAATCTCCAGCGAAGTGATGCGTGTCACCTCACTGATGAAAGAGATCTCTATTGCCTCGGAAGAGCAGAGCCGCGGGATTGAGCAGGTGAATCAGGCGGTGACGCAGATGGATGAAGCCGCACAGCAAAACGCCGCGCTGGTGGAAGAAGCCAGTGCCGCCACGCAGTCACTGGAAGCGCAGTCACAGCAGTTGCAGGAATCGATGGCGCAATTCCGCGTGGCCACCGCGTAAACCGGGTGCAACGTGCGTTATTGCACGTTGCCACTCACCTCTTCAGCAAAGCGCAGAATCATCTCGGCTAACTGGTCATCTTCTGCAAGAAAGTAGGCCGCAGGAATCTCCAGCGCTTTCGCCAGCAGTTGCAGCGTCAGTAAATCGGGCTGATGCACACCGACTTCATAACGATTGATGCGCGCACTGGCGGAAAACTCTTCAATACCAGCGGCAATCCCTAACCCTTTTTGCGAAAAACCCTTCACCAGACGCGCCTGTTTCAGGCGTCGGCAGAAGGTATTTTGCAGGGAAGAGGTTGGTTTCATAGCTACGAGAATCGTAGATTTACTGCTTGTCAGATACTACGAGTAACGTAGTATCGTTATGGCAACCTATAACGAGAACTAAGGAGAGTGACGTGGGTGAAAGCAAACAGGACTGGCATCAGGCCGATATTATTGCTGCCTTACGCAAGAGAGGGACGTCATTAGCCGCCGTATCCCGTGCGGCGGGCTTGTGTTCCACTACGTTGGGGAATGCGTTAATTCGCCCCTGGCCTAAGGGCGAATGGCTGATTGCTGAAGCGATTGGCGTTACACCGGATGAAATCTGGCCCAGCCGCTACTACTCCCTGCAGGGGGAGCTTATCGATCGGCAGGCAAAGCGCCGAAAATAAGCCAATAAAAAAGCCCGCTGACAAAGTCGCGGGCTTTTTTCACATCACATCAGCTTATTCGTGGCTGTCCGGGAACTCACGGATAAAGCGCTCAACGTCATCCACCATCGCATCGTTGCCGCAGAAGAACGGGCAGCGCTGGTGCAGCGTTTCTGGCTGGATATCGAGGATACGATGCTCGCCATCGCTGGCTTTACCGCCGGCTTGTTCAGCCAGGAATGCCATCGGGTTGCATTCGTACAGCAGACGCAGCTTGCCTTTCGGGTGGCTTGCAGTGCTTGGATACAGATAGATGCCGCCTTTCAGCAGGTTACGGTGGAAGTCTGCCACCAGTGAACCGATATAGCGCGAGGTGTATGGGCGCTTGGTGGCGATATCTTCTTCCTGACAGAACTTCAGGTACTTCTTCACGCCCTGAGGGAAGCGAATGTAGTTACCTTCGTTGATGGAGTAGGTGTAGCCTTTCTCCGGGAAGGTCATGCGCTCATGGCTCAGGCAGAATACGCCCAGTGACGGATCGTAAGTAAACGCATGCACGCCCACGCCGGTGGTGTAGACCATCATGGTGGAAGAACCGTAAACCACATAGCCTGCCGCAACTTGCTTGTTGCCTGGCTGCATAAAGTCAGCTTCGGTGATTGGCGTACCCGGCTCACTGATGCGGTGGTAGATAGAGAAAATGGTACCGACGGAAACGTTCACGTCGATGTTGGAAGAGCCGTCCAGCGGATCCATCAACACCACATATTTACCGTCTTCTGAGCCTTCAAAGATCACGAACTCATCTTCTTCTTCGGAAGCGATACCGGCAACCACACCACGCGCTTTCAGAGCAGCTTTCAATTTTTCATTCGCGAAGAGGTCCAGCTTCATCTGCTGTTCGCCCTGCACGTTTTCCACACCGCTGGCACCGAGAATATCCACCAGACCCGCTTTGTTGATGTCGCGGTGGATAATCTTAGCTCCGAGCTTAATGGAGGAAATCAGCGCCGTCAGTTCACCTGTGGCGTGTGGAAAGTCGTGTTGCTTCTCGACGATGAATTCGCCTAACGTTTTCATAACACATTCCCTGAATCTACGGTGGAGTGGCAGCAGATGTAACACGCTACCAACGTATGAGCGCAGTTTAGCCGATTGAACTTTAAAAACCATAGTCCTAATCCGTTTCTTCCCACTCTGCTCGGGGTTACACTGTGCGCCGAACTTTTGAGTAATGGATCTCTATATGCGCATTCACATCCTTGGGATTTGTGGCACCTTCATGGGCGGACTGGCAATGCTGGCCCGTTCGCTAGGGCATGAAGTGACCGGCTCTGACGCCAATGTCTATCCGCCGATGAGCACCTTGCTGGAACAGCAAGGCATTGAATTGACAGAAGGTTACGATGCCAGTCAGCTCGATCCGCAGCCGGATCTGGTGATCATTGGCAATGCCATGACGCGCGGAAATCCGTGTGTGGAAGCGGTTCTGGAACGCAACATTCCGTACCTCTCTGGCCCGCAGTGGCTGCATGATTTCGTGCTGCGTGACCGTTGGGTGCTAGCCGTGGCCGGAACCCATGGCAAAACGACCACCGCAGGCATGGCAGCGTGGATTCTGGAGGCCTGTGGCCTTGAACCGGGCTTCATCATTGGTGGTGTGCCCGGAAACTTCGAGGTTTCGGCAAAATTAGGAAAAAGTCCATTCTTCGTGATTGAGGCGGATGAATACGACAGCGCGTTCTTCGACAAACGTTCCAAATTTGTCCATTACTGCCCGCGCACGCTGATCCTTAACAATCTCGAATTCGATCACGCCGATATCTTTGACGATCTGCGCGCGATCCAGAAGCAGTTCCATCACCTGATTCGCATCGTGCCGGGTCAGGGCAAAATTCTGCTGCCGGAACACGATAACAACCTCAAGCAGGTGATGGCGATGGGTTGCTGGAGCGAACAGGAAACGGTTGGCGATAACGGCCACTGGCAGGCGAAAAAGCTGACACCGGACTCCTCCCACTGGGAAATCTGGCTGGATGGCGAGAAAGTCGGTGAAGTGAACTGGGCGCTGGTCGGCGAGCACAACATGCACAATGGCCTGATGGCGATTGCGGCCGCACGGCACGTCGGCGTGAAGCCGGTGGATGCCGGTGAGGCGCTCAGCAGCTTTATCAATGCTCGCCGTCGTCTTGAGCTGCGTGGTGAAGTGAATGCCATCAAGGTGTATGACGATTTTGCCCATCACCCCACTGCAATCCTGGCGACGCTGGCTGCGCTGCGCAGCAAAGTGGGCGGCACCGCGCGTATTCTGGCAGTGCTGGAGCCGCGCTCCAACACCATGAAAATGGGCGTAAGCAAAAACGAGCTGGCGCCGTCACTGGGTCGCGCCGATAACGTGTTCCTGTTCCAGCCGCACCACATTCCCTGGCAGGTATCTGATGTCGCGGAAGCCTGCATCCAGCCGGCGAAGTGGAGCGCGGATATCGATACGCTGGTGGAAATGGTGGCAAAAGAAGCCCAGCCAAGTGATTCCATTCTGGTGATGAGTAACGGCGGCTTTGGTGGCATTCACCAGAAACTGCTGGAGAGATTGGGACGTTGATGGCGTGGCGCCCCTTAAATCGGGGTTGCCACTGGGTTTGAAGACACTCTGTTAACCGCCCAAATTAAAAAGGGTCGCCTGTTGGCGTAATGCTTGTCAGTTAAGATCTTAATGGAGGCCGCAACGGATAACGTTGCGGCTTCTTTTTTACCGCCCTTGGGTAATGCCGCACTCTTCTTTCTGGCAGCACCAGCCCTGGCGCCATCGCCATTACCTCTTCCATTATCCGCGGTATTTTTCCCGGTGAGATGCCCGGTAGCAGGCTCAGATGACTTCTCAGATACAGTGCGGACTGCTTAAAACTCATCTGATAAGGTTCCACGCCTTTCAGGCTGTACGCCATCTGCGCCATCATGAACCTCAGAAGGTTATAGGCTAGGACCACGCCCCACAGCTCCTGACGCACAAGTTCTGGCTTTTTGCTTCTCAGCGTCAGCTCATTATTCAGCAGGTGTTGTTTCATCTCGCGGAACCCATGCTCTATTTCCCAGCGATGGCCGTATAAATCCACGACATCTGCTTTGGGATACCTCAGGGGATCGCACATGGATGTCAGGATTTGAACCGTTTTTCCGTTGAGTTCTTTGCTGATAAGCCTTGCCGTCAGCGTGTCCGCAGCACCCTGCCATTTTTTCTTCGCCTGCGGCGACAGCTGTAATTCCACCAACGCCTGCCCGGCCCCTAAGCTACGGATTACACGGTACTGTGCTCCTTTGCGCAGCGGCAGCATCCAGTGTCTTTCCGTTCCCGCTGACTGCCAGGCGTGCAGCAGACCCAGCGCATAAAAACCTTTATCAAAGAGGGTCAGAGAGTGGTCGGGGGTCTGTGGGATAAGCTGAGCGGCAAGATCGGCTTCGCCGACAGCTGAGACGCTGTCGAACGCTGCTGCTGACAGCAGGTGACTGGTGACTTCCATCTGACAGACCATTCGCACCTGCGGCCACTCAGAGCACTTATTAATATTGGCCGTTCGCCCGAAGGCGGCATCATTCTCTGGTGTGTCAGGGGTACGCCATACGGTGCCATCCACCGCCATCAGAGTCAGTCCGTTCCAGTGCGACAGCGGTGTCTTTTCAAACCACAGGCGCTGCGTTTTCTCAAACATTAACCGGATAACATCTTCTCCAAATCGCTGCCGGGCCTGCACAACCGCGCTGGGCGCAACAAAGGGCCTTTTCCCCGGCAGAAGGATATCCAGGTGTGAGACGAGCTGAGTCATCGAATGGGAGCGAAAAAGTGCCATGCCCGTCACTGCCCAGACCATCATTTCCATCGACAACCTGCGCTTACGTAACGTTACTGTCCCGGTATCCGCGAGACACTCGTCAATAAGTTCAGGAGAAAGGAGATCAGAAAGCGTCGAGAACTCCTGAGGAGTAAAGTTATGAACAATATCGAGAGCCTGACTGAGAAGCATAAAAAAATCCGTAATCCCTGAGAGATTACGGATTCTTGCAGAACTGTTGGATCGTTCAACCGATCATTTTTGTCTTAACTGATCGGCATTACGCCTGTTGGCGACCCTTTTTATGCACGCGGTAAACTCACGCCTCGGCCAGTTCGCGCAGATACTGGAAGATCTGACGGGTGGCTTTCGGGGGCTTGTTAGCGGCTTTCTCTTTCTGCGCATTACGAATCATGGTGCGCAGCTGCTGGCGATCGGCCTGCGGATAGAGGTTAATCACTTCCGCGATCGCGTCATCGCCTTTCTCGATCATGCGATCGCGCAGTTGCTCGAGTTTATGGAACAGCGCCACCTGCTGGTTATGGCGGTTCTTCAGCTTATCCAGTGCCTGACGAATCGGATCTTCATCGCGCGCGCGCAACATCTTACCGATCAGCTGCAACTGGCGGCGACGGCCTTCCTTTTTAATACGCTGTGCCAGCTCAATAGCGGCACGCAGATCATCGTCGAGTGGAATTTTGTCGAGGGAGTTTTTCCCCAGATCCACTAACTCGGCGCCCAGGCGTTTCAGCTCTTCGGCGTCGCGTTTAATTTCGCTTTTGCTGACCCAGATAATCTCTTCGTCTTCATCTTCTTCGTTTTGATTATCTGGCACATCGTCGAGCCAGTCATCGGGCTGCTTGGTCATCTCTTGGCTCCCTAAAAAAAAAGAGGCTAATCCTACCAGTTTATCGGGCGACTGCGAAATTGTTCTCTGAGTCTGATAGACTCAATAAATTCATACTTAAGATTAGACGGCAGGTCGATGAACGTATCTACTCAGGTTGCAGAACAACGTAAAGTGTTAGAACAGGCTGTCGCGCAGGCGCTGGAACTGGCGAAAGCCAGCACCGATGGAGCAGAAGTTGCGGTGACCAAAACCACCGGCATCGGCGTCAGTACCCGCTATGGCGAAGTGGAAAACGTCGAATTCAACAGCGATGGTGCGCTTGGCATCACCGTCTATCATCAGAACCGCAAAGGCAGTGCTTCTTCAACCGACCTCAGCCCGGATGCCATCAAACGCACCGTGCAGGCGGCGATCGACATTGCGCGCTACACCTCGGTTGATCCTTTTGGTGCCCCGGCCGATCCCGATCTGCTGGCATTTGAAGCGCCGGATCTCGATCTTTACCATCCGTGGGAGATCGATGCCGATCACGCTATCGAATGGGCCGCACAGGCAGAACAGGCGTCGTTGCAGGCTGACAAGCGCATTACCAATACCGAAGGCGGTAGCTTCAACAGTCACGTCGGCATCAAAGTATTCGGTAACAGCCACGGCATGTTGCAGAGCTACTGCTCCAGCCGCCATTCGCTCTCCAGCTGCGTGATTGCCGAGCAGGATGGCAACATGGAGCGTGATTACGCCTACACCATTGGCCGTTCCATTGACGATCTGCAAACTGCGGATTGGGTGGGCCAGGAGTGCGCGCGTCGCGTGCTATCCCGTTTAGCGCCGCGCAAGTTGCCGACCATGAAAGCGCCGGTGATCTTCGCGCCGGAAGTGGCGACGGGTCTATTTGGTCATCTGGTCGGCATGATCAGCGGCGGCAGCGTCTATCGCAAAGCGACCTTCCTGCTGGATTCACTCGGCAAGCAGATCCTGCCTGAGTGGCTGACGATTGAAGAGAAGCCGCACCTGCTGAAAGGGCTGGCGTCTACGCCGTTCGACAGCGAAGGCGTGCGCACCCAGGCGCGCGACATCATCAAAGATGGCGTGCTGCAAAACTGGCTGCTGACCAGCTATTCGGCACGCAAGCTTGGCCTGCAGAGCACTGGCCATGCGGGCGGTATTCACAACTGGCGCATTGCGGGCCAGGGGCATAGCTTTGAAGATATGCTGAAGCAGATGGGCCGTGGTTTAGTGGTCACCGAAATGATGGGCTCCAGCGTCAGCGCCATGACCGGTGACTATTCGCGCGGTGCCTCAGGCTTCTGGGTTGAAAACGGTGAAATCCAATATCCTGTGAGCGAGATCACAATTGCGGGCAACCTCAAGGATATGTGGCTCAATATGGTAACGCTCGGTAACGACATTGAAACGCGCAGCAATATACAATGCGGGTCGGTGCTGCTGCCGGAGATGAAAATCGCCGGACAATAAAGACATCGCTTCATGAAAGCAGCCCGCAAGGCTGCTTTTTTTTTAGCCCGACAATAAAACCCCCAAAATTATTCGCGTGACAGAAAGGCGGCAAGTGAATGAATCCTCAGGATATGACATCAGTAAGTGACTGGGGTGAGTGAGCGTAGCCAACGTGTCTGGAACCTGAAATATGACGGGAAATAAGGAATATTTATGCGTAAGCATGTGATTGCAATGTTGTCTCTCTCGCTGTTGTTCTCTTCAGCTAGCGTATTCGCTGCTGACCTGAAGAGTGATATGGATACCCTGAAAGATGGCCTGAGCGTGGTGAAGAAAACCTCTGATGCTCAGGAAATGCAAACCGCGCTCGGCAAGATGCGCCAGGCGGCGGAGGATGCTAAAAAATCCACGCCGGAAAAACTGGAAGGTCAGGCTGCCGATAGCGCCCAGATTAAGGATTATCACGCCGGTCTTGATTCTCTGATTGCGCAGATTGATGTCGTCGATCAGTTGGCGAAAGCCAACAAGCTCGACGAAGCCAAAACTGAAGCGAAGAAGTTGGAAGATATTCGTAACGCCAACCATAAGAAATTCCGCTGATAACCCGGCCAGCCCTGTGGCTGGCCTTATCTCCCCTCGCATTTCCTCCGTTTAAACGCATAGATTCCCGGCATAACCCGCATTTTTGTGACCTGTTTCGCACACTTCATGCGTAGTGCGATCTGGCGCACACACGCCCGTGGGATTTCCACTTTGAGGTGGAAAAGATGCGTCTCCACAGCCTGAAGCGGAAAGCGTAATTTCTTTTCAACGCGAATTATCTCTAATTGTCCGCAGTAAACAGGAGTAGCAAGGTGAGGAGTGAAGCTGTCCCACTGAAACAGAGCACGCCGGAAGCCATTCAGGCGCTGGCGGATAACGTGATGAAGCAAATTGCGGCGATCTACGCTGCGCACCACATCGAAGCCAACGCCGTGCAGCAGCAGATGCTGGCCTCGCATGTGCGGGCGATGGCAGCGCGTTCGCTCACGGGTGAAGCCTTGCCGGAAGTGGAAGCCGAACTGTTTGAAGACATCTCGCCAGAAACCATGGCGCTGGCACAGCAGGTGGTCGATCTGTTTGGCAATCTGCCAAAAGAAGAAGCCTGGCTGCTATCGGTGCATATCGAAGTGGCGAAATCCAACGAAGCATAAATCGAGAGGAATTGAACATGGTAACAGTCGTGATTGGTGATCGTCTGGGTAAAGGTCAGAAAGTCGCAGCAGGGATTGAGAAAGCAGGCGGCCGTGCTGTTGTGGTGCCGGGCGTTGCAGCGGACATGAAGCTGGGCGATGTGATGAAAGCGGAAAACGCTGACTTCGGCATCTCTTTCTGCGGCAGCGGCGGTGCCGGTGCCATCACTGCGCAAAACAAATATGGCTACAAAGCCAAACACGGTATGCGTTCGATTGATGAAGGCGTGACCGCCATCAACGAAGGCGCCACCGTGCTGGGCTTTGGCTTTATGGATAAAGAAGAGCTGGGTGAACGTCTGGTGCAGGCCTGGAATAAAAAACACGGCAGCTAAGCATGAAACAGCAATACGAGACGCAGGTTACGGTGCAGGGCAAAGGCGATAGCAAAGCGAAAGCCTTTTCCGATGCACTGAGCAAGGTGCAGCAGCAAGTGCTGCGCACCAGCCAAAAGATTCTGTTGCGCATTGAACCCATAGATGTGCGGGTGCTGCGCGCGCAGGAGAGCGTACGCACAGAGAAGTTCTTGTTCTTCTTTCTGGCGCGCGAACGACGGAATTACAGCGTCGAGCTGGAAATCACCGTCAGCGTCACCGTGATCGACACCGACAAGGTGGATTTCATCGCGACGAAATAAAAACGACAACAAAGGGTACAACAACATGTTTTTAATCATTTTGTTTAAGTCGTTGATCATTGGTGGATTGGTTGGCGTTGGGGTAGGAGCGGGCGCAGCGCGCATGTTCCATGCACCGACCACGCAAGGTATGGGCGCGTTTCGTACCTTGGGTGAACTCAATTCCTGTGAGGGCGATCCCGCTTCGCACTTCTCCTTTGGTCTTGGCTTCTTCTTTAACGCCTGGGCATCGTCTGTGGCTGCAGGTTCCTTCACTCAGGACGTTGATCACCGCATTCTGCCTAACTGGGGCGCAGCCGCGTTGATGGTGAAAAACCGCAACGTCGCCGAAACCCTGCATAACCCAAAACGCATGGCGATTGCCTGCGGCATCATCGGCATGATCGTGGTGGCGTTCCTCAACAGCACGGCTTCTGCGGTGCCTGCAGCGTTGCAGGTTACGGCGGTTAAAGTGCTGGTGCCGGCGGCCAACCTGCTGGTGAACACCGTGATGCCGGTGATCTTCTGGCTGGCAGCGATTGATGCCGGTAAGAAATCCGGTTTCTGGGCGACCATCTTTGGTGGTCTGGCGCAGTTGATCATGGGCAATGCCGTACCGGGTCTGGTGCTGGGTATCCTGATTGGTAAAGGCGTGGAAGAGAGCGGCTGGAACAAAGTCACCAAAGTGATGATGTTCGCGATTGTGCTGCTGTTCGCTCTGAGCGGCTTCTTCCGTGGCTTCGATATGAAGCTGCTGCAATCCTTCCAACTTGGCATTCCTGGCTGGCTGGACATGATTCACAACAGCCTGAGCGGCAAATAAGGAGCCTTGAGAATGAACGAGACCGAAAACAAAGGGTTCTGGTACGCCGACTGGTCTTTCCCGATCTTTGTTGGCCTGCTGTCCGCCGGGGTGTTTGCCGGTACGCACATGTACTACCTGTACGGCATCGGCGCATTTAACGAAGTGGCGTTTGTTTCAATGCTGCGTTCCGGCATGGAAACCGGCGTGTATGGCGCCGTGGCGGCGTTTGGTGCCAGCTTCCTGTTTGCTCGCATCATCGAAGGTTCGCTGGTCGGGATTCTGGATATCGGCGGCGCGATTCAAACCGGTGTCGGGCTGGGCGTTCCCGCTTTACTGCTGGGCGCGGGCATCGTGTTCCCGGTGGCGAACTTTGCGGCATCACTGGCAACGGGCCTGGTGGTGGGTTTAGCCATTGGCTATCTGATTATCCTGGCGCGTAAGTTCACCATCAATCAGAGCGACTCCACTTACGGTGCGGACGTGATGATGGGTGCAGGTAATGCTTCCGGCCGCTTCCTTGGGCCGTTGATTATCCTGTCTGCGATGGCGGCATCGATTCCCATCGGCCTCGGTTCGCTGGTGGGTGCGCTGTTGTTTTATCTGTGGAACAAACCGATCACCGGTGGCGCGATTTTAGGTGCCATGGCGTTAGGCGCGATGTTCCCGGTTTCTCTCTGATTTTTTTGTGTTACCAGGTCGCCATTAATGGCGACCCTACAACTGTTCGACATGTTTTGAAGGGCGAGAGCCGATTGTGGCTAGTCGTTTTTAGGGTCTGCAGTCGGTTGTGGCTAGTGGTTTGTGGGGCCGGCAGTTGATTGTGAATAATGGTTTGTAGGGTCTGCAATCAATCGTGGCTAGTGTTTTGTAGGGTGCGCATTTATGCGCACCTCGCAGAATGCACGTTAAGGAGTAAATATGTTTGATTTGATTCTGCGCCGCGCGCGTTTGTGCGACGAACAGCTGGTGGATATCGCCATCCAGCAGGGCAAAATTGTCGCGGTCGGCGACGTCAGCGGTTCAGCTCAGCAGGAGCGCGATTTAGAGGGGCGCTATTACGTCAGCGCAGGCTGGATTGACAGCCACGTGCACTGCTATCCCAAATCCCCCATTTATCACGATGAAGCCGATGCGATTGGCATGGCGCAGGGCGTCACTACCGTGGTTGATGCAGGCAGCACCGGCGCGGATCATATCGACGATTTCTATCAGCTCACCCGTTCCGCCATCACCGAAGTGCGCGCGCTGATCAACATCTCACGCACCGGCATCATCACCCAGAACGAGCTGGCCGATATGGCGCAGATTGACGGTGAGGCCGTGGTGCAGGCGGTGAAACGTCGCCCGGACTTTATCGTGGGGCTGAAAGCGCGCATGAGCAGCAGCGTGGTGGGTGAGAATGGCATTCAGCCGCTGATTCGCGCCAAAGCTATTCAGCAGGCGGCGGGAAATCTGCCACTGATGGTGCATATCGGCAACAATCCGCCGGTGCTGGAAGAGATTGCCGATCTGCTCACTTCCGGCGACATCATTACTCACTGCTTTAACGGCAAACCAAACCGCATTCTTTCACCACAGGGTGAGTTGAAAGCGGCAGTGAAAAACGCCATCGCGCGTGGCGTAAAACTGGATATCGGCCACGGCAGTGCCAGCTTCAGCTTTGAAGTGGCCCGTCAGGCCATCGCGCAGGGCATTCTGCCCGACACCATCAGTTCGGACATTTATTGTCGCAACCGCATCAACGGCCCGGTACATAGCCTGGCGCACGTGATGTCGAAATTCTTCAGCATTGGCATGACGCTGCCGCAGGTTATCGACTGCGTCACCGGCAATGCCGCGGCTGGCCTGCGCTTAGCGGGCAAAGGGCGCTTAACAGAAGGTTATGACGCCGACCTGACCATTTTTACCGTCAAAGAGGAAGCCCGCCCGTTCGTCGATGCTGAAGGCGAACGGATTTTGGGTGAGCAACATTTGCTGCCGCTGGCCGTGGTTATCACGGGTAAGTGGCATCTGACTGATGAAGGGAAAGCTAATCATGTCTTCGATTTATGAAAAATATGACCTGAAACAGGTCATCAATGCCTCCGGTCGTATGACCATTCTGGGTGTTTCAACGCCGTCTGCCGATGTGGTGGAGACCGTCAGCTACGGTTTGAATCACTATTTCGAGATCAAAGATCTGGTCAACAAAACCGGCGCCTACATCGCTAAATTGCTGGATGTGGAAAATGCGGTGGTGGTTTCCTGCGCCTCTGCGGGCATCGCACAGAGCGTGGCGGCGGTGATCGTCAAAGATAACGACTGGCTGCTGGACAACCTGCATGCCGCGCCGCTGACGGTGCCGCACGATATCGTGGTGCCGAAAGGCCATAACGTGAACTTCGGTGCGCCGGTAGGTGCGATGGTGGCGCTGGGCGGCGGACGTCTGGTGGAGGCTGGTTACAGCAACGAATGTTCGCCTGAACAGCTGGCTGCCGCCATCACGCCCACCACGGCGGCGCTGCTGTACATCAAATCACACCACTGTGTGCAGAAGAGCCACCTGAGTGTGGAGCAGGCGGCGGTGGTCGCGCGTCAACACGGTATCCCGTTAATCGTGGATGCGGCGGCAGAAGAAGATCTGCAGTGCTACTACCAAATGGGCGCGGACCTGGTGATCTACAGCGGCGCCAAGGCGATCGAAGGGCCGACCAGCGGTCTGGTGATTGGCCGCACTCAGTACGTTGAGTGGGTCAAACGTCAAAGCAACGGTATAGGCCGCGCGATGAAAGTCGGTAAAGAGGGCATTCTTGGTCTGACGCAGGCGATTGAAAACTATCTGGTGCAGCCGAAAACCACCGGTGCAGAGATGGTGGCCAACATGACGCCGTTTATCGACAACCTCAATACGCTGAATGGTGTGTCCGCACGCGTAGTGTGGGATGCGGCAGGCCGCGATATCGCCCGTGCTGAGATCAAGTTCGATGAAGCCGTCACACAATGGCCAACTGGCGAGCTGGTGCAGGCGTTGAAAACCGGCGACATCGCGATCTACTTCCGTGGCTACAAGGCCAATGAAGGCATTATCGAAGCCGACGTGCGCAGCGTCAGCGCCGATCAGTTGCATATTATCTTTAGCCGTATCCAGGCGTTACTCAGCGGAGGAAAACGCGCATGAGTCTGAACCCGAATTTTTATCAGGGCCGTCTGTGCCTCAACGTGCTGGCCGGTTCTAAGCAGAACGCCAAAGAGATCTGGCAGGCCGCAGAAGGCCACGTGCTGGTGGGCGTGTTATCAAAAAATTACGCGAGCAATGAAGAAGCGATTGCTGATATGCGCGAGTACGCGGCGCTGATCGACAACGCGCTGTCCGTCGGACTGGGCGCGGGCGATCCTAATCAGTCGGCGATGGTGAGTGAGATCTCAGCGGTGCTGCAACCGCAGCATGTGAACCAGGTGTTTACCGGTGTGGCGACCAGCCGCGCGCTGCTCGGGCAGAATCACACCGTGGTCAACGGTCTGATTTCGCCAACCGGCACGCCGGGCCTGGTGAAAATTTCCACCGGACCGCGCAGCTCACAGCTGGAAGATGCGATCGTGCCGATCGACAGCGCCATCGCCATGCTGCAGGACATGGGTGGCAGTTCGGTGAAATACTTCCCGATGGGCGGCTTAAAAGCGGTGAATGAGTACCGTGCCGTTGCTGAAGCCTGTGCGCGTCACGACTTCTGGCTGGAACCGACCGGCGGCATCGATCTCAATAACTTCGAAGCCATTGTGCAGATTGCACTCGATGCGGGCGTCAGCAAAGTGATTCCACACGTCTATAGTTCGATCATCGACAGTGCCACTGGCGACACGCGCATTGACGATGTGCGTCAGCTTCTAGCAACGTGCAAGAAACTGCTGTAACAAACGAGTCACAGGTGAAGCTCCGTGAGATTTCCCAATCAGCGTCTGGCCCAACTTTTCGCTGCGCTGCAAAACGAAACGCTGCCGCAGGATGAGCTGGCGCGCCGCTTTTCTGTTTCAACGCGCACGGTGCGCACCGATATCACCGCACTGAATGCACTGCTGGAGCAACACGGCGCACAGTTCGTACTGGCGCGCGGCGCGGGATATCAGCTGAAGATCGACGATGTGGCGCTTTTTGACCGTCTGCAGGAAGAGAGTGCCGCGCCGCTGCGCGTGCCGCGCACTTCTCAGGATCGCGTGCGCTATTTGCTCACGCGTTTTCTCACCGCCGCCTATTCTCTCAAGCTGGAAGACCTGTCGGAAGAGTGGTTTGTCAGCCGCGCCACCCTGCAAAGCGATATGGCGGAAGTGCGCGAGTGGCTGGGCCGCTATCATCTGAATATCGAAACCAAACCGCATTACGGCATGAAGTTGTTCGGCAGCGAAGCGGCGATCCGCACCTGCCTGACGGATTTGCTGTGGCAGATTGATCAGGAGATGCCTGATAGCCCGCTGTTGACGGTGGAAGCGCTGCACAGCGGCATCCTGGCACAGCTGGAACCGCTGTTGCAGCACTGTTTTAATCAGTATGCGATTCGCCTGAGCGATGAGGGTGAGCGCTATCTGCAAATTTACTGTGCGGTGGCGGTGCGACGCATCAGCGAAGGTTTCCCGCTCAACGATCCCGGCGCGGAAGATGTCGGTGAAGAGGTGCGCGAAGCCGCGCATCATCTGGTGAATCTGATGCAGCCGCTGGTCGGCAAACCGATCTCGCAGGCGGAAGAGAACTGGCTGCGCGTCAATATCGCCGCCCGGCAGATTCAGGCGCTGTCGCCCAGCACCATTAATGCTGATGATGCCGATGCGCTGGTCGACTACCTGCTGAACTACATCAACACCCATTACAACTACCGCTTGCAGCAGGATGAGCAGCTGCGAGCCGATCTGCTCACCCATATCAAAACTATGATTACCCGGGTGCGCTACCAGATTCACATCCCCAATCCGCTGCTGAGTAACATCAAACAGCACTATCCGATGGCTTATGACGTGACGCTGGCGGCGGTGACCAGCTGGGGAAAATACACGCCCTATAGCATCAGCGAGAACGAAATCGGTTTTCTGGTGCTGCACATCGGTGTCGGGCTGGAGCGGCATTACGATGTCGGCTATCAACGCCATCCGCAGGTGCTGCTGGTGTGCGACAGCGGCAACTCCACACTGCGCATGATTGAAGCGCTGCTGCTGCGTAAATATCCGCAGTTGGTGGTCACGGCGCGTTTGTCGCAGCGTGATTACGAGATGCGCAAACACATCGACGAAGATTTCGTGATTTCCACCGTGCGTTTGAGTGAGAAGAATAAGCCAATTGCGGTGATGTCACCGTTCCCGACCGAGTTCCAGCTGGAGCAGTTGGGCAAGCTGGTGCTGGTGGATCGCACGCGGCCTTACATGCTGGAAAAATATTTCGATGCACAGCACTTTATGGTGCTGGATAAGCCAATGACGCAATCCGCGCTGTTCCGCGTGTTGTGCGATCAGCTGGAGTCAGAAGGCTGTGTGGATGCGGACTTTTATCCCTCCGTTGAAGAGCGAGAAGCGATTGTCAGCACCCTGCTTGGCGAAGGCATTGCGCTGCCACACTCACTGGGATTGCTGGCGAAGAAAACCGTGGTGTATACCGTACTGGCGCCGCATGGCGTGAGCTGGGGTGATGAAACCGCTTCGGTGATTTTCCTGCTAGCGATCAGCAAAAGCGAATACGAAGAGGCGATGGCGATTTACGATCTGTTCGTCACCTTCCTGCGGGAGAGGGCGATGACCCGATTGCGCGATTGCGCGGATTTCGTCAGCTTTAAAGCGGTGGCGATCGATTGTCTCAGCCGGATGTGAGGGTAAACCTGGGTGGGATGAAGCCAGCACGACAATGTCCGGCATGCATCCGGGCTGACGAGGTTTGAGATGAATGCCAACACGACAACGTCCGGCATGCACCCGGCTTACGAGGTTTGGGATGAATGCCAACACGACAACGTCCGGCATGCATCCCGCCCCAGGATGTTTGGGAAGCATGTCGACGCTTTACTATTCGGGCTGGGTGCCGGGCTGTGATGATTGGGATGAATCTCCCGCTACACTTTTAGGGGAGAGTCGGCATTTATGCCGACCAGATCTTAATCAGCTACGCTGCTTCGCCAGCAATCGCGGGATCTCACGCAAGCACCACGCTTTGGCTTCACCCATGCTATCGCGGCGCCACGCCATAATAATATCCACTTCACGGGTGTATTCGGCACTCACCACACGCAGACGGCCTTCGGCGATATCCTGTTCCACCATCGGATAAGGCATGGTGGCGACACCCAATCCTGCCAGCAGGGCGCGACGTTTATCGTCCATGCTGCTCACCGTCAGACGCTGCTGTTTGTCCAGTAATTGCACCGTTAACACCGGGCGTTCGCGCGCGGTATCCGCCACCGCGATACCGCGATACTTCACGCGCGTCACTTCAGACAGCGGTTCGGCTTCCTGATGAATCGGGTGATCCGGACTGGCCACGTAGACGCTCATAATGCTGTAGAGCTTACGGGTGTTAATCTCGGTTGATGCACGGAAATGCATATCAGGCGCAATCACGATGTCCGCGCGGCCCTGTTCAAGACGCTCCCAGGCACCGGCCAGCACTTCCGTCACCAGCGAAATCTGCGTGTTGGCTTTCTCCGCCAGCTTTTCAACGACAGGAAACAGCAGATTAGTGGGGATCAGTGCTTCGGCCACGATGGTGAGATGGGTTTCCCAACCGCGTGCCAGCGCTTCGGCATCGGTGGTGAGTTTATCGGCCGCTTCCAGCAGCACGCGCCCACGCTCCAGCAGCATACGCCCGACATTGGTGAACTTGGTGCGATGGCCGGAGCGGTCAAACAGCACCACGTCCAGTTCCTCTTCCAGCTTCTGCATGGTGTAGCTCAATGCAGAGGGAACGCGGCCCAGTTCATCGGCTGCCGCAGCAAAGCTACCACGACGATCAATAGCATCCATCACACGTAAAGCTTCGAGTGTTAACGCGCGGTCTTTTGCCATGCCGGTTCTCTGTCAGTAAATTTGAATATGCCAGGCAGATTAACTGGCTAACAATCCGGCGTCCAGCCTTTTACCATTAACGTATAAAGCCTGTGGTCGAATCTCACCGCAGTGCGTCGGAGGTAAATCATGATGACAACCCGCTGCGCGTCAGCATGTGGCCAGGCCGATTTCGGTTGGTTGCAGGCGCGATACAGCTTCTCTTTTGGCCACTATTTTGACCCGAAATTAATGGGCTACGCTTCATTGCGTGTGCTTAATCAGGAAGTGCTGGCACCTGGTGCGGCGTTCCAGCCACGCAGCTATCCGCAGGTTGATGTGCTGAATCTGGTGTTGCAGGGCGAAGCAGAGTACCGCGATAGCGAAGGTAACCACCTGATCGCGCGGGAAGGCGAAGCCATGCTGCTGTCGGCGCGGCAGGGCGTGAACTACAGTGAAATCAATATCAGCAAAGATCACCCGTTAACACGTATGCAGCTGTGGCTGGCGGCCTGCCCGGATCGAGAGAATCCGCTGCTGCAGAAAATCGCTGTGCCGCAGCAGACCCGCTTCTTGCTGGCCTCGCCAGACGGCGTGGATGGCAGCCTGCAACTGCGTCAGCAAGTTTGGGTCCATCAGGTGATACTGGCACCCGGTGAGCAGCATACGGTGAAACTGAACGGTCCGCGTGCCTATCTGCAATCCATCCACGGTTCGTTGGATCTGCAGGCAAGTAGCGCCAATCAGGAGTTACTGAGCTGCGGTGACGGCGCGTTCTTGAGTGAAGAACAGCAGATTACGTTGCAGGCGAAAACGCCGCTGCGTGCCCTCGTCATCGATTTACCGGCATAAAAAAAGGCAGCCCGCTGAGGCTGCCCTTGTCTGTGGTCGGGGCGCAACTGACTGCGCCCGTCAGATGCAGATTACTTCAGGATGGTGAACGCGGTCGTTACGTGTTTCACACCGCTCACACGACTGGCCACATCGGCCGCCGCAGTGGCTTCCTGTTGTGTCACCAGACCCAGCAGGAACACTTCACCGTTTTCCGTGGTCACTTTCACGTTCGACGATTTCACCTGATCGCTACCCAGCAGCTGCGAGCGGATTTTGGTGGTGATCCAGGTATCGGATGATGACGTTCCGAGGCTCACTTTCTGGCCGGTACGGATTTCGTTATACACTTCGGTGGCACCATCTACGCCCATCGCAATCTGCTTGGCGCGGCTCGCCAAATCAGCCGATGGTGATTGGCCGGTCAGCAGTACTTTGCCCTGATAAGCGGTGACCACGACGCGCGCCTGGTTTTTAATTTGTTCATCTTTAGCCAGTGCGTTAGTGACACGCAGTTCCAGCGTACCATCATCCACTTGCGTACCCACAGTGCGCGGGTCCGTTGCCGTTTTGGTCGCCACAGCGGCGCCGCCTGCCACAACGGCAACACAGCCCTGCAGCATCATGGCAGTTAAAAGAATGGCGACAGCGTTCAATGCTTTCATTTGAGCTCCTTCAGTCATTCCTGGTGTGGGAACAAAGTGTTATCAATCAAATCACACAGGCAGTTCAGCGTCAGCATATGCATTTCCTGAATGCGTGCACTGCGATGTGACGGAATGCGAATTTCCACATCGTGCGGACCCAACAGGCCCGCCAGCTCACCGCCATCATGGCCGGTCAGCGCAACGATAGTCATATCGCGAGTCACCGCAGCTTCAACCGCTTTAACAATATCGCGGGTGTTGCCACGGGTTGAAATAGCCAGCAGCACATCACCGGCCTGACCAAGCGCGCGAACCTGCTTGGCATAAACTTCATCGTGGAGACGATCGTTGCCGATTGCCGTCAGCATGACATTGTCGGCGCTCAGTGCCAGCGCAGGCAGGCTGGGGCGCTCGGTCTCAAAACGGTTAATCATACTGGCGGCAAAATGCTGAGCATTGGCCGATGAGGCACCGTTACCACAACTCAGGATTTTGTTACCGTTCAGCAGCGACTGCACCAGCGTCATAGCGGCGCGAGAAATCGCGTCCGGCAGTGCCTCCGCAGCGGCGATTTGAGTCTGAATACTTTCGGTAAAACACGCTTTAATTCTGTCCTGCACAAGACCACCTGGTTCTATCCATCGGCATTAAAGGCATCGGGCAGCCATTCCAGCTCACGCCCGGTAATGGCAATGATGTCAAAACGGCAATTCACCGTATCAAAACTGCCGCCGCGTGCCAGCAACCACCATGCAGCGGTACGCAGCAGCTTTTGTTGTTTCTTGCGCGTCACGCTGGCGGCGGCACCGCCGTAGCGCGCATCGCGTCGATAGCGCACTTCGACAAACACCCAGCAATCGGCGTCTCGCATAATGAGGTCAATTTCCCCACTGCGGCAACGCACGTTGCTGGCAATCCATCGCAGCCCGGCGCGCTCCAGATAGCCACGCGCCTGCTGCTCTTGCTCAGCGCCAATGCGCTGGCGGTTTATTGCACCGGAACGATTTGTCCCTGACGATACTGGTTCCATGCCAACTTCCTGTTGATCACGCAATCCGTGTCGGCGCTCAGTTTGCCGGTGTTGCCGTCAATGGCAAAGCCAGGCACCTGGCGCATCTGGTTAAAGTGATTCGCCAGCGTCCAGGCATCAATGCCCATCGCGTAGAGGCGAACCAGCGAATAATCGTTGTTAAACGACTTCGCCGCCTGCTGCATCAGACCCGGATTGTTACCGGAGAGCAGCGGAATATCACTGAACTGCAGGCCATCCATTTCCAGACGGAAGTCTGGACCGGCACCCGCCTGCGCACTGCGGGAGCTGGCATACAGTGCGATATTGTTGCGGCTGCTGGTGCGCATCGCAATCATCGGTTTGATCAGTTGCAGCTCGTCCTGGCTGGCCACGATATACACTGCATCCACACTGCCGCCGCTGGCATCGGTCGTTGGCGCTGGCGGGGTGGTTTGCGGCGCCGGAATGGTCAGGCCCGCAACAGCCACGCCGGCAGACTGCGGCTGTTCAACCGTCAGCGGCGTGCCACTCAATGCGATACCGGCCCCGCTATTAATACCTTGTTTCAGCTCAGAAACGCCACCGAAACGCTGTTGCAGTACGGTTGAACCGCCGAGTTTCTGCCACTCCTGTGCGAACGCCTTGCTGACGCGATCGCCATAGCTGCTACGCGGTACCAGCAGTAATGGCTGGCGTTTGCCTTGCTCGTAGATATGGTGCGCGGCATCGCGCGCTTCGTCTTCAGGAGAAAGCGCAAAATAACAAATATTCGGATGGTTCTGGATCTGTTCTGGCTCATTCAGCGCCAGCACGTTAAGGGGTGTCTGGCTATTCACCACCGACTCGACGTCGTTTTTCAACAGTGGACCCACCACGATGGTCGCGCCATCCTGCTGTGCCTGCTGCATCACCTGAGCAATCGGCTGGCTGCTGGTGTCATAAACTTTAACCTGAGCGCTGCTGTCCGGCTGAGCAGCCGTTGTCGCCGGTTGTGCGGCGGGCTGCGGCTGTTCGGTCTGTGGCGGCATATTACCTGCCATGGCCGGGCTGACAACCGTGTTAGCGGCAGCGTTAGCATCGGCAGGCTGTTGTGCATTGGCATCGCCAGTCTGTTGTGCTGACGGCTGACCATTGGCATCGGTTGCCGCTGGCGCAGCAGGGGCAGGTTGCGGGGCTGGGGCAGTTAACACGCCATTTTTGGCATCGTTAAAACCTTTCTGAATCGCATTGGCAAAAACCTGTGCCTGGCCATTCAGTGGCAGCAGAAGCGCGATGGTGCTGGTCGAGGCTTTGGTGAAGTTTTGCACCTGGCTAAGCTGCGTCGGCAGCGTTTTCGCGCCCGGATTCTGCGGATAGCGCGTCTGCCAGTCTTTGATCGCGGCTTTCAGCATCTGCGGGTCCTGGCTATTGGTGTGCCAGGTGTTGAGCAGATCCAGCCAGCCTTGCAGGGTGTTCTCATTGGCGTTAATCACCAGGCTGTTCAGCTGATCCTGCGTCATTTGCGTCAGAGCTTGCCAGGTGGCGTCAATATTGCTCTGGTGGTCGGCGCCTTGCAGCAGCGGTTCCTGAGCAATATAGGCGCGTAAGAGCGCGAGTGAAGGGCGATTCTGTGCCGCAGCGATTTGCAGTGCGTAGTAGCGTACCTGCTGATCCTGAGACAGGCCATCAGTCTTCACCTGACCCAGCGTCTGCTGAGCGCCGCCGAAATCCTGCTGACCAATCTGCATCTGCGCGCGCAATAATTGCAGTTCCTGCTGCTGCACTGCAGAGAGCTGCTGTGGCAGTTGCGAGATCTGATCGTTAGCCTGCGGATACTTTCCTTCCTTCAACAGGGCACGGATGGCAAGTAATTGCCAGTCGGTCTTGCTATCATCGCTGCTTTGCTGCACCTGCTGCAGATAATAGTCAGACCGGCCAGTAGCAGGCCCCTGAATATTGACGTTGGAGGTTTGCTGCGGTCCCTGGCCGCTACAGGCGGCTAAAATCAGTCCAGCGAGAAGAACAGGTACAAAGCGTCCTGCTTTATGACGTACGACTTTTGAAGGAAGCATACTGTATCCAGTGATGTTTTTTTCTAGATGCTCAATATTAAATCGGCAATTCGGATGAAACAATGAAACAACTCGATCGGGCAGAGATTTCTGCCAGCACGCTCTATATCGTTCCTACCCCGATCGGTAACCTGGGTGATATCACGCAGCGTGCGCTGACGGTGCTTGCGAGCGTCGATCTGGTCGCAGCGGAAGATACACGTCATACCGGGCTGTTGCTACAACATTTCGCCATCAATGCGCGACTGTTCGCACTTCACGACCACAACGAACAACAGAAAGCAGAAGTGTTGTTAGCCAGGCTGCAAGAAGGCCAGAGCATTGCGCTGGTCTCGGATGCGGGCACGCCATTAATCAACGATCCTGGCTATCATCTGGTACGTCGCTGCCGTGAAGCAGGTGTGCGCGTGGTTCCGTTGCCGGGTGCCTGCGCGGCGATTACAGCATTAAGTGCGGCGGGGTTACCGTCAGATCGTTTCTGTTACGAAGGATTTCTGCCCGCCAAGAGTAAAGGCCGCTGCGATGTGCTGCGCTCCCTCGAGAATGAACCACGTACCCTCATTTTTTATGAATCCACTCACCGTTTGATCGATAGCCTGCAAGATATGGTGAGCGTATGGGGTGCCGATCGCTATGTGGTGCTGGCGCGCGAAATTACCAAAACCTGGGAAACCATCCAGGGCGCGCCGGTGGGCGAGCTGCTGGCCTGGGTATTGGAAGATGAAAACCGTCGCAAAGGCGAGATGGTGCTGATTGTTGAAGGGCACAAGGCCGATGAAGAAGCGCTGCCTGCCGAAGCGTTGCGCACCCTGGCGTTGCTGCAAACTGAGCTGCCGCTGAAAAAAGCCGCTGCGTTAACGGCGGAAATTCATGGCGTTAAGAAGAACGCCCTGTATAAGTACGCGCTGGAGCAGCAAGAGGCGTGACAAACGCGGGCGGATCGCCTATTATCCCGCGCCGAAGCTGACCAGACAGTCGCCGCTTTGTCGTCGTCCCTTTCGGGGGAGACGGGCAGAGGGGAGGAAAGTCCGGGCTCCATAGGGCAGGGTGCCAGGTAACGCCTGGGGGGCGCAAGCCTACGACCAGTGCAACAGAGAGCAAACCGCCGATGGCCCAGTAATGGGATCAGGTAAGGGTGAAAGGGTGCGGTAAGAGCGCACCGCGCGACTGGCAACAGTTCGTGGCACGGTAAACTCCACCCGGAGCAAGGCCAAATAGGGGTTCACAAGGTACGGCCCGTACTGAACCCGGGTAGGCTGCTTGAGCCAGTGAGCGATTGCTGGCCTAGATGAATGACTGTCCACGACAGAACCCGGCTTATCGGTCAGTTTCGACTTCTTTATGGAAAAACCCCGCTCCGGCGGGGTTTTTGCTATCTGACGTCCAGCGGCAAGATGAATGACTGTCCACTCCACTCTCTATGAAAAGAACGCGGCATACCAATAATTAAAATAAATTATCGTTTGCAGAGAATAAAAAATGCCAAAGCGTAAAGAAATGAAAATCCCGCATAATAAACTAGACCTTATGCCAGAATAGGCGTGTGTTTAATTACCGAGGACAATTATTCATCCACATCGACGAAAAGCAACAACGTGGATAAGTTGTAAAATTATGGACAAAATGCTCGCCCCAATGATGGCAACCTCTATTTATCTCTCCGAACACTTCCACTGCTCGATCTGCGACCAGCACTGGCGTTTCGCGCTGTAGCGCCACACTCTCCTTATTTAAAAATATTCTTAAAATTTTTCACGCGTCTATTCCGCGTGATGGCTCTTTATTTCTCTTAAGGAGAGAAAATATGCGCTATTGGTTTTTGTTAGCTCTCGCTATCCTGGCAGAAATAACCGGCACGCTCTCAATGAAATGGGCTAGCGTCAATGACGACAACGCGGGTTTTATTTTTATGCTGGTGATGATCGCGCTCTCTTATATTTTCCTGTCTTTCGCCGTAAAACGTATCGCTTTAGGCGTGGCCTATGCGATGTGGGAAGGTATCGGCATTCTGTTTATCACCCTGTTCAGTGTCACACTGTTCGATGAAACCCTATCGCTGATGAAAGTGGCTGGCTTAATCACGCTGGTGGCGGGAATTGCGCTGATCAAATCTGGCACGCTGACACGCAAGGAGCTGCACCATGGCCACGTTTAATGCGATACACGTTGCCTGGCTGGCACTGGCGATTGGGCTGGAGATCGTCGCTAATATCTTTCTCAAATACTCCGATGGTTTCCGCCGTGTAATTTACGGCGTGCTCTCACTGGTCGCGGTGCTGGGGGCATTCAGCGCCTTGTCACAGGCGGTTAAAGGGATCGAACTCTCAGTCGCTTATGCGCTGTGGGGCGGTTTTGGTCTGGTGGCAACGGTGGCAGCCGGATGGGTGCTATTTGGTCAACGTCTGAACCGTCTCGGCTGGCTTGGTGTTGGGTTGCTGATTGCGGGGATGCTGTTGATCAAGTTCGCTTAAACCTGGCTTTAGCGGCACGAGCTGTCCCGGGTTGTGCACAACAGAAATGGTCAATCGGGTGTTTTTACACCTCGCATTCAATCGGTAATCCGCGCTCAACGCACTCCTTCAGGAAAAGAGTGTGTTGAGCGCAACGTGCTTAACCTCGGCCGTGTGGCTCATCCCAGTCAAACGCCGGGCCCAGCGAAATCACGCCGCTCGGGTTGATGGTCTTGTGGCTACAGTAATAGTGATGGCGAATATGCGGCAGATTCACCGTGTCGGCGATGCCCGGCATCTGATAGATATCACGCAGGAAGCCGCTCAAATTGCGGTAATCACTGATGCGGTGACGATCGCATTTGAAATGCGTTACATACACCGGGTCGAAGCGGACTAAGGTGGTCCATAAACGCAAATCCGCTTCTGTCAGGCGATCGCCAGCCAGATAGCGATGCTGGCCGAGGATCTGCTCAAGTCGTGCCAGCGAATGGAACAGCGCGGTGACTGATTCATCATACGCCGCCTGCGAGGTCGCGAATCCGCTCTTATACACGCCATTGTTCACCGTGTTGTAAATCCAACCATTCAGCTCATCAATCTTATCGCGCAACGCCGGCGGATAATAATCTCCGGCGCGGGCACCCTGTGCATCAAAGGCCGTGTTGAGCATACGGATGATGTCAGCCGATTCATTACTGACGATGGTGTGCTGAGTTTTATCCCACAGCACCGGAACGGTCACGCGGCCGGTGTATTGCGGGTCGGCGTGCAGATAGAGCTGATAAAGGTATTCGTTTTGATACAGCGAGTCGCCAGTTGCGTCCGGGAAATCGTCGTCGAAGGTCCATCCGTTTTCCAGCATCAATGGATGCACCACTGAGACGGAAATCATCTCTTCCAGCCCTTTAAGCTGGCGCATCAGCAGCGTGCGGTGTGCCCACGGACAGGCAAGAGAAACATAAAGATGATAGCGATCGCGCTCGGCAGCGAAACCCGCCTTGCCAGTTGGGCCTGCACTGCCATCTGCGGTGACCCAGTTGCGCCAGACTGCTTCTGTGCGTTTGAAGCGGCCACCGGTTGACTTCGTATCGTACCAGGTGTCATGCCAGACACCGTCAATCAGTTGTCCCATAAGCCCTCCATAAAGAAAAAAGGCGGGGAAAATCCCCGCCCCTGCAAATCAGTATATGTGTTCTGGCAGCGCTTGTGTGCTTAGCGTGCGGCTGCTGGTGCGAAACGAGCACGAATCAGACGGTCGATGCTGTAAGCACCTGGACCTACCAGACCCAGCACCAGGAAACCACCGGCGATGGACAGGTTTTTCATGAACATCAGCTGGTTAACGCCTTCAGCAAAGTTGCTGTGGAACAGGAAGGCAGTCAGCAGAGTGAAGCCCGCAGTGAACAGTGCGGTAAAACGAGTCAGGAAACCGAACAGAATTGCCAGACCGCCGCCGAACTCCAGCAGAATAACCAGCGGCAATAAGAAGCCCGGGACGCCCATCGCCTGCATGTATTGTGCGGTACCGGCATAACCGGTGATTTTGCCCCAGCCCGCAGTGATGAACAGAATGGTCATTAATACACGTGCCAGCAGCAGGCCTGAGTCTTCGAATTTTTTCATCATTTACTCCAACAAGAATTAAGAAGCAGGTTGATGGCCTGCAAGGTTTTGATCCCGCTGAATCGCAGGTCGCAATTCGTTGGGCTGATGGAGGAAGATGATAGTCGCAGGTTGCAACAGTTGTAAGCGAGTTAAACTGTCAATGTTGTTCAGGGATTTTGATAAAGAAAAACCGAATCTTTTAGATCCGGTTTCAAATGAAGGCGTTAGCGAGGTTCGAGCGTGGATTTAATCATGCGCCAGGTACTCCAAAGACCAAAACCGCGTTTTGCCCAACGCAAAATACGGTTAGGACTGCGGATTGACCAGATGGCCAGCGCGCTGCTGCCAATCGCCAGATAGCGGCGTAAGCTGAGAAACGTTAGCCAGCCGCGATCGTAGTGAGCGGTGCCATCCAGCCAGTCACGGCGTGCAGCACTGAGATCCAATCGCTGCTGCTGAACCTGATTCAACAGTTCATGAATGCGTGCTTCACGTTCACGACGGCTCATGAGCGATGCTCCTCCAGCAAGCTGCGATCGGTTTCCAGCTCCTTGCGGGTATGACGCAGCAACGTTGACTGGCGTGACTTATACAGTGTCCACACACCAAAAATCAGCGCCAGCGCAAACAGCACGGCGGTGGTAATGGCAATCGCCATTAACCGATACTGCGCATCCACCGCCCAGATGATCAGCACCATCAGGCTCATTAAACCAAAAGCGGTAAACAGCATCGTCAGTCCAACCATCATCAGCATCTGAATCAGATTGGCTTTCTCCTCCTCTAGCTCGACAATCGCCAGACGGACGCGCGTTTCCACCATACTCACTAAGGTAGTGATGACGCGCTGACCGATGTTGAAGACCCCTTTGCCTGGGCCGTGGCTCTGACTATCGCTCATATCAACGACGTGAGATCAGGATGCCGATCAGTACACCGACAGCTGCACCGATGCCTACGCCGTGCCACGGATTATCGCGCACATACTCGTCGGCCTTCTCTGCCGCTTCACGCGTGGATTGCGCGATGCGTTCACCGGAATCGCCCAGGCGCTCACGCGAACTTTCAATCGCGCCGCGCGCTTTGCTGCGCAGTTTGTCCAGCTCGGTTTTCGATTTATCCGCCGAGCTGCTCAGTACTTCTTCCAGGGTGTCAGCAAGGTTTTTCAGTTCCGCACGCAGATGTTCAGATGTGGTGTCTTTAGACATGAAGTTCTCCATTACATCATTTATTTAAGTCCGATTAGTAAGGCTCAGCTTCAAGCTTTTTCAGCTCGTGCTGTGCCTCTTCCAGCTTACGTTCGCGCTTCTCAATCTTATCTTTGTCGCCATCCTGACGCTCTTCCTTCAACTCACGCTCACGTTCCGCAATTTTGTGTTTTTGCTCTGCAATGCGTTCGCTGTGGGCTGACTTCAGTCTTTCATCAGTACAATTCGCACGTACTTCAGTGAGCGCGCGCTCCAGCCCGGTCACACGGCGCTGGTTATCGTGCTGTTTAGCCATGTCGATTTCACGCTGAATATCGTGTTCTTTCTGCTGACACAGCGATTCAGCTGCCATCAGAGATCCCGAGAGAGAGAACAGAATAGCACCCAGCAGTAATTGATGTTTCATCAGGTTTTACCTTCCATTGTTGATGACCTGCCGCAAACCGGGCAGGAGAAGCGTCCCAGCTTGTCTTAACTCGCGCTACCTTTAAGCATAGACAGCAGACGAAAAAATTCAACGAAGACGCGGGGATAGCGAGGATTGATTCACCGTCTGGCTTATCGCCAGACGGTGAAAATCAGCTATAAGTTGGGCGGTTGCTGTCAGATACTTGCTGCGAAGCTTGCGGTCCGCTTGCGACGACAAAGCCCTGTGGTAGCAAGCGTTTCAGCACTTTTTGGGCGGCAAGGCTTTGTTCTTCATTTTCGAAATGAATCACCAGCGCATCGCCCGCAGGTGTAATGCTTTTGATACGCACACCTTGCGCACTGAGCTGCTGATACAGATAAAAGCCATCCGGCAAGTTGGTACCATTGTGTGCGACGCGAATCTGTACCACGGTATCGTGCTGCAACATCGAAGGTACAAAGATCACTGCCAGCAGCGCCAGCGCAGCGCCAAGTGCCCAGGGCACAAAGCGCCTGGGGAACCCACGGAATCTGATCATGGCTGTGAATTCCCGTTGCGTGAAGACTGACGTTTACGCCACAGCACCACCAGAGAGCCCACCAGACCAATCACCAGCAACACTAGCGGTAACAGCATCAGGCAGAACATCAGTTCATCTTCATAGCGGCGGAAAATCGGCGTTTTACCCAGCGCGAAGCCCAGTACCGTCAGAATCACCACCCACAGGAAACCGCTCATCCAGTTGAAGAACTGGAAGCGTGCATTACTCAGACCAGAAAGCCCGGCAATGGTCGGCAGCAGGGTGCGCACAAAGGCAATAAATCGACCGATCAGCAAGGCCGAAAGCCCATGGCGATGGAATAAGCTATGCGCGCGTTGATGATATTGCGCCGGAAGGTGCGAGAGCCACTTCTGTACCGTAGGCGTATTCCCCAGCCATCGGCCCTGAATGTAACTTACCCAACAGCCCAGACTGGCGCCGGTGGTCAAAATCAGGATGGTCAGCGGGAAACCCATGGTGCCTTTGGCAATCAAAACACCGACTAAAATCAATAGACTATCGCCGGGCAGAAACGCGGCGGGTAGCAGGCCATTCTCGAGAAACAGGATCAAGAACAGCACGCCATAAATGGCCCAAACCAGTGTCGGGTCGGAGAGCATTTCGTAATCCTGCTGCCACAAGGCATGCAGCAATGCTTTCAAAATATCCATCAATCATTCCTGAACATCATTGTTAAACGTGCCCGTAAGGGACTGAGGCGCAGGCTGGCTTGGTTATACATTTTTGGTATGCAGCCGTTGCGGGATTTCCGGATCCATCCAGAATTGATTGTTAAATCAGCGACTTTTTAAAGCCCTGTCGCAAAGGGTAAGAAAAGGGCGATAACTGTAACAAAAATCATGCAGGTCAGACAGTGTAAAGTGGCGCTCGCACAGGAGTTTTACCTTTTGACGCAGATGCTCAAAAGGAGCTTTACATGAGCTGACACTATTGCAGATTAACTGACTTATTCGCCTGGAAATGCAGCAGAATCAATAAGAATTGTCACTACCTTCCGGCAGGATGACGGGATTTTCCGCAAACATGTAACGGTCGACATTAAATTCAAAATCGTCGGCGGTGGCGTTAAACAGCATCTGTTTAGTATTTTCCAGGTGCTGCCACATTGCCAGCTTACTGGCGGCGGGATCTTTGCGCATGAGTGCTTTCAGAATCTGGTCATGATCGTCGCACCAACTGGTGATGTTGCGCGCATCAATATGTTCGTGCAGTTTGAGCCAATAAGGGTTATGCAGGCGATGCAACCACATCTTCTCGACAATCGCGGCGAGCGCGCTGTTTTGCGTGGATTGCGCGATGCGGACGTGGAAATGCATATCCCATTCTGAATCACGTGAATGGTCTTCCTGGCGGGCTTTTGCCTGAATCGCCATCAACGCCATGATGTCCTGACGCGTGACCTGGGTGGCGGCAAACTCGGCCACGTTGCTTTCAATTAACTGGCGCGCCTGCAACAGCTCAAACGGTCCGAAGCTGGCAAATTCCAGCTGGCTGGGGGTGGTCTCACGGTTTTGCTGCTGATTGCTGATGACGTGGATGCCGGAGCCCTTACGCACTTCAACATACCCTTCCACTTCCAGCATAATGATGGCTTCGCGAACCACGGTGCGGCTGACTTCCATCTCCTCAGCTATCAGGCGTTCAGCAGGCAGCTTATCGCCCACGCGATAATCATCCGCCTCGATACGACGTTTGAGTTCACTGGCGAGTTTTTGGTAAAGACGACGGGATTCGTTCAGATCCATTGCGCGGTTCGCTGTGGCAGGGAAGGATGAGTTGTTATACCACTTTGACCGGGTGGAGGAAATGGGCTGACGTGCGCCAGCCCAAAGCGTGGAGATTAAGTGCGGGCTGTCGCCGGTTGTGCCACGTGCTGAACGTCCAGCTCAGATACCGGCTGATTTTTCAGCACGGTCCAGATCACACAGGCACCGAGCAGGTCGAACACCGCCAGCGCAGCAAACAGCGGGCTGAAGCCCAGCGTATCAGCCAATGCACCCACCACCAGCGCAAACAGGGTGCTGGCAGTCCACGCGGCCATGCCGGTCAGGCCATTCGCCGTGGCCACTTCATTACGGCCAAATACATCCGAGGAGAGGGTGATCAACGCACCGGACAGTGCCTGATGGGCGAAGCCACCGACGCACAGCAAACCAATTGCCACATAAGGGCTGGTAAACAAGCCGATGGTGCCCGGTGCAATCATTAACACCGCGCCCATGGTGACCACCAGTTTGCGCGACACAATCAGGTTAACGCCAAACCAGCGCTGGAACAGCGGTGGCAGGTAACCGCCGACGATACAGCCGAGGTCGGCAAACAGCATCGGCATCCAGGCGAACATGGCGATCTCTTTAAGGTTGAAGCCGTAGACCTTGAACATGAACAGCGGGATCCACGCGTTAAAGGTGCCCCATGCCGGTTCCGCGAGGAAACGTGGCAGGGCAATGCCCCAGAACTGGCGATTACGCAGGATCTGGCGGGCTGACATTTTGCTGTTATTGCCGGTCTGATGCTGTACTTCCTGACCGGAAATAATGTAGTGACGCTCTTCTTCGCTGAGTTTAGTTTGCTGTTTAGGATGTTTATAAAATATTAACCAGCACAACGCCCACGCCATGCTCAGCACGCCAGTGATGATAAAGGCCAGCTGCCAGCTGTGTGCCAGAATCGCCCATACCACCAGCGGTGGTGCCAGCATCGCACCAATCGATGAACCCACGTTGAAATAGCCTACCGCGACGGAACGCTCTTTGGCCGGGAACCATTCGCTACTGGCTTTCAGGCCAGCAGGAATCATTGCCGCTTCTGCCGCGCCCACCGCGCCACGTGCCAGCGCAAAACCACCCCAGCTGCCGGCCATGGCGGTGGCGGCACAGAAGATCGCCCAAAGGATGGCAAACACGGCGTAGCCAATTTTGGTGCCCAGTAAATCGAGCACATAACCCGCCACAGGTTGCATCACGGTGTAGCACGCCGAATAAGCGGCGACGATATAGGAGTACTGTTGTGTGGTAATGCCCAGCTGCGTTTCCAGCGTCGGCGCGGCCACGGCAATGGTATTACGTGTCAGGTAACCGAGAATGGTGCCCAACGTCACCAGCCCAATCATGTACCAGCGTAGCCCTTTGATCTTACGCATCATTTACCTCTTCCAGTCTGTCGTAACACTTGCCATTAAAGGTAGGGGAGCACTTGAGTACTCCCGCTGGCGGCGATGACGAATCAGACCTGCCGCCTTGTTGTTATGAGATGTGCCATGAGGTTCGGCATCAACGAGGTGAGAGATTAACTTGTTATACAACTTTAAAAGTTGAATGCCATCACAAAAACCCTGCATGTGCTGTGTGATCCACTAAACAGGCGTTATAACAGCAAGTTAGTGCAATATAGCTGACTATTTTGTCCATATACCCACAGGGAAACTGTCATTATTGTGAGGTCTATCGCAAACAATTTTGCCGATCGTCAAAATTGGTATGATAACTTTGAATCAGAAGCCAATTGGCCCCAAACATGAGGAAGCAGGTATGTCGCGTTTTATGAGTGAGGATTTTCTACTCGATAGCGAGTTCGCCCGTCGTCTGTACCATGACTACGCCAAAGACCAGCCGATTTTCGACTATCACTGCCATTTACCGCCGCAGCAGATTGCCGAAAATTACCGCTTCACCAATCTCTATGACATCTGGCTGAAAGGCGATCACTACAAATGGCGTGCGATGCGTGCTAATGGCGTACCCGAAGCGCTGTGCACCGGCGACGCCAGCGATCGCGATAAATTCAACGCCTGGGCGCGCACGGTGCCGCATACCATCGGCAATCCGCTGTATCACTGGACGCACCTTGAGCTGCGCCGCCCGTTTGGCATCACCGATGTATTGCTGAATGAGCAGAGCGCGGACCGCATCTGGCAGCAGTGCAATGAACTGCTGGCGCAGGATGCCTTTAGCGCACGTGGCATCATGCAGCAGATGAAGGTGAAAATGGTCGGTACCACTGACGATCCGCTTGATGATCTGCAGCACCATCGCACGCTGGCGGACGATGCCAGCTTCAGCGTGAAAGTGCTGCCAAGCTGGCGTCCGGATAAAGCCTTCAACATTGAGCTGGATACCTTCCTGCCGTGGATTCAGCGTCTGGAGCAGGTCGCCGATGTCAGCGTGCAACGTTTTGATGATCTGCGCCGCGCGTTGAGCCTGCGTCTCGATCATTTTGCCGCACACGGCTGCAAAATCTCCGACCATGCGCTGGATGTGGTGCTGTTTGCCGAGGCCGATGAAAGCACGCTGGATGGTATTCTGGCGCGTCGCCTGCAAGGTATTGCACCGTCGCAAGAGGAGGTGGCACAGTTTAAAACGGCGGTGCTGGTGTGGCTGGGCAGCGAATATGCGCGTCGCGGCTGGGCGCAGCAATATCACATTGGTGCGCTGCGTAATGCGAATCGTCGGCAGTTCGATATTCTCGGCCCGGATGTGGGCTTTGACTCCATTAATGATGCGCCGATGGCGATCCCTTTGGGTCGTTTGCTGGATGCGCAGAACCGTAACAACGCACTGCCGAAAACTATCCTTTACTGCGTTAACCCACGCGACAACGAAGTGCTGGCGACCATGGCGGGCAACTTCCAGGGCGAAGGTGAACCAGGCAAGATGCAGTTTGGTTCCGCCTGGTGGTTTAACGATCAGCTCGATGGCATGCACCGTCAGATGACGCAGCTGGCGCAGATCGGCCTGTTGAGTCGCTTTGTCGGTATGCTCACCGACAGCCGTAGTTTCCTCTCCTATACCCGCCACGAGTATTTCCGCCGCCTGCTGTGCCAGATGATCGGCAACTGGGTTGAGCGCGGTGAAGCGCCAGCCGACGAAGCACTGCTGGGACAGATGGTGCAAAACATCTGCTTCAACAACGCGCGCGATTACTTCGGCATTGAGTTGGGAGCCTGATGATGCAGCGGCTAAACCGTCACGATTTCCCCGGCGCAAGCTATAGCGAGCGCGTGATCCAGTTTGGGGAAGGCAACTTCCTGCGGGCGTTTATTGACTGGCAGCTCGACTGGCTCAATGAGCATCAGGGCACCGATGCGGGCGTGGTGGTGGTGCGGCCGCGCAATCGCGTGGTGGATGACACTCTGAATCAGCAGGACGGTTTGTACACCACGCTGATCCGTGGATTGAACGGCGAAGGTGAGCCGGTGAGTGAAACCCGGCTGATTCGTAGCCTCAATCGCGAGATCCAGCCCTATCAGCAGTTTGAGGATTTTCTCGCACTGGCCCGTGCGCCGCAGATGCGCTTTGTGTTCTCCAATACCACCGAAGCAGGCATTGCCTTTGCTGAGCAGGATCGGCTGGAGGATGCGCCAGCCTCTTCCTTCCCAGGCAAGTTGACACAGCTGCTGTGGACGCGCTTCCGCCACTTTGCCGGTGCGGCAGAGAAAGGCTGGCTGATTGTGCCGTGCGAGTTAATCGATCACAACGGCGATGCACTGCGTGAGCTGGTGCTGCGCTATATCAAGCACTGGCAGCTCCCGCCAGAATTTGCCCGCTGGGTGCTGGACCACTGTGCATTCTATAACACGCTGGTGGATCGCATCGTTACCGGCTATCCAGCCGAGGGTACCGACATCGCTGCACAGTTGGGTTACGAGGATCGCTATCTGGTGGCAGGCGAAGTCTATTACCAGTTTGTGATTCAGGGGCCGGATGCGCTGGCACAGGAACTGAAACTCGCCGCGCTGGCACCGGAAGTGAAGTTCGTTGATGACATCACGCCCTACAAAGCGCAGAAGGTGGCGATCCTCAACGGTGCGCACACTGCGATGGTGCCGGTGGCATTTCAGGCCGGACTGGAGAGCGTCGGTGAAGCGATGGATGACGCCGCCATTACGGCTTATGTCGATGCGCTGTTGCGTGAGGAAGTGATCCCGACGCTGGATCTGCCTCGCGATGAACTGCACGTCTTTGCCGATGCGGTACAACGCCGCTTCCGCAATCCGTTTATCCGCCATGCGCTGCTCTCGATTGCGCTCAACGGCATGACCAAATTCCGCACCCGTTTGCTGCCGCAGCTGTTGCTGTCTCAGCAACAAACCGGCCAATGGCCACCGCGCCTGACCTTTGCCTTTGCCGCGCTGCTGGCATTTTATCGCGGTGAACAGGGCGACCAGCAGTGGCCATTACAGGATGACAGCCACTGGCTACAGCAGTTCGCAGAACTGTGGCCGGCGGTAAATCAGGACACGTTGACCCCGGAACAGCTGGTGCAAGCGGTACTCAGCAACAGCTCACACTGGGGCGAAGATCTTACTCAGCGGCCCGGATTAGTGACCGCAGTCAGCCAACACCTGCAAAACATCGTTGTCCACGGGATGCGGACGGCGCTGGTACAACTGAGATAACGCTATGCAAGATGCGATAAGAATCCATTCGCGCGACAACGTGGCGGTAGCGCTGCGCGATTTACCTGCCGAAGCCAAAGTCGAAATTGATCGCCAGTTTATTACCTTGCAGCAAGAGGTTGGGCGGGGCCATAAGTTCGCGCTGACGCCGCTGGCAACGGATGCGCTGGTGATTAAATACGGCTTGCCGATTGCCCATGCCACGCGCCCGATTGCAATGGGGGAAATCATCCACTCCAGCAACGCACGCACAAATCTGAGCGATGTGGATGAGTACGACTACCAGCCGGAGTTTCTCGATATCCCCGCTCAGGCCGGCGATCGCGAGGTGCAGATTTACCGCCGCGCCAGTGGTGAAGTCGGTATTCGCAATGAGCTGTGGATTCTGCCAACGGTGGGCTGTGTGAACGGTATCGCCCGGCAAATTCTGTCGCGCTTCCTTAAAGAGACCAATGAAGCGGAAGGGATTGATGGTGTGCATCTGTTCAGCCACCCGTTTGGCTGTTCTCAGCTCGGCCAGGATCATGAAAACACCCGCACCATGCTGCAAAACATGGTGCGCCATCCCAATGCCGGTGCGGTGCTGGTGATTGGTCTGGGCTGCGAGAACAATCAGGTAGATGTGTTCCGCGAGACGCTCGGTGGTTTCGACAGTGACCGCGTGCAGTTTATGGAGTGCCAGAAGCAAGACGACGAGGTAGAAGCGGGATTGGAGCGGCTGCATGCACTGTACAACGTGATGCGCGGCGATCTGCGCCAGCCGGGCAAACTCAGCGAACTGAAGTTTGGACTGGAGTGCGGCGGTTCTGACGGTTTCTCTGGCATTACCGCCAATCCGATGCTGGGCTGCTTCTCCGATCAGATGATTGCCAACGGCGGCACCACGGTGCTGACCGAAGTACCGGAAATGTTTGGCGCAGAGCGCATTTTGATGAGCCGCTGCCGGGATGAAGCCACCTTTGATAAAACGGTGGCGATGATTAACGACTTCAAGCGTTACTTTATCGACCATCAGCAGCCGATCTATGAGAACCCTTCTCCGGGTAACAAGGCGGGCGGTATTACCACGCTGGAGGAGAAATCCCTTGGCTGCACGCAGAAAGCCGGACAGAGCCAGGTGGTGGATGTACTGAAATATGGCGAGCGTCTGATCACGCCTGGACTCAATCTGCTGAGCGCACCAGGTAATGATGCGGTGGCCACCAGCGCACTGGCAGGGGCAGGTTGTCATATGGTGTTGTTTACCACCGGACGCGGCACCCCCTATGGCGGATTCGTTCCAACCGTGAAGATTGCCACCAACTCGCAGTTGGCAGAGAAGAAGCCGCACTGGATTGATTTTAATGCCGGGCGTTTGATTGAGGGCATGAGCATGCCGGAGATGCTGGAGGATTTTGTTGATATGATTGTGGCGATTGCCAACGGTAAACCCGCGCGTAATGAAGCTAATGATTTCCGCGAGTTAGCGATATTTAAGAGCGGAGTAACGTTGTAAATCGCCAGGCGCGCATAAATGCGCACCCTACGAAAACCGTGCCAGATTGTTGTGGGGGCGGCAAATGCGCACCTTAAAAAGCCGTGCCAGATTAGCGTGGGGGGCGGCAAATGCGCACCTTACAAAACCGTGGCAGATTGACCAGGGCGGCATTTATGCCGCCCCGGTCAATCTCAGTTTACTCTGCTTCAGACACCGTGCGCGGTTCGCGCTCGGCTTCAGCCTGACACACCGCCGCAGTAAACAGAATATCGGTTGAGGAGTTCAGTGCAGTCTCGGCGGAATCCTGCAATACGCCAATAATAAAGCCAACCGCCACTACCTGCATCGCCAGATCGTTCGGGATACCAAACATATTGCATGCCACCGGAATCAGCAGCAATGAACCGCCCGCCACGCCGGATGCTCCACAAGCACACAGCGAAGCCACCAGACTCAACAGAATCGCCGTAGGCACATCCACTGAAATCCCCAGCGTATGCACTGCCGCCAGCGTTAGCACGGTGATGGTAATCGAAGCACCTGCCATACTGATGGTGGCACCCAGCGGGATAGAAACAGAATAGGTGTCTTCGTCAAGGTTCAGGCGTTTCGCCAGCGCCATATTCACCGGAATATTTGCCGCTGAACTGCGGGTAAAGAACGCGGTCACGCCGCTTTCGCGCATGCAGGTGAACACCAGCGGATACGGGTTGCGGCGGATTTTCTGGAACACTAACATCGGGTTGACCACCAGCGCCATAATCAGCATGCAGCCGAGCAGCAACGCCAGCAGATTGGCGTATTCCCACAGCGCATCAAAGCCGGTTGAAGCCAGAATGGAGGCGACCAGACCGAAAATCCCTAACGGCGCGCAGCGAATCACACAACGCACCACCCAGGTTGCCGCGTTAGAGGCATCGTTCAGAAAGGCTTTGCTACTTGGGCTGGCATGGCGAAACGCCAAACCGAGACCCAACGCCCACACTAAAATGCCGATGTAGTTGGCATTCATCAATGCATCAATTGGGTTTGCCACCATGCTAAGCAGCAGACCATGCAGCACTTCGGTGATGCCTGAAGGCGGAGTGATTTGCGTCGCACCGACGTTCATCGACAACGTTTGCGGGAAAAGGTGACTGAAAATAACCGCGACCACCGCCGCGAAGAAGGTGCTGAGTAAATACAGCATGATGATCGGCCGGATGTTGGTTTTCTGCCCTTGTTGATGATTAGCAATCGACGAAATCACCAATACCAAGACCAGCAGCGGGGCCACCGCCTTCAGGGCGCGAACGAACAGTTCGCCCAGCAGACCTACGGCCAGAGCGGCATCACGTGAGAACCACGCCAGCGCCACACCGGCAATCAGGCCAATCATGATTTGTTTTACCAGGCTTCCTGCGAACAGCGCGCCCAGACGTCCAATAAAGTTATTTAGCATAGTTCGGTCTTTTTATAGCGGTATGAGTGTTGTGCGCGGTTCCTCCGCGCCAAACGGTTTGCCCGGCGGAGTATAAGGAAAAGTCCTGGTGAGGAAAGAGATAATTCTGTGCGTGCGGCGCAGATCGGTTTTTTGATCTGCTGACGATGTGAAATGTGACAGAGCTATGAAAGGTGAAATTTGCAGCTGGCGAAACAAAGCAGGGGCGATTACCGCCCCTGCAGAAGATTATGGTGAGATGCGCTTCTGGTCGTTTCTGTGGTTCACCCAGGCGTTGATCAGCAGCGTACCGCCCAAAATCACGCCCACTACCGACAGTGAGATGCCCACCGGGATATGGTAGAACTCGACGATCAGCATCTTGATACCGATAAACACCAGCACAATCGCCAGGCCATATTTCAGCATCGAGAAGCGTTCTGCCACGTTCGCCAGCAGGAAGTACATGGCGCGCAGACCGAGGATCGCAAACAGGTTCGAGGTCAGGACGATGAAGGGATCGGTCGTCACCGCGAAGATCGCCGGGATACTGTCAACCGCGAAGATCACATCGCTCAGCTCCACCATGATCAGCACCAGCAGCAGCGGGGTGGCAAACAGCACACCATTTTTGCGGGTGAAGAATTTCTCGCCTTCGAGATTATAGGTCATGCGCAGATGTTTACGCAGCCAGCGCACCACCGGTTTGTCGCCGACCGCCGCGTCATCGCCCTCTTTGGCAAACGCCATTTTCAGGCCGGTGAACAGCAGGAAAGCCCCGAACACATAGAGGATCCAGCTGAACTGCGTTACCAGATAGCTACCGGCGAAGATCATGATGGTACGCAATACGATCGCGCCCAGCACGCCATACACCAGCACGCGGCGTTGCAGGTTTGCCGGAATAGCGAAGTAGCTGAACAGCATCAGCCAGACGAAGACGTTATCCACCGCCAGCGCTTTTTCCAGCACGTAGCCGGTGAGGAAGGCGAGGGTTTGTGCGGTCGCCACTTCACGACCGGCGGTGCCTTCGAGGTACCACCAGAAAGCGGCGCTGAACAGCAGGGAAACGGAGATCCACACCAGCGACCAAACGGCGGCCTGCCTAAATGACATGGTTTGCGCGCCCCGACGTCCCTGTAAGAAGAGGTCGATCGCCAGCATGATGAGCACAACAACAGCGAAGCTGCCCCAGAGTAACGGTGTGCCTACAGTGTGCATAGTTGTAATCCTGTCCGGAAAATAAAAAAGCGGCTAAGTCAGAAGACGTTAGCCGCTTTGATCAAGCTGCAAGCAAACCTCGCCTTCCGGCAAGGTCTCACTTACAACTCAGAATAGATTCCGGGTTGCCTGATGACCGGATGCATTCAGCATCGTAATGACGATCAATCAGCTTACAAGTTACTCCCCTTTGCAGTGACCAAGATACGTCCAACCGCTGAGGTATTCAATGGGGTGTTTGAAATATTCTGCAATATTTACACTTAAGCCTGGTCTGCCGGGAATACCACGCCAGTCTGGCGGCGGATTTCCGTCAACAGTTTTGCCGTGATACGCGAGGTTTCAAGAGCCGGGTGCTCGACCTGACGCTGCTCAACCAGTTGGGCAAAAGTCTCGGCTTCATACAGCATGGTGTTGATGTGCTGCGGCTGCGTCAGATTCTGACTCTCACCACCGCGCGGGATAAAGCGCAACTGCTGGCATTCAGAGATTTTCTCAATCACCAGGGAACCGGCCTCACCCTGAATTTCGCTCGGGATCAGTGAATCACTGACCTTAGAGTGCAGCAGCGTGACATCAAAATCGCCGTAGCCTAGCACCACCACACCGTGCGCATCGACACCACTCTCCAGCAGCGAAGCCTGCGCTTGCACCTGCTTCGGCTCACCCCACAATGTGACGGCAGCGGCCAGGCAGTAAAAGCCAATGTCCATTATCGAGCCGTTCGACCAGCGCGGATTAAAGGTATTGGGATTTTCACCGTCAAGATAACGCTGATAGCGTGATGAATACTGGCAGTAATTGATCAACGCTTTGCGCAGCTTGCCAAGTTGCGGCAGGGTGTTCTGCAGTTGCAGGAACGTCGGCAGGCTGGCGGTTTTAAACGCTTCAAACAGCACCACCTGATGCTGGCGTGCGCAGGCAATCATTGCTTCGGCTTCACGCAGGTTTGACGCCATCGGCTTTTCGCAAATCACATGTTTGCCGTGCGACATAAACAGCATCGCTTGCTCAGCGTGGAGTGCATTCGGGCTGGCGATGTACACCGCATCGATTTCCGGACTGGCTGCCAAATCGTCGAGTGAAGTAAAAGTGAGTTTACAGGGATAGTCAGCGATAAAGGCATCAGCTTGCGACTGCTGACGCGAATAGACACCGCTTAACTTCATTTTACCGGTCTCATGCGCGGCGTCGATAAACTGGCGGGTTATCCAGTTGGTTCCCACAATGGCAAAACGAATCACGGGCTTGTTCTCCTGCAACAGTAAAGCGGCAGAGTAGCATGTTCAGCGAGTGGTTCGTCAGACGAAATTTGATCATGCGATCCGCATTCCAATATGATGATGCGGCACATTTTTTTAACCAGCTAGCGGGGACGCGCGGGTGAGTGGAAGTAAACATGCATTGAACTGGACCACACTGCTGATTGCTATCCCCGTGGGATTCGTCGCGTCGCTGGTGACCTTAGCTTTTCGCGGCGTCATTGATCTGATTAACCGCCTGCTGTTTAACAGCGACAGCGAAATCACCGTGGCGATGCACGTCTGGCCGTGGATTTTCTGGCCGCTGCTGGTGGGCGCGGGCGGCGTACTGGCGGGTTTCTTCCTGCGCTATGCGGTGGCGATAGAGAAACAGGAAACGGTCAAAACCGATTACCTCGAAGTGATCAACGCGCGCCTGGATGCCGTGCCGACCAAAACTTCGCTGTTTCGTGCACTCTCCTCGATTGCCAGTATCGGCAGCGGTGCCTCGATTGGTAAAGAGGGCCCGATGGTGCAACTCTCCGCGCTGAGTGGCAGCCTGATGGGCCGCTGGTTCCCGCAGATGCGTAACAGCGATATTGTCGCCATGGCCGCTGCGGCTGGCCTCTCTTCGGTGTACCACGCACCACTGGCCTCGGCGATATTTGTCGCTGAAATTGCCTTTGGTATCTCGGCGCTACAGCGGCTGATCCCGTTAATTGTCGCCTCGGCGGTGGCGGTGATGACCATGTGGTCACTTGGCTTTCGTAGTGCGCTCTATCCGCTCTCCGAAGCCTTGTTCCAGATGGATATCAGCAGTTTGTTGATGACCATCGTGATTGGTTTGGTGGCCGGTTTAGCCGGTTGGTTGCTGATCAAGTTGATTGCCCGCAGCAAAATGCTATTTGGTCGTGTTAAGTCATTGCCTGCACGCCTGGGGCTTGGCGGATTAGCCGTCGGTTTTCTGGCATTGATCTCCACCGATATTCTGGGCAACGGCTACGAAGTGATCGTGAAGATCATCGATGGTCACTATGTACTGGCCGGATTGATTGGCCTGCTGGTGCTCAAAACCCTGGCCACCACGCTGTCGGTGGGATCGAACGCGGTGGGTGGTCTGTTTACGCCTTCGCTGCTGATTGGTGCGCTGCTTGGCGTGGCGCTGGCGCAGATGGGCGTGGCACTTCATCTGCCGGTTGGCGATACCCTGCTTTACGCGGCGATTGGTATGGCGGCGGTATTAGCGGCTGTAAGTCAGGCACCGTTAATGGCGATGCTGATGGTGCTGGAGATGACGCTCAACAGCAGCCTGTTATTCCCGATCATGATCGCCTCAGTGCTGGCCTCCATGGTGGTGTATCGACTGCAATCTGCCAGCACCTATCCGGTGGTGAGCAATCACTTTAGCCGTTCAGAGGCCAAATTTGATTTCGATAATATGCGCGTTGACCAACTGATCATCCCTGGCGCCGCGTTGCAGCCTGAAGAGTCGGTAGGTCAGGCGTTGGCAGTCAGTTCACTGAAGCGCGAACGCTATGTGTATGTGATCAACAGTGCGGGGCAGTTTCTGGGGGTCGTCTCGATCCATGACATCTCGCGCAAAGTGTTATCGCAGGAGATCACCCTGGATTCCCCGGTCAGCAGCGTGATGGATGATAACTTCCCGTGCATTTATCAGAACCAGAGCATGCGTGAAGGCTGGGAGGCATTCGCACGGGTGACGCTGGAGCGCTTGCCGGTACTCAACAACCCGCAGGAGCGCCGCTTTATGGGCGCCTTGACCAAAACCAGTTTGATTCAGAAGGCGCAGGAGTTTCTTTAAGCCGCGTTACCGCGCATCGCCTGATCCGTCATCCACAGGCGCGCATCGAACTCCAGTTGATGGTAATCCGGTTCCATATGGCAGCAGAGTTGGTAGAACGCTTTGTCGTGATCCTTCTCTTTCAGGTGCGCCAGTTCGTGCACCACGATCATGCGCAGGAACGGTTCCGGTGCCAGACGGAAGAAGGTGGAAATACGAATCTCGGCTTTGACTTTCAGGTTGCCGCCCTGCACGCGCGAGATGGCGGTGTGCAGGCCAAGCGCATGTTTCATCACCTTGATTTTGTTATCCCAGATCACTTTGCTGATCGGCGGTGCGCTGCGCATATAACGGCTTTTCATTGCCTGAGTGTAATCATACAGCGCACGGTCACTGACAATATTGTGCGTGTCAGGATAGCGTTCCTGCAAAAAGCTGCCTAATCGCTGATTATCAATCAGCAACTGCACCTGTTCGAGGATGTTTTCAGGATAACCCTGCAGATAGATTAATGACATTGGGATTCCCGACGAAAGACAGTATACTGCGCCCCCTTTTTAGGGCGAAAATCGCGCAAAGTGTACCACGCCGGAGATTCCATGAGCCAACTTGAACTGACCAATCGCACGCTGACCTTGCAGCGCTTCCCGCCGATGCGTGAAGAAAGCCCGTTACAGGCGTGGGATTCCGCCGATGAATATCTGTTGCAGCAAGAACTGCCAGAAGGACCGGTGCTGGTGTTCAACGACAGCTTTGGTGCGTTGACCTGCGGACTGAACGGCCGTGAAGTGTGGCACGTCAGCGACTCGCTGCTGAGCGAGCAGGCGGCGAAGCAGAATCTGCGTCTTAATGAGATGGACGAGGATCAGGTGCACTTTATCGATAGCCTGGCGCCGCTGCCTGCTGCGCCTGCTGTTGTACTGATTAAAATCCCGAAAGCGCTGGCTCTGCTGGAGCATCAACTGCGCGCACTGCGTAAAGTGGTGACGCCAGACACGCTGATCCTCGGCGCGGCCAAAGCTAAAGACATCCACAACTCCACGCAGCAGCTGTTCGATCGCATCCTGGGTGAGAGCAAAACCTCCCTGGCGTGGAAAAAATCCCGTCTGATCTACTGCACATACAGCGCACCTCAGCTGCCAGAAGTGTCGGAAACCACGGTGTGGCCGCTGGACGATTCCTCTTACCAGATTCACAACCACGCCAACGTGTTCTCTCGCGGATCGCTGGACGTGGGTGCGCGTTTCTTTATGCAGCATCTGCCGTCAGATATTGAAGGGGAAATCCTCGATCTTGGCTGCGGCAATGGCGTGATTGGTTTATTGGCGCTGGAACAGAACCCGCAGGCGGACGTGCTGTTCTATGACGAATCTTATATGGCCGTGGCGTCCAGCAAGCTGAACGTGGAAGTGAACCGCCCGCAGGATCTGGCGCGCTGTCAATTCCGCGTCAACAACGTGCTGAGTGGCTTCCCGTCGGATCGTCTGCATGCAGTGCTGTGCAACCCGCCGTTCCATCAGCAGCACGCGGTGACCGATCATCTCGCCTGGCAAATGCTGCGCGATGCCAAACGTTGCCTGCAGTATGGCGGCGAGTTGCGCATTGTCGGCAACCGCCACCTCGGTTATCACGTCAAAATGAAAAAGCTGTTTGGCAACTGTGAGCTGGTGGCGTCTAACGCCAAGTTCGTGGTGCTGCGTTCGGTCAAACTGCGTTAATCAGACGCTGAGCGCCAGCTCAGTGGCCTGGGCGATGGCGCGGCGAGCATCCAGCTCCTGCGCCACATCGGCTCCGCCAATCAGCTTTACCGCTTTACCGCGTGCGGCCAGCTCATCCGCCAGCTGACGCAATGGTTCCTGCCCGGCACAAATCACCACGTTATCCACCGCCAGCGTGATCGGCTCGCCCTGATGGCGCAGGTGCAATCCGGCATCATCAATCTTCAGATACTCGACGTCGCCCCACATCTGCACGCCATGTGCCTGCAAACTGGCGCGATGGATCCAGCCGGTGGTTTTCGCCAGCCCGGCTCCAGGCTTGCCGGATTTACGCTGCAACAGCCAGATTTGCCGATCCGCTGCCAGCGGCTGCGGGCGCACTAACCCGCCGCGCGCCTGTAAGCTCTGATCGATGCCCCAGCTCTGATAGAAATCTTCGTGCGCGTTTTGATGCAACAAAAACTCGGCGGTATCAAAGCCAATGCCGCCCGCACCGATAATCGCCACGCGCTGGCCGACCGGCTTTTTATCGCGAATCACATCGAGATAGCTGAGCACGCTGGCATGGTCGATGCCGGGAATCGACAACTGACGCGGCGCAATACCGCTGGCGATCACCACTTCATCCACATTTTTCAGCTCGTCAGCGCTAACGCGATGCTCGGTGCGAATCGCCACGCCCTGTGCCTCCAGCTGATGACGGAAGTAGCGCAGCGTCTCGCTAAACTCCTCTTTACCGGGAATCTGACGCGCAATATTAAACTGGCCGCCAATCTGTGCGTCCGCTTCATACAGCGTAACCTGATGCCCGCGCTCGGCCGCCTGAAGCGCGAACGCCATGCCCGCCGGGCCAGCACCGACCACCGCAATCTGTTTAGGCTGCTCAGCAGGGATCACCGGCATCAGGGTTTCGTGGCAGGCGCGGGGATTGACCAGACAGGAAGTGACTTTGCCGACAAATATTTGATCGAGACAGGCCTGATTGCAGGCGATGCAGGTGTTGATGGCATCCGGTTGCCCGGCCTGCGCTTTGCGCACAAAGGCCGCATCGGCAAGAAACGGACGTGCCATCGACACCATATCGGCAATGCCATCGCGCAGCAGCGATTCTGCCACCTGCGGATGATTGATACGGTTAGTGGCAATAACGGGGACGGACACCGCCTCACGCAGATGCTGCGTTACCCACGCAAAACCGGCACGCGGTACGCAGGTTGCGATAGTCGGGATGCGCGCTTCGTGCCAGCCAATACCGCTGTTGAACAGCGTCACACCGCGCCGTTCCAGCGCCCTTGCCAGCGTCAGCGTCTCTTCCAGTGAGCTGCCGTTGTTCACCAAATCGAGCATCGACAGACGGAAGATGATAATAAATTCTGGGCCGACCGCTTCACGCACCGCCTGCGTAACCTCCAGCGCAAAGCGACGACGGCGCTGCACATCGCCGCCCCATTCATCGTCGCGGTGATTGGTGTGTGCTACCAGGAACTGATTAATCAGATAGCCTTCGGAGCCCATGATCTCGACGCCGTCATAACCGGCCTGCTGGGCCAACCTGGCGCACTGGGCAAAGTCCGCAATGGTCTGACGAATCTCACCATCGCTCAGTTCACGCGGCGTGAACGGGTTAATCGGTGCCTGCAACGCTGAAGGCGCAACCAAATCGCGTTGATAGCTGTAGCGCCCGGCATGCAGAATTTGCAGCGCGATTTTGCCGCCTTCTGCATGCACCGCATCGGTCAGGGTGCGATGCCAGTCGCACTGGCTCTCCTGATTGAGGATGGCGCCGCCGTGTGCCACCACGCCCTGTGGGTTGGGGGCGATGCCGCCGGTCACAATCAGTGCCACGCCTCCCCGCGCGCGTTCCGCATAAAACGCGGCTAATCGTGTGGCGCCATCAGTGTGTTCTTCCAGCCCGGTATGCATGGAGCCCATCAGAAAACGATTCTTTAATTGGGTAAACCCCAGATCCAGCGGGGCAAACAGGTGGGCGTAATGCTCAGTCATGAACACAGTCTCAGAAAGTGGTCGGATGAGTTAACTCTAGCGGGAATTGGTTGGGATGGAAGTTCGTGTTGTTCAGGCTGTGAGAAACCTCAAAAAAAGCAGGGCGACAGGTCGCAGGCGAAAGGTTCGGACTCCTTCGCCCGGCACGGGAAGAGACCTGTGCACCCTGAAACAGCTTGAAGATGAGGGCTAATGATTTAGCTCTATAGTTATGCTCCTGTCAGACTCAATCCCGGGTGAGGGTGCGGCGATAATGACATAGCTCACTGTGGTTGATCCCCAAGACGGGTCTTGATTTTCCCCAGCAAACAGTGATCCCGCTTCCAACTTCTGTACGAGCAGTTCACGTTCCAGGTAACAGCTATTTCGTAACATGATTTAGAGTGATCTGGTTCACAGTTTTCAGCCCCTGATCCCGCTTTGATAGCCCCCATTGCAACAGCAACAAATGGGGAAACCATGAATATCGAAACGCAATCCTGCGTGATTACCGGGAAAAAACAGGTCAGCGTCGCACCGCAACAGGTGAATTGGGACGGCACAGGCACGCTGGTGCGTATTACGCGCGGCGGCATTTGTGGATCTGACCTGCATTACTATCAGGAAGGCAAAGTCGGTAGCTTCGAAGTCAAAATGCCGATGATCCTGGGCCATGAAGTGATTGGCCATGTGGTGCAAAGTGATAACCCGGACCTGAAGCCGAATCAGAAAGTGGCGGTCAATCCCTCAAAACCGTGCGGCGAGTGCAAATACTGCCAGCGCGACCAGGAAAACCAGTGCACCTCCATGCGCTTTTTCGGCAGTGCCATGTATGTGCCGCATGTCGACGGCGGTTTCACCCAATACAAAGTGGTGGACAGCAAACAGTGCGTGCCTTTCCCACAGGATGCGGATGAAACCGTGATGGTGTTTGCCGAGCCGCTGGCGGTGTGCATTCACGCCACGCATCAGGCGGGCGATCTTACCGGCAAGCACGTGTTCATTTCCGGCGTCGGACCGATTGGCTGCTTAATTGCGGCGGCAGCGAAAGCGCGCGGTGCCGCCTCTGTGGTGTGCAGCGACATCAGCGAGCGTTCGCTGGAGATGGCGCAGCAGATGGGCGCGACCGATGTGATCCATGCCGCCGAGGGCGATTTCACGCCTTATCTGGCCGACAAAGGCTATTTCGATGTGGCGTTTGAAGCTTCTGGCCATCCTTCCTCGCTGCAGCGCTGCCTTGATGTGGTGTGCGCCAAAGGTACGCTGGTGCAGGTCGGCATGAGTGGCACTATCCCGAACTTCCCGATCATGGCGCTGATTGCCAAAGAGATTCAGCTGGTCGGTTCCTTCCGCTTTACCCATGAATTCAACACCGCCGTTGAGTGGCTGGCGAACGGTGTGATCAATCCGCTGCCGCTGTTCAGCGGTGAATACGATTTGCAGGACATCGACGCGGCCTTGCAGTTTGCCGGCGATAAAACCCGTGCGGCGAAAGTCCAGTTAACCTTTTAAGGAGCAGTGATGAGTCAGTTATTTTCCCTCGAAGGCAAGCGTGTATTACTCACCGGATCGGCGCGCGGCATTGGTTTTCTGCTGGCGCGGGGTTTAGGTGAAGCCGGTGCGGAAGTGATCGTCAACGCCACCACGGAGCAGGGGGCAGAGCAGGGCGCGGCGAAACTGCGTGAGCTGGGTTTACGTGCCCATGCCAAAGCCTTTGATGTGACCCAGTCTGCGCAGGTGCAGCAGGCGGTGGATGAGATCGAAGCCGAGTGGGGCCCGATTGATATTCTGGTCAATAACGCCGGGATCCAGCGCCGTCGTCCGTTCCTCGAATTCCCGGAACAGGACTGGAATGATGTGATTGCCGTTAACCAGACGGCAGTGTTCCTGGTGTCACAAACCGTGGCGAAAAAAATGGTCGATCGTCAGCGCGGTAAGATCATCAACATTGGTTCAATGCAGAGTGAGCTGGGCCGCGACACCATTACGCCTTATGCCGCTTCTAAAGGCGCCGTCACCATGCTGACGCGCGGGATGTGCGTCGAGCTGGCGCGCCATAACATCCAGGTGAACGCCATTGCACCGGGCTACTTCGTCACGGAAATGACTCAGGCGCTGGCCGACGATCCGGCCTTTACCGGTTGGCTCACCAAACGCACGCCAGCGGCGCGCTGGGGTAAACCGGAAGAGCTGATCGGGGCTGCGGTGTTCCTCGCCTCGGGCGCGTCTGATTTCGTCAATGGTCACTTGCTGTTTGTTGATGGCGGTATGCGCGTCGCCGTGTAATGCCATGGTGCGGCTGGCATTTTCGCCGGGCCGCGCCTAAACCTTAATCACCCCTCTGTATTCCTAAGGATAATAAAAAATGCCAATAACCATTATTGTGCTGGGTGTGATACTGCTGCTGGTATTGATGATTGTATTTAAGGTCAACGGCTTTATTGCGTTGGTGTTTGTCTCGGCGGTGGTGGGTATCGCTGAAGGGATGACGCCGCTCAACGTGATGGCCTCGATCCAGAAAGGTATCGGCTCGACGCTCGGTGGATTAGCGATGATCCTCGGCTTCGGTGCCATGCTCGGGCGATTAGTCTCGGATACCGGTGCGGCACAACGCGTGGCGATCACGCTGATTGCCGCCTTTGGTAAAGAGCGGCTGCAATGGGCGCTGGTGGTCACCGGGCTGATCGTCGGTCTGGCGATGTTCTATGAAGTGGGCTTCGTGCTGCTGCTGCCGCTGGTGTTCACCATCGTCGCTGCGGCCGGTTTGCCGCTGCTGTACGTCGGCGTGCCGATGGTGGCTGCACTCTCGGTGACGCACTGCTTCCTGCCGCCGCATCCCGGTCCAACCGCGATTGCCACCATCTTTGGCGCTAACCTCGGCACCACGCTGCTGTACGGCATGATCATCACCATTCCGACAGTGATCGTGGCCGGGCCGATCTTCTCGAAATTCCTCAAGAGCTTTGAGAAGTCACCGCCGGAAGGCTTGTACAACCCGAAGATCTTCACTGAAGAAGAGATGCCAGGTTTCGGTATCAGTATCTTTGCCGCCATCATCCCGGTAGTACTGATGGCGATTGCGGCGGTGTTTGAGCTGACCACGCCCAAAGAAAACCCGCTGCGCCAGTTCTTTGAGTTCATTGGTAACCCAGCGGTGGCGCTGTTTATTGCCGTGGTGATCGCCGTACTGACGTTGGGTCTGCGCAACGGCCGCAAGATGGAAGAAGTGATGGATATGTGCGGCGAGTCGATTGCCGCTATCGCCATGATCGTCTTCATCATTGCCGGTGGTGGTGCGTTTAAGCAGGTGCTGGTGGACAGCGGCGTCGGCAACTATATCGCCGACATGATGAAAGGATCGTCGCTCTCGCCACTGCTGATGTGCTGGACGGTGGCAGCGATGCTGCGTATCGCGCTGGGATCGGCCACGGTGGCGGCGATCACCACCGCCGGGATCGTCACGCCAATAATCGCGGTGACCCATGCCGATCCGGCACTGATGGTGCTGGCAGTGGGATCGGGCAGCGTGATCGCTTCACACGTTAACGATCCGGGCTTCTGGCTGTTTAAGGGGTACTTCAACCTGAGCGTGGTGGAAACCCTGAAAACCTGGACGGTGATGGAGACGCTGATCTCCATTCTCGGTCTGGCGGGTGTGTTGGCACTTAACGCCATCATTCACTGATGCAACGGGCTGCACAGGGACGTGCAGCCACTCAGTCGCGACGACGAATCCACGAAAATCGCGATTGATAGCCGCTGTCAAAATGGGTGTTGTAGCGATAGCTCGATCCCGACTCCGCCATGCAATAAGTGCAGACGTTTAACACTTCGATTTGTTCAGCCGGAATGCCGCGCTGTAACAACAACCCTCGCGCCAGATGCGGCAAATCAAACCACACGCCCTGATGATGCGCCCGCGCCTGCGGACGGATCGCCGCGCTATTGTGCGGTTGCTCGCTTGCCCACTGCAACGCAGGCAAATCTGCGCGTTGCTGCATCTGCGACACTAAATCTTTGCCTAGCTCATAACAGCACGGACCGATGGCCGGGCCGATGGCGACATGCAGCGTTTCAGTGCGGGCACCGCGCGCCAGTAGCGCATCAATCGCACTGTTAAGGATTCCGCTTAAGGTGCCTTTCAAACCCGCATGCACCGCCGCAACCTGATGTTGCTGCGTGTCGGCAAACAGCACCGGTAAGCAATCTGCGGTATACACCGCCACCGGCAACTGGTTTTCCCCAATCACGCCATCGGATTCGCAGCTTTTCGGCGGCAGATTTTGTGTTGCCAGTACCACCTGGGCGCTATGGCGCTGCTGGCCATAGGCGGCATCCGTGGGCACCGGTTGGCCCGCAGGCTGGAAGGCATAATCGAGCCACGGCAGGGCATCAAGCAGCGTTGAACGCGGTCCGGCATGTGACATAAGTGTCTCCTTTGACAGGGCGGCAGCTTTCTTCTGCCCACAGCTTACGTTAACTGCTACATTTTTAAAGCTTTACACAAACTGACCATAATCACTTAAGGATGATCTGATGAAAAACACCTCTTTGCTGGCAGCGTCCGGCATTCTTGCGCTGCTGCTGACAGGATGCGCGCAACCGGCCAAACAGCAGGCGCAGCAGCAGCTTGGCCAGCAATCGGTATTGGCAGTGAACTGGTTCCAGCAGTCCGGTGAGTATCAGGCATTAAGCTGGCAGGCATTTAACACTGCGCGTATGGCGTTTGATGCCGCGCCATCGCTGACGGGCAAACCGAAAGCGGTGATCGTCGATCTCGATGAAACCATGATCGATAACAGTGCCTATAGCGCATGGCAGGCGAAAAATGGCCAGCCGTTCTCTGGCAAAACCTGGTCAGCCTGGACTCAGGCGCGTCAGGCCACCGCCGTGCCGGGCGCGGTGGAGTTCGCGAACTACGTCAACAGCCACGGCGGCACCATGTTCTATGTCTCGAACCGCGACCAGAAGGATTACGCCGCCACGGTGGATAACCTCAATAAGCTGGGCTTCAGCGGCGTGAGCGACAAAACCGTGCGTCTCAGCACCGGAAACTCCAATAAGCAGGCGCGCTTCGATGCGATTAAAAACGCGGGCTACAACGTGGTGCTGTACGTGGGCGATAACCTGAATGACTTTGGCGGCGCGACCTGGCATCAGGGCAATGCGCAGCGCCAGCAGTTCGTTAGCCTCAATCATCAGCACTTTGGTACGCAATTTATCGTGCTGCCTAACCCGCTGTACGGCGACTGGGAAAGCGGCATGGCGGAGAACTACAACAAACTGACGCCGGAACAGCAGCTTCAGGTGCGTGAAGAACGTATGAAAGCGTGGAACGGTAAATAATTCGTCAAGCGAATTAGCGCCTGTTTCGGCAGGCGCTTCATTCTTCGCTTCAGGGCCAGCAATATTTACTTTTCATCGTCATTATTATTCTCCTTATTATTTTCCTGATCTCTTACCGAATAATGGATTAATCTCCAGCGAAAAATATCGAGAATGAGTCATTTACCCAGCGAATAACGCTAATCATAAATTTTATAATTAAGATTTTTCTCAGTCCTGCATCCTTAATTCACCATACTAGTGCAAAGGCTTATTAACAGTGCTTGTATATTTTTGTTGATTCATCTGAGATGAAAATTTTATTTTATTATTTAATAAATTGATTTTAATGAGATGTATTTGATTTTATCTATTCTCTCTGGCTTGCATTAAATTACGTTGAATCGACACTTCCTGACGTTTGTTTTACAAAGTATGTGAATTCTTGATGCGTAAAAATATTCTCTATGCAACATCATGCTTAAGCGTCTATAAACAATTTCTGTGAGGAAGCTCTGCTTTCACCCTCCTTTTAACGTCGTGCTGGCGTTTTAATGCCCGTGACTTTGCCTGAAAGCGATATTTCTGGACGTAGAGAGAAGATAATTGTGACGACACTTAAACCCTTATTAGCGAAAAATCGCAGCTGGGCATTACAGCGCCGCGAGCGTAATCCCGATTATTTCGAACAATATTTGCATCAGCAGAAACCCCATTCGCTGTGGATTGGTTGTTCGGACAGCCGCGTGCCTGCCGAGGTGCTGACCGGCTCGCATCCCGGCGAACTGTTCGTGCATCGCAATATCGCCAATATGGTGGTGCCCGATGACGACAACCTGATGAGCGTGCTGCAATACGCGATTTTCTACCTCGGCGTGGAGCGCATTGTCCTGTGCGGCCATTACGGCTGCGGTGGCGTGCAGGCCGCGCTGGGTTTGCCCGCCAGCCCGCTGGCAAAAGAGGATTCGGCGCTGGCAAGACGCATCGCCGCGTTGCGCAGTGGACTGCAACAAGGATTGGTGGAATATCACGCCAGCCGCGCCGGAGAAGAGGAGAGCAACAAGCTCAACCGCTTAGTGGAAGCCAACGTCATCGCCCAGTTCGCTCATCTGGTGGCATGCGAGCCAGTGCGACAAGCCTGGCAGGCGGGACAGACGCTGGATGTGTTTGGCTGCGTGTACGACCTGCAGTCGGGTCATCTCAAAGAGCTTACTCAGCAATCTGCAGAGGAATTGGCGCCATGAATCTGAATACACTGCGTCAGGATATTCCCGCCGGTTTGGTGGTGTTTTTGGTGGCACTGCCGCTGTGTCTCGGTATCGCGCAGGCCAGTGGGTTACCGCCGTTTGCCGGACTGCTTACCGGGGTGATCGGTGGCCTGCTGGTGACGTCGCTGAGTCCCTCACGCTTTGCCGTCAGCGGCCCGGCTGCGGGTTTGGTGACCATTGTGGTGGCCTCAATCCAGACGCTCGGCAGCTTCTCCGCTTTCCTCACCGCGCTAATTCTGGCGGGCGTGTTGCAGTGCTTGCTCGGATTATTGCGTGCCGGCCGCTTTATCTCGCTGGTGCCGGGCAGCGTCATCAAAGGGATGCTGGCGGCAATCGGTATTTTGCTGATTATGCAGCAGATCCCGGTGGCTTTCGGCGCCGCAGGTGATGCTGAACTGGTATCGCTGGTAAACGGTGAGTTTCAGTTTTCGCTGAGTGCGATGCTGGTCGCGGGCATCGGTCTGATGATTCTCTGGCTGTGGACCACGCCGATGGTGAAATCGGTCAAGCTGCTTGGCTGGATCCCGGGGCCGCTGGTGGCGGTGTTGTTCGGCTGCATGGCGACGGTGTTTGGCGACCGCCTGTTCCCAAGCCTGGCGGAAGGGCTGCCGCGTATCGCGTTGCCTGCCTTTGACAGCCTGTCAGCGCTGGTGGCGGAACTGGAAACTCCGGACTGGCTGGCGTGGCAAAATCCTTCTGTCTGGGTGGTTGCCGTCACCCTGGCGCTGGTCGCGAGCCTGGAAACGCTGCTGAGTCAGGAGGCGCTAAAAAAACTGCGTCCGCAGCATCCCGCACCTTCGCCAAATAAAGAGATGTTCGCACAGGGCATCGGCAACCTGACCGCGGGTTTCCTCGGTGCGATGCCGATTACTGCGGTGATCGTGCGCAGTTCGGTGAACGTCAGCGTCGGGGCGCAGACCAAACTGTCGATTCTGATCCACGGCGCGCTGTTGTTGATTTGCGGTCTGTGGTTCAGCGATCTGCTCAATGCCATCCCTTTAGCCAGCCTCGCCGCGGTCTTGCTGTATACCGGCTATAAGCTGGCGACGCCGCGCCTGTTCATTGAACAGTTCCGCATGGGCGCTCAGCAGTATGTGCCATTCCTCGCCACCATCGGCGGGATCATTGTGTTCGGCATGCTGGCGGGGATTGGTATCGGTATCGCCACGCAGATTCTCTATAGCATCTACAAAAGCCACCGTAATGCGCTGCAACTCACGCGCTATGACGATCACTACGTGCTGCGCTTCCAGCAAAATCTCACCTTTATGCATAACCCGAAACTGCAGGGATTACTGGCGGAGATCCCGGAAAACAGCACGGTGATTGTCGATCACGATAACGCCGAGTACCTTGATCCGGACGTCAAAGCGGTACTGCAGGATTTCGGCGAAAACGCGCGCGATCGTGGTATTCGTCTGAGTCAGTGGCCCGTTGCGGTTAAATAGCAATAACACTTTGCTTAAAAACTAGTTTTTAGCGTAAAAATCGGATATCTCGGATATCCGATTTTTTTATTTGCAGGGCATAATTGCAGCAGCTCTCATCCTTGTTTCTCGGGTTTCAACCCTGCTAGCGCGCTCACATCTCGCCGATGCGGCTCTTTGAGCGCGGCCCAGCCGCAGAGTAGGATGACGAACACTCGCTTAATTGCCGAATCATCGCACAGTTATTTCAGGTTAAATGCTTGCTGATGCCCGTGGGCAGAAGGCAGCGATTTCCAGGTTACAGGGTTCAGACGTATGCGCGTTAAGCTGTTTGCTGAGAATAATTTAAAAAAGAATGCACTCTCGCTGTTCCTGATTACGCTTTTCTTCTGCTTTATCGGCAGTCATCTGCGCATTCCGGAGGAGTTCTCCCTGTTTTGGCCGGTGAACGCGCTGATTGCCGGTTTAATGGTGCGAAATCCTTTCCTGCATACCACGTCCAGCTATCTGGTGTGCTATGCCGCGATGATATTTAACGACACGGTGTTCTCCGGCTGGGCGCTGCCTGCGGTGACCGTGAACTTCGCCAATATCCTGTTTATCCTCGTTTCGGTCAGCATGTTGATCAAACACCTGCAGCCGCCCTCGGCCAACAGCCAGGTGTTCAACGCCATGCGCATCTTCCCGGCCTGTTTCCTTGGTGCCGCAGCCTGTGCCACCTGGGGCGCGTGGGCGCAGGATATCGATTTCAACGCGCGCTTTGTGGTGGCATGGGGCGACTGGTTTAGCGAGCAGTTCTCGACTTCCCTGATGCTGCTGCCAGTCATGCTGGCGCGCTCATTGCGCAACGTCTCACCGCGCACCTTACTGCATCCCGGCAAACTGTTGCCGCTGGCGGCGGTGGTGCTTTCGCTGACCATGGGGGCGATGATTGGCGGGGCAGGTAGTTTAACCTTCCCGGTGCCGGCGCTGATCTGGTGCGCCATCGTGTTACCGATTCCTGTTACAAGCCTGGTGATCCTGATTACCGGTATCACTGAGATCGTTCTCGTTTCCCACGGCGTAATGAATATTCAGGGCGATGACGCACTGCTGCCGATCAGCCATCTCACCTCGGCGCGATTGGGTGTGGCAACCGTGGCACTCAGCCCGCTGCTGGTAGCGGTGAGTATGGATGCGATTCGCCAGCTCAATCATCGCCTGGCGTTGCGGGCGAATTTTGATTTCCTCACCCAGCTGCTGTCGCGTTCCGGCCTGTATGAAAGCCTGAAACAGGAGCCGTTCTCCTTACAGCGCGAAGCGGGCGTAGTGATGCTGGATGTCGATTATTTCAAAGCCATTAACGACAACTTTGGTCACGATGCCGGTGATGGGGTGCTGGAAGAGATTGCGCGCCGCATGCAACGCGTGGTGGGCAATCGCGGCATGGTGTGTCGCTTTGGTGGCGAAGAGTTTGTGGTGGTGGTGTTCGATTACAGCCATCTGCAACTTTACCAACTGGCCGAAGCGATACGTCAGGCGATGGTCAAAGAGAAGTTCTGGATTCAGGGCAACACGGTGACGGTTACCGCCAGCTTAGGCCTGGCGCGCGGCAGTGCGCAGAGTGAGCGGGAATGGCCGGGTGTGATTAACCGTCTGGTGTCGGCCGCGGACAAAAATCTCTACCTCTCGAAACGCAATGGCCGTAACCAAACCTCTCCGGCAATGGAACCGCGCAGCATGGTGAATGACGTGGCGTGAAGCGCGTGATGGTCGCCGTGGATGGCGACCATAGGATGGCTTGATGCTGGGTTGTACTTTAATCACGACCTCACAATTGCCTGACGCTAATTTGTTTCGATCGCTATCAATGACGAACAGGTTTAACCGTCGCAGGGTGCACATTGCTGCGCACCTGGAAAATGATGATTAAACGCTGCTTTTCAACTGGCTGCTCTGTTGATGGCGCTGCTGCGCCAGCTCAATCAAGCGCGTAATCAAATCGCTGTAGCTTAATCCTGCCGCCTGCCACAACTTCGGATACATGCTGATATTGGTAAAGCCCGGCAGGGTATTCACCTCGTTCACCACGATCTCGCCGCTCTCGGTCAGGAACACATCGACGCGCGCCATACCGAAGCACTCCAGCGCCTGGAATGCGCGAATCGCCACGGCACGAATCGCTTCGCTGGCTTCCTCGCTAATGGCAGCGGGCACCACCACTTGTGCTCCATCGGCGCTGATGTATTTGGTGTCGTACGAGTAGAAGGCATCATGCACCACCACTTCGCCACACGGGCTGGCTTCGGGCCCATCATTGCCCAGCACCGCACACTCAATCTCGCGGCCTTTGATGCCTTGCTCGATCAGCACTTTACGATCGAAGGTAAAGGCCAGATCCAGCGCTGCCGCCAGATCGTCGATATGATCCACTTTGCTCACGCCGACAGACGATCCCTGATTGGCCGGTTTGATAAACAGCGGCAGACCAAATTGATCGACCACGGCTTGCGCATCCAGACGTGCACGCTGCGCCTGCGTTACGCTGATCCACGGCGCGACGTTTAAGTCGGCATCACGCAGCAAGCGCTTGGTGAAATCTTTGTCCATGCTCACTGCCGAACCCAGCACATCCGATCCGACAAACGGCAGGTTCGCCATGCGCAACAAGCCCTGCAGCGATCCATCTTCACCCAGCGTACCGTGCACGATCGGGAAGATCACATCCAGCTGTGACAGCGGCTGCGCCTGCTGACGGGTGATCAACTGCTGCGAGGCACTGCCCGGCACCAGCGCAACATTTTCGCCAGAACGATTCAGGGCAATCAGCGCCGGATTATCGGCATTCAGCAGGAAGCCGGAAGCATCATTCAGATGCCATTCGCCCTGTTTATCGATGCCCAGCAGCACCACCTCGTATTTGCTCTTATCGATGGCTTCGAGGATGTTTTTTGCTGATTGTAACGACACTTCATGCTCGGCCGATTTGCCACCAAACACGATTCCTACACGTTGTTTTGCCATTGGTCTTGATCCGATTGCGGTATAGCGAGTGGGTAAGATAGCACGGTCAGATTCAGCTCAGACAGCCTGAGTTTTACATGGCAATCAGGAGGTGATATTTTCGCCAACGGCTAATGATGGCCAACGAATTAAGGATGATTTAATGGGTATTTACGTATTTGATATTGATGGCACCATCTCAAAAGGTGGCTTAAAAGTGGAGGCCGAACTCTGCCAAAGCCTTGCCAGATTACAGCAACAACATCAGTTAATTTTCGCCTCCGCCAGACCTGTGCGCGATATGCTACCGATGCTTTCTGATGAACTGCATACGGCAACCTTCATTGGCTGCAATGGCGGCATGGCCTATCAGGCGGGTGAAATTAAAACCAGCCATACACTCAATCCCGCGTTTGTGAAGCAGGTCTTGCAACATCTGACCGCTCTGGATATCCCTTATGTGCTGGATGGCGAATGGAGTTTTTCGTTCTCCAGTCGAACGCACCCTTTCCATGAATACATTCGCTCGCTCAGCAGTGAAGAGATCAGCGAACAAGCGTTGATGGAAGAGGGCGTGACGAAAATCCTGATGCTTTCCGATGCACACAAAGCATCAGTATTGGCATTAGTTGAAGCTGAAAATGTCAGTGTACATACCCATCGTAGCGATGGTTTCTACGACATCACACCGCAGGGGAATAATAAACACCGCGCCCTGAGCGAGCTGATTGGCAGCGAGAAATATACCGCGTTTGGCAACGATCAAAATGATTTCATTATGCTTAGCCATGCGGAAGTCGCCGTATTTATCGGCGAGGAAAAGGATTTTCCTCACGCCACGCATTACATCGAAATGGAGGCGATTCCTGAGCTGCTAATGCAGCTTGAGAGCAATGCAACTGCGTAAACATTTGATAAACAGAAGCGCAGTTGGATAGCAATTAACCGGCGCGAGGTTTACAATCGCGCCGAATTTTACCCCAAGAGGATAACTGCATTGGACACCTGTCCCGAACGATTACAAAAGGTCCCTGCGGTAAGATAGCCCTCAACGCTGTCTTAACCGTGCGTTAAGACGGTGGATTTCCTTCCAGAATCTCCCCCTGTTTTTTTGCGTGATGCTGCTGAGTTTCAGCGGTAGCGGCACCGGCTGTAATCCATTTATTACCCCCTGAAGTTCCGCCTGCCTGAAGCAGCGGAGTGAGGTTTATGATGGATTGGAAAATCTTTTTACTGCGCGTCACCGTCGCGCTGGTTCTGGGCGCGCTGATTGGCAGCGAGCGCCAGCTTCGCCAACGTATGACCGGTTTGCGCACCAATGCGCTGGTCAGCACTGGCGCCTGTTTATTTGTTTTGATGACGCAAAGCGTACCCGGCATCGCCACCGATGCCTCACGTGTGGCGGCCTATGTGGTTTCTGGCATCGGCTTTCTCGGCGGTGGGGTGATCATGCGTGATGGCCTCAACGTACGTGGCCTGAATACTGCCGCAACGCTGTGGTGCACCGCTGCCGTGGGCGTGCTGTGCAGCATGGGATTGCTGCTGGAAGCGACGATAGGTTGCATGGTGATTCTGTGCGCCAACATTCTGCTGCGCGATTTGGCCCAGGGGATTAATCGCCAGAGCCTGGTGCCTGCGGAGGAAGTGGTACAGCATTACAAGGTGCAAATTATCTGTCTGGCACAGGATGAAGTGCAGGTGCGCAGCCTGATGCTGCACAGCCTCGGCGGCAGCGGATTGCGCCTGCAATCATTGCACAGCGAAGATATGAATCCGCCGCATCGCATGGAGGTGAATGCGGAAGTGCTGGGGAAACCGAGTATGACGGATCAGCTGGAGAGTTTGGTGGGACGGATTAGCCTGGAGAAGGGCGTGAGTTCGGTGCGGTGGCAGGTTTGTGGGTTGGAAGGGGAGTGATGATAAGGGATTTATCCGTAGAGGTGGATAAATCCCTTTACGATAATTGGCATCGTTTATTCTATGTAACTTGACGCTTTTTTATGATCATTTTTAATACTTTCAGCTAAGCGTTTGGTATAGATTATTGTTAAGACGATACTCACGAAAAACCATGAGATTAATATTGTAAGAGCAGAGAGCATTACTAAAAGGAATGGTTTACTGCGAGAGAACTCTTTTATGGATTTATCTAATGCTTCATGATTTTCATTGGTGGTTATTTCATTGCAGATGTAATTTTTGAGTGGGAGAGAAATTTTATTATTGTTAACTAATTTTAATGATTGAGTTGTTGAGCATAATTCATTATTTAAAATCCAGGTTGGTTTAAAAGCATGTTCAGAAGCTTTCCCGTCGGTCATTAGAAAGCTCTCTTTAGTACTCTTCAGTGTTAAGGCAGTCCAGTCATTAGGAACTTGCAGTATTTTAATATTGAAGTAGGTTGTCAAGGAAGTTCCTAGGATGCAAAAAACTAATACAATGGAAAATATGACATATTCTATCTTGGATATCTTTGGTGTGCTCTTCAATGCTATCTTTATAGAGAATAATCGGATTGCCCATGGTTTTATATCTGCATTTTTGTAAGTCTCATTGTCTTTATCAAGTGGTTTTTTCAAATACCCTACTAAGAATTTTAATATGATGCCAATAAAGGTTAGTATTGATATGGTAGATGTTACTGTATCCTTGTCAAAAATTGCACTCGTTGTTTGCATCTAATGATCTCCTGATTTTATACTTTCCTTCATTGAAAAAGTATTTTATTGATTAATAGTTAATTTTTTAGCAATTGAATCATTCGTAATGAGATTCCTACAAAAAATACAGAGCCCCCTTTGCGTCTTCGGATTGTTGTGAGTCATTAATATGCATTATATTTTCCTCATGTCAAATGTATTGCGAGTTATTGCACACTTGAATTTAAATAGGTCGATGAACAATGCATGTGTTTTTGATTGAGGGAAAAGGTTGTCTAAATATCATCTAAACTCTGCGGAGACAATATATCAACCCGAGTCTTCAGGAAAAGTGTTATTGAATAAGCTAGGAATTATCGATTCAGAAGAAATGGAAGCACTTGAGTCGGGGTTGCTATTAATGATGTATGAACGGCTTTTCTTAGAATCAGAACCCTTAACATCATTGAATTTCGAACACATCCAGGTTTGGCATCGTTACTGGCTGGGTAATGTGTATAAATGGGCAGGCCGATTACGTAATGTTAATCTCGTCAAAGATGGATTTAAATTTGCTGCCGCTGAACGTATACCTCACCTGATTAGTGATTTTGAAAAACGTTATCTAAGTCGCTTTGAAAAACTTAAAGTCTTGAGTCGTTTAGAGCTAACTTGTTATCTGGCAGAATGCCATGTGGAGTTTATCTTGATTCATCCATTCAGGGAGGGAAACGGAAGGTTATCGCGTCTGCTATTTGATGCATTATCTGTTCAGGCTGGAACTGGATTGCTGGACTATAGCTTGTGGGACGAGCATCGAACATTTTATTTCAAGGCTATTCAGGCTGGGGCATCAGGTAACATTCAACCTATGCTGCTGCTGATAAACGATATTTTGCCGTGCTAACAAGATAAACCGATAGTTTTTGCTTTCAATTGATACTGCTTGAGATTTTGCTCAATTTTTTGCACTTTTTCGCCAGTTTCAATAGCCGTCGAGCTTGCTACAGATCGATAGATTTGCTGTTTAGTAATCCTGGCGCTGGTTGCTCGATTTTGCATAGTATTTTCTCGTCGAATTTAGAGAGATTGTAGTAGGTAGGAAGAATGCTTACAAGGCCGCTATCTAACGTGGGCGTGATCTCGCTTCTTAAGCAGTTTCAGCCATAAGGGCTTAGTCGGCGTGACAATTGAAAATCTGATTTCGGGTGATGAAAAGGACGCAGCTAAAGTGATCTAAATGTCTAAAATGTTGAGTTGATATAACCTTCTGATTTTCATAACTAAATTTGGTGGCCCCTGCTGGGTTTGAACCAGCGACCAAGCGATTATGAGAAAGTTGAATAGCAACGGAAAAACAATAGTTTGCGTTTTAATACAATGACATAACATGAAAATGTTAACCTCTATTTGCCACTGTTAGCCGTCTGCGTCGCCATTTCATCGCCACTTGTAGCCAAGGGGTTTAACTTAGCTGCTTCCTCAAGATGGTCGGGAGCGAAGTGTGCATAACGCATCGTCATCTTGATATCAGTGTGCCCCAGCACTCTCTGCAAAACTAGAAGGTTTCCACCATTCATCATAAAGTGACTGGCAAAGGTGTGCCGTAAAACGTGGGTTAGTTGGCCTGCTGGCAACTCTATTTCTGTTCTGTCTAAAGCTGAACGAAACGCACCATAACAATCAGCAAATAATCTTCCAGTTTTGTTTTCTGGAATAAGTTTGTAGACCTGTTCTGTAATCGGAACGGTTCTATTTTTACGACCTTTAGTTTTGGTGAAGGTGATTTTAAATTTAGATATCTGACTTTTTTTCAATCCTTCAGCCTCAGACCACCTTGCGCCTGTTGCGAGACAAAGTTTTACTACTGTTTCGAGATCGGCGTGTTCACTGTTCCTACATTCCGCCAGTAATACATTAATCTGCTGATGATTGAGCCACGCCATTTCTGATTCTTCGGTGCGAAAAGGCCTGACGTTCTTCAGGGGATTCTCACCCTTCCATTCACCCAGCCTGCTCATTTCATTAAACACTGCACGAAAATAAGCGAGTTCAAGATTCAAGGTTCGCGGGGATACTTCTTTAACGCGGTTAGAGCGCGCGAAGTCACCTTTTAATCTGCGTTCGCGATATCGAGAAAACATCTGAGCATCAAAATCGCGAGCAAGTGGTTCGCCCATGCACTCATGTGCATGCCGCATTGCAAGTTGGCGTTTCTCTCCATCTTTAAGTGTGATGCCATGAGCGCCGTACCAGGCAGAAACCAAATCATTGAGCGTCCGCCTATCCTCTTTTTCTTCTTGCCAAGGCAATTGCACTGCATGCTGCTCGAAAGCTAAGGCTTCACCTTTGGTGGCGAATTTCTTGCGGGTGCGTTTGCCTCCGGCACCGTTTGGGTAAATTTCGCAGAGCCAGCCACCAGTGGGCAGTTTACGAACAGCCATTACTTAACCTCGCGATAAATACCAACGACTCTGCCAAGCACACGTATATCTTCAAATGAACATTCAAAAGGGATTTTGCCCCCTGTGACATGAAGGCGTTTGCCAGGCAAAACCGCGATTTCTCGAATGCTAATAACCCCATCAACATCGATCAGCTTTTCACCATCTGAAACAACGCTGCTTTCCTCAATGATGAAGGCCGCGGATTCGACCATTACGCAGAACAATTTTCCATCAGGTTTGCTAAGCAAGCTTACATCAATCCCAAAAGTGCCTATTTGAGTGAGGTTAGATTCACTAATTGTGAATTTATCAAGTTCGATGACTTCACAATTATCTAGTTTCCCGACGGTTGCTTGAGCATTTGGCTTCCCATCGCCTGTCAGTATCCAGTTCAAATCAGTTCCTGTCTCGATTGAACACAATGCTGCAAAGTCAAAGGAGACATTGCCGCGCGAGTAGCGGTTTGAGAGGGAACTTGCCGCGATATCAAAGTGATTAGCTAATTGGATTTTTTGATGAAAACCATACACGGCGCAGATTCTGTCGAGGATTTTTACATTGTCTAGCTTCGATGTATCGAATTTCATTTTAATTTCCATGTTGACCACTTCGAAAAATGGTAGTAAATTTCGTCTTGTTGAAGTGCACTGATGGCAAACGTTGGCAAACACAATGCAATCAGTGTCGTTAATTGGCTAACTGGGAATCATGCTACATGGCTTCTGAAATCGCAATCATCAAAGTACCTGCACCTGTCGTAACCGCTGAGCAATTTGCAGAGTTAGAGGGTGTTTCTGTACGAACTGTCTACCGCTGGACAACTGGCGATAACCCTCAATTACCTATCGAACCTCGCAAAATCCGCAAGGGTTGCAAGAAAGCCGGTGGCCCTATCCGCATCTATTACGCGCGCTGGAAAGAAGAACAACTGCGTAAGGCTTTTGGTCATTCACGCTTCCAACTCATTATTGGCGGCTAATTCACATTAAGTGAATAGGGAGATTCCGCACATGTTTGATTTTAAGATTTCCACCCAAAGCCAGTTTGATGAAGCCTGTCGCAAGTTTGCTGCCACTCATAACCTGACCGAGTTGGCGCAGCGTGCAGAGATGAAAGTGCAGACACTGCGCAACAAGCTGAATCCTGATCAGGTGCACAAACTGACGGTTGAAGAAATGCTGCTGCTTACCGACCTGACAGAAGACGCAACACTGGTTGATGGCATGCTGGCGCAGTTGCAGTGCCTGCCGTGTGTACCAGTAAACGAAATGGCTAAAGACAAGTATTCGGCTTATGTCCTGAAAGCCACCGCTGAAGTGGGGGTGCTGGCAGCAAGCGCATTTGGTTCTGGCAAGGTAACTGCTAATTGCCGTCGCGGGATCGTTGAAGCGGCTAATACCGGTATTCGTTGCATGATGCTGGCAGCGCTGGCAGTACAGACACGTATCCATTCCAACCCGACTTTAGCCTCAACCGTGGATGCAATTAGCGGGCTGGGTGCTTCTATCGGCATGAGTTGAGGGCGGCGTAATGATCTCATTAGCAGCACGCCTGAAGAAGCAAAGCCCGTCAATGTCCTACGGAAACGGCTGGATTATGGGTGAGAAAGGCAAGCCATGGCATCCGGTAATGTGCAGCCAGGGCAAAGAAGTAAAGCAGAGAGGTAAATCATGGCTATCGAAGGTAATGCAATGCTGGGCGAGCTGACAGCAGGCCAGCGGGTTTCAGCTTTAAATCACCTTTCCGCAATTCGCTCTCAGTTTGGCGGTAATAGTGAAAAAGAGTTGTCGCGGTTCTTTTCTGATATGCGCGATGTAAGAGACGGAAATTATCAGGAAAACAAACGAGCTCTAAGTGCGATTCTTTTTTTAGCGAACATCGGTAAAGACAGACACGATGTTGATTTTAGTGAACTGACTACTGATGAAAAAGCGACGCTTATTCGTGCAATGAATCAATTAAAAGCAGTCGTGAGTTTATTTCCAAAAAGATTGGCTCTGTCTAATTAATTAACCCCAAGCAAATAAATGGCGTAAACCCGCCGGGCATTCTTTTGCCCAAATTCTGGAGAAAGAGATATGCGAAATATTGAAACCCGTAAGTTCGAAGCCGAGGTGGAGCAGCTTTCCACGATCATCACACAGGCCCGCACAGAAGAACGCGTAGAGCGTGGCCTGCAGGTGGCTCGCCGTTTAACTGATCTGGCTATGCGCATTCAGCAGAAAGGTCTGAACAGCGTAGAAGCTGCTGAGTTGCTTCGTCAGGAAGCTGAACGTTTTGAGAACGAAGCGCGTGAGGCGGTGCACTAATGGCTGACTCAATGGACTTGGTACAGCAGCGAGTTGAAGAAGAGCTGGCGCGCAATTTGGCGAACGCAAAACAGCACCCTGTCGGTGCGAGTGAGTTTTTCTGCCTGTCATGTGACGCCGAAATTCCTGAAGCCCGTCGCCGTGCGCTGCCGGGCGTCCAGCTTTGTGTGACCTGTAAGTCAATCGGCGAACTCAAGAGCGCCCATTATTCAGGGGGTGCAGTATGAGCACCATTCTGAAATGGGCTGGAAGCAAGGCGGGCATTATGCCCGCTCTTTCCGTTCATCTGCCGCAAGGTAAGCGTCTGGTTGAACCTTTCGCGGGTTCATGCGCAGTAATGATGAATACGGATTATCCTCAGTATTTAATCGCTGATATTAATCCCGATCTTATTAATCTTTATCGTCAGGTTAAAGAGCATACACGCCCGTTTATTGTTATGGCGGCGCAGATGTTTAACCAGAACGCGAACTTTGAGGATTATTACCGCATCCGTGGAGAGTTTAATCTTTGTCTTTCACTGACGCTTTTGCAGCGTGCCGTTTATTTCCTGTACCTGAATCGTCACGGATATCGCGGCCTCTGTCGTTATAACCAGAAAGGCGGATTTAATACCCCGTTCGCCAAAAACGACACCGCATATTTTCCACTGGCTGAAATTGAAGCGTTTGCCGAAAAAGCACAGCGCGCGACTTTCATCTGTGCTGACTTCAAAGAAACCCTGCAGATGGTTGAAGGCGGGGATGTTGTTTATTGCGATCCGCCATATGACGGCACATTCAGTCAGTATTTCGGTGATGGGTTTGGCAAAGAGCAGCATAGCCAACTTGCCTCAATGTTAGCCGGTATTGCTGATACGAATGCGGTGGTTTGTTCAAACAGCGATAACGAGTTCACCCGCCAGCTATACAGCCGGTTCAACACATCTTCAGTGACAGCCCCTCGCAGCATTGGCAGCAAAGCCGGTGATGCAAAGCGCGGTGCGGAAATTATCGCAGTGCTCAAACCGCAGAATGAATTTGCTGTGATTGGCTGGGATATGGCGTCCGGGCCAGACATCTCTGTTGAAGCAGGGGTGCCGCAATGATTCATTTCCACGGTGGGCCTATCACGCCAGAGACATGCGCACTGAAAGCATGGAAAGGCAGGCACGCGTTTATCAGTTTTGCCAACCCAGGTCAGCTTTTGCTGGCCTCTGAGGTTTGCCAGAGTTTTGCGCTGGATAATGGCGCGTTCAGTTTCTGGACTAAAAAGCGCGCCGTGAATTGGGGTAGCTATTACGACTTTGTGGCTCGCTGGTCGAATCACCCTCGATTTGCATTTGCCATTATTCCCGACGTGATTGGCGGAAGTGGTGAAGAAAACGACGCGCTGATAGCTGAATGGCCCCACGGGAAAGTAACCGGGGTTCCCGTGTGGCATATGAACGAATCAGACGATCGTTTTATTCGTCTGTGCAACGAGTTTCCACGCGTGGCGCTGGGATCTATGGGTGAGTATGACGCCAGTAGGCCAAAGCAGTGTGCTGCACGTTTGCGTGATCTTATCCGTCATGTTGTCGATGAAAATGGATATCCGATCACGAAGTTGCACGGGCTTCGTATGCTTAACAAAGACCTGTTCAAGCGTGTGCCGCTCTCATCGGCAGACAGCACCAACGTTGCTCGAAATATCGGAATAGACAAAGCCTGGAACAAAAGCGCGTATGCGCCTGCGAGTAAAGAGACCAGAGCTGCTGTGCTGGTTGAGCGCATTGAATATATGAACAGCGCCAGTTCACTCAATTATGACGCTGAGCGTGATCTGTTTATGCCGCAGTTGGCCTTCGAAATATGATGGAGTCTGTAATCCTGTCAGATTGGGCGTACGACTGGAATAAACCTAAAAGCGCCATCGCCAGCCCATATCCTACTTACGAGGAAATGCACAGCCGCAACCAGATGATTGCGGCTTTAGTGCACGCACAGGAGCTACTTGAAAAGCAGCCAACACTGGTGCAACTCGACGTTAAGCGTCGTATTAGTGATCTGGAAAAAACACAGGGTACAGCCCGTGCCAATGCGTACTTTACGAAGACTTTCGTAGAGCGCACATTGCCACGTGTTGAGGTAGTCAGCGCTCAGTATCGCCTCGGTGATATGAGTGCCGGCACAATCAATATTTTCACTGATAACGCACCGCAAAACACCGGAGCTGCCAGACCTGTAGGTGCTCTGTGGGAGTTAATGCGCCGCTTTAATCGCCTGCCAGATATGGCAAGAGCGGATGTTGATTTGCTGGCTGGCGATGTTGCAAATTTCATCCTGGCTGAACTGGTGCAGGCGCATCATCAGGCCAGCGATGAGTCAGATTATAAGTACACACACCGCGTTTATATGACCGCTGCTGCTATCACGCGGGAGCTGAACCAGACTCCGCCGTTGTGGGAAAAAGTTACATCGCGCCTGTTTGACCCGGAAGAAGTTACCCCGGCAATCATGCGCATGCAGACGGAAAAATGGTGGAAAGGCAGACTGCGCCGCGTAGCAGCTTCATGGCGTGAACATCTTCAGATTGCGCTGGCGAATGTCAGTAAAAAGCACACCCCTTACGCCAGCAATATGACCGTTGCTGAATGGCGCGAGCAAAAGCGCCGCACGCGCGAGTTTCTGAAGTCGCTGGAGTTGGAAGACGAAGAAGGCAACCGTATCAGCCTGATCGATAAATACGACGGCAGCGTGGCTAATCCGGCGATCCGTCGTTGCGAACTGATGACCCGCATCCGTGGATTTGAAAACATCTGCATCGAGATGGGCTTTGTGGGTGAGTTTTATACCCTGACGGCGCCAGCCCGCTATCACGCCACTATCAAATCAGGCCACCGTAACCGTAAGTGGAACGGCTCAAGTCCCTCAGACACGCAGCGCTATCTCTGCACGGTATGGCAAAAAATCCGCGCCAAACTGCATCGCGAAGATATCCGTATTTTCGGCATCCGCGTTGCTGAGCCGCATCATGACGGCACTCCGCACTGGCACATGTTGATGTTCATGCTTCCTGAGAATGTGGATCAGGTGCGCCAGATAATCCGCGATTACGCATACCACGAAGACAGCGGCGAGCTGACTACTTATAAAGCCCGTAAAGCCCGCTTTCACGCTGAAGCTATTGATCCAGAAAAAGGTAGTGCTACCGGCTACGTGGCGAAATACATTTCCAAAAACATTGATGGCTATGCGCTCGATGGTGAGCTGGATGATGAAAGCGGTAAAGATCTGAAAGAGACTGCGCCTGCGGTTTCCGCATGGGCCGCTCGCTGGCACATCCGTCAGTTCCAGTTTGTCGGTGGTGCACCTGTCACCGTATATCGCGAGTTGCGCCGCATGGCAGACAGCGAAACAGCCCACGGTCTGAGCGTTGAGTTTGCTGCTGCGCATGATGCTGCCGACGCTGGTGATTGGGCCGGATACGTTAACGCGCAGGGTGGGCCGTTTGTCCGTCGTGATGATCTGGCGGTTCGCACCTGGTATCAGGCCAGTGATGAAGTAAACGAATACGGCGAAGAAACAGTACGTATTAAGGGTGTATTTGCCACTGAAGTTGGTGAAGACACGCCAATCCTAACCCGTCTGGCACAGTGGAAGATCGTTCCGAAGCGTGCCGTTGCTTTTGATTTTGACCTTCAGGACGCGCCCGCGTCCTCTTGGAGTTCTGTCAATAACTGTACGGGAGGTTTGAGATCTGAGGATTCAAACCCACCTGAAAGCTTCGAAAAAATTGAGCTTGATGGCTTGAGTAAGAAAGAACGGCGCCAGCTTCTTGCCCGGATAAGGGCAGAGCAACCCAAAAAGCGGCATAAGAAACTGCGGCGATCAGACAAAATTGAGGCAGCTTGCGACAACGTTATAAGCCAGGTGAGAGATTTATGCGGTGAAACGATTAGTCGCGGGCTGGCTGTGCGCCTAATTGGTGGTACACAGACAGAGATTGCAGGCCGGATGTTCTACAGCTCGGCCTATGGCGATCTATTCCGACCAAAAATTGAGCGCAAAACTATCGGCGTATTAGAACGATTTAACCGATTGGCAGAGCAAGTTAGAGCAAAAAACGCTCAGTAATCGACCAAGGTTAGCATAAACAGGGCAACTTATAGCTAAACCACTGTGGTTATGCAGTTTATTTGCCGCAGTGGTTATGATGAAAAAAGGTGTTTCATATCATGCAGATAAAAACATGTTTCTGCTGCAACATTTTTCTTTCGATAACTTCATTTGCTATGATACTGTATAGATGTACAGTTATTTCGATGGGGAGGGCGCGTGGATAACGAATTACAAGAGCGGGTTATGCTTGAGCGGGTTGAGTTGATAGCAAGGCTAACTACAGAAGGGATCTGCAAGGAAAGAGATAGGGAAATAGCACTCAGCTTGATAGCTGAGATTGCAAGCAACACCGCGATGGCAAACAAACAATTTTCGGTCGTATTTTCGGCTGTTCCTCTTGATAAATAATCCTATAGGTTACTGCGATGCGCGTTGAAATCATGCTCGATAAGAATCAAAAAATAAGCCAGTCGGTGATGGGTGCTTTTCATGAAGAAGTCAGCAAGCGGGTTTGCGCGCTGTTTCCCGAAACCATCGTGCAGATTCGCCAGGGCAGTTATACAAAAATTGAGATGCTTGGCGCTAGTCTGGATGAAGATAAGCGCCGTCTAAATGATCTGCTGCAGAATGTCTTTGAAGATGGCAGTTGGCTGCATTGATAACTGCGCGAATGACAAAATATTGATTTTGGCGGCAACGCGTTTGAACAACTAGCATTGCGAGGCGTTAACAAATGGCGGGAAGCGACGCAAATTACCAGATAGTTTATAGGGGTGATAGCTTAGAATGCTTCCATCTCGGCGGCTGGGTTTTCTTCCAGCGTTCTAAGGAGGCTGGCGGAGGATTCTGGCTAGGCAGGACTTTTGACTTTGTTTTTATGATCGAGTTACAGCACCCGGTTTCACTTCATGAGGGCATTATTTACTTGCAAAAATTGAAATTTGAGTGCTCCCTTCTCCATTAGGCTTACATGACCTTTAAATTAGCATGCTTGCACAAAGTACTAAAAATTTGCGCCGGCTATCATGTTTTATGAGTTTTTTCTTATTTACATGATAATAAACACAGTAGATTCGCTAACTTAATGTATGTAAAATCGGCGCATTTTCATTCCAAGGAAGCTCACCATGTCGACCGAAACTCAGTCAGTAACAATCATTTATGAAGGCGAAGCATTAGATAACCACAAAATGAACATTATCGCTTTCGCTGAAAGTCTTAAGGGTTTAGGTGAAGCGATTTACATTGCCGACAGCTTGATTAATGGTGAAGGTGGCATTGAAGTAAACATTGATGCGGATTTAATCGCAGGATCTTTTGGTTTTGAAATTGAAGTAAAACAAAAGCTCAGGAATGCTAAAGACATCCTGCAGCTGTTGGGCCTATCTGCAGGAAAAGCGCTTATCGGCACTGATAACGTAATCGAAATTTTAAGAAGACTAAATGGCAGGAAAATCGACATAGTTGAAACGGGTGAGCCTGGAGGTGAAGTAAAACTTTGGGTTGATGGAGAAGAAATTACTTGTTCTGCTGATGTAGAAAAAATAGTCAACTCTCCTGAAATCAGGAAGGCAGTAGACTCATTTATTAGGCAACCTCTTTTGCAACAAGGTATCGACAGTTTTGGCGTCAAAAAAGAGCGCGGCGACGACGCTAAAATCCTTGAAATTCAGAAGGATGAAGCCGACGAATTTAAATCTCCTAAAGTGCTTTTTGAAGTAAGAGAAGAAGAAGATGAATTTGATACTTCTGTAACGTTCATTTCGGCTCATACTGATAAAAAGTCGGGATGGCGAGTAGAATTCCTAAATGAAAAAAGAACAGTTCGCATGGAAGATGATGAATTCATGCGTTTACTCAAAAGAGAGGATGCCCCCCATATCTTTGGCGAGCTTTTTGCGGTAAAAATGAAGAAAATTACGCGGAATTCTGGCGGCGAGATCAAAGAAACTTACGCTATCGTCAAAGTCGGCAGGCAGTTTGGTTAAGTATAACTCGTTGATATCTATAAATAATAGGAAGGTTTATGTCATATGATTTTGGCATAATTCTTAGTGTCTTGGGGCTGGCATGCGCAGTCCCAGCTTTACTCTATGCATTAAGAGTAACAATACGCATTCTCATCTCTTTCTTATGGCCTCAGCAAAATATTGAAGTGAATTACACAAATAAAGATGGTGAAAAATTCCGAAAAAAAATAAAAATTAATAAAAATGACCAAATTTTCAGAGCCTTAGATGAAATAGCAAAGAACGAGAAAGTCGGGAAAACCCATCATGGCTGATGAAGAAAAGAAAGAAGGTAACCGTGCTGTTGGGGTCTTAGGTGGGGGTGGATTGGGAACTTTCATTCTCCATTTTGCGCCCATGTTCAAAGATGAAGCTAAAAGAGAAATTTTTATAGCTGCAGTGCCTTTCATTTCTGTTTTATTAAGCGAAATATTTACATTTATTACAGCTTTGGTTTCGCTGGACGCTCAGTCAGTTAGGCTTCGAATCAGATTGAAATTTCTGAAATGGCGTCTATATTGGGGCAAAAAAAACAAGTCTGTCTCTCAAGATATCAGGGACATAGCCCAGCGTCGTTACGATGTCATAGTCGCTTTTGAGATGGGGGTCTATACCCTCGAATACCTTATCCAAATACTTGCTCAACCCCCTACAGATACCACTTTAACAACTAATCCAACGACTAATCCTGTGGTTGCACCACCACCACCGCCATCACCACCAACCACTTAGTGGGGTGCATGTAGTTACTGCATGAATTCGCATGATTCCGTAAGTAAAGTTTAGGCCCAAGCTCGCCAGTAATGGCGGGCTTTTGTTTGTATGATGCAGTTGCATGAAAAGCGACCTATGAAGCGGGCAGGCGTGGCGGGGATAGCATTGCGCGCGAGGGGTGCAAACATGTATGCGGAGGCTGAGCCAGCCACACGGAGGCGGGCGCACGGCACAGTGTCGAACGCGAGGGAGCGAAACGGCAAAACCCCGCAAAACGCGTTTGAGCGCGTCTGGCGGGGTGTATTCAGAGGGGCAAATCAGGGGTGCTTTGGCGGGGGCGACACTTTACCTGCAGGGATGGTTTTCAGACAGGGTTGAAAGCCGGGCCAGCCTTTACGATGCCTTTCACAACCGGCGCAGCGGCAACGGATTTTCATATCAACCCTGGTCAACAGTCAGCACATAAGGTGAGAACTGAATAACCTCCTGACCAATCCAGTTATTGATCTCCTTCATGCGCTCCTGCAGTGGAGTCAGCTCATTGCGGACAAATACCTGAGACGCCTTCACCGCGTCACCAAATCCGCCAGTGTTATCAGGGATGATGCCCATCATTTGCGGCGGCACGCGGTGCGCACTCAACAGATCATCCCGGCTGGCCTTCTTGATGTTAAAGAAATCGTCCTTTGTCGCGACTTCACTCAGCGGCAAAATCTTGATGCCGTCGGGCTTGCCGTTGGGCGCGTACATAAACAGGTTGCGGAAGTTGCCGATCCCTTTCGTGTCTCGCATGGCCTGACGCATGCGCTCGATATCGCTGCTGCTCTGCGCGGCGTCGGTCATATACAGGATGTAACCCGCGTGAGCGCCATTCTGGTAATACTTGCGGCGGAACAGCGTAGCCGACTCATTCAGCCAGGCGGAGTTAAGCGCGCTGAGATATTCCGGCAGGCCGTAAAGCTCCTGATTGATATCCGGTTCGATTAGGTGGAAAACCTGATCCGCTTCAAACTGGTGCGCCTCTTTCCACTCATTCACAAACCAGTAAACGCCATCCTGCACGCCACGGCGCGTGTACTTCGCCGGTGAGGTTTCCAGTCGAAGCGGCTTGCCCAGCGTATTGCGGCGCAGCTCGGCAAAGGCGTTGCCAAACACCAGATAATCCAGCGCAAATTTGCTGAACTCCTGCTGACTCATGAGCGGGTGAGGGATGAACGTAGAGGCCAGAATGTTACGTTTCACATAGAGCGGCGAACTGTGATGCACTGCCGAGCGCAGGCTTTTCGCCAGACCGTGAAAACTGACCGGCGGCTCATACCAGCGCCCGTTATGGATGCACTCGGCGTAATCCATGATGTCGCGCTTATCAAGCACGGCAGTCGGTTCACCGAAGCTGAACGCCTCGAAAGGCTGTTGGCTCTGCTGTGTGCTCTGCTCTGTCTGTGCTCTGGCGGCGAAAGCCTTGCGGCCTTTATGTTTTGTCATCAGTTAAATTCCAGGAATGAGGATGATTCGCCGCCGCTGGCAGCGGTAAGCGGTTCGTTTAAGAGGGCGTGCATGATTGCCCAGGCGACGTCAGCGTGGCTGGCCTCTTCGCTGCGGCTGGCTTCGTAGGTGGAGCGGTTGCCGCTGGCAGTCATGGTTTTGCGGATAGCCATAAATGACTGTGTGATATCCGTCTGCCCCGTGTCGTACTCAAGTCGCCCGCTGGTGATGGTGTCTTTCGCCTTCAGCACCATGGCGGTTTTCACCTCGGGCGAATATTTGATCTCACGCGCTGCCGGGAAGAACTGGCGCACCAACTGGAAAACGCCTTGCCCGATGCCGGTCGCATCAACGCCGATGTATTCCACGGTGTATTTTTCGGTGAGCTGTTTAATCGACTGCGCCTGCGCGGCGAAGTCCATACCGCGCCACTGATGACGCTCCAGCACGCGGAACTTGCCACCCTTAACCAGCGGTGGAGCAAGGACGGCACACCCGGCGCTGTCGCCGGTATGCGAGGGATCGTAACCAATCCACACCGGGCGATAATCAAAGGGGCGCAGCGCGTAGGGGTTAAAGTCGTTCCATTCCTCCAGGCTGTCGACCATGCAGGTCTTCAGCTCGGCAAATGGGAATACGCTGGCTTCGTCGTCAACAAATTCGCACATAAGCAGGTTCTGATATTCCGCCGGGCTGTATTCGAGCTGCAGCTGATCGATGTCGAACAGGTCACACCCGCCCGACAGCGCATCTTCAACCGTGACAATCTGTCGCCACTGGTTATCACCGCACAGCACGCCTTTCGCCAGGTGAGAGTGAGACAGGTCAATCTCGATACGATCATCCCGGTTGCGCCGCCCTTTGTTAAACAGCTCACCTGACCAGAACGGGTAAGCGCTGTGCGACAGGCTGGACGGCGTTGAAAAGTAGGTGGTGCGCCACTTCTTGTGCAGTGACATGCCGCTGGCGACTTTTCGCAGCTCCTGAAACTTCGGTATCCAGAAATATTCATCCAGATACAGATTGCCGGTGTAGCTCTGCGCGGTGCGAACGTTGGTACCGAGAAATATCAGGCTGGCACCGTTTGGCAGCACTATCGGATCGCCTTTAAGGTCAACATCAACCAGGCGGGCGAAATTGATAATGTAATTCTTGAAAACGTGCGCCTGCGCTTTACTTGCTGACAGGAATATCTGATTGCGGCCGGTGGTGAGCGCATCGATAAGTGCTTCACGGGCAAAGTAGAACGTCGCGCCTATCTGGCGGGATTTCAGAATGTTGCGGATACGGTGCGTCAGGCCCGCTTTGTGCCAGTTGAGCTGATAATCAAAGCTGCCGTCCATAAACAGGTCGGTAAGCTTTCCGGTCTGCTCGTCGCTGAACACGTTTTTACTCGGCGGCTGGCGCTCGCCCTTATTGCGGTTGCGCACGTTTGGGTTTAAATCGGCCTCGTTGCCGCTGCCGCGATAGCGCTCAACGCGGGCCAGTCGTTCAATCTGACGCCCGAGCGCGTCTATTTCCTTGTAATCACCATTCCCCTTGACCTCTTTCATGATGAGCTGAATCAACCGGGCTTCCATGCTGGCTTCCACGCGACTGATGGGTGCAACGCTTTCCCACTCGTCGCGCGTCTTCCAGCTCTGCACGGTTGGCGTTTTTTGTCCGAGCGTCTCCGCAATCTGGCGCACAGAAAATCCCTGCCAGTAAAGCAGCGCGGCCTGACGGCGCGGATCGGTGATGATGGTGCCGGGTGTCATGTTCATGGCGATAAGGCTACCGACGGCGAAAAACGCGCGCCTGCACTCGCTGTTTGCTGGTACATGAGCGGGCGGGCATTCGTTGAGGGATTGGGTGGTGGCGGGGAAACTGGCCCCGAACCGAACCAATCCACTGACCGGAGCCTGTTAAATGGCAACTAAGGCAACTAAAGCAAAGCGTTTCCGCATCGCGGTCCAGGGCGCTACTACCGATGGTCGCGAGATTTCCCGCGACTGGATTTCGCAGATGGCGAAAAACTATAACCCGACCGTGTACGGTGCTCGCATCAACATGGAACACCTCAAGGGTTACGCAGCCGACAGCACATTCCGCCGTTTCGGTGACGTGACGAAGGTTGAAGCCGAAGAAATCACCGAAGGTCCGCTGGCGGGCAAGCTTGCACTGTTTGGCTATATCGACCCGACGCCCGAGCTTGTCGAAATGACCAGGGCGCGTCAGAAGGTTTATACCTCCATTGAAGTGAACCCGAATTTCTCAGATACCGGCGAAGCCTATCTGGTTGGCCTGGCTGTCACCGATGACCCGGCAAGCCTCGGCACTGAATACCTCAGTTTCAGCGCTACCGCCAAAGCTAACCCGCTGGCGTCCCGCAAGCTGGATAAAGACAACCTCTTTACCGCCGCCGAAGAAACCCTGATCGAGTTCTATGAAGAAGCCGAGCAGGGGCCGTCACTGCTGAACCGCGTGAAAGAGATGTTCAGCCGTAAATCCAAGACCGACGACGAGCGTTTTAACGACGTAAGCGCGGCGGTCACTGCGGTGGCTGAACAGGTGCAGCAGAACGGCGACAGCTTCACGGGCCAGTTAACCAAGCTGGAAACATCCCTTTCAGATCGTCTTTCGGCGCTGGAAACCGAAGCCGGTAAAGACCGTGAAGCGCTGACCGCGCTGCAGAACTCGCTCGCGAAAACCGACGGCGGCTTTAACCGTCGCCCGCCTGCGACCGGCGGCGATAACAAAGGCAGCGTCCAGACCGACTGCTGATAAAGCCCGGTCTGAGTAACCCCGAACACTGATTAACAGGAGCGCCAATGCGCCAGCAAACCCGTTTTAAATTTAATGCCTACATGTCACGCGTTGCCGAGCTGAACGGCGTCGAAACCGGCGACATGAACAAGAAATTCAGCGTTGAGCCGTCCGTCGCACAGAAACTGATGACCCGCGTGCAGGAGTCGTCCGCGTTTCTGACCCGCATCAATATCGTGCCGGTGCCGGAGATGAAGGGCGAGAAAATCGGCGTCGGCGTGTCCGGTTCGATTGCGAGCACCACCGACACCGCTGGCGGTGACGAGCGCGAAACTGCTGATTTCTCTGCGCTGGACAGCCAGGGATATGAGTGCGCGCAGGTCAACTTCGATTTCCACATCCGCTACAACACGCTCGACCTGTGGGCGCGCTATGACGATTTCCAGACCCGCTTACGCGACGCCATCATTCAGCGTCAGGCGCTGGACCGCATCATGATCGGTTTCAACGGTACGCGCCGCGCTAAAACATCCAGCCGTGCACAGAACCCGATGCTGCAGGACGTGGCGGTGGGCTGGCTGCAGAAGTACCGCAACGAAGCGCCAGACCGCGTAATGAGCAAGGTCACTGATGAAGAGGGCACGGTGATTTCGGCAAAAATCCGCGTGGGTAAAGATGGCGACTACGCCAACCTCGACGCGCTGGTAATGGATGCCACCAATAACCTGATCGAACCGTGGTACCAGGAAGACCCGGAGCTGGTTGTCATCGTGGGCCGTCAGCTACTGGCTGACAAATATTTCCCGATTGTGAACCAGAGCCAGCCAAACACCGAACAGCTTGCGGCGGATGTGATCGTCAGCCAGAAGCGCATCGGCAATCTGCCAGCGGTGCGCGTGCCGTACTTCCCGCCTAACGCCATGATGGTGACCCGTCTCGATAACCTGTCGATTTACTGGCAGGAAGGCACGCAGCGCCGCCATATCGAAGAGGTGCCGAAGCGTGACCGCATCGAAAACTACGAATCAGCTAACGAAGATTACGTGGTGGAAGACTACGCGGCGGGCTGTCTGATCGAAAACATCCAGCTTGGTGTATTTACCCCGCCTGAAGCCACTACCGAGTCTGAACCCCAGAGTGATGCTGACGGTGCTGGTGCTGGCGGTGATGGTGCTGGCGCAGCCGGAACGGGCGGAGAGTAACGCATGTTGAGTCCCGCCCGCCGTCACCGGATGCGCGTCCAGGCCGAAACCGAATCGCAACGGGATGCAAACCCGATGCGCCACGCTACCGGCTATGAGCAGATGCTCGTGAAACTCAACGAGGACAAGCGTCGCCTGAAAAAGGTCTATGGCAAAGAGAAGAAGGCAGACATTAAGCGTCAGATGCTGCCCGAATACGTGCCATGGGTGAAAGGCGTGATGAACAGCGGACGCGGCGCGCAGGATGCCATCGTGATGACCGTCATGATCTGGCGACTGGACACAGGCGACGTAACCGGCGCGCTCGAAATCGCCCGATACGCCCTGAAGCATGGTCTGGTGTCACCTGACGGATTCAGGCGTGACAGCCTGCCGTACCTGCTGGCAGAAGAGGTTGCCAGCGCCGCGATGCGAGCCTGGACGGCAAAAGAGGCGGTGAACATCGATCCGCTTCTCGAAACCCTCCGGCTGACCGACGGCGAGGACATGCCCGATGAAGTGCGCGCCAAGCTGCACAAAATTATCGGATATGTCTATCGCGATTCGGGCGGGACTCATGAGGCGATGAAACATCTACAACGCGCGCTGCAGTTGCATGACCGCTGTGGCGTTGTGAAGGACATTGAGCGGCTGGCAACTGTGATGAAAAAGCAGGCACAGAACAGCCGCTGACCGGACGCGACCCCGCGCAGGGCGGCAGGACGGCAACGCACTTTCAGTGTCTGCGCCGTCCTCCACCGCCCACCTATTTAAGGGCCAATTATGAGCACGGTAGTTATATCCGCACCGCGACCGGCAGACGCTGCCGAGCCGCCAGTTAAGAACACGTTTTTCTGGCCTGATATCGATTTGCAACTGCTGCGTGACTCGCTTCGCTATGAGGGCACTGTTACCGCACAGCGACTGCGGCAGGCGGTGCTGACCGCAATTTCTGAGGTGAACGCCGAGCTGTACGACTGGCGCGCCGAGCAGATGGCGACGGGCTTCAAAACGCTGGAAACCGTACCGGCGGAAACGCTGGACGGCGTAAGCGAAAAAGTCACGCATTACATCGCCGCCGTTGCGTCAATGACTGCCGCCACCATTGCCGAGCGCTATCGTGGCTATGACGCCAGCGGTACCAAAAAAGCAACGGAAATCGAAGTCAGCGCCGACGAGTACTGGCGCGATGCTCGATTCAGTATCAGCCGCGTCGCTGAGCGCCCCGGCTGCATCGTGAGTCTGCTGTGATGCGGGTGTATGCCCTGCAGGGCGATACCGTTGACGATATCTGCTACCGCCATTACGGGCGGACGGAGCAGGTCACGGAGCTGGTTTACGAGGCTAATCACGGTCTTGCCGAAGCCGGGCCGGTTCTGCCGCACGGCTGGCCGGTTGATCTGCCTGAGTTGTCGGCGTCGTCAACGAGTGACACCGTAAACCTTTGGGACTGAACTATGTGGGAAAACATTCGCACTGCAATCGTCTGGTTTATCGCGCTGGGTATGGCGTGGCTGGGTGATATGTCAGTTAAAGATTTTTCTACCCTGGCAGGGGTGGTGATTGGCCTGCTGATGGCGTTTATCAGCTGGTACTACAAGCGAAAAACCTACCTGTTACTGGCACGCGGGCGCATCAGCCAGGAGGAGTATGAATCTGCAAATCGTTAAGCGTTGCTCGGTGGGTGTGGTGCTGGCCATCGCCGCCACGCTGCCGGGATTCCAGACGCTGCACACCTCTGTCGAAGGCATGAAGCTTATCGCCGATTACGAAGGGTGCCGCCTGAGTCCTTACAAGTGCGACGCGGACAAATGGACCGACGGCATTGGCAACACGGTTGGCGTGGTGACGGGTAAAACCATCACCGAGCGGCAGGCGGCGGGCACGTTTATTGCCAACGTACTGCGCACCGAAAAGGCGCTGTCCCGCTGCGTGTTCACGCAGCTACCGCAAAAGGTTTATGACGCCGTGGTGTCGTTTGCCTTCAACGTCGGAACAGGCAACGCCTGCAGCTCGACGCTGGTGAAGTTGCTGAATCAGGAGCGATGGCAGGAGGCATGTATGCAGTTGCCGCGCTGGGTGTACGTGAAGGGTGTATTCAATCAGGGGCTGGATAACCGCCGTGGGCGTGAACTGGTCTGGTGCTTAAAAGGAGTCGTGCCGTGAAAAACAAAATTCTGAGTGTGATCGTTGATGTCGTGTATATCGGGCTGCTGATTGCCGGGCTGCGTGATCCGCAAAGCTGGCTGATGAATCTGCCCGTGGCTTTCATCTGGCTGATGAACACCTTCGTCTGGCTGACGGTATTTGCGGGTATGGCGGCGGTTATGGCGGGCGGCGAGGCGGGCAAGAAAATGCGCGATAAGCTGGCGCGGCTTTTCAACCGTCCTGCAAAAGGAGTGCTCAGCCGTGCCTACGGTTGGGGGCTTAAACTGCTAATCGTCATCAGCCTGGCTTACTCGGGCTGGCTTATCACCCTGATCAGCTACGTGCTGACGGTCATTGTCTTCCAGATTTGCCGATCCATGCTGGCGGAGCCGGATGCAGCATGACGCGCATCATTGGCGCACTGCTGGCAGCGGCACTGGTTGCGCTGGGGTTGACCGGCTGGCGCTGGTCGGTTGCCGCCGGTGAACTCGTTAGCGCACAAAAAATTATCGGCACGCTGTCGGCGGGTATCGAGAGCCGTGACAAGGCGATAGCCAGGCTGAACAGTGAAAACCTGCAGGGCCAGAAGCGCGAAGCTGAGCTGCGGCTGATGCAGGGGAGGGCCAGCGCCGGTGCGCTGACCCGTGAGGCACAAATACAGAGAGAAACCGATGCGAACCCGATACTACGTGACTGGTCTGCTGCTGCTCTGCCTGACGATGTTATCCGGCTGCACACCCGACCGGCCTTCGCCAGCGCCAGAGATTATCTGGATTGGCTGTCCGCGCGTGACAAGCTGCCCGGTGCCGGGAAACAGCCTTAAAACGGCGGGCGATCTGGCGGCGGACAATCGCCAGCTTGAGGCGGCGCTCGCATCCTGCGGGCTGCAGGTTGAAACCATTAAAGACTGTCAGGAGCAACACGATGTTGAAACCACAGCAACTGCGCAAAGCACTGACCGACAGCGTGCCGCTGCTGCAGCGAAACCCTGACAGCCTGAACGTATTTATCGACAGCGGGCGCATTGTTTCCACGCTAGCCACTTCGCTGTCGTTTGAATATCAGTACCGGCTGAATATGGTGATAACCGACTACACCGGCGATATTGATTTGCTGGTCGTCCCGATGCTGGCATGGCTGCGCGTAAATGAGCCTGACATGATGGCGACAAGAGAAAAGCAGCAGGCCGGTTTCACCTTCAAGGCCGATGTGATCAGCGATACCGCCAGTGATATCAGTATCGACCTTCTGCTGAGTGAGCGGGTAATCGTCAAAGAGCTTGACGGCAATCTGCACGTCACGCACCTGAATGAAAACCCGCCCCCGGAAAATGACTATCGCCCGCTGCAGATGTATGCCGATGGCGTGCTTATCAGTGAGATCCAGCCGTGAACGATTTGCAGATCGTCAATGACCGGCTGAATGCGCTGATTGGCAACCTGTCTGCCCCGGCACGCAAAGAGATGGCGCGCAACATTGCGAAGAAGCTGCGCGCCAGCCAGCAAAAGAACATCAAAAACCAGCAGGCACCCGACGGCACACCGTTTAAACCCCGCAAGGCGCAGCCCATTCGCAGTAAAAAAGGGCGGGTTAAACGTGAGATGTTCGCCAAGCTTCGCACCGCAAAATACCTGAAAGCGCAGTCAACATCAGACGAGGCGGTGATCCAGTTTACCGGGCGTGTGCAGCGAATGGCCCGCGTGCATCATTACGGGCTGCGCGACCGGCCATCACGCAAAGGGAAAGATGTACAGTATGAATCACGTCCACTTCTAGGATTAAATAAACTGGACTTACAGGCTATTGAAGACGTTATTATGGACTTTATCCGATAACTGACTTTTTTATGTTTTAAGGAATGTAAATGGCCGCATTCACAAAAATACTAGGGTATGCATTAGTAATTATTAGCGTCTATATGGCCTTGAGGGGAGAGGCGGCTGGAGGTGCTATAGGCGTATCAGCAGGATTTATTTTTATAATCCTTGGGACGATTCAGCCAAAAGATATTGAGGAAATCAACATCTTTAAATCAGGCATAAAGCTTAGGGCGACATTAGACAGAGCGGAAGAGATAATTTTAAACTTAAAAGCTATTGCAGTGCCTCTAAGTGAAATGGCTATTACAACCGCCGCGCTACAATTAAAACAGGGGCAAGGAATCAGTCGGAGGAGTCTAGAGGACTTGGTAATCAGAACTGAAAGTGCGTTAAAAGCAATGGGCGCGAAAGCAGATGAAATTGAATCTAGCAAGAAAATTTTCTATGAAGTAAAAAGTTTCGTGTTAGCTCAGGATATTTTTTTGAATTTTCATGAAGCAAAGTCTCCTGTCATTAGTCAGAAGTGCATTGAAATGAATGAGGAAATGACTAAGGTCAGGCAAGTTCAGGGTGATGAGTCGGAAGTATATAGAAAATATGGTCCTTTTACAGATAGCACTGTCCACTTTCTAATAAAATCATTTTTGGAAGAGAATGCTACCTCTAAAAACATTAAATCTGAATTTAATGAGAAGTTGAGGTCATATGATAATTATCTTGATGAAACCAACAGAGAAATGCTGATTGAGATACTTAAGCCAAGACTTGATGAACTTGAGAGATTCAATGATACACATCAACTAATAAACCCTCATCAATATCTGTCTGTTGAAAAGTCCCCCATCTAAAAGTGTTAGTGTTTGCCTGTACATCACAGGGCGGCCGTCAGTTGCCGCCCTGAGCACTTCAGGGTGAAATTGCCCTATGAACGAACAACTCGCAGAAATCCTGCGCCTGCTGCGCAACCTTATCCGCATTGGCACCGTGTCCGCCGTAAATCTGGACGACGGGTTATGTCGCGTGGATACAGGAAATCTTACGACTGGCTGGCTTCACTGGCTGACCGCCCGCGCGGGTAATACCCGTTCGTGGAATGCGCCGTCGGTGGGTGAGCAGGTCATTGTTTTATGCCTCGGTGGTGAGACGGATACCGGCTTTGTGCTACCGGCCATTTTCTCTGATAAAAACCCCGCCCCCTCCGCCTCGGCTGATGCACTGCACTGGTCATTTCCTGACGACGCTGTGATCGAGTACGAACCGGCAACCGGCGCACTCAAGGCGACCGGCATCAAGTCGGCAACCATAGCAGCGTCAGTCAAAATCCTGCTGGATTCTCCACTGGTTGAGTGTACGAAGAAGTTAAAAACCGCGCAGCTTGAGGTGACGGACGGCGGCACGATGAAGGGTGACATTACGCATACTGGCGGCTCGCTGAGTTCAAACGGGAAAGTCCTGCACTCGCACAAACACCCAGGCGACAGCGGCGGGCAGACGGGAGAGCCAATATGACAACCGCAAAATATATCGGCATGAGCCGGGAGACCGGCGAGGCGCTGACGGACATCGAGCATATTCGCCAGTCAATCCGCGACATTCTAATGACGCCGGTTGGCACCCGCATCATGCGCCGCGAATACGGCTCGCTGCTTTCAGCGCTGATTGACCAGCCGCAAAACGAGTCACTGCGCCTGCAGATTATGTCGGCCTGCTATGTGGCGTTGCTGCGCTGGGAGCCGCGCGTAAAGCTCAACGCCATCAACTTTGAGTCGGATTACAACGGCGCGATGGTGGTTGAACTGACGGGTAACCGGGCAGACACCCTGCAACCCTTTTCCTTAAACATTCCTGTGAGCTGAGAACATGGCAACCATTGACCTGAGCCAGCTTCCTGCACCCGACGTGGTGGAAGTGCTGGATTATGAAGTGCTGTTAGCGGAACGAAAGTCCACGCTGATTTCGCTCTACCCGGAAGACCAGCAGGAGGCCGTCGCCCGCGTGCTGGCGCTGGAGTCCGAACCCATCGTTAAGGTGCTGCAGGAAAATGCCTATCGAGAAGTGATCCTGCGCCAGCGCATCAACGAGGCGGCGCGCGCTGTGATGGTGGCTTATGCCGTGGGCGATGATTTAGACCAGGTTGGCGCTAACAATGGCGTTACCCGGCTGACTGTCACAGCGGCCGAGGATGCCGCTATTCCGCCCGTGGCGGCGGTGATGGAAAGTGATGACGATTATCGCGCGCGCATCGCGGGGGCTTTTGAAGGGCTGAGTGTTGCCGGGCCTTCCGGTGCTTACGAATTTCATGCACGCAGCGCAGACGGGCGAGTGGCGGATGCGTCCGCCACCAGTCCGTCGCCAGCCGTTGTCGTGGTCACGGTACTGGCGCGTGAAGGTGACGGTACGGCACCCGCCGATCTGCTTGCCGTGGTTGATGCGGCACTCAATGACGAGAACGTCCGACCGGTAGCAGACCGTGTGACCGTCCAGCCAGCAGATATCGTTAATTACGAGATTGAGGCCGAGCTTTATCTTTATCCGGGGCCGGAGGCAGAGCCAATCCGCGCCGCATCTGAGGCAAAGCTTGTCGCCTATATCAGCACGCAGAAGCGACTCGGGCGTGACATTAGACTGTCCGCACTCTATGCCGCCATGCACGTAGAAGGTGTGCAGCGCGTCAACCTGATTCAGCCGCTTGCCGACGTCGTGCTGGATAAAACGCAGGCGGCGTACTGCACCGGTTACACGCTTGGCGTAGGAGGTTCGGATGAGTGATCGCCTTTTACCCACGGGCTCGTCGGTGCTGGAGGTTGCCGCTGCCGAGGCGCTGGCAAAACTCGGCGAGCTGAACGTGCCGCTGCGTCAGCTCTGGAATCCCTATACATGCCCGCTAATCCTGCTGCCGTATCTGGCGTGGGCGTGGTCGGTTGACCGCTGGGATACCGGCTGGAGTGAATCCACCAAGCGCTCTGTAGTGGCGGCTGCGCGCGCAGTGCATCAGCGTAAGGGCACCATTGGTGCAATCCGGCGCGTAGTCGAGCCGCTCGGCTATCTGATCCGCGTTATCGAGTGGTGGAAAACCAACGAGACGCCTGGCACGTTCCGGCTTGACGTGGGTGTGCTCGATACCGGCATCACCGAGGAAATGTACAACGAGCTGGAGCGGATGATATCGGACGCGAAGCCGTTAAGTCGTCACCTCATTGGCCTGTCCATCAACCTTGATGCAAACGGCGTAATACCCGTGGCGGTTGCCAGCTACAGCGGCGACGAGCTGACGGTTTACCCCTACACCCCTGAACTTATCAGCGTCGGCGGACCGGTCTATTCCGGTGCGGCGGTGCATCTTATTGACCTGACGGAAGTGAGCGCATGACGACTAAATATTTTGCCGTTCTGACCAATCAGGGCGCGGCCTTGCTGGCTAACGCCGCCGCGCTTGGCACCAAGGTGAACATTACATCAATGGCGGTGGGTGACGGTGGCGGCACGCTGCCGACGCCTGACCCGGCACAGACAAAGCTTGTCGGGGAAAAGCGCCGCGCACAGCTCAATGCACTGACCATTGATACCGCCAACAGCAGCCAGATTATCGCCGAGCAGATTATCCCGGAGGGTGATGGCGGTTTCTGGATACGTGAAATCGGTCTGTTCGACGACGCAGGGGTGATGATTGCGGTTGCCAACTGCGCTGAAACCTACAAGCCGCAACTGGTTGAGGGCAGTGGGCGCACGCAGACCGTTCGCATGATCCTGATCGTGAACAGCACCACCGCAGTTACGCTTAAGGTAGACCCCGCAGTGGTGCTGGCAACCCGACAATACGTGGACAACGCAGTGATTGAGGTGAAAGCCTATGCTGACACCCTGATGAAAAATCACACGGATGCCAGTAATCCGCACAGCCAGTATCTCCAAACGGCTGAGGCGCTTTCTGAACTTAAAGAAGCCGGACTGGTTGCGGAGACGCTGGAGAATCTTGGTCTGATGAGCGCGGCTCAACGTGCTGTTGGGGTAGGCAGCAAGCAAGTTCCGGATATGAGCTTTTTTGGTATGTTGGCAGCCTCGCCGGGATATCAAATTTTACCCGGAGGTATTGTCTTTCAATGGGGGATTGCCGCTGTACCGGTTGCAGGCAGCGTAAACATCAAATACCCCATTACTATTGACGTGGGGCTCTCGCAATTCGCCACGCCAGTAGACGTAAGCTCAACTAATAACTACCGTGTAGGTGTGGCAAATTCTGACAAAACCAGCGTCACGCTGACCTCGACCAATACGGCCAGCGTGACGGGTGTGATGTGGTTGAGCATCGGAAAAATGAACCAGTAAGGCATGCTATGGAAAATAAATATTATTACGCGCCATCAACCGGCGGTTTTTATCAGTCGTCTATTCATGTCTCTATTCCGGTTGATGCGCTGGAGATTACACAGGAGGATTACCTTTACCTGCTGGAAGGCCAGACTTTGGGGAGTGAAATTGTCTCCGGTAATGATGGCTGGCCGGTACTGGCTGCACCAGAAAAGCCAAGCCGGCCTGAGCTTGTCGCGACGGCTGATGCCGAGAAATTGAGGTTGCTGTCTGTTGCTGCCCTGAAAATTGCGCCTCTACAGGATGCGGCAGACTTTGATGAGCAGACGGAAGAAGAAGGTGCAGCGCTGAAGGCGTGGAGGACTTACCGAATCGATGTGAACCGGGTGGATACCTCAACCGCTCCGGATATTGAGTGGCCGATTATCCCAGCATAATGTTAAAGCCCTGTAAGGGGCTTTTCATTTGTCCGCTGATCCATGAGCAAACCGCAACCGCATGCACCGCCAGCACTGACCTGACACCCTGAGCACACCTTTAACCAGGAGTGCAACAGATGGCAGATTATCATCACGGTGTCCGCGTCGTCGAAATCAACGACGGCACGCGCACCATCTCCACCGTATCAACCGCGATTGTCGGCATGGTCTGCACCGCGCAGGATGCAGACGCGGCAACGTTCCCGCTGAACACGCCGGTACTTATCACCAACGTGCAGGGCGCAGTCGGTAAAGCTGGCGTGAAAGGCACGCTCGCATCATCCCTGCAGGCAATCGCTGACCAGTCAAAACCCGTCACCGTCGTGGTGCGCGTGGCGGAAGGCGCAGACGATGCCGAAACCATTTCGAACATCATCGGCGGCACCGACGAGAACGGGCAATACACCGGCATGAAAGCGCTGCTCGCGGCGCAGACTCAGCTCGATGTGAAACCCCGCATTCTCGGCGTGCCCGGCCTCGATTCGCTGGAAGTTGCCACCGCGCTTGCCAGCATTTCGCAGCAGTTGCGCGCCTTCGCCTACGTGTCGGCGTGGGAGTGCAAGACCATTTCCGACGCCCGCCTGTATCGCGACAATTTCAGTCAGCGTGAGCTGATGGTGATCTGGCCTGATTTCCTCGCGTGGAATACCACCACCAACGCGTCGGACACGGCCTATGCCACCGCCCGTGCGCTGGGCCTGCGCGCCAAAATCGACAACGACACCGGCTGGCATAAAACCCTGTCGAACGTTGGCGTAAACGGCGTGACCGGCATTTCTGCGTCGGTCTTCTGGGATTTGCAGCAGGTTGGTACCGATGCGGACCTGCTTAATCAGGCTGACGTCACCACGCTTATCCGCAAAGACGGTTTCCGTTTCTGGGGTAACCGCACCTGCAGTGATGATCCATTGTTCCAGTTTGAAAACTACACCCGCACCGCGCAGGTGCTGGCAGATACCATCGCCGAGGCGCACATGTGGGCGGTTGATAAACCGCTGACGCCGGTACTCGTTAAGGAAATTATTGCGGGTATCAACGCCAAGTTCCGCGAGCTGGTGAACGCAGGTTATCTGCTGGGCGCATCAGCCTGGTATGACGAAAGCGCCAACGATAAAGACACCCTGAAGGCGGGCAAGCTCTTTATCGATTACGACTACACGCCGGTTCCGCCGCTGGAAGATCTGACTTTCCGCCAGCGTATTACCGACAGCTATCTGGCGACGTTCGCCGCATCCGTAAACAGCTAAGGAGCCGGATAAATGGCACTGCCACGCAAACTTAAGGGGATGAACCTCTTTAACGATTCAAACAGCTATCAGGGTGTGGTGACCGCCGTCACCCTGCCGAAGCTGTCGCGCAAGCTTGATCCGTTCCGTGCGGGCGGAATGAGCGGCGCGGCCTTTATCGACAACGGTCTGGAAGATGACGCGCTCGATATTGAATGGAGCATCGGCGGTATTGACGAGCTGGTGCTCACGCAGTGGGGCGCTTCAAGCGTGCCGTTGCGATTTACCGGCTCTTACCAGCGTGATGACACCGGCGAAGAAATTGCGGTGGAAATCGAGGTGCGCGGTAAGCATCAGAGCTTTGACTTTGGCGAGGCCAAGCAGGGTGAAGACAGCGAAACCAAAATCACCAGCAAGAACACGTATTACAAGATGACGTTTAACGGCAAAGAGCTGATCGAAATCGACACCATCAACATGGTGGAGAAGGTGAACGGCGTTGACCGCCTCGAAGCGCGCCGTAAAAACCTCGGCCTTGTTTAACCCTGTAGCCAGCGCCTGAGCGGCGCTGGTTCTTCCCTGACTACAGTGAACAGAGATAATTATCATGGAACAGAACGAAAATGTCGTTGTGCTGGAAACCCCGCTGAAGCGTGGTGAAACCGAAATTAAGCAGGTTGAGCTGATGAAACCTAACGCCGGTTCATTGCGCGGCGTGCGCCTGTCCGACCTGGCTGGTTCTGACGTTGACTCGCTGCTTGTTGTACTGCCGCGCATCACCTCGCCAAACCTGACTAAAGCCGACTGCCTGAACCTCGACCCGGCAGACCTGATTGCAATGGCGGGCAAGGTGATTGGTTTTTTAACCTCGAAGTCGGACGAATAGAGTGGCCTGAAGGCCTGACGGTCAATGACCTGATGGCAGATATAGCCGCGATATTTCACTGGCCCCCTTCTGAAATGTACGACATGCCGCTGGTTGAGTTGATGATCTGGCGGCATAAAGCTTTAGTCCGCAGCGGAGTAGACCCGGATGAGCAATAACCTCAAAGTGCAGGTTCTGCTGAACGCGGTAGACAAAGCGACGCGCCCGTTTAAAACCATAGAAAAAGCCACTAAAGGGCTGACCTCTGAAATCCGCCAGACGCAGACCAGCATCAAAGAGCTGGATGCGCAGGCGGCTAAAATTGATGGTTTCCGCAAGACGAGTGCGCAGCTCGCCGTCACCAGTCAGAAACTGAAAGAGGCCAAAACCGAAGCCGAATCGCTGGCGTTGGCCTTCAAAAATACCGAGCGACCCACCACCCAACAGGCCCGCGCACTGGAGAAGGCGCGGCAGGCCGCATCTGAACTACAGACCAAATCCAACGCACTGCGCCTGTCAGTGCAGCAGCAGCGCGAGGCGCTGACCCAGGCGGGTATTTCCACGCGTAGCCTGAGCACTGAGCAGCAGCGGCTTAAATCTGCCTCGGCAATGGCAACCGTCAACCTGAGTCGCCAAAAGCAGGAGCTGCAGCGCCTGAACATGCAGCAGGAACGGCTTAACCAGACCAGTGAGCGTTACCGTCGCGGGCAGGAGTTGTCGTCAAAGGTGCGTAACGTAGGTGCGGCAAGCCTTGGAGCTGCGACGGTTGGAGGGATGGCAGCGTCAACAGTACTGCGTCCGGGTTACGACTTTGCGCTGGCGAATTCAACCCTGCAGGCAACGCTCGGTCTCGATAAAAACTCGCCAGAGTTTCAGTCACTGAAAACACAGGCGCGCAGTATCGGTGATAACACGGCTGCATCGGCAAACGACGCAGCACAGGCGCAGATTGTTATCGCCAAAGCTGGCGGCAGCGTGGACGATATCAAAGCGGCAACCCCCGTCACGCTGAATATGTCGCTCGCCAACAACCGCACTATGGAAGAAAGTGCGGAATTGCTCATGAGTACAAAGAACGCCTTTGGCCTGGCTAATAGCGAGGTTGCCCATTTAGGCGATGTGATCTCAGCCACGCTAAATCAAACGGCCGCAAAATTCGACGGGTTAAACGATGCGCTTACATACATAGCGCCTGTTGCCAAAAACGCGGGTGTGAGTGTCGAGCAAACAACGGCGATGATAGGTGCACTTGCAAAAGAAGGAACAACAGGAAGCATGGCAGGGACTGGAGTTCGCGCCATGTTATTACGCGTGCAGGCTCCAACCGGAGCGGCGTTTAAAGCAATCAAAGAGCTGGGAGTGAATACCTCAGACAGTAAAGGCAACATGCGCCCGTTCTTTACCATCTTAAAAGAGATGCAGAAATCTTTTGAGAAAAACAAACTTGGCACAGCTCAACAAGCAGAATACTTGAAAACGATCTTTGGCGAAGAGGCTGCATCAACAGCCGTAACTTTGATGAAGAGCGCTGCAAGTGGTCAGTTAGATGAACTGACAAAAAAGTTTCAGAATTCCGATGGAAGCACTGAGAAGCTGGTTAAAGTGCAACAGGATAACCTCGGCGGAGACTTCAAAGAATTACAGTCGGCTTATGAGGCACTTGGCACCGATATATTTGACCAGATGGATAATAGTCTTCGCACTTTGACGCAGGACACCACTAAATTTCTTTTGCAGATTGATAAGTGGGTGCAGGCAAACCCTGTGCTTTCGACTGGAATCGCCAAAGCAGCTACTGCTGGATTGCTTTTTGTAGGTGCTATCGGCGCTATCGGCCTGATTGCATGGCCGGTGATTGCAGGTGTGAATGCACTAATCGCCGGGGCTGCTTTCCTCGGCACCGCGTTCAGCATCGCGGGTGGTGCAATAGCTACGGCGCTGGGTGCTATCACTCTGCCTGTCGTCGCGGTGGCGGCAGCAATTGTCGCCGGTGCACTACTGGTGCGGAAATACTGGGAGCCGATTAGTGCCTTTATCAGCGGTTTCGCTGAGGGGTTTACTGCTGCGATGGGGCCAATAGGCAACGCGTTTGGTTCGCTGACGCCAATCTTTTCCGCAGTGGGTGACAAAATCAAAGAGTTGTGGGACTGGTTCGGCAAACTTCTGGAGCCGGTCAAATCAACGCAGACCGAGCTGGCTGCTGCCGGTGACATGGGCAAGAAGTTTGGCAACATGCTGGCAGAGGCGCTGAAAATACCGGGGCAGGCACTTGACCAGTTGCGCAGCGGCATAGATTGGGTATTGGAAAAGCTCGGCATCATCGATACCAAGTCAGATGGGCTCAAAGACAAGGTTCCGTCCCCTGATCCTGTGGCTACGGGGGGCGCAGGCGTGGATACGGGCGGGCTGCAATACAGCCTTGCAACAGGTGGCGCGCCTTATCGACCTGTTACAGCGCCATCAACGGGCGGCGGTATGGTTGACCGCAGTCAGAACACCTATCAGTACGAAATCAACATGCATGAGGGGATGACCAAAGACGATGCGCTGGCACTGATGGCACAACATCAGGCGAAAGAGCAGCGTAACCGCCAGGCGCAAAACCGCAGCAAAATGGGCTGGGAGGATTAACCGATGATGATGATTTACGGCATGATGCCGTTTATGCGACAGACGCTGCCTTATGGCGAACTGCAGCAAAATATCGATTACCGCTGGCCCACGAATAACCGGTTTGGCCTGCGACCGGCGGCTCAGTTTATTGGGCCGGGTGATGAAAAAATCACGCTGTCAGGGGAGTTGCGCCCGGAGATAACGGGCGGTGCAATTTCCTTAATGACCGTTCGTCTTTTGGCTGATCAGGGGATGGCGTGGCCCCTGATTGGTGGCAACGGGATGATTTACGGCATGTACGTTATCGAGAATATTTCGAATACGCACAGTGAGTTTTTCCCAAACGGTGCAGCCAGCAAAATCATGTTTACCCTGAGCCTTAAGCGAGTGGATGAATCATTGACGTCAATGTTTGGTGATCTCAATAAGCAGGCCAGCGGGTTAATCAGCGGCGTGAGCAATCTGCCAGGTCAAATCACCTCGGCAATCGACAGCGTGAAGTCTGCAGCGGGTAGCATTATTTCTTCAGCGGGAGGGTTATTAGGATGACCGGCATCAGCGGGTTACCCGTACAGATGGGCGCCAGACTGACGCCTGATTTTTTGTTGAAGGTGAATTCTCAGGACGTGACAACCAACATCAAGGACAGGCTTATCTCGCTCATGCTGACAGACAATCGTGGCTTTGAGGCCGATCAGCTTGATATTGAGCTGGATGATTCAGACGGTAAGCTAGCAATGCCGGTTCGCGGCGCGGAGGTTTCATTATTCCTTGGGTGGGTAGGGCAGGCACTGATCGGCAAGGGGAGCTTTACTGTTGATGAGGTAGAGCACCATGGCGCGCCGGATACGATGACCATACGTGCCCGTAGTGCTGATTTTCGCGGCACGCTGAATTCCCGCCGAGAGGTGTCATATCACGATACTACCCTGGGCGATATTGTCACGCAGGTGGCAACGCGTAACAAGCTACAGCCCATGCTGGCAGAGGGATTTGCCGGGATTGCCGTGTCTCATATCGACCAGACGCAAGAGACTGATGCGAAGTTCCTTACGCGGCTCGCTACCCTTTATGGTGCAGTGGCGGCTGTAAAAGCGGGCAGGCTGTTATTCATCAATCCGGGGAACGGCGTAACCATCAGCGGCAAGCCTATCCCGCAAATGACTATCACGCGCAAAGACGGCGACCGGCACAGCTTTAGCATTGCAGACCGTGGGGCATACACCGGCGTTTCGGCAGGCTGGTTGCACACCAAAGATCCAAAACCCAAAAAGGTAAAGTTACAGCGCAAGCCAAAAGAGCGTCATCTGCGTGCGCTTGAGCATCCGGCGGCGAAGAAGACCAAAGCAAAAGTCGTAAAAACGCCAGAGGCAAAAGAGGGTGATTATCTGGCTGGCAGTGAAGACAACGTGTTTACGCTGACGACGGTGTACTCCAGCAAGGCAACCGCGATGCGCGCTGCGAAAGCTAAGTGGGAAAAGTTACAGCGAGGAGTGGCTGAGTTTTCGCTAACGCTGGCTATGGGGCGGGCTGATCTGTATCCCGAAACCCCTGTAAAAGTGAGCGGATTCAAATCAGTGATCGATGCACAGCCGTGGCTTATAAGCAAAGTAACGCACAGCCTGTCGAGTGGGGGCTTCACAACTCAACTTGATTTTGAGGTGCTGCTTTCTGATGTTGAGTATCAGGCAGAGGTAGAAGGAGAAGATTCAAAAAATGATGATTCACAATAAGTGAATTTTGTTGCTCTTTATGTGAAATTGGCGTATTAAACCTACGAGCCAACAGGGAGACGCCACCTATGATGCATTGTCCGCTTTGCCAGACCGCCGCACACGCAAAAAGCAGCAGATACATTTCAAAAGAAACTAAAGAGCGCTATCACCAGTGTCAGAACATTAATTGCAGTTGTTCGTTCAAAACGCATGAGACACTGGCAATGATTATTGTTACTCCGGGGCAGGTAAACCGTGTACCAATTTTTGCTAGCAATGGTGGTCATGAAAGCCAGCCGTCGCTGCTTCATTAATCAGATATATTCAAATGAACCCCGCAGAGCGGGGTTTTTTTATTGCTGCTATTTGCCATTGTAACTATGGGTATTACCTAGCATAAGAGCTGTAGCGGGCTTGTCCATGAGGTTGCCCATCTCTTTACATACCTCAAGCGGGTTTTCAAACGAGTAGCCAATCGATTTAAACTTATTGATAACATTTATTTGCTTGATGCTTTTGAGATAGTTCGCTGGTACGTCCTTAGTCCAAATAGGCGTGCACACTCCGCTATGGATGATGGATGAATAAATATCAGAGTTGATAGTTCCGCCGGGTGTGACGATTGTAATCTGGTCGCCGACCAATGCTACTTCAATGGGTTGCCAAGGTTTTAGTTTGTCATTAAGGGTGGCGGTATCAGATTGCTTAGCCATAACAGAGGATGCAAATAACAAGGTTGAGCAGAGCAAAGCAGCGGGTAAGTGTTTCATCTAGAATCCTTCTAAGGTGTGGAGTCGGGAAATTATCGTCAGACCTGAAGAGGGTAGCGTTTAAATCCATCGCCATTTCATCGCCACCGCAAAACGCGAAAACAAAAAAACCACCGTGAAAGGTGGCTTAACTGCATGATTTAAATCACTAAATTTGGTGGCCCCTGCTGGGTTTGAACCAGCGACCAAGCGATTATGAGTCGCCTGCTCTAACCACTGAGCTAAGGGGCCAGCGGAGCGGGGATTATAAAGTATCTCGGAGGGGTGATCCAGCGTTCGCCAATCGGTTGGTGAAAATTAGAACAATATCTGAGTCATTGATCTCCAAGCAAAAATCCCTTTTCACAGCATATCAACGCTCAGCCCACACCCAGCCATGGCTGTTTTTATGAGGCAAGGCACACCACGCACCTTGCCTCAGCAACGTCTAAAGCTTACAGATAACGTGATGCGGGTTTATTTAATGAGATATACGGAATCATCGCGCCACGCGCTTCATCAAGCTTCTGCCACAGGCTCATCTCTTCCACGGAAGGGATAGTAATCAGTTCGCCCGCATCCAGACCGCTCAAGGCAGCCGCGACCAGATCCTCGACTTCCATCATCTTCTCAGCCGGGATGTCATTAATCGATTTCCCGGCACGATCAAAGATCTCCGTCCGCGTGAAGCCGGGCAATACGGCTTGCAGCACCACGCCGCTGCCTGCTAACTCGCGATCCATATTGCGCGTCAGCGATAGCACATAGGCTTTGCTGGCGTTGTAGGCGCCATTCATTACCTCATGCACCAGTGCGACCACTGAAGCGATGTTCACGATGGTGCCTTGCCCGCGTGCTCGGAAGGCTTGTGCAGCGCTGTGGGCCAGTTCGGTTAGCGCGATGATATTGAGTGACAGCATGGTTTGAATCGGCTGAATATCGGCGTCGGTAAATTCCCCTTCCACCACCATTCCCGCATTGTTAACCAGCATCGTAATGTCGTGGTTGTCACGCAGTTCACGCGCCACGTTTGCCAGGTCATCCGTTTGAGTGAGATCCGCCGCCAGCACGCGGACGTCAACGCCATGTGCCTCTCGCAGTGATTGCGCCAGCTGGTTAAGCCGTGAGGCATCACGCGCCACCAGAATCAAATTGCTGCCGCGTGCGGCCAGCTGTTTCGCGTAAGTTGCACCAATGCCGCTAGATGCGCCGGTAATCAAAGCCAGTTGTTGTATCATGGTCGGTTCCTGTAAATGATGGTTGTCATATCTGATGAAACTTAATATGACGATCATCATATTTTTCGTCAAGCTGGAATATGATGATCGTAATAATTACACTGATTGCCATTAACGATGAGCAGGATGGTGAGAGATGGAAAAGCTAAGCCACAAGGCGCGCACGCGGCAGCGCATACTGGATGAGGCAGCGGTGGTAATGCGCGAGTGCGGCACCGAAGGCATTGGCGTGGCGGCGCTGATGAAGCGCGCAGGCTTAACTCACGGCGGCTTCTACGCCCACTTTGATTCGCGAGAAGCGCTGGTTGAGGCGGTGATTGCCGAGATGTTTGCTGATTCGGCGCAGCGCTTTGCGGCCATCACGAGCCTGGCCGATCCTGCCGAGCGGCTGACACAACTGATCGATAACTATCTCTCTGAGCATCATCGCAACACGCCGGGAGAAGGCTGTCCGATGCCTGCGCTGGTGAGTGAAATTGCCCATCTGCCGATTGAAACACGCACGCTGTTCTCGCAACGTCGCGATGCGGTGCGGCAACGGCTGGCGCAGGCTCTCAACGAAATGCATCATCCTCAGGCTGATGACGTCGCCGCTAGCATGCTGGCCGAAATGGTCGGTGCGGTGGCGCTGGCGCGTGCCTGTCCGGATGATGAGGAAGTGCGCAATATGCTGGCGGTGAGTCGTCGGTTAGTGAAGCAAAGGGCGGGGCTGGAGAGCGCATGAGCGAGCACGATATTCAGGACATTATTGCGCCGGATTTGCAGGTGCTGTTTTGTGGCATCAATCCAGGCAAATCATCGGCGCACACCGGCTTCCACTTTGCTCATCCGGGTAATCGCTTCTGGAAGGTTATCCATCAGGCCGGTTTTACCCGCGAGTTGCTGAAACCAGAACAGGAGCAGCGGCTGCTGGAAACCGGTTGTGGCATCACTATGCTGGTTGAGCGTCCCACCATTCAGGCCAATGAGTTGGCGGGTGATGAGCTGCGCGATGGCGGGGCGCGTTTGCAGGAGAAGATCTTACGCTATCAGCCGCGCGCGCTGGCGGTGCTGGGTAAAGATGCGTTCCAGAAAGCGTTCCGACAGCGCAAAGTGGAGTGGGGCGAGCAGCCGCAAACCTTGGGCGAAACGCGTTTGTGGGTGCTGCCCAATCCCAGCGGTTTAAACCGCGCGACGATAGAGGAGATGGCGGCAGCTTATCGCCAACTTCATGATTGGTTACAGAATAACGCGTGAGCGTGCTCCGCTTAACGCGGCCCTGAAGTTGTTCAATTTGTGGTTTCTGACTAAACCCAAATCTTTATGGCAAATAAAGAGAGGGAAGATGAAACGCACAATCGCGTTAGCGGCGCTGCTGGTGATGGCGCAACAGGCGGCACAAGCGGAAACGCTGAAAGTATTTAGCTCCGGTGGCATGTATCCGGTGATTGAGAGCCTGAAGCAGGATTATCAGCAGCAAACCGGCAATACCCTACAGCTGGAAGCGGCACCCTCGATGGGCGATACGCCACAGGCTATCCCTAATCGTCTGAAGCGTCAGGATAATGCCGATGTGCTGGTGATGGTCGATTACGCCATCAAGCCGCTGGAGCAGGCCAAATTTGTGGATAGCAACAGCCATCAGGTGCTGGCGCACTCTTATATCGCGATGGCGGTGAAGCAGGGCATGACGCCGCCGGATATCAGCACGGTGGCGAAATTCAAACAGGTCCTCACGGAAGCCTCCAGCATCGCGATATCAGACAGTGCCAGCGGCAAATATATTCAAGGCAAGATGCTGAGCAAGCTGGCGTTGGGGCCGAAGACCGCCAGCAAAGTGTCAGTGATCCCCGCCACGCCGGTGGGTGAAGCGGTGGCGCAGGGGAAAGCGGAGCTGGGCTTCCAGCAGAACAGCGAATTGCAGGCGGTGAAGGGGATTACCATTGTTGGGTTAATCCCGCCGGCGGTGCAGCAGGATACTTTGTACGGTGCGGTGATTACGCGTAGCACCCAGCAGAAGCAGGCGGCAGCGCAGTTTGTGAAGTATTTGCAGAGCGATAACGCGCGCAAAATGATGCAGGAAAAAGGGCTAACGCCGTTTTGAAGGCAATAAAAAACCCCGGCAAGCCGTAATGCTTGTCAGTTAAGATCTTAATGGAGGCCGCAACGGATAACGTTGCGGCTTCTTTTTTACCGCCCTTGGGTAATGCCGCACTCTTCTTTCTGGCAGCACCAGCCCTGGCGCCATCGCCATTATCTCTTCCATTATCCGCGGTATTTTTCCCGGTGAGATGCCCGGTAGCAGGCTCAGATGACTTCTCAGATACAGTGCGGACTGCTTAAAACTCATCTGATAAGGTTCCACGCCTTTCAGGCTGTACGCCATCTGCGCCATCATGAACCTCAGAAGGTTATAGGCCAGGACCACGCCCCACAGCTCCTGACGCACAAGTTCTGGCTTTTTGCTTCTCAGCGTCAGCTCATTATTCAGCAGGTGTTGTTTCATCTCGCGGAACCCATGCTCTATTTCCCAGCGATGGCCGTATAAATCCACGACATCTGCTTTGGGATACCTCAGGGGATCGCACATGGATGTCAGGATTTGAACCGTTTTTCCGTTGAGTTCTTTACTGATAAGCCTTGCCGTCAGCGTGTCCGCAGCACCCTGCCATTTTTTCTTCGCCTGCGGCGACAGCTGTAATTCCACCAACTCCTGCCCGGCCCCTAAGCTACGGATTACACGGTACTGTGCTCCTTTGCGCAGCGGCAGCATCCAGTGTCTTTCCGTTCCCGCTGACTGCCAGGCGTGCAGCAGACCCAGCGCATAAAAACCTTTATCAAAGAGGGTCAGAGAGTGGTCGGGGGGCTGTGGGATAAGCTGAGCGGCAAGATCGGCTTCGCCGACAGCTGAGACGCTGTCGAACGCTGCTGCTGACAGCAGGTGACTGGTGATTTCCATCTGACAGACCATTCGCACCTGCGGCCACTCAGAGCACTTATTAATATTGGCCGTTCGCCCGAAGGCGGCATCATTCTCTGGTGTGTCAGGGGTACGCCATACGGTGCCATCCACCGCCATCAGAGTCAGTCCGTTCCAGTGCGACAGCGGTGTCTTTTCAAACCACAGGCGCTGCGTTTTCTCAAACATTAACCGGATAACATCTTCGCCAAATCGCTGCCGGGCCTGCACAACCGCGCTGGGCGCAACAAAGGGCCTTTTTCCCGGCAGAAGAATATCCAGGTGTGAGACGAGCTGAGTCATCGAATGGGAGCGAAAAAGTGCCATGCCGGTCACTGCCCAGACCATCATTTCCATCGATAACCGGCGCTTTCGTAACGTTACTGTCCCGGTATCCGCGAGACACTCGTCAATAAGTTCAGGAGAAAGGAGATCAGAAAGCGTCGAGAACTCCTGAGGAGTAAAGTTATGAACAATATCGAGAGCCTGACTGAGAAGCATAAAAAAATCCGTAATCCCTGAGAGATTACGGATTCTTGCAGAACTGTTGGATCGTTCAACCGATCATTTTTGTCTTAACTGATCGGCATTACGGCAAGCCGGGGTTTTTCGTCTTAACGAGGATTAATCGTCAAGGAAGCTACGCAGCACTTCGGAGCGGCTTGGGTGACGCAGCTTACGCAGCGCCTTGGCTTCGATCTGACGAATACGCTCACGGGTAACGTCAAACTGTTTGCCAACCTCTTCCAGCGTGTGGTCGGTGTTCATATCGATACCGAAACGCATACGCAGGACTTTCGCTTCACGCGCAGTCAGACCCGCAAGCACGTCGTGGGTGGCTGAACGCAGGCTTTCTGAGGTAGCAGAATCCAGCGGCAGCTCCAGCGTGGTGTCTTCGATAAAATCGCCCAGATGTGAATCTTCATCATCACCAATCGGCGTCTCCATTGAGATCGGCTCTTTAGCAATTTTCAGCACTTTGCGAATCTTATCTTCTGGCATCAGCATACGCTCAGCCAGCTCTTCCGGCGTTGGCTCACGGCCCATCTCTTGCAGCATCTGGCGCGAAATACGGTTGAGCTTGTTGATGGTCTCAATCATATGCACCGGAATACGGATGGTACGTGCCTGGTCGGCGATAGAACGGGTGATAGCCTGACGAATCCACCAGGTTGCATAAGTTGAGAACTTATAACCACGACGGTATTCAAACTTATCAACCGCTTTCATCAGGCCGATGTTACCTTCCTGAATCAGATCGAGGAACTGCAGACCACGGTTGGTGTATTTCTTGGCGATAGAAATAACCAGACGCAAGTTTGCTTCAACCATCTCTTTCTTCGCACGACGCGCTTTGGCTTCGCCGATCGACATGCGACGGTTGATGTCTTTAACCTGCTCGATGGTCAGGCCGGTCTCTTCTTCAATCTGCTGCAATTTCTGCAGTGAACGCGTCACATCATCTTCAACTTCAAGCAGTTTCTCTGACCAGGGCTTATTCATGGCCAGCGCCGCTTTGAACCAGCTTGGGCTGGTTTCGTTGCCGGTGAACAGCGTGATGAAGTTCTTCTTCGGCATTTTGCAGATTTCAATACACAGCTTCATGATCAGGCGCTCTTGCGTACGCACGCGCTCCATCATGACGCGCATACTGTTCACCAGGTAGTCGAATTGCTTCGGCACCAGGCGGAACTGTTTGAACACTTCAGACAGGTTATTGATTTCTGCAACGGCATCAGCGTGGCTGCGGCCTTTGGCTTTGATCACGGTACGGGTGGTTTCGTACTGGGTGCGCAGATCGTTGAACTTTTCGCGCGCCAGTTCTGGATCGATGGAGTTATCATCGTCAGAGCTGTCGTCGTCGCCATCTTCGTCTTCTTCATCGTCGTCGTTACGGTCTTCTTCAGACAGTTCAGAACCCACGTGAGTGGCGGTTGGCGCGATATCTTCTTCCGCGTTCGGGTCAACAAAGCCGGTGATCAGGTCAGACAGGCGAGATTCGCCCGCTTCCACACGATCGTACTGATCGAGCAGATAGGTGATGGCTTCCGGATATTCGGCAACCGAGCACTGAACCTGGTTGATACCGTCTTCGATACGCTTAGCGATGTCGATTTCGCCTTCGCGCGTCAGCAGCTCAACGGTACCCATTTCGCGCATATACATACGCACAGGGTCAGTAGTACGGCCAATTTCAGATTCAACGCTAGAGAGTACCTGCGCGGCAGCTTCTGCGGCATCTTCGTCAGTATCAGTACTGTTCTCATTCAGCATCAGATCATCGGCATCAGGTGCTTCTTCAACAACCTGAATACCCATGTCGTTAATCATCTGGATGATGTCTTCGATCTGATCGGAGTCGACGATATCTTCCGGCAGATGGTCATTGACCTCAGCATAGGTCAGATAGCCCTGCTCCTTACCACGGGTGACAAGCAGCTTAAGCTGTGACTGCGGGTTTTGCTCCATAAGACGGTATCCACACTTCTGTTAATTAGATTGGTGTCGGTCGGCAGCGAGCCAACTATAACAGTGAAGGCGTTGTTCTTTTGCCGCTGCCTTCAACGCGGCCAGGGTATCGACCCTTCATATATCGGCACTTAAGCCGCTTGAATTCTTGCTTTGCGGGCTTGGCTTACTCGCCACTTTCGTCCCCGGCAGTGCTCGTAATCCGCACGTCCTTGAGTACGCTCCGGTTACTGCGCGCTGGCGGTAAAGAAACTGGCTTCGACGCCGACGGCCCTCGTACGGTGCGCTTAAAACCGAACCGAACGATCAAACCAAAACGGCGGCTTTAACAGCCTTCAACGTTCTGGTCTGGTAAAAATCTTATTTTTTCGCTAATGCCTGACTTAAGGCCCAGAACTCGCGGCGTTCGGCGGCGCTCAGGCCTTCGGTACGATCGCGTGCGATAAGCGCTTCAAGGCGCTGTTCAAGGGCTGAGTCGTAAAGACTCGCCAGTGAATCCTGGAACACGGCTTCTGCTTCATCATCCACTATCATGTGGTTCCAGGTGGCCAGCGTTTCAAGGGGCTGGCTAAATTCTGTCCCGCGATATAACTCTAGTAGCTGTCCGGTCGTCAGGCCAGGATTCTCAGTACAACGACTGACTAACTCCACAAACAGCGGTAAACCCGCCATTTTTGACTGCTCAAGCCCATCCAGCGTAGGAACGATGGCGGCAAATTGCGGATTCTGCACCAGTAACGCAATCAACACGCGCATGGTGGTGCGCTTCAACGGGGGAGCCGTTGGCGCAGTGCCGCTTTCTGCCTGCTTTGGCATCAGCTTGTCTAACTGGTTATCGTCCAGAATGCCGAGTTTATTACCCAGATTCTGACGCATATAAATGCGTAAAGTTTCACCGGGGATCTGGCTAATCAACGGCAGCGCCAGCGTTGCCAGCTTGGTTTTACCGTCACGCGTGCTCAGATCGACCTGTGGCATCAGGTTGTCGAATAAAAACGTGGAGAGCGGTAAAGCCTGCTCCATCCGCGCTTCAAACGCCTCTTTGCCTTCTTTACGCACCAGCGTGTCCGGATCCTCGCCATCAGGCAAAAACATAAAGCGTAGCTGACGACCGTCATTCATGTAAGGCAATGCGGTTTCCAGTGCACGCCATGCGGCTTCGCGCCCCGCGCGGTCGCCGTCGTAACAGCAAATCACCGTGTCGGTAGAACGGAACAGCAGCTGAATGTGCTCAGCGGTGGTCGAGGTGCCCAGCGAGGCAACGGCATAATCGATGCCAAATTGCGCCAGCGCCACCACGTCCATATAGCCTTCTACAACCAGCAAACGCGCGGGCTGCGGATGATTCTTTTGCGCTTCATACAGGCCATATAACTGACGGCCTTTATGGAAAATCGGTGTTTCCGGCGAGTTCAGGTACTTCGGCGTATCGTTGCCCAGTACACGTCCACCAAAACCAATGACGCGCCCACGCTTATCGCGAATCGGGAACATCACGCGATCGCGAAAACGATCATAAGTGCGGCCGGAATCGTTACTGACCAGCATGCCCGCTTCCATTAAGGATTCGCGGTCCTCTTTCTGCTGACCAAAACGTTTCAGCACGTTATCCCAGCCTGCTGGCGCATAACCAATCGCGAAGTGATCGATCACTTGCTGGCTGAGACCGCGTGTGGCGAGATAATTTTGTGCAGATGTCGCTTGCGGGTTACGCAGGCTTTGCTGATAGAAACCGTCGAGGCCTTCCAGCAGCTGATACAGACTTTGACGCTGATGACGTTCCATCGGGCTGGGGCCGTTGCCCGCTTCATACGGCACTTCTAAGCCGTGTTGCGTGGCCAGCTCCTCAACGCTTTCGACGAAATCCAGACGATCGTGATTCATCAGGAAATCGATGGCGTTACCTTTGGCGCCACAGCCGAAGCAGTAATAGAACTGCTTCTCACCGCTTACGGTGAAAGAGGGGGTTTTCTCGTTATGAAAAGGACAGCACGCGTGATAGTTCTTACCCTGCTTTTTCAGCTTAACGCGGGCATCGATAAGATCCACGATATCCGTGCGGGCAAGTAAGTCATTGATAAATACGCGTGGAATTCGTCCAGCCATAAGCCCCGGTTTTTCAGCTCATAAACGGCAACAAGCCGCGCTTCCTTTCGGAAAGCACGGCCTCTTACTTGACTCTGTCTGCGCTTAACACGCGGCGGAAGCGAACTTCCGAAAGAAATTAGTACAGACGAGTGCGGCGTGCGTTTTCGCGAGCCAGTTTCTTGGCGTGACGCTTAACAGCAGACGCTTTAGCGCGCTTACGCTCAGTCGTTGGTTTTTCATAAAACTCACGACGACGAACTTCCGCCAGAACACCTGCTTTCTCGCAAGAACGCTTGAAGCGACGCAGTGCTACGTCGAAAGGCTCGTTTTCACGTACTTTAATTACCGGCATGTAACTCTTACCTCGATAAATTCGGTTTTGCTGCTGACTGCGGCGCCAGCACTTTTAAAATGGTGCAGCATTTTACTCCAGCCGTAGCCGAGTTGTAAAGCACCATGAACAATTTAGAACCAACAGAGACATATGCCATCGCGGCTGCCGGTTTTTTCAGGCCGTGGAGTATAGCGCACTCTTTGTGCGACAGAAAAACACTTTTTCCTGGCAAAGTCGTCCAGCGTGTGATTCGCCTGTGCTACACTGCGCGCCGCAAGAAGAGGGTGATAAAAGCTATGCGAGTTCTGGGTATTGAAACGTCCTGCGATGAAACCGGCATCGCGATTTATGACGATGCGTCCGGTCTGTTGGCGAATCAATTATATAGCCAGGTCAAACTGCACGCCGATTACGGTGGCGTAGTGCCCGAACTGGCCTCACGTGACCACGTGCGCAAAACCGTTCCGCTGATTCAGGCTGCGCTGAAAGAAGCCGGATTAGCCGCAAAAGACATTGATGCCGTGGCCTATACCGCCGGTCCAGGTTTGGTCGGGGCGCTATTAGTCGGGGCGACTGTCGGCCGTGCATTGGCGTTCGCGTGGAATGTGCCTGCCGTGCCAGTTCATCATATGGAAGGCCATTTGCTGGCACCGATGCTGGAAGAGAATCCACCGGAGTTTCCGTTTGTGGCACTGCTGGTCTCCGGCGGTCACACGCAGTTAATCAGCGTCACTGGCATTGGTGAATACACTTTGCTGGGCGAATCGATTGACGATGCGGCGGGTGAAGCTTTCGATAAAACCGCCAAACTGCTCGGTCTGGATTATCCAGGCGGGCCGATGCTGTCACGCATGGCGCAGCAGGGCACGCCGGGTCGCTTCAAATTCCCGCGCCCGATGACCGATCGCCCAGGGCTGGATTTCAGCTTCTCGGGTTTGAAAACCTTCGCCGCTAACACCATTCGTGAACATAACGGCGATGAGCAGGCGCGTGCCGATATCGCTCGTGCGTTTGAGGATGCAGTGGTGGATACGCTGATGATCAAGTGCAAACGCGCGCTGGAGCAGACCGGCTTTAAACGCCTGGTGATTGCCGGTGGTGTCAGCGCCAACCGCACGCTGCGTGAGCGCATGGCCGAGATGATGCAAAAGCGCGGTGGCGAGGTGTTTTACGCGCGTCCGGAGTTCTGCACCGATAACGGTGCGATGATTGCCTATGCGGGCATGGTGCGGCTGAAAGGCGGTACGCGCGGTGAGTTGGGCGTCAGCGTCCGGCCACGTTGGCCACTGGCAGAATTGCCCGCCATCTAAAACGAAAAAACCGGCATCGCGCCGGTTTTTTTATTTCTTCTTCTTCCGCTTCCAGATCTTATTTTCCTGGCCGCGCCACAGGCGCTGGATGTTGTCGTGATGGCGCAACAGAATCAAACAGGAGAGCATCGAAACCGGGAAGGTAAACTGGGGTTTGAACCACCACACGTAAAACGGCGCGATCAGCGCACTGACTATCGCACCCAGCGAGGAGTAGCCGCTCAGCAGTACCGTCAGCAGCCAGGTGCCGGTCATCAATCCCGTCAAATCCCAGCCAATCGGCGCAATCGCACCAAACGCCGTCGCCACGCCTTTACCGCCACGAAAACGGAAGAACACCGGATAGATATGGCCGAGGCAGGCAGCAATCGCGGTCAAGCCGAGATACATCGGCGTGACGTGCAGCAGATAGGCGATCCATACCGGAATCATCCCTTTTGCCACGTCGAAAATCAGTACCGCAGCCGCAGCGGCTTTGCCACCAATGCGCAACACGTTGGTCGCGCCTGGGTTGCCGGAGCCAGCGGTACGCGGATCGGGTAAGCGCGCGAGTTTACAAACCAGGATCGCACTGGAAATCGAGCCGCAAAGATACGCGAAAATAATCATACCAAGCGCGATAGCACTCATAGCGTCGTACCGTTCCTTTTGGGTCGTTTTGTTCTCGATAAGCGTGGATAATACGCATAATCCGCCGGAAGTGGTATCCGGCTTAGCCAAAAACAGAGACTGACATCATGGATATCGTATTTATAGAACAACTCACCGTGTTCACCACCATTGGCGTTTACGACTGGGAACAGGGCATGCAGCAGAAGCTGGTGCTCGATGTCGAAATGGCGTGGGACAACCGTCGTGCCGCGGTGAGTGACGATGTGAACGACTGTCTGAGCTATGCCGATGTCACCGAGGTTATCCTCAATCATCTGCAGGGCCAGCGCTTTGCCTTAGTCGAACGCGTGGCGGAGGAAATTGCCGATCTGTTGATGAATCGTTTCAAAACTCCCGGTGTACGTATCAAGGTCGGGAAACCTGGCGCGGTGGCCCAGGCAGCGACCGTTGGCGTGCGTATTGAGCGCGGGACTATTCCTAAATAAATCATCCGTGATTGCCATCACAATGAAACCAAACCAAATTATGGTGTGTCTCACTTGAGGCCGTTGCGCTAACGGACGCGAAGTTGCCGATTTTCTTAAGGTTTCCTTCAGCGTGGCGCAGGCATAATTTTAGGCGGTAGCACCTTGCGACCGCCTTTTTACTGTTTAAAACGGATAGAGGAAAAATTTTGATGGCAGATATTCACCAGCTTTGGGTTGCTGCAATCCTGGGGGTTGTGGAAGGCCTCACGGAATTCCTGCCGGTCTCTTCTACGGGCCATATGATCATTGTTGGCCATCTGTTGGGTTTTGAGGGTGATAAAGCTGAAACCTTTGAAGTTGTCATTCAGCTGGGTTCAATTTTAGCAGTAGTGGTGATGTTCTGGCGCCGCCTGTTCGGACTGATTGGTATTCACTTCGGTAAGGAGCCGCATGAAGGCACCGGAACCGGAAAACTGACGCTGATTCACATCCTGTTAGGTATGGTTCCCGCGGTGGTGATTGGTCTGGTGCTCCACGATCAAATCAAAAGCCTGTTTAATCCGATTAACGTGATGTACGCGCTGGTCGTTGGTGGTGTGTTGCTGTTGGTCGCGGAGTACTTCAAGCCGAAACAGCCAAAAGCGGTAGGTATCGATGATATCACTTACCGCCAGGCGTTTATGATTGGCTGCTTCCAGTGTCTGGCGCTGTGGCCGGGCTTCTCGCGTTCGGGTGCCACCATTTCTGGCGGTATGCTGATGGGCGTGAGTCGTTATGCCGCATCGGAGTTCTCGTTCATCCTTGCGGTGCCGATGATGATTGGTGCGACCGGCTTGGATCTTTACAAGAGCATGGGCTTCCTGACGATGCAGGATTTCCCGATGTTCGCCGTCGGCTTCGTGACCGCTTTTATCGTAGCGCTGCTGGCCATCAAAGTGTTCCTGGAACTGATTAAGCGTATTTCGTTTGTCTCGTTCGCTATCTATCGCTTTATCGTGGCGGCGGCAGTTTACGCAATCTTCATGTAAGCGCGGCGTGCGGCCAGTTATGCTGGCCGCACGTTGATCAACCCTTCCTGTACCGCCATCACCCGACGACGCGTCAACTCTTCCCGCACGGCTGGGCCTTTAAAACCTGCTGCAACTACATCCTTCGTCGGCACCGCCTGAGACAGTGCAAACGCCTGACGTAGATAATCGCCTTGTGGATAGGCCAGGCTTTCCATTCCGGTGCGACCGCGCGCATCAGCTTCGCTGGTTAGCGCCATCTTCTCAACGCGATCGGGCTTACGCCAAGCATCAATGCGATCAAACAGAGCCACCAGTGACTCCGCAGACTGACGCTCAATGGTGTGGACGATATCGTGGAATTCGGTGACGATTAACGCCAGGTCGCGTACCTGATTGGATACGCGCAGCCGCTGGCACAGTGCTTCGACAATCGGGACGCCAGCTAAACCGTGACCATGATGGCTCGGCCATTTTTCCGGCGGCGTCAGCGCCTTACCGACATCGTGGAACAGCGTGGCAAAGCGCACGTCCAACTCATCTGAAAGGGCGGCAGATATCGTCAGCGTCATTAACGCGTGCACGCCGGTATCAATTTCGGGATGCCATTTGATCGGCGCCGGAATGCCGTACAGGTTATCCAGCTCCGGGAACAGCACCTGCAACGCACCGCAGTCACGCAATACCTGAAAATAGACCTGCGGGTTGCGGGTCAGCAGGGCTTTTTCGGTCTCTTTCCACACGCGTTCGGCCGTGAGGTCAGCTAACTCGCCGCTCTCCGCCATCTCACGCATTAAGGCCTGAGTTTCATCCGCGACACGGAAATTGAGGTGGGCAAAACGGGCAGCGAAACGAGCCACGCGCAGGACGCGCAGCGGATCTTCGTTAAAGGCGGCGGAGACATGGCGCAGGGTGCGATTCGCCAAATCCTGCTGCCCGCGATAAGGGTCGATTAAGCTGCCGTCGTCGGCCTGCGCAATGGCATTGATGGTGAGATCGCGGCGCTGCAAATCCTGCTCCAGCGTCACGTCCGGGGCAAATTGTGTGACAAAACCGATGTAGCCTTTGCCATTTTTGCGCTCGGTACGCGCCAGTGCATACTCTTCACGACTGCGTGGGTGCAAAAAAACCGGAAAATCCCGGCCCACCTGCTGATAACCTTGTGCCAGCATCGCTTCAGGTGTGGCACCGACCACCACCCAATCTCTATCTTTTACCGGCAAACGCAGTAAGGCATCACGCACCGCGCCACCGACCAGAAACGTCTTCACTCAACCACTCCAGAGGCAATGTATTCTGCGCGCCGTGCACGCATGTTGCGTTATTGTTGCATACTTTGGCTAAATATCGGGCACGCCAAAAGGGGCATCTTACGATCCCCTTGAAGAAAAGAACAAATCGGCGTGGCGGTTTAGTTCATCCAGCGATCATTTTTCTTACGGCGTGGCACCATGTGCGGCAATACCAAACCAAGCAGTAAGCCGACACCCAACACGCCGCCACCATACATAAACCACTGCATGATGATGGTGCGCTGTTTGTCATCCAGCTGGACGTTCGCGGCGCTGACTTTCTTCTGTGCGACAATCAGCTCATTTTTCAGCTTCTGATTTTCCGCTTTCAGGCCGTCAATGGTGCCGTCGCTGTTCGCCACTTTGCTCTGCATTTCAGAGGTGCGCTGATTCCAGCTGTTGTCGATATTCGCCAGCTTAGCGGTGAGATCTTTGACCTGTTGCTCCAGCTGCGGCACGCGGGTGCGCAGGCTAGGTTCGGCACTCAACTGGGACAGTGGGATCCAGTTGGTTTTCCCTTCGGCATCACGAATCTGACCATATTGGGAATCGTTGTTGACCTGCAACAAGGTGACTTCCTCTCCGGCATTCAGCTTGCCAATCAAGCGATATTGATCGCCCGGACCGCTGCGTACCCAAGTGGATAATTCATCGGAGATATAACGCTTTTCGTCAGCAGCATGAACGGGGGCGATGGCGCTAAATGCCAGCAAAGAAAGGGCAGCAAGTGTGATTTTTTTCATTCGATGTCGTTTTTTCTTAATGGCGTAAAATTACCGGCACAGTCTGGAGACGCTTCTCAAAAATCTGAATGAGAACTATCCTGGTCTCAATCTGGTGCGAAAAGGGTCGTAAAAGCACAAGAAAGCGGAGACAGCGGGCTTCCGGTGCATTACTCTTCGCCAGATTAAACTCGTAAGTGCCAGCAGCGTATTGAATAAAAAATTATGACCATCGAAATCGAATTAAAGTTCATTGCCACACCACAAGCCGCCGAAAAACTCGGTGAAACCCTTGCCGCGTGGCCACATCAGCACTTCGCCGCACGCGAGCTGACTAACATCTATTTTGAGACCGATGACAATCAGCTACGTCGTTGGGATATGGGCCTGCGCATCCGCGGTGTCGATCAGCGTTATGAGATGACGCTGAAGGCCGCCGGAAAAACCGTGGGCGGTCTGCATCAGCGCCCGGAATATAACGTCGACCTCACTGAGCCTACGCTGGATATCGCCCAGCTGCCGGCCGAAATCTGGCCAGAAGGCACCGATGTCGCGGCATTACAGCAGCGCCTGCAACCGCTGTTCAGCACCCATTTCCAGCGTGAAGCCTGGCTGGTGCAGTTTGGTGAGAGCGAAATTGAAGTGGCGTTTGATCGCGGAGACGTCGCCGCAGGCGAATTGAGCGAGCCGTTGTATGAAGTCGAGCTGGAGCTGAAAAGCGGCCAGCGTGCCGACATGCTGCAGTTCGCAGAAGCCTTGAGCACCGCTGGCGGCCTGCGCCTGGGCAGTTTGAGCAAAGCGGCGCGCGGTTATCAGCTGGCTCAGGGCAATCCTGCCCGCCCACTGCGTGCGTTAGCGCTGCAAAAAATCGGTGCCAAAGCCACGGTAGAGCAGGGCATGGTCAATGCAATGACCGCCGGTCTTAACCAGTGGCAGTATCACGAAGAAGTCTGGCTGCGCGGAAATGCCGATGCCAAAGAAGCGGTGATGGATGCGCTGGAAACCCTGCGTCAGGCGTTTTCGCTGTTTGGTGCGCTGGTACCGCGCAAGGCGAGCAGCGATCTGCGTCAGAAACTGACTCGTCTGGATGAGCTGTTAGCGGATGCGGAAATTGATGCGGAAACCGCCTGTTTCTCGCCTGTCTCTGTTGGTGCTCAGTTAGCACTTACTCACTGGCTAGTGGAGTCACAATGGCAGAACTGGCTGGATGATAAGAGCAAAAGCAAGCTGCAGGGTTCGTTCAAACGCTTCAGCGACATCATGCTCAGCCGTATTGCTGCCGATCTGCGTGAGACCTTCGTCGATGTGCAGCTGTTCAACGAATTCCAGGACAAATCCACGCGCCTGAATCGCCAGCTGCTAGCGGTGCATCTGCTGGCAGGGGCTTACCCAGCGGAAGAGGTGAATGTCTGGCTGGCAGGCTGGCAGGAACTGCAGCATGCGATCCGCATCCAGCAGGACCGCGGGTTGATTCAACTGGTTAATCTGGCCATTCGGCCATCGCCGTTCTGGCTGAATAGCGGAGTGAAACGCTAAGCCGGACGCACAATCGAATCAGGGAGGGAAGATGTTGTTACCGTTACCGGCGCTGATGCAGGCGCAGTTAGCTAACGTGGCCGAGCGCCTGAATATGCCGCCTTCCGCCTTTACGGCAGAGCAGGCGGGCGCGCTGACCTTTAGTGACTTTATCGTTGATAACCTGCAGCAGCATCCGGAGTGGTGGCAACAACTCCAGCAGCAACCGCCTGCACCAGATGAGTGGCAGCACTACAGCACCTGGCTGAAACAGGCGCTGGCGGGCGTGGAAAATGAAACTTCCCTGATGCGCGAACTGCGTCTGTTCCGCCGCCATATGCTGGTGCGTATGGCGTGGATGCAGGCGCTACAACATGCCAGCACCGAACAGAGCCTGACACAACTCAGCACGCTGGCGGAGATTCTCATCGCTGCCGCTCGTGATTGGGTGTGGCAGGATTGCAGCCGCGATTTCGGCACGCCGTGCAATGAAGCCGGTGAAGCGCAGCCCATGCTTATCCTCGGCATGGGCAAGCTGGGCGGCGGCGAACTCAACTTCTCTTCCGATATCGACCTGATCTTTGCCTGGCCGGAAAACGGCGTGACGCAAGGTGGCCGTCGCGAACTCGATAACGCCCAATTCTTTACCCGCATGGGCCAGCGCCTGATCAAAGTGCTGGATCAGCCTACCGTGGATGGTTTCGTCTATCGCGTGGACATGCGCCTGCGACCGTTTGGTGACAGTGGCCCGCTGGTGCTGAGTTTTGCAGCGCTGGAAGACTACTACCAGGAGCAGGGGCGTGACTGGGAGCGCTATGCGATGGTTAAAGCGCGCCTGATGGGCGACGATCAAGGCCACTGGAGTCAGGAGTTGCAGCAGATGCTGCGGCCGTTCGTCTATCGCCGCTACATCGATTTCAGTGTGATTCAGTCGCTGCGCAACATGAAAGGCATGATTGCCCGTGAAGTGCGGCGTCGTGGCCTGAAAGACAACATCAAACTCGGCGCGGGCGGCATTCGCGAAACCGAATTTATCGTACAGGTGTTCCAGCTCATTCGTGGTGGACGTGAGCGCTCACTTCAGCTCCGTTCCCTGCTGCCAACGCTGCAGGCGATTGGTGAACTGGCCTTGCTGAGTCCGGCGCAGGTGGAACATTTGCGTGCGGCCTATCTGTTCCTGCGTCGTCTGGAAAATCTGCTGCAAAGCATCAATGATGAGCAGACGCAAACCCTGCCGGAAAACCCGCTTGATCGTCAGCGTTTAGCCTGGGCGATGGGCGCGGCGGATTGGGATGCGCTGATGGTGCAACTTGAACAGCAGATGGCGGGAGTGCGCAGCATCTTTCATGAACTCATTGGTGATGATGCACCAGACGTGGACGATCAACCGCAGCTGGCAGAATTTGCTGGTTTGTGGCAGGACACGCTGGAGGAGAGCGATCTCATTCCTGTTGTGCCACAGCTGAACGAAGCGCAACGTCATGCGCTCTTCGAATCGCTGAACAGTTTCCGCCAGGATGTCAGCCGCCGTACCATCGGCCCGCGTGGGCGTCTGGCGCTTGATCAACTGATGCCGCGCCTGCTGAGCGAAGTCTGTCCACGCGAAGATGCTGATGTGGTGCTGGGCCGTTTGACACCGTTGCTGCTCGGTGTATTGACGCGTAGCACCTATCTGGAGCTGCTGACGGAATATCACGGGGCACTGCGCCATCTGATCCGCCTATGTGCCGCCTCGCCGATGGTCGCCAGCCAGCTGGCACGTTATCCGCTGTTGCTGGATGAACTGCTCGATCCCGCCACGTTGTATCAACCCACGGCTACCGATGCCTATCGCGATGAACTGCGCCAGTATCTGCTGCGTATTCCCACCGATGATGAAGAACAGCAGCTGGAAGCGCTGCGCCAGTTCAAGCAGGCGCAGCATCTGCGCATTGCCGCGGCCGATATCGCTGAAACGCTGCCGGTGATGAAAGTGAGTGATCACTTAACCTGGCTGGCAGAAGCCATTATCGAATCGGTGGTGCAGCAAGCGTGGCAAATGATGGTGCAGCGCTATGGACGCCCTTCGCACCTCACCAGCGACAGCGAGCGTGGTTTTGCTGTGGTCGGCTACGGCAAACTGGGCGGCTGGGAGTTGGGTTACAGCTCGGATCTGGATTTAGTGTTCCTGCATGACTGCCCGGACGATGCGGAAACCGATGGCGAACGCGTGATTGATGGCCGCCAGTTCTACCTGCGGCTGGCGCAGCGCGTGATGCATCTGTTTAGCACGCGCACCTCCTCTGGCATCTTGTATGAAGTCGATGCGCGCCTGCGTCCGTCTGGCGCGGCGGGCATGCTGGTGAGTACCTTTGCCGCCTTCGATGATTATCAGCGTAATGAAGCCTGGACCTGGGAACATCAGGCGCTGGTGCGCGCGCGTATTGTGTTTGGTGAAACGGCGCTCTGCGATCGTTTCAATAACATCCGTCGCGGCATTCTTTGCCTGCCGCGTGAGCGTCCTGCACTGCAAAAAGAAGTGCGAGAGATGCGCGAGAAAATGCGTGCCCATCTGAGCAACAAACACAAAGGACGCTGGGAGATCAAAACCGATGAAGGCGGCATCACCGATATTGAATTCATCGCGCAATATCTTGTCTTAGGCTACGCGGCAGAGCAGCCTGCGTTGACGCGTTGGTCGGACAATGTGCGAATTTTTGAATTGATGGCGCGTCAGGAGATCATGGATGCAGAGGAAGCGCAGGCGCTGACTCACGCATATGTCACGCTGCGTGATGCATTGCATCATCTCGCATTGCAGGAGCTGCCGGGGCACGTCGCGCCGGAATCTTTTGCTACTGAGCGGGCTGCCGTGCATCGCAGCTGGCAACGCTGGCTGGCTGCCACCGAATCTGATAGCGCGGAAGCGTAAAATAACGCTTCGCCCCTTAGTGACCCGGCATACAGGAAGGCGCGCAGCTCACGCACCTGTGGCTCGAAGTATCATCGGGGTATGTTATTATCCGCGCATAATTTTGACCGTAGTCTGGAGTCTTTGGAATGAAAGTAACGCTGCCCGCTTTTGGCAAAGCCGCTGTGCTGGTTGTTGGCGATGTCATGTTAGATCGCTACTGGTATGGCCCAACCAGCCGTATCTCGCCTGAAGCCCCGGTACCGGTGGTGAAAGTCGATACCATCGAAGAGCGTCCTGGCGGCGCGGCCAACGTGGCGATGAACATTGCTGCACTGGGTGCGGGCTCGCGTTTGATTGGCCTGACGGGTGAAGACGATGCGGCACGTGTGCTGAGCGAGACGCTGGAAAAGGTCAAAGTCGATTGTGATTTTGTCGCGGTGAAAAGCCATCCCACCATCACCAAACTGCGTGTGCTTTCGCGCAACCAGCAGCTGATCCGCCTCGATTTCGAAGAGGGTTTCGAGCAGGTTGATCCACAGCCTATCCACGATCGTATGCGTCAATCGCTGGCGCAGGCCGGTGCACTGGTGCTGTCAGATTACGCCAAAGGCGCGTTGAGCAGCGTGCAAACCATGATTCAGCTGGCGCGTGAAGCCAACGTGCCGGTGTTGATCGACCCGAAAGGCACGGATTTTGAGCGCTACCGCGGTGCGACTTTGCTGACGCCTAACCTGTCTGAGTTCGAAGCCGTGGTGGGTAAATGCAAAACCGTGGAAGAGATTGTGAATCGCGGCATGCAGCTCATCGCCGATTATGAGCTCTCCGCGCTGCTGGTCACCCGTTCTGAAAACGGCATGACGTTACTGCAGCCGGGCAAAGCGCCGCTGCATCTGCCAACGCAGGCGCAGGAAGTGTTTGACGTCACCGGTGCAGGTGACACCGTTATTGGCGTGCTGGCCGCCGTGCTGGCGGCCGGAGACAGCCTGGAAGAAGCCTGTTTCCTCGCCAATGCGGCAGCGGGCGTGGTCGTGGGCAAACTCGGGACATCAACCGTAAGCATCGTTGAACTGGAAAACGCCATTCATGCTCGTCCCGACAGCGGGTTTGGTGTGATGACCGAAGCCGAGCTTAAAGCAGCGGTGGCGCTGGCGCGTCAGCGCGGTGAGAAAGTGGTGATGACCAACGGCGTGTTCGACATCTTGCATGCAGGCCACGTTTCCTATCTTGCCAACGCACGTAAGCTGGGCGACCGTCTGATTGTTGCGGTAAACAGTGATGCTTCCACCAAACGTCTGAAAGGCGAAACCCGTCCGGTTAACCCGCAGGAAAACCGTATGATCGTGCTTGGTGCGCTGGAAGCGGTGGATTGGGTGGTGCTGTTTGAAGAAGACACGCCACAGCGTTTGATTGCGGGTGTGTTACCGGATCTGCTGGTGAAGGGCGGCGATTATAAGCCGGAAGATATTGCGGGCAGTAAAGAGGTTTGGGCCAACGGCGGTGACGTGCGGGTGCTGAATTTCGAAGACGGTATCTCCACCACTAACATCATCAAGACGATTCGCAGCCACTAACGGCGAGCACTGAGATCCCAGATGATTCGCCGTCACTACAGGCGAGCACTGGGATTTCCAATGATTCGCAGCCACTAACGGCAAACTCTGAGAGTTCAGACGATTGCCGTCACTCACGGCTAATACGAAGATTCCAGACGATTCGCCGTCACTCACGGCGAGCGTAGGGCAAGTGGATACAAACTCAACAGGCGGCCAAAAGGCCGCCTGTTATTGTCTGCGAGCAATGTATGCTCAACGGGTGCTGGCAAGCGATATACGCCCGGCGAGTCAGTGGTTTACTGCGGAGTGTCGATTTTACCCGCCGGATCCGGTGTCACTACCGCAGGTGCCGGTGCGGCTGGGCTCTCACTTTCCAGTTTTGCCAGGCGCTGTTCCAGTGCGGCCAGCTTCTCACGCGTGCGCAGCAGTACCTGCGTCTGCACATCAAACTCTTCACGATTAACTAAATCCATGCGGGTTAACTGCGCCTGCAATACCTGACGAATTTTCTTTTCGACATCGTCGCCAAAGTCGCGAATCCCTTTTGGCATAGCTTCATGGACCTGGCGAGCCAGTTGTTCAATTTTTTTCGTGTCGATCATGATGATTTCCTGGTTGCGGTGGCTGATAACAGCACGTGTTCCGACTCAACAAAGGTTAAGTGTAATGCCTGAAACGAAAAGGTTAAACCTGAATTCCGCATCGCAGTAAATGCAAAAGCATTTGCGCTTTTGTCGATTGCCCGTCCAGATGATTGGCGTTATAGTGAGCTCGCTTATTCTCAGGGCGGGGCGAAATTCCCCACCGGCGGTAAATCAGCTTCGGCTGAAAGCCCGCGAGCGCTTTCGCTGCAAAGTGAAAGGTCAGCAGATCCGGTGTAATTCCGGGGCCGACGGTTAGAGTCCGGATGGGAGAGGGTAACGACATCAGCCGGGCTTACGCCCGCGTCACGTTTTTGCCATGTGTATTATTTGCGCACTCCTAAGCACGCCCTGGTTCTGGTAACTCATATATTTTTTATAAGGTTTTTTACCATGAATCAGACGCTTCTTTCTGAATTTGGCACGCCGGAACAGCGTGTAGAACGCGCCATCGATGCGCTGCGTAACGGTCGCGGTGTGATGGTGCTCGACGATGAAAATCGTGAAAACGAAGGTGACATGATCTTTGCCGCCGAAACCATGACCGTAGAGCAAATGGCACTGACTATTCGCCACGGCAGCGGCATTGTCTGCCTGTGCATCACTGAAGAGCGCCGCCAGCAGTTGGATCTGCCGATGATGGTAGAAACCAACACCAGCTCTTATGGCACTGGCTTTACTGTCACCATTGAAGCCGCAGAAGGTGTTACCACCGGTGTTTCTGCCGCTGACCGCGTCACCACGATTCGTGCCGCTGTGGCAGATGGCGCTAAGCCGAGCGATCTCAACCGTCCAGGCCATGTCTTCCCGCTGCGCGCGCGCGAAGGTGGTGTGCTGACGCGTGGTGGTCACACTGAAGCCACCATCGATTTGGTGACGTTAGCAGGTTTCAAACCCGCCGGTGTGCTGTGTGAATTGACCAATGACGACGGCAGCATGGCGCATGCGCCAGAAGCGATTGTGTTTGCCAAACAACACGATATGCCGGTCGTGACGATTGAAGATCTGGTGGCTTATCGCCGCGAGCGTGAAACGCGGCAGGCAAGCTAAGCCTCAGTTATCGTCACCAAAAAATCCGCAGCTTCTCCAGGCTGCGGATTTTTTATAGCGCTTAAGTACGTTTTTAAACCCCATTTTCACCGCCCATCCACTGCACAAATTCTTATTCAAATTCCCTGATAGAGATCATCACAGTTATCAGCGTTAATCCCGGCACGAAAGCGCGTATCGTAGCGGCTAATAAAGCGACACTTTCGTCAGAGGAACCATCATGAGCCACAACCGTATGCCCGCCCTGTTTTTGGGTCACGGCAGTCAGATGAACGTACTGGAAGACAATACCTATACCCGCGCATGGCAGCATCTGGGGGCAACATTGCCACGTCCGCGCGCCATTCTCGCTGTGTCGGCACACTGGTACACACGCGGTACGGCGGTGACGGCCATGAATAATCCGCGCACCATCCATGACTTTGGTGGCTTCCCGCAGGCGCTGTTTGATGTGCGTTATCCAGCACCGGGTTCGCCTGAGCTGGCACAGCAAGTCATCGATCTGCTGGCACCGATTGACGTCCATGCCGACCAGGAGTGGGGATTTGATCACGGCTCATGGGGCGTGCTGGCAAAAATGTATCCGCAAGCCGATATCCCGGTGGTGCAGTTAAGTATCGATGGGACGCAATCGGCGCAATGGCACTTTGAATTAGGTCGCAAACTGGCGTCACTGCGTGACGAAGGCGTGATGATCGTCGCCAGCGGTAACGTGGTGCATAACTTGCGTATGCTGCGCTGGCAGGGTGCCGCCACAAGCTATCCATGGGCAGAAAGCTTCAATGAATTTGTGCGTGAGAATTTGAGCTTTGCCGGTGAAGCAGCAGATCATCCGTTGGTGAATTATCTGCAGCACGAAGGTGCAGAGATGTCCAACCCAACGCCAGAACACTATCTGCCGTTGCTGTATATCCTCGGTGCGCGTGCAGCTGAGGAGTCGATCAGCATTCCTGTGGAAGGGATGGAGATGGGCGCAATCAGTATGCTTTCGGTGCAGGTAAGTTAATGAACTGGCCGCCCGCGTCTGACGGGCGGCACAGCATTTATTCGATAAAGGTATGCGGGTAGAAGCGTGACAGATCCTGAGTGATCAGCGCGCGATCTTCACGAATGCCGATACCAGCGGGTTGATCGTCAATCAGCCAGCTACCGATCAAGGTGTAGCTGTCGCCGAACTTCGGCAACGGATGGAACTGCTGGATGATCATTCCCTCTTCGCCGTACGGACCTTCAGCACGGGCGATCTCCTGACCATTTTCGATGATGCGAATATTGGCACCTTCACGTGAAAACAGCGGTTTCACCACGTACTTGTCCATCTGCGGGGCATTTTTGTCGTCGGCAAAGTAGGCGGGCAGCAGATTGGGATGGTCAGGGAACATTTCCCACAGCAGCGGCAGCAGCGCTTTATTCGAGATAATGCTTTTCCACGCCGGTTCCAACCAACGCACACCGGCATCTGCCAGCTTGGTGGAGAACACTTCACGCAGCATAAATTCCCACGGATAAAGCTTAAACAGGTTGCTGATCACCCGGTCATGCTGATCGGTAAACTGGCCTCTTTCACCCAACCCAATATCATCGATATACAGGAATTCATTCGGCAGGCCGGCTTCGGTGGCGCAATCCTGCATGTATTGCACTGTGGCACGATCTTCTTCGGTGTCACGGCAGCAGGCAAAGTGTAGCCAGTTAAAACCGTGCTCCTGATGCAACGCGGCAAAGCGCTCAATCAGCTTTTCCTGCAGGCTATTAAACTGGTCACTGCCTTGTGGCAGGTTGCCCGCATTGACTTGATCTTCCAGCCAGATCCACTGGAAAAAGGCCGCTTCATACAGAGAGGTCGGCGTGTCGGCGTTATTCTCCAGCAGCTTGGCATCGCCTTTACCGTCCCAGGCTAAATCCAGACGGGAATAGAGCGACGGCTGACGCAGCTTCCACGAGTCTCGTACGAAGTCCCAGGTGTGTTTGGGAATGCAGAAGCGGGTGAGCAGTTCATCACTGTTCACCACTTTTTCCACCGCCTGCAGACACATCTGATGCAGTTCAGCGGTGGTATCTTCTAATTGCTCAACCTGTGCGAGGGTGAACTGGTAATAAGCGTCTTCACACCAGTAAGGTTCACCGTACATGGTGTGAAACTGGAAGCCATATTCGTTGGCTTTTTCGCGCCAGTCCGGACGTTCGCTGATAGCAATACGTTGCATACTGCGGCTTAGCCTCCCATCGAGCGGCTGCTGCCAGTGCTGCTGCGATTGGTGCTGGTGGCATTGCTGCGCTGCATGGTGTTTTGTTTCGCAACGCTCTCACCGAAGCCACCACGCGTGATGGTGGAGGTGGTCGCTGGCTTAGGTGCCATGGCGGTTTTCGGCACGTTCATGCTACGGCCTGAGGTCGCGGCACCATAGTTTTTGCCTGAAGCATCGACAAACTGACCGTTAGCCGGGCTGTTCGGGGTTTTCGGTGAGAACAACGGTTGCTGCGCAAAGCCCGCGCCGCCGCCCATCATGCGACCCATCATGTAACCGGCCATCAGCGGCATCCAGAAGCTACCGCTCTGCTGCGCTTCGGCATTGTTAGTGGTGCCGACACCGGCCTGAGCAGGTGTTTGCTGGCACTGATTCTCACCGAACTCTGCGACGCAATCTTCGCGCGTGGCGTATTTCGGTGCGGTGCGTTCGGCTTCTTTCTTCGCATTGTTATATGCAGTGGTACATTGCGCGCTCTGGCTAGGGTTAGCTTTCGCACAATCATCCGCGTTTTGGTACAGCGATACTGTCTCATCGCTCTGTTCGCAGCCAGCCAGCATAAACACTGCGGTAACCGCGAGTGCAACTGGCGTTAAATGGCGTGCCTGCCAGCTTTTACGAAAAGCGGCATGACGAATATGTTTAGTCCGTTTCATTATTTTCATCCTGTGCCCAAAGGTGGGGCTTAGGATAGGTGATGAGTGGTGGAAAATGAAGCGAGAAGCCGGATGGCTGGGGGATCTTTACGTTGTTATACGTTTGAATGCGAAAGGGGCCGCAAGCGGCCCCTTAAGGGATTAATTACCGAAAGGATTTCCGCTGCTGTGAGCGGCAGCCGGGCGTGCTTTCGCGGCGGCTGAAGGTGCCGAGGTTTTCGGACCATTATCAACACGTGAAGCCTGCTGGCTGTTTTCTGGTGCCACCACTTCTGGTGCGGTGGTGATTTCCTTGCCCAGTGTGCTGTTCAGTTGCTGCAAGTCCTGCTCATTCAACGTACCCAGCGCATATTTGATGTTCAGCTGGTTAATCAGGTAGCTGTAACGCGCATCAGAAAGCTGCTGCTTAGAGTTGAACAGGGTCGTGGTCGCATCCAGCACATCAACGATGGTACGGGTACCCACCTGATAACCGGCTTCCATCGCATCCAATGAACTCTGAGCAGACACAACGGCCTGTTTGTAAGCATCGATGCTACTGATAGAGGCGTTAACGTTGTTGAACGAAGAACGCACGGTCTGGATCGCACTACGATGTGCGCCTTCCAGCTGCTCGCTGGCGGCAACAAAGTTGTACTGCGCCTGTTTCACCTGCGAGGTCACTGAACCACCGCTGTACAGCGGCAGGGAGAAGCTCAGGCCAACCTGGTTGGAACCCGTGATGGAGTCGGTAGTGCCAGCACTCTGGTTAGCACGGCTGCCGCCATATTTGCTGTTAGACACACCGGTAGAGGCAGTCAGATCCAGCGTTGGCATATGACCCGACTCAGCAGAGCGAATTTGCTCGCGCGCCAGGTCCTGGCTCAAACGTGCAGATAACAGGCTGAGATTGCGGCTTTCAGCCTGCTTCAGCAAGGAAGCAACGGCATCCGGGCGTGCGGTTTTGAAACGATCGATATTCAGTGAAGCCAGTGCCAGATAATCCATACCGGTGATCTGACGCAGCGATTCCACCGCATTATCGAGGTTGTTACGCGCGGTCACTTCGTTGGCCAGCACGCTGTCATACTGCGCACGGGCGTTCTGCACATCAGTGATCGCCACCAGACCCACGTTGAAGCGTTGGGTGGTTTGATCCAATTCGCGGTAGATCGACTGTTTCTGCGCTTCTGTGTAAGAAAGGGTATCAATCGCCTTCAACACGTTGAAATAAGCGGTTGCGGTGTTCAGAATCAGATCCTGTTGTGCGACCTGATAGGTGACATCCTGAATTCCGGCGGTTTTTTCCTGCAGCGACAGCGCACGCCATTTCGACATATCGAAAATGGTTTGTGTTAATTGCAGAGAAGCGCTGGTCGTGTTGGAATGAAGACCGCTGCTGTCACGGTAACCATTATTATAGGTATAATCTGCGCCCAGACCGAGCTGTGGCAATAAAGGGCTACGCGCTTCGTTAATTTTCTCAAAGGCTGCATCACGGTCAGCGGCAGAAGCACGCAGATCCGGGTTGCTAAGGCGCGCCTGCTGGTAAACCTGCAACAGGTTCTCTGCCTGGCTGGCAAGGCTAAATCCGCCCAGGCTCAACCCAATAAAAAGTGGGAGCAGTTTTTTCATTTGCATTCCTTTTGTTGCAGCAAATTGCACTGGTAGTGCTGCAGGTAAGCCAAAAAATAATCGCCGATTCTACAGAGGCGGCGTCAGAGATAAGTTGGCTGAACGTGCCTTCTTCCCCTAATTTACGTAAATAATTCAGAAAGAACCACTCGGACGGAGCACAAGGGTTGGCTTTTCTTCGCTCCATCCCAATCTGCATAAGGAACCAGATGATGGCGGGTGAAAAAAAATCCCCTGTGACTTTCACAAAAAACGATGTAGAAATTATTGCACGCGATACACGCTACGATGGTTTTTTTTCCATTGTCCGCTACCGTTTCCGCCATCGCCGCTTTAATGGCGAGATGAGCGGTGAGGTGGTACGCGAAGTTTTTGAGCGCGGACACGCCGCCGTGCTGCTACCCTATGATCCCTTACGCGACGAAGTGGTGCTAATCGAACAGATTCGCATCCCGGCTTATGATTCCAGCCCAACGCCCTGGCTGCTGGAAATGGTGGCCGGTATCATTGAACCCGGTGAAACGCCGGAAGATGTGGCGCGACGTGAAGCAGTAGAAGAAGCAGGCCTCAAGGTCGGGCGTGTGAAACCGATAGTGAATTACTTAGCCAGCCCAGGCGGAACGTCTGAACGTTTGTCGGTGCTGGTGGGCGAAGTGGATGCCAGCCTGGCAGAGGGAAATCACGGGCTGGAGGAAGAGAATGAGGATATTCTTGTCCATGTGGTGAGCCGCGAACAGGCTTATCGCTGGGTGGAAGAGGGGATTATTGATAACGCGGCATCTGTCATCGCCCTGCAATGGCTGGCGTTGCACCATGAAAAACTACGACAAGAGTGGAAGCTAAAATGAAACAGCGCTATACCCCTGACTTTCCCGAAATGATGCGATTGTGCGAAACCAATTTCGCCCAACTGCGTCGCCTGCTGCCGCGTGATGACGAGGCAGGCGCGTCGGTGATCTATCAGGTGAGCGGCGCCCGTTATCAGCTGACTATTCAAGAGTCGACGCGATATACCACGCTGGTGGAGATTCGCCAGGTGGCCCCGGCAGTGAGTTACTGGAGCCTGCCATCCATGTCCGTTCGGCTGTACCATGATGCGATGGTCGCTGAAGTGTGTTCCACTCAGCAGATCTATCGTTTCAAAGCGCGCTATGATTACCCTAATAAAAAACTGCATCAGCGCGATGAAAAACATCAGATTAACCAGTTTCTTGCAGATTGGTTGCGCTATTGTCTGGCGCACGGTGCTGTAGCAGTGCCGGTCTGCTGATAGCATACAACTATGGCGTGGAGAGAAAGGAAACGCTTTGGATAGCCTGCTTACTCTTCCTGCGGCAAATGGGGCCGATATCAGGATTTTACAAATTACGGACACCCATCTTTTTGCAGGAAAACATCAATCGCTGCTTGGGGTAAATACCTGGTCGAGTTTTGATGCGGTGCTGGACGCCATCATGGCACAACAGCGCGATTATGATTTGATTATCGCTACCGGCGATCTCGCCCAGGATCACACCGTCGAAGCTTATCAACACTTTGTAGCGGGCATTTCACGCCTGCCAAAGCCGTGTGTCTGGCTGCCGGGTAATCACGATTTTCAGCCCGCGATGGTGAATACACTTGCCGATGCCGGAATCGCTTCCGATAAACATGTGCTGCTGGGTGAACACTGGCAGCTGGTGCTGCTGGATAGCCAGGTCTTTGGTGTGCCGCATGGCATGTTGAGCGAATACCAGCTCGAGTGGCTCGACAAGGCGCTGCGCCAGCATCCTGAGCGCCATACGCTAGTGCTGCTGCACCACCATCCGCTCGCTTCCGGCTGTACCTGGCTGGATCAGCATAGCCTGCGCAATCCCCATCAATTAGAAGCGGTGCTGCAACACTTCCCGCGTGCGCGTAATCTGGTGTGTGGCCACATTCATCAGGAATTAGATCTCGACTGGCATGGTCGTCGCGTGCTGGCTTCTCCTTCGACCTGCGTGCAGTTCAAACCGCATTGCACCAACTTCGCCATCGATGACGTGGCACCGGGTTGGCGCTGGTTAACCCTGAAGGCCGATGGCGTACTGGAAACCGAAGTGAATCGTTTGCAAAGCGATCTGTTCCGCCCCGATTTAGATTCCGAGGGCTACTAAGCGATGGCGGCGCTGATCTATCTGCACGGATTCAACAGCTCTCCGCAATCGGCCAAAGCCACACAACTGCAGCAGTGGGTAGCGCAACAGCATCCGCACATCAACGTGCTGGTGCCACAGCTGCCCACGTTTCCCGCCGAAGCCGCCAGCATGCTGGAAGAGCTGGTGATGCAGTACGCCGGTGAGCCACTTGGCCTGGTGGGATCGTCGCTCGGGGGCTACTTCGCTACCTGGCTGTCGCAATGCTTTATGCTGCCTGCGGTGGTGGTCAATCCTGCTGTGAGGCCGTTTGAGCTGCTGGTCGATTATCTCGGCGAGAACCGTAATCCCTACACCGGCCAGCAATATGTGTTAGAGTCACGCCACATTTACGATCTGAAAGTCATGCAGATTGACCCTCTCGAAGCGCCCGATTTAATCTGGCTGCTGCAACAGACCGGCGATGAAGTGCTCGATTACCGCCAGGCGCTGGAATACTACAGCGCATGCCGCCAAACGGTCGAAGAGGGTGGCAATCATGCTTATATCGGATTCGAACGCCATTTTGCGCAGATCATTGATTTTCTGGGATTAAATGTTCCCTGATTGCTGCGAGATGGACCCCTATTCCTATTGCTAATCAGACAGTTACGATGAGCCAATCAAGTTATAATGCCGATGCCATTGAGGTCTTAACCGGCCTTGAACCGGTGCGTCGTCGTCCGGGGATGTACACCGATACCACGCGCCCAAACCATCTGGGCCAGGAAGTGATCGATAACAGTGTCGATGAGGCGCTGGCGGGTCACGCCAAACGCGTGGAAGTGATCCTGCATGCCGATCAGTCACTGGAAGTTATCGATGACGGTCGCGGCATGCCGGTGGATATTCACCCGGAAGAGGGTGTGCCAGCGGTTGAGCTGATTCTTTGCCGTCTGCATGCGGGCGGTAAATTCTCCAACAAAAACTACCAGTTCTCCGGCGGCCTGCATGGCGTGGGGATTTCGGTGGTCAACGCCCTGTCAAAACGTGTTGAAGTCACCGTGCGCCGTAATGGTGAGATCTACGATATTGCCTTTGAAAATGGCGATAAAGTGCAGGATCTGACGGTGACCGGCACGGTCGGCAAACGTAACACTGGCACGCGCGTGCATTTCTGGCCGGATGAGAGTTTCTTCGACAGCCCACGCTTCTCGGTGTCGCGCCTGACGCATGTGTTGAAAGCCAAAGCGGTGCTGTGTCCGGGCGTGGAAATTGTCTTCAAAGACAAGGTGAACGATACCGAGCAGACCTGGTTGTATCACGGTGGTCTTTCAGATTACCTGAGTGAAGCCGTAAACGGCCTCCCCACCTTGCCGGAAAAACCCTTTGTCGGCAGCTTTGCGGGTGATGTTGAAGCGGTGGATTGGGCGCTGCTGTGGCTGCCAGAAGGCGGCGAACTGTTGACTGAAAGCTACGTGAACCTGATTCCCACCATGCAAGGCGGGACACACGTCAACGGTCTGCGCCAGGGCTTGCTGGATGCGATGCGTGAGTTCTGCGAGTTCCGCAATATCCTGCCACGCGGTGTAAAACTGTCTGCGGAAGATATCTGGGATCGCTGCGCCTACGTGCTGTCGGTCAAAATGCAGGATCCGCAGTTCGCCGGTCAAACCAAAGAGCGTCTCTCTTCGCGTCAGTGCGCGGCATTTGTCTCGGCTATCGTTAAAGATGCCTTCAGCTTGTGGCTGAACCAGAACGTGCAAGCCGCCGAAATGCTGGCCGAACTGGCAATCTCCAGTGCTCAGCGCCGTATGCGCGCGGCCAAGAAAGTGGTGCGTAAAAAGCTCACCAGCGGACCGGCACTGCCGGGCAAACTGGCAGACTGTAGTGCACAGGATCTGAATCGCACCGAACTGTTCCTGGTGGAAGGGGACTCCGCAGGTGGATCGGCCAAGCAGGCGCGCGATCGTGAATATCAGGCGATCATGCCGCTGAAAGGGAAGATCCTCAATACCTGGGAAGTGTCGTCAGACGAAGTGCTGGCATCGCAGGAAGTGCACGACATCTCGGTGGCGATCGGTATCGATCCCGACAGTGAAGATCTGAGCCAGCTGCGTTACGGCAAGATCTGTATCCTTGCGGATGCGGACTCCGATGGCTTACACATCGCCACCTTGTTGTGTGCGCTGTTTGTGAAGCACTTCCGCTCGCTGGTGCAACATGGCCATGTTTATGTCGCCATGCCACCGCTGTATCGCATCGATCTCGGCAAAGAAGTCTTTTACGCGTTAGATGAAGACGAGAAAGAGGGCGTGCTGGAGCAGCTGAAGCGTAAGAAAGGCAAACCGAACGTGCAGCGCTTCAAAGGTCTGGGTGAGATGAACCCGCTGCAGCTGCGTGAAACGACGCTCGACCCTAACACCCGTCGTCTGGTGCAGCTGACGGTCAGCGATGATGATGTTGAGCAGACGCTGCGCGTGATGGACATGCTGCTCGCGAAAAAACGTTCTGAAGACCGCCGTAACTGGCTACAGGAAAAAGGCGACCTCGCCGACCTGGAAGCTTGATGACCTGGGACGCTACGGCGTCCCAGATTATTTAGGCCAAGCCAAAATTTTTTACGGGGAAAGGAACGTGAAAATCACACTGGAAGAACTGCGCGCCTGGGTGGCGGTGGTGGATACTGGCTCAATCACGGCGGCGGCCGAGCAACTCGATCAAACCAGTTCTGGTATCAGCCGGGCGCTGAGTCGGCTGGAAAGCAAATTACAAACCACCCTGATGCACCGCACCACGCGGCGTCTCGCACTCACTGAGGAAGGGTTAATCTTCCTCGATCATGCGCGCCAGATCCTCTCGTCGGTCGAACTGGCGGAAGAGCAGATTGCCCAGCGCCGCGATATTCCCTCCGGCAGATTGCGCATCAATGCCAACGCACCCTTTATGCTGCATGTGATTGTGCCGCTGGTGGCGGAATTTCGACAGCGCTACCCGCTGATTCAGCTGGAGTTGAACACCGACGACATCATGATCGATTTGCTGGAGCAGCAGACCGATATCGCGATTCGCGTCGGGGAGTTGCGTGATTCTACGCTGCGTGCCCGCGTGCTGGGCAGCAGTGCTACGCGCTTAGTGGCGAGTCCGGCTTATCTGCAACAGCATGGCGAGCCTGAAACGGTTGAGGCGTTGTCAGCCCATCAGCTTTTGGGATTCAGCCAGCTGGATGCGCATAACGTCTGGCCAGTGTGGCAGCGTGAAGGTGAGTTCTTACAAATTAAGCCGACCCTGTCGGCTTCCAGTGGAGAAACCTTACGTCAACTGGCGCTGGCAGGGCAGGGTATTGCACGCTTGTCTGATTTTGTCAGCCGTAAAGATCGCGAGCGGGGCGATTTAGTGCAGGTGCTGGAGCAGGAAACGCGCGAATGGCGTCTGCCGATTCACGCCGTGTATTACCGCAACCAGTCTCTTACCTCGCGCATTACCTGTTTTCTCGATTTTCTGCGCGAAAAGATAGAGCAAGATCGCCTGCTATAAAAAAGCCCCTGCACAGGCAGAGGCTTTGGCGATTAACGCGCTGGCTCTAACACCAGGATTTTCACGTCCACCACATCATCTTTGATCGTGGCGCGATGCGCGTCCATGTGCGGCATCTGCTGATGCTGCTCAAGATGGCGCAGTGATTCCCACTGCTCCAGCATAAAGATCGAATCCGGTGAATTCTGCTTCCACGGCACCTGCGCCTGATGGTCAACCAGCGCGTCGTACTGATGGCAACCCTCCTCTTCCAGCACGGTAGGGATCAGTGTCTTGATGGCTTCCAGCACCACATGACGGCGGCCTGGCTTGACGCAAATTTCTGCAACGACGGTTAACATAGCGCTTCCTCTTTTCCCGGTGTGCTTACAGTTAAGCAAAGATTTGGCTGAGATGAGTCCGATAACGTTCGATATCGCGCGGCACGTCCGGCATCTTGATCACATCGTTACAGATAAAGGTAGGTAAACCTTCCATACCGAGGAACTGGTTGGCTTTGTGGAAGTGCAGATAGAGACCGTCCACGCCAACACCTTCAAAGAACTGCTCAGGATCGGTAAACGCCTCCAGCGGCGCATTCCACGTCAGCGACAGCATGTATTTTTTGCCCTGAATCAAACCGCCAGAACCGTACTTTTTGCCCGCGTCGCTGCGCGTACGGCCATCGCTGGCATACAGTGAGCCATGACCTTCAGTGAACACGTCATCAATGTATTTTTTCACCGTCCACGGCTCGCCCATCCACCAGCCAGGCATTTGATAGATCACCACGTCGCTGTCGAGATATTTCTGCACTTCTTCTGCCACGTTGTAGTCGCTGTCGGCAAGGGTGACCACCACGTTATGGCCCAGATCGCGCAGTTGGCTGGCCGCCACCTCAGTGAGGGTATGGTTCAGTTCGCCTTTCGAGTGGGCAAAGGTTTTTCCGCCGTCGATGATTAAAATATTGCTCATGGATGATTCGCTCTGTTTCCCGTTGATGGCGCACACTCTACGCGCGCAGGCGGGACAAAAAAATGCGTGATTGATCACAAGACTTTTGCTAATAAAGCAACAATGCGCAGGGCTATGCAACAATCCGCGCGCAAACCGACATCAACATAAAAAAGAAGAAATCATGAAAACCGCGATACTGAGTGCATTACTTCTGGTGAGTGGCGCTGCCTCGGCGCAATCCCACCTCGACGAAATTCGTAGCAGTAAAACCCTGAAAGTCTGTACCACGGGCGACTACAAGCCTTACAGCTATCTGCGCAGCGATGGGCAGTATGAAGGGCTGGATATCAGCATGGCGCAGTCACTGGCGGCCAGCCTGGGCGCCAAAGTGCAGTGGGTGCCAACCACCTGGAAAACCATGAGTGACGATTTCGTGGCGAAGCAGTGTGATATCGCGCTGGGTGGCGTGTCCGTTACCTTAAAACGTCAGCAAATTGCCTGGTTTGCCGAGCCGCTGGGTGTGGATGGCAAGATCCCGCTGGTGCGCTGTGATGATAAAGACAAATACCAAACCGTCGCGCAGATCAACAAGCCGAGCGTGCGGGTGATTGAACCGGCTGGCGGTACCAATGAGGCCTTTGTGCACAGCCACTTGCCGCAGTCGACGCTGCAACTGGCCGATAACGTCGGTATTTTCCAGCAGCTGGTTGATAAAAAAGCGGATGTGATGATCACTGATGCTTCCGAAGCGCTGTTCCAGATGAAGCACTACCCGACGCTGTGCGCTATCAACCCGGATAAACCGATGCAATATGGTGAGAAGGCCTACATGATCCCGCGTGACGATATGAGCTGGAAACTGTACGTCGATCAGTGGCTGCATCTCAGCACCGCCACCGGCGAATATGCGCAGATTGCTTCGCAGTGGTTGGGTATTGCTAAATAATTACCACCCTAAAAATTAGGTGTGAGCCTTAAAATCCCAAGGTTATGTAGTAGCGGGCTATAGTTCTAAAATTTCATAAAATATTTTATTATAAGGCTCCGAGGTCCGCGGGGTCTTATATTTAATGGTTTTAATTGGTTTGATCTAATCATTAGCAGTTGGTGTTTTTTCTGATTTGGAGGGGTACATGGAAGACATAATTAGAAATTTAAAGGTCAGTATTAAGGAAGGCCTATATCTAGCATTGAAATCATCTATTGGCATCAGTACTGTTGCCATTTTCATTGTCTGGTTTTATCTCTTCAGTTTGGGGCGTCAAGACGTATTTCTTGATGTCATCAATAACATACCATCAATGATAGTTATCGTTATTTTCTCATTTTTAATTATGGTTATGTTCTTTTCTTTATTTGTATCCTCTTCGTTTGTAACGATTTTCTCCTTTAAGTTATACCAAAAGGAAATTGGAGTTTACAAAGGGTTTGGGTCTCATCTTACAATTATCTGTGTATATAATAGCATTTTATTTTGGTGTGGGTTTTTCTTTCTATTTTTATGTTTTGAAAAAAAATGGCCTGATAATGGTTACCTTCATTTTTTATCATTCGTTGTAGCGACGATGTTAACAGCGGCGAATTCCTATCGCATGCTATCGAAAAAATTGTTGAAATCTTCTAATTTTGAAGATTTGAATATCACTAAGACCTATATTCCATTCCATAGAAAACTTGTCGAAAAGTTTCTTTTATCTGCTATCTTACTTGCTCCAGCTTGGGTGCAAATGTTTCCGTTATTATTTATTTTCCCACGATTAGACTTCGGCGATATTCATAATGATTACGCACAGCTAGGCATGGTTATGCTGCTGGTAATCATAATATCCGTATTTACTATGCTACCTGCAGTTGCATGGTTTTCTGCGTCACAAGAACGAGGTTATTTCTACAAGTTTAGAGATATATTTCTTGCGATGATTTTTGTTGTTTTTATTATTTTCACCGTATTCAGATCTTTTTCAGATGTTGTGGTTAATTCATCTCTGCGTTTGGTTGGTATCACTGATTGGCATGCACATCACTATTATATTTCAAACGATAAGTTTTCACCTGCACTTTTCCCTGGGAATGAATGGAATACGCGAACATATTTTAAAATTCCTCAGCGATTTTTCATTACTGGTGTGCCGGTTTTTTCATTAGGTAATGTGCAGTTAATTTGCCCTGTTGAGATTCTGGCTTTTCGGGAGCGTAGTATGAGAGAGAATATTAGCGATCTTTCTAGCAGCCAACTTAGGGTCACAGAGCTTAAGCATTACTCCAGCCGCTGTCATGCTTTCCAAAAAGGCGATGCTATGCAATGGGACACTGAACTTAATGATCCCATTTATCTTGAAAAAATAAAAACCAGCTATAACAATAATCTTATTAGATTACTTCACTTGATTAAATAAATAACTGAATGTGATTTATGTAAATAATATCTTCCTGCTAAAATGGAAATTTATTTAGGCGGCCTTCGGCCGCCCATCATTGTCTTAATTCCCAAACGTACTCAGCAATACAAACTCGCTTTACCCAATCCACCAAACAGATTCATCTTGTAGCGAATCACTGCTTTGGCGGCAGTAATGGCTTCCGGATAAATCACGTTGGGATCCCACCAGGTTTCACGCGCCAGAATTTCGCGCAGTTTGGCGAAGTAGGCGTACTTCATATCGCTGGAAATATTGATTTTGCCCACGCCGAGGGTCACCGCTTCAGCAATCTCCGCATCCGGGTTAGCAGAACCCCCGTGCAGCACCAGCGGAATATCGGTGCGCTGAGCAATATCTCTCAGAATATGCATCTGCAGTTCCGGCTTCATATCTTTTGGATAGATACCGTGCGCGGTGCCAATCGCTACCGCCAGAGTATCGACGCCGGTGCGCTGGATAAAATCTTCTGCCTGCGCCGGTTCGGTATAGATCACTTTGCTGACGCCGCCTTCCACGGTGGTGCCGGTATCGCCAATGGTGCCGAGTTCACCTTCCACTGACACGCCTACCGAATGCGCCAGCTTCACCACCTCTTTGGTCAGCGCCACGTTCTCTTCGTACGGCAGCAGCGATCCATCGATCATCACCGACGTGAATCCACACTGGATGGCGCGCAGCACCTGCGCAATCGAAGCGCCGTGGTCAAGGTGAATGGTGAAGGGCACTTTGCTTTTCAGCGTGCGTTCACGCACATAGCCAAAGAATTCATCGGTCACGAACTCCAACTCACTCGGGTGAATCGAGATGATCGCCGGAGTATTGGTGGCCTCGGCTTCCTCCACCACAGCACGAATAAAGCAGCTGTCTGCTACGTTAAAAGCGCCGATGGCGAAGCGGTGTTCACGAGTCGGTGCCAACATCTCTTTCATAGAAATCAACATGTTAATATTTCCTCAACGTGAGTTTTACCAGAGCCGACGCGTGCGCCGACCCGATGATGGATAAAAAGGGAAATGCTTCTGCATCCTGTTGCTGCGCGACTTATCGCGCTGTATCTTGCCGCTGCTTTACATCGCGATGATCGAAGCGGCTTTTCAGGTGCGTGTTAATGCGTCAAATCACGAGTGTTCTTTTCCACGCGTACCCTACGGGGCCCCGTAGGGGGGCCATTTATGGCGTCCGCGCCCTACGCTTTGCCAGCCGATCCCGACCAGCTCAGATACTCAATCACCACTTCACGGCAGGCGGATTCCATCAGCCCAAGCAGATCGGCCAGTTCCGCGTGCGGATGCTGTTTCAGCGCCTGCTCAACCGCGTTTTTACCGGCATCAAACACTGCGGCGCCGACGTTAATCTTCGCCACACCATGCTGACTGACGCGGCGAATATCCTCGGCGGGTGTGCCCGAACCGCCATGCAGTGCCAATGGACGTGTTGAGACCGCATGCAGCTCCTGCAAGCGCTGGAAATCAATCTTCGGCTTCACGCCAGCCGGGTAGAGCCCGTGCGCAGTGCCCACCGAAATCGCCAGCAAATCGATATCGGTTTGCTCAATAAACGGCAGCACGTCAGCAACCTGCGTCATTTTCACCGACGCATCCGCCAGCTCATAGGTGGGTGCATCGGCGATATGCCCCAACTCACCTTCGACGCAAACGCCAGCGGTGTGCGCCATCTTCACTACCGCTGCGGTCTGGTGGATATTTTCGGCCAGCGGATCGGCAGAGGCATCGATCATCAGGCCGGTAAAGCCGGCGCGAAATGCCTGGCCAATCAGCGGAAAGGCCTTGCCGTGGTCCAGCGCCAGCGCAACGGGTACCGTGGCGGCATTCGCCAGTGTCTGCACCAGCGGCACCGCGACGGCAGGTGGGAAGTGCGTGCTGTGGCCCTGATAGACATTTAATATCAGCGGTGCGCGCTGTTGCTCGGCGGCCTGAATCGCCGCCCGCGCGGTTTCAAGGTTGAAGCAGTTGATCGCCAGCACGGCATACTGCTGCTTAGCGGCGGCCTGAATCAGGTCATTCATCATGGCAAACATGGTGGCTCCTTATTCCAGTGTGAATTTGATCTCTTCGTCGCGGACGCCAGGGGCTTCCACGTCATCGAACTCTTCATCTGCCTGCGTCACCGGTTTCTTCATCAGCGACAGCATCACGCCGCACACCACGGTGCCGATTCCCAGCGCCAGACAGAACATCAGCGGTTTGGTGAACAGCGGCACTACAAACATCCCGCCGTGCGGCACCGGTGCTTCCACGCCCCACACCATAATCAGCCCACCGGCGATGGCAGAGGCCACCACGCAGCTGCCGACCACACGCAGCAGGTCACGCGCTGCAATCGGAATCACCCCTTCGGTAATCATGCAGATGCCCATCGGGAAGGCGGCTTTCAGCGCCTCTTTCTCCGCTTTGGTGTACTTATGGCGCGTCAGCAGATACGACAGCGTGATGCCAAACGGTGGAATCATTGAGCCGACAAACTTCACTGCTTCCGGGCCATAAATTCCGTCGACCAGCATGCCGTCGGCGAACAGCGACATGGTCTTGTTGATGGGGCCGCCGAAGTCAAAGGTCGCCATCGCGCCCAGCACCGCACCCAGCACAAACTTCGATCCGCCCTGCATCGACTCCAGCAGATGAATCAGCGCTTTCTGTAGCCAGACAATCGGCTGGCCAATAAAGGTCATCATCAACAGCCCGGCGATGATGGTGCTCAACACCGGCAGCACCATAATCGGCATCAACCCCTGCATCGACTGCGGCAGCTTAATGGTGCGGCGCAACAGCAATACCGTGTAACCCACCAGGAAGCCGCCGAGCATACCGCCGATAAAACCGGTGCCGATCTGCCCGCAGATGAAGCCGACGATCAAACCTGGCGCAAAGCCGGGACGATCGGCGATCGAGTAGGCAATCGCCGCGCTGATCAGCGGCACGATCAAGCCCATGCCCCAGCCGCCGATCTGATTCAGCATCCAGGCGATAGTGCCGGTTTGCTTGCCGACATCCGGCCCGCCAATCACCTGGCCGAGTGCGATACAGATCCCGGCGGCGACGATCAGCGGGATCATCCAGGAGATCCCGGTGAGCAAGTGACCTTTAATCTCTTGTCCGTACTGACGTTTGTTGTCGTTCATGATGGATCTCCTCAGGCTCGCGCCAGTGAATCCGCCACTTTTTCGAGGAATTTCACCGGTGACTTGATCACCACTTCGGTTTTCACTCGCACAATGGGTTTGCCCTGGAAACGTTCTTCGCCGTTGATCTTCACATCAATGGCGAGGATCACTACGTCAGCGGCGGCGATGTCTTCACGCGTCAGCGCGGTTTCAGTGCCAATGGTGCCCTGGGTTTCAACGTGGATGGTGTGGCCCAGTGCATGAGCGCCTTTGATCAGTTTTTCACGCGCAATATAGGTATGCGCGATGCCTGCCGTGCAGGCCGCTACACAGACGATATTCATGTGTCACCTCAAAGAGTTAGGGGATTAACAGAGGTCGGTTTCGGCGTACTGGCTAAACAGCCGGATGATATTGCTGGGGTCGTTTTCCACCAGCAGTTGGGCTATCACCTCATCATCGGCCAGCGCGCTGGCCACCTGCGACAACAGGCGAATATGGGTGGTGTTCTGATCTTCCAGTCGCACCGCGAACAGGATGATGCAGCGCACCTGGCTGCCATCGAGCGTTTCCCAGGGGATATCCTGTTGGGTACGACCAATGGCTAATGTGGTGTGTTGGACGGCGGAAGACTTGCCGTGCGGAATAGCAACGTGGTTTTCGAATCCGGTTGAGCCTTCAGCTTCACGCAGCCAGACATCTTCAATAAAGGCTGCGCGATCGGTGATGGCGCCGTCCTGATACAGCAGATCGGTCAGTTCGTTGATCACTTCTTCTTTGGTGGTGGCGGTGAGCGCCAGGTTAACGCGGCGTGGCGTCAGAATGCGGGAAATGTCCATGGGTTTTACCTCATTCAATTAATGTTCAGCCAACGCGCAGTGCGCGCTGTCCGGCAGCTGGCTGCCAATCATGGCGTCAGTCACCCGCCGGATATCGTCATCGTTAAAAAATGCACTCACATACACTGCCGGAATAGGCCCGGCGTTGAGATGGATAGTGGTGATCACTAAATCCACCGTCTGGTTCTGACAAAACGCGGCGTGATTGCTGGCGGAGACCACACCCGCAATTTCCCAGTCAGGGAACGCCCGCAAGATGCGGCTCTTCAGCAGATGCGACGTCCCCACGCCGCTGGAACACACCACCAGAATGCGTTTATGGGCAATTTGCCGCTCCAGCGCAGCCTGGAAATGCACGCAGAGATAACCGATTTCGTCGTCAGCCACTGGCGAAAGCCCATAAGTGCGAGCGGTTAATTGCATCGCCTGTTGCGTTAACGAAAATATGCCCTTCATTTCCTGCTGAATATCCTCCAGCAGCGGATTGCGAATATGAATGTGATATTTGAGTCGATTTAATAGTGGCTTTATATGCACCAGTAAGCCGTCAAATAATAATCGGTCCTGCGCTAAATCTTGCTGAATAAAGGCTGCGAAACGATCAATTAATTCACAGGTTATTTTTACGGACTCTGCGGTGGAGAATTGATTATGCATCGGCGCATTATCGCCGCGCTCTTCCACCACAATGCCGGATGACACGATATATTGATAAATAAAACCCACTTCATCGGCGGGCAGGGCGCAGCACATCCGCTGTTCAATCTGCGTCACCATTTGCTGGGCAATCAGTAAAATGCGCTGATCGAGATCCTGCATTGTGGCCAGGGTTGCCAATGCCAGCGCATTCCCCTGCGCCATGCGGTGCATCATGATCAGAATATGGGTGCAGAGATTCAGATACCAGGCATCGCCTAGCGGGTAACTGAGTTGCTGCTCCATCTGTTGCAGCAGCGTCTGCACAAAAGCCACATCCTCATCGCCAAAATAATGCACCAGTGCCTGCTGGCTGCCGGGATCTAGGCGCGGTAACAGCGGCGTGCCAGCGACGTTTTGCTGCATCACATCATTAATCAGGGAGACCATTGCCTGACGCAGCGCCTGTTCGTTGCCTTCGATATGGGTGCCGCCTGGCCCACGTTGCAGCGTCAAACCCAGCGGCTGCAGCCACTCTTCAATCACCTTAAGGTCATTCACAATCGAGGCGTGGCTGATAAAATAGCGTTCCGACAGCTTACTGATCGAGGTTGCACGCGGCGCGTCACTCAGCAACTGCGAGGCAATTTTTACTCTGCGGCTGTTTTGCCCCAGCGCATCGGCACTGCTTTCATCGCCGTTGAGTTGCTGCTCCAGTTGCAGGCGCTGCTGGATATCATCAACCCGCAAACGCACGCCGCGGCCTGGGGTTTTCTCCAGCGTTAGTGACCAGCTACCAAGCCAGCTTTCCAGCCACTGCAGGTCGCGCTGAATCGTCTTTTCTGACACGACCAACTGTAGGGCTAATTCTCTGATCGGCTGCGGTGCAGCATGTTGCAACAGCAGTTTGACTAAACGGTGTTGTCGCGAAGTCAGTATTTGCATTCGGTCACCCTTTATTTTGGCAAAGCGTTTTTAAGATTATTTCCTCGTTATCTATTTCTTCATGCCAGAAATCAGGAGCGCAATATTGATGTCTTATGGAGTATAAATTTAGGAAAGGACGGTGTAAGCAACAATACTAAATGTTGTCCATGATTACGGACAGCTTTAATACACCTGAAATCGTTAATAATTAATTGCGATCCTGCTCACATATTAATTGGGATATTAATTGTGATATTGCTCTCATTCCTTTTTCATTTTCCAACCGATATCACGTTATTTAATGCCTTACGATTCTGCCTGCGGTCATTGGCTTCCCTGTGACTAACTCGCACGAATAAGGTACTATCCTCGCCAAATGAGCGCCGGATGCCCCGCCGTTGCGGGCCACGAAGTGAGGATGCGAGCTTAATGAGCGAATTGACGCAGGATGGTGCAGAGCGTCTTGCCCTGCACAAATTTACGGAAAACGCGTACCTGAACTACTCCATGTACGTGATCATGGACCGCGCACTGCCGTATATCGGCGATGGTCTGAAACCGGTGCAGCGTCGTATTGTTTACGCGATGTCGGAACTGGGCCTCAACGCCAGCGCCAAATTCAAAAAATCTGCCCGTACCGTGGGTGACGTATTAGGTAAATACCATCCGCACGGCGACAGCGCCTGTTATGAAGCGATGGTATTGATGGCGCAGCCGTTCTCCTATCGCTATCCGCTGGTGGATGGACAGGGTAACTGGGGTGCACCGGACGATCCCAAATCCTTCGCCGCGATGCGTTACACCGAATCACGCCTGTCCAAATATGCCGAGATTTTGCTGGGCGAGCTGGGACAAGGCACGGTGGATTATATCCCCAACTTCGACGGCACCATGCAGGAGCCGAAGATGTTGCCGGCGCGTCTGCCGAACATCCTGCTGAACGGCACCACCGGTATCGCCGTGGGCATGGCCACCGATATTCCTCCGCACAACCTGCGTGAAGTGGCGGAAGCGGCGGTGAAGCTGATCGACAAACCCAACGCCACGCTGGATGAGTTGCTGGATATTGTGCAGGGCCCGGATTATCCGACCGAAGCCGAGATCATCACGCCGCGCAGCGAGATCCGTAAGATCTACCAAAGCGGGCGCGGTTCGATCCGTCAGCGCGCGGTATGGAAGAAAGAAGACGGCGATGTGGTGATCACGGCACTGCCGCACCAGGTTTCCGGTGCGCGCGTGCTGGAGCAGATCGCCAACCAGATGCGCAATAAAAAGCTGCCGATGGTGGAAGATCTGCGTGATGAATCCAACCATGAGAACCCAACGCGTCTGGTGATTGTGCCGCGCTCCAATCGCGTGGATGTGGAGCAGGTGATGAATCATCTGTTTGCCACCACCGATCTGGAAAAGAGCTATCGCGTTAACCTGAATATGATCGGACTGGATAACCGTCCGGCGGTGAAAAACCTGCTGGAGATCCTGTCTGAATGGCTGGTGTACCGTCGCGATACCGTGACGCGCCGCCTGAACTATCGCTTAGAGCGCGTGCTGCGCCGCCTGCATATCCTCGAAGGTTTGCTGGTGGCGTTCCTCAACATTGATGAAGTGATTCACATCATCCGTACTGAGGACGAGCCTAAGCAAGTACTGATGTCGCGCTTTGAACTCAGCGACACGCAAGCCGAATCCATTCTGGAACTGAAACTGCGCCATCTCGCCAAACTGGAAGAGATGAAGATTCGCGGTGAGCAGGCGGAGCTGGAGAAAGAGCGCGATCAGCTGCAGGCGATTCTGGCGTCCGAACGCAAGATGAGTAACCTGCTGAAGAAAGAATTGCTGGCAGACAGCCAGACCTACGGTGACGATCGTCGTTCGCCGCTGCATGAGCGTGAAGAAGCTAAAGCGCTGAGCGAAACTGAGCTGGTGAGTGCCGAGCCGGTAACGATTGTGCTGTCGCAGATGGGCTGGGTGCGCAGCGCCAAAGGCCACGATATCGATCCAACCGGTCTCAGTTACAAAGCCGGTGACAGTTACCTCGCCGCCGCCCGCGGTAAGAGCAACCAGCCCGTGGCCTTTATCGACTCCACCGGCCGTAGCTATACGCTGGATCCGACCTCGTTGCCGTCGGCGCGCGGGCAGGGCGAGCCGCTAACCGGCAAACTGACGCCACCGCCAGGTGCCGCGTTTGAACAGGTGCTGATGGAAGCGGACGACCAGAAACTGTTGATGGCCTCCGATGCGGGTTACGGCTTTATCTGTACCTTTGCCGATTTGATTTCGCGCAACCGCGCCGGTAAAGCGCTGCTAACGTTGCCAGACAATGCCAAAGTGATGACGCCAATGGCGGTGCATTCGGGCGATGATATGCTGCTGGCGATTACCCAGGCCGGACGTATGTTGATGTTCCCGGTGGGCGATCTGCCACAGATGTCGAAAGGCAAAGGTAATAAAATCATCTCTATTCCATCAGCGGATGCCGCTGCGGGCGTGGATAAGCTGCAGTGGTTGCTGATTCTGCCGCCGGGCAGTTCGATCACCCTGTATGTCGGCAAACGTAAGCTGATCATGCGTGATGAGGATCTGCAAAAAGTGCGTGCCGATCGCGGTCGTCGTGGCAGCGTGTCGCGTGGCCTGCAGCGCATTGATAGCGTAGAAGTGAATGCGCCAGCGCGCCCGAAAAGTGACGCCAGTAGCGAAGAATAAGACTGACCAGGCAATGGATTGCCCAACTTGAGGAAGCTATGTTACTAATTATACGCACGATTATTGTTATCGTTTATTCGATTTTGGTGTGCATCTTCGGCAGTATCTGGTGTTTGTTCTCACCGCGTAATCCCCGCCATGTGGCGACGTTCGGCCATATGTTTGGTCGCCTGTCGACGGTGTTTGGCGTCAAAGTCGAACTGCGCAAACCCGTTGACGCGGAGAACTATGGCAATGCGATTTACATTGCCAACCATCAGAACAATTACGACATGATCACGGCGGCGAAGATCGTGCAGCCGACCACGGTCACCGTCGGCAAAAAGAGCCTGCTGTGGATCCCGTTCTTTGGTCAACTCTACTGGCTGACCGGTAATTTGCTGATTGACCGTGATAACCGCGCCAAAGCGCATGGCACCATCGGTGAACTGGTCGAGCAGTTTAATAAAAAGAAGATTTCATTCTGGATGTTTCCGGAAGGCACCCGCAGCCGTGGCCGTGGTTTACTGCCGTTTAAAACCGGTGCGTTTCACGCTGCGGTGGCAGCAGGTGTGCCGATAATCCCTGTGGTGGTGTCGAATACCCACGGCAAAGTGAAACTTAATCGCTGGAACAACGGCCTGGTGATTGTTGAAATGCTGCCGCCAGTGGATACCAAGCAGTTTGAAACCACCTCGGTGCGCAAATTAGCCACCCACTGCCGCGAATTAATGTCTGCTAAGCTGGAAGAATTGAACGCCGAAGTCGCCGAACGCGAAAAAAACGGTAAACTCTAGCCATCCACGGGGCAGAAACGCTGCCCCGTGCTCATCACAGCAAAAACTCACTAACAAGAACAACATGGACACGGCGTCTTCACGCCCCGCTCAAAAGGTCTGAAGTTTTATGTCTTGCAGCAGACGTCAGTTTATTCAGCTTTCCGCCGGTGTTGCGCTGGCGACCAGTAGTATGCCTTATGCCGCCTACGCTGCGGCCCCGATGGGCGATGTGCCGCTTCCTGTTCCGCCACTGCTTGAATCTCGCCGTGGCCAGCCGCTCTTTCTGACGCTGCAACGCAGCCATTGGTCATTTAGCGGTAATAGCAATAAAGTGCCGGTCTGGGGCATTAATGGCATGTACCTCGGCCCCACGGTGCGCGTCTACAGCGGCGATGATGTGAAGCTGATTTACAGCAACCGTCTCAACGAACCGGTGGCGATGACGGTCAGCGGATTGCAGGTGCCGGGCGCCTTAATGGGCGGTGCGCCGCGCATGATGTCAGCTGGCGTTGACTGGGCGCCGGTATTGCCGGTTCGTCAGGGTGCATCGACCTTGTGGTATCACGCCAATACGCCAAATCGTATGGCGCCACACGTCTACAATGGCCTGGCGGGCATGTGGCTGATTGAAGATGACGTCAGCAAAGCGCTGCCGTTACCTAAGCACTATGGCGTTGATGACTTCCCGCTGATTATCCAGGACAAGCGTCTCGATAACTTTGCCACGCCGGTTTATAACCCACCCTCAGACGGCGGTTTCCTCGGGGATACGTTGCTGGTCAACGGCGTGCAGAATCCGTATGTCGAGGTGTCGCGTGGTTGGGTGCGTCTGCGCCTGTTGAATGCTTCGAACGCGCGTCGCTTTGATTTGAGCTTCTCGGATAATCGTCCGTTTACCGTGATTGCCAGCGATCAAGGCTTCCTGCCTGCGCCCGTTGCGGTGCAAACGCTGTCGCTGGCACCCGGTGAACGCCGTGAAGTGCTGGTGGATATGTCGCAGGGCGATGAAGTCTCGATTACGGCAGGGACTGCGGCGGGCCTGATGGATCGCCTGCGGGGTCTGTTTGAACCTTCCTCCATTCTCGCCAACACGCTGGTTCTGAGCCTGCGCCCGACCGGCTTACTGCCGCTGGTTACCGACAATCTGCCGATGCGCTTATTAGCGGATCAGATTCTGGATGGTGTGGCGGTGCGCACGCGCGAATTCCGCATTGGCGACAGTGTGCCGGGCATCAATGGCGCACTCTGGGACATGAGCCGCATCGACACCACGGTGCAGCAGGGCACCTTTGAACGCTGGATTATTCACGCCGATCGTCCACAGTCGCTGCATATTCAGGGCGTGATGTTCCTGATCAAGAGCGTCAATGGCGCACAGCCGATGGGCGAGGATCGCGGCTGGAAAGATACGGTGTGGGTGGATGGTGATGTCGAATTATTGGTGAGCTTCCCACAGAGTTCGTCGGATCACTTCCCGTTTGTCTACTACAGCCAGACGCTGGAGTTAGCCGATCGCGGCACGGCGGGGCAGCTACAGGTCAATCCCGTCCCTTAAGAAAAAAGGTGCGCAGCGATGCGCACCTTACAAGAGATCGCCAAATTGACAGGGTCACGATGCATAGCGATCCGCACATGACCGCACGACTGTTGTTAAGCCAATGCAGGCGAGCACGCGCTAGCCGTATCCGCCTGGCGTTTAAACTGTGCCGACTTACCCGTTAAAGCTCTCCGGATCCGGCCCCAAACGATTTCCTTTATCCAGCTTAGTCATCTCGCTGATCTCGGGTTTTTCCAGTCTGAAGTCGAACACCTGGAAGTTTTCACGAATACGTTCCGGCGTCACCGATTTTGGAATCACCACTAATCCGCTATCCAGATGCCAGCGAATCACAATCTGCGCTGGCGTTTTACTGTATTTCTTCGCCAACTCGCGAATGATCTCCTGATCGAATACCCCTTTACCGCCTTGCGCCAGCGGGCTCCAGGATTCGGTCTGAATCTGATGCAGTGCGTTCCAGGCATGCAGCGTGCGCTGTTGCAGCATGGGATGCAGCTCAATCTGATTCACCACCGGCGAGACGCCTGTTTCATCGATCAGGCGTTTAAGATGGGCTTCATGGAAGTTACAGACGCCAATGCTTTTGGTTAAGCCCTGCTGCTGCAGCTCAATCATCTTTTTCCAGGCTTCAACGTAGTGATCTTTTTCCGGGCACGGCCAGTGCATCAGATAGAGATCGACACTCTCCAGTTGCAGCTTCTTCAGGCTGGTTTCAATCGCCTGCTGGCCGTTCTGCTGATCGTCATTCCACAGTTTGGTGGTAATGAAAATGTCTTCGCGTGCGACATCGGTGTCCTGCAGTGCCTGACCGACGGCTTCCTCATTTTTGTAGATGGCGGCGGTATCAATCGAGCGATAGCCTACTTTTAAAGCCTCGACAATCGCCGCCCGGGCATCCTCGATACTCGCTTGCCAGACACCGAGTCCGAGTTGCGGCATCATATTGCCGTCGTGCAGTTTGATAATGGGTTGCTCTGCCATAGTTGCTCCTTATCTGTCGCAGTGACTTACCGTAAAAGCGCTGAGGTTAAGTCTAGTCAACAAACTCAACCGCAGGATCATTGTGGCAATCACCTCGCCCTTTTACCCTGGTCATTTCTGCCAGAATCTTGCCTGATTCTGCTGAAGGGTGGAGCTTTGAGCAGCATTGCGGCACACTGATTTTTTTGCTGCCTGAGAGTGATCCATGCCGAACGATGCCCTTTGCCGCCAGCTGGCGCAGCGCGTGACCGCGCTAATGAATGATGCGCGTAAGCCGCTATGCGCCGTGGAAAACGTCAAGCTCATCTACGCCTGCGAAACACTTCCACGCACACCGATGATGTATCAACCCGGCATTGTGATTCTTTTTCAGGGGCGTAAAACCGGTTATCTCGGCAGCACGGTGTTTCATTACGACGCCACGAAGTATTTGATGCTGACCGTACCGCTGCCGGTGGAATGCGAAACCGAAGCCACCCCGGAAGAGCCGCTGGCCGGCATGTGCCTGAGCGTGGATATCGCCAGCTTACAGGATCTATTGATGGATATCGGCGACGACGAACAATTTCAGCCGCAGTTGCATACTTCCGGTATCCATTCGGCGTTTATGAGTGAAGAGATGCTGTGCGCTGCCGAGCGTTTGCTGGATGCGATGAGCCATCCGCGTGATGCGCGCGTGCTGGGACCACAGCTGGTGCGGGAAATTATCTACTATGTGCTCACCGGCCCGATTGGCGGTGCGCTGCTGTCGCTGGTGAATCGTCAGACCCAGTTCAGTCAGATTGCGCGCGCCTTACGCCGCATCGAAAGCCATTTCGCCGAAAGTCTCAGCGTCGATATGCTGGCTGCTGAAGTGAACATGAGCGTTTCGGCGTTCCATCACAACTTCAAAGCCGTCACCCAGACCTCGCCGCTGCAATATCTGAAGCGCTATCGTCTGCATCAGGCACGATTGATGATGTTGCAGGATGGGATGAAAGCCAGTGCGGCAGCGGTGCGCGTGGGCTATGAAAGCCCTTCGCAATTCTCGCGGGAGTTTAAGCGCTATTTCGGCGTGACGCCGGGAGAGGAAGCCAGCCGCGTGCGCCAAACGTTGCCGTTTGACGCTGCCTGAACAAATACAGATCAATGTGCATTGAAAGAAATGGCACTGCGCTATGGGTTGCTGTTTGACGCCATCTGAACGGCCAAATGTGCATCAATGCGCGCGCGACGAAACGGCACTGAACCATTGAAGGGTTGCCATTAATGGCAACCCGAACCGAATTAGCTCGTTTTCTGGCGGCGTTTTTTCCAGATCACCACGATGCTGCCGGTCAGACCGACAAACAGCAACACCATCGGCAGCACCATCAGCACTGCCATCACCTGATCTTCGTGACGCTTGATAAACGGCACCTGACTGATGCCATAGCCCATGGCGACCACAATCCCGACCCACAGCGCGCCGCTCAGCCAGTTAAACAGCTGGAAACGCCCATTCTGTAAACCCGAAATGCCTGCCATGGTCGGCAGCAATGTGCGAACAAACGCCAGGAAACGCCCGACCAGCAGCGCCATCAAACCGTGGCGGTTAAACAGATTCCAGGCGCGCTGATGATATTGCGCCGGTAAATGCATCAACCAGCTTTTCACCATCCGCGTATTGCCCAGCCATCGCCCCTGTAAATAACTCAACCAGCAGCCCAGGCTGGCGGCAGTGGTCAGAATCACCATCGTGGGCACGAAATCCATCACGCCTTTGGCAATCATGGCACCTGCGAGCAGCAACAGGCTGTCACCCGGCAGAAAAGAGGCAGGTAACAAACCGTTTTCCAAAAACAGCGTTAAAAACATCACGCCGTAGACAATCCACACGACATCCGGATTGGCCAGCGCGGCAAAATCCTGATGCCAGAGCGCGTGGACAATCTCATGTAAAACACCCATCTGCTATCCCATCGAGTCACAAGGATTCTATTTTAACCATCTGTGGCATCGCAGACGTTGATCTCACCGATGCGGCACGAAATGGTTTAGGTTTTGTTTAAATATTTACTGTTTTAAGCGCGCAAAGCCCGCTTTCAGGTCGTTCAGCAGGTCATCAACGTGTTCAAGACCAATGTGCAAACGCACCAGCGTACCGTTGAAATCGACGCCGCCTGCCGGGCGAATCTCCGCCAGCTCTTCCGGTTGGTTGGCCAGAATCAGGGATTCATAGCCACCCCATGAATAAGCCATGCTGAAATGGTGGAAGTGATCGAGGTAATTAGCCAGCTGCTCACGGCTCAATTTTTCATGCAGGATGAAGGAAAACAGTCCACTGCTGCCGTTGAAATCACGCTGCCAGAATTCATGGCCTTTACTCTGTGCCAGCGCCGGATGGTTGACGCGCGCCACTTCCGGTTGTACTGCCAGCCATTCCGCGACCTGCAAACCGCTCTCTTCATGCTGGCGCAAACGCGTACCAAGTGTGCGCAAACCGCGGCTGGCCATGTACGCCGTATCGGCATCCACCATCTGGCCCATCAGGTACGAATTCTCTCGCAGCTGCGGCCAGCAACGTTCATTGGCGACGGCGGTGCCAATCATCGCGTCGCTGTGGCCAATAATGTATTTGGTGCCTGCCTGAATCGAAATATCGATGCCATGTTCCAGCGCGTTAAACAACACACCCGCCGCCCAGGTATTATCGATCATGATGATCGCATCGGGTGCTTTGGCGCGCACGGCGGCCACGATGGCAGGAATATCCTGCACTTCCATGGTGATGGAAGCGGGAGACTCGAGGAACACCACGCGGGTATTTGGCTGAATCAGTTCACCGATCTCACTGCCAATGCAGTGATCAAAGAAGGTGGTGGTGACATTGAGCTTACTGAGAATTTTGGTGCAGAAATCCTGCGTTGGCTCATAGACCGCGCCGCTCACCAGAATGTGATCGCCCGCTTCGACAAAGGAGATAATCGCATTGGATACTGCAGCCGCACCACACGGATAAAGCGCGCAACCCGCGCCGCCTTCCAGTTCGGTCATGGCGTCTTGCAGCGAGAAGTGGGTGAGGGTGCCACGGCGGCCATAAAAAAGCTCGCCCGATGCACGACCCGCGGTCGCCCGTTTTTTGTCAGCAACCGTGTCAAAAACCAGTGAAGATGCGCGTTGAATGACGCTGTTAACTGAGCCCTGAGTGTAACGTTTGCTTCGTCCCGCGCTAACCAGCGTGGTATCAATTTTATTCGTTGCCATCACTGCCTTTCCTGACACTTACCACATAACATCCACGTTACCACGAAACACCGCAGTGGGTTGCGCCTGATTGCGGATTATCAGAGTGACGCCAGTATTCTGTAAATCATTTGCCAAATTGTGGAAATACAAGACACTTTTGGATTGTAAATAGTAATGAGAACTACTATCACTTCGGTCAATTTTTTTGCTATGATCCGCGCTTCAATCGTGAACTGTGCAACAGAAGTTGGAGACGCAGCGTGGTAGCCAGTGATTTGATGCAAACGGACCTCTCCGTTTGGGGCATGTATCAGCATGCCGATATCGTGGTAAAAGTGGTGATGATTGGCCTGTTACTGGCCTCGGTTGTCACCTGGGCGATTTTCTTCGGCAAGTTTGCTGAGCTGAGCGGGGCGAAACGTCGCCTGAAACGCGAACAGCAGGCGCTGGGCGAAGCACGTTCGCTCAATGATGCTTACCGCGCCGCTGAAAGCTTCAACAGCAACAGCCACAGTGCGGTGTTGCTGAACGATGCGCAGAACGAGTTGGAACTCTCTGCGGGTACCGAAGACCTTGATGGCATTAAGGAACGTACCAGCTTCCGCCTTGAGCGTCGCGTTGCGGCTTTCAGCCGTCATGCCGGCCGCGGTAACGGCTTCCTCGCTACCATCGGTTCTGTTGCTCCCTTCATCGGCCTGTTTGGTACCGTGTGGGGCATCATGAACAGCTTTATCGGTATCGCTAAAACTCAGACCACCAACCTCGCTGTTGTGGCGCCGGGCATCGCAGAAGCGTTGCTGGCGACCGCGATTGGTCTGGTTGCCGCTATTCCTGCTGTTGTTATCTACAACGTCTTCGCGCGCATGATTGCCAGCTACAAAGCCTCATTGGGTGATGTTGCGGCCCAGGTGATGCTGCTGCAGAGCCGCGATCTGGATCTCGGCAACGTGGATACCGCGAAAGAAGCGACCCGTCCGGCGGCGGCACAGAAACTGCGCGTAGGATAAGTAATATGGCGATGCGTTTAAACGATGATTCGGTAGGCGATGGCGAAATGCATGAAATCAACGTGACGCCGTTTATCGACGTTATGCTGGTTCTGCTGATCATCTTTATGGTCGCCGCGCCATTAGCCACGGTGGATGTGCGCGTTAATCTGCCTGCGTCCACCAGCGCACCGCAACCGCGTCCGGAAAAACCAGTTTATCTGTCCATCAAAGAAGATAAGCAGATTTATATCGGCAACGATGCGGTGACCAAAGAGACGCTGGTGAATGCGCTGACGGCGCAGACCGAAGGCAAGAAAGACACCACCATCTTCTTCCAGGCGGATAAGTCAGTGGATTATGAAACGCTGATGAGCGTGATGGATCAATTGCGTGAAGCGGGTTATTTGAAGATTGGTTTGATGGGCATGGAGACGGTGAAGAAGTAATTCCCCCTCTGATCGCTCACAAGGGCCGCTATCAATAGCGGCCCTTTTTGTTTGCTTCCGCCGCCAATGTTAATTTTTTGTTACTTTTGGTCTTACTTTTGTAAACTGCAATGGTGAAGCGGATCACATCTATTCCTGGCGCAACCCGCTACAACGGAAGAAAAACCCAGGAAGGACAATATGAGCGCGAGTCAATCTTTACAAAAACCATCGCAAGGCGGTGCCAAGACCATCTTTAGCGTTACCAGCGGTAACTTTCTTGAGATGTACGATTTTATGGTGTTTGGCTATTACGCTACGGCGATCGCCAAAACCTTTTTCCCCGGAGATGATCCCTTTGCTTCACTGATGCTCACGCTGATGACCTTTGGCGCGGGCTTCCTGATGCGTCCACTTGGCGCGATTATTCTGGGTGCCTACATTGACCATCACGGACGCCGTAAAGGGCTGTTACTGACATTAGGCTTGATGGCGTTGGGCACACTCACCATCGCCCTGGTGCCGGGCTATGCCACGTTGGGGGCTGCCGCGCCGATTCTGATTCTGCTGGGTCGTTTGCTGCAGGGCTTCTCTGCGGGCGTGGAGTTGGGCGGTGTGTCGGTTTATCTGTCTGAAGTGGCGCCAAAAGGACGCAAAGGTTTCTATGTTAGCTGGCAGTCCGGTAGCCAGCAGGTCGCGGTGATCTTCGCTGCGCTGCTTGGCCTCGGTCTTAATCATCTACTGGCGAAGGAAGCGGTCACCGAGTGGGGCTGGCGTATTCCGTTCGTGGTCGGTTGTATGATTGTGCCGTTCCTGTTCTGGATCCGCCGCATGCTGGAAGAAACCGAAGCGTTCAGCAAGCGCAAGCAGCATCCAACTATGGGACAGATTATGCGCTCGGTCGGTGAGAACTGGGCATTGGTGCTGGCGGGTATGCTGATGGTGGTGACTACCACGGTGATGTTCTACATGATCACCGCCTTCACCCCGACCTTCGGTAAAACCGTGCTGATGATGAGCGATGAGCAGAGTTTTATGGTGACGCTGTTCGTCGGTATCTCTAACCTGATTTGGTTGCCCGTCATGGGCTCGCTGTCGGACCGCATAGGGCGTCGTCCGCTGCTGATCACCTTCACCATCCTGATGATTCTGACCACCTGGCCGGTGCTGCACTGGCTGGTGGGATCACCTACGTTTGCGCATCTGGTGGAAGCGGAGCTGTGGTTATCGTTCCTGTATGCCAGCTATAACGGGGCGATGGTGGTTTACCTGGCGGAAATTATGCCGGCTGAAGTGCGCGCCACCGGCTTCTCACTGGCGTACAGCCTGGCGACCGCGCTGTTTGGTGGCTTCACGCCAGCAGTTTCAAGCTACCTAATCCATGCCACGGGCGATAAAGCGATGCCCGGCGTGTGGTTGTCATTCGCTGCGGTGTGTGGATTGATCGGCACGCTGCTGATTGGCCGCATGGTGAAACAATATCAGGCGCGCCATGGCGGCACGCCGGTGGGGGCTTCGCTGTAACGTCCTGGCTGACAACGGGTCACATGTCAGGCCGTTGAGAAGCCATTCGAATAAAGCAGCCTCTTTCTGAAGGGGCTGCTTTTTTGTTTGTGTAGGGGGACTCATTCATCGGGCCCTTATCAACAGACTAGATCGTCGCCAATGTCCTGCCTAAAACGACAGGTCCACCACCACGCTGTCCGTGTAACTCCCCGCCGCTGGCGTATTCTGCGTCGTCAGAATCTGCGCGGTATAGGTGAAGTTGCGCGTCACCAGATCCGCGTTAAGAGAGGTGGCGCTGGCGCTGCTCCAGCGGTCGGTGCCGGTCGGTCCCCAGCGCGTTGTGGTGGTGGTGCCCTTGTAGATGTCGTACGCCAGTCGGTTGGTGCCGCTCGCCATCTGGCGCGTGGTGCCGCTGTAGTAACTACCATTGCTCAACCCCACAGTGAAGGTGCTGCCTTTTGAACACACCACGTTGATGGTCTGCTGCACCGTGGAGAAACTTCCCACCAGCGGCGCGCTGCCAAAACTCACGTTAGGAGCGGTGATGGTGGTGCAGTCATTCGTCACTATCAGGTTAACGGTAATCGGCATCGCGGTGCCGGTACTGGTTTGCACCGTTCCTACGCACAAACCTGCTACGTTCAACCCGGCACATACCGTATAACTCACCGTTATGGTTATCGTCGTGGTGTAAGTGCCGGCTGCAATCACCTGTCCCGTTAGGGTGCGGAAATAGAGCGGAATATTAAAGTTAAGGCTGTTCCCAAGCGCCAGCAGCAAGGCCGAGCTCCAGCGATAGCTGCCGCCCTGTTGCAACTCTGTGGCGCAGGCGCTGTCGATGCACATCTGAATCGGAATGCTGTCGGTGCCAGTGCTCGAACTTTTCAACACCGCGCGCGTGCCGCTGAGATAGGTCGCAGTGGTGAAGGCGTATGTGACGTTATCGGTGCCCAACAGCGAAAGCGTGCCGGAACCACAGTTGACGTTGGTGGTGCTGGAAGTGTTCTGCACGGTAGAGCCAACCGCGAAGGTGGTCACGGAGCCGAAGGTCGCCGCTGGGGCCGATAAACTACAAAGCGCATAACTGGTGCCCGGCAAGATAAACAGCGCCAGCAGCAAAAAAATCTTTCTCATGGTGAGATTCCTGACTGTGAATTATTGGCCGTGCTGACCGCCGAACCCGGTGCCGGCGGCGGCAGATCGCACGTCAGCGGACCGTAGGTTTCCAGCGCTTTTGGCTGGCCGTCTGCAATGGTCAGCGTGGTATCACAACTGCGCCCATCAGGCGTCATGACATGAATCGGGTTTTCAGCGCTCAGGTTCTCCATCCAGACAATGCCATCCCATCCGATATATTCCGTACCCTGATTAGGGCGCAACACCTGGCTGGAGATTGGCAACGGTTGCCCCTGTTTATCATGCAGCACCACACTGGCGGCACGCAGGCGCTCTACCGGGAAGTTCAGCAGGTAACCACTTTTCCGTTTCACTGCAAAACGCTGTTCCACCTTTGGCGCGGTGCGGTCAGCCGGTAAATCCAGGGTATCGATGTCATATTTCGCGCCGTAGTAACTGCTGATCGAGGGCACCAGCAAATAGCCCTGATTATCGGTGCGTCCCATTTCCTGGTTTTCATAGCGCACCGTGACATCGGGGTAGTCGGTTTTCACCACCACAAACGCATCATTGATATCGTTGGCGGCAAACACGCGGTTATCCATCAGCACCAGCGAACCGGTGAAATCGGCCCACTGCGTGGTGTTATCGTTATCGCCGTAGAATCCAGCGGAGGTGTCGATTTTGTTATTGCGATAGCGCAGGCTCGCCTGACGATAATCACCGCTGTCGCTGCCCTGATTGGCCCAGGCCGCATCGTAAGCAAAGCCACCATCGGTCGGCATGGCGCGTGACACATAGAGACGCTGATTGTTGTTGCCCTGCTGATCGCGCTCGTAACTCACCGAAGCGCTGCTCTGTTCGCCGAACGGGATCACCAGAGATATAGCACCGCTCCAGTCGCCCTGTTCCTGATCGCGGCTGGCGGAGATATACAAGCTACTGTTACCCCACAGGTTTTTACTCCATGACAGGTTCCATAAACGGGTGCGATCGCCCGATCCTCCGGCAATATCAAAATAGGCCAGACCCAGACTGCCATATTGATTGAGTGACACGCTGGCGGTGTATTGTGCACTGCGTCGCGCCAGTGAATAGCTGGTGCTAGCGCTGTCGCCCCGGCTGCCGACCAGCGCCAGATTGCCGTAATCTGCAGTGCGTAAAATATGCTGCGTGCCGAGGCTGAACCAGCTGTTGTTATATTGATAACCCCAGCTATATTGCGTGCCGGGTTTTCCCTCCATCTGGCTTTGTGCCAGGGCACCATTCACTACCCCCCAACTGCCGAGCTTCACTAAGCCTCCTGCGCCGCCGGTGGCCACGTTGTCGCTGCCTTCCGCATGGCTCTCCAGGGTCAGCCAGTCGGTTAACCCGTAACGATAAGATCCGCTGGCTGCCGCTGCGCCATAGTCAAAGTTTTCCAGTCCGTAGTTTTCACGCAGGGCACCGGCAGAGAAGGAGTAATCCGACAAACCCTGTCGCAGCAGGCTGCTCGATACATAAAACGGCAGCGTGGTGGTGACCTGACGCCCCACGGCATCGGTGGTGGTGATCACCGCATCGCCCGCCCCATTGACGAACGGCACATTGGTCAGCGACCACGGACCCGGCTGCACATTGGCTTGCGTACTGCGATAACCGTTAATAAACAGATCGACGGAAGAGGGCACCGCGGCCTGGCCGGAAAACGCCGGCAGAGGGTAAGTGACCAAATCCGGCCGCACGCTGAAATCACGCGCAATCTGCACGCCACCCAGACGCACGCTGTTACTCCAGCTCAGCGCATCGGTCACCAGGTCTCCGGCACGCCAGCTGATCGCATCGTTCTCATCTTCATTGCTAAACCAGGTGTCGTAGCGAATATATCCCTCTTGCTGACCGCTTACGCCGCCTTCAAGTTGTTGGGTGTAGACGCCATTGGTGGAGAACTGTCCGATGGGGCCAAACACGCGCAGCTCATTCCAGCTCGACAGGCGGGAGCCGGCATTATCGGTACGGGTGGCGTAAAAGTCGTAATTGAGCAGCGCACCGTTACTGGCACGCCCCGGATAGCGTGGACCGCGCTGATCTTTACCGATCACCTGACCGGGCAGCCAGGCGGGCGGAACGGTGAGCAACAGGCGCTGACGGCGCTCGTCATATTCGGCTTTCACCTCCGCAAGTTGATTCACATCGATTTGCTCGCCCTGAAGTTTCTCTGCAGGGATACCGGCACGCTGCAAATCGCCACTGCGCAGCCAAAAGTCCCCGTTTTTACGCTCCACTGGTACGATATCGCCGCGAGCGTTCTGATTCACCACCAGCTCCAGCATGTACTGCTGACCGCTGGCGTTGTTCTCCAGCGCAGGGGGCGGGGGTAGCTCGGAGAAGGTCTCCGCGCTACTGATTTGAGGTAACAGGCATAGCACGCTAGCCACTGCCAGCGTGCAGGGATGCAGCGAAAACGTCATCAACGCGCGGCCGCGCTGCTCCAGTGCCCTTTATTGACCTCCGCTGACAACTCCCCGCTCACGCTGCTGGTTAATGGCCAGCGGTTGCTGCTGTTTGCCAGTACGTAGCCAAACAGACCATTGCCCAGGCGGCGACCACCAATGGTGACGTTACTCAGCCGCGCATGGCCGTTGCCACGGTTGGTGAGCTCCAGCCAGCGCTTGCCACCACTGTCCACCTGTTGCCAGCTGAGTTGCGGCTTCGCACTGTCGCTGGTAACACCGTTACCATAAACAAACAGCGGAACCGAATAGCGCATCTGGAAGGTTAATCCCGCCTGATTTTCGCCGGGTGTGCGTGGCGTAGGGATTTCATCCAGCACCACGCGGTAGGACATTTCGCGTCCCGCTTGCGGCGCGCCCTGCTTAATGAGTCGTACCAGCTGTTTCTGACCCGGTTCGAGGCGCACCATTGGTGGGCTGGCGACCACTTGCTGCTGGGTTTGATACTGTTCCTGACCGCCCACTTGCAGCCAGCTAAAGATACGCACCTGCATCATGGTGGTGGTATTTCCACGGTTTTCCAGCCACAGCTCACTGGCTTTCTCATCGGGATTGATGGCGGGATCGATGGGCCAAATCATCAGCGAATTGGCGGCGTGGGCAGTAGGCATTAGGGCCATACTAAACAACAGTAGCAAGGCGCGCAGGTTCATGATTATTCATCCTTCTTTATCACTGCCGTCACCAGCTAAGCGTAACGGTTAAGGTGTCGGTATAAGTGCCGGCGCGCGTGGGGCCGGGCAGCGTTAACAGGCCATAAATCGGCAAAGTAATGTTATTGGCGTTGCTGTAACTCAGCGCCACGGCGCTATTCACGGGAATCGCCGTGGTGTGTGCCGCGTTGGTGTAAAGGGAATAGGGCACGGTATTGGTGTTGCCCGAGACCTTGAGATTGCGGGTAGTAGAGTAATTGGCGCCGCCATTGATACTCATGCTAACGGCGGTGCCTGGCGTGCAGGCGAGAATGATGGTGGTGCTTTGCACATAGCTGGCGCTCACGCTGCTGGACGACACACCCGATTGCGTGCCGAAATTAAGCGTGCCAAATACCCCGGTATTGGTACCGGAGACAACACAGCCTGCCACTACTGATGCAGAGACCTGAAAGGTTGCGGTTGGCAACCCCCAGGCAGAGACGCTCCCTATCAGCAGGGCGAGGCCGCCTGCACTGTGCGCCCAACGCTGCACCACGGCCACCCTGATTACCCCACAACTGACCTCAGTAGTTCACCGCAACGTTAATGGTGTCGGTATAAGTCCCTGCCGGGATCAGTGGGTTAAACCCGCCCCCCACGACACGACCGTAAATGGCGTAGTTGGTGCCTAAGGTCGGGTCCGTGGTGCCGCTGGCGGCAATGTTGGTGTTATTGGCGATGGCGGTAGTAAATGCCGCATCGCTATACAGGGTATAGGCAATGCCTTGGGTGTTATTGGAACCGAGGATCAGATAGCGAGGCTGGCCGCTAACGGTGCCGTAAATGGTCGCCGGTGCAGCATTACTGCTGGTGACCTGCACGTTGAAAGTCTGGCCGGTGGTGCAGCGAACATAAATACCGTTGCCCGATGCGCCGACCAACGTGGCGTTCAGGGTATCAAAGGTCGCCGCGCTGCTACCAAAGTTCAGGGTACCGAAGTTGCCCCCCGTGGTGGCAGACTGACCATTCACCAGGCAACCGGTGGTCAGGGTCAGGGTCGCATTAATGGTTCCCGTTGTGGTGGCGGCAAAAGCCGCGTGAGGGGCGAGCACGACGCTCAGGCTGGACGCCAAAAGAAAAAGCTTGAGTTTCATAATCATTCCTTACTGATTATCCAAGGTCAGTGCTTTTTCACCTGGTGATTCATTTATGTAACGAATCCGAAGTCAAACAAGAGCCACGATCGGCTTTACCGCGTAAGTGCCCGACATCTAGGAATATTCTTAGATGATGGATTTATGATTTATATCAGTTTTCTTTACTATAGATCAGCAAATCAACACTGGGAGCGTTGCGCTTAGATTTTTCATTAATCAATCCACACTTTTCGCCGATAACGCAGTAATCGCAAGGGATGACAACCGGTTAAAAAAACTAAACAGCGAGTGATTTAACCCTCTACCGCGATTAACCGTTCAATGCTATGTTCGTGCATTAATCAGATATTATTAATTTTTCTGACTGCGACTGACGATGAAAAACCAAAAACATAGTGCGGTGTTTCCAGAATTGTCTGGATCGGTTACTCCCTCTGCCTCACTGCGTGCGGTCATGACTCACCTTTAATCAATGTTCTCGAACACTTTGAACTTTTTTGACGATACAGCACCTGCTCCGCAGCGGGCTGAGTTTAGGAGCGCACATGCTGCTGGTTACCTGGGATAGCGTTCTGGTCACGGTTTCATTGATCGTGGCCTTCATTGCTGCGTTTACCGCACTGGATACGGCGGGACGCGTCGCGGTTTCACGCGGCTGTCTGGCGAAAATGTGGCTGATTGGCGGTGGCACCGCGATGGGCATTGGCATCTGGGCGATGCACTTCATTGGCATGCTGGCGATGATGATGCCGATGACCATGCGTTATGACATTACCCTCACCACGGTTTCTCTGCTGGTAGCGATCCTCTCTGCCATCTTTGCTTTCGCGCAGGGCGTGCAGGGCAGCCATTTAACTCCACGTCGGCTGCTTCGTGGCACACTGATACTCGGCAGCGGTGTCGTGGCGATGCATTACATCGGCATGAATGCCTTGATGATCGAACCGGCGATACGCTGGGACATGCCGCTGGTCGCGCTCTCCGTGGTGATTGCCTATGCCGCCTCAGGTGCGGCCCTGTGGCTGGCGTTTCATCTGCGCCAGGGCGAGAGCGTGTGGATCATGCGCGTTTGTGCTGCGCTGGTGATGGGCATTGCCATCGCCGGGATGCACTATACCGGCATGGCCGCGGCGGAGTACAGTATGCCGAGCACCATGCAGCAGCATCATGGCATCAGTGAAGATGGATTGGCGGTGTGGGTGACCATTATCACATTGTCCATCCTCGGCCTCACGCTGTTAGTTTCCATGCTGGATGCCCAGCTACGCGCGGCACGTCTGGCCACCAAACTCAAACGCGCCAACAGTGAACTGCGCCAGCTGGCGATGCATGACAATCTCACCTCGCTGCCCAACCGCGTGCTGCTGGAGCAGCAACTGACGGCACAGATCAAGCAAGCCACTTTGCAGGATGAAACCTTTGCGCTGATGTTTATGGATCTCGACGGCTTCAAAGCGGTCAACGATACCTGGGGCCATCATGTGGGCGATCGTCTGCTCATCGCGGTAGCCGAGCGACTGCGCGTACAACTGGGCGAAGGCGTGTTACTTGCGCGACTTGGAGGCGATGAGTTTGTGTTGCTGTGTCCGCAATACAATGATTTGCAGGCCTCGGCGCTGGCGCAACAGTTGGTCAATGCCATCGATGCGCCGTTTGAACTGGATCGTTATTCGCTGCGGGTGTCACTCAGTATTGGCATCGTGGTGTTCCCACTGCACGGTCGAAGTCAGCAGGAGATGATGTTCAACGCCGATTCCGCCATGTACCACACCAAACACAGTGGCCGAAACGGCTGGTGCCTGTTTGAGCCTGTGATGAGCGCGGTGGCGCAGCATCAGCTGGCGCTGGCGAATGATCTGTGGAATGCGCTGGAATATCAGGAAATGTGCCTGTTCTATCAGCCAAAATTCCGCGCGGGCGGCACGGTGCTGATGGGCTTCGAAGCGTTATTGCGCTGGCAGCATCCACGTCGGGGATTGCTGATGCCAGATATGTTCCTGCCGCGCGCGGAGAAAACCGGGCAAATCGTGGCGCTGGGCAATTGGGTGATCAACGAGGCGTGCCGCCAGTTGAAGCAGTGGCACGATGAAGGTCACCGCGACTGGAGCGTGTCCGTCAACCTTTCGGCGTTGCAATTCCATCAGCGTGATCTTATCGACAGCTTACGTCATGCACTGCAACGTTATCAGCTGCCGGAGGGCGCGCTGATGCTGGAGATAACCGAGAATATCGCGATGCGCGACCCGCAGTTCAGCCAGCAGCGCATTGCTGAACTGCACCAGTTGGGCGTGAAAGTGGCTATCGATAACTTCGGTATCGGTTATGCCAATTTGCTGCATCTGAAACATCTGGAAGCCACCGAACTGAAAATCGACCGCGCCTTTATTAACAGCCTGCGTGCCGACAGCGAGGACGCCACCGTCGTGAGCGCGATGCTGACGCTGGCCCAAAGTCTCAATCTGCGCATGGTCGCCGAAGGGGTGGAAACTGAGGAGCAGCAGCGTTTGCTGACCGGACTCGGTTTTGACACGCTGCAGGGCTATCTGCTCGGCAAGCCGACACCAGCGGAGCGTATCGGTGAATTCACCGCTGCGTTTAATGCACCGCCGCTGTTTGCTGAGCACCCGCTGCCTTTAACCAGCGCCTGATAAACAATTTTTATTTTCTTCCGCATCGGAAGGTTTCATCGTTCAAAGACTCAAATCGGCAGGTTATCTGCCGATAAATCACACAATAAAACCAATGACATTGACTTTTTCTTTATAACACCACAGCTGAGTGACAACGGCTTTAACTTGGGAAATCACTATGTTAGTGACTTCGTACGATTCGTTTACCGTCATCGTTTCCATTCTGGTGGCGATGCTGGCTTCGTTTACCGCGCTGGATATGGCGGGCCGCGTAGCTTCTTCAACCGGCAAGGTGGCGCTGGTTTGGTTATTAGGCGGTGGATTCGCCATGGGCGTGGGCGTCTGGGCGATGCATTTCATCGGCATGCTATCGATGAGCCTGGATATGGTGATGAGTTACGATCCGCTGCTAACGGCGACGTCGATGGCGGTGGCGATTCTGGCATCGATTTTTGCCTTGTGGCTGGTGTGCTCATCCCATGATTTATCCTGGCGGCGCTTAACGGGCGGGGCTTTGGTGCTCGGTTCCGGCGTGGTCGCCATGCACTACATGGGCATGGCCGCGCTGATGTTTGCGCCGGGCATCGTCTGGAATTGGGGCTGGGTTGCCGCTTCGGTGGTGATTGCGCTGGTGGCATCGGGCGCGGCACTGTGGCTCGCCTTTAACCTGCGTGAAGGACATGGTCGCGTGACGATGCTGCGTCTCGGTGCTTCGGTGGTGATGGGCTGCGCCATTGCCGGCATGCACTACACCGGTATGGCCGCTGCCAGCTTCCCGATGATGAGTCATGCCACGCACATGGGCGTCAACAGCAACTGGCTGGCGATAGTGGTCACCGTGGTGACGCTGGCGATCCTCGGTATCACCTTGCTGGTTTCGATGCTGGATGCTCGGCTGCAAGCGCGCACCTCTATCCTTGCGCACTCGCTGGCGGAAGCCAACCGTGAACTGGCGCAGCTGGCCCTGCACGACAACCTGACACGCCTGCCAAACCGTATTTTGCTCGAGGATCGTCTGGAGCAATCCATGAACAAGGCCAACCGCGAAAAGTCGCAGTTTGCGCTGATGTTTATGGATTTGGATGGCTTCAAAGCGGTCAACGATGCTTTTGGTCACCATGTCGGTGACAACCTGCTGATTGCCGTGGCCGAGCGTATGATCGGCCAAATGAAAGGTCACCACACGCTGGCGCGCATGGGCGGCGACGAGTTTGTGCTGCTGATCGAAATCGATGAGCCCAATGATGCCGCTGCGGTAGCGGATGCGCTGGTGAAAGCGGTCGATCGCCCGTTCGATATTTCGCGCTATGAACTGATGGTGTCACTGAGTATCGGCATCGCGGTCTACCCTGGCGACGGGAAAGATGAGCGCGAGCTGATGTTTAACGCCGATGCCGCGATGTACCACACCAAGAACAACGGCCGTAATGGCTACAACTTCTTCCAGCCATCGATGAACACCCTCGCGCAGTCGCAGCTGCAGCTGAACAACGACCTGTGGCAAGCATTAGATAACGGCGAGTTACGTCTGTTTTACCAGCCAAAATACTGTGCGCCGAGCGGTCCGATTCTTGGTTTTGAAGCCCTGTTGCGGTGGGAACATCCTTCGCGCGGTTTGCTGGCACCGGACAAATTCCTGCCGATTGCCGAGAAGACTGGCATGATCATCAACATCGGCAATTGGGTGATCAACGAAGCCTGTCGTCAGTTGCATAGCTGGCATCTGCAGGGCCATCCACACTGGTCGGTAGCGGTGAATCTCTCCGCGCTGCAGTTTGAACAGAGCAACCTGGTGGAAACCGTGACGCAGGCGCTGGCGAAGCACCAGATCCCGGCCGAATTGCTGACGCTGGAAGTGACGGAAACCACCGCGATGCGTGATCCAGAAGAGAGTGTGCGTATCCTGACACAACTGACGGATATGGGCGTGAAAGCCTCGATCGATGATTTTGGTACGGGTTACTCCAGCCTGCTCTATTTGAAACGTTTGCCCGCCAGTGAGTTGAAGATTGACCGTGCCTTCGTCAATGAGCTGCAGGCGAAATCAGAAGATGCCACCATCGTCTCTGCCATTGTGGCACTGGCGCAGTCACTGGATCTCAAAGTGGTCGCAGAAGGGGTGGAAACACAGGATCAGCAAGCGTTTCTCACCGGCCTGGGTTGCGATACGTTGCAGGGTTATCTGCTGGGTAAACCGGTGCCGCCGGAACGCATCCATGAGTTGCCGAATTTTGTCGAAAACGAGCAGCAGCTGGTGCAGCTACCTTAAGGTAAGGGGGCAGTGATTGCCCCCATGCCAACTTCTCCTGCAAGCCGGGGAAGGTGCACGCCTGTGCGCGCAGAAAGTGAGTGCCTGAGTGTGATTCCCTCGCCTGTACGAGTCTCTCAGCTCAATACCCTTCTCCCGTCAGCAGGGGATGGGCGGTAAAGCCTGAGTACAGCATCGATTCCCTGCCCAACGATGCTCTCTCTCGCTTGCGGGACAGGCCCAGGGTGAGGGAAAATGGTCGCCTCTATCCCCCATATCGGAGCCAGGGTGGCGAAATATCAGCAGTTGGTTGATCAGCTTCGGACGCAGATTGAAGCGCGCATCTGGCCGCCGGGCGAAAAGCTGCCGTCGTTGCGTCAGCAGGCGGAACAGAGCGGCCTCAGCCTGATGACGGTGATGCACGCCTATGAAGTGCTGGAAAGCCAGGGCTGGATCCAGTCAAAACCGCAATCCGGATACTACGTTGCGCCGCGTGCCGCCGAAAGCCGTCCGCGACTGCCCACGCAGGCGATTGCCAAAACCGAGCAGGCGGACACCAACAGTTTCGTTTTTGATGTGCTGCAAGCCACGCGTGACCCGGGCATCATGCCGTTTGGCTCTGCCTTTCCCGATCCTGAACTCTTTCCACAGCGTCAGCTGATGCGCTCGCTGGTTAAGGTCTCACACAATCTGAAACCCAGCGATGCCCTGAATAACCTGCCGCCAGGCAACGAAGCGCTGCGTAAAATTCTGGCGCAACGTTATGCCCAGCAGGGCATCACCTTGTCGCCGGACGATATCGTCATCACCAATGGTGCGATGGAAGCGCTGAACCTCAGCCTGCAAGCGGTGACTGAACCCGGCGATTGGGTAGTAATTGAAAATCCTTCGTTTTACGGTGCCTTGCAGGTGATTGAGCGGCTGAAACTGAATGCGATTGCCATCGCCAGCGATGTCGAGCAGGGCATCGATCTCGACGAGCTGGAGCAGGCGCTGCAACGCTGGCCGGTCAAAGCCTGCTGGCTGATGACTAACCGACAAAACCCGCTGGGCTTTACCCTGAGCGCTGAACGAAAACAGCAGTTGGTGTCTTTGCTGGCGCGCTATCAGGTCGCGATGATTGAGGATGATGTTTACAGCGATCTCTACAGCGGTCACGACAAGCCTTTGCCCGCCAAAGCCTTTGATCGCGAGGGGAATGTGCTGCACTGCGGCAGTTTTTCGAAGAATCTGGTGGCGGGATTTCGCGTAGGTTGGGTGGCTGCCGGGCGCTACGCACAGCGCGTACAGCGAATTCAGCTCATGAGCACGCTCTCCACCAGCGCGCCGATGCAGCTGGCATTAGCTGACTTCCTCAGCACCCGCAGTTACGACACGCACTTAAAGAAACTGCGCCAGGCGCTGGCTAAGCGTAAGCAGCTTGCACATCAGGCTTTACGTCGCGTGCTGCCTGCTGACGCGCAGATCAGCGATACGCCGGGCGGCTATTTCCTGTGGATTGCGCTGCCGCAGCAGATCAACACCACGCAGCTCTATCATTTGGCGTTAAAAGAGGGCATCAGCATCGCCCCCGGCCAGCTGTTCTCGGGCAGTGAAGGGTTCAGCCACTGCTTCCGCTTCAACACCGCCTGGCCGTGGGATGCCCGCGCTGAGGCGGCGGTGGAGACGTTAGGGAAATTGATTGCTCAGCTGGAATCGCCCTAAATGGCGACGCTATAAATGCGGCTGACTTTAATCGCGGCATACAGAAGCGGCCCGATAAATGCCGCTGCCGTATTAGGCGAACCAGCACAATCGCGAGAATTTTGTAGGGTGCGCATTAATGCGCACCTCCAATAAATGGCAATGAATCAGATGGATGACGCCTGTTTATTTCCCCATGTCAGGTAATAAACATCATAAAAATCCACTTCGCCTTTCTGCTTCATCAGGCGATCGATGCCGCTGCGCACGCGGTCGGGCGTGCCGGGATTCTCCACGATTTTATCCAGCGCCTGCTGGGACACCGGCTGCACGTAATACCACTCCCCGTTGTAGCACACGCGCAGATCCAGCGTGTCGATATCCTCAAAGCGGTATTTGGGGTTGATATCCATCAGCATCAGGAAGCTCATCACCAATACAAAGGCGGTGGCGAACCAGAACGCGGGCCAGCCGAGCATATCAGTGGAGAAGATCAGCGCCACGCACAGCGCGTAGCACAGGTACATGATCGCCCACAGCCCCGGATGGGTTTTGAGGAATGAAAAGCTAAAGCGTGGCAGATTATCGCGCTGGCCTTCACGGTTCAGCGTGGCGATTTCATCGAGCAGAATTTGTTTGATCGCTTCCATAGTTCACCTCTAAATGTTACTGCCTGCCAGTTAATCACATAACAGTGAAGCGAATCAGACACAGATCCTGAGTGTTTTTTTATAACAGTTTGCTGGCGGTTTTATCGGCCCCACAAAATGTTAAATATGTTGCTAACTAATTTGGCTTTAGTAAGGTAAATCATTCTTTTATGTGAATTTTGTCGGCGGGCGCACATTGCAATGCCGTCGGGGTTTGCCACAATTAAGCAACGTGGCTTCCCGGAGAAAGAGTATGACTGCCAACACTTCCAGCCTGCTGTTACTGATGTCTTTCGCCGCCGGTACCTTTTCTGCAGGTTCATCCAATAATCCGCAGCATTTGATGCTGTCGCAGCCCTCAGGCGGCGTGCCTAATAATCTGCTGCCGCTGATCATCTGGCCGGGCATCGCGCCTGACTATGATGAAGAGCTGCAAAGCAACAGCGCCGAATGGTTTGAAAAAACCTTCACTGCCAACGGCTGGCCGGCCGCGTGGCGCGCACCGATCTTCCCTTACACTCATTACCATCCGAATACCCATGAAGTGCTGGGTGTGGCGTCCGGTTGGGCGGAAGTGCTGTTTGGTGGCGATAGCGGCCGCATGGTGACGCTGCGCGAGGGCGATGCGGTGCTGATCCCCGCCGGTGTCGGCCATAAACAGGTGTTCGCCTCAGACGACTTTTTCGCCGTTGGCGCCTATCCTGAAGGCATGTCCCCGGAAACCGTGCGTGATGAACCTTCTCGTTTACGCGCGGCGAAAGATCAAATCGCGCGCGTGCCTTTACCGCATCGCGATCCTTTCACGGGGGGCGATGGAGCGTTGACGGATATCTGGCTGCCAATTGCGCAGCAGTTAATGCACCAGTAAGGTGCAATCTGAGGGTTATCCGGCGCTGCTCCGTTATCGGGGCGCGTGTGCCGTTTGGGGCGTGAGCCTCTGGCACACTTTGTGCAGGAGAGGATCCAGGTCCTCTGACAAGCGCCGGGTAAATCATGAAAGAAAGCTACCAGATAGCGTCACACTTCTATGATGAGATGTTATTGAGCAACGGTGAACACCGTGCGCACTATCAGCATTACTGGGAGTGGTTACAACAGGCGGACAAAGAGGCCGTGGCGCGTAAGCGCGAAGAAGCGGAACTGTTGTTTCATCGTGTGGGCATCACCTTCAATGTCTATGGAGACGATGGCGGCGCGGAACGGCTCATCCCGTTCGACAGCGTACCGCGTATTATTCCGGCGGGTGAATGGGCGATGCTCGATCGCGGCATCCGCCAGCGCGTGCAGGCGCTGAATGCCTTCCTGCATGACATCTACCATCAACAACACATCCTCAAGGCGGGGATCGTGCCTGCCGAGCAAGTGCTGGTAAACGATCAATATCAGCCCTGCATGCAAGGTGTCGATCTGCACCGCAACATCTATGCGCACATTACCGGTGTCGATATGGTGCGCAACAACGACGGCGAGTACTACGTACTGGAGGACAATCTGCGCACGCCTTCTGGCGTCTCCTACATGCTGGAGAACCGCAAGATGATGATGCGCCTCTATCCCGAGTTGTTTGTCGAGCAGCATGTGGCACCGGTAGAACGTTATCCTTCGCATCTGCTGCAAACCCTGCGCGAAAGCTCACCGGTCAACGATCCGGTGGTGGTGGTGCTGACGCCGGGCCGCTTCAACAGCGCTTACTTCGAACACAGTTTCCTGGCGCAGCAGATGGGCGTCGAGCTGGTGGAAAGTGCCGATCTGTTTGTCAAAGACGGTGCGGTGATGATGCGCACCACCGCCGGGCCGTGCAAAGTCGATGTGATCTATCGTCGCGTTGATGATGCGTTCCTCGATCCGCTGGCGTTCCGTCCCGATTCGATGCTCGGCGTGCCGGGCCTGCTGTCGGTGTATCGATCCGGCAACGTGGTGCTGGCCAATGCGATCGGTACCGGCGTGGCCGATGACAAATCGATCTATCCCTACGTGCCCGACATGATCCGTTTCTATCTGGATGAAGATCCGATCCTCAACAACGTGCCGACCTGGCAGTGCCGTAAGCCGCAGGATCTGACTTACGTCCTCGCCAATCTCAGCAAAATGGTGGTGAAAGAGGTACACGGCGCCGGCGGTTACGGCATGTTGATTGGCCCGGTGGCCAGCCAGCAAGAATTGAGTGATTTCCGCGATCGGCTGAAAGCACGCCCGGAAAACTACATCGCCCAGGACACGCTATCGCTCTCCACCTGTCCGACTTTTATCGACAACGGCCTGGCGCCGCGCCATATCGATTTGCGTCCCTTTGCCTTATGCGGAGCGGATATTCGTTTAGTACCGGGTGGCTTAACCCGCGTGGCGCTGACTGAAGGTTCGCTGGTGGTGAACTCGTCGCAGGGCGGTGGCACCAAGGACACCTGGGTTCTGGAGGATGACGCATCATGCTAAGCCGCACGGCCAGTGGCCTCTATTGGATGGCGCGCTATCTGGAGCGCGCAGAACAACTTGCCCGGGTGCTGGATGTCACCAACCGGCTTTCGCTGATGCCGGTGCGCAACAGCCAAACCGATGAGCTGCTGTTGCCGCTCAATCTCACCGGCACGCGTCAGCTGTTTGAAACCCTCAACGGGCGTTTCACCATGCCGCAGCTGTTTAACTTTTTCGCCCTCGACGATCGTAACCCCAGCAGCATTTTTAGCTGCTGGCAGGAGGCGTGGAACAATGCGCACGCGGTGCGCGGCAGTCTGTCGTCTGAAGTGTGGGAGAGCATCAACTCGACGTGGATTGAGATGCGTAACATGCGGCGACGCGGCATCACCAGCGCCAACGCTGACAGCTTTTTTGACTGGGTGAAAGAGCGCTCACACCTGTTTCGCGGCGCGATGTTCGGCACATTGTTGCGTGGCGATGCGATGTGTTTTATCCGTATCGGCACGCTGATGGAGCGCAGCGACGGCACCGCGCGCTTGTTGAGCGTCAACCAGCAACTGCTGGAGCAGAACCCTGATTCGGTACGGGAATATTACTGCCTCGATACCTTGCTGCGTGCAGTGTCGGCGCGTGAAGCCTATAACGCGATCTTTAAGCAGCAACTGATGCCGGATCTGGTGAATGAGATGCTGATCCTGCGTAACGAAAGCCCGCGTTCGCTGCACTCCTGCATTGAGGAGATCGCCAACCAGCTGGAACAGATCGGCAGCAGCGGTGAGGATCGTCCACGCTATCTGGTGACGGTGCTGTTGGCTGAAATGCGCTTCAGCACCTGGGAAAGTCTGACGCGTGACGGGTTGTATAGCTGGCTTAATCACTTTCTCTCGCAGACCAACGCGCTGGCAGAAAGCATCAATCAGACCTATCTGGAGGCGAAATGAGACTGAACATCGAGCACAAAACCTGGTATGCCTATGAGCATCAGGTCAAACTCAGCACCCAGTATCTGCGCCTGACGCCGCAAAACTCGGTGCACCAGCAGATTTTGTCATGGGATCTCGATTTACCGTGCGAGGCCACGCGCACCACTGATGCTTACGGCAACGTGTTGCACGTGCTGACGCTAGATACGCCACATCAGCAACTGGAGATTGCCGCGCGCGGGGTGGTGGAAATTCTGGATGAAGGGGAGTATGCCCCCGATCCTGAATCGATCCTTTCGCCATTGGTGTTTCTGCGCGCCACGCCATTAACCTTGCCCGATGCGGCGATTCGCGATTTCGCACAGCGCTACTGGCACGCAGAAAAACCGCTCGCCAGCCTGGAAAAACTGATGGATGAGCTGCTGTTGAAAATGCCGTACCAGCCTGGCAGCACGCAGGTGAGTGATACCGCAGCGAAAGTATTTGCGGCGGGCAGCGGCGTTTGTCAGGATCACAGCCATGTGTTTCTGGCTTGTTGTCGCAGTCTCGGGATCCCGGCGCGCTATGTCAGCGGCTATCTTTATACGGACAATGTCGAACACGTTGCTACTCACGCCTGGGTTGAAGCCTGGCTGGATGGCAGTTGGCACAGCTTTGATATCACCAACAATACGCGCAGTACGCGCCAGCATTTACGTCTGGCGGTGGGTGTGGATTATCTCGATGCTTGTCCGGTGCGCGGTATGCGGCTGGGCGGCGGCGGTGAGGATATGCTGGCGATGGCCGCGGTGCAGCAGGTGCATGCGCAGCAGTGATATTTTTTTGCAGGCGTGACTATGACTTATTGTGTGGCAATGCGTTTATCGTCAGGGATGATTTTTGTATCGGATTCACGCACCAACGCGGGCGTCGATCATATTTCCTCGTTCCGTAAATTACACGTGTTTCAGGTGGATGATGAACGCACGCTGGTGCTGCAAAGCGCCGGTAATCTGGCGACCACGCAAAGCGTGATGAGTTTGCTACGGCGTAATAACCACGACAGCGATCAGCCCAATCTGCTGAATGGGCGCTCGCTGTATGACATTGCGCTATTGGTGGGGGAAACCCTGCGTGAAGTGATCAAGCGTGATGGCGAAGAGTTTGGTGGCACGCTGCTGTTAGGTGGACAGATTCGCGGTGAAGAGCCGCGCCTGTTCCAAATCTATCCGCAGGGCAACTTCATTGAAGCCAGCGTAGATACGCCTTATTTCCAGATTGGTGAAAGCAAATACGGCAAGCCGATTATTGATCGCGTATTGCGCTATGAAACCCCGCTTAGCCAGGCAATGCAGTGCGCGCTGATTTCCATGGATTCAACGCTGGCGAGTAACATTTCGGTAGGCCTGCCGCTGGATGTGATGGTCTATCACACCGACAGCTTCAAAGATAACGAACAGCATCATATTACCGAACAACACCCTTACTTTTCGCAGATTCGTCAGCTGTGGAGCAAAGGCTTGTTGAGCGTGTTCTCACAATTGCCGCCGTTAAAACTATAGAGCAACGCCGCGAGAGACATCACGCCGCTACCCTAAAGCGCCCCATTCGGTAGCGGCGTCACTCCTTGCACATTTTCCCGCAATAACGCCGCGTCAGTCCCGCATGATAAACCGCGTTGCTGCAATGAATTGATCAATTCAGTCGCGGCGCACTGTCGTGCTTCTGCTTTCCGCTCCTGCTTTTTCCGTTCCGCTTCGGTACTGGTCATAAATCTGAAAACAAGCCTGTTTAACTTCGGTGCCATAAACCTCTGCGCACAAAAGGTGAATGATGTTTTCTGTTGATCAGCTTCTCGATACTTACTGGCCAGGCCATCACCCCGCGAACTGGCAAAAAAGCCTGTTGAAATGGGCCGTTCGCGAACATGAATTCCAATCTTTTGCTGACCGTTATCGCCACCTGAAAGGGGTGGATATGGTCGAGCAAGTGCTGGAGCACCTGGATGTGCGCTGTGAATTAAGTGAACGCGATTTGGAGCAGATCCCGACCAGCGGCCCGGTGGTGATTGTCGCCAACCATCCGCTCGGTGCGCTCGACGGCCTGGCGCTGCTGGCGGCCGTTTCTCAGGTACGTCGTGATGTGAAAATCGTGGCGAACCGCATGTTGATGATGCTGGAACCGATTAACAACCTGATGTTGCCCGTGGATAACATGGGCAACCGTACCAGTCGCGAACAGCTGACGCGCATGCAACAGCATCTCGACAATCAGGGGGCGCTGATTATCTTCCCGGCAGGTGAAGTGTCCCGTCTCTCCAGCCGTGGTGTGCGCGATAACCGCTGGCATCACAGCTTCCTGCGCCTGGCCGCCCGTGCTCGTGCGCCGATTGTTCCGGCACACGTCGTCGGACGTAATAGCCTGGCGTTCTATGCCGCCGCCAAAATTGCCTCACCACTGGCGCTGCTGATGCTGGTGCGCGAAATGTTCCGCCAGCGTGGATCGCGCATCAAGCTGCATATTGGCGAGCAGATCCCGTTTGCCAACTGGCACGACGGCCACACGCCGGGCAAAGAGCTGGCGAAACGGTTGCGCAAGCATTTGTATCGCATTGGTCAGGGCCGTCGGGGTCTGTTCCAGACTGAAGCGGCGATTGCGCGTCCGGAAGACCGTGCCGAACTGAAAAAAGCGCTGATGGAGAGTGAGCGTCTGGGCTCGCTGCCGGATGGCAAACAGATCTACCTGTGGCGTCGTAACGGCGCGACCTGGGTGCCGCTGCTGCGTGAACTCGGACGCCTGCGTGAAATCGCCTTCCGCGCCGTGGGCGAGGGCAGCGGTCGCCGTCGTGACCTCGATAAATACGATGACGATTACTATCACCTGATTCTGTGGGATGACGATGCGCTGGAAATTGTTGGCGCTTATCGCTTTATTCCGGGTGCCGAGCAGCTGGAACGTCGTGGTCTGGAAGGCATCTACAGCGATAGCCTGTTCCACTACGACGAGCGCATGCTGCCGATCATCAATCAGGGTCTGGAACTGGGTCGCAGCTTTATCCAGCCCGCCTACTGGGGCAAACGTGGTCTGGATTATCTGTGGATGGGCATTGGTGCCTATATCGCCAAATACCCGGAGACCCGCTATCTGTTTGGCCCGGTATCGATCTCCGGCGGTATGCCACTGGCGGCACGCGATCTGTTAGTGGCGTTCTACCGCATGTACTTCCCAACCGAGTTGCCGCTGGCGAAGTCGCGTCGTCCCTATCCGGCCTCGCTGCCGGAAGTGCTGGCGCAGTTTACCGGTGATAACTACGCCGAAGACTTGCGCCGCCTGAAGCATCTGCTGGCGAACCTCGGCACCGCGATTCCCACGCTCTACAAGCAGTACTCTGAAGTGTGTGAGCCGGGCGGGGTGCAGTTTATCGATTTCGGCAGCGATCCCGATTTCAACCACTGTATCGACGGGTTGGTGCTGGTGGATCTGTCACGCGTGAAGCCATCGCGCTATGAGCGTTATATCGGTATGCATTTGCAGGCTGAAAGCGTCGAATAAGGTACACGGAGGCTCTCGGGCCTCCCGTTCTGTTTGAGCACGGAAACGTCAAGTTGATGTCACGGGATCGTCATCTGATTGTCGTAGGGTCTTAGCCGGACTGTCAGATAAAGGCCAGAAACATGGCAACAATCACACTTCGCGGGTTAAGCAAAGCCTTTGCTGCCCAGCCGGTACTTCAGGATATCTCGCTGCAGATTGCGCAGGGAGAGTTCATCGCCGTTCTGGGTCCTTCGGGCTGCGGCAAAACCACCCTATTACGTCTGCTGGCGGGCTTTGAAACCGCTGATGCCGGTGAAATCCACGTCGGCGAGCGCTGCTTTGCTGCGCCGGGCGTGCACCTGCCGCCAGAAGAGCGCCAACTTGGCGTGGTGTTCCAGAGCTATGCGCTGTGGCCACATATGACGGTGGCGGAAAACGTCGCCTATAGCCTCAAAGTCAACGGCGTAGCGCGCCATGAGCGTGACAGCCGCACGCAGCAGGCGCTGGAGCTGGTGGGATTAGAACATTTTGCTTCACGCCGTCCGGCCGATCTTTCAGGTGGCCAACGTCAGCGTGTGGCGTTAGCCCGCTGCCTGGTCGCCAAACCCACGCTGGTGCTGCTCGACGAACCATTGGCCAATCTTGATGTATACCTGCGCGCCACCATGGAAGAGGAGTTTCGCCGCTTCCATCGCTACAGCCACGCCACCTTGCTCTACATCACCCACGACCAGCACGAAGCGATGGCGCTGGCCGACCGCATTGTGGTGATGGACGGCGGCCGCGTAATGCAGTTTGCCACGCCGCAAACCCTGTGGCGTGAACCGGCGAATGAAATGGTGGCGGGTTTTATCGATGACGGCAAAGTGCTGGCGGTCAGCGATATTGAACCAACAGGCGAGGGCAAAGCGCTCGCCACGCTGTGCGGTCTGCGCGTCACCTTGCGCTGTGCGGCCGAACAACGCCCGATGCCTCACGGCAAAGCCAGTTTTCATGCGGTGGATTTCCGCCTCGCTGAACCGGATGAACCGCAGTTTGCGGTGCGCGTGCAGCGGGTGATCTATCGCGGCAGCCATTACCAGATTGATGTTGCGCCACTTGATGCGCCAGACCACAGCATCACGCTGCAGCTGGCGGAGACCGCTTTACCCGTTGTGGATGCGACCCTTGGGGTGGCGCTGCGCGACGATTGGATTCTTCCTTCATAACATTCAGATACTTAGGGAAATTGCTATGCGCACGTCTTTTAACGCTTTGATGTTAGCCAGTGGATTAGTGTTTGCCGCCACCAGCCACGCCGATGATGCCCCGTCCGGCAAGCTGGTGATTTACACCTCACAGGCACCGGAAATCGCGCAGCAAACCGTGGACGCGTTCAAAGCCGCGTACCCGAAAATCGAAGTGGAGTGGACGCGTAACGGCACCACGCAGCTGATGAACGTGTTGCAGACCGAGATGATGAGCGGTGGTGCCAAGCCGGACGTGCTGCTGATTGCCGATGCCATCAACCTCGGTGCCCTGAAAAATCAGAACCAGCTCTACAGCTACAACGATGCGCCGTTGAGTCACATCAATCCGTCCTTCTACGACAAAGACAAAACCTTCTTTGGTACCAAAATCATCGCCACGGTGATTGCTTACAACACCCAGCACGCACAGCCGATTGACAGCTGGAACGCGCTGGCGGTAGAGGCCAACAAAGGTCAGATCGCCATGCCAAGCCCGCTCTACTCTGGTGCGGCGCTGTACAAGCTGCACACCGACATCAACACGCCAACCATCGGCTGGAATTTCTACAAGAAGCTGGCAGCGATTGGCGTGGCACCGCAGGGCGGCAACGGTCCGGCGCTGAAAGCGGTCGCCAGCGGGCTGGATAAGTACGGCATCATCACTGACGCTGACGTGATTCTGGCGAAGAAAAAAGGCTCGCCGGTGGATCTGGTGTACCCGAAAGAGGGCGTGTCTTACGTGACGGAGCCGGTAGCGATCATGAAGTCGGTGCACAACCTGCCAGCCGCTAAAGCCTTCGTGAACTTTATGCTGTCTGAACAAGGCCAGAAGCTGGTGGTCGAGCAGGGCAACCGCCCGGTGGACGATCGTGTTTCTGCACCGGCGGGCTTTACACCCATCAATAAAATCAAGCTGCTGACCCCTGACGTCGCGAAAGCCATCAAGGAAGATGCCACGGTGCGCGATCAGTTCACCGCAATGTTTGGCGGCTAAGCATGAGCGTGGTGAGCAACGAATGGCGTAACGCGGCGCGTGGCGGTCAACGCTGGCGTCTCAACAGCGAAAAGCTGATCCTGGCCCTGATGGTGCTGCTGATTGGCTTATTGTCGGTGGCGCCACTGCTGCGACTGGTGTGGACGGCGATTGCCCCGCAAGGCGTGCCGGATCTGGCGCGCTTGTCGCGCCTGATAGCCAGCGACCGCGTGCTGATTGCCAGCGGCAATACGTTGCTCATCGCCTTGAGTTCGACCCTGATTTCAGTGCTGCTTGGCACCGCCGCCGCCTGGCTGGTGGCGCTGAGCGATCTGCGCGCCAAAACCGCCTGGGTGTTTGCCTTTATCCTGCCGCTGATGATTCCGCCGCAGGTTACGGCGCTCGCATGGCTACAGGCGCTGGCACCGTCCAGCCCGTTAGCGCTGCTGTTTGGTTCACTCGGCTTGCGATGGTTTGCACCGGGCGAGCAACCGCTTTATTCGCTGAGCGGCATCGTGCTGCTGCTCGGTACACACAACGCGCCACTGGTGTTTCTCACTGTACGTGCCGGTTTGCGTCGTTTACCGGCTGATTTAGTCGAAGCGGCGCAGATCAGCGGTGCCTCGCGGATGCGCGTGTTGTTGACCATCATTCTGCCGCTGGCGCGCCCGGCGATCTTTGCCGGGGCTGCACTGACCTTTGTTGCGGCCGCCGGTAACTTCGGTATTCAGGCGATGCTGGGCATTCCCGCCCGCGTGCCAACGCTGATTACGCTGGTCTATCAGCAGCTTAACGGCATTGGCCCGAGTGCCTTACCCAATACCGCCGTTTACGCGCTGCTGATTGCCGTGATCACGCTGGCGGGCATGGCGGCCAGCGCCTGGCTCGGCGGTCGTCACGATGTGCGCGTCAACGGTGCGCCGCGTCTGTGGCAGCAACCATTAGGACGCGGGCGGTTGGCGATTGAAGGCGCGGCCTGGCTGTGGATGGCGCTAACGCTGCTGCTGCCGGTCAGTGCGCTGCTGATCACTGCACTCACCAGCGGATATGGTCAGGCGCTCACCTGGCAAACGCTGACGCTGGAGAACTTCCGCAGCGCGCTGTGGGGCTATCCGGCGGTGCGCCATGCCTTTATGACCAGCCTCGGGCTGACCACGCTGGCGGCGATGATTCTGACGTCCACCGCGCTGTTCCTGGCGTATTTCCTCAGCTGGCGCCGGACCAAACTGGTGCGCGGCCTGTGGCTGGCAAGTGAACTGACTTATGCCTTGCCGGGGATTGTCACCGGCGTAGCGGCGATGCTGTTCTTCCTGCGCCCGCTGCCGATCATCAATGTGTCGCTGTATGGCACGGTGTGGATCATCCTCGCCGCTTATCTGGCGAACTTCCTTGCGCTAGTGTTGCGTCCAACGCTGGCGGGATTCGCGCAGCTGGAACCGGCGCTGGATGAGGCGGCACGCTTGTGTGGTGCCAGCTTTATGCGCCGCATGCGCGATATTTTACTGCCGCTGGCGGCGCCTTCTGCGCTGGCGGGCACGGTGCTGGTGTTCCTCACCGCACTGAATGAAATCCAGGTTTCGGTATTGCTGGTGACCTCGCAAACCCAAACCATCGGACCCACCATCGTGTTCCTTGACGAAGGGGGCTCCGCCTCGCTGGCGGCCGCGGTAGGCTGCCTGATGATTCTGGTCGTGTGTTTGCTGATGGGACTGGCAACGCGGCTGGCGCGGCGTCTGCCGCAAGGGGTTTTACCATGGCAAGCTTAACGGTTATCAGCGGTGTGGGTGGCAAGCTGCCCGCGGCTTTTTTGGTCGAGATGGAAGGCTATCGCCTGCTGTGGGATCTCGGGGCCGGCCCACAACCCGGCGTGCGCCCGGATATCCGCGCCATTGGCCGCGTTGATGCGTTATGTTTGACCCACTCGCACATTGACCACGCGGCCTCGCTCGACTGCTGGGCGCAAATCGGCTCGCCGCCGGTGTACGCCACCGAGCAAACCTGGTTACAGCTGGCTAACGTCGCGGTGCCGATGTATGCGCGACGTTTGTTACCGCTGCGCGGGCAAACGGCCATTGGCCCGTTGCATCTGTTTACTGGCCGCAGCGGCCATTCACCGGGCTCGGTGTGGTTCCATCTGCCCATCGCCGGTGGCATCACCTACATGGGCGACTGGAGCCGTGAAGCGCTGCTGTTACCGTTTGACTGCCCGCCGTCGGCAAAACTATTAATCACGGATGCTTCCTACGGCGACCGCACGCAGCGTTTGCGCGATCAAATGGATGCGCTGGCGATAGCCGCCACCCACGGCGCGGTGATTGCCGTGCCGGAACACGGACGCGGGCCGGAAGTGGCTTTACAGCTCACCGCGCGGGGTCTGGCGGTTCAGCTCTGCCCACAAATTCGCAGTGAGGTCGCGCAACTGCTGGCGATGGACAAGCTGCCCGCCACCACGGCGCTGGGATTGGTGCGCTTGTTGAAACAGCCGCAGCCGCAACAATGGCGGCCTGCAGATGTGATTGTGGCGGCCGATGCGGTGGCCGACAGCGGCTTAGCCGCGCAGCTGAGTGCTCAACCAGGCTTTAAGCTGATCTTCAGCAGTCACGTTGCGCCCGGCACACGCGCAGCCAGGTTGCTGGCCGATCAGCAGGCGCGGTGGCTACCGTGGAATGTTCATCCGCCAATTGACGATCAACTGTGGTTGATCGAGAAAACTGCTGCCCAGCGCGTGATACCAGCCTTTGTTGCGGCGGCGGAGTGCCCGATTTTAGCGGCGCGTGCCCCTTTGTGCTGGCAAGTGCATTTTCCCCTGCAATGCCATCTTGATAGCCCCCGTTTCCCCCACGAGCAGCGTCAACGCAGCAGGATAAATTGAGTATCCCGCTGAATGTTTTTTCGCCATTGCCGATAACCTGACTACCAACTTTTGTCTGTGGACGATTAACGCTTGTCAGCGCTGTACTTTTGCGTTTAAGTCTCCACAGCAATTAGGATTTTTCTTAAGAAGCAATTTTTACCAGGCCAGCAATAGGCGAACAACAATGAATAATAACTCTGACGTCATGTACCGGCTGCTGGTGCAGAGCGTGGTGGATTATGCCATTTACATGCTCAAACCCGATGGCACCGTCGCCAACTGGAATGCAGGGGCACAACGCGCCAAAGGTTACACGCCCGACGAAATCGTCGGTAAAAACTTCGCGCTGTTCTACAGCGAAGACGATCGTAAAAACGGTGCGCCACAGCGTGGACTTTCCGTCGCGACAGCGGTGGGGCGCTTCGAGACGGAAGGCTGGCGCTATCGCAAAGATGGCAGCGCCTTCTGGGCACATGTGGTGATTGATGCGATTCGTGACGACTTCGGCGAACTGCTCGGCTTCGCCAAAGTCACGCGTGACTGCACGGTTCAGCAGGAGCAGCAGCGTAAGCAACAGGAACAGGAGCAACGTTTCCGTTTATTAGTTGAAGGCGTAACGGACTACGCCATCTACATGCTTGATCTCGACGGCAACGTCGAAAACTGGAATGCCGGCGCGCAGCGTGCCAAAGGCTATGTGGCTGAAGAGATTGTCGGTCAGAACTTTGCACGTTTCTACAGCGCGCAGGATCGTAAAAATCATATTCCGGAAAAGAACCTCAGCACCGCTTTCAAAACCGGCCGCTTCGAAGATGAAGGCTGGCGCTATCGCAAAGATGGGAGTGCGTTCTGGGCACATGTGATTATTGATGCGATTCGTGATGATGCGGGCAAGCTGATTGGCTACGCCAAAATCACCCGTGACTGCACTGAACAGCGTGAGCTGCAGCGCAAGCAGCAGGAGTACGAGAAGACCTTCCGGCTGCTGGTGGAGGGCGTCACTGATTACGCCATCTATATGCTGGATCTGCAGGGCCGCGTAGTGAACTGGAACGCCGGTGCGCAGCGTGCAAAGGGTTACCTTTCTGACGAGATCGTCGGCCAGCACTTTTCGGTGTTCTATGGTTCGCAGGAGCGGCTGACCAACACGCCGGAAGCCAACCTGGGTATCGCGCTGAAGACCGGTCGCTTCGAGGATGAAGGCTGGCGCTATCGTAAAGATGGTTCGGCGTTCTGGGCGCATGTGGTGATCGATGCCATCCACAATGAAGATGGCAAGATGATCGGCTTCGCTAAAATCACCCGAGATGTCACCGAACGTCGTGAGAATGAACAGCAACTGCTGCGCGCGCGGGATCTGGCGCAGGCGCAGAGTGCCAAAATGTCTGAGCTGTCTGGCTTCCTCGACACCATCATCAGCAATATCCCTTCATGCGTCATTGTAGAAGACGCCATCAGCCGCGAAATCCTGATGGTCAATGACAAAGCCGAACAGCTGTTTGATGTCAGTAAACCCTTGATTATGCACAAGCGTCCGCACGAATGTATGTCGGCGGAGCTGAGTGACTATTTCAACAGCCTGGCGGATATCGCGCTGCGCAGCGAAGGCATCCATTCACGCGAGCAGCTGCTGCTCACCGCAGGCGGCGACCGTATTCTGCATACCCGTGCCACCACTATCAGTGGCAAAGATATGCGTCAAAACTACGTGATGCTGATTGTCGAAGACGTGACCGACCAGCGTGAAGCCGATGCGCGTATTCACCATATGGCGCACCACGATAACCTCACCAGCCTGCCAAACCGTATTCTGTTCCGGCAGAAGCTGAGTGAAGCGCTGCGTCAGGATAACCAACACCATGCGCTGAGCGCCACGCTGTGTCTCGATCTCGATAACTTCAAGAACGTTAACGATGCGCTGGGTCATCAGATTGGTGACGATCTGCTGCGCGTGGTGGCAAAACGCTTGCGTAGTGCGCTGCGCGACCATGACACGCTGGCGCGTATTGGCGGCGACGAATTTGCTATCGTGCTGCCGAATATCAATAACGCGCAGGAAGCGGCGGTGGTGGCACAGCGCCTGATTGAAGCGATCCGTCCGCCTATCAATGTTGAAGGGCACAACCTTTCCGTTGGGTTGAGCGTGGGCATTGCGTTGACGTCACAGGTCACCAACACGCCAGAGCACATGCTGCGCTGTGCGGATATGGCGCTGTACGAAGCCAAACGCAACGGACGCAACCGCTATGAACACTTCACCATGGAAATGGATGATGTGGCGCGCAGCCGCCGCGTGATTGAAAACGATCTGCGTGAGGCGATCACCGGGCGTCAGCTGAAACTCTACTATCAGCCGATCACCAATGAGGACGAAATCATTGGTTATGAAGCGCTGATGCGCTGGCACCATCCGGTTAAGGGCTTGATCATGCCGAATGATTTTATCCCGATTGCCGAAGAGACCGGGCTTATCCATATGCTGGGCGCTTATGCGCTGTATGAAGCCTGCCGCGAGGCACAGACTTGGGGCACCGAGCAGTCAGTGTCGGTTAACCTGTCGCCGTTGCAGTTCAAGAACAGCTCGCTGGTGTCGGTGGTGGAAGGCGCGTTGCGCGAATCCGGATTGGCTCCGCAACGCCTCGAAGTGGAGATCACTGAATCGGTGCTGCTGGATGACACGCTGGGCAATATCCGCACCCTGCAAAGCCTGAAGGCGATTGGCGTGCAGATTGCGCTGGATGATTTCGGCACGGGCTACTCATCGCTCAGCTATCTGCGATCTTTCCCGTTCGACAAGATCAAAATCGACAAGTCGTTTATCAACGATATGGGTGACAGTCGCGAAGCGCTGGCGATTATCCGGGCGATCACCGGCATGAGCCGCAGCCTGGATATTCAGATCACCGCCGAAGGGGTGGAGAGCAGCGAGCAATTCGCCAAGCTGCGTGAAGAGGGTTGTACGCTGTTCCAGGGCTATTTCTTTGGCCGCCCGCAGCCTTCGGAACTGCGTCTGAAAGAGCTGGAATAAGCTCGCCATAAATGGCGACGTTACAACCCAGGGGCGCATTGATACGCTCCTGGTTGTTTATAAGCTCGTCGCAATCTAAGCGTAAGATTTCAGCATAAAAAAACGCCCGGCATTGCCGGGCGTTGTGCTGTTTGCTGTGTGAAATCTTTATTATGACTGGCCGTGGCCTTCGACGTTCATGCGGCCCAGGTCTTTGTCCACCAGGAACAGGCCTTCGCCTTTGTTGCCGACCAGCGCCAGTTTATCCAGTACGGTTTTGAACAGCTTCTCTTCTTCGTGCTGCTCAGCCACATACCACTGCAGGAAATTGAAGGTTGAGTAGTCCTGAGACATCAACGCGGTGTGTACCAGGTCGTTGATGCGCTGCGTGATCAGCTGCTCATGCTTCAGCGCTTCTTCCAGCACGTCATTCAGTGAGTTCCAGCTAACGGCAGGGGCGGCAATGCTGCCCAGCACCGGCAGAGAACCGGCATCGCTAACGTAATCGAACAGACGCTGCATATGTTCCATTTCTTCGCGAGAGTGCATTTTCAGGAATGAAGCGGCACCTTCAAAACCTTTGTCGCTGCACCATGCGCTCATCTGCAGATACAGGTTGGCAGAGAAGAATTCGAGGTTCAGTTGATCGTTCAGGCGAGAGGTCATTTCAGCAGTTAACATGGCTGAGTCCTTTTTAATTTGTCAGGTGAAGTACGGTGAATTATGCATCAATCTATACTTTTTTGTGAAGGCTTTTTCGTCAAAAAGTTGAAATTATCTTATTGATTGTAAATGGAATTATTTCATTTATTGAATGCGAAGAGTTCTCAGTTTTGACTCATTTTCATTCACGCTGGATTGATTATAGCCGTACATCGGCGGATGCTGTGGCGAGCCTTTACTTGTCAGGAGCTTAGCGGTGTCGAACGTATTAGATCATTACCATTACCTGCATGAAATCCCGGAACTGGGATTCGAAGAATTCAAAACTTCCGCCTACATCGCCGACCAGCTTGAGCAGGCTGGCATCAGTGTGACGCGCGGCATTAATCACACCACCGGCATCGTGGCGGAAATTGACAGCGGCGTGCCGGGTCCGGTACTGGCGCTACGTGCAGATATGGATGCACTCGGCCACATCATTAACGGCGTCGCCTGTGCACGCCATACCTGCGGCCACGATGGGCACTCATCGGTGGTGCTGACGGCAGCACAGGAGTTGCTGAAAGAGGGCGCAATCAAGCGCGGCAAGCTAAAGCTGCTGTTCCAGCCTGCGGAAGAACTCGGTGCGGGTGCGTTATCGATGATTGAGGGCGGTGCGCTGGATGATGTCGAGATGATCCTCGGTTTCCATGTGCGTCCACTGGAAGAGTGCCATGTCGGACAAGCCACGCCAGCCGTGCTCTATTCGGCGTGCAGCACGCTGGAAGCGACAATTAAAGGTGTGCCTGCTCATGCCGCGCGCCCACATTTGGGTGTCAATGCACTGGATGCCGCAGTACAAGCGGTACAGGCGGTGAACAGTATCCATCTGGCGCCGGGCCTGACATGGAGCGTGAAAGCCACCCGCTTCCTGTGTGATGCCGGTGTCACCAACTCGGTGCCGGATGAGGCGCGTGTGGTATGGGATCTGCGTTCGCAGGAGAACGCGCCGATGGAAGTGCTGAAACAGAAAGTGACGCAGGCGATTCAGCACAGCGTGGCTGCATTGGGTGCGAGCGCTGAAGTGGTGGTACTGAAAGAGATGCCCGCCGCAGAAATCCACGAGGAAGCCACGGCGGTGATCCGGGCTGCGATCGTTGATGTGCTGGGGGAAGAAGGGCTGCTCGACACCAAATCCACACCAGGCAGTGAAGACTTCTTCTACTACCCGGTGAAGAGACCGCAGGTGAAAGCCGGTTTCTGGGGTTTGGGCACCAATCTGGTGCCGGGCCTGCATCATCCGGATATGCGTTTTGAACTGAGTTCGCTGGAGATCGGGGTGAAGATCTTTAAGGCGGCAGTGGTGCGCGTGTTGGGTTAGCCGTATGTCGTTTCCCACATTCCAGCCTCTCCCGCAAATGGGAGAGGCTGTTACCCGGAATGAAAACCTCGCTCGAATAGCCTTCTTACTCCTCACTTGCAGGGCAGCGGCTGAGTGAGGCTGTCACCCGGAATGAAAGCCTCGCTCGAACAGTCCCTTCTTCTCATTTGCAGGAAAGCGGCTGAGTAAGACTGCCAACTGGCATCAAAGCCTCACTCGAATAGCCTCTTCTCCTCGCTTGCAGGAAAACGGCAGGGCGAGGGTGCACACAGGTTCCATCCCACGATTTCCCCGCCTGCTGAAATATTGTATGCTATGCCGCCTTAATGCTGACTGGATAACCGGACTGCCGCCAATGTAGATCGCGCACATCTTGCTGTGAACTGACGCCACTGCGTCACCATTGGTACCGTTATCCCCCGGCTTTGCCCGGAACGATTTATTCGCAGCGCGCCGCCCGCGCGTTGCCCTTGAAGAAGAATTCACACATGTCTATTGCTTCCTTTTTAGATGAAGTGGCGCGCCGCCGTACGTTTGCGATCATCTCGCACCCGGATGCCGGTAAAACCACCATTACCGAAAAAGTGCTGCTGTTCGGGCAGGCGATCCAAACCGCCGGTACCGTCAAAGGCCGCGGCTCCAGCCAGCATGCTAAATCTGACTGGATGGAGATGGAGAAACAACGTGGTATCTCCATCACCACCTCGGTGATGCAATTCCCGTATCGCGACAGTCTGGTGAACCTGCTGGATACCCCAGGGCACGAAGACTTCTCTGAAGATACCTACCGTACGCTGACGGCGGTTGACTGCTGTTTGATGGTGATCGATGCCGCGAAAGGTGTTGAAGATCGTACCCGTAAGCTGATGGAAGTGACCCGTCTGCGCGATACGCCGATCATCACCTTTATGAACAAACTTGACCGTGACATCCGCGATCCGATGGAACTGCTGGATGAAGTTGAGAGCGAGTTGAAGATCGCCTGCGCGCCAATTACCTGGCCGATTGGTTGCGGTAAGCTGTTCAAAGGCGTGTATCACCTCTACAAAGATGAAACTTACCTGTATCAAACCGGTAAGGGCCATACCATTCAGGAAGTGCGCATTGTCAAAGGTCTGGCGAACCCGGATCTCGACGCGGCGGTCGGTGAAGACCTGGCACAGCAACTGCGTGATGAGCTGGAACTGGTGCAGGGCGCGTCCCACGAGTTCGATCAGGAGCTGTTCCTGAGCGGTGAAATTACCCCGGTGTTCTTCGGCACCGCGCTGGGTAACTTCGGCGTCGATCATATGCTCGATGGCTTAGTGGCTTGGGCGCCGACGCCGATGCCACGTAAAACCGATGCGCGTCTGGTGGAATCCAGCGAGGAGAAATTCAGCGGCTTCGTGTTTAAGATCCAGGCGAATATGGATCCAAAACACCGTGACCGTGTTGCCTTCATGCGTGTGGTTTCTGGCAAGTACGAGAAAGGCATGAAGCTGCGCCAGGTGCGTACTGGCAAAGACGTGGTAATCTCGGATGCGTTGACCTTTATGGCCGGCGACCGTTCGCACGTAGAAGAAGCCTTCCCTGGCGACATCATCGGCCTGCACAACCACGGCACCATTCAGATCGGCGACACCTTTACCCAGGGTGAAACCATGAAGTTCACCGGTATTCCGAACTTCGCCCCGGAGCTGTTCCGTCGTATTCGTCTGCGCGACCCGCTGAAGCAGAAACAGCTGCTGAAAGGGCTGGTACAGCTGTCGGAAGAGGGCGCGGTGCAGGTGTTCCGCCCAGTGCACAACAACGATCTGATCGTGGGTGCGGTCGGTGTGCTGCAGTTTGAAGTGGTTGTGGCGCGTCTGAAAAGCGAATACAACGTTGAAGCGATTTATGAAGCTATCAACGTCGCAACCGCTCGTTGGGTTGAGTGCAGTGATGCGAAGAAATTCGACGACTTCCAACGCAAAAACGAAGTGAACCTGGCGCTGGATGGCGGTGATAACCTCACTTACATCGCCCCGACCATGGTGAACCTCAACATCACGCAGGAACGCTATCCTGACGTGACGTTCCGCAAAACGCGCGAACATTAATCCCGCCTCACAAACAGGGCCAGTGATTTTCACTGGCCCTGTTTTTATCCTACAGACTCCTCCTAATTACGCTGCGTTTATCGCTTTTTGGCGAGATATCAACCACAAAAGCCAGCAAAACCTGTAATCCCTACTATGATTATCCTGTCGGACGAGAAAAGAGACCCAAGGGTTTCATTACGTCTATAAATGCAGCGACGCCGTTTGTTGCTGGCGCATTCGCAGTTGCGAGTGAGTTAACTGATAGAAGGATGATATCGATGAATAAGACTAAGATTGCCAAAACCCTGATTGCGGCTCTGGCCACTACTGCCTTGATGGGCGGCGCGGCGTTTGCTGCGGATACCAGCAGCACGGGTTCTAAAATCGATAGTTCTATGAATAAAGTCGATGGTTTTATGGATGACAGCGGCATCACGGCCAAGGCCAAAGCGGCACTGGTGGATGATGAAGCGATTAAAAGTACGGATATCTCAGTGAAAACGCATCAGGGCGTGGTCACGCTGAGCGGCTTTGTCGCTTCGCAGGATCAGGCGGAAAAAGCCGTGGCGCTGGTGCAAAAAGTTGAGGGTGTGAAATCCGTCAGTGACAAACTGCACGTTAGAGACAGCAAAGAGACCACACTGAAAGGTTATGCGGGGGATACCGCAACCACCAGTGAAATCAAAGCTAAGCTATTAGCAGATGACATTGTGCCATCGCGCAACGTGAAGGTGGAAACCACCGATGGCGTGGTGCAGTTATCAGGAGAAGTGGCGAACCAGGCACAGTCCGATCGTGCTGAGAAAATCGCCAAAGCCATTGAAGGCGTCAAAAGCGTGAAGAATGACCTGAAGGTGAAATCTTAACGCGAGCGAAGCGGCACTGTTTCGGTGCCGTTTCGTAATAAAAACAATGTGGTATGAATAAGCAGTTCGATTTTCACTACGGTAAGGAGAGGCTTATGTTTCGTTGGGGTATTATCTTTCTGGTCATCGCTCTGATTGCTGCAGCATTAGGTTTCGGCGGTCTGGCGGGTACGGCAGCATGGGCAGCTAAAATTGTCTTCATTGTCGGTATTATTCTGTTCCTCGTAAGCCTGTTTACCGGGCGTAAACGACCCTGACCGATTGCGTTAACACAACGCTAACCCGCGAGTCACTAAAGCGGAGACCAGTCATTTGCGGCATAATAGGCAGCCGCACCGATTGCACGATGCAATAGGTCAGGGAATGACAATGACTGGTTCTCCGGGATGCTGCCGTCAGCGGCTCCCTCAGAGCAGGAAAACTGAGGGACATCCATTGGGAATACGCATCCCGGTGTCGCTGGACACCTTTGAGCCACTGGCGCTCACCCCATTTAAATCCAAAAAAATTGCCCTGGTCTGCGAAGGCGGCGGTCAACGCGGCATCTTCACCGCAGGCGTCCTTGATGAGTTTCAGCGCGCCGGTTTTAACCCGTTTCAATTGATGCTGGGCACCTCCGCTGGAGCACAAAACCTGTCTGCGTTTGTTTGCGCCCAGCCGGGCTACGCGCGCCGCGTCATCACGCGTTATACCACCAGCAAATTGTTTTTTGATCCGTTGCGCTTTGTGCGCGGCGGCCATCTGATCGATCTCGACTGGCTAATCGATATCACCAAACAAGAGTTTCCATTGTCCCTGAGCAACGCCGAAGGGCTGTTTGCCAAAGGCAACGAGTTCTATATGTGCGCCTGCCGGGGAGATGATTACCGCGCCGAATATTTCAATCCCACCAACCTGAACTGGCATGACGTTATCAAGGCCTCCAGCGCCATTCCGGGTTTCTATCGCAGCGGCGTGCTGATGGATGGGGTGAACTATCTGGATGGCGGTATCAGCGATGCCATTCCGGTGCGCGAAGCGGCACGGCGTGGCGCTGATACCATTGTGGTGATCCGCACCGTGCCGTCACAAATGTCTTACACGCCGAAATGGTTCAAACGCATGGAGCGCTGGCTGGGTGACAGCGCGCTGCAGCCGATGATCAATATCCTGCATCACCATGAAGAGAGCTATCGAGAGATTCAGCTGTTCATCGATCAGCCGCCGGACGATCTGCGCATCATTGAAATTTACCCGCCAAAACCGCTGGCGAGTATGGCGCTGGGCAGCCGTTTGGCCTCACTGAATCAGGATTACCATTTAGGGCGCCGCAGCGGCCGCTATTTCCTCGCGACGCTGGGTCAATGGCTGAGCGATGCCGAACCGTTCCTGCGCCAGACTACCGTGACACCGCCGGCCGCCGTGGCGAATGCGCCAGACAATCGTGCCGTGCATACGCCGCCGCTGGCGGATAATGATGCCGATTTTGATGCAGGATCGCTGGCATGAGATTTATCGACACCCACTGCCATTTCGATTTCCCGCCTTTTGTTGATGACGCCACAGGCAGCATCGCCCGCGCGGCGCAGTCGGGTGTGGAACGCATTATTGTGCCGAGCGTCGATGCCAGCCGCTTTGCACTGGTCAGCCAGCTGGCGCAACAGCACGAGGCGCTGTATGCCGCATTAGGGCTGCATCCGATCAATATTGCCGTGCATCAGGATGCGCATCTGGATCAGCTGGAACAATGGTTGAAAACGCCGGATAGCAAACGCGTGGCGATCGGCGAGATCGGCCTCGATCTGTACATGCAAGATGCGCAATTTGATAAGCAGACGCGGTTACTGGATGCACAGCTCAAACTGGCGAAACAGTATGATTTGCCGGTGATCCTGCATTCGCGTCGCACCCACGATCAGTTGGCGCTGCATTTGCGTCGCCATGATTTACCGCGCCGTGGCGTGGTACACGGTTTTGCGGGCAGCCAGCAGCAGGCAGAACGTTTTATTCAGCTTGGCTATGCGATCGGCGTGGGTGGCACCATCACCTATGAACGCGCCAGTAAAACCCGCAACACCATTGCTAACCTGCCGCTTAACTCGCTGTTGCTGGAAACCGATGCGCCCGATATGCCGTTGCAGGGTTATCAGGGGCAGCCCAACCGCCCTGAGCGCGCGCGTAACGTGTTTGATGTGCTGTGTCAGTTGCGCAGTGAATCGCCCGATATCATTGCCGATACGCTGTGGCAAAACAGCCTGCGCGTGTTTGCCCTGCCTGCCTGATCCCCTCCCGACACAATCTGGATTTCCCGCGGTTTTGGCGGGTATTGGCTACAGTAATAAAATCGGCATTACCCTTTTTCGCCCTGATTTGTGATAATATTCACAACCTGTATTGCGCCTGAAAACGGGTGTGCTGGCGGTTATTTGTGACTTAAATCACTAAATAATTGTATTCATATGACGAATTTTCTTTTTTCATGTGACATGAAGCGCAATTCATTCAGGTGTGGTTTGTTAGAATTATCACATTATCCGGTGGGCACAGTCTGCCGGTCACCTTTTGGAGAGCATCATGACCGATCTTAAAGCGGCCGCACAACGCGCCCTGCAACTGATGGATTTGACCACCCTGAACGACGATGACACCGATGAGAAGGTGATCGCGCTGTGTCATCAGGCGAAGTCGCCAGCCGGTAACACCGCGGCCATTTGCATCTATCCGCGTTTCATCCCTGCGGCACGTAAAGCACTGCGCGAGCAGGGCACGCCTGATATCCGCATCGCCACGGTCACTAACTTCCCGCACGGCAACGATGACGTTGAGATCGCGCTGGCAGAAACCCGTGCGGCGATTGCATACGGTGCAGACGAAGTGGACGTGGTCTTCCCGTATCGCGCGCTGATTGCCGGCAATCGCGACATCGGTTTTGCGCTGGTGAAAGCCTGTAAAGAAGCCTGCGCCGCTGCCAACGTGCTGCTGAAAGTGATCATCGAAACCGGTGAACTGAAAGAAGAAGCGCTGATTCGCGCCGCTTCTGAAATCGCTATCGATGCCGGTGCGGATTTCATTAAAACCTCAACCGGTAAAGTGCCGGTTAACGCCACGCCAGAGGTGGCAGCCATCATGATGCAGGTGATTCATGATAAAGGCGTGCAGCAGCAGGTGGGCTTTAAGCCTGCGGGTGGCGTGCGCACGGCGGAAGATGCCGCGATCTATCTGAAGCTGGCGGATGACATTCTGGGCGAAGGCTGGGCGGATGCGCGCCACTTCCGCTTTGGTGCTTCAAGCCTGCTGGCGAGCCTGCTGAACACTCTGGGCCACGCGACTGCGACCAGCAAAGCGGGCTACTGATCCCAGCCTCAGGGTCGCCATCAATGGCGACCCAAAGAATGTTTGGTGCATTTCACAGCAATCCCCCGGGGAGGCAACCTTGTTCCTGCCACAAGAAATTATTCGAAAAAAACGCGACGGCCAGCCACTGAGCGAGGCGGAGATCCGTTTCTTTATCAATGGCGTGCGCGACAACAGCGTATCAGAAGGCCAGATTGCCGCGCTGGCAATGACCATCTACTTCCACGATATGAATCTGGAAGAGCGTGTGGCGCTGACCATGGCGATGCGCGATTCCGGTTCGGTGCTCAACTGGAAGTCATTGAACCTCAACGGCCCGATTGTTGATAAGCACTCCACCGGCGGCGTGGGCGACGTAACATCGCTGATGCTCGGCCCGATGGTGGCCGCGTGTGGCGGTTATGTCCCGATGATCTCCGGGCGCGGCCTCGGTCACACCGGCGGTACGCTGGATAAGCTGGAAGCGATCCCCGGTTTCGATATCTTCCCGAGTGACGATCGTTTCCGCCAGATCATCAAAGATGTGGGTATTGCCATCATTGGCCAGACCAACTCACTGGCGCCTGCCGATAAGCGTTTCTACGCCACGCGTGATATCACCGCTACCGTTGACTCGATCCCGCTGATCACCGCCTCGATCCTCGCCAAGAAACTGGCGGAAGGACTGGATGCGCTGGTGATGGATGTGAAAGTCGGTTCCGGTGCCTTTATGCCGACCTTTGAAGCTTCAGAAAATCTGGCGCAGGCGATAGTTGGCGTGGCGAACGGTGCGGGCTGTAAAACCACCGCGCTGCTCACCGATATGAATCAGGTGCTGGCATCCACCGCCGGTAACGCGCTGGAAGTTCGCGAAGCGGTGCAGTTCCTGACGGGTGAGGCGCGCAATCCACGCCTGCTGGAAGTGACCATGGCGCTGTGCTCGGAAATGCTGATCTCCGGCAAACTGGCAGAGAACGACGCCGAAGCGCGGCAGAAACTGCAAAACGTGCTGGATAACGGCAAAGCGGCGGAAGTGTTCGCGCGCATGGTGGCGGCGCAGAACGGCCCGGTTGATTTTATCGAGCGTATGGATAGCTATCTGCCTGCACCGACCCTGAGCAAAGCGGTGTATGCCGATCGCGCCGGGATTGTCAGCGCCATGGATACCCGTGCGCTGGGTATGGCGGTGGTGTCGTTGGGTGGGGGTCGTCAGCGTGCCAGTGACAGCATTGATTACAGCGTGGGCTTAAGTGACATGACCACGCTCGGCACGCAGGTTGATGCACAGCGCCCGCTGGCGGTGATTCATGCCGCGTCGGAAGCGCAGTGGCAGCAGGCTGCGGAAGCGGTCAAAGCGGCTATCACGTTGAGTGACAGTGCGCCTGCGGAAACGCCGGTGGTCTATCGCCGCGTCAGCGAGTAACGCTTCTTCGTGCCAGGGAGCGGCCATTCGGGTATACTGATCTGATCGCTTTTTTTTGACTTGTCATCGCGCCATTGCGCAGGAGACTTGCATGAAACGTGCTTTTATTATGGTTCTCGACTCCTTCGGGATCGGCTCCAGCAAAGACGCCGATAAATTCGGTGATGAAGGATCGGATACGCTCGGCCATATCGCCGAAGCGTGCTTCGAAGGCCGCGCCAATGAAGGTCGCGAAGGCCCGCTGCATCTGCCAAACCTGACCGCGCTCGGTCTGGGTAAAGCCGCTGAACTCTCTACAGGCCGCTTCCCGCCTGGCCTCGACGCCAATGCTGAAATCATTGGTGCCTACGCTTACGCCAGTGAGCTGTCATCCGGTAAAGATACGCCGTCAGGCCACTGGGAAATCGCCGGCGTGCCGGTGCTGTTTGACTGGGGCTACTTCAGCGACAAAGAGAACAGCTTCCCGCAGGCGCTGCTCGACGTGCTGGTAAAACGCGCCGATTTGCCGGGCTATCTTGGTAACTGCCATTCGTCCGGTACGGTGATCCTCGACCAGCTGGGCGAAGAGCACATGAAGTCCGGCAAGCCGATTTTCTACACCTCGGCGGACTCGGTATTCCAGATTGCCTGTCACGAAGAGACCTTTGGTCTGGATCGTCTGTACGAACTGTGCGAAATCGCGCGTGAAGAGCTGACCAACGGCGGTTACAACATCGGCCGTGTGATTGCGCGTCCGTTTGTCGGTGACAAAGCGGGCAACTTCGAGCGTACCGGCAACCGCCACGATCTCGCGGTGGAACCCCCTGCGCCAACCATGCTGAAAAAGCTGGTGGACGAGAAGGGCGGCGAAGTGATTTCCGTGGGTAAAATTGCGGATATCTACGCCGAGCAGGGCATCACCCAGAAAGTGAAAGCTACCGGGCTGGATGCACTGTTTAACGCCACCATCGAGCAGATAAAAAAGGCGCCGGACAATTCCATCGTCTTCACCAACTTCGTTGATTTTGACTCCACCTGGGGACATCGTCGCGATATCGCCGGATATGCGGGCGGTTTAGAGTTCTTCGACCGCCGTTTGCCGGAGCTGATGGCGCTGGTGAAAGAGGGTGATATTCTGATCCTCACCGCCGACCACGGTTGTGACCCAAGCTGGAAGGGCACCGAGCACACGCGCGAGCACATCCCGATTTTGATTTATGGTCCAAAAGTGAAGCCAGGATCGCTGGGTTATCGCGATACCTTTGCGGATATCGGCCAGACCATTGCGAAGTATTTTGGCCTGTCCAGCATGGACTACGGCAAAAGCCTGCTGTAAAACAGCCCACCAATTTTAAAAAGGAAAATAACCATGGCAACGCCTCATATTAATGCAGAAATGGGTGACTTCGCGGACGTGGTGCTGATGCCGGGCGATCCGCTGCGCGCTAAGCACATCGCAGAAACCTTCCTGGAAGATGCGGTTGAAGTGAACAACGTGCGCGGCATGCTGGGTTACACCGGGACGTACAAAGGCCGTAAGATTTCGGTCATGGGCCACGGTATGGGTATTCCATCCTGCTCGATCTACACCAAAGAGCTGATCACTGATTTCGGCGTGAAGAAAATCATCCGTGTTGGTTCCTGTGGCGCGGTGCGTGCCGACGTGAAACTGCGTGACGTGGTGATTGGTTTGGGTGCTTGCACCGATTCCAAAGTAAACCGTATGCGTTTCAAGGATCACGACTTCGCGGCGATTGCGGACTTCGACATGGTGCGTAACGCGGTTGATGCCGCCAAAGCGCTGGGTGTGGACGCGCGCGTCGGCAATATCTTCTCTGCTGACCTGTTCTATACGCCAGATCCGCAGATGTTCGATGTGATGGAGAAGTACGGCATTCTGGGCGTGGAAATGGAAGCCGCCGGTATCTACGGTGTGGCAGCGGAGTTCGGGGCTAAAGCGTTGACCATCTGCACCGTGTCGGATCATATCCGCACGCACGAGCAGACCACGGCTGCTGAGCGCCAGACCACCTTCAACGATATGATCAAGATCGCGCTGGAGTCGGTGCTGCTGGGGGATTAATCCCGGCTGTTTTGTTCGGTGCGCTGCAAGGCGCACCTGACGAAACGCACCAGCGCAAAGGGTCGTCATTGATGGCGACCTAATTCTTCACCCTGCCATTTATGACGACCTCGTGAGTTACCGCTCGAAATCAGCGATACCACTCAGGGCGACCTGAACCTCTCCTCGTAAACATCTGACACACTTTTACCCAGGCTTGTGCATCTTCGTGCTGGCTCTAAAGCAATCTGTGCTTATCATTAGCGTGATAACAAAGAGACTAAGCCCCCCTGATGAATTTCCGTAATTTCGAAGCTGAAGAAAAACTGTTTGTCCGCCGTGCGCTTGTCGCTTTTGCTCTGGTCGTCATCTGTTTCATTATCCTTGGCGTTAACCTGTATCGTCTGCAGGTGGATCAGCACAGCTATTACCAGACGCGGTCCAACGAAAACGACATCAAAATGATCCCCATCGCGCCGACGCGAGGGTTGATCTACGATCGCAACGGTATTCCGCTGGTGCGTAACGTCACCTGGTATGACATCCTCGTGACGCCGTACAAAATCGACAATATGCAGGAAACGCTGAAGCAGCTGACGCCGATTGTCGACCTGACGCCGGAAGAAATTGAAACCTTCGAGCACGAACTCAAACAGAACAGCCGCTATAAGCCGGTCGAGTTAAAAGCAGAACTCACCGATGAGCAGGTGGCGCGCTTCTCCGTCAATCAGTTCCGTTTCACCGGCGTGGCCATCGACACCTATGAGGACCGCGAGTATCCCTATGGCGCCGATTTAGCCCATGTGGTGGGCTATGTTTCCAAGATCAACGATAACGATTTCAAACGCCTGAATGCCGAAGGCGTCGGCGAAAACTATGCTGCCGACCACAACATCGGTAAGCAGGGCATCGAAGGCTATTACGAGTCAATTTTGCACGGCAAAACTGGTTATCAGGAAGTGGAAGTGGATAACCACGGTCGCATTGTGCGCGTGCTGAAAGAAGTGCCGCCGGTTGCCGGGCAGAACGTCTATCTGACGCTGGATCTGCATCTGCAACAGTACGTTGAGAGCCAACTGGTGGGCCAGCGTGCGGCGGCGCTGATTGAAGATCCGCGCGATGGCAGCGTGTTAGCGATGGTGTCTGCGCCCAGTTACGATCCTAATCCGTTTGTGAAAGGCATTAGCTACAAAGCTTATAAAACGTTGCTGGCGGACAAAAACCTGCCGCTGATTAACCGTGTCACCCAAGGCCTGTATCCACCGGCTTCGACGGTCAAACCTTATATGGCGATGTCCGCGCTGCTGACCAAGGTGATCACCCCCAGCTTTACCATCTTCGGCGCACCGACCTGGACACTGCCAGGCACCGATCGTAAATATCGTGACTGGAAAAAATCGGGGCATGGCACGCTGGATGTCACCAAGGCGATTGAGGAGTCGGCGGACAGCTTCTTCTATCAGGTGGCGTTTATGATGGGCATCGATCGTATTCACACCATGCTGAGCCAGTTTGGCTACGGCAAACCGACCGGCATCGATCTCAATGAAGAGTATTCAGGATTGCTGCCAAGTCGTGAGTGGAAGCAGAAAGTACATAAACACGCGTGGTATCAGGGCGATACGGTTTCGGTAGGGATTGGGCAGGGTTACTGGATCGCTACGCCGATTCAGATGGTGAAAGCGCTGGTGGCACTGCTCAACAATGGCCGGGTGATTAATCCGCACCTGCTGGAGAAATCGCAGCGTGGCACTGAGCAGCAGCTGTATCAGCCGAAAGAACCGCAGCCGCAGATTGGCGATCCAAAATCACCGTACTGGTCGCTGGTGCGTCACGCGATGTTCGGCATGGCCAATGCACCGAACGGTACCGGTTATAAGTACTTCCACACTGCGCCTTACGGCATTGCGGCCAAATCGGGGACGTCTCAGGTGTTCAGTCTGAAGCAGAACCAGGTCTACAACGCGAAAATGATCCCGACGCGCCTGCGTGACCACATCTTCTATACCGCGTTCGCACCCTTTAATGATCCGAAAGTGGCGGTGGCGTTGATTCTGGAAAACGGGGGAAGTGAAGGGGTGACGGCAGCACCGTTGATGCGCAATATTCTCGATCACATCTTCCTGCCGCCACCGTCTGAGCCGCCGGTGGAAACAGCGCAGAAAAATTAATTTGCGCGAGACCGCACCCATCTTTGCGGTGCGATTTATCGCGCGAACCTGATAAAGCCGTATTGCTAATCTCTGCGCTATAAATTCCGCCGCGACAAGGCTCGTCTAGCGGAAGAAAACCCGATTGCGACCGTGGTTTTTCGCATCATATAGCGCGGCATCAGCATTGTTATACAGGGTTTCGAAATCAGAGCCCGGTTTGCCGTAGCTCACGCCGAGGCTGGCCGTGACTAATTGACCCGGCAGCACCGCCAATGGCGAGGCGTTCAGTGAGGCGTGAATCGCGCCTGCGACAATCACCGCGTCTGATAAACGGTAGTGCGGCAACAGCACGGTAAACTCTTCACCGCCAATACGGCCAATGCTGGCTTCTTCCGGACAGTGCGTCTGAATACGCGACACCAGGCCGCAAATCACCTTATCCCCCATTGGATGACCGAACTCATCGTTGATCTTCTTGAAGTGGTCGATATCGAGAATGATCAGCGCCGCCGGGCCATTGCTCAACGTATTCGTAATACGCTGAATGATGGCACCGCGGTTCCAGACAGCGGTGAGAGGATCGTGGCTGGCTTTGTATTCCAGCTCCTGAGCCAGTTGATGCAGCTGCTCATTGACGCGGTTCAGCTCGCGTTCAGCACGGTCACTGCGCGAGATCATGCGATAGGTCTCGCGCATCAGGCGCTGATAGTGGCGATTAACGTTCAGCAACGCATTACGATAATCGTCTGCACTGAGCGAGGTCTGAGCCGCAACATCCTGAGCGCGCGTTAGCACCTCGCTCTCTTCGCGAAACAGCTCATTCAGGTCCATCATGAGGCCATTTCCGCTCGCAGATTGACCTGCAGATCGGTGAAGTCCAGCGCCAGTTCCTGACCGAACTCTTCAGACACATCATCTTCTTCATCAAAGAACCAGTTGAGTTCAACCTTCTGGCCTTTCTGCGCCAGCTGATTGAACAGATCGAACAGGCTGAACAGCATTTTGGTACTGGAGCTGTTGAAATAGCGCAGGGCAATATTGGCTTCGATCTGGCCGCTTTGTGCGGGCTGCCAGCTTTCCAGCGCATCCAGCAACGGACGGTAGAAGGCGGCGGCGTTTTCTGGCCAGGACTCTCCTCGCAGGGAAAACTGGCCGCTTTCGAAGTCAAAATTGACCTCGGGAGTGCTTTCTGTGGCAGCAATAACAAGGTTTTGCATAAACAATTCAATCCTGGTGAATGGTGGCTTTGAGCCAAAACGTGGCGTAACCACTGGACTCCAGCGGACGCAGTTCATACTCCAGCGGTTCACTGACATCGCGGGCAAGTGTCAGTAATCCTATGTTGGCCCCTTTGCTTGTGGCAGGGCTCTCAGCTCGCAGACCTACGCGGTAGGCCTGTTTGATCTCTTCATTGCTCATGGTACGCAGCAAATCCAGCCAGTAACGCAGCTGCTCACAGGCGACTTCATCGACCTGATTGCTGCTTTCCAGCACGTAGTTGTCGCCATCTACGCGCAGCGTAACGGTGCCAAAACGAAAATCCTGCTCGGCGTGGTTCATGACGCGGCTATCCTGCGAATAACGCAGGATATTCTGTACGATTTCAACAAAGCTGGAGAACAAGCGGCGGCGCACTTTCACCGGCGCCTGCTGGTTCTCCAGAAAGACCTTAATCACCTCGCCCATGGCGGTGATGTTCTGCGGCGAGAAGAAGCCAGTATAGTGCAGTGCAACGCTTTCTGGCGGTACGCGGCTAAGGGTTGAACCTGAGTTCATAGGGTGCTCATTCAATAACGGAAGCCAAACCAGGTGACGTCATCGCGTCGCGGCTGGTTGCCTTGCCAGTTGAGAAATTCCCGCTCAAAGGTCGCTGACAGCTCGTCCATCGGCAGGGTTTGATATTGTGTTACCAGCGTCTGAATGCGCTTTTTGCCAAACATAATATGGCGTTCACCGCCGGGCTGATCGGTCACGCCATCGGTCATCACCAACAACATATCGCCGGGATGCAGCGTGCGTTGATGTTCCGGCCAGATGTAATCCTGCGGCGTATCGGTGTAACCCACACCGACGCGATCGGCCTTTAGCGATTCCGCTTCGCCAGCAGCTGGATGTAACAGCGCATGCATGCGTGCGCTGGCCCAGCTGAGTTGATGTTGGTGAGTATCAAGGCGTAGCGCGATAGCATCACAGCCGTCATTGGAGAGCGACGTTTGCTGCGTGGCATTGAGCTGCCCAAGGGTTTGTTTAATATGACGATTCAGTGATTGCAGCAGATCGGACGGTGCCCGACGGTTTTTCTGCAGCGCGTTTTCCAGCGCGGATTGCAGGATCACCGTCATAAAGGCACCCGGAATGCCATGGCCGGTGCAGTCGGCAATCAATGCCAGCCAGCCGTGTTCATCCTGATGGAATGCATAATAGTCGCCGCCCACGCCATCGCGCGGCTGCCAGTGCAGGCACCAGTCATTGAGTTGCTGGGCCATTTGCTGTTTTGAGCGATCAAGCATCGCGTCCTGAATCACGCGTGCATAATCGATACTCTGCAAAATTTGTTGATGCTGCTGCGCCTGCAAATCGGAGACGGTGCGGATCAAATCGATCCCCAAACCGATGCCGATATAGCGGCCTTGTTCGGTCAAAATAAATCCGTCGGTGACCGATTTATCACCGGTTGCCACCACCTGATGCGCCACCTGATCCAGCTCGGTATCGGCATCAATCACCAGCGGCTCTTTGTCCATAAAAGCGATGCAGCTTTTGCGGTCATAGAGTTCGCGGAAGAACGGGCGCGTCATCTGTGACAGGAAGATATGGCGGTTGATCATGCCAAACGGCGTGCCGTTCTCGATGACCGGCAAACCGATCAAATCTTTGTGTTCGGTAAACAAAGCCATGACCGCAGTATTATCCATGGCGGGACTCACAAACGGTACCTCAATGCACAGCGAACGCGCACGGGAACGGCTCGACAGGGAGGTTAATCCTGCGCGTAAATCAGGCAGCTGCATAAGAATTATTCTGGCATTGATTAGGATTTATCCTAGATTACTGCACTGCCATGACAGTTTTATGTCACAGCAGTGCAATAGAAGAAGAGATAAGACGAAAATCACTCTTCTTTCAAGGCTTCAGCCACATGACTGATAGCGCGCAACACTTCGCTGGAGCTGCCGCGAATCTCAGAGATCACACCACCCGCTTCTTTGGCTAACACGACGCCATGATCGGCACGTTTCAGGTTAGATTCGATGCCCTTCAACGCTTTTTCGGCGAGAGTGTGATTATGTTGCACCATATTCTCGATCTCGGTGGTGGCGCGGTTGATGTTCGCCGCCAGCGTGCGAACCTCGTTAGCGACCACCGCAAAGCTGCGACCATGTTGCCCGGCGCGTGCAGCTTCCACCGCGGCGTTGAGCGCCAGCAGATTGGTCTGATCGGCTATGCGGCGAATGCTCTCGACAATCGCACCAATGCGGTCTGAGGATTCGCTGAGGTTACTGATATCGCCGGAAATACCGTGCAGTTCGCCCGCCAGTTCATTGATGGTTTGCACACTGTTTTCAATCACCGTGGCACCGAGGCGCGTGCTTTCGCTGGTTTGCAGCGCCGTTTGATACGCCTGCTGTGCCGCCTCGCGCTCCAGATGGTTCTTCTCCACCTGTGCAGTGACATCGGTGGCGAATTTCACCACTTTGTACAGTTCGCCCGCTTCATTGAAAACCGGGTTATAAGTGGCACGCAGCCAAACGGTGCGTCCCAGTTTGTTAACGCGCTCAAACTGGCCGGAGATATATTCGCCCTGATTCAGCTTGTGCCAGAAGCGGCGATACTCGTCACTGTTGCGCATCTGCGGCGGGCAGAACTGGCTGTGATGAACGCCAATTACTTCATCGCTGCGATAACCCATGGTTTTAAGGAAATTGTCATTGGTCATCAGCACTTCGCCTTTGAGGTTAAAGGCGATGACCGCCATCGAACGCTCAATGGCGGTGGTCATGGCGCGCTGCTCTTGCGCATCAATAATCCGTGCGGTGATATCGCTCGCCAGCTTAACGATTTTAATCACCCGGCCGCTGCGATCCTGCACCGGCACATAGTTGGCTTCCAGCCAGATTGGACGGCTGTGTTTTGCCACGCGCAGGAATTTGTCGCTAAAGCCTTCGCCACGGTTCAGGCGGCGCCAGAAATCGCGATACTGCGGGGACTGGACTAAATCAGCCGTGCAAAACATGCTGTGATGCTGGCCAACAATCTCCTTCAGCGTGTATCCCATCCGTTCAAGGAACAGTTCATTGGCGGTGAGAATGTGGCCTTCCGGCGTAAATTCAACCATCGCAATCGCATCCTGCAACGAACTGAGCGTTGCATTGCTGCGAGCGCGCTTCTGCCACGCCAGGCGTGACAGGATTCCCGATGTAATTGTGCTAAACATGGTGGACCTTATTATTGGTATTTGTCGTCACATCGGTTATCGGCGGGTGCGGTTAAAAATTCACCACTAAAGTTGGTAATTGCAGAAATTTTTTACCGGATGGTCTGAAGGTTGCTGTAAAAGCCAGCAGTCAGCGGATTTTTGCTGAAAAGCGTTTGACGGTGCGGCCTGAGTAGGGTTTAATGCGCCCCGTTGCCCGGATAGCTCAGTCGGTAGAGCAGGGGATTGAAAATCCCCGTGTCCGTGGTTCGATTCCGCGTCCGGGCACCAACATTCTGAAAACCCAGCCTTTATGGCTGGGTTTTTGCTTTTGTGGGTTTGTAAAACATCTTCACGTACTCACCCAATCAAAAGCATTAATCTTGATTCCTGCGCTTTAACGGTATGCACTGCAGTAGCTCACCACATACAGAGCGCTTGCCGGATAACGATAATTCTACCCTTAGATCCATCCACCGGCAGGTTAATGCCGTGGCTCATGCCGATAATTTCAATGCTGCCTTCACGATTTTGAACATCAACAGATCCTCGAATATCTTCTCCACTATCGTCTTTCAGCCACATATACGGAGGGAATAGCATTCTACTTTCTCTTTGTTTTTTTTAAATAACTTCATGATTGTTAAGTAAACAGCTGCAGAGATGGACATCACGATGGAAAAATCAATGTAGAAATAGGCGTCGTAGAGGGTTTCAATGTTGGATTCGCCACTGATAAAAACGGCGACCTTATGGGCGAAATCTTGAGAGATATACGTATCAGCACAACCGATCGATCTGCCCACAACAAGCGTTATAAGTATAAAGAAAACGCATTTTGCGATTCTAAGGGCAAGTAATTGAGCCATTGGCCACAACCTCAATTAATCCTCGGGCCATAAAAGAAAGCTGGCTTGTTACGGACACCATTGCAGTGTTCATAAACGCCTGGCGGATACGAGCGTAGTCTGCGCTATTTGGGATCAATGTTCCCTGAAGTGCCATTACCTGTCCATAATTAACAATCATGTAATAACTGTGGGTAATGTTACATATGATGAATTTTTAGAGTCAGTGAGAATAATAACGTGTTTTCATTTTTGCATAGTCGCCCACATTATATAATCGTCTGAAGGCCAGATTCGGTATGAGTACCGAATAATTTTTAATCGCGAAAAAATAAACACTTGCGTAGCCGTTTTCCTGAGGTGGTAATTAACTATTAAGCTGACGATTGATATTGTCAACCTGAAGGATATCCTGACATTAATGGAGCCTGTCAGGTTTTTACTACGAAGATTTCATCAAATCATGGTAATTATAAGATGGTTGGTAATATTGTCTTTAGTTATGTGTTTAATTAATAATTTATCGCATAAGCGCTGTAAGGTTCTTATGTTCTGTTGCTCGCTATTCTCAGTGATGACTTGATTTTTAAGTGCACGGAAATAGCGATAAACTCCTTCAAAACACTTTTAACAAATGGACGCGTTATTATGAATAAGCTCATTAAGTTTTCAATTGCCGCTGCGGTAGTGACTCTGCTGTCTGGATGTACTGGAAGCGTGTACAACAAAGAAAAGAACTGTGATTACGATTACCTGCTTCATCCGGCTGTTTCTATCTCGAAAATTATTGGCGGTTGTGGGCCAGTAGATAAATAATCAGTATTGAAGATTAGCGGCCAGTCACGCCAGTTAACTGGTCGCAACACCTTTAACAACCCTGAAAAATCTGAAAGATAAATTCCTATCGTGTTGTTTTAAAGTGGTTTTATTTTATTTTTGAGAGTGTTAACTTTAAAGATGGAAAGTTTATTCTTCTTTTGTCTTGCAATGTTGCATTAGACATGCGTAAATGAACTCCAGTCTGATTTGCAGACAGTTTCAAAGTTAGTTCACAGTTTATCTCTCATCTACGTCAGTGCCGAAAATAAGCCTTTCTCTTTGAGTTTTATCTCAGTCCTGATTTTTCTCTGCGATTCAGTTCACTCAGCCTCACGGCAAAAGAAAAGGTATTAATTATGTCTAATAAAATTCTCGGTACAGTAAAGTGGTTTAATTCTGAAAAAGGTTTCGGTTTTATTACCCCTGAAAATGGTAGCAAAGATGTCTTCGTGCATTTCTCTGCTATCAATGGTAGTGATTTCCGCTCCCTTGAAGAGGGTCAGCATGTTGAATTCTCCGTACAAGATGGACCGAAAGGCCCTTCAGCAATCAATGTTACAGGTCTCTAATATTAATTTGTTCACCTATTTTATGAGATGTCCTCAGTGTCAGGGCTCTCAATACCGTAAGTCAGTATTTGATGTCAGCCAAAAAAATCCTCACGGTGCGACTTGCATTTTCTGCAAGTCCACGATGATTGAGCTTAAAAATATCGCTGCATAAACGCAGGTTTGCACAACTTTTCGTGTAACGTCCTCACGCTGTATCTGAACGATAACCCCGCGTTATAACTCGAGCTGAATCGGCTCGATATCGCCATTCTGCTGTGCCGGCTGCGCGCAGCAGATTAATATCTCCCCCTCTGCAACACTGGCACTCGGCGCAGTCGTGTAGGTTACTGCTCCCTTTAGAATCCGCGTTTTGCACGATCCACAATGCCCTTCACGACAGCTGTACTCCGGGCTTAACCCACGTGCTTCGGCCAGTTCCAGCAGTGAACCGCTTTGCGGTGTCCAGCGCGCCTCTTTCAGTGATGCCATAAATTTAATCGGCACGTCATGAGTTGCAACCGCTGGCAGCGCCAGTTCGGGCTCAGCTTCATCTTTGTGGCGCTGCAGCGATGAGGGACCAAAAGCCTCCGCGTGAATATGCTGGTCGGCGATGTTGAAGCTGCGCAGCCCGTCATATAACTCCTGAGTAAACTGCGGCGGGCCACACAGGTAAAAGTCGTAGTCGTTAAAGGGCAGCACCTGTGAAAGCAGCGCCATATCGATGCGTCCGGCGACATCGTAATCGAATCCCAATTCTGCATCCTCCGGCTGGCTCAACGCGCGCACCAGTTTGAATGCGCCTTGTGAGGCCGACAGCAATGCATCCAGTTCTCGTACAAATGGGCGTTCCGCTTTGTTGCGCGCGGACTGAATAAAGTAAGTGGGGCGCATGCGCTGTTTGCGGCGTCCTTCATAAACCAGATGGCGCAGCATCGCCAGCATCGGAGTAATGCCGACGCCTGCCGCCATCAAAACCGCTGGGCGCGTCTCTTGTGCATCGATGGTGAAATCACCGGCCGGCGCACGGGTTTCAATTTGGTCGCCGACCCGAAGATGATCGTGCAGATAGCGCGAAACCACGCCATCGCGTTTGATGCTGATGCGATAAAAACCATCTGACGGCGCGACGGACAGGGTGTAGTGGCGAATAAGTGGTTTCTCAGCATCGGGTAATCGCACACGAATCGGCAAATGTTGTCCGGCCTGGTGCGGCAGTAAACCCGCGCCATCATCCGGCCTCAGATGAAATGAGCGAATCGACGCGCTCTCATCAACAATCTTCGTCACTCTGAATGGCCGCCAGCGCTGGGCCAGTTCGCTGGCGCGCAGGCGTTCGGCAGCCGATTGCCAGTCGCCGGTCATTTCTGAAGCCGGTGAGATACCGCCCGCTTCCGTTTCCCAGCGCAAGGCGAGGGCGGCATGACGGCGCACGATGCGGCGCGGGCGGAACGTCCACAGCCGTTCGGCACCCTGAAATGCAGCGATCTCCGGTGAATCGAGGATCACGCTGGCATCACCGGTCATTTGCAGCGTATCGCCGCTGCGGTAATCGACAAACAGCAGCCCGGCTTTACCGTTCTGGTGGATGTTGCCGAGCGTGGAGAAAAACAGGTTGCCGTTAAAATCGGGAATGGTCAGCAGGCCATCGTCATTCACGCGCACAAAGCCGGGTTTGCCGCCGCGATGCGAGGCATCCACCTGCTGTTCATTGTAGGTGGCAACGTAAAACGCATCTGCGTTGGTAACTGTGGTGAGAGCCGGCTGATCCAGCGTGCTAAGTACTTCAATCTCACCTGTCGCAGGCTCATCGGGCGAGCGAGCAAAGCGGAAGTCGCGCAGCTGAATATAGCGCGGGCAGTTGCCGAAACTCTGCTCTACCTGTACCCGAAAGCCACCGCCAATCGCGCTCAGGACACCGTTCATGCGGTTACGTCGACGGGTGTGCAACTCGATGCCGAGCAGGCCAACCGGTGCGCCGTCAGTAAACCCGACAGCAGCCGGATCGCGGGGATCGGGCTGGGCGGCAATATCCAGCGTGGTGGCGTTGGGCGAGAAAATAAAACCGGGTTGGCCTTCCAGCAGCGTAGCCCAGGCATCGCCTTGCGCGTCCACGCTGCCTGCCACGATAAACGGCAGCTGCGCGTAGAAGTCACGATGCTGATCGGGCATGTAGTCGCGAATCACGCGCTGGCCGACTTCCGCCATGCGTTCGGCTACGCCCGCCTGTTGTTGCAGGGCTATTTCACCTGCATGCCATACCGGAAGTTTCTCGCCCATGATCGTTAACTCACGCGATGCTGCGCAGACCGGCAGCGGTTTGCGGGAAGGGAACAAAGCCCGGCAGCGCTTCGATACGGCGTAACAGCGCATTGACCGCCGGATAGCCAGAGAGATCCACATTGCCTTCCGGCGCGCCGATCAGGTAGCTGTACTGCGCGATATCCGCGATGGTCGGGCGATCGCCCACCAGCCATTCACACCCGGTAAGATGTTGATCCATCAGCGCCAAAATGGTGTGCGTACGGGCGATCACTTCGTCAGGGTTGAACGAGCGGCCAAACACGGTAATCAAGCGTGCCGCGCAAGGGCCATAAGCCAGTTCACCTGCCGCGACAGATAACCAGCGTTGCACCTGCGCCGCACCCAGCGCATCTTCTGGTAACCACTCACTGCGGCCTGATTTTTTCGCCAGATAAACCAGAATGGCGTTGGAGTCGGAGATATACGCGCCTTCATCTTCCAGCACCGGCACCTGGCCGAACGGGTTGATGGCGAGAAACGCCGGGGATTTGTGTTCACCGTTAGCGAGGTCTACATCAATCACCTCGTGCGGCAGGTCGAGCAGTGACAGGAACAGACGTGCACGGTGCGCATGACCAGAAAGCGGGAAGTGGTAGAGTTTCATCATTAATGTCCTTTAGTGGTGGATGGGGTGATCCCAAACGCTGTCTAAAGGTTGTCATAGCCTGTGACGCGGCAGAATAGCCGGGTTTGCGAAGTCATTATTGCGGAAAATGGAAGAATGGCGGGCAGTGCTGAAACACGGCGGCCCTGCAAAATCGTTAAACCTATTTTGCAGGGCGCGCAGTCATGCGTATCGCTATTGCCGCGAGGGGTTGGCCGGGAACGATGAAACCACCGCACTCCCTGTCACAGCCTGAGCCTGCTGTTCGCTTTGCTGTTCTTCGCGCTGTTTCAAACGATCCCATACGCGGAAGAACGGATAGTAGATCACCATCGAGATCGCCAGGTTGACCACCTGTAACACCGTGCCGGAAATGTGCCCGCCGGTTGCCAGATAGCCGCTGACAAATATCGGCGTGGTAAACGGCAAAGCGATCCCGGCGGGTGGCGCGACTAATCCGGTCGTCATGGCCGCCCAGGAGACAATCACCAGCACGACCGGCGTCAAAATAAACGGCAGGAACAGATAGGGGTTCATCACCAGCGGAATACCAAACACCAGGGGTTCGCTGATATTGAACAAGGCGGCTGGTCCGGCAATCTTACCCAGCTGTTTCATCTGGCGGCTGCGTGAACGGATCAGCATAAAGATCACCAACCCCAGCAAGGCACCGGTACCACCGGGCGCAATCCACAAATCATAAAACTGCTGCGTGAAGATGTGCGGGATCGGCTGGTTATGCTGGAACGCTTCCAGGTTTTCACTCATGTTGGAGAGCCAGACCGGCTGGATGAACACCAGCACAATGGCATCGCCGTGCAATCCTAGCGTCCAGAGAATGCCAATCAACAGCACTGAGAAAATCATCCCCGGCAGCGTGCCGCCTACGTGGTGCATCGGCAATCCAATCACGGTGGCGATCAGGTTGTTGATGTCGCCAAACGGCGAGGCTTCCACTGCCAGACGGATGATCAGCACCACCGCCAGCACGCAAAAGCCAGGCACCAGTGCGAGGAAGGATTTGGCCACCGCAGGCGGCACACCTTCCGGCATCTTGATCACCAGATTGCGGTTATGAACGAAGCGATAAATCTCTGTCGACATCAGCGCAATCACAATGGCCACGAACAAGCCCTGGCTGCCAATCATCGAGATCGGCAGTACGCCGGTCACCAGCTGTGCGGGCGCATTTTCCACTGGGGCAAACAGTGTCTGCTGCGGAATGGTCATCACAAATGCCACTAACGCCATGGCACCGCTGGTGAGCGGGTCCAGCGTGCGGTACTTCTCCGCCAGACGGTAGGCGATGCCGAAGCTGGAGATCAGCGCCATGATGTCGTAGGTGGCACGCACCGGATAGAGCAGTTTGTTGCGCCAGGTGTCGCCAAACAGATCCGCCATCAAGTGGCCCCAGGCTGGGATGGGCAGATAGGCGAAAATCAGGAAGAAACTGCCAATCAGCATAAACGGCATATTGAGAATGATGCCGTCACGCACCGAAAGCACATGTTTCTGGCCCGCGACTTTCAGCGCTGCGGGCAACACATAACGTTCAATAAAAGTACGGTTGGACACAGGGCCTCCTCAGGCTCAATGGCGCAACGATATGATAATAAGCGGTCCCTTTGCACCTTCACTCGCGGCGGAAAAATCGCGCCGCCAGCGTTGGTGCAGGTGACCTTACATTGCCAGATGCCTTCAATTGCGCAGCAGCACGGTTTATCGGGCATATCGGGAACCGCATGCTCGCGATTGCACCGCTACGGCGCTATTGAGCCGATGAGAACTGCGGCAACCACGGTTTGTTCAGGGTTAACACTTCGTCCAGCAGGGCTTCCGCTGTCGTGACATCACCCACCAGAGGGTTGCCCAACAGCGCCAGCAGCGCCTGATCCCGGTCACCGTGTATTGCCGCTTCAATGGTTAAGCGCTCGAAGGCTTTAATCTGCTGCGTCAGACCGTGCATCAGCGACGGCAACTCGCCAAACACCAACGGGTGCGCACCCTGGGCATCCACCAGGCAGTTCACTTCCACCACCGCGTCATCGGGCAGGCCGTGAATTGCGCCGTTATTGCGGCAGTTCACCACCAGATTCTTGCCGCTGTTGTTGTGAATCGCGCTGATCAGCTCGACCGCCACTTCAGAGTAATAGGCGCCACCGCGGAAGCTTAACTGCTCGGGCTTGTGCGCCAGCTGCGGGTCGGCATACAACGCAAACAGCTCGGCTTCCACCTTCATGACCTGCTCAGCGCGGGTGCCTTCGTGCCCGTTTTTGGCTTTCTCCTGTTCTTCAGCCAGCATCTGCGGCGTCTGCCAGTAGTAGCGATGATACGGACAAGGAATGGCGTTGAGCGCGCGCAGGAACTGCGGCGACCACGGCATATCTTTGATGTTGTTCATGGTCAGCGACTGACCATCACACAGTTGGTCAATCACCTGTTTGGTGACATCTTCGCCACGACAGGTGACCTGATGCACCCACACCAGATGATTGAGCCCGGCAAAGCGCAACTGCACATCATCCCATGGCGCGTCGAGCATACCGGCAATCATATGATGCATATTCACCGGTACGTTACACAGACCGATGATTTTGGCGTTGCTATAACGCGATACCGCTTCAGTGACGATCCCGGCGGGGTTGGTGAAGTTGATGATAAAGGCATCGGGCGCCAGCTCTTCTACTTTCCGCGCCACATTCAGCATCACCGGAATGGTGCGCAGGGCTTTGGCAAAACCGCCCACGCCCGTGGTTTCCTGGCCGAGTCGTCCATATTTCAGGCCAAGACGCTCATCGGCTGCGCGCGCCGCCAGCTGGCCGACGCGCAGTTGGGTCAGCACGAAGTTCGCACCGCGAATCGCATCATCCAGCTCAAAGTGCACGCTGACGTTGACCTGCTCTAATCCCTTCTTCTGCAGCATCCGGCGAGTGAGGTCGGCAATAATATTCACTTTCTCGCGACCCGATTCCACATCCACCAGCGCCAGTTCAGTCACAGGTAACTGCGCATAACGGTTGATGATTCCTTCGACCAGCTCCGGTGAATAGCTGCTGCCACCACCAATAATTGCCATTTTAAGCATCGCTTCCTCCTGCCGCAGTACGGCGATAGAGTTCAATGATTTCGCCTGCCAGATCCTGCACCAGCATGGCATTCATCAGGTGATCCTGGGCATGTACCAGAATCAGAGTGACAGGCAGTTTGCCGCTGCCCTCATCGAGGCTGATCAACGCCGTTTGCTGCTGATGCGCGCCATTGACGCTCTCTTTGGCCGCCATGAGCTGCTGCTCGGCGGCGGAAAACTGGCCTTCACGCGCCAATCGCAGGGCGCTCAGTGCTGCACTGCGGGCAGCACCGGCCTGCACCAGCAGCAGCATGATCTGTTCTTCAAACTCGATAACCACTTCTTCGGACATGCAGAATCCCCCACAGCACAAGGCCGTGTTTAAATCGGTCAGTTTGGATAAAACGGAAGTATTACGAGGCGTGTAACGCCAGGGCGGTATCCAGCACCTGTTCACCACGCATCATGCCGTAATCCATCATGTCGATTACGGCGACAGCTTTGCCCTGCGGCTCAGCGATGGCAGTCAGGCGGGCGGCTTCAAAATTCACCTGTGGGCCAAGCAGCACCACATCGGCATCCGGCAGGATGCGCTCGAATTCCGCTACCGGTACCGCTTTGATATCTATCGTCAATCCGCGCCCCTGAGCAGCGCTCTGCATTTTGTTGACCAGCATGCTAGTGGACATGCCCGCAGCACAGCAAAGTACGATACGCATATGATTTCCTCCTGTGATTTGTCGGGGCCATTTAAGACCTGTGTTGGAGGCGGTGTAAATACCCTCTGGACAGACGATTTTCTGATGAATGAATAATTAATTATTTAAAATTAATTGGTTACGTGATGATTGTTTGTGAAAATATTTTTCACGACTGTGATCGGTGCTGTAATTTATCGTTAACATAAGCGGGATTTAACCCTTCCAGCGGTGAAATCGCTGAAAAAAAACTCACACTGAAAAATATTTTCATGCATGATGAGTGTTCGCAACGAGAGGATGTGGTGAGCGGATGGATATTGTCTGGCAACTGCGGCAGCAGTCGGCACGCGCGGATGCGCCTGAATCTAAGCTGGCGCGTTTTATTCTGGAAAACCTGCATGTCAGCACGCAGGCGACAATGGAAAGTCTGGCAACGCAGGCAGGGGTGGGTCCTGAAGTCCTGCGCCGCTTTGCGGTATCGGCAGGCTGTCGCGATTTAGATGATTTCCTGCATCAGGTGCGCAAAGCAGGACAGCAGGAAGGGGCATTTATCGATGTCATCCGGCAGCGCCAGCCATCGCTGAGCCAGCAGGAAAACCGTGTGGCGCTGGCAATTCTTAACGATATCGCGTTTGCCGCATCGGCTACGATCGAGCAATTAGCCGGACGCGCCGAAGTCAGTGCTGCCACCATCACCCGTTTTGCCCGTTCTGTGGGTTGTGAAGATATTCGCGAATTGCGTATGCGGCTGGCGCGTGCCAGTTCTGTGCCTTCAACCCCAACCGCGCAGGGTATTCCGCAGCTGGAGGCGATTCATCAGGCGTTAGCCCAGCAGTGGTCATTGGCGGAAACGGCCACCTGGGAGCGGGCAGCACGGGCGTTACGCCAGGCGCGTAGCGTGTTGTTGATTGGTGCGGCAGGACAAACCACGCCGCTGGTGGCTGAAGTACACCAGCGATTAACGGCGACGGGTCTGGCACTGGCATGGATTCAGGATGATAACCTGCTGCGTATGACGTTGAGCCGATTACAGCCGGATGATTTGCTGCTGATCCTCGCGCCGGATGCGGTGAACAGCAGCGTGCTCAGTGCCGTGCATCACGCTCATATCCAAAAAACGGCGGTCATTGCGATCTGCCCAACTAGGCTGGATCTGGCGAGTCAGGCCGACATTTGGTTGCCGCTGCCGGATGATCCACAGGCGCGCAGCTATGGAATTCTCTGCGCGCTGGATCGGCTGGAAATGGCGCTTACGTCATTTTAGCGCGTAGATTTCTGACATCAGCGTGCTGCCATCTTGCAGCACCACTTCAACGGGTACACGCTGATAGCCTTCGCCTTCAAACTCATCAAGCATTGACCAGTTTGCCGGAAGATTTTCCGAACTGAAGACAAAGCCGTTGACCTGCGTGCCTTCAGCTGAGAGTTCAATACCTGGAAAACCCATCGCTGCGCCCCAGCCTGCTTCACGCAAATTGCCGAGCACATAACCTGGCTGCCAGCTTCCGCCGATATTTTCCATAATATGTGCATTAGGACGGCCGGGACCGAGCGTGCCGTAAACGAAGAGACTGTGCATTAACTACCTCAGCAATAAGGGAAAGGCTTTGAATCTATCGCGGGAGGCGAGGTAAGCCAATGGCGTGTAACGTCTGCCCGTTTCTCGTTGAGTAAAGCAGACGTTACAGCCACTTGATTTACAGGTAATCCAGTATGAAGGTGGCGGTCGCCGTGAATTGTCCATGTCCAATTCGTCGGTTAAGAATGGCATCAGGCTCTCCCTGCACATAGGCCTGGAATGCCAGCACCATATTGCCTGCTTGTAATGCTTTTGCCGGGGCAGGTTTATTAATTTTCACGGCAGATCCATCTAAACCCTCAATGCCGATGGCAACACCGCGTGCTGTGCTACCCGCATCAAGGCGCAATAATCCAGGCAACGAGGAATTCTCTGTGCCTTGAAACGTTACTTCGACTTCTTTAAATACGCTGACATCGCAGTCCTCTAAATGAATAAGCAACGGACGACTGGGTGTGCGGGTGTAGCGATAAAGAAACTTATCAATGACCTCTTCAAAATCAAGTTTAATTAAGTCGTCACCCGGCCGTATAAAACAAGGTGCATCGACAAGGCTGCCACGCATAATGAGGTTTTCCGCGGCCTTGACCGCAGAGGATGTGAGCATTCCACAGCTTAACGTGAATAGGATGCTTAACAATGTGATGATTCGCTTCATGGTTAATCCTATTGGTAATCTGCAATGATTGTGGCTCGCGACGTAAAGTCACCGGCATCGGGCAACGCTGCTGGATTAGCAACAGGAACAACCGTTAAGGTGGGGGGGCGCAAAAGGTTGATGGCAATATATTGGTTTATACGCAGCGGAGAACCATTCTGCTCAACCCTTATTCCCAAACCACTTTTGTTAGTCACAACGGCGGTATTATCAAAGCTTGCTGGCGTTCCTTGCACGCTTAAACGTACGCTTCCGGTACCCGTGCAGGCCACTGAATAAGGCACGGGACGACGGTATTTATCGCCATCGATACCACGAATAATTAAGGTGTCGAAATCGATGGTAATCGTTCCGCCACTATTTATTTCGCAGGGAATAGATTCCACAAGTGTGCCTTTAAAGGTGACATCTGTTGCTTGTGCTGATGGAAGCGCCATATATAAACAAGCTAATAACATTGCCTGCTGTCCCTTAAGGCATTTGACGTATCTCATTGTTCTCCCCTATTGATACTCAACCAGCAGCGTTGACGTCGCGGTAAATGTCCCACCTGTGACAGCGCCGCTGCGATTTTTGACTAATACCGCGCTAAGTAACGGTCTTGCGGGGTCGGTGAAGTTATGCCAACTGTTAACCGCCATCTTGGTACCGTTGCTTTTTAATTCAATCGCAAGATTGGCTTTACTGGTACCCAGGACGGTGGTGTCGAATGAGGCACCGCCTCCGCGTAATTGCATTTTTAGCGCTTTTGAAGTGGCTGCTGAGCAATCAAGTACATAAGGTATTGAGCGTTCATAAATCCGGCTATCAATTCGCGAAATAATAATGTCATTGCCAAAATCGATCGGTATATCCCGATTACCATTAACGATACAGGGCGGCGCTAATACTTTGACCTTCACCGTGGCGGTGGTTGAAAATGCTTGCACAGAACCGGTCAAAGGAATAAAAGCGAGTGATATCGCCAACGCGCTGCTTAAAAGCAGCGCATTTGTTCTTTTGTTTGAACGTGAATTAATCATAATTCAACCTAAAATTCACATTGGCGGAATAACTGCCGGCGCGCAGATTCTCGCGTGTGCGCTCTGGAGCAATGTAATAGATCACTACGTTGCTGGCCGGTTTCAATATCAGCGGTTTACCCTTTTGCCCAAGTACGACGTTTTGGCGAAACGCATCTTTTAAGCGCAACCCCATGCCGTCTACACCCTGTGCTTTTATAAGTTGCGGGTTCGCATCATCTTCTATTCCGGTAAATGTGAAGGATACTGCAGGCTGAGCGGCATTCCAGACTAAGTTTCCTCTCACATCACGGTTTGCCGATGACGTGCGCAGGCAGTCATGCAAATAGAGTGCAACGGGGACTAAGTTGCCATTATCACCCGGAAGCTTTAGCTTGCCCGTGGCAATATTACCTAAGTCAACAGACTGATCGGCTGAACGCATATCCAGCCGGCAGGCGCTTTCGGTTAAAGTGCCGTGAGCACGGATGACACCGTAGTTGCCATCCACCAGGCCATCATCAAAACCTGCCTGCGCCACTGAAGAAAATAGCAATGCGCAGGACAGCAATGCGGTTCCCTGAATCTTTCTACATCCCGTTACTGAATGTGCAGCGATGATTATTTTTCGCATCTGATCACTTCCCTGATTATTTTGGCGTTGCGCGTTTGCTGGTATCAACAGTGCAAACATTACCGCTGCATTTAAAAGTCAATGCGGTTTGCCCGCCGTAATCATTGACGTAAACCAATACCGGCGTTGGGCCTAGCGCTGCGGCGCTCCCGCCTAATTCCGACTGACTCTTTGGTGAAACCATCAATGCATCAAATCCTTTAATAACATCGCCTTCCTTTTTCGCGCTGGCACCAATCAACGTGACGTAATAAGGCGTCGGATTGATAACGGTATATTTATCACCACTTTTACTTAGCGTGATCTTTTCCTGGAATGGCGACGCATGTTGTGCCGCCGCCGCTTCTGCTAATGCAGCAGGGCGATAAAAAATTTTGATGCGTGTTTGCAGGGCGATTTGTAATACATTGGGCTTATCACTTTTTGGTGGTATCTCTCGCAGGTTGAAATAAAACAGTGATTCCCGATCTTGTGGCAGCCTTTTAAAGGCTTCAGAAGAGGAAAGGGCCTGAATTTTGACCTGGCTTTCTGCTTTAGGCTCGATGCGTTGTACAGGCGGCACCACTGTTAATGGGCTGCTGTTATCCAGTTTTTCACCTTGCTCATCTTCCAGCCAGCCCTGAGCGAGATAAGGTAATTCGGTGTTTTGGTTGCTGACGGTCAAACTCACCGATTTCTCTGAGCCGGGAAAAACAACGCGCGTTCTGTCCAATGAAATGGCAGCGGAAACCGAGTGAGCAATAATGCTCAATGCTGTTACAGTGAAGACGTTAAGTAATATTTTTCTTTTCATCATTGACCTACAGAATAAAATGACTGGTTTATGTTTATTTATAAGCTCGCGATTTCTTCGCAAGGAAGTAATAGATTGTTCATCATGTTTTCAGGCAGATTCTTTGGCAGAGAAATTTTGCATTGCTCTGCATTATTCCAACGCACCGTCATGCTATCGCCTGCATTGATTCCGCTCAGATACACACTGCCATCATCATTAACGATGCCCGTTTCCTGGTTTTTTATATTCAGCACGGTGGCACCAAACGGCGGTGCACTGCCATCAGCCAGGCGGATTACTGCCATGGCTTTTTCACCGGAGATGACTTTGAATTTCCGATAGCCAATTGCACCTTCAGTCAGCGTTCCTTGCACCACCGATTGGCTGGCTTCGACGTTATCTGCCAACTTATCGAGGTTGATTCGCACGCTGTTGCGGTAGTAGCTACTGACATCGCTCACCACAGCGTTACCGTAACGGTTGGTATAAACTGGATTGCCATAACCGCCGACAGGCACACCGGCAACGCCATCGGTGTCCACTAGCATCCTTGTTCCGCCCATAATATTGCTGCGATGTAATGCACCGCCTTTAGGGGTGAGCGTTGCACCACCTTGCATGGAAACACCTAAGGCGCTGTATTGACCTTCGCGATAGCTGGCCGAGGTGTTTACCTGCGCCAGCGTGCCGTTATGGGTGTAATAGCCGCTCAGGTCGGCGCCCTGGCGTGCAACACCGGTACTCACTTGATACGAGTCAGCATCGCCCACGCGACTGTAATAACTCACGCTTTGACGGTTATCCCCCCTGGCATAGGAACCGTTGTAACTTACCGTTCCAGAGGCGCCCCAGGGCAAAGACAGCGACATATACATGCCGTCATCATGGGTGTTATTGAATTTGTTGCGATAGGCCGTCATGGAAAGACTCAGATTCCTAAAGCGGCCAAGATCGAAATAACGCGAAAGCGAAAAGTCGTAGCGGTCGTTAGCAGGCTGATTCCAGTACGTCTGGTGGTTGTAATTCACATATGCGGTCAGGTTCAGCGATTCAAACTGTTGATTCAGCGAGATGGTATACATCTCTTTGCTGCGTCCAGCGGTGATATCGCCATCCCGTGCATCCAGATATTCGGCCATGGAACGGAAGCCACTATCGGAAAAACGATAGCCGGCGAACGTCACCTGACTTCCGGTTTGATCAAAACGTTTGGCGTAACTCAGGCGATAAGACCCTCCGCGTTGCGTATCCTGAGCCGGTACCTTGGCTTGCGACAGGGTGACGTCTGATGAAATGGCACCAAATGCCAGTAAATCACGCCCTACACCAACGGAAAGCGCGTTGTAATCTTCTCCACCAATGCCGCCGCCATACAGTGACCAGCCGTTACTCACCCCCCATGAAAGCTCACCGGTCGCAAACATCGGACCATCGACACGGTGCTTCCAATCTGAGGGCTTGCCCACGGCGGTTTTAAAACGCACTTGTCCCGGTCGGGTGAGATACGGGATGGTGGCAGTGCTAACCTGATATTGCTTTACGCTGCCATCCTGCTCTTCAACGCGTACATCGAGATTACCGGAAACTCCACTATCCAGATCCTGAATACGGTATGGACCGGCAGCGACTTGTACCTCTTTGATGATGCGGCCTTGTTGACTGATGGTGATTTTGGCATTGCTCTTTGCCACGCCGCTGACTTCCGGCGCATAGCCACGCAAGTTCGGGGGCAACATGTTGTCATCGGATACCAAACTCAATCCGGTGAAACGGAAGCTGTCGAAGATGGCCGAGCTTAGGTAATCCTCACCCATGATAAATCTTGCACCGAGCTTGCTCAGGGCGCGATAAGCGTAGAATCGGCTCCAGTCCCAGCTTCGCGTTCCTGATTCATGATTATTGCCGCTGCGGCGATCGTAACGGGACTGCCAATCTGCGCGTACCCGCCAGGCGTCAAAGTTGGCACCCGTCGTGCCGTTACCCGATAAATTTGTGCCGCTGCCTCCGCCCGCCCCGTTTTGTTGCAGGGTTTGCAGGCTGAGATTGTAGTCAAAGAGTGCGCCAGTAATGCCTTCTTCCCAACGAGCAGGCGGATCCCAATAGGGGCTGCTGTACTCCAAATAGGCTTGCGGGATGCTAACGAACAGCGCTGATTTTCCTAAATCACCACGAGCTTCCATACCCTTTATGCTGTCCAGATTGAGACACTGCTGGTTATGCCACCACGTGAGACTCGCCAATGTGGTCTCTTTCAGGCCAAACTGCTCCACCATCTCCGGTGAAATGCAGGCTACGCTCTCATTAACGTTATTTTCTGCTGGGTAGAAGTGAATCTGCCGCTCAGGCAAGGTGTTCGCATTAAGATCAATCGCGAGGGTATAGGCTCCCGGTAAAATAAAGCCCTTACGCGAGAACTGGCTTAAATCGATATTGCTTCGATCTTTGAGATCAAGGACATCTGTATTGAACTGCACATCACTGGCAGCTTTAGAGGTCGATAATTCCCCAATGAATAATGTTGTCCCAACTGCGGTGATAAAAAAAAGAGAAGCCGCATTGCGCGGAAAACGTAACAGCATGATGGCGTGCCCCGTTAGTTATAATCTATTCTGAAACGGATAGTTAATTGATGATCGCCAGCTTGTAATATTTCCTGGTTACCGACTAAGTTGAGCGTGTACTTAAGATGCATATTCTCAACGATGAGATCGCCATCAGGCAGATGTACACCTGGCGTTGCAACATTCCCTATAAGATCACTGATCTTGACGGAAACTCCGCTGGCAGTACCTGCTGTTTTAAAGTGACCTTTGTCATTTTCACCATCAAACATGACTTTAAAGTTTTTCCAGTCTGGCTTACTGGGATCCAGGCGGGTCAGGACGCAACCAAATAAACGAATGGAGAACTCTTTTTTAGGCCCTTGACCATCCCTTATGATTTTACTAATTGGATGGTTTCCCATATACAGGGTTTGATCGCGATCGCCAACTTCAATTGCACAAGGCGTTTCCACAATTGAACCTGTCATATTTACACGACCAAAACCTTCGTTATTCGCGAAGGTGAGATAGGGCGTTCCCAAGGTGCTGCACAATACCAGGAATGGGGCCACATAACGTAATAATAAGGGCTTCCAATACATCAATATGCTCCAGAATACGGTACAGATTAAAAAACCTGCGACAGGCACGCCGCAGGTAAATAGGTCATGCGTTTTATTAGTTGTAATTCAGCACGAAATTAGTCGGTACCTGGAAGCTACCAGGCACGATGGTCGTCGTGGCCCCACCACCTTTAAGACGTGCTGCGAAGGCCAGGGTGTTGTTGCCATTGATCACCGTCTGGCCTGAAGAGGCAGTGTTCAGTTTGACCTTTACACCATCGCCATCAGTCAGGACAACGGAGGCTCCGCTGGCATCACCACCGACCAGCGCCAGGCTTTCAGAATCATAAGGTGAGGCTGCGCCGGTAAAGGTGACAGTCACTTTGTCTTTGGTGCCGGGCGTAGCGATAACACAGTCTTCCAATTCAATGTTGAAGGGTTTTGGGCTAGATGAACCTGTATTTCCGTTCGCCGCCAATGCTACGTTGGAAATAGCACCAAGAGATACCGTTTGATCCAATGAACCCGGCGCGATAGAACAAGGTGCATCAATAATCGAGCCGGTAAAGGTGACTTTTCCGGTACCACTTGCAGCATGGGTAGAGGAAACAGCAAACAGGCTTAACATAGATAAGGCAATAATACTCTTTTTCATTTAATGTCTTCCATTTGGTTTAGTACCCATATTTTATTATTGATAAATATGGTGTTCACTAATATTGCATCAGGCGCATGCGCGATGATTTACGCTTTTGATCTGATAAAATATTAGTATTTGCACACTGCTATCAGGTGCTCCTGGAACATGCAAATACAGATCTGCATGTTTCATTCTGCTCAGCCTTTTATTTATTTTTAGTGGCGTCGTTGGGGGCATTATGGAGGGAGGGTTGCTTGATGAAAATAAGATTTGTTTTGTGTTGGTGTAGTGAGTGAATGGGCTATTTGTCAGGGATGTATTACATGTGAAGAAATAAGGGGGCTTTCTTAGGGTTTTGAATAAGAGTGAACGATGGAACCCATTGCTAAAAACTATAACATTGCGAAATGAGTGTTACTGTGAGCAGTGTCGTAATTATTACGAGAGTAATTAATGATTATTGCTAATAATATAAAAATATCTTCACTTGCTGAATCTTAACAGGAATGCCCACCCCCATACCCTGTGTGGGCAGAGTTGCTGTTATCGGCTCAACACCTGCGCACCGGCGTTTTTCTCCAGCCGCCAGACATCGAACAGAGACATCAATACCAACAAAGCCACACCCGCGAAAGCGATACGAATATCGCTCTGTTCAATGGTGGCATGCTCCTGCCACAGCATCGAACCGCGCAAGAACAGAGCGGCTAATGCAATGCCGGCGCTCATGCTGAACTGGAAGAAGATGCTGAACACCACGGAGGCATCACTCATTTTGGTTTGCGGCACATCGGCAAAGCCTAAACTGTTGTAACAGCTGAACTGAAGCGAGCGCGATAATCCGCCAATAAAAAGAATGGCAGCAATTGCGAAATAGCCAAGGGAAGAGCTGAGCAGCAAACAGCCCAGCATCGCTGCCAGACTGATGACGCCGTTAACCATCAATACCTGACGGAAACCAAAGCGTTTCATCAGCCAGATGGTGGCCGGTTTCATTGCCAGATTTCCGGCAAACACCCACAGTACCATGGCACCCGCTTGTGCCGCGCTCCAGCCGAATCCCAATTGGAACAATAGCGGAAGAAGGAAGGGCACTGCATTTATCGACGCGCGGAAAAACGAACCGCCCACCACTGCGTTGCGGAAGGTGTTAATGGTGAGCGCGTTAAACGGCAGTAATGGTTGCGGATGGCTAAAGCTGTGACGATAGGCCATAACGCTACACAATATCCCGGCCAACAGCAGCGGGATACCGAGGCTGAGATGCATTTGGCCCAGGGCTTCCAGCGCGATGATCAACGCCGTACAGGCGGTGGCCGTGAGGACGAAACCCCGCACATCAAAGGGGCGTAACAGCTCTGCTTTGAACTGCGGCACCAGATAGCCAGTGGCGATAATAGCGAGGATGCCAAGAGGAATATTCAGCCAGAAGATCCAGGGCCAATGCCCGTAAGTCACAATCAACCCACCCAATGGCGGGCCGAGTACGGGGGCGATCAATCCAGGCCAGGTAATAAAGGCGATGGTTTTCACCATGTCTTTCTTTTCGGTGACGCGTAGCACCACCATACGCCCCACCGGCACCATCATCGCGCCGCCGATGCCCTGCAAAATACGGCTCAGGGTGAACATCGGTAACGTGTCACTGAGGCCGCACAGCACCGAGGCGAGGGTAAAGATCAAAATGGCGCAAGCAAACACGGTACGTGCGCCGAAACGCTCCGCCAACCAGCCGCTCGTGGGAATGCCTACGGCGACAGCCAGTAAATAGGCACTGACACCCACATTCAGCGCCACCGGGCTGGCGGTGAAATCCCGCGCCATTTGAGGGATCGCGGTGGTCATCACCGTGGCGTCGAGGTTTTCCATAAAGAAGGTCACTGCGACCAGCAGTGCCAGCAGCATGGTGTGATTCGGCTTAGTGCCAGGTTGTGTCATAACGTCCCTGAATATTCGATAAATCAAGAAAGTGAAGGCGTATTATTTTTGAGCACAACTGCGTCACATGCAAGCAACATATTGTGAAAAACCCGGCTATTGCCGGGTTGCGAGAGGTAACTATAAGGATATGAATTATAACGTGAATGTTGTTAGAGAAGATTTATCACAATCGTACCGCTGCCGCTCTTATCGCCAGGCGTTGGATTGGTCGCTTTGAGCGTGGAAGCGACAGTATGGGCTGACGTGCCGCTGGGTAAAGAAATCGTTCCAGAGCTGCGGCCATCAAAGGTGAGGGTTGATGTCACTCCACCTCCCAAATTGATGGTGCCGCCCAGGCTTGCAATGGTGGCAGAGGTTGCCCGATTACAAATGACATTGATTGAAACGCTATCCCTTTTACCATTAACCTGGCCCGCTTGCAGTGTGCCATGGTCGATGTTTGGTGAACCTGAAAATGAGCAACTGGTGGGGACCGGAGGAGCTGACGCTGCCCGGCACACAGTACCGGGCTGATTTTGATAATCAGTGCCGGGGAAATATGCGCTGAGTGCGCCAGCGCCACCAACACAAACAGAATAAGGCGGGCTTCCAGAAGTAAAATGAGTCAGTGTGCCACTGCCTGGATGAGTCCTTAAAAATGCGCTGTTGGCCTCCGCCCAAGTCGCCCTGGTGGATACGAAAACGTAGCGCACGCCTCTTACGACGCGCGCTGAGCCGTCAGAATTATCAATAACCCAAATGCCAAAAAAACATCCCGTCCCCCCTGTCCTGCAAACAGGGCCAGTGGTGGGGTTTCCACCTGAGGTGCTGCTATAGCTAAGGGTGACGTTGTGACTACTATCGTATGATGCACTGGTGATGGATATGACAGCATGGGCGCTGAATGAAGAGAGTAAGAAAATGAGCGAAAATAAAAAGGGTATTTTTTTCATTTTAATCCTGGTTGAATTTTAAATCAGTTATCAACATGTTGATATTTTTTTTGATTTTTCGGGGGCATTTAACTGATTTATTCTGGCGGATTTCTATTTACCAATCTGGCAGGTGGGGATCTTATTTGAGTACTACTATTCTGTTTCTAATGTCATGCGTTCCCTACAATCGAGAGACGGTTTCATTTGACTGGAAAATTTAGCAGTATGAATTTGTGAGGAATGGATGGTGTGATGCCATCATGTTTTAAGAGAAGCAATGTTCAGAATATTTAAAAAGCGTTTACGCCGTTTCAGCAGCGTAAACGCATCAATACCTTACTTCTTATCCGCAGACAGCGACTCGCGAACCTTCTGCACCTCTTTTGCCGAAACCGCCGGCGCATCATTGCTCCAGCCGCTGCGCACAAACGTAGCCAGTTGCGCGACTTGCTCATCGCTGAGACGTCCTGAGAAGTCCGGCATCGCCATCACAGAAGGCGCTTTCGGCGTAGACGGAGTCTGCGCACCCTGCAGGATAATGTTGATGAGTCCAGTAGGATTATCTGCTGTCACAATGTCGCCGCCGTTCAGGCGCGGGAAGATGCCTTTCGCCCCGTTGCCATCGGTCCAGTGACAGGCCTCGCAGTTGTTCATGTACAACATTTGGCCCGCGTTCAGATTATGTCCCTGCGTCAGGAAGTCAGCGGTTTTCTGCGTTTCCTGATCGACAGCAGCACGACGGTTTTTCACTGGCACATCCGCAGGCAATGACTTCAGGTAGCGGGCAATCGCCTGCAAATCCGCATCATTCATATGCTGCATGCTGTGTTCCACCACACCCGTCATCTCGCCGCCAACGGAGGCAAAGTCGTTACGCCCGGTCGCCAGATAGTCGGTGATATCTTTCACGCTCCAGGTCGGCATGCCGCGCAGAGCAGGCACCGGCCAGCCGTTGAGTTCGCCACCTGCCAGATAATGCGGGTTGGATTCGTTGAGCGCTTTTTTCTGCATGCCGATACCGCGCGGCGTGTGGCAACTGCCGCAGTGACCCAAGGTTTCCACCAGATACTTGCCGCGATTCAGTTCTTCAGGTGCCGTTGGCAGGGAGGTAAATGGCTTATCTTCGGTAAACGCTTTATTCCAGAACCACATACCCCAGCGCTGACTGAAAGGGAACATCAGCGAGGTTTCCGGTGCTTTTTCCACTACCGGCTGCACGCCCTTCATAAAGTAGACATATAGCGCATGGATATCTGCATCGGTGACGCCACGGTAGTCGGGATAGGGCATGGCCGGATAGAGATTTTTACCATCGCGGCGCACGCCTTTGCGCACGGCATCGGCAAACTCCTGCTCGGTGTATTCACCAATACCCGCCTTAGGATCCGGGGAGATATTGGTGGAATAAATCACCCCCATCGGACTGGCAATCGCCAAACCGCCGCCGAAGGCTTTCCCACCGTCTGTCTTCCACGCGGTAGCGGCGATATCAGGCTATCAATATGGCGCGAATATCATTCACATTGGTGAGCGTCGGGCCCGTGATCACTAAATCCCCGGTGGAGTGAAAATAGCTGTAGCTGTCATGAGCATCCAGGTAGGCCGGGGCACTTAGGCCGTTGATCTTGCCGCGTGCCAGCGTATCGGGATACACCAACGCACCCGCCGCATCTTCGGTGCCATCAATACCATCGGTATCACCCGCTACCGCCCAGATGCCACTTTCACCCTGCAATGCGCAGGCCAGACTGAGCAGAAACTCGGTATTGCGTCCGCCTTTGCCCGCCCGCCCGTTTGCCACAGTGACCGTGGTTTCGCCGCCGGAAAGCAGCACAGCGGGCCCGACAACGGGATGACCGTACTGCTTTACCGACCGGGCAATACCGGCCATCACCACCGCCACTTCACGGCTTTCACCTTCGATGGCATCGCCGAGAATCAAGGGGGTCAGCCCTTGCGCGCGGGCGGCCAACGCTGCAGCCTGCAACGCGAGTGCAGGTGCCGCAATCAGCCTGACCTCACTGTTCGCGGCATTTTCCACCGGGCGGGTCGGCTGGTTCAGTACCTTACGCACCGCTTCCGGCACTGCGATGCCATAGCGCTCCAACACCCTGAGCGCATCGCGCGGCGTACTCTGGTCGGCAACGGTAGGGCCAGAAGCCACATCCGTCGGGTTATCACCCGGCACATCGCTGATAATCAGTGACACGATGCGCGCCGGTTGGGCCAGCGCCGCCAGCTTGCCGCCCTTCACCGCAGAGAGATGACGGCGAACCAGATTCATCTCTTTGATGTTGGCGCCGCTGTGCAGCAGGGCGCGGGTAATCGTCTGCTTATCGGCCAGCGTTAATCCCGGTGCGGGCAGCGCCATCAGCGCCGATCCTCCACCAGAAATCAGCGCCAGCACCAAATCATCCGGGGTTAACCCGCGCAGCGTCTCCACAATCAGCATCGCGGCGGTTTCGCTCATGGCATCAGACACCGGATGTGCTGCCTCAAGAATACGGATGCGGCCCGCGGGTACGGCATGGCCGTAACGCGTCACCACCACGCCCGAGACATCCACATCTGGCCAGGCCGCATCCACCGCTGCCGCCATCGCAGCGGAGGCTTTACCGGCACCGATCACCACGCAACGTCCGCGTGGCTTTTCCGGCAGGTTGGGGGGGATCACCGGTCCGGCGCGGGCGCTGTCGACAGCGTGCTGAAAGATATCGCGCAGGATCTCTGCGGCCTGTTCATTTCTCATGATTATGCGGTCTCGGCGACGTTGGCTTTGGCTTCGATGAATTGCACGACGGCTCGCGTCACGTCAGCGGTATTGGCGGTGCCACCGACATCCGGCGTCAGAATGCCCTGTTCGCACACGTACTCAATGCCTTCCATGATCAGCGCTGCCGCATCAGGTTCGCCGAGGTGATCCAGCATCTGCACGGCAGTCCAGAAGGTGGCAATCGGGTTAGCGATGCCTTTGCCGGTGATATCAAACGCCGAGCCATGAATCGGTTCGAACATGGAAGGGAAACGGCGTTGTGGATCGATATTGGCGGTCGGTGCCACGCCCAGACTGCCCGCCAACGCACCGGCCAGATCGGAGAGGATGTCGGCGTGTAGGTTAGTGGCGACAATGGTGTCCAGCGTCTGCGGGTGCAGCGTCATGCGGTGCGTCATCGCATCGACCAGCATTTTGTCCCACTGCACATCCGGGAACTCCAGCGCCACTTCAGCGGCAATCTCATCCCACATCACCATGCCGTGACGCTGGGCGTTCGATTTAGTCACCACGGTCAGCAGTTTGCGTGGACGCGACTGCGCCAGTTTAAAGGCATAACGCATGATGCGGGTGACACCAACGCGGGTGAAGATCGCCACTTCGGTGCCCACTTCTTCCGGCAAGCCACGGTGCGCACGACCGCCGTTACCGGAATATTCACCTTCTGAGTTCTCACGTACGATGACCCAATCCAGATCGCCTGGACCACGGTTGCGCAGCGGCGAGGTGACCCCCGGCAGAATTTTGGTTGGACGCACGTTGGCGTACTGGTCGAAGCCCTGGCAAATCGGCAGACGCAGGCCCCACAGCGTAATGTGGTCAGGCACATCCGGCGCACCTACCGCACCGAAGTAAATGGCATCGAATTTTTTCAGCGTGTTCAGGCCATCTTCCGGCATCATCACGCCATGTTTTTTGTAGTAATCCGAACCCCAGTCAAACGTCTGCACATCAAACTTCAACTGTGGATTTTGACGCGTCAGCGCCTGCAGCACTTCCACGCCCGCTGAAATCACTTCCGGGCCGATACCGTCGGCAGGAATCGCGGCAATTTTGTAGTTACGCATAGTTACTTCTCCAATCAATGAGTATGAGGATGAGGAATCTCTGCCGTTTGCGGTTTATTCGCTTTGGCAGACAGAATCAGAACGACGAGGGCGGAGAGCGCCAGCAGTCCGGCGACGAAATAAAGACCCCAGGTGTAGCTACCGGTTTGCTGGCGGATGACACCGATCATCATCGGGCCGACAAAACCGCCGAGGTTGCCGATGGAGTTAATGGTGGCGATACCTGCTGCGGCGGCCGGGCCGCTGAGGAACAGGGTTGGCATGCTCCAGAGTGGCGGTTTCGAGGCGCTGATCCCCACGGTGACCAGCGTCAGGGCGATAATCACGGCAAACAGCGTGCTGACGTTACCAGCGTAAATCAGTCCGGCTGCGGCCAGTAAACAGGCACCAATCACATGCCAGCTGCGCTCTTTAGTGCGATCCGAGTGGCGTGCCCACAGGATCATCGCGATGACGCCGATCACTGCCGGGAAGGCGTTAAGGAAACCTATCTCCAGCGAGGAAGCACCAAAGCTGCGAATAATTTGCGGTGACCAGATGCCGAGGGTGTACAAGCCTGCGGACGTGCCGAAGTAGACCAACGCCAGCGCCAACACGCGCTTATCCGCCAGCCCGCGCCAGGCACTGCTGTGGCTCTGTTTTGCCGCACGCGCCAGCTCCTCAGCCTGCATGGTGTTTTCCAGCCACGCCCGCTCTTCGTCCGTCAGCCATTTGGCTTTGGCCGGACGATCGGTAAGGAAGAACAGCACCACCACGCCGAGCGCCAATGCTGGAATGGCTTCTAGCACAAACATCCACTGCCAGCCCGCGTAGCCCAGGAAGCCATGCATCTCCAGCAAGGCAGCGGAGATAGGCGAACCCAGCGCGGTCGAGAGTGGCGCCGCAGCCATAAAAATGGCCGTGACCTGCGCCCGTTTAGCCGCCGGAAACCAGTAGCTGAGATAGAGGATGATGCCGGGGAAGAAGCCGGCCTCCGCCACACCGAGCAGGAATCGCAAGGTGTAGAAGCTGGTGGTGCCTTGCACAAAGGCCATGCAGCCGGAGACCAATCCCCAGGTGATCATCACGCGGGCAATCCAGATCCGCGCACCGACTTTATGCAGAATTAAATTCGACGGTACTTCGAACAAGAAATAACCGAGGAAAAAGATTCCCGCACCCAAACCAAATACCGTGGGCGAGAAACCTAAATCCTGATTCATGGTTAACGCGGCAAAACCAATGTTGACGCGATCGAGAAAGGCGATGAAGTAGAGCAGCATGATGAAGGGCACAATGCGTAACGTCACTTTACGCATCACCCTTTTTTCGAGGTGAGAGTTCATATTAAAGTGCTCCAGATTGTGTAGGGTGGTGTTATTTTTTTGTAATCGAGTTCAGTATGCAGTTTTGACCTGGCGGATCATCAAGAGTGGATTATATAAAGTATTTGAATAATCGAATGGCGAGGGAAATGTGGATATAAATCAACTGCGTTGTTTTGTGGCAGTGGGTAAAGAACTCCATTTTGGTCGGGCAGCCCAAAGAATGGAAATGATGCCTGCGTCACTTTCTCGCTTCATTCGATTACTCGAAGAGGACCTCGGCGTACGTTTGTTGAACCGTTCAACACGCAACGTTTCTTTAACGGCAGAGGGCGCGATATTTTTTGACGAAGCCAGCAAATTAATCGATCAATTTGATGCGCTGGCCCTGCGTTTTAAAGTGGGATTAAAAGATGAGCGCCGAACATTACGTATTGGTGCGATAGACAGCGCGGCGCGAGGATTAGTGCCCGCCTTGTTAAACTTATTTATCCCACTGCATCCCACCAGCGATATTCATATTATCGAAGATAAAACCGTCAATCTGATCCCGAAATTAAAATCAGGCTGGTTGGATATGATTATTATTCGTGCGCCGCAGGTGATTGATGCCTCACTGGCCATGCGCTTTATTACCCGCGAAAGCTGCGTGCTGGCGGTGCCACACAATCATCCGCTGGCGGGGAGAACGCAGGTCGCCGTGGAAGATTTTCAGCATGAAGCGATGATTATCCCTGACCGCCGTACCCGACCACACAGTCACGATCTCACCATGAGTTTGTTTAAACAGGCGGGATTAACGCCTCACATCGCGCAGTTCGCTGAAGAGAAACAGACCATTTTAAGTTTGGTTGGGGCGGGATTAGGGCTGGCAGTGGTACCCGCATCCTATCGCACCATGAACAGCGAAAGCGTCAGCTATATTGCATTGGCCTTGCCAGAGCAAATAAAAGGTCTGCCGCTGAGTATTGCCTGGCAAAAAGGCAATGAAGATGATTATCTGCGAGAGATGCTGCGCCTGTTAAATGACAACAAGCGCGAGCTGACTGAAAAACTGTGATGAATGCTTAACTAAATTCCGATTCCGGCGGGCAGTTCTCGCGAATATATATATTAAACGGCGTATAGCTGCCCGGGCTTTTATCACTTTCCACCCGATTGAAATGCACAGCAATAATTTCCAGCGCACGGCGTGCTTCTTCATGCGGATTTTGGTCGATAATCACATCGATGACCCCTTCACGCAGCATACGACGACGCTCGGTAGTTAATTCATGGGTAATTAATACCATTTGCTGTTCCAGCCCAAGGGACTTAATCGCTTGTGTGATATTGGTATTACCTGCTGAAACATTATAAATGCCGCGAATATTCGGATTATTTTGTAATGCTCTGCGCACCACTTCACCGGCACGGGTTTGATCTTCACCACTCTCCAGTGTTTCGCTGATCGCAAATAACGGGAAGCGCTCACGCAGCACTGAGCGAAACCCCATCTCGCGCTCCTCGTGCCCAATCATGTGCTGCATCCCCAACACCACCAACACCTCTCCGCCCTGACTGCCGCAAAAGCGGCCCATGAGTTCCCCGGCGGCGCGGCCCATTTGACGGTTGTCCGGCCCCACATAAGCGATTCGCCCGCTGGTGGGAATGTCCGTAACCAGCGTCACCACCGGGGTTTTGGCGGATATCTGTCTTAGCGCCTCTGCAACGTCAGGATCGTTGGGACAGACCACAATCATCGCGTCATTCACCGAGGCAATCTGGTGAATCTGCTTGATGGTGCCCTGCGGTTTAGTCAGGTCGAGATAGTGAATAAAACAGTTAAGACGCATTTCCGACAGCGTGGCGCCGATATCGGCGAAGGCATTACGCAGGCCGCGATAAAAGGGATTCTTCGGCGACTGCATCAGTACCGCCACGCGCAGCATCGGCAAATAGCCGCGAAACAGCACGCGATCCACATTGAGCTTATTGGCCCACTCCAGCACTTTGGCTTCCCGCGCGGGTGAGACACCGCCACGTCGGTTCATCACCCGATCAACGGTACTTAAACTGACGCCTGCGGCGGCAGCTATCTGATCCAACGTGGTTTTTTTGATGTCGCTCACATTAATTATCCGTTTTGAAGGGAAACCATCATTGCGTGAATGTTTACCGCCAATTCAGCATTTGATCAACATTTATGCATCAATTAATTTCAAAGGGTGATGTGCGTAGAGTTTATTTAACGATTCGATGAATTTCGCAGGCCAATAATCAGCGCAGAAACCGGTCTTTATTTAAAAGTTAAAGATAAAAGTGCGTGAATTATTCAGCCAATGCCACTCTTTTTATTTCAGGAGTTAACATGACGCAATTAACAGGTATTGCGCTGCTCGGTGCGGGCCGGATGGCGAAAGTACACGCGGCAGCGATTCGCCAGGCAGGTGGGCAGATTGTGGCGGTGTACGATCCGGTTAGCGCCGCAGCAGATGCGATGGCAGCAGAAACCGGAGCGGCGGTGGCATCGAGCGCGGCAGCGGCCATCAGTCACCCTCAGGTCAGCGCCGTGGTGATCGCCACCTCGTCAGATACCCATGTGGAACTGATCATTGCGGCCGTCAATGCCGGTAAACCGGTACTGTGTGAAAAGCCGATCGCCAGCAGCCTGGCGGATGCGCGGCATTGCATTGAGATCATCGGCAGCGAGGCCGCTCAGCGGGTGTTTCTTGGCTTCAATCGTCGCTTTGACCGTGGGCATGCCTCGGTGCGCCATGCGGTACAGGCCGGTGAGATTGGTCGTCTTGAGCAACTGACCATCACCAGTCGCGATCCCTTCCCGCCGCCGCTGGAATACATTCCACGCTCCGGCGGCCTGTTCCGCGACATGATGATCCACGATTTCGATATGGCACGCGGCATTGTCGGCAAAGAGTTTGTCAGTATCACCGCGCACGGATCGTCGATTATCGATCCCGAAATCGGTCGCCTGGAAGATGTGGATACTGCCAGCGTGACGTTACTGGCGGAGGACGGCACACTCGTCACTATCCTCAACTCCCGCCGCTGCAGCTATGGCTTTGACCAACGCATTGAAGCCTTTGGTGCCAGCGGCATGGTGATGTCCGATAACCCGCGCCAGTCTGGCTTTACCCGCTATGCACCAGATGCGCCGGGCTGTGCCGCACCGATTCTTGAATTCTTTATGGAGCGCTACGGCCCCAGCTATGTGGAGGAGATGCGGCTGTTCCTGGAGTGTGCACAGAGCGGCAAACCAATGCCGGTCAATGCATTGGACGGACTGAAAGCCGCACTGCTCGCAGAAGCTGCCACCGAATCACTCAGACTGGGTAAAACCCTGCACCTCACTGGATTAGATCAGGAGTTCCATCATGCGTAACACTGCTGGCCGACATACGAATACCATTGCCATCGTGACCGGTGGCGCACAGGGCGTGGGTTTTGCCATCGCACGTCAACTGGTACGGGAGGGTTGCACACGATTGATCCTTGCCGGGCGTGATGCAGAGAAGGGCGCGCGTGCCAGTGCCAAACTGGCTGAACGGGGCGCCACCGCGCAGTTCGTCGCGCTGGATTTGCAGAATGTGGATGCGTGCCTGGCATTAACCGAGCGGGCGGTCGCTGCCTTTGGCGACGTGAACGTGCTGGTAAATGCCGCCGCACTGGGCGCACGCGGCACACTGGTGGATACCCCAGTGGCACTCTGGGATCAGATGTTCAATACCAACGCGCGCGCACCTTTCTTTCTGATGCAAGGCTTTGTGCGCCATCGGCTGGCTCAGGGTGGCAGTGGGGCGATCGTCAATATCCTGTCGCAGTGCGCGCACTGTGGGCAATCCTATCTGGCACCCTATTCCGCCTCTAAAGGCGCGCTCGCCACGCTGACTAAAAACGTAGCCAATGCCTATCGCGGCAACCGTATTCGCTGCAATGCCATTTTGCCCGGCTGGATGGACACGCCAGGCGAGGATCTCACCCAACGAAAATATCACGGCGCGACAGATGGCTGGCTGGAACGTGCCGAGGCCTCGCAGCCGATGGGACAGCTTTGTAAGCCGCAGCAGTTGGCAAGCCTCGCCAGCTATCTGCTCAGTCAGGAAGCCGGTGTGATGACCGGTGCATTAATCGATTACGACCAGAATGTTGCCGGTGCTTATCCCGAGTAAGGATGCGCCGATTCTGCCCCCTACAAATCCATACAATAAGGTCAGATTATGCAATTAAAAAAACACCTTACCGCACTGGCACTGCTGTGCGCGCTACCCGTGAGCGTGATGGCGAAAGATCTCAGCATTGGGGTCAGCATGGATCACTTCGACGATAACTTTCAGACCATCCTGCGCCAGGCGATGGCGAGCAAAATGAAACAGCTTGGTGATGTTCAGGGACAGTTTGAGGATGCGAAAGGGGATTCCGCACAGCAGTTGCAGCAGGTGGAATCCTTTATCGGCCAGGGCGTTGACGCCATCATCGTCACGCCTACCGATACCCAGGCAATGAAACCGATTATCGCACTGGCACAGCGATCTAACGTGCCGCTGGTATTCGTTAACCGTCGGCCAGAAACCCCGTTGAGTGATCGCATGGCCTATGTTGGATCGGAGCCACGTCTGGCTGGAAAAATACAAATGGAAGCACTGGCGAAGAAGATGGGGGATAAAGGCAATGTGATGATCCTGATGGGGAATCTGTCGGGCGAAGATACCCGCGAACGCACTAAAGGGGTAGAAGAGGTGATTGCGCAGCATCCGGGCATGAAGGTGCTGGATAAGCAATCCGCGCTGTACTTCCGCAAAGAAGCCAATGATGTCACCACCAACTGGCTGCTTACCGGCCAGGATATCAACGCCATCGTCGCCAACAATGATGAGATGGCGATCGGTGCCATTCTGGCACTCAAGCAGGCGGGCGCGAAGAACGTGCAGGTGGCGGGCATTGACGGCACACCGGATGCGTTGCAGTTCATCAAGAGTGGCGAGATGAGCCTGACGGTGTTTCAGGATGCAAAAGGTCAGGGCGATGGTGCGGTGCAATCGGCGGTTGCGTTGGTGAAAGGCGAGAAGGTGGCGAAGGATACCTTTATTCCTTATCAACTGATTACCCGGGAAAATTACAGTGAGTTTGCACAGAATAAGGTGCGCTAAATATTAAGGTGCTGCTTCCGGTGCGCAGTAATGCGCACCCTGCAATGACCGGTAGCGACCAATGTGCATCCTGAAATTATGAGCGCTGTGGATAGCCCTTGCAGCAGCAGAGGCGCTCTGGCCTCCACTATCGTGCCCCCTTTTACCACACGCACTGAAGCTAAAGAGCAGGCCAGCCCCTGTACGACACCAGACTGCGTTGTCACCCGTCGCTTAACTGACGAGCATGACGACCACCGCGCAGTTTTTCCCGCAGTGGCTAATTCGCATAACTCTCTCTATGATGAATTTTTTCCCGCGTTATTGTCGGGAACGATCAGTGACTTAGGGAAGTAACCACGCGATGACTCTGTTAAACGACCTCGATCTGCGTCAGCTGGAAGCCTTCTCGGCGGTAATTTCAGCGGGCAGCGTTACGGCGGCTGCCAAAGCGCTCAATCGTTCGCAGCCCGCCGTCTCCCGCCTGATTCAGGAGCTGGAGCAGTCGCTGGGTTATCCGCTGTTTATCCGCAACGGCCCGCGTATTCACCCCTCGGAAGAAGCACTGCAGCTGCATCAGTATGTGCAGAAAGCGCTGCTGTCGCTGCAACAGATCCGACTCCGCGCACAAGAGATCGCGCATCAGCAGCATCGCCCGCTCAGTATTGCCGCCACGCCGGCACTGGCCGCCGGGTTGCTGCCCCAGGCGCTGGCGGCATTGAACCTGCAAAACAAAGTGCAGATTATCAGCGAATCGGCGGAGCAGACCGCGCATGCGGTGATCACCGCTGAAGCCGATATTGGATTATGTAGCTTGCCGCTGGAGCATCATGCGGTGGAGTTGCACTGGATTGGGCAATCACAGTGCGTGATTGCGCTGCCGGAAGAGGATGAACTGGCGGCACACAGTTCGCTCTCGCTGAGCCAGCTTGCTGGACGCCGTTTGATTGCGCCATGGAGTCCGCAACGCCTGCGTGGTCGTTACGAAAAAGCGCTGAAGAAAGTCAAAGCGCCACTGCTGGAAACCATCGAAACCAACTCCTCGGCGAATATTCTGGGCTGCGTGCGTGCCGGATTGGGCGTGGCGATCCTCGAACCGGTGACAGGCTGGGGCATGCCGCTGGCTGGGGTGGCAATCCGTCCGATTCAGGAAGACATTCCTTACTTCTTTGGCGTGATCACGCCGCAAGGTCGGCAGATTTCCAGCGCGGCCCAGGCGCTGGTGGAAGCGCTGGCAGACGTTGCGGCCGAGTTGCTGCCAGGATTTGAACGCCTGCCCGCCAGCGAGCATCCGCGCATCATGCGAGTGATCAACCAGGAGTCATAGCGGCACGCAACACGGCACGGGATGTTCCTTCCTGATCGTCGCGGCACGATTTATCGTGCATTTAACAGCAGCATCATCGCTTCAACAAGCGCGATAACTCGCGCCGCTACGCATCAGAACGGCATGCAACTCGGCACGGGATGTTCCTACCTAATCGTAGCGGCATAATTTATCGTGCAATTAACAGCGGCATCATCGCTTCATCAACCGCGAAGGATTACCCGCCATTCAACGCTTATAACTTTTTCGGCATAAGATATAAGAAATCCATTGGTCAAATCCTGAGCGAAAATCTTGACTCACATTTAGGGCAAGAGGATTATGCGAAAACTTAGCTCTTACTATGCGTATTGATGATTGTTAGCTACCTATTATGCGTTTTATAGATAATAAAAAAGGTAGGGTCATCGGCGTGTTTTCATCGTTTTCGCTCGCTCTCAACGCGATCGCTGACACCAGGGAAATCTCTCTATGACATATGCCGCCAACGGTCTTGCCGCATTAGAAGCTCAGCTTCAGCAGGATCTGGAATTTCTGGAACTGCCCGCCAAATCCTGGGTACCGGAACGCACCTTTCAGAGTGCGCCGGTCCGCGATGTGGTGGTGATTGGCGCAGGCATGTGCGGTCTGGCGGCACTCGCCAAATTGCAGTTCACCGGCATCAGCAATGTGGTGGCTTATGACGCCGCACCCGCTGGGCTGGAGGGTCCGTGGATCACTTTTGCGCGTATGGAAACCCTGCGCTCACCGAAAACGTTGCACGGCCCGGCACTCGGCCTCGCACAGCTGACCTTCCGCGCCTGGTTCACGGCGCAGTGGGGCAAAGAGGCGTGGCAGGCGCTGGACAAGATCCCTAAAGCGCAGTGGATGGATTACCTGATTTGGTATCGCAAGGTATTGAATCTGCCGGTACAGAACAATGTGCGCGTCACTCACATTGCGCAGGCCGGGGATTTGATTGCGCTGGATCTGGACGGTGCCGAAACCGATCGGGTTTACACGCGTCGCCTGGTGCTCGCCACCGGACGTTCTGGTCTCGGTGGTTTCGCCGTACCGGATTTCCTACAGGGCATTGATCGTCAGTTCTGGGCACACTCCGCTGATGACATCGATTTCACGGCCTTAAAAGGCAAGCGCATTGCCGTGATTGGCGCAGGCGCATCGTCGATGGACAACGCGGCTACCGCGCTGGAGCAGGGCGCGGGCGCAGTGGATCTGCTGATTCGTCGTAAAGAGATGCCGCGCATCAATAAAATGACCGGGATTGGTAGCCAGGGCGTGGTGCACGGCATGCATCAGCTGCCAGACGCGTGGAAATGGAAATTCGTCGATTATACCGCCGCCACCCAAACGCCACCGCCGCGCTCTTCAACCCTGCGTGTGTCACGCCATGAAAATGCGCGCTTCTTCCTCGACTGCGGAATTAACGCCGTCAAACAGGAAGAAAACGGTCTGGTGATTGAAACCACCCAGGGTGCACTGCACTACGATTTTTTGATCGCCGCCACCGGCTTCACCAACGATTTCCACGGCCGACCGGAGTTTGCCACTATCGCGCCGCATATTCGCAGCTGGTCTGACGGTCGCTATCAACCTGAGATGGGCAATCCGCGCCACAGTCTGCTGGAAGCACCGGATCTCGGCTCTTCGTTCGAGTTCCGCGAATTGACGCCTGATGCCTGCCCAATGCTGGCACACATCTACTGCTTCAACGATGCCGCGATGCTGACGCACGGTAAAGTCTCCGGCGATATTCCTGCGGTGAGCGCCGGGGCCGATCGCCTGGTGCGCGGTATTACTGCCTCACTGTTTGCCGAGGACGTCGAGCAGCACTACGCCAACTTACAAGCTTTTGACACCCCTGAACTACAGGGCGATGAATGGGTGGATTCAACCCCGTTACTAAAACAGGAGAACGCGTTGTGAGCGACGCTATTGATCAAGCAGCCGGATTAACACCAGAAGAGGCGTTGTATCAGACGCGCCGCCTGCGTCCCGAATTTGTTGAGGGTGCGGAAGCGTGCCGTGTGTCTGTACTGACGCCGGAAGACGATCAGGGTTTACCTGCGGATCTGCGTCTGGCGCTGGCGCAGCGTATGGCGGTGTTGAACTACGATGCGCCGCTGCAACGTGATTACCAGGCGCAACTGGCGGTGTTAAATCCGTCTGAAGCCCTGCTGGCGCTGGCTTCAGGTTGCGCCGTAGCGGAAGAGCCGCTGGCCACGATTGCGCGCCATGCCGACATGGTCACGCAACAGCCCATTCAGGCTACCGAACAGCATATTCGCTTGCTGGAGCAGGCCGGTTTGAGCAACCCGCAAATTGTTGCGCTCTCTGAGCTGATCGCCTTTGTTAACTTCCAGACGCGCGTGGCGGCTGGCTTACGTTTGATGAGGTCCGCATGATTCCGTCGGTAAATCTCAAGCCGCTGCACTGGCATCCGTACATCACGCCAGTCGATGTAGAACAGGCGACACCGGCGCAGCTGGATGCGATGAAAGTCACGCCGTCCAACAAGAAGATCTCCGAGTACGTGCGCACGCTGGTGCACGATCCCGAGAGTTACACCGCACGTACCGGGCTGTTCAACGCCATTATGTATGTCGAAGGTGGCCTCGATCGCGCCGATCGTGAGCTGGGCGCGCTGGGGGCTTCGATCGTCAACGGCTGCCGTTATTGCGCGGTGGTGCATGCGCGCCGTCATGCACAGCTGGCCGACAGTGACGCCGTGGTCAGTGCCATCTATTTTGATAGAGCGAATGTATTAGGTGAACGCGATGCGGCGATCTATCGCTTTGCTCGCCGTTTATCGGTTACGCCTTCTGAGGCCACACCGGAAGATGTGGCGGCACTGCGTGCCGTCGGCATGAACGATCAGGAGATTATCGATCTGATCCACGCCATCGCCATTTTCGGCTGGGCCAACCGTCTGATGCATGTGCTCGGCCATGCTGACCTGAACAAATAAGGGCTGCACCGGATGTTAGAACTCAACAATATTACGCTCTCTTACGGCAGCAATCCGATCCTGAAAGGGGTTGATCTGTCGGTAAAACGCGGCGATGTGGTATCGATCATCGGGCCAAGCGGCACCGGTAAAACCACGCTGCTGCGCTGCATCAACTATCTGGCGAAGCCATCAGCCGGGACGATTCAGCTGGATCAGATCCGCATGGATTATCAGTCACCGGATAAAGCGGCGATCCAGGCGATCCGCTTGCGCACCGCCATGGTATTCCAGCAGTTCAACGTATTCAAAAACATGACGGTGCTGGAAAACGTGATGGATCCGCTGATCGTCATCCAGCGTAAAACCAAACAGCAAGCGCGCGACATCGCCGTGCAGGAGCTGGAACGCGTGGGTCTGGGTACCAAGCTCGATCACTATCCGTCGCAACTCTCTGGCGGCCAGTTACAGCGTACCGGTATCGCCCGTGCTTTGGCGGTGCGTCCGGATGTGATGCTGTTTGATGAACCGACCTCATCGCTCGATCCTGAGCTGGTGGGTGAAGTGCTGAAAGTGATTAAAGACGTGGCGTCATCCGGCATTACCTCGCTGCTGGTGACGCATGAGATGCAGTTCGCGAAAAGCATTTCGAATCGCATCGTGTTTATGGATCAGGGTGTCGTGGCCGCGCAGGGCAGTCCGGCAGAGATGTTTGATAACCCAACCCTGCCGCGCCTTGCACAGTTCCTCAGTTCAGAACGAGCATTCTAATAATTAAAGGAATCAAAGACATGCCTGCAATCAAAACCACATTACGTCGCCTGGCCGCGCCTGGCATCATCGCTTTAGCCCTGATCAGCGGTAACAGCTTTGCTGACGCGGTTCGCACCATCAAAATCGCCACCGCAGCGGAATCCAAACCGCTGTCATGGGGCGCGATCGGTCACGAACCTGAGGGTTACGAGCCGGACGTGCTCAAAGCCATCAACGCTAAATTGCCACAGTACAAATTTGTGATGGAAGGCGCGGCGGATATCGCGCAGGAAACGGGCCTGGTGACCGGCAAGTACGACATGGCGACCGGCGGTTACTACAAAGCGCCAGCGCGCAGCAAACAGTTCCTGATCCCGGATGCACCGATCGGTGCCAGCCTGATGAAGATCTACAGCCGCAGCGACAGCAATATCAACGGCATGAAGGATCTGGTCGGTAAGAATATCGTGCCGGTGACCGCAGGCGGCGGCGTGTATAAATTCGTCACTCAGTGGCAGCAGGATAACCCGAACGACAAAATCACCATCAAAGCGTCCAGCGCGGGCGTGCCTTATCCGGATCGCCTGAAAGAAGTGCAGAACGGGAAGTACGATGCGCTGATCCTGCCTTCAAACCTCGGTGAGCAGACGGTGATTGACAACCAGAAACTGGCGATCAAAGCCAGTGAGCCAGTGGTGATTAACAACACCTATGTGCTGATCCACCGTTCTGCCGAAAACCAGGCCCTGAACGATGACGTGAATAAAGCGCTGAAAGAACTGAAAGATGACGGCACACTGGATAAGCTGGCGCAGAAGTGGTTCGGCGAAGAAGTCACTAAATACATGAAGTAATAGATTCACTGCGCCCGGTGTTAAGCCGGGCGCATGCTGTCCTTTTTAGCAGGAGTGTTTCACCGTGAATCTATCCTCCATGATTCCAGAACTGCTGTCGGCGCTGCCACTGACGCTCGGCATCATGTTTGTCGCGATGATTGCCGGGTTCTTTCTGGCGCTGATCGCCACCGTTTTTCGCGTGCGCCGTATTCCCGTGATCAGCCAACTGGCCGATCTCTATGTTTCCTACGCGCGCAGCGTGCCGGTGGTTTTACAGCTGTTTGTCGCGTTTTACGGCATGCCGCTGATTACCGATAATTTTGGTTTTAGCGATTTCTTCACGGCCAACGTGGCGGCGATGATTGGCTTGAGCCTATACCATGGCGGCTATCTCTCTGAAGTGATGCGCCCAGCGTATCTGGCGGTGGAGCGCGGTCAGCACGATGCTACTGACAGCCTCGGCTACAGCTTCCGCCAGAAAATGCTGCGCGTGATTGGGCCGCAGGCGGTGCATTTTGCACTTCCGGGCTACGGCAATGCGATTATCTATCTGATTCACAACGTGGCGCTGGTGATGTACATCGGGGCGGCGGATGTGATGGCAACCGCGCACCTGATCATGGAACGCGATTACAACCAGTATCAGTTCGGCACTTATCTGGTGCTGGCCGTGCTCTATTCACTGCTGTGCGGTGTGGCGTGGCTGGTGATCCGCTTCTTTGAACAACGCCATGCGAAGTACAGCTCGAAGTCTGCGCCGCGCGTGAAGTTCACTACCAGCGTCTGAGAAGGGGAGACAAACCATGTTTGATGCTGAGGTTTTGCTGCCGGACTTCTGGAGCATTCTCGATGCGGTACCGGTGACGCTGCTGATGGCGGTCACGGTGTTTATTTGTTCGACGCTATTGGGCGGGCTGTTTGCCTTTATTGAGCATCGCCGCATTCCGCTGCTGCGCCAGTTGGTGATCACCTACAAAATCGCTTTCAAAGGCGTGCCAATGGTGGTGGTGATTTTCCTCGCCTATTACGGCTTGCCACCGGCGCTGCACTTTGTTGCCACGCTGTTTGGCGTCGAGGTGAATGCCCACTCACTGCCGAACTGGGTGATCATCATTGTGGCGCTGAGTGCCTGTGTTGCGGCATTCCAGGCCGAAGTGTGGAAAGGTGCACTGAACTCGTTCGACAGCGGACAATCCGATGCGGCTTTATCGCTGGGCTACAGCGGCGGACAGCTGTTCCGTCGGGTGATGTTCCCACAGATTATTGTGGCGGCGATCCCCGATCTGGCGAATGCCTTTATGGTGATCATGAAAGCCCTGTCGCTGGCGTTTGCCATCGAAGTGGTGGATATCTTTGCCCAGGCGCAGCTGACGGCGGCACTGAACTTCTACTACCTCGAAGCCTTCCTGATTGCAGTGGTGTTCTATATGGTGATTGCCTATGTGGTCACTAAGATCGCCGACAAGATCGAGGCGGCGCTGCGCGTGCGCACCTAGAGATTGCTCAGTGGTGATGAAACGGCAGCCCAGTGTGGCTGCCGTTTTTTTTTGGCAAATTTGCGCGCGCTACCGGGCTTGCTGCTCTCTGATAGCGGCGCAATGCTTTGCGTTTCACAATGAACACTCCTTGCTTTCATTTTGCAAGTTACTTGCAAAATGAAAGTCACTCTGCAACAGTATTCCGCATCAGACCTTTGCGGAATACTTCCCATGAAAAACGAACCGCTTTACCACATGCCTTGTCCTATCGCCCGCAGCCTGGGCCGCGTCGGCGATGGCTGGAGCATGCTGATCATGCGCGATGCACTGGCTGGCTTCACCCGCTTTGATGAGTTCCAAAAAAGCAGCGGCGTGGCACCCAACATTCTGTCACGTCGCCTGAAAGAGCTGGTGGAAGACGGTTTGCTGGAAAAGGTGTGCTATAGCACCACGCCCGCTCGTTACGAATACCATCTCACCCCGGCCGGACGAGATTTTCGCGGTGTGATTCTGGCGCTGGCCGAGTGGGGCAGCAATCACTTCTCGCCGGAAGGACGTCAGATGCAGTTGGTGGAAACCGCCACGCAGCGCCCGGTGAAGCTGCAACTGGTCGATAGTGAAAATGGCCAACCGCTGACGCTCGACAAATACCAAATGGTGCCGGGTCCAGCGGCGGTGCCGATGATGCACTATCGCCATGATTATCTGCAGAAAAAACGTGCCGGCGATACCACACAGAAATTCGCGCCGCCCGCGCTGTCAGAGAAGCAATCATGACGCTTACACGCAAAAAATCGGCACTGTTGCTGGCGCTGACGATCGGCGGTTTAGCGGCGGCAGGTTATGGCTATTACTGGTGGCACACCGCGCGCTTTATGCCTTCCACCGATGATGCCTATGTCGGCGCCGATATCAGTGCCATCTCGGCGAAAGTCTCCGGCTATATCCACGCGCTGGCGGTGCAGGATAACGCATGGGTGAAAAAGGGTGATCTGCTGGTACAACTGGATAACCGGGATTATCTGGCCGCGGTGGATCAGGCCGCAGGGGAAGTGGCGGCACAGCAAGCCGCGTTAAGCGACATTGCTGCTACGCGCCAGCTACAGCTCGCGACCATCGCCGGCACGCACGCTTCTCTGCTGGCGGCGCAGGCAGTGACGCTGAAAACCACCTCAGATCAGCGCCGCTACAGTGCGCTGGCCAGTAGTTCAGCGGTCTCACAGCAAATCCGCGATCATGCACAAGCGGACTACCATCAGGCGATGGCGGAAGAGAGCAAAACCCGTGCGGATAAAACCGTCGCCGAGCGTCAGTTGCAGGTGCTGGATGCGCGTGATCAGCAGGCCAAAGCAGCTTTGACCCAGGCACAAGCGGGATTGGCGATGGCGAAGCTCAATCTCGAATACACCGAGATCCGCGCCCCTTTTGATGGCGTAGTCGGCAATCGTCGTGCGTGGTCAGGTTCCTTTGTCAGCAGCGGTACACAATTGCTGTCGCTGGTGCCGGCGCAAGGGCTATGGATCGATGCCAACTTCAAAGAGAGCCAACTGGCCAATATGCGGCCCGGACAAACGGCGCATATCGTGGCGGACGTTTTACCCGGCCGTACCTTCGACGGCCATGTTGGCAGTTTGTCACCGGCCACCGGCTCGCGTTTTAGCATTCTCCCGGCGGAAAATGCCACCGGCAACTTCACCAAAATCGTCCAACGTGTGCCGGTGCGCATTGTGCTGGACGGTGATGCGGCAGTGCTCGGCCTGTTACGGCCGGGTCTTTCCGTCACGGTGACGGTGGATGAGAGAAGCGCGCGATGAGCAGCGTCGCCGCGCTGCTGGCACCGGCGGAGATGCCGATCAGCAAAAAGGTCTTTGCTTTCGCCACGATGTGCATCGGCATGTTTATTGCCTTACTGGATATCCAGATTGTCTCCGCCTCGTTACGGGATATCGGTGGGGGGCTGTCGGCGGGCGATGATGAAACCGTGTGGGTGCAAACCAGCTATCTGATTGCGGAAATCATCATTATTCCGCTTTCCGGCTGGCTGGCGAGCGTGATGTCTACGCGCTGGCTGTTTGCCGTCTCCGCCTGTGGCTTCACGCTGATGAGTTTACTTTGTGCCTGGGCGTGGAACATCCAGAGCATGATCGCCTTCCGGGCGTTACAGGGATTGGCGGGCGGCTCGATGATCCCGTTGGTGTTCACCACGGCTTTTGCCTTTTTTCAGGGCAAGCAGCGAGTGATTGCGGCCGCCACAGTGGGGGCGTTGGCCTCATTAGCACCAACGCTGGGGCCGACGGTCGGTGGTTGGATCACCGATAACTTCAGCTGGCACTGGCTGTTTTATATCAACATCATCCCCGGCATTTATATTGCCATTGCGGTGCCGATCCTGGTGAAGATCGACAGCCCCAACCCTGACCTGCTGCGAGGAGCGGATTACTTCAGCATCCTGTTGCTGGCACTGTCGCTGGGCTGTCTGGAATACACGCTGGAAGAGGGGCCGCGCTGGGGCTGGTTTGACGATAGCACCATCAGCACCACGGGCTGGATCGCCTTGGTGTGTGGCGTGCTGTTCGTTATCCGTACCCTGAATCACGCGAAGCCGATCATGGATCTACGCGCCCTGAAAGATCCGGGCTTTACCCTCGGCTGTTATTTCTCGTTTATGGCTGGCGTGGGGATCTTCGCCACCATCTATCTCACGCCGCTGTTTCTCAGCCAGGTGCGCGGCTTTAGTGCGCTGGAGATCGGTTTAGCGATCTTCTCTACCGGCATCTTTCAGATCCTGTCGATCCCGTTTTATGCCTGGCTGGCGAATCGCGTCGATCTGCGCATTTTGCTGGCGTTTGGCCTGATAAGTTTTGGCGTATCGATGTTTTTCTTTGTGCCGATCACCCATGACTGGGGGGCGAAAGAGCTGCTGTTCCCGCAGGCGTTTCGCGGCATGGCACAGCAGTTTGCCGTCGCGCCTACGGTGACGTTGACGCTCGGCAGCTTACCGCCCGCACGACTAAAATTAGCGTCAGGACTGTTTAATCTGATGCGTAATCTCGGGGGTGCTATCGGCATTGCGCTGTGCGGCACCGTGTTAAATGACCGCACCAATCTGCACTTCAGCCGCCTGGCCGATCACCTCAACAGCGCCAGTTTGTCCTTGGGCGACTATCTGCAATCGCGCACCGCAGCCCTGATTTTCAACGGACTCAGCCCGGATGCGGCGCACACGGCGGCGCTGCAATCGCTGGCTTCACTCACGTTGCGTGAGGCGCGCACCCAGGCCTTTTCGGACGCATTCTGGCTGATTATGGTCGGATTTTGTATCGCTGCGCTGCTGGTTCCTTTTATGAAAAAGCCCGCAGCTTAAGGAGTTATCAATGAAACGTATTGTGATTACAGGTATGGGCATGGTGTCCCCGCTTGGCTGCGGCACAGAAGCCGTGTGGCAGTCACTGCTGGCAGGAAAATCGGGCATCAGCGCCTTACCGGAAGAGACGGTGCAAGACATCAGCTGCAAAGTCGCAGGACAGGTGCCCACGCTGGAGCAAGATCCTCAGCATGGCTTCGATCCCGAACGCGTGATCGCACCGAAAGATCGCAAGAAAATGGATCGCTTTATTGAGTTCGCGCTGGTGGCGGCGCACGAAGCCCTGACGCAAGCCAAATGGTTCCCGCAGGATGAGACGCTGCGCCAGCGTACCGCCACGGTGATCGCCACTGGAATCGGCGGCTTCAACGAAATTGCCAATGCGGTGGAAACCACCGCCAATCGCGGGCCGCGCCGCTTATCGCCGTTTACCATACCTTCCTTCCTCGCCAACCTGGCGGCGGGGCATGTATCGATTGCCCACGGCTTTAGTGGCCCGATTGGCGCACCCGTCACAGCCTGTGCGGCGGGCGCGCAGGCGATTGGCGATGCGGCACGGTTGATTCGCAGCGGCGAAGCGGATATCGCGCTGTGCGGCGGTACAGAAGCGGCGATCCATCGCGTGAGTCTGGCGGGCTTTGCCGCCGCGAAAGCGATGTCGGGTGGATTTAACGATCATCCCGAACAGGCATCTCGTCCGTTTGATCGCGATCGTGATGGCTTTGTCATGGGAGAAGGCGCTGGCCTGCTGGTGATTGAATCACTGGAGCATGCGCAGGCACGCGGTGCGACACCGCTGGCTGAGTTAGTCGGCTATGGCACCAGCGCTGATGCCTATCATCTCACCGCCGGACCGGAAACCGGTGAGGGCGCTCGTCGTGCGATGGAGACTGCACTGGCGCAGGCGGGCATTACTCCTGCCGACGTGCAGCACATTAATGCGCATGCCACCTCGACGCCAGTGGGGGATAAGGGTGAACTGGCAGCGATCCGCACACTGTTTGCGGGCAGCGAGGTGGCGATCACCTCAACGAAATCTGCCACCGGGCATTTGCTGGGGGCAGCGGGCGGCGTAGAAGCAATCTTCTCGATTCTGGCGCTGCGCGATCAAATCGCCCCGCCGACGCTCAATCTGCTGCACCCTGACGAAGCCGCAGCAGGGCTGAATTTGGTGGCGTTAAAACCACAGCCGCTGGCGATGCAGTATGTGTTGTCGAACGGTTTTGGCTTCGGCGGCGTGAATGCCAGCTTGCTGTTTAAGGGTTGGGATGAGGTTTTCCGTTAACGTGTTGGGAAGACTAACGGCAATTAAAAAGGCCGCTGTTAACAGCGGCCTGGAGGGCGGGGTGAATTAGCGCTTTTCCAGCGCTTCCCACAGACCCATCAGGTAAGTGGTGCCGAGTGCACGGTCATACAGACCGTAGCCCGGACGTCCGGTTTCGCCCCAGATAAAGCGGCCATGATCGGAACGGATATAGCCATCGAAGCCGTTGTCGTGCATCGATTGCAGCACTTTGTACATATCCAGCGAGCCGTATTCGGTCGGGTGTGCACACTCGTAGAAATCTTTGTCCTGAATAATCTTGATGTTACGCACGTGCGCAAACGGAATACGTTTGCGGCGCGAGAACTCGGCCAGAATACCGTACACATCATTCTGCGGATCTTCCGCAATTGATCCGGTACACAGCGTGATGCCGTTAGCCTCCGAATCCACAACGTTACAGATCCAGTCGAGGTCTTCGCGATTCTTCACAATGCGTGGCAGACCGAAGATCGAGTACGGTGGATCGTCAGGATGGATCGCCATCTTCACGCCCACTTCTTCACACACCGGGATCACCGCTTTCAGGAAGTATGCGAGGTTTTCACGCAGCTTGTTGTCATCAACGTCTTTGTATTGCGCAAACAGATCCTGCACCTTCGCCAGACGCTCTGGCTCCCAACCCGGCAGTGCGAAACCGTTTGAGTTGCCCAACACCTCCTGCACCACTTCGTCGAGGCTCTTATCAATGCCTTTCTTCTCGAACGCCATGGTAAGTGAGCCGTCTGGCAGCACGTAGTTCATGTCGGTCTTCATCCAGTCAAATACCGGCATGAAGTTGTAGCAGATCACTTTCACGCCCACTTCGGCGAGGTTGCGGATGCTCTGCTTGTAGTTCTCGATATATTGATCGCGGCTCGGCAGGCCGATTTTGATGTCGTCGTGAATGTTGACGCTCTCGATCACTTCCACCGTCAGACCGGCGGCATGCACCTGATCAACCAGCGTTTGAATCTTATCTTTCGGCCAGGTTTCCCCGACCGGCACGTCATACAACGCGCCCACCACGCCACGGACACCCGGCACCTGGCGAATATATTCCAGCGAAACTTTATCTTCTTTGGGACCAAACCAACGCATTGTCAGTTGCATAATCTCATCCACCGTCATCGTGTTGCTGCGATAACTGTTAAACTACCATTCTAGTAAACATGATCCCAGCATCGACTCGCGAATATCTGTTGATCCGCGTCACAGAACACAATTTCTTAGTCGAGGCAGGGGAATGGAGGATTTATGCGGCCTGACTTTAATGCGGACGCTAACGCAAAGAGAACGATAAAGAGAGATGCGCCATTTTTCTGGCGCGTTTTCCACTGCTTTGCAGGAATAAAGAAAGTTTTGTTAGCTGAAATAACCTCAATGCTTCGCCGTTCCCTCTGAGCTTGATGCAATTTTCCGCTACTGATCGGCTTTTCATTTGTTTTATTTATCAGAAACTTCTTGGCAGGCAGAATAACCCTTATTTCCTCTCCGTCAGCCATCATGTCCGAAGAAGCGCTGCGTCAGCAGATTCAGAACCTGAAAAAGCATAATGCGCGCTTAAAGCGCATAGCGCATGACGCGCGAAACAAGCTGAGTGCGGCGCTGGACGGAACCGGTTTATGTTTGTGGCAGCTGGATATTCCCAGCGGCAAGCTGGTGATTTTCAATCGACGCTGGGGTTCGATGCTGGGTTTTCAGCCGAAAGAGACCAAAGCGCAGTTTGAAGTTTGGCGCGAACGCCTGCACCCCGAGGACGCCGATGAAGTGCTCAGGGCGTTTTACGATCACATCGAAGGGCGTGCGCCTTACTATGAAGCGCTGCATCGCATGCTGGGTAAGAACGACAAAATTACCTGGGTGTTGGATCGCGGGCGCGTGACCGAGTGGGATGAAGAGGGGAATCCGCTCAAAGTTACCGGCACGCATATCGATATGACCAAAGAGAAGCAGTATGAAGCGCAGCTCTCTTCATTGGCTCATCACGATCCGCTAACCGGTCTGACCAACCGCCATGCGCTGCAAACGCATTTCAGCAAAATGAAAACGCAGGGGCCGCTGTGCGTGGCATTTATCGATCTCGATAATTTTAAGCATGTTAACGATACGCTGGGCCATCGCAGTGGCGATGAAGTGCTGATTCAGCTCAGCCAGCGCATTCTTGACCAGGTGCCGCCAAACGTGGTGGTGGGTCGCCTGGGCGGGGATGAGTTTGTGCTGCTGATGCCGTTCCTGATCGATTTCCCCAAAGTGCGCATCATGATGCAGTCGGTGCTGGATGCCGCGCTGACGCCGTTCGATGTCGATAACGGCCATGCGCACATTGGTGCTTCCATTGGCGTGGCGACGGTACAGCCGCACTTTAGTTTTGATGAGGCGCTGACACGTGCCGATGAAGCGATGTACCAGATTAAGAAGAACGGCAAGCAAGGGTTTGGCCTGGCGGGGTAATCTTTTGCGGTTGGGGAAACAGACCCGCGCCAGCGCCAAAGTCGGTGTCCCAATTTGCAGCAAAGCCCTCTCACCAGGAGAGGGCCCTAAACCGCCTTTAACTCAAAACGCGAAGCACGAACAGCCCAGCGCACCCCAGAAGGCATGGTTATCCGACACCGGCACCGAAGACTGGCGTGCCACATCGTGCGAGTGGCTGTGTACGCCACAAGGGCCGCTGCACTGGTGCACTTTCGGCATCATCGCCGCACGACCACTGGCTTGCGGTGGCGCGCTACGGTAGTGGCCCGGCACGGTGACCACCGGAGACCACTCTGGCAACACTGGTACCGGTGGCGGCGACAGCGGCGTGAAGCCGCCCGCGGCATACACCACTTCGCCATCGACCAGCGTCAACACCGATTCAATCCCTTTAATCTCCTCTTCCGGCACGCTGAAGAAATCTTTCGACAGCAGCACCAGATCCGCTAACTGACCCACTTTGATTTCACCTTTGGCGTTTTGCTCGCTGGAGAACCAGGCGCTGCCTTTGGTCCACAGCATCAGCGCGGTTTCACGGTCAATACGCGAATTGTCATCGTATAACTGCATGCCGCCGACGGTGCGGCCAGAAACCAGCCAGTAGAGCGCGGTCCACGGGTTGTAGCTGGCGACACGGGTGGCATCCGTGCCCAAACCGACGGGCACTTCCGCATCGAGCATGCGCGCCACTGGCGGCGTCTGTTTGGCGGCTTCTTTACCGTAGCGATCGACAAAGTATTCACCCTGGAACGCCATACGATGCTGCACGGCCAGCCCGCCACCCAGCGCTTTGACGCGCTCAATATTGGCTTCGGTGATGGTCTCGGCGTGGTCAAAGAACCAGTGCAGGCCGTTAAATGGAATATCGCGGTTTACTTTTTCGAACACGTCCAGCATGCGGCTGATCGATTCGTTGTAGGTGGCATGCAGACGGAACGGCCAGCGATGCTCAACCAGATGGCGCACCACGCGCTCCAGTTCATCTTCCATGCCGGGGGCCAGATCGGGGCGCGGTTCGAGGAAGTCTTCGAAATCTGCCGCCGAGAACACCAGCATCTCGCCCGCACCTTTGTGACGCAGGAAATTGGTGCCCTGGCCCGGCTTCAGCATGTCGGTCCACTTCTCGAAATCTTCCAGCTCATGGCCGGGACGCTGGGTAAACAGGTTGTAGGCAATGCGCACGGTCAGCTGCTTTTTGGTGTGCAGTTCCGAAATCACATCGTAATCATCGGGATAGTTCTGGAAGCCGCCGCCCGCATCAATCGCGCTGGTCAGGCCGAGGCGGTTCAGCTCACGCATAAACTGACGTGTGGAGTTAACCTGCTGCTCCAGCGGCAGCTTCGGTCCTTTCGCCAGCGTGGCGTACAGCAGCATGGCATTCGGACGCGCAATCAGCATACCGGTGGGATTACCATTGCTGTCGCGCTGGATTTCACCGCCCGGCGGGTTCGGCGTGTCTTTGGTGTAACCCACAACCCGCAGTGCGGCGCGGTTCAGCAGGGCGCGGTCATACAGGTGCAGAATAAACACCGGAGTATCGGGCGCGGCGGCGTTGATCTCATCCAGCGTTGGCATGCGGCGTTCAGCAAACTGGAATTCGCTCCAGCCGCCGACGACACGGACCCACTGTGGTGAAGGCGTGCGCAGGGCCTGCTCACGCAGCATGCGAAGTGCATCGGCCAGCGACGGCACGCCCTCCCAGCGCAGCTCAAGATTGTAGTTGAGGCCGCCACGAATCAGGTGCAGGTGCGAGTCGTTGAGGCCGGGAATACCGGTGTGCCCTTTGGCATCAATAATTTGCGTATCGCTGCCGGCAAAGCGCATCACTTCCGCTTCGCTGCCCACCGCGAGAAACTTGCCGTCTTTGATCGCCACAGCGGTGGCTAAAGGGTTGGCGCGATCCACGGTGTGGAATTTGCCGTTGGTAAAAATCAGTGAGGCCGTTGTCATTATCTCTTCTCCAGTTAGATTACGCGTTGCGGCCAATAAGCCACTGTTTTAAAACACGAGTTACCATCGGCATCCACAAGAACACCACCAGTGCCACCACGCTGGCATCATTCAGTAAGTGGCCCCACAGCGTGCCGTGCGCGGCGGGCAATACCTGATTCCATAACCACGGCACCAGGTTGGTAGAAGGAAAAATGACTCCCAGTGTCAGTAAGTATTGTTTCCATTTCGCCGGTTTGACCTGGCCTTTTTGCGTGGGGGTGAACCAGAACGCGGCGCCAGGACGCACTTCAATATGTTCCGGCTGTGCCAGCATCGTCGGCAGGTCTTGGATTAACGCGTTGCGTTGGTCCGATTTCAGCCAGGCGTACAGCTCATCCAGCCCGGTAAAGCGAATCAGCACGGTGTAAGCGTTGTCGCCGTGCACCGGGCGCAGCACATTGACGCCGAGATGGCCGGGAAAGCTCGCGGCCTGCGGCATAATGGTGTCGAGCCACTGCTCATAACGGGCCTGCTGTTCTGGCAGGATGCTGTGGGTAATCACCAGCGTCACATGGTTGGCTTGCTGTGAGTAATTCATCGTAAGTTCCTGAGTTTCCGCTGGTGAAAGTGCTTGCGTCGTTGAGTAAAAAAATACGAAATGAGAGCGTTTATTGATAACGGATAGATTTTGGGTTGTTGTTCAACAATTTTTGGGGAGGCATGGGGAATGCGTTTAAACCTTGAGGCGCTGCTGATTTTGGATGCGTTGGATCGCCACGGCACCTTTGCCGCTGCGGCTGCGCGACTGTTTAAAACCGCATCGGCGTTGAGCTATACCGTGCAGAAGATGGAGAGCGATCTCAAGATCACACTGCTCGATCGCTCCGGCCATCGCGCCACTTTCACCCCAACCGGGCGTTTGATGCTGGAAAAAGGCCGCACTCTGCTTCGCGCGGTCAACGAGTTAGAACAACAGGCGCGCTATGTTGAGAGTGGCTGGGAAAGCCAGCTGGTGATCAGCGTGGATGCCTCACTGCCGTTTCGTATTCTCACGCCGCTGATTGATCGTTTTTATCAGGAGCATCCGCATACTCAGCTGCAATTCCGTCAGGACGTACTGGCTGGCTGCTGGGAAGCGCTCAACTATGGCGAAGCGGACATTGTCTTTGGCGCGGTGCAGGAACCCGCCACGCGCAAAGAGATTGTCTGCCAACCGCTCGGCTGGCTGGATTATGTGTTTGCAGTCGCGCCGGAACATCCTCTTGCTTCAGCACCGGAACCGCTGCTGCGTGAGCAGATCCGCCAGTACCGCGCGGTTACCGTACACGACTCGTCTCGTCATGGCGCAGGCATCGATTTACGCGTGCTGGATGAACAGAAAACCCTGAGCGTGCATGACTTCCCGGCGAAACTGCAGGCGCAGCTGGATGGTTTGGGCTGTGGCTATCTGCCGCTGTACCTGGCGAGACCGCATCTGGAGAGCGGGGCGCTGGTGGCACGCCAGCTGGATAGCGAATGCCGCCGCGATATGGCGTATCTGGCGTGGAATGAAACAGCAACCGGCAATGCGGCAACCTGGTGGCGTGAGCACCTGCTCACGCTGCCGGGTTTACAGGAGATTTATTCTCCCGCGTAAAGCGTCGTTATATCGCAATGTGGTGACTGACCTGCGGGGCTTCCTCGCCTTGATGATATTGCAAAACCGCTTGCTGCAACTCAGCATCGGCGTGCGACACACGCTGGTGCTGACGCATATGCTCCTGCCAGGACTCCACCATAAACCACTCCAGCAATGCCGTCGGATCGTCGGTTTGTTCCATTAAGCCCCATGAATAGGCGCCATCACGACGGCGTGACTGTGCCAGTTTGTGAATCGCTTTTTTGAAGGCGGCGCGATCTTCCTGCGGTACGCGGTAGCGAATCTGAATCAACACCGGACCATGACGCACATCGACATCGTTGTGCACCACCGGTGCGGCCCAATGCTCAGCGGGTTGCAAATCCGCTTCACCTGCAGGCAGCGCCAGACGTTTCAGCAGTACGCCAGTGATCACCAGACCGGCCCCGGCAATCAGCAAAGTGGTGGCCAGACCGAGCTGCTGTGCGATCAGGCCCCACGCAAGACTGCCACCGGCCAATGTGCCGTTAAACACCATCAGATACACCGCCAGACCACGACCGCGCACCCAATCCGGCAATACCGCCTGCGCTACGCCATTCAAAGTGGTCAGCGCAATAATCCAGCCGACGCCCAGCACCAACATCAACAGCAGCGCCAGCCACTGCGGCGGGCTCATCGCTAATGCCAGCATCACTAGCGCGCTCAGCACCGCAGAGAGCAGCAGCAAACCATCGTTGCTCAGTTTGCTGCGCAGACGCGGCAGCAGCAGCGCACCGGCAATCGCACCGGCGCCCACCGCACCCAATAGCAAGCCGTAAAAGCCTGCGGTACCGTGCAGCATGGTGCGTGCCACCAATGGCAACAGCGCCCAGATGGCACTGGCAAAGGCGAAATACATTGCTGCACGCAACAGCACACGGTGCAGTTCGCGGCTGGCTTTGACATAGCGCAGGCCAGCACGGAAGGCGCCAAAGAAGTGCTCATTCAGCTCGGTCTTGGCTTTCGCCGGGCGTTTCCAGTACAGCAGGGCAGCAATAACGAAAAAATAACTCGCCACATCGGCACCATATGCCGCCATGGCGCCTAAACTTGCCAGCAGCAAACCGCCGGTGGCAGGACCGATGGCGCGGGCAATATTGATGCCTAGCGAGTTAAGCGCAACCGCGTTTTTCAGCTCATGACGCGGCACCAGTTCCGGCACAATCGCCTGCCATGCTGGGCCGAATAGCGCTGCGCCGATACCGCCGACGAAGGTCAGGCCGATCAGCCACTCTACGGTAAGCCAGTGATTGTGCGACAGCACCAGCAGGGTGCCGCTGACGCTGGCCATCAGGATTTGCACCACGATGAGTAATCGGCGGCGATCGACGATATCAGAGAGCACGCCCGCTGGTAGTGCCAGTAAAAACACCGGCAGGGTGGCCGCCGTTTGCATCAACGCCACGGCGGTCGGGTTATCGGATAATCCGGTCACCAGCCAGGCGCTGGCAACGTCGCGGATAAAGCTACCGGTGTTGCCGAGTACTGAGGCCGTCCAGATCAGGGCGAACAGCCCGTAGGCGAAGGGAGAAAAAGCGCCGCCGCGTGGCGTCGTGGGGTTTTGCTGGCTCATCATCGTGTTCCTGTAAATGTGCGATGTATGCACCTTACGAAGCCCGTGAGACGCTTGATAGCGGAAAAAATCGGCCAACTTGTTCAGGCTTTTTTGACAGCCTCGCAGGGCAAAAATCTTTGAACAAGTTGTCAAAATCTCTGCTTTAGGTTTTTCAGTTAGACCGATGTAGTTTGATTGGCAGACACAACATCACTCACTTAACGGAGCAAAAAACATGAGCACATTCAAAGCGAAAGACGGCGTTAACCTCTACTACAAAGATTGGGGCAAAGGTCAGCCAGTCCTGTTCAGCCACGGCTGGCCGCTGGACGCAGATATGTGGGAGAGCCAGCTGAATTTTCTTGCTGAACGTGGCTATCGTGCCATTGCGTTTGACCGTCGCGGCTTTGGTCGCTCTGAGCAGCCGTGGGAAGGCTACGATTACGATACCTTCGCCGATGATATCCATGCGCTGATTGAGCATCTGCAACTGGATGACATCACGCTGGTGGGCTTCTCAATGGGCGGCGGTGACGTTTCACGTTATATCGGTCGTTACGGCACGGCGAAGGTGAAAGGGCTGGTGCTACTGGGTGCGGTGACGCCCATCTTCGGCAAAACCGATGATCATCCGGAAGGCGTTGAAAAAGCGGTATTTGATGGCATCAACGCGGGCCTGCGTAAAGACCGGGCGCAGTTTATTAAAGACTTCGCCACACCGTTTTATGGCGCCAATGCCGGACAGACCATTTCTGAGGGCGTGATGACACAGACGCTGAATATCGCGCTGCTGGCCTCACTGAAAGGCACGATCGATTGTGTCACGGCGTTTGCGGAAACCGATTTCCGCGCTGATATTGCCAAAGTGGATGTGCCAACGCTGGTGATCCACGGCAGCAATGACCAGATCGTGCCGTTTGAAGCCACCGGTAAGCTGGTACACGAGATGATCGAAGGTTCAGAGCTGAAAGTGTACGAGAACGGCCCGCACGGTTTTGCGGTGACGCATCAGGACCAACTGAACGACGACTTGCTGGCGTTCCTGCAGGGAAATAAATAATCGCAGGTTTCGATGCGCCGCGATTGATTGCGCTAACTGGCAGCGGTGTTGCTGCTATCAAATTCGCCATACATTGCACGGCTGGTCATAAAAAAGGGCGCTGAGGCGCCCTTTGTGTTTTTTAATCCGCCAGCAAATGCCCGTACATGGTCATCAACCGACGCGTCACGCCGTTGGTCCAGCCGAAGCCATCCTGCAGTGGATACTCACCACCGCCACCCGGACGGGCACGATCGCCGCTGATGTCATACTTCTCCACCAGCTTGTGATGCAGTGAATAGAAGTTCTTCACCGTGGTCAGCCAGTTAACGGCGATCTCTGTCGCCAGCGTCTCTTCACCGTAATGATTCAGACCCACCACCGCCATCCATTGTAATGGCGCCCAGCCGTTGGGTTTATCCCACTGTTCACCGCTCTCTACCATTGATGTCACCAGGCCGCCCTGAGTCAGCAGCAGCTGACGCAGCGCCACCGCCTGCAGATGCGCTTGCTCCGGCGAAGCCAGGCCAAGGAACAGCGGCACCACAGCTGCAGCCGTGAAGGCACCAAAGCGTTCGTCGCGCCAGTTGTAATCACGGTACACGCCTGCGGTGTCATCCCACAGGTAACGATGAATCGCCTGCTTACGCGTATCGGCTTTTTTCTGCCATGCCAGCGCCGTTAGCTCTTCACCTTTGGCGTGTGACAGCGTGGAGATCATCAGCTCCAGCTTGTAGAGAAACGCATTCAAATCCACCGGAATAAACTGGGTAGTACGAATGCTGGCCAGACGCTGTGGATCGCGCAACCAGCGTGAGGAGTAATCCCAACCCGATGCGGCACCGGCACGCAAATCGCGATACACCTCATTCGCCGGACGGCTGGATTTGCTGGCGGTTTCCACGTCTTCCATCCACGACTCATCACGCGGCGTGTCGCGGTCATCCCAGTAACGGTTGAGCAGTGAACCATCCGGCATACGCACCACGTGGCGATACGCCTGATGTGGCATCAGCTCGCCCGCGCCATCCATCCAGAACTGATACTCTTTCATCAGCTGGTCGAGATAACGCTTGGCACCGCGAATCCCATCCTCTTCAAACAGCTCAACCATCAGGGCAAACACCGGAGGCTGTGAGCGGCTGAGATAATAAGTCCGGTTGCCGTTTGGCACGTGGCCGTAGTTATCGATCAGCCATGCGAAGTTATCTGCCATGTCGCGCAGCAAATCGTCACGCCCGGCATCGGCAAGGCCGAGCATGCTGAAATAGGAGTCCCAGTAATAGGTCTCACCAAAGCGTCCGCCGGGCACCACATAGGGTTTTGGCAGCGGCAGCAGCGATGAGTGCGGTAAATGCTGTTGCGGCATTTTGGTTAACACCGGCCACAGCTCGTCAATATGTTCCGTCAGCGATTTATCCGGATTGGAAACATAAAAACTTTCATTTACCTGTGGCAAATAAAAATGGTCGTGCACGAATTTTTCGAGATCGAATTCGGCCGAGCGACGCGTGCGACGATAGCGGATTAATATATCCAGCGGATCATATTTTGGCGCGCAGTCCGGGAATGTTTTTCCATCCGGAAATATGCGCGACATCTGCACATGCTCGAACAGTTCAAGATAGCGATCGGCAGGGGTGAGCGCATCTGGCGCGGGCAGACCCTGGATCAGCTCCGGTTCCGGCTCGGAATCCTCCATGCCTTCGCGGATAAATTCGTGAGGATCGTATTGATACCCCAAATCAGCATGGGCTTCGTGTTCCCCGAAAGCTTGACGTTGCTGGTGGTTAGTATTAATAGCGGCCTCCTGAAATTGCCTGGTTGCTCAAAGCACAAATTATAGAGCTTTGAATAGCTGAGACAACAATGCGAAATATCTATGAACGTAATAAATCTTGTCGATTGATCCGGCTTTTTAGTGAATTTACAGCGATTACAACAAGCTATATTTCAGGAAGTGAAAGCAGTGTTTTAAATGGTGGTTCAAATCAGCGCACAGAATTATCTGTAAATAAGAAAATCGCCATTATTTGGCTTAAGTAGCGCGCTTTGCTTTGATCATTTGGTGGCATACGAGACGGGAATCAGGCCAGCGTGCGCTGGCCTGATGAGACATTACTTCGCCAGTGTGGCTTTAATCACTTCAGCATAGGGCGTGGTCGGGCGGCCAATCAGTTTGCTCAGTGCATGACTGTCATCGAACAATCCGCCTTGTGCAGCACCGGCATCAGAATCCGCCAGCAGTTCTGCTAATGCATCCGGCAAACCAGCCCCTTTCAATGCCGCCTCGAACTCAGCAGGCGGCAGGTTGATGTAATCCACTTGCTCACCAGACTGTTTAGCAATCTCGGCGCTGAACTCGGCCAGCGTATAGCTCTCATCGCCTGCGAGTTCATACACTTTACCTGCCTGATCGTCACGGCTGATCACTTCAGCGGCAGCAGCGGCGTAGTCCACGCGGGCGGCCGATGAGATGCGGCCTTCACCCACTGCACCAATAAAGGCGTGATGCGCCAGCGCTGGGGCAATGCTGGCGGCATAGTTCTCGGTGTACCAGCCATTACGCAGCAGGGCATAGGGCACGCCTGAGGCCTTGAGCATCGCTTCCGTGGCGCGGTGCTCGACGCCCAGACCCAGCATGGTGGTATCTGCATGCAGCAGGCTGGTGTAGGCGATAAACTTCACGCCCGCCGCTTTTGCCGCATCAATCACCGCCTGGTGCTGGGCTTCACGCTGACCCACTTCGCTGGAAGAGATCAGCAGCAGTTTATCGACGCCGCTGAACGCGCTTTTCAGCGTGTCTGGTTTACTGTAATCCGCCGCGCGCAACGTTACGCCCAGCGCTTTGAGATCGTCTGCTTTCTCAGGTGAACGCACTGCCGCAATCACTTCGCTGGCAGGCACTTTTTTCAGTAACTCGTTAATCACCAAACGGCCCAATTGGCCTGTGGCACCGGTAATCGCAATCATGATGTTCTCCTTCAGTTTGAGCTGGAATGAAATCAGCCTAAGGGATAAACTAACTTTTAGTAAGTACTTACAGATTTGTTAGTTTGGGGGAAGCAGCATAAATGTCTGAAAAATTGAGTAATAAATTTATCCGTGGCGAGCTGCTCAATGTAAATTGCCCTTCACGCGACGTGCTCAAGCGCATCACCAGCCGCTGGAGCGTATTGGTATTATTAGCGCTGCGCGAAGAAACGCTGCGTTTTAGTGAACTGCGCCGCAAGATCGGTGGTGTTAGTGAACGCATGCTGGCGCAAACGCTGCGCTATATGGAAGAAGATGGGTTTATCGAACGCATCGCCTATGAAGTGGTACCACCGCATGTGGAATACCACCTGACGCCACTCGGGCGTGAAGTTGAAGGGCATGTGATTGGCCTGGCCGACTGGCTGGAAAGCAATGTGCACCGTATTGTGAAGGAAACGCCATCCGCCTGATGCGCAAGGTCGGCGCGCGGCGCTGACCTGACCCTTTTTTTCACTTCGATCATCCTCACATTTTTTTCTGATCCCACCCTGAATCCCTAGATCCTTCTCACACTTTATGAGCAAAAAACAGTGGTTACCCGTAACCCCGGTGGCGCGCTCTCCAGCCTGTATCTACGTTGTATACAATTCGCATCCAATTTGAATGTGATGCGTTACGCGGCCGAAAACACCACGGCCTAAAGGTTCATGCTGTCGTCATGAGGTACGTCATGCCACAGGGACAATCTAAATCGATAATGCTGGATAAGGCGATCAGTGCACGCAGAACCAACGTGCGCTGGCTGGTGGTCGCCGTGCTGTTTTTTGTCACGCTGATTAACTATGCCGACCGCGCCTCGATCTCGCTGGCGGGGCCGGGGATGGCAAAAGATCTTGGGCTCAACGCCGTAGACATGGGCGTGATCTTTTCGGCATTTGGCTGGGCCTATGTACTGTTTCAGCTGCCGGGCGGTTGGTTGCTGGATCGCTACGGCTCGAAACTGATCTACAGCCTGAGTATCTTTTTCTGGTCGTTATTCACCCTGATGACCGGCCTCGCGGGCTTTGTCACTGGCGCGGCGGCGGTCGTGGTGGTGTTTTGTCTGCGATTTTTAGTCGGTGCGGCGGAATCACCGTCATTTCCGGCGAACAGTCGCCTGGTGGCAGCCTGGTTCCCGGCTTCTGAGCGCGGCACGGCGGCGGCGATCTTTGCCTCCGCGCAATACGGTGCCACCGTGTTCTTTGCGCCGCTGATGGGCTGGCTGGCACATACCTACGGCTGGCATTCGGTGTTTACCGTGCTGGGCCTGATCGGCATCGCCTTTCTGCCGTTGTTCCGCAAACTGGTGCATGACCCGCTATCGCATCCGATGACGAATCAGGCTGAGCTGAATCATATGCAGCAGGGCGGGGCGCTGGTGAATATGGATGGTGATAAGCACAAGCCGCGTCTCAGCTGGCTGAAGCAACTACTCAGCAGCCGCATGATGCTGGGCATCTACCTTGCGCAATATTGCTTAAACGCGATTGGCTTCTTCTTCATCACCTGGTTTCCGGTTTACCTGGTGCAGGAAAAGCACATGACCATCATGAAAGCGGGGTTTGTCGCTGCCATTCCGGCAGTATGCGGATTCCTTGGCGGCATTATGGGCGGCTTCCTGTCAGATGTGCTGATTCGTCGCGGGATGTCGTTGTCACTGGCGCGCAAACTGCCGATTGTCTGCGGCATGCTGCTGTGTTGCGTGATGGTGCTGTGTAATTACACCGACTCAGAAACCGCAGTCATCGCGATTATGGCGGCCTCTTTCCTCGGCAAAGGCATTGGCGGCATGGGCTGGACGGTCAACGCTGACACCGCGCCAAAAGAGATCGCGGGCTTATCCGGCAGCGTGCTTAACACCTTCAGCAATGCGTCGAGCATTACCACGCCGATCATCATCGGCTTCATTCTGCAACTCACCGGATCTTTCAACGGCGTGTTGTGGTTCGTGATCGCGCATGCGGTGGCGGTGATCCTTTTCTATCTGTTCATGGTCGGCAAGATCAAACGTTTTGAACTGCGCGATGTTGGGGAGGAAGCGTAATGGAGAGTCCTGGCTACAAGCCTTCGCTCAGCGAAATAGCCTATCGGCGTATTAAAGAGATGATTTTGTCACTGACGCTGGCACCGGGTAGCTCATTGACAGAAATGGGATTGATTGACCAGCTGGGCATGAGTCGCACGCCGATTCGTGAAGCGCTGTATCGCCTGCAGCAAGAACGCTTTGTGGAGTTGACGCCGCGCAAAGGCTGGTTCGTCAGTGAAATCAAATTGCAGGATATTCAGCAGCTGTTTGTCATTCGTGAGGCGCTGGAGGGGATTGCCACGCGGCAGGCGACGCAGCGAACGCCCGATCATGAGCTGGCGGTGATGGCGGATAAACTGGCCGCGCTGGAACAGGGCCTGCGTGATGATGAACTGAATGCCACTGATGCCGGTGATGAGATCCATACGCTGATCTTTGCACACGCCGACAACCCTTACATCAGCAGCATCATGACGCTTTATCTGGATCGTCTTCAGCTGTTTCACGTTATCGCGATGAATCTACCGGGCCGTAAATGGCAATCCTGGCTGGAGCATCGTCAGATTTTAGCGGCCATGCAGTCGCGCGATGCCGATGCGGCCGAACAGGCGATGCGACAACACATCCGCAGTAGTCTGCAAAGTATTCTGGAAGGGCTGATGCAGCAGCCCGGCTTCCCCTCTCCCGGCGTGCGACTCACGCCCTCTCTTTGATAGGAGTCACGATGCGCAAGGCGATTATTTTTGGCGTTGACGGCCTGACGATGCCGCTGCTGCAACGCTATGTGGCACAGGGCGCGCTGCCCCACATTGCTCGTATGCTACAGCAGGGCTCCGCAGCGGAGTTGCTGCCCTTTATCTCGGCATGGGGCGATGTCAACTGGGTGACCTTTCTCGCCGGGCAGAGCCCTGGCACCAGCTGGATTGGCCAGGGATTGCCGCCCGACAACCAGCAAAGCCGCAACTTACTGGCAACGATGCAAGAGGCTGGGCAGCGCGCGGCACTGGTGCATTTTCCGGAAAGCGTCAAAGCCGATGGCGACCACTTCAGCTTTGCGCCCTATTGGGGACGTGCACAGCCGTGGCCGGGCGAGATATTCCGGCCAATGGGACACACCACGCGCCTCACCGAGCGTTTAGGCCAGGGCGGTGCGAAGCAACAAACGCTGGGCTGGCCACCCAAAAGTGCGCTGGCGTATCACAACAAAGGCGCCTGGCAGGCACTTGAGGCGAGCGAAGAGGGTTATGTTCTGTGGTTACGCGGCGGACATGGCGATGAGCTGGCGTTAACGCTGCGGGTTGAGCAGGGACAGCCATCCCTGCAATTCGGTGAACAGCGAGTTGTCCTGCCGATCGGGCAGTGGTCTGCATGGCTGTCTCTGGCCACTTATGACATTCCCGGCAGCGTGCGTTTTTACTGCGGCGAATGTGATGCGCGGGGCAATATCGAAATTTTGCAAAGCCAGGTGACACGTACCGATGCCCTGAGCAGCGATGCGCGTTATTTACAGCAGCAAACACCTTTCTTCAGCAAAGGGGTGGCAAAAGCGGCGCCACAAACGCCTTATCTGGCCGCAACCTGGCAGGAGGGCGATGAGCAGTCGCAGTGGCTGGTAGATAGCGCACTGGAATTAACGCAACGCCAGGGCTTTGCGTTATGGGCGACGGTGCATCGGCTGGTGGACGAATCGCACCACAACTGCCTTGGGCAGACCGATCCGGATTCCCCGTTCTTTGATGCACAGCAGGCAGAGCAATATGACGCGGTGATGCGCCGCAGTTATCAAATTCTTGATGACAGCATTGGCCGTTTGCTGGACGAAACGGACGAGGAAACGCTGGTGGTGCTCGCATCCGATCACGGCGCTGTGCCCAACAGCTATATGTGCGACATCTATCGTTATCTGCAAAAGCAGTCGCTGGCCGTGCTGGATGCGCAAGGCCTGCCGGATATGGCCCGTTCGCCGCTTTATCTCAAAGCAGAGCGCGGCGGTTTGGAAATCTTCGTGAATCATGACGTCGTTGCGCCACAGCAGGTTGACGATCTCTGCGCCCGCACCCTGCAGGCACTGAGCGGCTGGCAGGTGCAGGAGGGCGATGATGTGCGTAACGCGGTGAGTATCGCGCTGCGACGTGACGATGCAGTGGCTCTGGGATTCTGGGGCGACTGCGCAGGCGACATTGTCTTTGCCTACAACACCGGTTTCGTCTGGGGCGTTAGCCAGACGGGTGAAGATATTTGTGCTGTGGAAGAACCCGGCGCAAATCATGGTCCGCAGAAACCCACCGCAGAAACCGCTCTCGGCTCCAACTATGGCGTGATGCTGGCAAGGGGCAAAGGCATACGCCAAGGTTACTACCATCCGCGCCAGCAGCGTGGACCTTACCGCATGACCGACCCTGCGGCGACGCTGGCGCACTGGCTTGGCCTTAACACACGCGATCTCGATGGACGCATCATGAGTGAAATTTTTGACACCCCGCAGGAGCCACAATCATGAAAATCACCGCCGTTAACACGCACCTGCTGAGTGCCAAACTTAGCCAACCGTTCGCCTATTCACGTGCCCGTTATGATACCCGCACCGCGATGCTGGTGGAGATAGTGACCGATCAGGGGCTGGTTGGCTGGGGAGAGTGCTACGGTCCGGCGCGCATCACCAAAGCGGTGGTGGATGAACTCGGGCAGATGTTGATGGGCGAAGATGCACTGCGCTGCGACTTTCTCTGGCAGGAACTTTACGCCAGGCTGCGCGACCACGGCCAGAAAGGCGTGGTGATTCAGGGATTGAGCGGTATTGATATCGCGCTGTGGGATCTGCGTGGCAAATATTTTGGCGTCCCGGCTTATCAACTGCTGGGTGGCGCCACGCGAACCGAAGTGCAGGCTTATGCCACCGGATTATATCGGCGTGACAGTGGCGACCCGCTGCATTATTTGTGCGAAGAAGCAGCGGGTTACATTGAGCAGGGTTTCCAGGCCATGAAGCTTAAAGTGGGATTTGGCGTGCGTGAGGATGCAGCGGTGACCCGGGCCATTCGCGACACCATTGGCGAAGACACCGCGCTGATGATCGACGCCAATCACGCTTATGACGCGGTTGCTGCCATTCGGCTTGGTCGGGAAGTGGAAGAGCTGGATATTGGCTGGTTTGAAGAGCCGGTGCCGCCAGAAGATTTAGCCGGCTACCGTGCGGTGAAAGCGGCGATCGATATCCCGGTTGCCGGTGGCGAATGCGAATTCACCCGCTATGGTTTCCGCGAAGTGCTGACACAACAGGCGATGGATATTATCCAACCCGATATCTGCGCGGCCGGTGGCTTATCGGAGTGCAAGAAGATTGCCGATATGGCGCAGGCGTTTGGTGTGCGCGTTAATCCGCACGTCTGGGGCAGCGGCATTGGTATTGCCGCTTCGTTACAGTGGATGGCGACAGTGCCGACGCATACGCCCACATCGCTACAGCCGGTTCAGCCTCTGCTTGAATTCGACCAAACCGAGCATCCGATTCGACAGGCCATTATCGCCGAACCTCTTGTGCAGCAAAATGGATGGGTGCAAATCCCGAACGGGCCGGGATTAGGCATTGAAATCAATCGCGATGCCTTGCGGCATTTCGCACTGTAGAGGTGGCAAGAAGGGCGGTCATAAAGACCGCCCTCGATGAACATCAGTCGACAGCGCGTATCCCTTCTCAGCCGTGCAGATACTTCTCAAACCACCCCAATGTCCGGCTCCACGCCAGTTCGGCTGCCGCTTTGTCATAACGTGGGGTCGAATCGTTGTGGAACCCATGATTCACGCCAGGATAGATATAGGCTTCATAGGTTTTGTGGTTGGCTTTCAGCGCCTCTTCATAGGCTGGCCAGCCTTCGTTGATGCCTTTGTCTAACGCGGCATAGTGCAGCAGCAGTGGGGCGTTAATGCGCGGCACGTCTTCCGCTTTAGGCTGGCGGCCATAAAACGGCACCGCACAAGCCAGTTCCGGGAAGGCCACGGCAGCAGCATTCGCCACGCCGCCGCCGTAACAGAAGCCGGTGATGCCAACTTTGCCGGTGCCCTCTTCGTGGTGCATCAGGAAATCGACGGCGGCAAAAAAGTCGTTCATGAGCTTAGTTGGATCGACTTTGGCTTGCATCGCACGGCCCTCTTCGTCATTGCCGGGATAGCCGCCCATTGAACTCAGGCCGTCCGGTGCCAGCGCGATATATCCGGCTTTCGCCACGCGGCGTGCGACATCCTCTATATAAGGATTCAATCCGCGATTCTCATGCACCACCACCACTGCACCCACTTTGCCGCTGGCTTTGGCCGGGCGCACCAGATAGCCTCGCACCTCACCGTGGCCTTGTGGTGAGGGATAGTGAATGTATTCGGGTTTAATCTCGGTATCGGTGAATTCAACCTGCTGCGCCAGCGCGTAGTTGGGGCTCATGGCGCTGAGCAAGGTGGCGCCGGTCATGCCGGCGATGGTGAACTTAGCAGCAAGGGTGATGAACTCACGTTTGCTGATCCTGCCGTGCGCGTAATAGTCATATAACTCAAGCAGTTCCTGGGGAAAATCTTGTGCGGTAAGACGGGTCATAACCTCTCCTTCGCTGATTAACCGATGGCTTTGCTGCTCTAAAAAAGCACAGTGGGTTAACGCTTGCAAACGCTATGCCGCAAAGCGTTAAGAGAAAGAGGAGCGGCAATGTGCCTGCCTATTCCTGGAAAAATATATCCTTTGGTTTTAAAAGAGGGCTATTTTAATTAACAATCGAGATAACATCATATTGTCTGGAATTATTGACACGTTATCTGGCGAAAGATTGAATTAACCTTCCTGTTATCCGCACTAAAAAATAATCAAATGAGAGAGTTAACGGGTAACGATGAGATCTTAGCGCGAAGGTTAATAACAATATCGCTACAATAACCGAGGGTTGTTAACCTTAGGTCTGTGATATCAATCAATTAGTCTTTGATGAAGACAATGATCGTTATCAACAAACACTGTTATAGTTTTAAAGACTTCCTCTGTTTATTTTCGTTCTGACTGCTTCCTTTTACATTAGTGCGACCTTTCATCCGATAAGACGAAATAGATTCCCGCACGCTGTTGTTCATTATAAGTAAAAATTCCAGTGCACTTTGTGGCAATGAGGTAAGCAATGTTTGGATTAGATGCCTTTCACCTGGCAAGGATACAGTTCGCCTTTACTGTCTCCTTCCATATTATTTTTCCGGCTATCACCATCGGCCTCGCCAGTTTCCTGGCGGTGCTCGAAGGGATGTGGCTGAAAACCCGTAATGAGACCTATCGCGATCTCTATCATTTCTGGTCTAAAGCCTTTGCCGTGAACTTCGGTATGGGCGTGGTCTCCGGGCTGGTAATGGCTTACCAATTCGGGACTAACTGGAGTGGTTTCTCTCAGTTTGCCGGCAGTATCACCGGGCCACTGCTCACTTATGAAGTGTTGACCGCCTTCTTCCTTGAAGCCGGTTTCCTTGGCGTGATGCTATTCGGTTGGAACCGCGTGGGGCCGGGGCTGCACTTCTTTGCTACCTGCATGGTGGCATTGGGCACCATCTTCTCAACGTTCTGGATCCTGGCCTCTAACAGCTGGATGCACACCCCTCAGGGTTACATTATTGAGAATGGGGTCGTGGTGCCGCAGGACTGGTTGAAAATCATCTTCAATCCGTCATTCCCGTTCCGTTTACTGCACATGTCCACCGCGGCTTTTCTGGCCAGTGCCTTCTTTGTCGGCGCCTCTGCGGCCTGGCATCTGCTGCGCGGCAATGACAATCCCGCGGTGCGCAAGATGTTCTCCATGGCGTTGTGGATGGCATTAATCGTCTCGCCAGTTCAGGCATTTCTCGGCGATGCGCACGGTCTGAATACTCTGGAATATCAGCCTGCGAAAATTGCGGCGATCGAAGGGCACTGGGAAAACAAGCCGGGTGAGCCCACGCCATTGATTCTGTTCGGCGTGCCGGATATGGAGCAGGAGCGCACCAAATATGCGTTGGAGATTCCCTACCTTGGCAGTCTGATTCTGACCCACAGTCTGGAGAAGCAAATTCCGGCACTGAAAACCTTCCCGAAAGAGGACCGCCCAAACTCTACCGTGATTTTCTGGTCGTTCCGCGTGATGGTGGCGCTAGGCCTGTTAATGATCGGCATGGGAGTGATCAGCCTGTGGCTGCGGGTGAAGAAGCGTTTGTATCAGTCGCGACCATTCCTGTGGTTCTGTTTGTTGATGGGGCCATCGGGACTGATCGCCATTCTGGCTGGCTGGATTACCACCGAAATGGGCCGCCAGCCGTGGGTAGTGTATGGCGTGCAGCGCACTATTGATGCGGTCTCTGCCCATGGCAATCTGCACATGAGCATCAGCCTGATGGCCTTCATTTTGGTCTACTGCTCGGTGTTTGGGGTCGGCTATCACTACATGATGCGGCTGATTAAAGAAGGTCCAGTGACCGGAGAAGGCAGAGAAGTAGCGCACGGTGGTCCCGGAGAGCAGCACACTCCAGCTCGCCCGTTATCTGCTGCCAATACTCATAAGCGCGGGGAGCAGTAATCATGATCGACTTTTCTATTATCTGGTTCGCCATCATCGTGTTTGGCACCCTGATGTACATCGTGATGGATGGCTTTGATTTGGGCATTGGTCTGCTATTGCCGTTCAATAAAGATCCGATTGAGCGCGACATGATGGTCAATACTGTGGCTCCCGTTTGGGACGGTAACGAAACCTGGCTGGTACTGGGTGGTGCTGCGCTATTTGGTGCATTCCCACTGGCCTATTCGGTGCTGCTGGATGCGTTATCGATCCCATTAACCACGATGCTAATCGGCTTGATTTTCCGCGGTGTGGCATTTGAGTTCCGATTTAAGGCCACCGAAGAGCATCGTCCGTTCTGGGATAAATCGTTCATCGCCGGTTCGCTGCTGGCGACTTTTAGTCAGGGCGTTGCAGTGGGCGCCATTCTTAATGGCTTCCCGGTATCAGGTCGTGAATATGCCGGTTCAGCAATGAGCTGGCTGGCACCGTTCCCACTGTTTTGCGGTGTTGGCTTAGTGATCGCTTATGCACTGCTGGGCTGCACCTGGCTGATTATGAAAACCGAGCACGACCTGCACCGCAAAATGTCAGCATTGGCGACGCCACTTACCCTGACGTTACTAGTGGTAGTCGGCATTATCAGTATCTGGACGCCGCTCACCCACGCGGATATCGCGCAACGCTGGTTCTCACGACCAAACCTGTTCTGGTTCCTGCCTGTTCCGCTGCTGGTGGTGCTATGCTCGTGGGGGATTGTGCGTGCCATCAAACGTGAAGCGCATTACTCACCGTTTCTATTGACGCTGGCGCTGATTTTCCTCGGCTTCTCCGGCCTGGGCATTAGCATCTGGCCAAACATCGTGCCACCGTCGATCACCATCTGGCAGGCCGCGTCTCCGGCCAGCAGCCAGGCGTTTATGTTGGTGGGCGGTCTACTGATTATCCCGGTGATTCTGGGTTACACCTTCTGGAGTTATTACGTGTTCCGCGGAAAAATCAAAGCCGACGAGGGGTACCATTAATATGCCAATCGAAGTCAGCAAAATGAAAGACGGAGTAACGCCGTCTCCATGGTGGAAGCGGGTGATGTGGCTGGTCATCATCTATGGAGCCAGTGTGCTGGCACTCGCTGTAGTGGCATCACTGTTTCGTATGATGATGAACGCAGCAGGCATGCATACGCACTAGGTTTACGGAGTAACAAGATTTACAACAGTGTGCACTCCATTACAAAAATCGCGTGAAGGTCGCCGGTAATGGCGACCTTATTCACATTATCGCAGCGTAAAATTGACCTGAAAACGTTAGTAACCTAAGCAATTAATGCTTTTCCCGCCTCGCTGCCTTTACTCTTCCTTACGTAAGTAATACGTTTTTGTTATATTTATGTGACTAATCGCGCAAATTCATTACCTTCACACTTATCACTCGATTGAAAAAATCATGCTCAGCCTGAATCTTAAAAAACAGTACATCAACGATCTGGTGGACTGGATAGAGGCGAATCTGACCGATGAGCTCAATATCGATCTGATTACCCTGAAATCTGGTTACTCCAAGTGGCACATGCAGCGCATGTTCAAAGAGATGACCGGCCAAACACTGGCCTCGTATACGCGTAAGCGTCGCCTGACCATGTCAGCGATGGCGCTGCGTTTGACCAGCATGCCGCTCATCGATATTGCCGTGCGCTTTGGCTTCGATAACCAGCAGAATTTCACGAGAGTATTCAAAAGCCACTTCTCCATGACGCCCGGCGCCTATCGCCGCATCCCGGACATGCTGATGAAGGATTTCCACAGTCGTATTTCCACGCAGCGTTCGTGGGTCAACGCGCGTCTGGCCGAGAAGCCGGAGTTGCAGCTGTGTGGTGAAGTGATTGAGTGGGAATGCCGCTTTGGCGAGTACATCGATCATCATAATCAGGTGGTCGCGCAGCATACCCGCGATTTTGTCCGCTTTGCCGGTAAACATGTCAGCCGTGGCTGGCTGGGATTCCAGTTCAGCCCAGGCGTGAATTCTGCCGACCAGCAGCACATTAGCTTGTTCCAGGCGCTGGAAAGTCAGTATGCCGATGTGATGCCGCGCAATGTGCAGAACTGGACCGGAGAAAGCGGCTTGTATGCCGAGATTGACTGGCATGGCGCACCGGAAGAGATCAATGCATTTACCGCAGAAATTTACTACAACCACTTGCCGGCACTGGGCGTGGCGCGTCGGGCAGGTAAAGATCTGCTAAAACTGGATCTGAAATACAGCACGCCTGATTTGTTGCAGGGCACGTTCTACATTCCGGTCTCCACCTGCTAATGCATAAATCGTGCGGTTAACTGTGACTAACCGCACGATTTTATAAAATATTCGCCGTAACTGGCGTAAAATACTTCATCGAAACCTGATTGGCCGCGTAAAACACCAGCCGCCATACATCAGGCTGGATAATCACCTGCATTCCTGGTCCGCTCTGGACCGTCAAAGTGAAAAAGAAAAAATTATGCGACTTTTACCGTTGTTCCTCATGACAGCGCTTGTGGCGTTTTCCTCGCTGGCAAGTGCACAGATGGCTGAGCCTTTCTCTCCGCCGGGCGGCCTGCATCCTCATCAGACTCACTGCCAGCAGCATGAAATTTTGGGCGATAACCCGCTGCCGCAACACAGCCAGGATGACAATAGCTTCGTTAACTGCGGCAACCATCAGGCCTGATTTCCCTCTGGTTTTACCGCGCTTTACCCCATGACTATCGATGACACGCCGCACGTTTGTTGCGGCGCGATCGTTGCCTGCCATTGCCCGCTCATCGAACGCAATCCTCTTTAACTGCGGTTCTCTCCTGAAATTCAGTTGGCGTTAGTCCCTGCTCCAACCGGTGCAATCCACGCCGAAAATTCTGCAACTTTTCCCAATAGCATTTTTCGGCATTGCATCGAAGATATATCATAACTATGCTAGCCAACGTCAGATGAGAATGATTTTCGATAACGTTTGGCGTGAACGACTCTCAAGCTGCGGTAATCTCAGTTTAGGGGAGGCATCTTGCCACTCAGGATAAGTCATCGCAGGGGCACACTCATTCACGTCTTTGCCTGGAGAGAATACTTGCAAAAAAACATTAACGATCGCGCACCAAAGCGCGTACGCAACGAATTACGCTTCCGTCATATCACCGTGGCGAGCAAAACCTTAATCGCGGGGGAGTTTTGGCGCATTGAGTTTACCGGCAGCGATCTGGCTGGGTTTAATTCACCGTCATTCGACGATCACATTAAAGTTTTCTTCCCGGGCAATGCGGGCAGCGCATTGGCTTTGCCGCAAATGACCGAAGAGGGGATCGTCTGGCCCGGCGGCGTACGCCCGGCAGCTCGCGATTACACCCCGCTGGCGTTCAACGGCACCGATTCACTGACGCTCGATTTCTATATCCATGATGGCGGCGTCGCCAGCAACTGGGCGAATGAGGCGAAGCCAGGCGATCAGATCGCCATGGGCGGCCCGCGTGGCTCCTGCGTAGTGCCCGTGGATTATGCCTGCCAGGTTTACGTGTGCGATGAGACCGGGCTGCCAGCCTTTAAGCGTCGTTACGCTGAGATGCAGGCGCAGCAGATCCATCTGCTGGCCTACGCCGATGAAACCACCGGGCGCGATTACCTCGGTGATCTGCCGAATGTACAGGTGACCTGGCTCGGCAGTGGCAGCATGCAGGTGGATAACCTCGGCCCGCTGATTGCGCAGCTGGATAAGATCTCACTGCCAACAGAAGAGTATTTCATCTGGCTGACGGGTGAAGGTGAGGCGGTAAAATTGCTGAGCGACTACTTTACGCAACGCCGTGGTGCCCACACCGACTTCGTGCGCGCGGTGGCGTACTGGCATCAGAAATAACTGACTTCGCCGCGCCCGCTGCCGCCTGTGTTGAATTTTGCCAGGCGGCAGACTACTATCAACCTCCCTTAATTGACCTCAGGGAAGGCAATGAAACAGCAGCGGGATTTTCCATGGCAGTCCGATAATGCACAACGTGCAATCTGTGCAGGTGCGCGTAAAAAGCGCCGCGAAAGGATGCTGGATGCCAGTGATATTCGCCTGTTAATGATGCACTTCCTCGCCAACGGTTCTGCGCATGGCTATGAGCTGATCAAGTCAGTGGAAGAGCTGTCCAAAGGGGAATACTCTCCCAGCCCTGGCATCATCTATCCTAACCTCACGTTGCTCGAAGAGATGGATGCGATCCGCGTGGTGGATGCGCATGCGTCGCGTAAAGCCTATGCGCTCAATGATGGCGGTCGCGCGTTATTAGCCGAGAACGGCGAGAATATTGCCAATATTATTGAGCGTCTGACTTCGCTGGCGATATTGGTCAATAATCGCAGTATTCCAGAAGTCGAGCAGGCCATTCATCATATTCGCCACACGCTGAATCATCGTTTATCGCAGGAAGATATTTCGCCTGAGTCGCTGAATATTGTGATAAATGCACTGAACGAAGCGACAGAGAAAATCGCGAATAGCTAATCGTACCTGGCCAGCAGAATAAATGCCTTTCGCGCCGATTAGCCATCTCACTTTCTGACATGGCCACGTTAGTCATCGCGAAAAATCGCCCATCATAGCTGCTGAAACAGCAGGCCGATAATTAAGCCCTTGATCGCAATAAATCACCGTTCTGGAATGTTCATTGCCATTCGAATGTGCGCATCTATCCGCTCGGGGCTTAGCCCGGCTTCTTCTTATCCACGTGCCCTAACTCGCGATCCGGCCAGCAGAAATCACGCACGCGCTGTTTCAGCGCCGCTGCATCCGGGAATCCGCCTTCCTGTTTACGCTCCCAAATCACCGTGCCATCAATGCTGATTTCGAACACACCGCCGGTGCCGGGTTTTAGCGTCACTGCGCTCAAATCTTCGGCAAAAGTGTGCAACAGTTCTTGTGCCATCCACGCCGAACGCAGCAGCCAGTTGCATTGAGTGCAGTAGTAAATGGTCACAGCCGGTTTTTGCGTCATCAGGTGCCTCTTCTTAATTATTGATTATAAACAAGTTAACAAAATGTGCGGTCTAAGATACATCTTAGTGTAAAGTTTATTGATAATGATTACCAATTGCATTACATTCCTGACGAAATTATTTATTACATAAAATAAGTCCACACATTTTACGGTTTATTAACGCATATCGCGTTTTTTTGGCGGCAATCCAGTGAGCGAATACTAACAATTAACCAGGTATTTCGCGCATGTCTTCACTCTTACAGGGAATGACCCAGCAACGTCTGTTTAAAGTTGCCATTTTGTCTTCCGCTATTCACGCCGCTTGCAGCTACGCGGCCAGCGATAACACGACACTTGCTTTATCTTCTGACAAATCCACCACTGCAGAGTCGGTCATGACGGTCACTGCACCGAAGCTGGAGAAACAAGCCGGTAGTAAAAGCACCATTACCGCCGCCGACATGCAGCGTGATGGCGGCAATGATTTCGGTACCATCATGCGCTACGAACCCGGCGTAACAGCAACCGGTGCCAGCGGTGGTTCTTCTGCGGGTAAAAGTGGCTTCGATCGTGCGGGTTACACTGGCTACAACATCCGTGGTCTGGAAAGTAACCGCGTCGATATCAACGTTGACGGTGTTTCTCTGCCGGATGCCACCGGACGCAGCTACGTCAGCCGCGCCGGTTTAGATACCTTTGGTATTGGCCGCGATTACATCGACCCTTATATGTTTGGTCGCGTGGATATCGATAAAGGTGCGACGTCTGTCTCTCAGCCCAACACCGCGATTGGTGGTGCGGTCTCGTTCCGTAATAAGACGCCAGACGACTACTTACATCCGGGTAAAACCACCTATTTTGGCTACCAGAGCGACTTCGATTCTTCCAATCGCAGCTGGCACAACGGCATCACTGCGGCAGCAGGTGATGAGGAACTGCGCGGTATCTTTGTCTATAGCCGCCGCGATGGTCAGGAAACGCAAAACAACGATGCGAGCCGTGGGGCATATCCAGCCAACTGGCACTCTGACGCACTGCTGGGCAGCATGGTGTGGGAGCCGAATGATGCGCACAAAATCACCGGTACCGCCGACTTCTATCACAAAACCAATCACACCCATTACGACAGCTGGGATACTTCAGGCAATACCGTTTACGGCACGGCACAACAGCAGAGCGATACCCGTCGCTTTGGCTTGAGCCTGGCGGACGAATACACGCCGTACAACGATTTCATCGACAGCCTGACCTCACGTGTCTACTGGCAGCACACCGAAGCGCATGACAATACTTATATGCCTTCAAGCGCGACAGCCTATGAGACGGTCTACTCTGACTACAACACGGACAGCTACGGTTTTGAAACTAATCTGGCTAAAACGCTGGGTCGTCATGAGCTGACTGCCGGTTTGAATGGACGTCTGGAAAAAACCGAACGCCCATTCCGCCAGTCACCGACACCAAGTACATTCAGTGTGATCATGCAGCCTGAAGCAGATAGCCGCAGCTATACGCTCGGCGGTTTTGTGCAGGATAAGATCAACTTCGACCTGGATAGCCACAACTTTGCGGTGGTGCCGGGCGTGCGTGTGGCGTACCAAAATACCAAGCCCGAGAACCTCAGCAGCCTGACCAGCGGCAGCTCCGTGCTGACCGAATCAGGAGTCGACACGCTGTACGGCTCTGGCAACAGCGATACGCAAGTTCTCCCATCGCTGGCATTCCAGTATGAGCTCACGCCAACCCTGATGACTTATCTGCAATACAAACGCGGCGCGCAGTTCCCGAACGCCAGCCAGCTGTATGGTTCATGGAACCTGGGTTCCAGCTATGCGGGTAGAGCGCAATATGCGCTGATTGGTAATGCGGATCTGAACACTGAAACCAGCAACAACTTCGAATGGGGTCTGAAAGGACAGCCGACCGAAGGCGTGGTGATGAGCACGGCGGTTTACTACAACGCCTACAAAAACTTCATCGCCTATAACCGTTACACCCGTTCCGGCAACCCGGATAAATTCACTAACGTTCCGAGCAACATTTACACCACTTATCAGGCAGAGAACCGCGATAAAGCCTATATCTATGGTGCAGAGTTGAGTGGAAAAGTGAATTTCGGCACCTGGTATGAAGATGTGCAGGGCCTGAGCGCACGCTTTGCCTTTAGCTATAACGAAGGTAAATCGAAGTCGAGCTACCTCGGCGACCGTTACGTCGATCTGGAAAGCGTACCGCCAATGAAAGCGGTGCTGGGGCTGGGTTGGGATGCGCCACAGAACCAGTATGGTGCAGCGGTGACGGCAACCTTCGTGAAGGGCAAAAAGGCCACGGCGACCAACCGCCAGAGCTATAACAATACCGGTTCTGCACTGACCGATTCCACCACCGATTACGCGCGCGTGCCGGGTTACGGGATGGTCGATCTGACGGCGTACTGGCAGGTGGCGAAGAACGTCAAGCTGAGCGGTGGCGTGTATAACCTGACAGATCGTAAATATTGGGATTACCTGAGCAGCCGCGAAATGACCAGCGATACCGCACAGGATCGCAACGATATCGCACTGGCAACTCAGCCAGGCCGCACCTTCCAGCTCGGTGTGAACGTCGACTTCTAATCACATTTTCGCCCTGCGTTCGCGCAGGGCCTTTTCATGGAGCAAGTGCAATGAACCCACGTTACGATCACTACCTGGCGCTGAAAGGCGAACATCCGAAGAAGTATGCCCGCGATCTGGCGGCCCTGATGGGCATTGGCGAAGCGCAGCTGTGTGAAGCGCGCGTCGGCCAGGATGCGCAAGCGTTAAAAGCGGATTTCCCGGCGTTGCTGAAGGCACTGGCAGCCGTCGGCGAAACCAAAAGCATCACCCGCAACGAATATGCGGTGCATGAGCAGGTGGGCAAATATGAAAACCTGCACCTCGGCGAACATGCCGGACTGATCCTTAACCCACGCGCGCTCGATCAGCGTCTGTTCCCGGCACAGTGGCACAGCGCTTTCTTCCTGCGTGAGCAGACCGCGCGCGGTGAGCGTCAAAGCATCCAGATTTTTGATCGCCACGCGGATGCGGTGCTGAAAATCTACACCACCGACAATACCGACATGGCGGCATGGGATACGCTGATCGCAGAATTCACCGTCGAAGCCGCTGCGGCACTCGATCCACAACCTGCCGCCGCGCCAGAACATAGCCGCGCCATTGATGCCGATAAAGTGGAAGCCGAATGGCGCGCCATGACCGATGTGCATCAGTTCTTTGGCCTACTGAAGCGCCACAATATTTCACGCCAGCAAGCGTTTCACGCGGTGTCGGACGATCTGGCACACCAGGTCAGCAACGATTCACTGGCTCAACTGCTGGAGCAGGCGCAGCAGGATGGCAACGAAATCATGATCTTTATCGGCAACCGTGGTTGCACGCAGATCTTCACTGGTGCGGTGGAGAAACTGATGCCGATGGACAACTGGGTCAACATCTTCAACCCAACCTTTACGCTGCACCTGATGGCCGATCACATCGCCGAGAGCTGGGTAACGCGGAAACCGAGTGGCGATGGCTTTGTCACCAGCCTCGAACTGTTTGCCGCCGACGGCACGCAGATCGCGCAACTGTATGGTCAGCGCAGCGAAGGGACGCCAGAGCAGGCGCGCTGGCGTGAGCAGGTCACCGCGCTGGGAGCGACAGCATGAAACGTCTGACCCTATTACTGCTGGGCGCGCTGGCGCTGCCGGCATTTGCTGCTGAACGGGTGATCTCCATCGGCGGTGATGTGACACAAATCATTTATGCGCTGGATGGGCAGGCCGATCTGGTGGCGCGCGACAGCACCAGCCAGCATCCGGCGCAGGCTAACAAGCTGCCGGATATCGGCTATATGCGCCAGCTCAATGCCGAAGGCATTCTGGCCATGAAGCCCACGCTTGTATTGACCAGCGAGCTGGCGAAACCGTCGCTGGTGTTGCAGCAGATTGAGAGCGCTGGGGTGAAGGTGGTGGATGTCACCGGCAAAACCAGCCTCGACGCCATCCCGGAAAAGATCGCCACCATCGGCAAAGCGCTGCATCGTGATGCCGAAGCGAAGGCGCTCATCGAGAAAGTGAACAAGCAGCGTGCGCAGATTCCCCAGCAGCCGCTGCCGGTGAAGGTGCTGTTTGTAATGGCGCACGGTGGCATGCGCACTCAGGCAGCAGGCAACCAAACGGGCGCTGATGCCGCAATCCGCAGTGCCGGTCTGGTCAACGCCATGGCGGCGATCCCGCATTATCAGCAGCTGTCACAGGAAGGTGTGGTTGCTGCCGCGCCGGATCTGGTGGTGGTGGGTGAAGATGGCCTGCGCACCCTCGGCGGCGAAGAGAAAATCTGGTCGCTGCCGGGGCTGGCGTTGACGCCAGCGGGCCAGCACCACGCGCTGCTGGTGGTGGATGAGATGGCGCTACTGAGCTTTGGTCTCGATACACCGGAGACTATCGTGAAGCTGCGCAAAGCCGCCGAAGCGGTAAAACATGACTAACAGTGCTGTGATGCGCTGGCTGCTATTGATGGGCATCAGCATGGTGATTTGCATGCTGATGGCCGCCAATTTTGGCGCCATGCCGCTGTCGATGCGCACGCTGTTCCATGCACCGCTCAGCGATATGGCGTGGCAAATCTGGCTGAACATCCGCCTGCCGCGCGTGTTGCTGGCGGTGTTGCTCGGTATGGCATTGGCGGTGTCTGGCGCAGTGATGCAGGGCCTGTTTCGCAATCCGCTGGCCGATCCGGGGTTGCTCGGCATCAGCAGCGGAGCCGGGCTGGCCGTCGCGTTTTCTATTATCGTTCCGCTCAGCTTGCCGCCTTTGCTGGCGCTGTGGCTGCCTTCGATTGCAGCGTTTATCGGCAGCCTGATCGTCACACTGCTGATTTTTAGTTTTAGTCGGCTGGCGCTGGGGAATTTGTCACGTTTGCTACTGATCGGTATCGCTATCAACGCCTTGTGCGGTGCGGCGGTGGGCGTGCTCTCCTGGCTCAGTAATGATCAGCAGTTACGCCAGCTGGCGCTGTGGGGGATGGGCAGTTTGAGCGCGGCACAATGGCCGAGTCTGGTGGTGTGTGCTGTACTGATTCTTCCTGCGCTGATTGCCATCCAGGCCCGTGCGCGCCGTCTTAATCTGCTGCAACTCGGTGAGGAAGACGCGCATTACATGGGGATTGATGTGAAGCGCACCCAGCGTGAGTTACTGATACTGAGTGCGCTGCTGGTGGGCACGGCGGTGTCGGTGAGCGGGATTATCGGCTTTGTCGGATTGGTGGTGCCGCACGTGATGCGTTTCTGTGTCGGGAGCGATCATCGCTGGATGTTGCCGGGTTCGGCGCTGGCGGGAGCCATCTTGCTATTGCTGGCGGATACACTGGCGCGCACGGTGGTGATTCCGGCGGAAATGCCGGTGGGATTGATCACCAGCCTGATCGGTGGTCCATGGTTTCTCTGGCTGATTCTGCGCCAGAAAAGGGGGATGAATGAGTGATTCAATGCAGGCTCGCGGCCTGCGCTTTAGTCATGGCACGCGTGCGCTGATTGATGATGTCTCTATCACCTTACAGCCAGGCGAAATGATCGCTTTGATTGGCCCCAACGGCGCGGGTAAATCCACGCTGTTGCGCCTGCTGACTGGATTTCTGGCGCCCGAAGCGGGTGAGTGCTGGCTCGGCGATCGCCCGTTAAGCGATTGGCCGCGTGAACCGCTGGCGCAACGTCGTGCGGTGATGCGCCAGCAAAACAGCGTAACTTTCCCGCTGCCTGCTGAAGAAGTGGTGGCGATGGGCCGTGCGCCCTGGCCTGCCAGCAAATCCAAAGCGGTGATCGAGGAAGTGATGCAGATTACTGGCAGTCTGGAACTGGCAAAGCGCGATTATCGTTCGCTTTCTGGCGGGGAACAGCAGCGCGTGCAGCTGGCGCGAGTACTGGCACAGTTATGGCACGATGACGGTCCACGCGGCTGGCTGTTTCTTGATGAGCCGACGTCGGCACTCGATCTGTATTGGCAGCAGTACAGTTTGCGATTGCTGCATAAGCTGACGCGTAACGGCCGCTTTAGCGTTTGTACCGTGCTGCACGATCTTAATCTGGCGTCGCTATGGTCCGATCGTATTCTGCTGTTGCATCAGGGCAAGCTGGTGGCGCAGGGTTCACCGCAAGAGGTGATGACGGAAAATACGCTGACGCGCTGGTATCAGGCTGAGCTGCACGTGGTGATGCCGCAAGGGCAGGGCAGGCCGCAAATTCAGCTGCGGGCTTAAAGCCGATTCAAATCGTAGCGGCGCGATATATCGCGCATGTCTGAAGCGATGATGCTGCTGACAAACGCGCAATAAATTGCACCGCTATACGTTCTTAACGGCAATCCACAATCAGACGGCCACGGACTTCGCCCGCCAGCAAGGCTTCAGCACCTTCACGTGCTTCACTCAGTGGGATCACTTTGGTCAACTGCTCCAGCAGTGCGCCATCCACCAGTTCAGCCAGACGCTGCCACGCTTGCTCACGCAATGGCTTAGCGCACATCACGCTATCCACACCGGCTAACACCACGCCGCGCAGAATAAACGGTGCCACGCTGGTGGGCAGATCCAGACCTTGCGCCATGCCGCACGCAGCCACCACGCCATCGCGCTTGATGCCCGCCAGCACATTGGCCAGGGTATGGCTGCCGACGCTATCAATCGCCGCAGCCCAGCGCTCTTTCGCCAGAGGTTTGCCGGGCGCGCTCAACTCAGCACGATCGATAATCGAGGAGGCGCCAAGGGTATTGATCAGGTAGTCGCTGTCACTGGCGCGACCGCTGGAGGCCACCACGTCATAACCTAAACGAGCCAGCAAACTGACGCTGAAGCTGCCCACGCCGCCGCTGGCACCCGTTACCAGCACCGGCCCCTGCTGTGGCGTGATGCCCTGTTTTTCCAGCGCCAATACGCACAGCATGGCGGTGAACCCGGCCGTGCCGATGGCCATGGTTTGTAACGGGCTGAGCGCAGCAGGCACTTTCGCCAGCCAGTCACCGGAAACGCTGGCCTTTTGTGCCAATCCGCCCCAATGTTTCTCACCTACGCCCCAACCGGTGAGCAGTGCAACATCGTCCTGCTGCCATTCCGGATGGCGGCTGCTGATCACCCGACCGACAAAATCGATGCCCGGCACCATCGGGAACTGACGCACAATCGGCCCTTTGTTGCAGATGGCCAGCGCGTCTTTATAGTTGAGCGTGGAGTAACTGACTTCGAGGGTGACATCCTGATCGGGCAGTTGTTGCTCTGTCAAATCCTGCAGAGATGTGCGGTAACCCTGTTCATCATTTTCAATGACCAATGCCTTGAACATGCAGCCTCCGGCTGATTGAGGAAAGTGCGGGTCATATTACTCCTCTGGAAACAGGGAGCAACACGAAGGCGGACACACCTTGCATAAATTCGCATAACACAAGGATATTTAAGCGTTTTTATCAAGTGTTGATTTAATATTCACTTATTAATCAAATGGTTGTTGAATGTTGCTTATGCGTATCAATCTCGTTGCAACGGGTTGTTCCAGCAAAAAAAAGATGCCATCATTGCGCCGCAGTTTTCCACCGATTCCATTCACACTGAGGACGCCGCCATGCTCGGTACAATGCGCTTTTGCACTTGTCTCCGTTCGCTTTACGATAAGCGTCCCTCCGTCATCTGTTGTTCGCATTTCTCGCTCACCATGCGGTGAGGCCAGCTTAACGCGCTATGCTGTTGGACATGACTAAAGACAGACGCGATCTGACTTTACTGATGTCTATCGGTTGCGGCGGTTGATCCGCCCGAAGACGTTATTCGCCGGGGAATTTTCCTCATTGCTGTGCCACTGGCACCCACTCATCCTTCATTACGGGGATTTGTGTTATGAATCCATTGAAAATCGCTGCCAGCGTTGCGGTAGCGCCAAGCCTGAGCCTGAACACCGCGCGTGATGTGGTGACACTCGACAATACTGATTTTACCGATGTGGCGGCTGTGGTCGTCTCACTGGCGGATACACGCAGTGGCATGTTAACGCTGTTGCGTCAGACCGGCTTTAATCTGCCGGTGTTTGTCGCCAACGCGTTCGATGAAGAAGTGCTGAAGCTGCCGGGCGTGACCGGTGAAATCAACGGTGCACCGAAAGAGTGGGAAGCGCTGGAGGAGGCCGCGCAGGCGTATGAGTCTGACCTGCTGCCGCCGTTCTTCGATACCCTGACGCGCTATGTTGATATGCAGAATAGCACCTTCGCCTGTCCGGGCCATCAGGGCGGGGCGTTCTTCCGTAAACATCCGGCCGGGCGTCAGTTCTATGAATTCTATGGCGAGAACGTGTTTCGTTCTGACATGTGCAACGCCGACGTCAAGTTGGGCGACCTGCTGATCCACGAAGGTTCAGCGAAAGATGCGCAGAAGTACGCAGCGAAAGTGTTCAACGCAGACAAAACCTATTTCGTGCTGAACGGCACCTCCAGCGCCAACAAAGTGGTGACTAACGCCATGTTAACGCGCGGCGATCTGGTGCTGTTTGATCGCAACAACCATAAATCCAACCATCACGGCGCGCTGATTCAGGCGGGCGCGACGCCAATATATCTGGAAGCGGCACGTAACCCGTTCGGCTTTATCGGCGGGATTGATGCGCACTGTTTTGATGAAGCTTACCTGCGCGAACAGGTGCAGAAAGTCGCGCCGCATCGTGCCAAAGATCAGCGCCCGTTCCGCCTGGCAATCATCCAGCTCGGCACCTACGATGGCACCGTCTACAACGCGCGCCAGGTGGTGGATCGCATCGGCCATCTGTGTGATTACATCCTGTTTGATTCTGCGTGGCTGGGCTACGAGCAATTTATCCCGCTGATGGAAGGCTGCTCGCCGCTGACGCTGGAGCTGAACGAGAACGATCCCGGCATTTTTGTCACCCAGTCGGCGCACAAACAGCTGGCGGGCTTCTCGCAGACCTCGCAGATTCACAAAAAAGACAACCACATCCGCGGTCAAAAACGCTTCTGTCCGCACAAGCGTCTCAACAACGCTTTCATGCTGCATGCTTCAACCAGCCCGTTCTATCCGCTGTTTGCCGCGCTGGATATCAACGCACGTATGCACAAAGGTGAAGCCGGGCGCAGCATGTGGCACGAATGCGTCACCATCGGCATTGATGCGCGCAAAGCGATTCTGGAACGCTGCGAGATGATTCAGCCGTTCCTGCCGGAGAAGGTGCACGGTAAGCTATGGCAGTCGGCGGAAACCGAAGTCATTGCCGCCGACCCAGCCTACTTCAGCCTTGCACCGGGCGAGAAATGGCACGGCTTTGAGGGGTATGCCAGCGAGCAATATCTGGTCGATCCCTGCAAGCTGCTGCTGACCACGCCCGGCATTGATGCCGCCAGTGGGGAATACACCAGCTTCGGTATCCCGGCGACCATTCTGGCGAACTACCTGCGCGAGAACGGCATTGTGCCGGAGAAGTGCGATCTCAACTCCATCCTGTTCCTGCTGACGCCAGCGGAGAATCCCGAGAAGATGGCGCATCTGGTGGCGATGCTCGAGCAGTTTGAACACCATGTGAAAGAGGATGCGCTGCTGGCTGAAGTGCTGCCGAGCGTCTACCGCAAAAACATGGAACGCTACAAAGGCTACACGCTGCGCCGCCTGTGCCAGGAGATGCACGATCTCTACGTCAGCTATGATGTGAAAGATCTGCAGAAAGCGATGTTCCGCGAAGCCTGTTTCCCGAAAGTGGAAGTGAATCCACAGGACGCGCATCAGGCTTACATCCGTGGTGAGGTGGAGCTGGTAGCGATTGCGCAAGCCGAAGGGCGCATTGCTGCCGAAGGTGCGCTGCCCTATCCACCGGGCGTACTGTGCGTGGTGCCGGGAGAAGTGTGGGGTGGCGCGGTGCAGCGTTATTTCCTCGCGCTGGAAGAGGGCATCAATTTGTTGCCGGGCTTCTCACCGGAGCTGCAAGGGGTCTACACCGAGGAAGATGACAGCGGTCGTAAACACTTAGTGGCGAACATGATGGTGCGCGAATAGACACCATTCATGTGCAGTGATGCCTCTTTTATATCGCCCATGGCAATAAAAAAGAGGCAGTCAGATTCAATCAATATCTCTCTGTCTGCCTCTGCAATAACGGATACGTCATCTCATTCGGAGACGATTAATACCGATGATAACTACGCTGTGCCTGATTCACCTTATACAGATAGCGGCGTGACTCGCCCGATGGGTGGTTGGTGGTCAGCGTCTGATACACTTCATTCGGCGACATGCCGTTAATCAGCGAGAAGGCGCGATCTTTATCGCTGGAGAACACGCGCAGTACGCTGCCCGCGCCGCCGTTGTAGGCGGTGATCACCGCGTAACGGCGTGACACCGGATCCTGAATTCCGCCTAAATAGCTCTTCTGCAGCAGTGACAGATAGGCCGTGCCCGCATCGATGTTATTGGCCGGGTCGAGCAGATAGCTGCGGCTTGGTTTACCCCATTTGCCCTTCATGCGGAACACGTCCACGCCAGCGGTGTGCTGAACCACCTGCATCAAGCCCAGCGCATCAGAGTTGCTGACCGCATAGGGGTTGAAGCTCGATTCTGTCTGCATAATCGCCAGAATCAGGGATGCATCTACGCCGTACTCTTCAGCGGCTTTACGCACCAGCGGCAGATATTTATGCGCACGTTTGTCGAGGTGGTTCGGTACCATCGGAATGGTCACCGACCAGATCACGTGTAGGCCGGAAGTGCGTTTTTGCAGCTTGTTCTGGATCAGGTAATCGGCAAAGCTGGCTGCGCGACCCTGCCAGCGAATCGGCTGTCCGGTGTTATCCAGTACCTGGCCGTAAAGCAGCGGCTCTTTACTGATCTGAATATCATTGGCATCGGAGTAGAGATCGACATTACCGGGATCGTCACCAATCAGCAGCGTGGTGATGATCGCCTGACGCAGGCTGGCCATCGGATCGGTGCCGGCAATGGTCTCAATGGTGATGCTACCGCTGTCGAAGTTGATGTGACTGCGGGTGTAATAGCTGTCGCTATATTTGACGTAATCTTTCGGTCCGGCGATCAGGACCTCGTTGATTCCCCAAATATTTTCAATGTTGGCGGCGAACTGCCCCATCAGGATGTCGAAACCGTTGGTGTCCTTGACCCACTCTTCGTGATACTGCGATTTTTTTTGTCCGGAGCAGGAAACCAAAAGTGGGGCAATCACTAACAGCGCTATCAGTTTTTTATTCATTGTAAATGCGTGCCTGATTCGAAAAAGAGGGCCTCAAAGGAAGGCCCTGAACGTTTATTTTTCTGGCGGGGTGAAACCTTCGATGTGCACATCTTTGCCTTCGAACAGGAAATTGATCATCTCCTTTTCCAGCACTTTGCGATCTTCCGGATTCATCATGTTGAGCTTCTTCTCATTGATCAACATGGTCTGCTTGGACATCCACTGCTGCCAGGCTTCTTTGGAAATATCATTGTAGATGCGTTTACCGATCTCACCTGGATAGAGCTGGAAATCCTGCCCTTCAGCGTCGCGTTGCAGAAACGTACAAAAAATGGTGCGGCTCATTACTCTTCCTCTTGGATCACGCGCGTGTGCAGTGCCAGTTGCTGGGGATGGCGCAATTCGTGCAGCAAACGCTCAACGGGCGCTGCCAAACCCACTGACGGTGGTTGCGCTAAGTTATACCAGAGACCGCTCGCTTCATCCATCAGCGACCCGGCAGAAGGCCACGCCAGCCACATAGGCACAATGTCTAAGTGGAAATGGCTGAAGGTATGACGAAACGCCGTTAGCTGCTGCGGTTTAGCGTGAATGCCGCGTTCGGCCAGCCAGTCAGTTAGCGCTTGCTCACTAGTAAACTGCGGGAAACAGAACAGGCCGCCCCATAATCCCACTGGCGGACGTTGCTCCAGAAACACGTCGTCGCCGTGCTGCATCATCAGGAACCAGCCGGTGCGCTCGGGAATCGTTACTTTGGGCTTCTTACCTGGATACTCCGCCCAACTATTGTTGGCATACGCTACGCAGCCGTTGCTGACCGGGCAAATTTCACATTTGGGACGTGAGCGAGTACACACTAACGCACCGAGATCCATCATCGCCTGATTAAACTGGCTAACGCCTTCGGCAGGCGTCACTTCTTCGCTGATTTGCCATAGACGTTTCTCAACATCTTTTTTGCCCGGCCAACCGCCGACGACATAACAACGTGCCAGCACGCGCTTGACGTTGCCATCGAGAATCGGGAAGTGGAGGCCCAGCGACAGGGACAGCACGGCACCCGCCGTGGAGCGCCCAACGCCGGGCAGCGCGGCTACGTCATCGAAATTGCGCGGGAACTCGCCACCGTGCTTATCGACCACCTGTTTTGCCGCTTTATGCAAATTGCGCGCACGGGCGTAATAGCCGAGGCCGGTCCACAGATGCAGTACTTCGTCCAGCGGTGCAGCGGCCAGATCGGCAATCGTCGGGAAGCGCGCCATAAAGCGTTCAAAGTAAGGGATAACGGTGGCAACTTGTGTCTGCTGCAGCATCACTTCGGAGAGCCACACCTTATAGGGTGTTTTCTCCTGCTGCCACGGCAGGGTTTTGCGGCCGAAGCGCTGATACCACTCCAGCACCTGTTGCGCGAACTGCGGCGCTTGCATCATTTGAGGAAATATTCCGTGTTTGCTCTACAATCAGGCAGGAATTCCAGCACAGAGACATCGGGGTGTAAACCGGAAGATTGCAAAGGCTTGCTTCTGCTATCTAACTTTGCATAATGCCCGTTTCCCAGAAAAGGCTAACCAGCAGGCTTCAACATGATTAATGACGTCATCACCCCGGAATTTGATGAGAACGGGCGGCCATTACGCCGTATCCGCAGTTTTGTGCGCCGCCAGGGGCGCTTAACGAAAGGACAGCAGCTCGCGCTCGATAATTACTGGCCGGAGATGGGCGTCGAGTTCCAGCAGGAGCCGCTGGATTTAGCTGCACTGTTTGGTCGCGAAGCGCCAGTGGTGCTGGAAATCGGTTTTGGTATGGGCGCCTCACTGGTGACCATGGCGCAAAATAATCCCCATCAGAACTTCCTCGGCCTTGAAGTCCATGCGCCGGGCGTGGGCGCTTGCCTGGCTTCGGCAAAAGAAGCGGGCGTGGAAAACCTGCGCGTGATGTGTCACGACGCAGTGGAAGTGCTGCAGCAGATGATTCCGGATAACTCACTGCGCATGGTTCAACTGTTCTTCCCGGATCCATGGCATAAAGCGCGCCACAATAAACGTCGCATTGTGCAGGTACCTTTTGCCGAGTTGGTGATGCGTAAGCTGAAACTGGGCGGCGTGTTCCATATGGCCACCGACTGGGAAGATTACGCGACGCACATGCTGGAAATCATGAGCAGCGTGGATGGGTATAAAAACCTGTCAGAAGCTAACGATTACGTGCCGCGTCCGGAAACGCGCCCGTTAACGAAATTTGAGCAGCGCGGGCAGCGACTGGGCCACGGCGTTTGGGATCTGATGTTTGAGAGGATTAAATAATGGCCGTACAGCGTAGCCGTCGTTTACGTAAAAAACTGCATATCGATGAGTTTCAGGAGTTAGGTTTCTCTGTTGCCTGGCGTTTTGCCGAAGGCACCACCGAGGAGCAAATTGATGCCACGCTGGATCAGTTTATTACTGAAGTGATTGATCCGAATGGCCTGGCGTATGACGGCAGCGGTTATCTGGTGTGGGAAGGCCTGGTTTGCCTGCAGGAAACCGGTAAGTGCACTGATGAGCACCGTGAGCTGGTGCGTAAATGGCTGGAGAAACGCGAGCTGTCAGATGTTCAGGTGACTGAACTCTTTGACGTCTGGTGGGACTAACTATTTTACCAGCCTGAGAGATCGCTTCAGGCTAGCTCACTTGCGCTTTGGGCGCCGGGCAGTGCATGCACAAATTGCGATAGCAATCTGAACGCCCACAGGGCGGCTCCGAAAGGGGCGAGCATCACGAGTCATTCTTGTGTACTCCGATGCGCGCCAGTTGCTGTGCGCTGACCGTTTTCCAATTCGCTGCGCCGCTTGTGCCTGACCTGTTCTTACAGCAAGGCGTGGGCGGCTTTTCATTTTAGGGAGATTTCATGGTTCGTAAGGCGCTTCTTACCGCACTGCTGCTGGCTGCTGCATCACAGGCCCAGGCTGATTATCAGTGCAGTGTTAATCCTCAGGATGACGTGATCATCAAACCGCAGAGTGTGCAGGTGGTGGGCACTAACGGTAATCTTGAAATCTCACCGCAGGGCGATGTGACCTTTAACGGGCAGAAAGCCAACGTGGATAACGCCACGCGTCAGAAGGCCATCGACTATCAGAATGCGTTACGCCGTGATTTGCCGTGGGTTGATAACGGTGCATCAACGCGTCTGGAGCGCAGCCGCGTAGCGCTGGATAAAGTGATTGTGGAAAAGCTCGGTGCCAACAGCAACGTGCGCAATCGTCTGACCAAACTGGATGGACAGCTAAAGCAGCAGATGAACCGTATCATTGAGCATCGCCCGGATGGTTTGACCTTCCACCATCAGGCGATTGATCAGGTGCGCGCCGATGGCGAAAAGCTGGTGCAGAGCACGCTGGGCGGCATTATGCAGGACAGCCTGAACGAGATGGGCAGCAGCCAGGCCGCGAGCGGCAGCAATCCACTGCAGGCGATTATGGGCAACCTTGGCGGTCTGCAGCAGGCGGTTCAGGCGGAATGGAATAAGCAGGAACAGGACTTCCAGAATTTCGGTCATGAGGTGTGTAATCGCGTGACGGATCTGGAAGCACAGCGTAAAGGTTTGATGCAGAACGTTAAGTAAGTTGTGTCGCGGCCTTCGAAAAGGCCTCGTCGTGAGGACAGCGAATGTCTTCGGGAACGGGGTCACTTCAGCAGGTGCGCCGCTGTGCACAGGCGGCTTAGCCGCTTTGATGGCCTGGTTGCGAAGCCGTCTTGAATTAGCCGCCGCCTTGAATGCCAGGGGGGACGGGTAAGCCGTTTCGAATTAGCCGCCGCCTTGAATGTCAGGGGAGACGGGTAAGCCGTTTAGAATTAGCCGCCGCCTTGAATGTCAGGGGAGACGGCTAAGCCTTTTTGAACACTAAGGGTGTCTCAACATAGGGGCGGCTCAGTGCAGCTTCGTACTAAGGTCTAAGCGTATGGGCTCTGGCCTACATAAACAGTTCAAGCAGCGAATTCAGGAACAACTTCCCTTTCTCGGTTATCTGCCACTGCTCTGCGGTTTCCACCACGTAACCCGCTTTGATCGCTTCATCCATCTGCGCACGGATCACTTGCTCATCCAACCCGGTATAGCGGCTGAAATCTGCACGCGGTGCGGCTTCCAGCAGACGGAAGCGGTTCATAAAGAACTCAAACGGCTTATCATCGTTCTCCACGTTGTGCTGCTTGTCGAGATACTTACCTTGCATAAAGCCGCGCGGATGACGGGTTTTCACCGTACGCACAATTCTGCCATCCGGTTGCGTCAGTTTGCCGTGGGCACCACAGCCGATGCCAAGGTAATCACCAAAGCGCCAGTAGTTGAGGTTGTGTTCGCAGCGATAACCCGGCTTGGCATAGGCTGAAGTCTCGTACTGCTGATAACCAGCGGCACTTAGCAATTCATGGCCTTGCTCATAGATATCCCACAGCGCATCGTCATCCGGCAATACCGGCGGACGCGAGCTGAACATCGTATTCGGTTCGATGGTTAGCTGATACCACGACAGGTGCGGCGGATTCAGCGCAATCGCCTGACGCAAATCGTCCAGTGCCTCTTCCAGTGACTGATCGGGCAAACCGTGCATCAGATCGAGGTTAAAGCTGCGCAGGCCAAGACCGGCGGCGAGATGGGCGGCACGTACCGCTTCATCAGGGCCGTGAATGCGCCCTAAGCGCTCCAGCTTCTGCGGGCTAAAACTCTGCACGCCAATCGAAATACGGTTAATACCGGCTTTCTGGTAGCCGCTGAAGCGATCCGCTTCCACGGTGCCCGGATTGGCTTCCATGGTGACCTCTGCATCGGCCGCCAGCGGCAGGCGCGCGCGCACGCCATCCATCAACATTTGCATGGCGTTGCTGCTGAGCAGGCTCGGTGTGCCGCCGCCAATGAAGATGGTGCGCACTTCACGGCCAGCGGTAAGCGGCAGGTCCTGTTCAAGATCGCTGAGCAGGTGCTGCACATACTCGATGTGCGGCACCTCGCCTTTTAACGCGTGAGAGTTGAAATCACAGTACGGGCACTTCTGTACACACCACGGAATGTGGATGTACAGGCTTAACGGAGGTAACTCAGGCATCGCGCATCGCATCCAGTAACAGCGTCAATGCTTTGCCACGGTGAGAAACAGCACGCTTTTCATCTTTACTCAGCTCTGCTGCGGTTTTGCCTAGTTCAGGAACATAGAAAATCGGGTCGTAACCAAAGCCGCCTTCACCTGCGGCTGCACGGGTAATTTCACCCGCCCAACTGCCGTGGAACACCAACGGTGTGGGATCTTCAGCATGACGCACATAAACCAGCACACAGTGGAACTGCGCCTGACGTTGCCCCTCCGGCACATTTTCTAATGCAACCAGCAGCTTATCGAGATTTTGCTGATCGCTGGCGTCTTCACCGGCATAGCGCGCAGAGTAGATGCCTGGCGCGCCGCCGAGCGCATCTACCGCCAGACCAGAGTCATCGGCAATCGCTGGTAAGCCAGTGATCTGCGCCGCATGACGCGCCTTAAGAAGGGCATTTTCAATAAAGGTCAGGCCGGTTTCTTCCGCTGACTCAACGCCCAGCTCGGTTTGTGCCACGATATCGAGGCCGAAGGCCGCTAACAAATCGGCCAGTTCACGAACTTTGCCCGGATTACCGGTGGCGAGTACGACTTTTTGCATAACAGTTCCAGATTAACGAATTACAGCAAATACCAGAGGCCTGGGAACAGGTCCATGCCGAGGAAATTCAGCGCGTACAGCACCAGAATCACAATCATGGCAGAGAAATCGATGCCGCCCATCGCAGGCAGAATACGGCGAATCGGTGCCATCAGCGGTTCAGTCAGCTGAATCAACACGTAATCAATCGGGCCACGTCCCTGGCTGATCCAGCTCATCAGTGAACGAATGATAATCACCCAGAACACCAGATAACCGGCGGATTTCACCAGTGACAGCAGGCCGACCAACAGATTGGTGGGATCCACGGAGAATACGCCAACCTGAATTAACAGTAGCACCGGATATTTCAGGGTGGTCAGTACAAAGGCCAACACCAGCGAGGCCGTGTCAATCGGGCCTATTGCTGGCAGCACGCGACGCAGCGGTTTGATAATCGGCTGTGTAATCTTCACCACAAACTGTGACAGCGGGTTATAGAAATCACAGCGTGACCACTGCATCCAGATGCGCAGCAGCAATACCATCACGTACAGGTCGATCAGCGTTTTGACTAAAAACGTCATTGTTAACATGAGGTTCCTCAATTATTGTTGTGAAGGTCGCGCATAATCTCGCGCGCCAAATACGGCGGTGCCAATACGCACCATGGTGCTGCCTGCGGCGATTGCCGCATCCATGTCGTCGCTCATTCCCAGAGAAAGCGTATCGACGTCAGGGTAATTCTGTTGCAGGGCGCGAAACGCGTCAGCCATCTGCTGGCATACCGCGAACTGTCGATCGTAATCAGGCTCCGGTGCCGGGATCGCCATCAATCCGCGCAAGCGCAGATGTGGTAATGCGGCTATCTGTGCCGCCAGCGCCGGAATCGCCTCCAGCATGATGCCAGATTTGCTGTTCTCGTCACTGATATTTACCTGAATTAACACGTTAAGCGGCGGCAGCGCTGCCGGACGCTGATCGTTAAGACGTTGTGCGATGCGTTCACGATCCACGGTGTGACACCAGGCAAAATTCTCCGCCACCAGGCGGCTTTTATTGGATTGCAGCGGCCCGATAAAGTGCCACTGCAGATCAGGATGTGCGGCCAGCTCAGCCACCTTTTCAACCCCTTCCTGTACGTAATTTTCACCGAATGCCTGCTGACCCGCAGCAATCGCTTCTGCGACTGCGCTCGCAGGTTTGGTTTTGCTCACTGCAAGCAGGGTAATTTCTTCTGGCGCGCGGCCGCAGCGTGCAGCGGCAGTGGCGATACGCTCACGCACTTGCTGTAGGTTGTGCTCAATGGAAGTCATAGTCAGGAGAAGTTAAATGGATTTGGATGAAGTTGTGGCCCTTAGTGTAAAGCATAACGCCGCCGATCTGCACCTTTGCAGCGGACATTTACCGCACTGGCGACGGCAGGGCGTGCTGGAGCCGATCCCTCATCAAACCGCATTGGATGGTGACTGGCTGGAAACCTTCTTGCAACAGTGGCTCAGCGGCGTGCAGCAGGATGAGCTGGAAGCGAGCGGGCACGTTGATTTTGCCATCACCCTGGAAAGCGGCGTGCGTTTGCGTGCCAACCTGTTTATGCAGCGCCACGGTTTATCGCTGGCGCTGCGCTTGATTGCCAGCCAGGCACCCAACATCAACCAGTTGCAACTGCCCGATGTGGCACAGCAATTGTTGCAGCAGGAAGAGGGGCTGATCTTAATCACGGGTGCCACCGGCAGCGGTAAATCCACCACGCTGGCGGCGATGGTGGACAGCCTCAATCGCGAACAGGCACGCCACATTATTACGCTGGAAGATCCGATTGAGTTTGTGCATCACAGCCAGCGCTCGTTGATACAGCAGCGGGAAGTGGGTACACACACGGCGTCATTCCAGCAAGGATTGAAAGCGGCGCTGCGCGAAGACCCGGATGTGATTCTGCTGGGTGAGCTACGGGACAGCGAGACCATTCGGCTGGCGCTGACGGCGGCAGAGACCGGGCATCTGGTACTGGCAACGCTGCACACGCGCGGTGCCACGCAAGCGGTGGATCGGCTGGTGGATGTGTTTCCAGCCGAGGAAAAAAACCTGGTGCGCACCCAGCTGGCGGGCAGTTTGAAAGCGGTGCTGGCGCAGCGTTTGGTGCCGGCAAAAAATGGCGGTCGGATTGGTTTGTTCGAGGTGCTGGTGGCCACGCCTGCGGTGGTCAATTTAATCCGCGAGGGCAAGATGCATCAATTGCCTGGCGTGCTGCAAACCGGCGCGCAGGCAGGGATGCAGACGTTCGCGCAGAGCGAACAGGCACGTCAACAGGCGGGATTGATTTGAGTGTGTGCGAGTCGATTCAAAAGGGCGGGCATAATTTGCCAGGTGCGCATTCACGCGCACCTGGATTTTATTCAATGCGTGTCGAACCAATCTTCCAGAATGATCACCGCCGATTGTGAATCGACCTGACCTTTCTGCAATGCACGGAAGCCACCGCGTTCGAACAGGTCGGCGCGCGCTTCCACGGTGCTTAACCGCTCATCCTGCAACTCAACGCGCACGCCAAATCGGCCATGAATGCGATTGGCGAACTTGCGTGCGCGTTCGGTTAACGGCTGCTCGGTGCCGTCCATGTTCAACGGCAAGCCCACCACCACGTAATCAGGCTGCCACTCTTTCAGTAGCTTCTCAATCAGCTTCCAGTCTGGCGTGCCGTCTTGCGCTTTAAGCGCGGTCAGAGCGCGTGCGGTGCCGGTCAGCTGCTGGCCAACAGCCACGCCGATGCTTTTGGTGCCGAAATCGAAGCCCAGTAAAGTTTCACTGGCCATCAGGCGTGCCCTGCGTCGCTGGTCATATTATGAATATCAATGCCCATGCTGCGCGCAGCTTCGCGCCAGCGTTCGGCGATTGGCGTCTGGAACAGAATATTGCTGTTCGCCGGGGTGGTCAGCCAGGCATTTTCCAACAGCTCGTTCTCCAGCTGATCTTTCTCCCATGCGCAGTAACCTAACGCTACCAGCACGTTATCAGGCTGTTCTGCGGTGCCGATCGCTTCCAGCACATCCCGTGAAGTGGTGATCACGGTGTTATCAGAGATACGGATACTGGAAGAGTAAATTTTCTGGGCCGAGTGCAGGATAAAGCCGCGATCTTCCGCCAGCGGGCCGCCAGCGAACACCGGCTTGTCCAGCTTAATGGCAGGGTCACGTTCTGTTGGGCTGATTTTAAGTTTCTTCAGAATGCCTTCGACCGTCAGGTTTTCCATCGGCTTATTCACGATCAAGCCCATGGCGCCATCTTCATTGTGCTCGCAGATATACACCACCGAGCGTTTGAACAGCGGGTCCTGCAGCGACGGCATCGCAATCAAAAAATGGTGCTGTAAATTCATTCTCACTCGTATACCAAAAATAACCGGCGCGGCCGCAGCCACGTCGGTTTTGGGTTCTCACGGCGCTTACACGCCGTTGACATCAGCCCAGGCGTTTCTCAATGGCATCCATCAGCATGCCGGTGATCGAGATCGGGAATGCAGCCTCGATTTCACGCACGCAGGTTGGGCTGGTTACGTTAACTTCGGTGAGTTTATCACCAATGATGTCCAGACCGACAAAAATCAGCCCTTTAGCTTTCAGCGTTGGACCCACGCGACGGGCGATTTCCCAGTCGCTATCACTCAACGGGCGTGCTTCACCGCGGCCACCCGCTGCAAGGTTACCACGGGTTTCGCCACCCTGTGGGATACGCGCCAGGCAGTAAGGCACCGGCTCACCATCCACCACCAGCACGCGTTTATCGCCATCTTTAATCGCTGGCAGATAGTTTTGCGCCATGCAGAAGTTCTGGCCGTGGTTGGTCAGGGTTTCGGTGATGACGCCAAAGTTCGGGTCGTCCTGCTTCACGCGGAAGATCGAGGCACCGCCCATACCGTCCAGCGGCTTCAGGATCACATCACCGTGCTCCTGCCAGAAGGCACGCAACTGCTCTTTGTTGCGGGTCACCAGCGTATCTGGCGTCAGGTCGGCGAACCACGCGGTGTAAAGCTTCTCGTTACAGTCACGCAGGCTCTGCGGTTTGTTGACGATCAATGTGCCTTGCTCTTCTGCACGTTCCAGCAGGTAGGTGGCATAGATGAATTCGGTATCGAACGGCGGATCTTTACGCATCAGCACTACGTTGAGATCGGCCAGCGGGATCACCTGCTCACTGCCTAACTCATACCATTTGTCGTAGTTTTGCTCCACGCTCAGCAGGCGCGTGCGGGCGTAGGTCACGCCACCGCGCAGGGAGAGATCGCCCATCTCCATGTAATGAATTTCGTAACCACGGCGCTGTGCTTCCAGCAACATGGCGAAGCTGGTGTCTTTTTTAATGTTGATGGACGAAATTGGGTCCATAACGATGCCAAGCTTAATCATTATTCTCTCCTCAAAGGGGGATTTCTTGCCCCGTTCCGTGACAGCGCTGCGGCTTTTCACGTGCGTAGTTTTACAACCCGAAAGTATCCCTTAACCGAGGTCACCAAACCTCACCTGAAGTGCCGTAATGGCCGTGAGCGCAGTGGTTTCTGTGCGCAGCACGCGTGGGCCTAACAAAATATCGGTGAAACCCTGCTGCGCCGTCATGGCAATTTCGTCCGCTGAGAGACCACCTTCCGGACCAATTAGCAGGCGAACACGTTCAACCGGCTGCGGCAGGGTGTTAATACTGTGACTGGCACGTGGATGCAGATTAAGCTTTAAGCCACTCTCCTGCTCAGCACACCAGGCTTCCAGCGTCATCGCTTCACGGATTTCCGGCACACGATTACGGCCGCACTGTTCGCAGGCGGCAATCGCAATTTTTTGCCATTGCTGAATCTTTTTCGCCAGTCTTTCAGCATCCAGCTTTACGCCGCAGCGCTCCGAAAACAAGGGTGTAATGACGTTCACGCCGAGTTCGATCGATTTCTGGATGGTGAATTCCATTTTTTCGCCGCGCGACATCACCTGCCCAAGATGGAGATGGAGCGGAGATTCACGGTCATCAGGCTGACTGGCAAGGACCCTTACTTTTACACGCTTTTTATCAGCCTGGGTGATTTCGGCGTTAAAAGTCAGATTACTGCCATCAAACAGCTCAATTTGTTGACCGGCGGTCATGCGCAGCACGCGCCCGACGTGGTTAGCGGCATCTTCATCGAGGAAGACTTCACTGTTAACTTCAAGAGGTTCGGGATGATAAATGCGAGGTATGCGCATGCGGTTCCTGCCAGCGTTATGCCGTGTCATCGGACACGGCCCAATCGGAAAAAAGCTAGTGTAGGGTAGCGCTTTTAGCGCTGGCAAGCCTGTTGTACATAGGGATTGTGATTTCCCTGCACCTGCGCGATGCGGTTGTCGCGTTCGCACTCCCATTGGCTTACCGGATATTGCTTGTTCCAGGCGGTAAACAACTGGGTCTGCTGGCGTGACAGACGCAGCTGATATTGGTCACGCATGTAGAAGTAGGTGCGGGCGATGGCGCCGCGTGCACGCTCGGGTGGCTGCGCCAGCTTCTGCTTGAAATCGACTTTCATTGCGCACTGACCATATTGCGCGTCGCCGCCATTCCACTGACTGTACTGGAAATTATTGCGATCGCCATTCACTTCACCAATCGCTGGCTGCAGATTATGCAGGTCGCTTTCAATGCGGCGGTAATCGGCATCTTTACTGCATTTTTTACGACCGCCGTTTTGCCAGCACTGGCGCTGATGGCCGAACTCCCATGCCGGCATCACATGTTCCCACTCAATACGTTCAGCGCGATTGGCATTTTTACGGACGCTGTAGCCGCAGCTACTGAGATCGGGCACGCCTTTCTTGCCGTGCCAGCTGATTTTGCAGCCGCAGTAAAATTCTGCCGGAGCATCGGCATTGATCTGCGCGGCGACCACTTTGGCCTGCTGGAAGTTATTTTGATTGTAGTGGGTAATGCTGAGGCTGAAGGCGCTAATGGGGGCAACTAATAAGGAGAGTAACAACAGCGTTTTGCGAGACATATTCCAAAAATTACCTGATGCGTAAAAAGGCGGCAGGGTAGCAGAATGGCGCAGGATGGGATATCAGATAAACGGATTAACCTGCTGAAAATTCACCAGGTTGCAGCAGAGTACCGCATTGCACGCAGCGGTATTCACTTTCACCCCGTAACACGCGGTTGTGACGGCGCACGGTGAGCTGGTGCTGCTGACAGCGGCAGCGATAGGGGAAGGTGTTGCTGCGCACCGAAGCGATTTCGAACTGATGGGTACGACGCGCGGGAACGCCGAGCACGCTCTCCATCATCCACTTCCACTCTTTGCCGTGCGGCGGCACGCGACCAAAGGTTTTCCATACCAGCAGGTGCGCCAGCTCGTGCGGCACCACCTCATCCACAAAGGCCTGCTGATTCTCCAGCAATAGCACCGGGTTGATGCGAATCTCCCATTTCTCCAGCCAGGCCGTACCGGCAGCGGTACCGCGCTGCTGATACACCAGCTTCGGCTCGTCATAGTGACGCTCCAGCTTTTCATTGGCGAGCTGCAAATGGTGACGCAACGAGCGCATCACGGCTTGTTGCAGGGCAATGGGAAGGCGAGGTGTTTTCATGCCGGGCAGGATAACCTGGTACGCACAAATGCGCACCTGACGAAACGCACAAAAAAAGGGCCGCCAATCGGCAGCCCTTCGTATCGCTTATCGACCTTATTGCTGGCCGATATCGCGCAGTTTTTTGCCTTTCATCAGGTTGCGCTCGATGTGTTCCAGCGAGACGTTTTTGGTCTCGGGAATCAGCGCTATGGTCAGCAGGATAAAGAACACGTTCAGACCTGCGTACACCCAGAAGGTCGGCGCGTTGCCCAGCGTGTTGAGCATGGTCAGGAAGGTGGCACCGACGATCATGTTGGCAATCCAGTTGGTTGCGGTCGATACGGTGATACCAAAATCGCGGCCTTTCAGCGGCTGAATTTCTGAACACAGTACCCAGATCAACGGACCCGCAGACATCGCAAAACCAACGATGAACATCAGCAGCATGGCGACAGCAAAGTACTGTGCGGATGCAGAGTTGATGCCGATGTGCAGCATGGTACCGAGGATACCCATACCGGCAGCCATCACGATAAAGCCCAGCACCAGCGTCGGTTTACGGCCCCAGCGATCCACCAGGCCAATCGCAATAAAGGTCGCCAGTACGTTGACCAGACCGACAATGACGGTGCCCCACATCTGCTGAGTGGTATTAGCGAAGCCCGCAATCTCAAAGATTTTTGGCGCGTAATACATGATGACGTTCATACCGGTGAACTGCTGCATCACCTGCAACAGCACACCCAGGAACACCGCACGGCGGAAGTTACTGTTGCTCTGGAACAGCTGCCAGCCAGACTGTTTAATCTTCAGGCTTTCACGAATCTCATCCAGTTCACGTTTAGCTTGTTCGCTGGTATCACGCAGACGAGCCAGCACGCGTTCTGCACTGCGGAAATCGCCTTTCGCCGCCAGCCAGCGTGGGCTGTTTGGCAGGAAGAATACGCCCACCAGCAGCAGCACTGCCGGAATGGTGATGATGCCCAGCATCCAGCGCCATGCGCCAGCGTCACTGAAAGCGGTATCAGACAGATACGCGCCAAGGATACCGATGGTGATCATCAACTGATACAGAGAAATCATGCTGCCACGAATCTTTTCCGGTGCGATTTCAGAAAGATACAGAGGAGCAGTGTAAGACGCGACACCCACGGCCAAGCCGAGCACCACACGTGCAGCAATCAGCATGTCCGGGCTAACCGCCATGGCTGACCACAGTGAACCGATCACGAACAGAATCGCACCCGCCATCAGGCTCTTTTTACGGCCGAGATGTGAAGACATCCAGCCGCTACCAATCGCACCGACAGCCGCACCGAACATCATTGAGCTGACAATCCACTCTTGCTCATGTGCAGTCACGTTGAAATCTTTGGCGATGAAGGGCAGGGCACCAGCGATAACGCCGATATCCAGACCAAACAGCAGGCCGGCCAGAGCCGCTAAGAAGCAGACAAACAAGGTCATCATCTTGTTCGACGTTCTGCTCTTATGAGTATTACCAGGCATAATGCCTCCGAAGTTTATCTATCATTGTTTTTATCAATGTTATGAAACCTGCCGACGGAAAAAAGTGAGGATGATCACATCAGTGTAATCGGTTACACACGCTGAAACCCTGCAATCCAGCATTTTCCGCCTGAAGTAGTTACGTAACCAGTAAGGTATAGCACCCTTTAAGTTTCTGACATCTCTCTAAATATCGGCTATCAGACGACGCTGAAAATAACGCATTTTAATGCGAATAACTACGCTGAAAATTCTCTAAATGACAGATTACAAAAGGTTTTCAAAATGTAATCGTTAACACTTTGTTGTAAACAGAGAAAATGAAGTGTAGACGGCGGGGAAAAATGTGCTGGCTGGTTAACGGGCGAGGTATCAGAAGACATGAAGAGCCCCACTCATGAGGGAGTGTTGGGCAAACCATTGCAGTTTTGATGAGCCGACAGCAGGGGCAGTTAAAAAATGCCAGTCAGGTTTAACTGGCTGGCATGACGCAATAAGCGGACCCTATACAGAGAAATACGGGGTTAATTAATTGAATAACTCAGGGAGTACGGGCCGGATTTGTTTTCCATACCGTATACCTTACCGCTGTAATCAACATGTATCCTGTCGCCATCTACCGCAACAGAGGATATTGTTCCTCCCCCTGTCAGGAATGGGAATTCTGCGTTTAGCGCCTTCACATCGGCGCCGCCATTATTATGAAAGTAATAACGGAAAACAGTTGGCACTGTTGCCCCACCATCATTGTTTTGCGTAGTGTAAAGCCATAGTTCCGCACTGACCTGCCGCACACTCTGAAGTGAATCATTCGCGCGGGGATCTGGTTGATAAGTAAACCAAACGAAAGCCAATAGCATGATCGTGATTAGCCAGTGGATACCATTAATAACCGTTCTGGCGCGCATAATCGATGCCCTCCCGGATAGCACGTTGGTCTTCGGGGTCATCACCATAAGGCGGGCCACCTCGCCAGTTTCCCCATTCAGGACGTGAGGTTCCGGCACGAGACTGCGCCCATCCGGCTCCCATGAGTAAAATCTCAGCTGGAATACCCGCTGCAGTACCCGTCGCACCAAAGTTAAAGTTACCAAATGCGGCCCAGTACGGATCAAATTGTTTGTAATCCCATGGTCCACGCCCGCGAACTTTTTGGTAGAACCAGTAATACGTTTGCGGCAATGCCATGTTGCATCCATAGCCGCGACTGCGTGCTTCTCTCATATTGTTTTGTAAGATCTGAATTGCGCCGCTGGGGGCAATGCCAGGTGGTGATGCCATATCCAACTCCCTTTGCAGTTTCCATGTTATTAGTGTGGGATTATGTAATAAATAGAAACAACTTAAAAGGCCGCCACGGGCGCAATTGCGGGCAGTTAATGATTAGCTTAAAGAGTTGCGCTGTTCGTACGTAGAACGATCACTGGGTCACATTATTAAACGGACAAATGACGTTAGCTCGAAAGTTTGGATGGTGAGTCTGTTGGGAAGACAGCAACAAAAAAATGCCAGTCAGACTTAACTGACCGGCATTACTATTTAAGAGGCTTGTTTTTCGCTGAAGCGGTCTGAATTACAGGCCAGCAGCCTCACGCAGTTGAGCAGCTTTATCCGTCTGCTCCCACGGGAAGTGTTCGCGACCAAAGTGACCGTAAGCGGCGGTCTCTTTGTAGATTGGCTTCAGCAGGTCCATCATCTGAATCAGGCCGTAAGGACGCAGGTCGAAGAACTCACGTACCAGCAGGGTCAGCTGTTCGGTAGGGACTTTCTCAGTACCGAAAGTTTCCACCATGATGGAGGTTGGCTCAGCCACGCCAATCGCGTAAGAAACCTGGATTTCGCAACGGTCAGCCAGGCCCGCCGCGACGATGTTTTTCGCGACATAGCGCGCTGCGTAGGCAGCAGAACGGTCAACTTTAGACGGGTCTTTACCAGAGAACGCACCACCACCGTGACGCGCCATACCGCCGTAGGTATCAACGATGATTTTACGACCCGTCAGACCGCAGTCGCCCATTGGGCCGCCGATCACGAAACGACCGGTTGGGTTGATGTGGTATTTGGTGCTGGCATTTACCCACTCAGTAGGCAGTACCGGCTTGATGATCTCTTCCATTACCGCTTCACGCAGATCGGCTGTCGAAATTTCTTCAGCGTGCTGAGTTGACAGTACAACCGCATCGATACCGACAATTTTGCCGCCATCGTACTGGAAAGTGATCTGGCTTTTCGCATCCGGACGCAACCACGGCAGTGTACCGCTTTTACGCACTTCAGCCTGACGCTGCACCAGACGGTGCGCATAGGTCACCGGAGCAGGCATCAGCACGTCTGTTTCGTTGGTGGCATAGCCAAACATCAGGCCCTGGTCGCCTGCGCCCTGTTCCAGCGGATCGCTACGGTCAACGCCCTGGTTGATATCAGGAGACTGCTTGCCAATCGCGCTCAGTACGGCGCAAGAGTTTGCATCGAAGCCCATATCGGAATGGACATAGCCGATTTCACGTACGGTATTACGGGTGATCTCTTCGATATCAACCCATGCGCTGGTGGTGATTTCACCGCCAACCAGCACCATACCGGTTTTAACGTAAGTTTCGCAGGCCACGCGTGCTTTAGGATCCTGTTCGAGGATCGCATCTAACACGGCATCGGAAATTTGGTCAGCGATTTTATCAGGATGTCCTTCTGATACGGACTCAGATGTAAATAGGTGTTTAGCCATTCTGTTCTTTACCTTACAAATGGTTTGAATTCGACTGCATAGCGTAAGTGGACCAGGCCAACTCGACGCCCCTTCAGGCAAAGCCGCGAGCAGTAGGGAGTATGGGCGCATTCGCCGACACCGCCTGGATGTTAACCAGTTTAGATGGAAAACCATCTGGACGGCTATTCTAGGTCACACAGTGAGCACTTTTCCAGTGCTTTTTCGGATTCCGCACGTTTACGCAAGTGGGCTGATGGAAGAAATTCCTGACACCTTCCACAGAATCCAGACAAAGATTTTGCTTTTTCACCCTGCAGACTGTATAAAACGCCGCTGCTGTCGACCACAGTACAAAAGGATGACGCCACCGTGCGTCGCGCCGTCAGAGCTGTTCTCTGATTTTCACCCAGGCCGTTTCTCGTTTGCTGTTTGCAGGCGTTGGAGGTGATAAAAGTAATGAACCACACTTCTCTTCTTCCCGGTTCACTGCGCTCTATGTGCGCGCTGGCAATCCTATCCCAATCCAGTTTTATTCTTTTCTCTCGTCGAAGTTTTGCGCGTTGCGGTAATTATCCCGACACGAGCGCCGGCTAAGCTATTCCCTCATTTCTGTCACTGTGTTTCACTCGTCTTACGCGGTACAAGCGTTGGCTTTTGGCCCGTTTTTTACTGACTGCGGCGTGGTGTTTTACACTTAGAGTCAGCAACGTGCACGGCAACCCGATAATCGGAGCTCAGCAGGATGGGGAAATGTTTACCCGGACTCACAACAGCAAGACCCGGCAACTGTTTCATATTTCAACGGAAAATTGAGGTTCGCGATGTCTGACGACATGAAGAATATCAAGGGTTCGTCAGCTGGCGAACAGGGTGTACTCCGCTCCATGCAGGAGGTGGCGATGAACGATCAGGAAGCAAGCAGAATGCTGCGTACCTACAATATTGCCTGGTGGGGTAATAACTATTATGACGTCAACGAGCTGGGCCACATCAGCGTGTGCCCGGATCCGGATCAGCCGGAAGTGCGCGTTGACCTGGCGAGACTGGTCAAAGAGCGTGAAGCCGATGGCCAGCGTCTGCCTGCGCTGTTCTGCTTCCCTCAGATTTTACAGCATCGCCTGCGTTCGATTAACGCCGCCTTTAAGCGTGCGCGCGAGTCTTACGGCTACAAAGGTGACTACTTCCTGGTTTACCCAATCAAGGTTAACCAGCATAAGCGCGTAATCGAGTCGCTGGTGAACTCCGGTGAACCACTGGGTCTGGAAGCCGGTTCGAAAGCGGAGCTGATGGCAGTGCTGGCGCACGCCGGTAAAACCCGTTCCGTGATCGTCTGCAACGGCTACAAAGACCGTGAATACATTCGCCTGGCGCTGATCGGTGAGAAGCTCGGTCACAAAGTTTACCTGGTCATCGAGAAGATGACTGAGGTTCGCCTGGTGCTGGAAGAGGCGGAACGCCTGAATGTGATCCCGCGTTTGGGGATTCGTGCGCGTCTGGCATCGCAAGGCTCAGGCAAATGGCAGTCGAGCGGTGGCGAGAAGTCTAAATTTGGTCTGGCGGCGTCGCAGGTATTGCAGCTGGTGGACATCATGCGCAAAGCCGGTCGTCTCGATAGCCTGCAACTGCTGCATTTCCATCTCGGTTCGCAGATGTCGAACATCCGCGACATCGCCACCGGCGTGCGTGAATCGGCGCGCTTCTATGTGGAGCTGGCGAAACTCGGCGTCAACATCAAATGCTTCGATGTCGGCGGCGGTTTGGGCGTCGATTATGAAGGTACGCGTTCGCAGTCTGATTGTTCGGTGAACTACGGCCTGAACGAATACGCCAACAACGTGATTTGGGCGATTGGCGATGCCTGTGAAGAGAACGGTCTGGAGCATCCAACGGTCATCACGGAGTCAGGTCGTGCGGTGACGGCGCACCACACCGTATTGGTCTCCAACATCATTGGGGTTGAGCGCAACGAATTCAGTACGCCAGTGGCACCGGATGTGGATTCACCGCGTCCGATTCAGAGCCTGTGGGATACCTGGCAAGAGATGCACGAGCCGAACGTCCGTCGTTCGCTGCGTGAATGGCTGCACGATAGCCAGATGGATTTGTTCGATATCCATACTGGCTACTCTTCCGGCACCTATGATCTCGGTCAGCGCGCCTGGGCAGAGCAGCTCTATTTGAGCATTTGTCACTATATCCAGCAGCATCTGGACCCAAGCAACCGCGCGCACCGTCCAATCATTGATGAATTGCAGGAGCGCATGGCGGATAAGATTTACGTCAACTTCTCGCTGTTCCAGTCAATGCCGGATGCATGGGGTATCGATCAGCTGTTCCCGGTGCTGCCGCTGGAAGGGCTGAATAAGATCCCTCAGCGTCGTGCGGTGTTGCTCGACATCACCTGTGACTCCGACGGCACCATCGATCACTACGTGGATGGCGACGGTATTGCGACTACCATGCCGATGCCAGAGTACGACATTGATAATCCGCCGATGCTGGGCTTCTTTATGGTGGGCGCGTATCAGGAAATCCTCGGCAATATGCACAACCTGTTTGGTGATACCGAAGCGGTTGACGTGTTTGCCTTCCCGGATGGCAGTGTAGAAGTGCAGTTGTCAGATGAAGGCGATACCGTGGCGGACATGCTGCAATACGTGCAGCTGAACCCGAACGATTTGATGACGCTGTTCCGCGATCAGGTTACCCGGCAGCATGATATCGACGAAGACCTGCGCGCGCAGTTCCTCGAAGAGTTTGAAAGCGGTCTGTATGGATACACTTATCTTGAAGATGAGTAATCGTTAACGCGCTTAGCGGGCCCTGGTCAGGGCCCGTTTCATTCCCCTGCCATTATATTTTCTTATTTCTTCTTTATTTATTTAAAATGTGATGAAGATCATCTTCAAAGAATCTTAACCTTGCGTTTTAAACTCGCGCTTTAAATACGTCTTTTCTATCTCCTTTATTTTCATTCATTAAGCCAAAAGCACACAGTGTCGCGCGTCTTAATACCCCTCCATTAACTACTGATTTCGTAAGGATTAGGTAGCCTGACTGTTATGTTTTTCTTGCAATGTATAATCAAAATTTAAACATTAAGAGTTGAATAGTACCGGTTTGAAATTGAGTTTATTGGAATCTTTTGGAGCCAATTAATTCCAAAAGAAAAAACTGCATTTTAGGACAAAAATAAACTACCACAATTGTTGACTTAATTTTTATTATTTAAAATCAATTACTTATATTTTTTTGGATCTGTCAAGGTTAGCGGTAAGTTAAATTTTTCCAGGAATTATCTGATCGTTATCTGAAATTAAAAGAAATTCACTCACGAAATTGATAGTTTTAAACGATTAAAGTTGGGGGCGACGTTTACTAAAATCTATTTTTCAAACTGTAAGCTGTACGTTAGGCTTCAGTTAAGGTGTTAAGTTTTATCGATGTTTCCCTTACCTCTCACATGAGTAATCCTGACAATTCAGGAGTATCAGTTAGTTGCAGAAGGGACCGTGAAATGAGCAATCAACCCGAATACATTTTTTTGTTAGAACCGGTTCACGACATCACCGGGGAGTTGATTGCATGGGAGTTGCTTACACGATTCTCAGATGATGCAGATATTAATAATAAGCGTAACCCTTGCAGGGATGAAGGGTTCTTCAGTCGGCTTCCTGCTGACGAGAAATGGCAGTTATTCCTCCACCAGATCGGAAAACTTATTCAGCTATACCAGAAAGGGTTTGATCAGATAGTCAGTGTAAATGTGGATAGAGATATCGTCGCCGGTATTTTTGAAGATGCTGAAATACAAAAAAAACTGGCGAAACTGACGTTGTTGCGTTTAGAGATATCCGCCTTCTTTACCGCGCGCTTTAACAGCGCAGACCTGCTGATATTAAAAGGTGTCGCGAAGGTGACACACGCCCCTTTATGGCTTGATGACTTTGGTCCGGGTTATTCCAACCTGACCATGCTTGATAGCGGAATATTTGAAATCGTCAAGATTGACAAAGAATTTTTTTGGCAATTTGGCGACGGTCACATTTTTGACACGCTGCTTAGCCACCTCAACCAATTATGCAAAGGCGTGATTGTTGAGGGCGTCGAAAGCCAATCACACCTCGAACTGCTCGCGCATAAGGCAGTTTACGGTATGCAGGGCTATCACTGGCAGAGTGTCTATCTAAATGATTTTATTAAGCAATCCTGAAGTGGTGCGGGTTCGGCCAGGATAATCGGGGGCAGATAAAATGTCTAAAAATGGGTTTGTTGCATTCAACTTGATTTGTGCTCGCCCATTGGAAAATAGAGGCATTTCCCCCTTTGTTCCGCTGAAAAATAAACCCAACCCTCTCTCGGGATGGAGGCTTAACTCGGCTCAGCGCGATTTCATCATGAGTTTTTATGAAATCGACCAAGAGAGGAAGTGAATAGTCATTTGGATTATTCGCCATTGAAGCCGGTATCTGCGGATACCGGGCGTTTTTATGGAATTTAATAACTGCGCGGGATTTCGATAACATGAATAATATCTCTATCACTCCTAAAGGTGGGACGGTTGCTTCTGAAGTCAGTGGCAGCCAGGTCAATTTATCTGCGCCAAGCGTAGTTAAACTTCACCTTAATCAATCAGATATTAAGTCTTTCACACGCAATGGTAATGATTTAGTCGTCACCACAAAATCTGGTGAAGTAGTTGTTATTCATAACTTTTATACGGCAGCAGGCGACAGTGACCTGGTGCTGCAGGACGACAAAGGTGCGCTGTGGTGGGTTGAAGATCCGGGCACTGATGGGTTCCAGTACGTCAACATCGACAGCACCGAAGGGCTATTGGCTGAGAACACCACCAATGATGGCACGATTGCGGCCTTCGGTATCGGTGGTGCAGCTCTGGCAGGCTTGGGCGCGATGTTTGCCGGTTCGGCGGGCGGTGGCGGCGGTAATGCCGCAGTCAGTGACGGTAGCACCGGTGGTGGTAATAACGGCGGTGGTAACAACGGCGGCGGTAATAACGGTGGCGGCAACAATGGTGGAGGCGATACCACTCCTCCAGCCGTAGTCACCAACCTGGTGGTCAGTGATAACGTTGGTCCCTATCAGGGCGCAATCACCACCGGATCAGTCTCTGATGACAACACTCCAACCTTAAGTGGTAACGGCGAAGTCGGGGCCATTATTCGCGTTTATGATGGCACAACGCTGCTGGGTTCCACCGTGGTGGGCGCGAATGGCACCTGGACTTTCACTTCCCCAGCGTTGCCAGACGGTTCACATAGCCTGACCGTCACCGCGACCGATGCGGCTGGCAATACCAGCGCCGCCAGCGATCCGATCACCTTTACTGTGGATACCACTGCGCCAGAAGCGGTGAGTGATCTTAGTGTCGGGAATAACGCCGGCTCGGTGGTGATTCCCATCACGAACGGCGGCGCAACCAATGACACCACACCAGTGCTGAGCGGCCGAGGCGAGGTGGGGAGTATTATCACTATTCGCGATGGCGATACCGTTCTGGGCAGCGTCACCGTAGGCAGCAACGGCAGCTGGAGTTTCACCAGTCCCGCGTTAGATCAGGGTAGTCATACTCTCAGCATCACCTCAACAGACGCGGCGGGCAACACCAGTGCAGCGACCACTATTACCTTCACGGTCGATACCGTAGCACCAACCAGCGCCACGGGTCTGGCCTTAAGCGGAAATGCTGACGGTACGGCCTCACAGGTTTCCAGCGGCGGAACAACGGATGACAGCACACCAACCCTGAGCGGAAATGGTGAAGTAGGCGCGGTGATCAGTGTTTATGACAACAACATTCTGATTGGCACGGCGGTGGTCGGTAGCGATAGCAACTGGAGCTTCACCACGCCAGCTCTCAGCAACGGTTCACACAGTCTGACCGTGACGCAGACTGATGCTGCCGGCAATGTCAGCTCGGTTTCTGATGCGTTTGACTTTAATGTGCAGGCTGGGCTGCCTCCAGCCACCACCTCACTGGAAATTACCGACGACACCGGCAACACTCTGGTGCAGCTGGCTAATGGCGCCAGCACCCATGACAGCACGCCAACGCTGAGTGGGCTGGCCATTGCCGGTGCACTGATCACCCTCTACAACGGCACGACAGAAATCGGCAGTGTGGTGGCGGGCCCGGATGGACAGTGGAGCTTCACGCCAGCTGCACTTGCAGATGGCACTTACAATTTCCATGCCTCTGTCACCGATACCGATGGCGATGGCAGCGTGACGCAAACGCCGATCATTGTCATCACCATCGATACAGTGGTGCCGAGTGCAGCAGCGGGCTTGCAGTTGAGTGATAACGGCAGTGGTACCGTGCAGCCCATTGCTTCAGGGGGGGCAACCAACACCACTCATCCAGTGCTGAGCGGCACAGCGGAACCTGGCAGCACCGTTACCGTTCGTGATGGTACGATCGTACTTGGCACCGCCACAGTGGGCAGCAACGGCAGCTGGAGCTTTACCTCCCCAACCCTCTCAGAGGGTAGCCACAGTCTTACCACCACCGTGACCGATCCTGCAGGTAACACCAGCGCAGCATCGGATCCTATCACCTTCACCGTCGATACCCAGGCGCCAGCGGCTGCCAGTAATCTGGTCGTCACTGACGATGTCGGCGCAAGCACCGGGCCGCTCACGGCTGGAGCAACGACTGACGACAACACGCCGACTCTTAGCGGTAACGCCGAAGCGAACAGTATCGTAAAAATTTACGATGGCACGACGTTGTTGGGAAGTGTTGCAGTCGGCAGCAGTGGCAGCTGGAGTTTCACCACGCCAGTTCTGAGCAACGGCAGCCATACGTTAAGCACCACGGTGACTGATGCGGCGGGAAATGTCAGCCAGGCAACCACCGGATTTGGCATCACTGTTGCTGCGGGAGTGCCACCAACCACCAGTACGCTGCAAGTCACCGACGATAGCGGTAGCACGCTGAAAGTTCTGCCAGATGGCTCCAGCACGCATGATAAAACACCGGTTCTCAGCGGCCAGGCAGCCGCCGGGGATATCATCACGCTTTACAACGGTACGACACTGCTGGGCAGCACCACGGCGGGTTCAGATGGACAATGGAGCTTCACCCCGGCTTCGCTGGCGGATGGAACTTATGCCTTCCATGCCGTGGCGACCGATAGCACCGGAAACCCCACCAATTCCGTTACCATCAACATCACCATCGATACCGTCGCGCCCGCAGTGGCAGGCGATCTGCAACTCAGTAACAACAACGGAAGTGTTGTTACGCCAATCGCTGCAGGCGGCACGACCAGCGACAATACCCCAGTACTCAGCGGCACGGCAGAACCGGGAAGCATCGTCACAGTGAGTGATGGTAGCAATGTGCTGGGTACGGCGACAGTGGGGGCTAATGGCAGCTGGAGCTTCACCTCGCCAGCTCTGAGTGACGGTAGCCATAGCCTGACCACGAAGGTCACCGATGCGGCGGGTAACACTGGTCCAGCGTCCACACCCGTTACGTTAACCGTAGACACTACACCTCCTACCGCCGTAAGCGGTTTAGTGGTCACCGATAATGTTGGCGACTCACAGGGTGCATTGGCATCAGGAGATATCACTGATGACAATACGCCGACGCTGAGTGGCACGGGCGAACCGAACGCGCTGTTAAGTATTTATGATGGCACCACTTTGCTGGGCAATGTGACCGTGAATACGGACGGCACCTGGACCTTCACCACCCCAGCACTGAGTAATGGCAGCCACACTTTCACCATCACCGCCACAGACGCAGCCGGTAACGTGGGGCCAACCAGCCCGCCGTTTACGGTGAATATCGAAGCCGGATTGCCAGCGGCGACCACTTCACTGCAGGGTGTTGATGACAATGGGAATACCGTCGAACCGTTGACCAATGGTGTCAGTACCAATGACCCTACACCGGTGCTGATTGGTGTGGCGAGTCCGGGAAATATCATCACTTTGTATGATGGAGGTACGCTGCTCGGTAGCACAACGGCGGGTAGCAATGGCCAATGGTTATTCCGAGTTGGCACCCTGTCGGATGGTGCGCACGCGCTGCATGGCACCATTACCGATGCGGCAGGTAACGTAACGCCAACTGCCACACTCAATATCACCGTCGACACCATTGCACCGGATGCCGCCAGCGGATTGCAGCTGAATAACGATGCAGGCAGCACCGCCGTTCCTATCACCGCAGGTAGCGTCACCAATGATCCGACTCCCGTGTTGAGCGGTAGCGCGGAGGCGGGTAGCGTTGTCACGGTTCGTGACGGCAGCACCGTTCTGGGTAAGGTGACGGTCGGCAGTAACGGCACCTGGACTTTCACTACCCCGGCACTGGGTGAAGGCAACCACAGTCTGACCACCACCGTGACGGATGCGGCAGGTAACGCCAGCCCGGCAACCACGCCGATCTCCTTCAGTGTAGATACCACTGCACCCGCTGCTGTCAGTGGTCTGGTGGTGACCGATGATGTGGGTAGTAGCACGGGTCCACTGACATCGGGTGCAACTACCGATGACAGCACACCTACCTTGAGTGGTACAGCGGAAGCGGGCAGCATCGTAAAAGTTTACGATGGCACCACGCTGCTAGGGTCGGCTGCAGTAGGCAGCAATGGTAGCTGGACCTTCACGCCAGCATCACCGTTGACTAACGGCCAGCATAACTTCACTACCACGGTGACCGATGCAGCGGGCAACGTCAGCCCAGCTTCCCCGGCCTTTACGGTCAACATTGATGCGGGTGTACCTGCAACCAACGATCTGATCGTCGTGTCAGATGACAGCGGCAGCACTATTGTTCAGTTGACGGATAACTCCAGCACCCATGACACCACGCCGGTGTTAAGCGGTCTGGCGGGCGCGGGCGACCTGATCACTATCTTCAACGGCACGACCGTGTTGGGCTCGGTGACGGCAGGCAGCGATGGGCAGTGGAGCTTTACGCCATCTGCTTTAGTTGACGGCACATACGCCTTCCACGCTCAAGCGACAAATCCAACAACCGGCGCGGTGACAGATACCCCAACCATTAATGTCACTATCGACACCGCTGCTCCGACGGCACCAACCAATGTTGGACTGACAAATGGGGATGGCGATCCGATCCCTTCAGGCAGTAGCACTAACACCAACACGCCAACCCTCACCGGCAGTGGTGGTGAGCCTGGCAGTACCGTGACCATTTCCGATGGCACCACGGTAATTGGTACCACCACAGTCGGTGGCGATGGTACCTGGACATACACCACTCCGCCTTTAAGCGACGGCAACCATAGCCTGACGTCAACGGTGACGGATCCAGCGGGCAACACCAGTCCGTCCTCAACGCCAGTGACCGTGACCGTGGATACTCAGCCTCCGGCAGCGGCTGGCAATGTCCAACTTACTTACGAGGGTGGCACGCCAATTACTTCTGGCGGCAGCACCAATGACAACACGCCAACCCTGAACGGCACCGCAGAACCGGGCAGTACGGTAACCGTTTCTGATGGCGGCGCGGTATTGGGCACCGCCACTACCGGAAGCGATGGCACCTGGAGCTATACCCCAACTACGCCGCTGGGCGATGGCAGCCATAGCCTGACCACAACCGTCACCGATCCGGCGGGTAATACCGGACCGGCTAGTACGCCCGTCATTGTAACAGTCGACACCACCGCGCCCGCTGCAGCATCCGGTGTGCTGCTGAGCAATGATTCCAGCGGCACAGCAGTACCGATCACTGGCGGCACCACCAATGACACCACGCCGGTGCTGAGTGGTCGTGCCGAACCTGGCAGCACGGTTAACGTGTCTGATAACGGTACCGTGATTGGCTCGACCACGGTGGGTAATGACGGCAACTGGAGCTTTACGCCATCGGCCCCGTTGAGCGATGGCAGCCATAGTCTGACCACGACCGTGACTGACCCTGCGGGCAATACCGGCGCGGCAAGCGCACCCATCTCAGTCACCGTGGATACCACTATCCCTGCTGCACCGGGTAATGTGGCGTTGAGCAATGATGAGAGCGGCACCCCTGTACCGATTACCTCTGGTGCGGCGACCAATGATGTCACGCCCGTTCTGAGTGGCTCGGCAGCGGCAGGCAGCACGATCACCGTCTCTGATGGTGGCACCGTGCTGGGTAGCGTGGTGGTGGGCAGCGGTGGCACCTGGAGCTTTACGCCAACGACGCCGTTAGGCGAAGGCAGTCACAGTATTACTGCGACCACCACCAGCCCGGCAGGCAATACCAGTGCGCCATCTTCGCCAATCGTCATCACGGTCGATACCACAGCACCTGAAGAAGCGAGTGGTCTGCAGCTCAACAATGACAGCAGCGGCACGCCAGTTCCTATTGCCGCAGATGGCACCACCAATGACACCACTCCAGTCCTGAGTGGTACCGCTGAACCGGGCAGCACGGTGAAAGTTTCTGACAACGGCACGGAGATTGGTTCGGTCACCGTTGGCAGCAATGGTAGCTGGAGTTTCACCCCAACGACGCCGCTGGAGTCGGGTTCGCATAGCCTGACGACCACCGTGACGGATCCGGCCGGCAACACCGGTCCGGAAACCACACCGATTACCTTTAACGTGGACACCACGCAGCCTGAACCTGCTAGTGGACTGGTGCTGAACAATGACACCAGCGGTACGGCGGTACCGATTACCAATGGCGCGACCAATGACACCACACCGGTGTTAACCGGTTCAGCCGATGTTGGCAGCACTGTTACCGTGCTGGATGGCACCACGGTTCTGGGCACTGTGGTTGTAGGCGCTGGCGGGACCTGGAGCTTCACTACGCCAGCGCTGAGCCAGGGCGATCACAGTCTGACCACAACGGTGACCAGCCCGGCAGGTAACGTGAGCGAGGCTTCACCAGCCATCACCTTCACCGTGGATACACAAGCACCTGCAGCGGCAGGAGGGCTGCAGTTCACCACCGACGACGGCACGCCAATTGCCACAGGCGGATCCACCAGCGATACCACGCCAACCCTGAGCGGAACTGCTGAAGTCGGCAGTACGGTCACCATCTCCGAAGGGACCACCGTGCTTGGCTCTGTCGTGGTGGGCAGCGGTGGTACCTGGAGCTTCACACCCACAACGCCGCTGGAGGAGGGCAGCCACAGTCTGACCACCGTGGTCACTGACCCGGCAGGAAACAGCAGTGCGCCAACCTCTGAGGTGATTGTCATTGTCGATAGCACCTCTCCGGGGGAAGTCGGCGATCTGCAACTCAGTAATGATTCAACGGGTGTGGCGGTGCCTATTACCGCAGGCAGTGCCACTAACGACGCTACACCAGTACTCAGCGGTACCGCTGAAGCAGGCAGTATCGTCACAGTGAAAGACAATGGCACCACGATTGGTACCGCGATTGTTGGCAGCGATGGTAACTGGAGCTTTACGCCAGCGGCCGCATTGGCTGAGGGCCCACACAGTCTGACTACCATCGTCACCGATTCAACCGGCAACGCCGGTCCTGAATCACCTGCATTTGAATTCAGCGTGGATACCGTTGCGCCTGATTCGGCCAATGCAGTGGTACTGAACAATGACAACGGCGGTGGTGTGATTCCGATCACATCAGGTGGCGCGACCAATGACACCACGCCGGTACTGAGCGGAACAGCAGAGGCGGGTACCATCATCACCGTGCGTGATGGCGATACCGTGCTCGGCAGTGTGCAGGTCGCAGTGGGTGGCGCCTGGAGCTTCACTTCACCTGTGCTCAGTCAGGGGGCGCACAGTCTCACCGCAACCGTGACAGATGCAGCAGGCAACAGCAGTGCACCTTCTACGGCGATCACCTTTACTGTCGATACCCAGGCACCTAACACCGCCGGTGCCGTGCAGTTAAGTAATGACAGCAGCGGCACTGCTGTACCCATCACCGCGGGAAGTGTCACCAATGACAATACGCCAGTACTGAGCGGAACCGCTGAAGTGGGCACGACTGTCACCATCCTTGATGGCAGTAATGTGCTGGGCACTGTAGTGGTGGGCACTGGCGGCACCTGGACCTTTACACCCACATTGGCATTGGGCGAGGGGGTGCACAGTATTACCACCACCGTTACCGATGCTGCGGGCAACGTCAGTGCACCATCAGCGGCGATTGGCTTTACCGTGGACAGCACACCACCAGCGACTCCGGTGGTGACCAGCCTCAGCAATAACAACGCCGGTACTGCCGTGGTGATCACTGCGGGCAGCACCACCAATGACTCCACACCTGTTATTCGCGGAACGGGCGAAATTGGCGCTACCGTGACCATTCGTGATGGCAGTACGGTTCTGGGGACGGCGATTGTCGGTACCAACGGCATCTGGCGCTTCGAGCCGACTACAGCACTGGGCCAGGGCAGCCATACTCTGACGGCTACCGCAACAGACACCGCAGGAAACAGCAGTGCACCTTCTGCTGGCATTACTTTCAACGTAGATACCATCGCACCTGACGCTATCAGTGATTTGGTGGCGAAAGATGACAGTGGCAATACGCTAACCGGAGTGACCAACGACAATACACCATCCCTGAGCGGCACGGCGGAAGCGGGCAGTATCATCAAAGTTTACGATGGCACCACCCTGATCGGTTCAACTCAGGCTGGCACCGGCGGTACCTGGAACTTCACGACTCAGACCCTGACCGACGGCGCTCACACGCTGACTGCCACCGCCACCGATACGGCGGGCAACGTCAGTGCTGCGGGTAATGCGGTGACAATAACGGTGGATACTTCTGTTCCGTCTACGCCAGATTTTGTGGTCACCAATAACGATGTCTTGCCAACGGAGACAGTAGCGAACAACGGCTATACCAACGACAACACGCCAGTGTTGAGTGGTACCGCTACGGCTAACAGCCTGGTGACCATTTATGATGGCAATACGGCGATTGGTAGCGTCACCACCAATGCGCAGGGCGTGTGGAGCTTCACAGCGGATACGCTGAATGATGGTGCGCATCCACTGACCATTACGGTGACTGATTCAGCGGGCAACGTCAGCCCGGCTTCTGCTGTGGTCACGATCAATATTGACACTGAAGCGCCGGATGTGGCGCAAGGCGTGACCGTCAACAACAACGAAGGCAGTACGTTGGTGCCGATTGCAGCAGACGGCTTTACCAACGACACCACGCCACAACTAACCGGCAGTGCCGAGGCTGGCAGTATCGTCAGAATTTATGACGGTGCTGGCGAAATCGGCTCGGTGTTGGTAGGCAGCAGTGGTAACTGGAGTTTCACCACCGACACCCTGGGTCAAGGTGAACACAATCTGAGTGTGACGGTGACGGATGCGGCAGGTAATACCAGTGCTAATTCCCCAACCCTGACCTTTACCGTGGACAGTGAAGCACCGGACGCAGCGCAAGGTCTTACGCTCGCCAATAACAACAGCGGCACAGAAGTGCCTGTTACGAGCGGCAGCACGACCAATGACAGTACACCGGTTCTGCGCGGTACAGCGGAAGCCAACAGCACCATTATTATCTCTGATGGCAATACCGTTCTCGGTACGGTTATCGCGGATGGCAGTGGTGACTGGAGTTACTCACCAACATTGACAGATGGTACCCATAATCTGAGCGTGGTGGTGCAGGATGCGGCCGGCAATACTAGCCCGATCAGCGACGTTGTGAACGTCACCATTGATACCGTGGCACCGCCATCGGTAACCAACCTGGTGCTGACCAACAACATTGATGGTGCGATTAACATTCCAAACGGCGGTTTGACCAACGACAGCACGCCAGTGCTGAGCGGCAACGGGGAGGTGGGCAGCATCATTACCATCTCTGATGCCAGTGGGGTATTGGGATCCACAACCGTTATTGCCGGTGGTACATGGAGCTTTACGCCACCCACTGCGCTGGCGGACGGTTCTCATACCTTCAGTGTCAGTGCATCTGATGCAGCTGGTAACGTGAGCGGTACCACCACCATTAGTGCGGTGATTGATGCCACACCTCCTGCGGCACCAAGTGCGATTACTGCCAGCAATGACAACGGAACGATGCCGGTGGCGATTGCAAATGGCAGCACCACCAACGACAGTTCGCCGTTCCTCAGCGGTAGTGGTGAAGCGGGTAGCATTATCCGCATCTATGATGGCACCACGGTGTTGGGCAGTACGGCGGTGGGGAGTAATGGTCAATGGAGCTTCAGCGTGCCAGCACTGGATGACGGCACCTATACGCTGCGCGTGACGGCAACGGATGCCGCAGGTAACACCAGTCAGGCCGCGAACACCGTTGACTTCACCGTTGACGCCACTCCACCAGTAACCCCAACGCTGTTGGTGACCAACGACATCACCTCTACGGTCGTGGACAACAACGGATTAACCAATGACAACACGCCTTCACTGAGTGGTAGCGCCGAGGCGAACAGTCTGGTGACCATTTATGATGGCACCACGGTCATCGGTTCAACCACGGCGACCAGTGGCGGTACCTGGACCTTTACTTCACCAACGCTGACCGACGGTTCGCATACGCTCACTGTCACCGTGACCGATGAAGTGGGTAACGTGAGTACTTCGGCGCCGACTGTCGTTCGCATTGATGCCACACCGCCGCAGCCGGTTAGCGATCTGCTGCTGCAAAACAACAGCGGTAGCACCCCGACTACCATTGCCAATGGCGGCACCACCAATGACAGTACACCACTGCTCAGCGGTAAGGCGGAAGCGGGATCAACCGTAACGGTTTATGAGGGTACCACCGTGCTGGGTACTGCAGTGGCAGATACCAATGGCAACTGGAGTGTGGCGACCACAACACTGACCGATGCGACGCATTCGCTAACCATCAATGTCACTGACCCGGCAGGTAACGTCAGCTCCAATGCTTCTGCAACGCTGACTGTGGATACCTCTACACCAGCGCAAGTATTGACGTTTGCGATTTATAACAACGCCAATACCACGCCTGTCGAAGTCGCTAACAATGGCTACTCCAATGACAACACGCCAGTGCTGCGCGGCACTGGTGTCGCAGGTACCACTATCAATATCTTTGTGGATGGTGTGCAAGTGGGTACCACCACGGTAGCGAGCAATGGCGTATGGCGCTATGAAACGGGCACGCAAACTGACGGTCTCCACAATTATGCGGTGTCAGTCACCAACGCTGCTGGCACCACTAGCGCTCAAACTGCAGCGATTGGCGTCAATATTGATACGGGTATTCCGACTACAGTGAGTGCCCTGGTGGTGAGTGATGATGCAGGTGGCAGCACCGGTAACCTGACATCTGGCCAAACCACCGATGATAATACACCGACTTTCGGCGGCTCAGCGGAAGCCGGAAGTACGGTATCAGTTTACGATGGTACAACGCTACTGGGAACCGCGACGGCAACAGGTGGTGCATGGAGCTTCACGCCACCGGCAGGGTTGTCAAACGGTAGCCATAGCTTCACCTTTACGGTGACGGATCAGGCTGGCAACGTCAGCGCTGCAAGTACTCCGGCATTCACGCTGAACATTTCTGCAGGATTGCCGACCACCACCAGTACGTTGGTTATCACCGATGACAGCGGCAGTACGCCTGTCACGCTGGCTAATGGTGCGAACACCAAAGATGGTACGCCTGTGCTGACAGGTTCTGCGGATCCGGGTGATGTCATTACCATCCACGATGTCAACAATACGGTGCTGGGAAGTCTCACTGTTGGCGCAAGCGGCCAGTGGAGCTTCAATCCAACGCTGGTAGATGGTGCTCACGCGATATATGTGACTACCGTTGATTCGTTGGGTAACCCGGGAGACACCTCTGCAACCATCACCTTCACCATCGACACTGTTGCACCAGTAGCCGTGACCGATCTGGCGGCTGCCAATAACAATGGCGGTGCACCGGTTGCGATTGCCAATAACGGCATCACCAATGACAGCACCCCGCTGCTCACCGGTAACACGGAAGCAAACGGCATTGTCACCATCTATGACGGCAACACCGTTGTGGGTTCAACGACAGCCAGTGCAACGGGTGCGTGGAGCTTTATTTCACCTACCCTGAGCCAGGGCGCACATACCTTAAGCGTCACAGTCACCGATGCAGCAGGAAACGTAGGGCCTCGTTCTTCTACCGTGAACTTCACCGTGGATAGCATTGCGCCTAACGCCACTACGCTGGTGGTCACCAATGACGCTAATGGCAATACGGTGGTGCCAAATAATGGTGCGACCAACGACTCGACTCCAACGCTGAGTGGCACGGCAGAAGCCAATGGCCGCGTCTCCGTTTACGATGGCACGACGCTGCTAGGTACGGCGATTGCCAGTGCGACAGGGGCATGGACCTTCACCTCAACGGCATTGACGCAGGGCTCGCATACGCTGAATGTCACCGTGACGGATGCGGCAGGCAACGTCAGCGGTACTACGTCGTCGACTGTGGTGATCGATACCACTCCGCCGGCTGCTGTCGCGGGGCTGGCTGCCGCCAACAACAACGGCAGTACGCCAGTGGCGATTGCCGCAGGCAGCAGCACCAACGACAACACCCCAGCGCTAAGTGGTACAGCAGAAGCAGGCAGCGTCGTCAAAATCTATGACGGCACAATTCTGCTGGGTTCGGTGACGGCGAACGCCACCACCGGTGCGTGGAGTTACACCTCAACGCAGCTGGCTGATGGCGCACACACCATCAACGTGACGGCGACCGATGCGGCGGGCAACACCAGCTCGAATGCCTCGATTACCTTTACCGTGGTGACAGGTGCGCCGAATCCGGTGACAGGCCTGGTGGTGAACGACAACGTGGGCACCTCACAAGGCCCGTTGACGAGTGGTGCATCTACCGATGACAACACGCCAACCCTGAGCGGTTCCGCGACGGCAGGCAACATTGTGGTGATTTCTGAGGGCACCACCGTTCTCGGCTCGGTCGTCGTCGGAAGCGGTGGCACCTGGACCTTCACCACTGCAGCACTGAGTGAAGGATCGCATCCACTGAGTGTCACCGTGCGTGATGCAGCGGGCAACACCAGTACGGCCACTAACTTCACTGTGGTGGTGGATACCGTGGCGCCGGCAACGACGTCACTGGTGGTCACCAACGATAACACCACGGCCGTCGTCCCCAACGGTGGCTCGACCAACGACACCACGCCAACACTGAGCGGTGTGGCGGAAGCCAACGGTCGCGTCTCGATTTACGATGGTACTAACTTGTTGGGCACGGCGATTGCCAGCGGCACCGGCGCATGGACCTTCACCTCAACGGCACTGGCACAGGGCTCTCATACGCTGAACGTCACGGTGACTGATGCAGCAGGTAACGTCAGTGGTACCACCTCTTCTGTGGTGGTGATCGATACCACACCTCCGGCGGCGGTAGCGAGCCTGGCAGCGGCGAACAACAACGGCAGTACGCCGGTGGCGATTCTCGCAGGCAGCAGCACCAACGACAACACGCCAGCCATCAGCGGTACGGCGGAAGCGGGTAGTGTGGTGAGGGTCTACGATGGCGGAACCCTGCTCGGTTCTGTTATCGCAGGCAGCAACGGTGCCTGGAGTCTGACATCCACCACGCTGGCTGACGGTAGCCACACCATCAACGTGACGGCGACCGATGCGGCGGGCAACATCAGTCCGAATGCGTCCATCACCTTCACGGTGGATACCGCCGTGCCTGCCACGGTCACTAACCTGGTGGTCACCAACGATGTCACCAGCACCACGGTGCCAAACGGCGGTTCAACCAATGACAACACGCCAACCCTTACCGGTACGGCTGAGGCGAATGCGATTGTCACGGTGTATGACGGCACGACAGTATTGGGCTCCACTACGGCCAGCGGCACCGGTGCATGGAGCTTCGTCAGCCCGGCATTGAGCAACGGGACACATCCGCTGAGTGTCACAGTGAAAGACGCAGCGGGTAACGTCAGTCCGGCATCGACCCCGGTTTCCGTGATTGTCGATACCGTGGCGCCGAATGCTTCGACGCTGGTCATCACTAACGACAACACTAATACTACGGTGCCAAACGGTGGATCGACTAACGACAGCACGCCAACCCTGAGCGGTACGGCGGAAGTGGGCAGCATCGTCAGGATTTACGATGGCAGCACGCTGCTTACCTCCATCACTGTCGGTGCTTCTGGAAACTGGACCTATACCACTGCGGCTCTGAGCCAGGGTTCACACCCGATCAGCGTCACGTCGACGGATGCGGCAGGTAACATCAGCGCGACCACCAGTGCGACGGTGAATATCGATACCGTAATTCCTACCATCACTCTGGCGGCGGCCAATAACAACGGCAGTACCGCAGTAGCGATTGGCGCAGGGACCAGCACCAACGACAACACGCCTGCATTTAGCGGCACCGCGGAAGCGAACAGCGTCGTCAAAATCTTCGACGGCGGTGTGCAGATCGGTTCTGTGACGGCCAGCAGTACGGGCGCGTGGAGTTGGACCTCAACTACCCTGACTGAAGGTGCGCACACCATCACCGCGACCGCGACCGATGCTGCGGGTAACGTCAGTCCTGCCGCTTCCACCAACTTCATCGTGGATACGGTGGTGCCTAACACCGTCACCAACCTGGTGGTCACCAACGATAACACCAGCACAGTGGTGCCAACCGGCGGTTCTACCAACGACAACACGCCAACCCTCTCCGGTACGGCTGAGGCGAACGCGATTGTCACGGTGTATGACGGCACGACCGTGCTGGGTTCCACTACCGCCAGCGGTACCGGCGCGTGGAGCTTTGTCAGCCCGGTATTGAGTAATGGTAGCCACCCACTAAGTGTGACGGTGAAAGATGCGGCGGGTAACGTCAGCCCATCCTCAACACCGGTCACCATCACCGTGGATACCGTAGCGCCAAATACCGCAACGCTGGTGATCACCAACGATGTCACCAACACCACGGTCGCCAGCGGGGGTTCCACCAACGACACTACGCCAACGCTGAGTGGTACGGCGGAAGCCGGTGGTCGTGTGACTATCTATGACGGTACAACGGCGCTGGGTACTGCTATCGCCAACAGTTCGGGAGCGTGGACCTTCACAACCTCGACCTTGACGCAAGGCTCGCATACCATCAGCGTGTCGGTCACGGATGCAGCCGGTAACGTCAGTGGCAGAACCAACGCCACCGTGGTTATCGACACCACGCCTCCGGCAGCGGTTACCCTGGTGGCGGCCAATAACAATGGCAGCACGGCGGTGACGATTCCGAATAACGGAGTCACCAATGACAGCACGCCGCTGTTGAGCGGTACGGGTGAGGTCGGGGCTAAGGTCAGTATCTATGACGGTACAATCTTGCTGGGCACCACCACCGTCGCCAGCAACGGCACCTGGAGCTTCATCTCCACCACGTTGAGCAACGGCAGCCATACGTTGAATGTCACCCAGACAGATGCGGCGGGCAACGTTAGCCCGAATGCATCAACCGTGATGACCATCGACACTGTGGCACCGAATGCGGTCACCAACCTGGTGATCAACGATGATGTTGGTGCGAGCCAGGGACCGTTGGCCAATGGCGCCGTTACCGATGATGCGACGCCGACCCTGAGCGGTACCGCAGAAGCGAATGCCATTGTCACCATCTATGACGGCACAACGGTGCTGGGTTCTGTAACTGCCGGGACCAACGGTGCATGGACCTTCACCACGGCCACGTTGAGTAACGGTACCCATCCGTTGAGCGTCACGGTGACCGATGCAGCGGGTAACACCAGTGCAGCTTCCGCAACGGTCTCCATTACCGTGGATACCGTGGCTCCAGCGGCATCAACCCTGGTGATTACCAACGACATCACCAACACCACGGTGGCAAACGGCGGTTACACCAATGACACCACGCCAACCCTGAGCGGTACGGCGGAAGTGGGCAGCAAAGTGTCGATCTACGACGGCACGACGCTGCTGGGCACGTTGACGGTGGGCAGCAGTGGCGCATGGACCTACACCACGACGGTATTGACGCAGGGTAGCCACCCGATCAATGTCACCGTGACGGATCCAGCAGGCAATGTCAGCGGCACCACGTCAGCCACGGTGATTGTCGATAGCGTGGCTCCAGCGGCAGTGACCAGTCTCGTTGCGGCCAACAACAACGGCAGTACGGCGGTGACGATTCCTAACAATGGTGCCACCAATGACAGCACGCCACTCTTGACCGGTAACGGTGAAGTCGGTGCACGCGTCAATATTTATGATGGCACTACGCTGCTCGGCACGACTACGGTGGGCAGTAACGGCACCTGGAGCTTTATCTCCACCACCTTGAGCAACGGTACGCACACCATCAACGTATCGCAGACCGATGCGGCAGGTAACACCAGTCCAACGGCCTCGACCACGCTGCGTGTGGACACCGTAGCTCCAACGGCAAGTACGCTGACCATTACCGACGATACCGGCACCACGCCGGTGACGCTGGCCAATGGCGCCTACACCAAAGACACCACGCCAACCTTGAGTGGCACGGCAGAAGTGGGTGCGATTGTCACCATCTATGATGGCGCGACCGTTCTTGGCTCCCTCACCGTAGGCAGTTCCGGTGCATGGACCTACACCACTGCGGTTCTGGCGAACGGTGCGCATCCGTTGAGCACCACCGTCACGGATGCGGCGGGTAACGTCAGTTCCGGCAACACTACAGCCACGGTGAACATCGATAACGTGGCACCAGTCGCGGTGACCAACCTGGCGATTAACTCGGCGGGTACCACCGTAACCGGTAGTGGTGAAGTGGGCGATACGGTGACGGTGCGTGATGCCAACGGTAACTCGCTCGGTACCACGACAGTCGGCGCGGCGGGCACCTGGTCGGTGACCCTCAGCACCGCACAAACCACCGGTGCTTCACTGTCCGTTATCCAGACTGACCGTGCGGGCAACGTCTCACCATCCGCCTCGTTGACCGGGGTGATTCGTATCGTGGCCGCCAACGACACCAATGAGGTGGACTACAGCACAACCACGCAAACGGTGAATAACGGCACCACCAGCGTCTCGCATGCGGCTCTGGCCACGGTGAACCTTGGCACACTGCTGGGTGTAGGCGTTCTGTCTAACGGTAACGCTTATACCTTTAACGTGGGCAGTGGTGATACCCGCACTGTAACCCTGCACGGTTCGGTCGGTGGTATTTCTCTGATATCAACCTACTCGCTGTATCTCTATCAACAGAACTCAGATGGTTCCTGGACACTGAAGAGCGTGACATCGAACTATCTGGCGACCACATTGCTGTCAATCGGTACTCAGACAGGTGCCAACGTCACTTATAGCGGACTCGGCGCGGGTACCTATGCGGTGGTGATTGGTTCGAGTGGCGGTATTGCCGTGCTGCCAAGCACCACCATCACCACGGTGACAGATACCACGCTGGATGCGGTGACAGTTTCCTCAACGGTAACGGGCAATCTGCTGACCAATGACACCAGCTCAGTCGCGGGTACGGTACCAACCGGTACTGCGGTGACTACGGTGTCGGGCAGTGCCGTTGCCGCGACGGGCAACACGGTGATCAATACCACCTACGGTACGCTGACCATCGATTCGCACGGTAACTACACCTACGTGCTGAAGGCGGGGCTGGACGTCAGTACCTTGCCAACCACCGACACCTTCACTTATTCGGTGAGGGATTCCAGTGGTGCAGTGACTTCAGCATCCCTGACGGTCACGTTGCATAACGGTGCGGCGACATCGCTCACAGTGAACAGCCTGCTGGCGGAAACCACCTCAACCGGTGATCACGATGCCAGCGGCAGTATCTACGGTGACTCGACGACGCATACCGGAACCTTGAGTATCACTAATGAACACGGTGATGTCACAACGGTTCACAGCGTGGGTACCACGTCGATTGCCGGGGACTATGGTGTGCTGAGTATTGCAGCCAACGGTAGCTACACCTATACGCTTAATGCAGGGGTTGATGGACAAAGCCTGCTGCATAAAGAGGTGTTCAGCTACACGCTGGCAGCAAGCGATGGCACCATCACCACGCACTCCTTCACCATCGACCTGCATCCGACCATCACAGGAACGGCGGGGGCTGACACCATCACCGGCGGTGCGTATAACGACACCATCACGACCGGTGCGGGTGCCGATACCCTGGTGTATCACCTGTTGGCGAGTGCAGACTCAACGGGAGGGAACGGTCACGATACCTGGACCGACTTCAATGTTGCGCAAGGCGACAAAATTGACATCAGTAACTTGCTAATCGGCTGGAATGATTCCACAAGTAATATTAATGATTTCGTGAAAGTGGATCATACTTCAGATGGCAATACCGTGCTCTCAATTGACCGTGACGGTACCGGTACGGGTTACAGCAGTACCCAGTTGATAACGCTGGAAGGTGTCAACGTTTCACTGGAGGAATTGCTGCAGCAACCGCACCAGACTCACACGGCATAAGGGGCCGCGCGTAGCAAGGATGCAGTAAGGGCTCATGGATGAGCCCCTTTCCTTTTACTGACTGGTGGATTATCGATGGATTTGATGCAATCAGGCGCTCCAACTCGCCGTTACTCTAAGCTCAGCGTCTTCTGTGCGGGCATCGCTTTATTTCATTGTTCACAACTCATGGCTGCCAGTGATGCGCTCACCTCGGCCAGCAGAATCACCTCCGCAGGCCTGGCGCAACAGCAGCAGGATCTGCCGTCATTAACCGGTGAAGTGGCCGAACCCGCATTGGCTCACGTCCCGGATTCACTCACCATCAACCAGGCCGTACAGCGTGCCATTCAGTGGCATCCAGATATCGCGCAGGCGGTGGGCAAAATGCTGGAACAGGCCAACCAGGTGGATGTGGCGAAAGCCAAATATTATCCGCAAATCAGTGGCGGGATGAACAACGGCTATAGCAATGCCTATACCGAAAAGGGGTTCAGCCCATCGTTTGTGTTATCGGTTTCGCAGATGTTGTATGACTTTGGCAAAGTCAGCAGCTCGGTGCGATCCGCTGAAGCCGGCGTGGCGATGGAACAAGCCAACGTGCTGGTGAGTATTGATACAGTGGCACATGACACGGCTTCCGCGCTGGTGGAAGTGCAGGGCTATCAGCAACTCGTCAAGATTGCCCAGCAGCAGCTCGATGCACTGAGCAAAATTGGCGATCTGGCCCGTCAGCGAAATGATGAAGGCGCGGCTTCGCTCTCCGATGCCACGCAAACGGATGCGCGTATTGAAGGTGCGCGCACCACGCTGATTCAGTATCAGGCCAACCTCGATCGCTGGCGTGCCACGCTGGCGACCTATCTCGGTTGGCCGCTGGTGAAGAAAGTGAATGAAGATTTTCCGGTGAACCTGACGCGCTCCTGCTCGGTGGGTAAAGCGGATGACAAACTCAACCCGGCGGTGCTGTCGGCATGGGCACAGGCCAATCAGGCACAGGCAAAACTGGATAATGCTAACGCGCAGAACCTGCCAACGATTTCGCTGGAACCCCAGGTGACGCACTACCTCAACAATCATTACTCCGGCAGCGAAACGCTCGATCGCACTCAGTATCAGGCCTTCGTCAAAGTGGAGATGCCGATCTATCAGGGAGGCGGGATCACTGCCGCGCGTGACGCCGCTGCCAACGCCTTGCAAGCCGCCACCGCGGCCGTAAATTCCGCGCGCCTGAAAGCACGGCAGCAACTCAGTGAATCGCAAAGTGCAGCCCTTAGCTTGTCGCAAAGTCTGGCGATTATGGGGCGGCAACAGACGCTGGGTGAGAAAACCCAGCAGCTCTATCAGGATCAGTATCTGCAACTCGGCACCCGTCCGCTGCTGGACGTGCTTAACGCCGAGCAGGAAGTGTTCCAGACCCGTTTCACCCTGCAGCAAACCATCAGTCAATTACGATCGTTGCAACTCGACTGCTTATACAGCACCGGGCATATCCGATCGGCGTTCGCGTTGAATAATCAGCGGATCCAGAATGTGGAGATCCAGCCATGACCCAGTTACAAATTCCCGATGCCCCGAACGGTGATACCAGCAGTGGTGCCGACGGGCACGTTCCGTTAAATGGATGGGCGACGGCGATCATCCAGATCGCCACCCATTATCGTTTGCCCTGTTCTCCGGGCATGATCATGGCCGCCGCCGAATGGCAGGGTAAACAGACGCGCGACAAAGCGCTGCGCCATTTAGCGCGCCAGGCGGGGTTATCGCTCCAGCTGTACGAAGAGAACAAGTGGGAAATCACCAGCTGGCGTTTGCCACTGGCAGTGGAGCTGGCCGACGGGCAGGTCGGTGTTATCACCAACTTCGATGGTGAAGATGAAGTGCGTGTGCACTTTTCGGGAGATGAGCAACCGGCGCCCGTTGCGCTGGAAACGCTGCTGCCGGAGATTCGTTTTGCCGCCGCATTACGTCCGGTCACCGCTGCCAAAGACAGCCGCGTCGATCGCTATCTGGCAACGGTCAAGCCGGATTGGCTGCGGCGTTTGGTGCTGCACGACCTGCGGCCTTATGGCCACGTGATGCTGGGATCCTTCCTGCTCAACCTGCTGGCGATGGTTGGCATTATCTTCTCGATGCAGGTGTATGACCGCGTGATTCCGGCGCAATCTTATCCCACGCTGTATGTCCTCTATATCGGGGTGATTATCTCCGTGGTGTTCACCTACGTCCTGCGTGTCGGGCGCGATCATGTCACTGACCTGCTGGGTAAACGTGCCGATATGCGTGTTTCGGATCGCGTGTTTGGTCATGCGCTGCGGCTGCGTAATAGTGCGGTGCCGCGTTCCACCGGTACTTTTATCTCGCAGCTGCGCGAGCTGGAATCGATCCGCGAAATGGTGACCTCAACCACCGTTTCCGCCATTGTTGATATGCCGTTCTTCCTGCTGTTTATGCTGGTGATGGCGATCATTGCGCCACAGCTGGCGTGGATTGCGCCGATTGCGGTGATCCTGATGGTGTTGCCCGGCATTCTCAGCCAGAAGAAGTTGTCAAAGCTGGCGCAGCAAAACCTGAAGGAATCGACGCTGCGAAATGCGGTACTGGTGGAGAGCGTGCAGGGGCTGGAGGACATCAAGCTGATGCAGGCGGAAGACCGTTTCCTGCAACAGTGGAACAGCTACATTCGCATTACGGCGCAATCCGGTGTGGAGATGCGCAAAGTGATGCATTCGCTGATCAGCTGGGGTGTCACGGTGCAGGGGTTGGTGTATGCCAGCGTGATCGTGGTCGGTGCGCCGATGGTGATCAACGGCGATATCACCACCGGTGCGATTGTTGCGGCTTCGCTGCTCTCTTCGCGCATGATTGCCCCCATGGCGACGTTGTGTGGTGTGCTGGCTCGCTGGCAGCAGGTGAAAGCCGCCAAAGGCAGTCTGGATGCATTGATGAATCTGCCGGTGGAGAACAGTAAAGACGAGACGCGTATCCATTGTCCGGTGCTGTTTGGTCATTATCAGTTCAATGATGCGATGTTTCGTTACTACACCGATTCACTCACCATCGCGCTGCGTATCAAAAGCCTAACCATCAAGCCGGGTGAGAGAATTGCCGTGCTTGGTCGCAACGGTTCGGGCAAATCGACCTTGTTGCAGGCGATGATTGGTGGCATGGATCTGGTGGGCGGCGAGCTGCGTCTGGATAACCTCAGTTTGCCGCATATTGATGTCTCGGATGTACGGCGTAATGTGGGTTTGATGACGCAAAACGCGCGCCTGTTCCACGGCACACTGCGTGAAAACCTCACCATGGGCGCGGCCCACGCGACTGACGATGCCATCTTCGGTGCATTAACGGTCAGCGGCGGGGCGGATTTCATTCGTCGTTTGCCACTCGGTCTCGATCATCCGGTGATGGAGGGCGGGATAGGCTTATCGGGCGGTCAGCGCCAGTCAGTGCTACTGGCTCGCATGCTGTTGCGCGATCCCAACATTATCCTGCTGGATGAACCTACAGCGGCGCTGGATGATCATACCGAGAAGGAGTTCATCGAACGTCTGGGCGCGTGGCTGAATGGCCGCACGCTGATCGTGGCGACGCACCGTGCGGCGATACTTGCGCTGGTGGATCGCGTGCTGGTGCTGAAAGATGGGCAACTGGTGATGGACAGCCCGAAAGAGAATGCGTTGCCGCCACCGCGTGCCGGCGGTAATCCACCGGAGGTGCGCCCATGATGAAGCAACTTCCCGGCAAACTGCGGCTGGTCACCGCGGCAGAAGTCGATTCCTCTGACGACCTGTTGGGGGAGCTGAAATCTGAGACCCACTACACTGGTGCGGTCAGGCTGATCACCATCAGCGCCGCGTTGATCCTGATATCGCTGGTGTGGGCCTGGTTTGGCACGCTGGATGAAGTCTCAACCGGCACGGGCAAAGTGATCCCGAGCTCACGTGACCAGGTGCTGCAATCCTTAGAAGGTGGGATCCTCACCGAGCTGTATGTGCACGAAGGCGATCGGGTGAAGGCGGGGCAGGTAGTGGCGCGTCTGGATCCCACGCGCTCGCAATCCAGCGTTGGTGAAAGTGCGGCGCGTTATCGTGCGGCACTGGCAGCGGCCTCGCGCCTGAGAGCGGAGGTCAACGATGATCCCCTTACGTTCCCCAATGAGCTCAAAGCTTATCCTGATTTGATTGCCTCTGAGACGCGGTTGTACAAAACCAAACGCGCTCAGCTTTCTGACTCGACGAAGCAGTTCAACGAGTCGCTGGCGTTGGCGAACAAGGAATTGGCGATCACACAAAAGCTGGCCAAAACCGGTGCCGCCAGTAGCGTCGAAGTGCTGCGTTTGCAGCGTGATAAATCAGACCTGGAGCTAAAACTCACCGACATGCGCTCGCAATACTATGTGCAGGCGCGTGAGGAGTTGGCAAAAGCCAGTGCCGAAGCGGACAGCCTGGCTGAGGTGATCAAAGGGCGCGAAGATACGGTGACGCGCCTGACCATCCGTTCACCGATGAACGGCATCGTGAAAAACATCAAAGTCTCCACCGTTGGCGGAGTGATTCCTCCCAACGGTGAACTGATGAACATCGTGCCGTTAAACGACCGGTTGCTGATTGAGGCGCGCCTGTCACCGCGTGATATTGCCTTTATCCATCCCGGCCAGCGTGCGGTGGTGAAGATCTCGGCCTATGACTACGCGATTTATGGTGGGATGAACGGCGTGGTGGAAAGCATTTCACCGGATACCATCCAGGATGAGGTGAAGCCGGAGATTTACTACTATCGCGTGTTTATCCGCACTGATAACGACTACGTGCAGAACAAAGCCGGTAAGCGCTACTCGATCAGTCCGGGGATGGTTTCTACGGTCGATATCAAGACTGGCGAGAAGACCATCATGGATTATCTGGTGAAACCGTTTAATAAAGCCAAAGAGGCGATGCGCGAACGTTAATCGCATATCGTGCATGTTTAAAAGCCGCCGCTGAGGAGTCAACGGCGGCTTTTTTGTGTCTGCAAGGTACATTACTTAAGTTTGGCTAATATTTTGTGGCAGGATTAATGCATTGAATAAAGCGTAATACAGCCCTCTTTTACATAGCATTAGCAGTAATCTTTTACCTCATTTTTTGCAGGTATTGATGACAGAAAAACAAGACCGGTCTTAGGGCTTTTCTACTTTTTTATTGATTTAATTAGTTGAAGTAGCAATTGCTGGAAGCTTTTTGATATTTTTAGAAACCTTTAGTGCAATTTAGTGTAATGTTTCGCCTTGTTAACTTATTCGACCATTAACTTGCTTAAAACAGGTGTTTTATACCACTTTTGTTTGTTTTTAATGCAAGGATAGTCTGTTGAATGTCAGGATTTGAATAGAGGTTTACTGACAAAAATTGTGCGGGCTAGTGCCATGTATTACAAAGCGTATCGAATTTCCACCCCTTGCTTATTTCAGGCTTCTCCGTGAGTAACGCAGTGCGAAAAATTAAATATCGCTAACCTCCTGACTCGTTAAATGTACGCTTACGCTCGTGCTTTGACTCGCCTCAAGGTGTGAGGGTCCGGTCTGGTTTTAAGTGAATTAGGATAGAAATTTTAATGTAATGAGTGCGTCATGATTCCACCTGTCTGGAAGCATGCCGATGGCATTTGCTCCATGACTTCATACAAAAGAACTTAATCCAAAACCTTCGTGCCGACTCAATGTCAGCGCTCAAAGAGTCCCGCATTGAAGTTTTTTGGGCGTTGCCTGGCGTGAGTGACCCATTAGCAACAAATAAATTACCGAATAATACGGGTTAGCTGTCTGCCAGAGGATATAGGCAGGAAAACATGGCGAACATCTCTTCAAGCGGATCATTTCCGTGCGGTAGCTATGGATATACAGCAACGTATCAGCCTATTTCTGCATTTATGCTGTTCCTGCTCTGGTAATACCTCGCAATGGTTTGGCAAATAATCACCGTTGGGTGCCTTCAGCGGCTATTTCGCCTTCCAGAATTTAAATTGTTGGAAAACTGATCTATGAACAACGTCACTCGTCTTCTGGTGATTTCATTCGCCCTCATCTTGGGTGGATGCGCATATTCACCGAAGCAGGTTAAGGCATCAAGGCCGCTTGTTAATCAAGCTGCGACACCCGGTCTGCAGGCTATGCCAAACAATCTGCAGCAATCCCTGAATATCCTGCAGCAGGGTGCCACGCTAAACGCCAACAGCCATACTTATACGCTGGGGCAGCGTTATGTCTCTGCTTTGGGGCAGGAATGTATCGAATTAGTGCGTAACCGCAACGACAACCGGTCGCAGCTCGGCGTGACCTGTAAAAACGACGAGACATGGTATCAGGTACCGCAACTTGAGCAGGCTTCTGCCAGCGACCTCCTTGTCGTGCAATAAATTTAAAGAGAAATGTTGTGAAGATAACGAAATTTCGGCCATTGAGTGCCATCTTACTGCTGATTTGCACCTCTTGCGCTGCGCTGGCCGCACCGACGAAAGAAGAGGCGCAAGCCTTCGGCATGAATAGTCCGGCAGATACTGGCGATGGTCGAATGCACTTGGGCGGCCAACAGGCAATGAGCGGACAGGCGAATACCACCTCCACGACCGGGACTTTTACGCAACAAAACCGGCAGGGAATGCTACTGCCGGGTGAGAGTGATGTACGTAAATTATTGCCGCAGTCTGAATCTGGTCTGCCTCCCCCTTACGGCGCCAACTTGTTTGCCGGCGGCTATGAAACCGAACGCGGTGACGGGCTGAACGATAATTATCTGATCGCACCCGGCGATAAGATCAACATTTGGATCTGGGGCGCAGTCAATTTCTCAAACGTGGTAACCGTTGATAATCAGGGAAATATTTTCATTCCTGACGTTGGGCCGATTAATGTCCACAACGTGACCGCCAGTAAAGTGAATGCACTTGTCACCAGTCATATCAGCGAAGTATTTACTAATAACGTCAATGTCTATGTCAATTTACTGACGGCGACGCCAGTGAGTGTATTTGTTTCTGGTCCGGTTATCCGTCCAGGTCAATATGCCGGACAATCTTCTGATAGCGTGCTCTATTTTCTGAAGCGCGCAGGCGGAATTGATTCCGACCGTGGTAGCTATCGCCATATTAAGGTACTGCGCCAAAATCGCGTCATTCAGGAAATTGACCTGTATGAATTTATGCAGCAGGGCAGGATGCCAAAGCTGTCGCTGAAAGATCAGGACGTGATTTTGGTCGAGTCGCAGGGTCCGATGATCAGTGTGGCCGGTAAAGTACGTAATCCGTTTCGCTTCGAATTAAAGAACAGCAGCGCGCTGGGCTCTGAACTGGTGTCATTTGCCTTGCCCCTTGCCAAGGTGAGTCACGTTGGGGTGATTGGCGATCGTCCAAACGGTCCGTTCTCGGTGTATATGCCGTACAGAGATTTTGACCGCATCCAGTTAAAAGACGGCGACAAAGTGCTGTTCAATGATGATATGCATGCGCAGGTTTACGATGTGCAAATTATCGGCAGTTACCGCGGGCCATCTTATTTCACCGTACGTAAAGAAACGCGTCTTCACGATCTGTTAAACCACATCCCTATTGATCCGAACATGGCGGATTATGGCTCGATCTACATCATGCGTAAGAGCGTGGCGGCACGGCAGAAAGAGATGCTGGAAGATTCACTCAACCGCCTTGAGCGCAGTGTGTTTACCGCACCCGCCAACTCTGACGGTGAAGCCTCTATTCGTACTAAAGAAGCTGAGCTTGTCATGCAGTTTGTGGAGAAAGCGCGTAAGGTCCAACCACTAGGTAAAGTGGTGGTGTCGGATAAAGGCGTGATTGCCAATATCATGCTTGAACAAGGCGACCAGATTGTTATCCCGTACAAGACCGACCTGATTCAGGTGGGTGGCGAAGTGATGATGCCACAAGCGGTGGTGTACAACGAAGGCGCCAGGCTTGACGACTATGTTGCCTGGGCGGGTGGTTTCACCGACCGTGCAAATGACAAGCGCATTGCTGTGGTGCATGCCAACGGTCTGATGGAATTCCAGGACGCCGGTAGCGTGATGCCGGGCGATCAGATTCTCGTCATGCCGAAAGTGGACAGCAAAATGATGCAGTCCATCAAGGACATTACTCAGGTCATCTATCAGGTTGCTGTAGCGGCCAACGTGGTCCTCAGATAAAACTAACTTCGGGCTCGCTTGAAGTGAGCCCGTCCTGTGATATCGGCTTTCCTATGTTTAAACCCATTCTTAACCAAACGCCTCGCAGTCCATTTCAGGTCCTTCGCGATGTGACGTTTGGCCTCTTGATTCGTGAACTGAAAACCAGATTTGGTAGTTATCGGCTGGGGTATGTCTGGGCGCTGATAGATCCGTTACTGATGATTAGCGCATTTAGCCTGATATTTGGTATGCGCGGACATAGCGGTTTTGGCGGTGCGCCAGCACCGTTGTTTATTACTGCCAGTTATTTGCCCTTTCTTTTTTTTAGAAATGTGGTGAATAAACTGCAATCGGCAGTCAATGCCAACATGGGGCTGTTCTGTTATAGGCAGGTAACGCCTTTTGCTACGTTTGTGGCTCGCTTTATCCTGGAAGCCATTATTGGGCTGGTAGTTGGCTGTGTGCTTGTATTGGGATTACTTTGGCTTGGTTTCGATGCAATTCCTAACGATCCCTTGCAAGTTGTTTTTATATTTCTTTTGTTAATGACATTCTCATTTTCATTGGGTGTTGTTTTTTGCATCTTAATTAATTTAGTTAATGAAGCAGATAAATTTCTTAACCTTATAATGATGCCATTAATGTTTATTTCATGCGTAATGTACCCACTGGCAACGGTACCTGTCCAGTTCCAACACTGGTTTATATGGAATCCATTGGTGCATGCCGTCGAATTAATGCGATCTGGCTGGATAGCAGGTTATGTAAGCCCTGATGTTAGTTGGACCTATTTAGCAAGTTTGACATTGGTCTTACTAACGTTTGCGATGAGCTGTTATCGCCTAAGCCATCGCAGATTGATTGCTAGCTAAAGCTAAATAAACATGATTATTCTTGATAACGTTTCGAAATATTATCCCACTAAGTTTGGCCGTAATTATGTGCTGCGTGATGTAAACGTAACGCTGCCACGAGATCGTAATATAGGTATTCTAGGTGCCAATGGGGCGGGGAAATCAACCCTTCTGCGTCTGCTGGGTGGGATGGATATGCCCAGCAGGGGTAAGGTCACTCGTCAATGTCGTGTTTCCTGGCCATTAGCGCTTAATGGTGGTTTTCAGGGTAGCATGACTGGACGGGAAAATACCCGATTTGTCTGTCGCATTCATGGAGTACGTGATACGCAAGCCATTGAAGAGTGGGTGAAGGAATTCTCGGAAATTGGTCAGCATTTTGAACTGCCGATTAAAGCTTACTCCAGTGGTATGAAATCAAAATTCTCATTTGCCGTTAGTATGGCATTCGATTTTGATATCTATCTGACCGATGAAATTACTTCTGTGGGTGATGCTCGCTTTAAGCAGAAATGTATTGATACGTTCACGCAAAAGCGCGAGACCGCTAGTTTAATCATGGTTTCGCATGATATGAAAAATTTACGCCAACAATGCGATATGGGTATTCTACTGCGTAATAGCAAGCTAGAAATATTCGAAAATATCGACGATGCCATCCGTATTTATCAGAGCCTGTAACAAGCCTAAAACAATGACTCAGCCAATTCACCCTCACAAACCTTCAATTTTGATGCGCAAGCTGCGCAAATTAAAAACCAAACCTAAACATTTTATTGTCGACTCCAGTGGCTATCGCCTGACTCATCGCTCCTGGAAAAAAAGCCATAGACTTGGTGGATTTCAGTGGGTAGTCGCCTGTTTTATTATTGCCACAATCTACTTTGGGTTTATTGCATCGGGTCGTTATGTAAGCCGGGCAGATATAGTGGTTAAGCAAGCAGATCAAATTAAGATGCTACCTGATGCTTTGTCGATGCTAGGGCTTGGTGGTAGTAATCACGAAGATGTGCTGTTAATCCAGGACTATCTGAAATCAGCAGACCTTCTCGATAAATTAGATAAAGAATTGGCGCTTAAAGTACACTACCAAAACCACAAGGTAGACTTTTTTTCTCGTCTTCCGAACGACGTTAGCCGAGAACAATTTCTAAAATATTATCGTGATCACCTCTCATTGCATCTGGATGATTTATCCGGAGTACTCACTATTGAGCTACAAGCCTTTGACCCTGCCTACGGTCAGCGAGTGGTCAATCAGATGCTTAAAGAATCTGAGGGCTTCATCAACAGGCTGGGGCATCAGGTAGCCCTGGAACAACTTACTTTTATTGAGAAAGAAGTTGATCGTTCCTATCAGCGTCTGCAAAGCGAGAAAGCGAAAGTTCTGGAGTTCCAAAACACCCATCATCTAATCAGCCCAGAATCATCCAGTACCGCCCGCATGGGGGTGGTTAGCCAGATAGAAGCCCAGCTGGCTCAACAGCAGGCTCAGTTAAAACAACTGCAAAGCTATATGAAAGAAAGCGCACCTTCAGTTGTATCTGTGCAGGCAAGGATCGATGCCTTAACTCAGCAATTGGCTCAGGAGAAATCCAAACTGACAGGTGTGGATAAAGATGCGATGAACGAAGTGATCGCCAGCTATATGGGTGTTGAAACACAGGCAACATTAGCTGCGGATCTCTACAAAACTGGCTTGATTAGTCTGGAGCAAGCCAGAATAGAGGCGTACCGCAAACTAAAACATCTGTTAATTATTAGCAAGCCGACGTTGGCAGAGGAAGCAGAGTATCCACGCCGGCTTTATAACCTGGCTACTATAGCGGTACTACTTTGTCTGCTATATGGCCTGATTGTAATGGGCTTGGCTACCTTACGAGAGCATCAGGACTGATTATATATTATGGACTAAGCTTATATATTATCGACTGGGAAATTAATTTGGTTATTAAAGAGAATCCCAGACTTATATATCCTACTTATGAATCATTATGCTGAATACTTACAAGTGTTATGTATGACATTTGTGACTTTTTAAAATAAATTAAGTTTTGAAATGCCAATAATTTTAAAACCATTATTATTATGAGTGAGGGTGTCTGGTGAGCTTATATTTATATAGATCTTCAGAGGCTAAGTTAGAGCAGTGCAGATCGTTCCCCATACATTCATCTTCTGCGGAAGAGCTAATATCTCTGCTTCAATTAGCGCCAGAGGGTGATATATTCATATGGGAGTATAATTATCCATGGAGCGATATTGGAAGTGAGGATGCTATCACAAAAGAAACGTTAGAAAAATGGAATGAGAAACAACAATATATCTTGTCATTAATTAACAAGGATAAAAGCAAATTTATTTTCTTCAATAGAAGCGTTATCACACTGTCTTCAGTTATTAAACATATATCGAGCGAAGGGGAAAACAGAGAAATAAAAGACCTGCTAAGTGATAAACAGAAGGTAATGATAAGTCAATATTTAGGTTTTTTTTTGGATGTGGGGGAATGAATATTGGCGTACTTTAGAACGTCTAGATGAAGTATCGCTTCGGCCAAATGGTATTAAGCCAATTAGAGAGGATGATTTTACAAACGGATCTGAAGATAAATTAATTTGCGCTGCTAATTTTTTGTCAGATGTAATAAATGAAGTCACAGCCTTGGAATATAATATTGAGTTAAGATTCAATGAAATATCTACATTGACGCTGATGCTGCAAGAAAGTCAAAGCAAAGAAGAAAAAATCTTTTCAAGAAATAACAGTGTTAAAGTAAAAAATGCTCAATTAAATTTAAAAGAAAAAATTAAATTTGAGCATGTTGAAGATTTTGTTAATCTTAGTGAAAATCCAGATTTAAAAGAAATGGCTGAAATTGATTATCTAAAGGAACTTAGTAGGTTAAACGTTGAACTTGGTAAAAATAAAGCGTCACTGACGTGTAGATTCAATGAGTTAGCACTGATTACAAGATTGCTTGAAAAGGCAAATCGGGAAGTGTTAAAGCTTCAAGGGGAAATTTCAGCGGTTAATGATAGGCATGAAAAAATCAAAAATAGTTTTTCGTGGAAAGCAACAGCACCTATTCGCGCTTTATGTTATCCCGTAAAGATTAAAAAAGAAAAAAGTAATAATAAGCTAAATAATAAAATACAGTTAATTAGGAATTCAGTCTATTTCTATTCTGAGTGGTACTTGTTGCAGAATCCAGATGTTGAAAGCTCTGGGATTGATCCTGCTAAGCATTACTTATTATTTGGCGGTTTTGAAAATAGAGATCCATCATCAAGTTTTTCTAATGAAGTGTATTTTGAACTTCATCCGGACGTTAAGAAAAAAGGCGTTAATCCGCTTGAGCATTACATTGTTTTCGGTATTAAAGAAAACCGGAAAATAAAATATTAATGGGCAAGAAAATGAGTTATTCTAATTTATTAAATGAAGTATCTTCCATTGGTTTAGTAGACCCAGTTTGGTATGCCACAGAATACCCTGATGTGATTAAAACTGGTATTAATCCTATTGAGCATTATATTAAATATGGCTTTTATCTCAAAAGGAAGCCATCAGAATCATTTGATGTTAATAAATATGGAAAAATTTCAAGTTTGACGATGTTGTGTGAAATGATAGCTAAAGAGAATAACGCGAGTCATTTAGTTATTCAAAAAAACACTACACAGCCGAAGAATACTACAAAGACAAAGAATACGGCAAAGTCAAACAATAATACCCGCTTCCGGGGATGCTTTGATTCTTTGTCAACGACAGAGATGCGTGGTTGGGCAATAGATGAAAGCAATCCAGGGAAGCCCGTAAGCATTGATGTTTACGTTGATAATAATTTACTTATGCAAATCAAAACGGATAAAAACCGAGGCGATCTTACAAGGAAAGGACTTCCTGGACAGTGTGCAGGTTTCTTACTATCCTTCCAGGAAGGTATTTTAAAAAATGGCTCTGTTATTGATTTGAAGTTTTCTGGCACAACTCAATCACTTAATAATACCAATAAGACATATAATGGTGATTTTCTAAGAAATATCTACAATTCAAGATATATCGATTTTCTAAGATCAAAAAAAATAAGAAATATAACGGTCGTAGTTCCTGTTTATAATGCTTACGAAGCTGTTAGTGATTGTTTAAACTCTCTTGTTAAAACACTGAGTGATGAAGTACAAGTACTGATGATTGATGATTGCAGTACTGATGGAAAAATACCAATTCTACTCAAAGAGTTTAAGGATAAACATGGTTTTATACATGTAACTAATAATTATAATCTAGGCTATACAAAAACAGTAAATAAAGCTATAAAACTAAGCGGTGAAAACGATGTTGTATTGCTTAATAGTGATACAGTTACTACACATAGATGGTTAGATTCGCTTAAATACTTAGCTTATTCCAGAAGTCAGGTATCAACCGTTACAGCTCTTTCAGATAATTCCGGTGCCTTTTCTGTTCCTGATGTCGGGAAATTCAATGAAATAAAAGCTGGGTTGACTCAGGAAGAACATGCTCGTCTGATTACTCAAAACACCTTTGGCAACCCTATCTCAGTTCCTACTGGGAATGGTTTTTGCTTCTATATTAGAAGAGACTTCCTTAACATATTTGGTCTGTTTGACGAAGAAAAATACCCAATAGGTTACGGTGAGGAAAACGATTTATGCATGAGAGCTTTTCGTGCTGGTTGGCTTAATCTCATTTGCGATAAGTCCTTTGTTTATCACAAAAGAAGTCAGAGTTTTAAAGATGAAAAAATTAAGTTAATGGAGGCTGGAGCTAAACAACTTCGCTTTGATTATCCCGAGTATAAAAAATTGACATCAAGATTTCATGATGTCGAATTCAACCTATTGCGTTCAAACATCAGAGCTGCACTTGAAGAAGACCGTACTATATTGCCACGTGCATTATTTGTTATATCAACGACAACGGGAGGCACACCGCAAACCAATCAAGATCTAATGCGTGCAATATCAGACAAATATAGCTGCTATTTATTAAGGTGCGACAAGTCAAACATTTATTTATCAAGGATGATAGATGGTGAATTAGAAATAATTGAAGAGATGAAAATCAGCATTCCTATCAACGCTTTAGAACACCGTTCAGAGGAATACGATATTGTTGTTGCTGAAATGTTATATAAATACAGGATTGAGTTGTTACATATTAGACATATTGCCTGGCATAGTTTAAATCTCCCCTCTATATCAAAGTCAATGAACATCCCAGTCATTTATTCGATGCACGATTTTTATTCAATTTGTCCTACAGTTACGCTGAGTAATGAATCAGGGGAATACTGTACTGGGGCATGCAATAATAAGAATAAAGATTGCAAAGTAGCACTATGGGAAGATGGCGATATTATTAATTTAAAAAATAATTATGTGTATAGATGGCGTGAGCAATTTAGTGATTTCTTATCATATTGCGATGCTGTAATTACTACAGATAATTCCGCCAAAGAACAAATATGTAATATCTTCCCACAGTTGGAAAATAAGTTCGCTGTTATACCGCATGGCCGAGACTTCAGTTCAATGCACCCTGGGGAAGTACTTGATACTCACCCTAAAAAAATAAAAATCATTGTACCTGGAAATATTTCTTTAGCCAAAGGTGCATTGCTAATTAAAAAAATGATTGAAGAAGATACACAAAATGAATTTGAGTTCCATTTTTTAGGGAAAGTTGCATCCGAGTTAAGCGGATTGGGGGTTTACCATGGCCATTATACTCGTGATGATGTTGTTGATAAGATAAAAGAAATTAAGCCCCATATCGGTATAGTACTTTCTTTATGGCCTGAAACTTTCTGCCACACGCTCACTGAAATGTGGGCCGCAGGCGTTCCCGTTTTAGGTGTAGATTTGGGTGCCGTAGGTAATAGAATTAAGGAAACTGGGGCCGGCTGGCTAGTAAGCAGTGATATAAATTCTTATGATTGCAAAGAGTCGATAATTAATGCAGTTTCTGATAAAAAACTCTATAAAGAGAAAATTGATAATTTAAATAATTGGCAAAAAAGTGTTGGTTTGACTAATACAACTGATTGGATGAGCGAACAGTATATATTATTGTATGAGAGCCTTCATGTTTCTTGAAGGGATCTTGCTGAGTGTGTGTTTCTTTCACAAATATGTTGTGCGAAAAATTTTAGAGTAAGGTTTTTGCTCTGAAAGTTTTCATAATTCCAGAGGAAATGCCGTAGGACTTTTACCATGATTATTAAAACTTTAAAAAGGTTGATGGATGGTTAACGGCGTCGAGCCCCAAATGGGCGTTGAAGTGATTTTTGCAGAAGATATTGGGTACAATGCGATCACTATAAAAAATAATGGTTTCAGGAATAAAAAACCAAATGTTTTCAATGAACATCTTATCCCTGATAAAGTAAGACGTGCAATGTCAACTGGATGGGATTCCAATGAAATATTAGGTAAGGATATTAGAATAATCGAATTACATGACGTTATTGTAGGAGAGCAAGGCTTAGTTATAGATTCAAACTTTAGAGTAATAAAAGAGACTATAACGCAACATTCATCTCTTGAAATAGAAGGGTTTATAAACAGAGCTAGAAATTTCAATCACATAGAATATGTTCAGGGTAGTTTTATAAATCTTAGGAAAAGGGGAGAGCAAAATTACGGGCATTGGTTGATTGAGTGCCTTCCTAAGATCAATTACCTTTCTCATATTAATAAAGATTTAAAAGTGCTTGTGCCTGATGTTAGCAGTCAGATGAATCTCGTTATTGAGACATCGTTGAGAACGTCTTGTTCATCTCCAAATCTTATGATAATGAAGATGGGAAAAAGTGAGATCAAACGTTTCCAGAAACTTGTAATAATTGATGGCTTGACCCATCACGGCACTTATATGGCTCCGCAAGTAGTCCAGTTTAATAGTCAGTTGAGGGAAAGTGTCGCTGGAGCAGGACCGAAAAAAGTCCTATTATTAAGGGATTCTCCTCATAGACGTATTAGCAATATTGATCACCTGTCATCTTCTTTGAAAAAACTTGGTTTTTCAGCTATAACTCCAGGTAAGCTTAATCTAAAAGAACAAATATCTGCTCTGAAAAATGCTGATACTGTAATTGGTGTTATGGGGGCTGAAATGACTAATATTGTATATGCAGATAAATATGCGAATATACTTAATATTGCACCCGCATCAATGCCTGATACTTTTTTTCATTTTATTTCCGTTCATAAAGAACACTCCTATAATGAATATAGATGTGAAACTGAAGGTGTTGAGAAAAATAGAAATAATTCCATGAGTGTAGACGTGGGGCATATATGTGATATTGTAATGGGAATGTCTTTATAATATGTATTTTGTCTGTTTTTGAATTTATATTAGGCTGTGGTGATTTAATCATTTTTAATGAGAGTTAGACGTGGTTGGCATTGTCAGTTAGTGGCTGAATTTTGCAGTGATTGGTCATTGATGTCATGATGAGTTTCTTTGCATTATGTAATCTGAAGCTGAAATATTATGTGGGGTGTTTTATGTGTTTTGGAATCATCATTTATAAATCCCCTTCAATAAATTTCATTTGAAGTTTATCTCTGTTCTCTAGAATGTTCTGGTTTTAAATGAAGTACGCCCAAGCACCTGCCAAGATTAGGGTTGTTAATGATCGCGCTGAATTTACCTTGAATTATGAATTTGGGGTTTGATTTTTGCTTTGCAATGGAATGTGTTTTAATTGCAGTTTTAATGATGTTCTTTGTTGTTTTTTTTTATTCTTGGAACTTTAATTAAAGTGGCTTAACGCATTTAATTTATTCGTTGTTGAGGTACGGGTTTGAATTACTACCTTTTATTACCATCGGTTAACGATTTTTATGAGTGATTATTATGAAGATAGCTATAACTGGAACTGGTTATGTCGGCCTATCAAATGCCATACTATTATCTCAGTGTCATCAAGTCATCGCTCTTGATGTAATGCTCGAAAAAGTTAATAAAATCAACAATCATCAGTCGCCCATTGTAGACAATGAAATTGAAGACTACTTAGCCAATAAGCCTCTTAATCTTAGTGCAACAATCGATAAAGTCGAAGCCTATAAAGATGCTGAGTTTGTCATTATCGCAACACCAACTGACTACGACCCAAAGACTAACTACTTCAACACCAGCACTGTAGAAGCCGTTATTAGGGACGTAATCAGCATTAACCCGCTAGCAATCATGATCATCAAGTCCACCATTCCAGTGGGCTTTACCGAGCGAATGCGACAGGAATTTGGCACAGATAATATAATCTTTTCACCTGAATTTCTTCGTGAAGGGCGTGCCCTCTATGACAACCTTTATCCCTCACGAATCGTCGTAGGTGAATGCAGTGAGCGTGCGCAGCGTTTCGCCGACCTGCTTAAAGAAGGTGCCATCAAGAAAGATGTTGAGGTGTTGCTTACTGGAAGTACCGAAGCTGAAGCTATCAAGTTGTTCGCCAATACCTATCTCGCCATGCGCGTTGCGTATTTCAATGAGCTAGATACCTATGCTCAGTCGCATGGGCTAGATAGTCGACAGATTATTGAAGGTATTGGTCTGGATCCACGTATAGGCACGCATTATAACAATCCTTCGTTTGGCTATGGTGGCTACTGTCTGCCTAAAGACACTAAGCAGTTGTTAGCAAACTATCAGGAAGTGCCTAGTAATCTGATACGCGCTATTGTCGATGCGAATACCACCCGTAAGGATTTTATTGCTGACAGTGTGATTAGTCGCCAGCCTAAGGTTGTGGGCATCCATCGTTTGGTCATGAAAGCGGGTTCCGATAACTTCCGTTCATCCGCTATTCAGGCGGTCATGAAGCGGATTAAAGCCAAAGGGATCGAGGTCGTCGTCTTTGAACCAACAATCAAAGAAGATACCTTCTTTAATTCTCGGGTTATCCGAGATATCGGAGAATTCAAAGCGATTAGTGATGTTATTCTCTGTAACCGAATGGCAAATGAATTAGCCAATGTAGCGGATAAAGTTTATACCCGCGATCTCTTTGGTTCAGATTGAGATACGCCAATAAATAATCATACCCCTCATTATTGATAGTTCTTTTAGACGACAACTTTATCTGTAATTTGACCGAGAGTGCATTTTGAAATTATTAGTTGCTGCAATTGTTAAAAACGAAGTAGATGCCCTTTTGGAGTGGGTTGCATACCACAGAGTTGTAGGGGTAAGCGGATTCATTATTGCGGATAACGGTAGTAATGATGGTTCCCGTGCTTTGCTCGACAGGCTTAAAAGGCTCGGGATTGCAACGGTACTCGACTTTCCAACTGTTGATGGAAAAAAGCCGCAGTTACCCGCTTACGAGCGTATTCTACGTAGTTGCGACACTGACAGTGATTTGCTGGCATTTATTGATGCCGATGAATTTTTGGTGTCGCTCAATCCTGAGCAAAGTTTAATAACTAGTCTGAAAGAATGGTTTAACGAACCTTCAGTTAGTGCTGTTGCCCTTAACTGGGCAAACTTTGGTTCAAGCGGTGAGTTGTTCGCTGAAGAGGGATTGGTAACAGAGCGCTTTACCCAACGTGCCCCTCAGCAATTCAATGCCAATAAAAATTTTAAGAGTATTGTCAGATCCAACTGCGTCAATCACTTTAGTAATCCACATCATGCCGATCTGCGTTTTGGCCGCTATATCGATACGCAGGGCAATGATTTGGTCTTACACCCAAAACATGGCAATGGCGTCAGTGCCGAAGTTATCTGGAGCGGTGTGCGGGTCAACCATTACGCAGTCAAATCGCTGGAAGAGTTCTTACTCGGTAAACACCTGCGCGGCAGCGCTGCCACGACCAACCGTGTAAAACATAAAGCCTATTTCAACGCCCATGACCGCAATGACGAAACCTGTCTATTGGCCGCCGCTCTAGCCCCTAAAGTCAAAGCAGAGATGGCAGCAATACAAGCGCAATTGGATGCATTGCCAGAACCAGAACTAGAGAGCCCGCCGAAGAGCGACTCCTGGTTGGCGTCCCGAGTTAAAAAGCTCATCGGCTAATCGACGTATTTTCATTCTCTGACAGGAGTCAGAAGCGGGCCTTCCCACTTCATGGCTGTAAACCCTCTATGCATAGCTATCACCACTGGCACCCTCTGGCACTGCCAGACACCACCTTATTACGCGCGGGCTGGTTCCTGATTCAGGGCACACTGCATGCGCGTTATCCTCGGGGAGAAACCCGGCTGCGCTGGCAGTGCGGCCAGGAGACCTGGCATGAGCAAATCCTGCCGGTCACGCGTCGCGGTACTCTGCTGGAGCTGGTCTGGTTACCGGTGGGGGCCACCGAAGTGGGGCTGCTTGCCAGCAGCGAAGGGACGGAATATCAGTTGAGTATTGTCCGCTTTGCGCAGGTTTCAGCGGGCAACAGTCTCATGCGCCGTTTACGCCGGGTGTGGCATTTCTATCAGCGCCTGGACGCGCAAAAGCGCAAGCGCCTGGGGTTGTCTTGGCATCTGTGGTTTACCGACTTACAGCAGGCTTACCAGCTGGTCGGCAAGATCCGTGACGACAGGCCACTACACGCCTATGAACACTGGCTGGCTAATTTCGATACCGTGCAACCTGGTGAGCGCCGCCTGATTGACCGTCTGCTGGCCCGCTGGGGCAATCTGCCCCATGTATGTCTGCATCTGGTGAAGGGGGGCGATGAGGCGTCACGGCAACGTACCCTCACCAGCATCGCGGCGCTATGTTACCCGACAACACATATCACTGTGCTGGAACAACCTCCAGCCGCGCACAGGCCAGTGGGAGAGTGGCAATGGGCGATTCCAGTGGGCGCTGAACTGGCTCCGGCTGCACTGGTGTGGCTGTCGCATCAGCTACGCCAAACACCCAATGCACAATGGATTTACGGCGATCACGATTTGTTGGACGGCAAAGGCAAACGCCACTCGCCAGACTTCAAGCCTGACTGGAATGAAACCTTGCTGCAAAGCCAAAACTATATTGGCTGGTGTGGGTTATGGCGGGAGCAGGGAGATAAATCCATCCCTCAGGATGGAGCTGAAAGTTATCGTGGGTGGTTCCAGTTGGCTCGCCAGCTTGCGCCACAAGAGATTGCACACATTCCGGCCTTGTTGATGCACGTGCCGGACACATTGCCGATGCAAGATAGCTATGAATCACTGGCAGCTATGCTGCAAGATTTGCCCGTCGGCGTAACGCTGGAGTCAGCGCCACACGGGATTTGCCGCTGGCGCTGGCCGTTGCCAGCTGAACTGCCGCGGGTGTCGGTGATTATTCCCACTCGCAACGGGCTGGCACATCTCAGACCTCGTATTGGAAGCCTGGTGCAACACACCTGCTACCCAAATGTTGAAATAATGGTAATGGATAACCAGAGTGATGACCCTGAAACACTGGCCTATTTTGCTCATATCAGCAAAGAGTACGGTGTGCAGGTCATCTCCTGGGACCATCCGTTTAACTACTCGGCGATCAACAACGCCGGGGTGCGTGAGGCCACGGGTGAGTTTATCTGCCTGTTGAATGACGATACAGAAGTGATCAACCCACTGTGGCTGGATGAGATGGTTTCTCACCTGCTGCGACCGGGCGTGGGGATTGTAGGGGCTCGACTCTATTACGGTGATGGTCGGGTTCAGCATGCGGGGGATGCGGTTGGGCCGGGGGGCTGTGCCGATCATTTCCACAGTGGCCTGGCCGCCGACGAGCCCGGTTACCAGCGCAGGGCGGTGAGCGCGCAGGAATTGTCCGCTGTGACCGCGGCCTGTTTGCTTACCCCTCGGGAACTCTATTTGTCTCTCAACGGCTTAGATGAAGTGAACCTGCCAGTGGCCTTTAACGACGTGGATTACTGTCTGCGGGTGGGGGAGGCTGGGTGGCGCATCGTCTGGACGCCTTTTGCTGAGCTATACCACCATGAGTCGGTATCTCGAGGCAAAGATGTGACGCCGGAACAACTGGCACGCTCGCGGGGTGAACTGCGCTATATGAAAAAACGCTGGGCCAGGCGGCTCAAACACGATCCTGCATACAATCCTAACCTGAGCTACGATCGACCCGATTTCTCCCTAAGCCATACTCCTAATGTGGTACTGCCATGGACGAGTTAATCAGAAAGGCGCTGTTTAAACCCTATCTGAAGTTGAATAAGCAAAGCAGCGGGACAGAGTGCCGCACATTACTGATTTTGCATGAGGGTAATTCACCGACGCTGGCCTATTTTGAAGCCGCCATCAGAAGCCGTTTTTCCGGCGCACAATGTCAGCTAGTGGATACCTTAACCACACCCACTATCGAAGTGGATAACGGAACCGCTATTGTAGTCATCCGCTTTATTTCTGCTCCGTGGCAGCGTGAAATCGCCCGCAATATGGATGACCTCTCACAGGTGGTCTATTTCATGGATGACGATTTGCTGGATCCATCGGCTTTGACGGCGTTGCCTAAAGGTTATCGGACTAAAATTATTCGTCGTTCTGCAGCCCAGCACCGCTGGATCACCTCGCATTGCGACAGTATCTGGGTATCGACGTCGTATCTGGCGAGGAAATATGCGCACCTCAATCCCGATGTAGTGCCTGCTAAGCCCACGCCACAGTTGCTTGCTGTAAAGCAGCCCGTAAAAATCGCTTATCACGGTTCAAGCTCGCATCAGGCCGAGAAGTATTGGTTGCGCGAGGTAGTGGCAGGCGTATTGGCGCAGTGTCCACAAGCCAGCTTCGAAATATTTGGTGAGCACGAGGTTTATAAACTCTATCGCGATTTACCACGCGTAACGGTATTGCATCCGATGAGTTGGCAAAACTATCTGGATTATACGCAGCACCACCGAATCGATATTGGTCTGGCACCTTTACTGGAGTCGGCATTCAATAGGGCGCGCGGTCCAGTCAAATTTTATGATTTCATTCGTATGGGAGCTGTAGGGGTTTATAGCAATTGCGCGCCCTATAGTGATTTTATTGAACAGAATATTAATGGTGTATTGCTGAGTAACGATCCACAAAAATGGATTGAGGCAATATCGCTGTTGGTCAATTCCGATCAAAAACGCCTAACGCTGGCGAATAATGCGAAAGAATATACGGACTCGTTATTGTATTAACACCCAACGCGTCGGCAAATAAAACACTCTAATTTAAAGCCGGCCATGTATTCACATGCGCCTGCCGCTAACACACGGTCAAAACGCAGAGCAAAGACCGTTTTCTGGTGACCATTTCATCCACATAGAAAGTAAAAATTGCTTATGAAAATCCTTGTAACTGGGGGAGCCGGTTTTATCGGTTCTGCTGTTGTTCGCCACATCATCCGTGAAACTCAGGATGCAGTGATCAATCTTGATCAACTCACCTATGCAGGCAATCTGGAATCGCTGGCCGATGTCGCGGCAAGTGACCGTTATACCTTTGAACAGGTCGATATTTGTCAGCGTGCGGAGCTGGATCGGGTCTTTGCCACTCATCAACCCGATGCGGTGATGCATCTGGCTGCTGAGAGTCATGTGGATCGCTCCATTACGGGGCCAGCCGCTTTTATCGAAACCAATATCGTCGGCACCTATACGCTGCTCGAAGCGGCTCGCGCTTACTGGAGCGAGCTGGATGAAGACCGCAAGCTGGCGTTCCGTTTCCACCACATCTCAACTGATGAAGTGTATGGCGATCTGCCACATCCGAATGAAGTGAGCGCAGGTACTGAGTTGCCGCTCTTTAACGAAACCAAAGCATACGCGCCAAGCAGCCCTTACTCTGCGTCTAAGGCCTCTAGCGATCATCTGGTGCGCGCATGGCATCGCACCTATGGCTTGCCGACAGTCGTCACCAACTGCTCCAACAACTACGGTCCGTATCACTTCCCGGAGAAGTTGATCCCGCTGGTGATCCTCAATGCGCTGAATGGCAAAGCACTGCCCATTTACGGTAAAGGCGATCAAATCCGCGACTGGCTGTATGTTGAAGATCATGCCCGCGCGCTTTATACCGTCGTCACCAAAAGTGTGGTAGGTGAAACCTACAACATCGGCGGCCACAACGAGAAACAGAACCTGGACGTGGTGCACACTATTTGCGATCTGCTCGACGAGATGGTGCCAAAAGCCAGTTCTTACCGCGAGCAGATCACCTACGTAGCCGACCGCCCAGGTCATGACCGTCGCTATGCCATTGATGCCTGCAAAATGAGCCATGAGCTGAACTGGCAGCCGCAGGAGACGTTCGAGTCCGGCATCCGTAAAACCGTGCAATGGTATTTGGATAACCAGCAGTGGGTGAATAACGTTCAAAGCGGCAGTTATCAGGACTGGATCGCGAAAAACTACCAGGAACGTCACTGATGCATATTCTTCTGTTTGGCAAAAATGGTCAGGTTGGCTGGGAGTTACAGCGTGCGCTGTTACCGCTCGGCCGTATTACCGCGGTGGATTTTGACTCCACTGACTACTGCGGGGACTTCAGTAACCCGGCGGGTGTGGCCGAGACCGTTCGCCTGCTGAAGCCGGACGTGATTGTGAACGCCGCCGCCCACACCGCGGTGGATAAAGCCGAGAGCGAGCGTGATTTTGCCGAGCTGCTCAACGCCACAAGCGTGGCCGCCATCGCCAAAGAAGCCGAAGCACTCGACGCCTGGTTGGTTCACTACTCCACCGACTACGTCTTCAACGGCAGCGGCGAAAAACCCTGGCTGGAAACAGACCAGACCGCGCCACTGAACGTCTACGGTGAAACCAAGCTGGCGGGCGAACATGCTGCTGCGCTGTGCTCTCGTCACTTGGTGTTCCGTACCAGCTGGGTGTATGCCGCTCGTGGTGCCAACTTTGCCAAAACCATGCTGCGCTTTGGTAAAGAGCGCAGTGAGATGTCGGTTATCAACGATCAGTTTGGTGCACCGACTGGGGCAGAATTGCTGGCCGATTGCACAGCCCATGCGATCCGTATCGCACAGGATAAACCGGAGGTTGCCGGGCTTTATCACCTGATCGCCTCAGGCACTACCACCTGGTTTGATTATGCTCAGCGCGTATTCGCCACCGCAAGTGCAGCCGGCATTGAGCTGGCAGTCACTCAGGTGAATGCTGTTCCGACCAGCGCATTCCCAACGCCGGCTAAACGTCCCCAGAACTCACGCCTTGAAACCAGCAAGTTTCAGCGCACCTTTGGGTTGACGCTGCCGGACTGGACTGTCGGCGTGGATCGCATGTTGGCCGAAATCCTCGGCAAGTAAACAGATTAAGTGAGGCTATTGATGCCTTTTTAATCGACGTGGACTTTGTCTGGGGTGGCACAGTGGCCTCCCTTTTACAGTAATCAAGAAAGAAGCATTGAAGAGTTATGAGCAAGCGTAAAGGTATTATTCTGGCTGGTGGGGCTGGTACTCGCCTTTATCCGGTGACCATGGCGGTGAGTAAGCAGCTGCTGCCAATCTATGACAAACCGATGATCTACTACCCGTTGAGCACCCTGATGCTGGCCGGTATTCGCGATATTTTGATCATCAGCACCCCGCAAGATACGCCGCGCTTCGAGCAACTGCTAGGCGATGGCAGCCAATGGGGCCTGAATCTGCAATACAAAGTACAGCCAAGTCCAGACGGTTTGGCTCAAGCCTTCATCCTCGGCGAAGACTTTATCGGAAACGATGACTGCGCGCTGGTGTTGGGTGACAACATCTTCTACGGTCACGACCTGCAAAAAGAGCTGGAAGCGGCTGCGAGCAAATCGGCGGGAGGCACGGTCTTTGCCTATCATGTGCATGATCCTGAGCGCTATGGCGTAGTGGAGTTTGATGCAGAAGGTAAAGCGATCTCCCTGGAGGAGAAACCGCTGGAGCCAAAGAGCAACTATGCAGTCACCGGGCTCTATTTCTACGATAATCGCGTGGTAGAGATTGCCAAAAGCCTAAAACCCTCCCCGCGTGGCGAGCTGGAAATCACCGATCTCAACCGCATTTACCTTGAACAGGGTGAGATGTCAGTTGCCATGATGGGCCGTGGTTTTGCCTGGTTGGATACCGGCACTCATGAGAGCCTGATCGAGGCCAGCAACTTCATTCAGACGATCGAAACCCGTCAGGGGTTGAAAGTGGCCTGCCCTGAAGAGATTGCTTACCGTAAAAAATTCATCGATGCCGACCAGGTGCGCACATTAGCCGCGCCACTGGCTAAGAATGCCTACGGGCAGTATCTGTTGAAAATGATTAAGTAATTTTCTTTTTTTCTGGGGCATGCGTCCCTTTTGGAATCAGGTTTCAACCATGGATGTTATTCAAACTGCAATTCCCGATGTATTTATTCTTCAACCAACAGTGTTTGGCGATGATCGTGGTTTCTTCTTCGAAAGTTTCAGTCATCAGCAATTCGAAACTGCCATTGGCCGCAGCGTAAACTTTGTCCAGGACAACCACTCAAAATCCTCTAAGGGTGTATTACGTGGCCTGCATTACCAGCTCGCGCCGCATGCGCAGGGCAAACTGGTGCGTTGTATCGCAGGTGAAGTGTTCGACGTGGCGGTGGATATCCGTAAAAGTTCCCCGACCTTTGGTCAGTGGGTGGGTGTGCATTTGTCGGGTGAGAACAAGCGCCAGCTGTGGATCCCAGAAGGTTTTGCTCACGGTTTTATGACGCTAAGCGACACCGCAGAATTCTTGTATAAAACCACCCATTACTATGCGCCGGAAAGTGACCGTGGCATTCGCTGGAATGACGAGACCTTAGCCATCACGTGGCCGAAAATCGACAGCGAGATTCTCACCTCGACCAAAGACAGCATTGCTAAGTCCCTCCCAGACGCAGAGCACTTTATCTGAGTCACACTCCTCCGCGATGGCGTGTGGAGTTTCTACCGCGCAGAGTTCGAATGAAATTTTACACAGGTTCAGCCGGAATCCTTGCCAAAAAAGCACGGTTTGAGCCGATGCTTGGCCACACATTACATGCCTTCAAAGCCAGTATGACGCTCGCTGAAGACGATGTGCTGGTTGGCTGGGGCCAAAAGAGCAACACCCGGCAGATAAAGCAAAGGGCCGAGAAACTCGGGCTGCCGTACTGGCAGCTGGAAGATGGCTTTATCGGCTATATTGGCCACCCCGCCAGGGGAGGCGTGCCAGTCTCCCTGATCGTTGATCCGGTAGGCGTTTACTATGATGCCCGCCAGCCTAGTTACCTTGAGCAATTAATCGCCACACCGTGCGATGCTGCTATGCTGGCGAGAGCTGAGAAGCTGACGAGCGAACTGCTTCGTCTGGGGATCACCAAATACAACTGCTACGGCACAGCGCGCGATTTACCAGCAGCTCTAGCCATACGTCTGCAAAACGATCCTCGCTCTAAAGTGTTGCTGATTGATCAGGTGGCCGGTGATCTCTCCATCCCTGGCGCGCTGGCTAGCGAAGCAGATTTTATTGATATGGTCGCAGCAGCAAGGCGCAACCATCCTGATGCCCGGCTGCTGCTACGCACTCACCCGGATACCCGTCTGGGCAGAAAGAGTGGCGTACTGGCGCGTTTGCAGATGGAGGATGTGGAAGTGGTGGCCGATCACTGCCATCCCCATGCACTGCTCAATCAGGTAGACGCGGTCTACACCGTATCATCCCAGATGGGGTTCGAAGCCCTATTGCTGGGCAAGACAGTCTATTGCTTCGGCATGCCGTTTTACGCGGGATGGGGGCTGACCCATGACAGTCAACATCTTAAGCGGCGGCAGACGAAGGCCTGCCTGCCACAATTGGTGGCAGCGGCGTTGATTCAGTATCCGCGCTACCTCGATCCGGTGCTGGGCGAGCGCTGTGAAGTGGAGCAGGTGTTGCCCATTATCGCGCGTCAGCAGAATCCGCCCCCGCATTATCGACGCCTGTATCTGGTGGGTTTCTCGTTGTGGAAACGCGCATTTATGCGTGCTTTCTGTTCGCCGCTAGCTGAGGAGATCTGCTTTGTGCGTAAGCTACCAAAACAGGTGGCTTCTGATGAGCAGGTTTTGGTCTGGGGCAGTCGTCATCCTGAACTCGCCAACCCTATACGGGTGGAAGACGGCTTTATCCGCTCGCGAGGTCTGGGGTCTAATCTGTGTCGCCCTTCATCGCTCTCTATTGATCCTGTGGGGATCTATTTCGACAGCCGTCGGCCAAGCCGGATCGAGCAACTGCTGAATCAACAGCAACTGACAGAGAAACAGCTGGCGCGCGGCGCGGCGCTAATCGATCTGCTTCAGCAGAATGGGGTCAGCAAATACAACGTCGGTAATGTGCAACCTTTCACGCCGCCTGTTGATGGTCGTCCGCTGTTGCTGGTGGTGGGGCAGGTCGATGGTGATGCATCGATCCTGACGGGTAGCCCGGTCATTCATAGCAATGAACAACTGCTATGGGCCGTACGTGCCGCCAGACCGGAAGCTCATATTTTGTTTAAACCTCATCCAGACGTGGTAGCAGGCAACCGTGAAGGGGCGATATCTGAGGCGTGTTTGACGTCTTGTGTCGATAGCCAGGTGCTGGATATCGGCCTGACCAGTCTCTATCCGCATGTAGACGAGTTGCATACCATGACCTCGCTGAGCGGTTTTGAAGCTTTAGTGCAGGGTGTAAAAGTCACCACCTGGGGCCAGCCGTTTTATAGCGGCTGGGGGCTGACTAACGATATCCATCCTGCTGAACGTCGCCAGCGTCATTTATCTTTGGCTGCGCTGGTTTATACCACGCTGGTCGCCTATCCACGTTATATCGACTGGCAGAGTGGTTTGTGGATGAGCCCGGAGCAGTTAATCCACCAGTTAGCGCAGCAGGGCAACTCCCCGGCACAGAAATCCAGCCGCTGGCAACGCTGGCAAATGAAATTGAGCTACCTCGTGCAGACATTCCGTTAGCGAACGGTTTATCCCCACCAATGAAAGAAAAACGGCCATCAAGCCACTCATATATACGATCCCGCAACGGAACCGCTCTGGGAAAAATAATGGAAGAGCCAGCTATCCGCCATTTGCTTAATGGCCGACGATATCTTTTTTTACAGGGGCCAATGGGCCCTTGCTTTTCACGTCTGGCGATCTGGTTGCAAAACAGCCATCGTGAAGTGAAGCAGGTTTGCTTCAATGCCGGGGATTCATGGTATGCCGCGAAAGAAACCGCGCTGCATTACACCGGATCGGCGAAGAAATTTGCTTATTGGCTGCGTGAGTTACACAAAGAGTACCCCTTCGACACCATTGTCTGTTTCGGTGACTGCCGCCCAATGCATGTCGAAGCTAAGAAATGGTCGAGTACCCAGTCGATCGATTTCCTTGCATTCGAAGAAGGATACTTTCGTCCGTTTTATATCACCCTTGAAAAAGGGGGCGTAAATGCATTTTCTTCAATGCCCATTGAGGCGAAATATTATCGCGAGCAGCCGCTGCCCGAATTGAAAACGCCGACGCCGTGGAAGCCGAGTGCCTATAATCGCGCGGCCCATGCCATGTTTTATTATGCAGCGGGCTGGTTTGGCCGCCACCGTTATAAAGGCTACAGGCATCATAAGTCGTTCTCACCCTGGTATGAGATGCGCTGCTGGATACGTGCAGGTCGCCGCAAACTCGTCTACCGCTGGCAGCAACGCAACATGTTGAGCCATATCACCGGTGAACTGGACAATCAGTACTATCTGGCGATTTTACAGGTTTATAACGACAGTCAGATCATCCATCACAGCCCTTATAAAGACGTACGAGACTATATTGAAACGGTGATCCGATCATTTGCCCGTCATGCGCCAAAAGAACGACACCTGGTGTTTAAACACCACCCAATGGATCGTGGCCATCGTTTTTATGGCACCTTTATTAACGTGCTGACTGAAAAATATGGCATCAGCGGTCGGGTTATCTACGTGCACGATCTCTCTTTACCCGCTTTGCTGACCCACACCCGGGCGGTGATCACGGTGAACAGTACCGCCGGTCTGTCGGCATTAATCCACAATAAGCCGCTTAAAGTGATGGGTAAGGCGCTTTACAACATCGAAGGCTTGGCCTGGCAGGGGCCGCTCAACCAGTTTTGGCAGTCGGATTTTGTCCCCGATAAAAAACTTTTTCAGCGCTTTCGCACTCATTTGCTTTATAACACGCAAATTAATGCCGTCTTTTACGGTAAGTCCGACTGGCTCGATATTCCTTCAGAGACCCTCCAGCCTACTGCTCTCACTAATCTCGAACGGAAGTGAGCTGGAAATTTGGGGAAATGTCTCGTGCGTACCTATGCTGCCAAAGTGATATCAGCGATTTATTTCAAATGTCATTAAAGCGTCGATTGCAGAGCATGAAAATCTCCGCAATAATTACGTTCAATAAATCCCTTCCTCGTCGGGCCTAACGACGCGGAGGGGATTTTTTTTACCTATATTTTAGTGGCTAACCGACTCACGGATCTTAAAGAGGACAAGTTATGTATAACACCCTGGGCAATCAGTACGATAACTCCCTGGTTTCTAACGCCTTCGGTTTCATGCGCTTCCCGGTGAACTTCCAGCCTTACGACAGCGATGCTGAGTGGGTGATCACCGGTGTACCTTTCGATGCCGCAACGTCGGGTCGTCCGGGCAGCCGTTTAGGGCCGGGTGCGATTCGCCAGATCTCCACTAACCTCGCATGGGAAGGTTGCCGCTGGCCGTGGGATTTCGACCTGCGTCAGCGCCTGAACGTGGTGGATTGCGGTGACCTCGTTTACGCATTCGGTGATTCACAGGATCTCTCTGACAAATTGCAGGCGCACGCTGAGAAATTGCTGGCAAACGGTAAGCGTATGCTGACCTTCGGGGGCGACCACTACGTCACGCTGCCGCTGTTGCGCGCGCACGCTAAGCACTTCGGTAAAATGGCACTGGTGCACTTTGATGCGCACACTGACACTTACTCTAACGGTCCAACCTTCGACCACGGCACCATGTTCTTCACCGCACCGAAAGAAGGGCTGATCGATCCAAATCACTCAGTGCAGATTGGTATCCGTACCGAGTTTGATAAGAGCCTTGGCTTTAACGTGCTGGATGCAGCACAGGTTAACGATCGCAGCGTCGATGATATTCTGGCGGAAGTGAAACGCACTGTGGGCGATCTGCCGGTGTATCTGACCTTTGATATCGACTGTCTGGATCCGGCACACGCACCGGGCACCGGCACGCCTGTGATCGGCGGACTGACCAGCGATAAAGCCACCAAGCTGATTCGTGGCTTGCAGGGTATGAACATCGTCGGGATGGATCTGGTGGAAGTGGCACCGGGTTACGACCACGCCGATCTGACATCACTGGCGGCGGCTACGTTGGCGCTGGATATGCTGCACGTGCAGGCAGCGAACAAAGGCTAATACTGGGAAGGGCAGGGCGAGAGCCTTGTCCTCAAATCAACTGTTGATAGTGATACAAAGATTAAAAACTGAGGGCGATCATTTGCTCTCGACTTCCCCGATTCCTAATAGTCGCCATTGATGTCCTGAGCGGCAGACCTTACCACCAGATACGCGCCGATCAGCACAATCGCGATAACGACGGCGAGAATAATCAGAATGGTCATCATAGTATGTGGTGCTCCGGTGACTCTCTCTGGTATCGCCTGCAAACAAACGGTCAGTGTAGACCATCTTCACCATGAAATGGCCCCGTCTGGTGAATACAGACCATTGTCACGCTTCTCGCATTGATGCCTCAACAACTTAAAGGTGACAATTCATTATCGGCACCCTGTAGCTATACTTTTGGGCGTAGCGTTAGTTATCGCTTCGTTAATCACGGTTACTCAATCTTTGGAGGTCACCATGGGCTTTCTGGATGAATTAGTGGGTTCGCTGGGGAGCGGCAACGGGCAAGGCAATCAGTTGGGTCAGTTGCAGGCGATCTGGAATTGGGTGCAGGAGCAGGGCGGAATCGAAGTGCTACTGCAGAAGTTTCAACAGGGCGGGTTCGGTGAGGTGCTGGGTTCGTGGATCGGCACCGGCGGTAATCAACAGGTCGGCGGCGGTGAGATTCAGAGTGCCTTTGGGCAGGAGGAGTTGCAGTCGCTGGCTGATAAGCTGGGCACCGATGTGAATGGTGCATCTGGCACGCTGGCGTCGTTGTTGCCGCAATTGATCGATAAGATGTCGCCGCAAGGTCAACTGGATGAGCAGAGTCTGCACAACAACCAGCTGGATTTGGGATCGATGGTGGATGATCTGTTTAAGCGGTAATTGTCGAAGTGGAAGAGAGGAGCGCACCGGCGCTCCTTTTTATTGTCGATTATTTGCCATCTGCCGCAATACGATCGCGGATGTGCTGTGCACGTGCTGCGGAATCCGGGTGGGAATCAAACATCGAACTCGTTTGGCCTTGCTGCATTTTCGCCAGTTTCTCGAAACTGGTGGCTAAGCCGAGCGGATTAACACCGCGCTTTTTCAGCAGGTCATAAGAGTAGTCATCCGCCTGCGATTCCTGGGTCTGCGAGAACTGCGCATTGACCAGCTTTTCGCTCAGATCGCCCAACTGGGATTGCGACAGTTGACCAATCACGCCACCAACCGAGGCCGCGGCGGTGCGTGCCGCCGTGGTGGCATAAGCAACCTGCATCGCTTTACGCGTATGGCCGAGCGCCACGTGGCCCATTTCGTGGCCGAGTACGCCTTCCACTTCGTTATCCGTCATCATATCCATCAAGCCGCTGTAAACGCGGATACAGCCGTTGGCCATCGCCCACGCGTTCACATCTTTGGTCAGATAGACTTTGTAGTTGGCTGGCACGCCGTTGATATTATCGCCCAGCGCTGCGGCGATTTTGTTCAGACGCTGTTGATATTCACTGTTGGCAGGTGCGAGCTGGTTGTCTTTGTCCATCTGGGCACAGGACTGATCGCTGAGCTGCTTCACTTGTGAATCATTCAACGTATAAGCCTGATAGGCCTGCGCGCCGGATTGCAGTAGCGCGTTATTGTCCATCCCTTCACAGCCGCTTAGCAGCGAAGCGATTCCCACAGCAAGAATGGTGGCGCGGATTTTCATTGAGAGGTCCTTTGCGTAACAAGGTAGAGAAAACAAACACCTGAAATTGAGATCGGTGTTCAAACGCTTTGGTTATAGCGTGCATCCTGTTCACTGGCTAGCAGACAAGCCCCGAATTGCAACCGTTTACCCGCTATTTAGCACGTCGACGCATGTACTTTTGCCCCGATTTTCATGTACATTGATGTGCGACTTTTTTCTCGCTTCGCCTGATAACTGATTAATTACAATACGTTAAGCGCGGCGGAGCATTAATCCGACCTGGAGTAGAAGATGCCCTCTCGTAAAGAGCTTGCCAACGCCATTCGCGCGTTAAGTATGGATGCAGTACAGAAAGCCAAATCGGGACATCCTGGTGCCCCTATGGGCATGGCGGACATCGCCGAAGTGCTGTGGCGTGACTTCCTGAACCACAATCCGACTAACCCGCTGTGGGCAGACCGTGACCGCTTCGTGCTGTCTAACGGTCATGGCTCCATGCTGATTTACAGCCTGCTGCACCTCACCGGTTATGACCTGCCGATGAGCGAGCTGCAGAACTTCCGTCAGCTGCACTCTAAAACTCCAGGCCACCCAGAATACGGCTACACCGCTGGCGTTGAAACCACCACCGGTCCACTGGGCCAGGGTATCGCTAACGCAGTAGGCTTCGCCATCGCTGAGCGCACTTTAGCGGCACAGTTCAACCGTCCAGGCCATGACATCGTAGACCACAACACTTACGTGTTCATGGGCGACGGCTGCATGATGGAAGGTATCTCACACGAAGTGTGCTCCATCGCCGGTACCCTGAAACTGGGTAAACTGGTTGCCTTCTATGATGACAACGGCATCTCAATCGACGGTCACGTTGATGGCTGGTTCACTGACGATACCGCAGCACGCTTCGAAGCTTACGGCTGGCACGTGGTGCGTGGCGTAGACGGTCACGACGCTGACGCCATCAAGAAAGCAGTAGAAGAAGCCAAAGCGGTTTCAGACAAACCTTCACTGCTGATGTGCAAAACCATCATCGGTTTCGGTTCACCGAACAAAGCCGGTACGCACGATTCGCACGGCGCACCGCTGGGCGACGACGAAATCGCACTGACCCGCAAACAGCTGGGCTGGAACCACGCGCCGTTTGAAATTCCTTCAGACATCTACGCGCAGTGGGATGCGAAAGAAGCCGGCCAGGCGAAAGAGTCCGCATGGGATAAGAAGTTTGCTGCTTATGCTGCTGCTCATCCTGAGCTGGCTGCTGAGTTCACGCGTCGTACCAACAACGAGCTGCCAGCGAACTGGGAAACCGAATCGCAGAAGTTCATCGAGCAGCTGCAGGCTAACCCAGCCAAAATCGCCAGCCGTAAAGCGTCTCAGAATGCGATTGAAGCCTTCGGTAAAATCCTGCCGGAATACCTGGGCGGCTCCGCTGACCTGGCACCAAGCAACCTGACTATGTGGTCGGGTTCTAAGCCAATCAACGAGGATGCTGCGGGTAACTACATCCATTACGGCGTGCGCGAATTCGGTATGACCGCGATCGCTAACGGCCTTGCACTGCACGGTGGTTTCCTGCCGTACACTGCGACCTTCCTGATGTTTGTAGAATACGCACGTAACGCGGCGCGTATGGCTGCACTGATGAAGATTCGTCAGATCATGGTCTACACCCATGACTCCATCGGTCTGGGTGAAGATGGTCCAACGCACCAGCCGGTTGAGCAGATGGCTAGCCTGCGCGTGACACCAAACATGAGCCTGTGGCGTCCATGTGACCAGGTTGAATCTGCGGTTGCCTGGAAATACGCTATCGAGCGCGTTGACGGCCCATCAGCCCTGATCTTCTCTCGTCAGAATCTGGCGCAGCAGGATCGTACCGCTGAGCAGCTGGCTAACGTGGCGCGCGGTGGTTATGTGCTCAAAGACAGCGCAGGTACGCCAGAGCTGATCCTGATCGCTACCGGTTCAGAAGTCGAACTGGCGGTTGCCGCTTACGACCAGCTGACCAGCGAAGGCCGTAAAGTGCGCGTGGTGTCTATGCCTTCGACCGATGCCTTTGACAAGCAGGACGCGGCTTACCGTGAATCTGTACTGCCGAAAGCGGTTGCTGCGCGTGTGGCAATCGAAGCCGGCATCGCAGACTACTGGTTCAAATACACCGGTCTGAATGGCGCTATCGTCGGCATGACCACCTTCGGTGAGTCTGCTCCAGCAGAACTGCTGTTCAAAGAGTTCGGCTTCACCGTTGAGAACGTGGTGAACACCGCGAAATCTATTCTGTAATCAGCGGTCGCCATCAAGGGCGGCCCGACAGGTGATTATCGCTATTGAAGGTGCGCATTGATGCGCACCTTTTTTCATTTCAACTCCCGCCTCAAACCTGAAACGGTTCAATTATTCCTGAAGTAATAATTTTTACATGCGAATTATGTGACCCAGATCCAATAATCAGCAGCGCAATTGATCGCAATCATTCCTGTTATTCCTTGCATGCTTTATTCTAGCTGAACCGTTTCAGTTGCAATTCAGTGGCATCATTTTGCAACGTTAAGCGGGCAATAATTCCCTGTACAAAACGCAGCGAAACGCTCAAGGTATTTGGCACGTTTTTTTGGGCTGTTGTTGCAGGAAGTGAGATGACCGTTCGCATAGCAATTAATGGTTTTGGTCGTATCGGACGCAATGTGCTGCGTGCCTTGTACGAAACCGGCCGCCGCGCTGAGATCACCGTGGTAGCGATCAACGAGCTGGCTGAAGCCACTGGCATGGCACATTTGCTGAAGTATGACACCAGCCATGGCCGCTTTGCCTGGGATGTGCGCCAGGAGCGCGATCAGCTGTTCGTGGGCGACGACACCATCCGCATTCTGCATCTGGCCGATATTGATACCCTGCCGTGGCAGGAACTGAATGTCGATATCGTGCTGGATTGTACCGGGGTATACGGCAGCCGCGCCGATGGCGAAGCACATCTGCAGGCGGGCGCGAAGAAAGTGTTGTTCTCGCATCCGGGCGGTAATGATTTGGATGCCACCGTGGTGTTCGGCGTTAACGAACAAGCTCTTAAACAAACTGACCGCATTGTCTCCAACGCATCCTGTACCACCAACTGCATTATTCCGGTGATCAAGTTGCTGGATGACGCCTTCGGAATTGAGTCAGGCACCGTGACCACGATTCACTCGGCGATGCACGACCAACAGGTGATTGACGCCTATCACAGCGATCTGCGTCGTACCCGTGCCGCCAGCCAATCGATCATTCCGGTGGATACGCGTCTTGCTGCGGGCATTACCCGTATTTTTCCGAAATTTAACGACCGCTTCGAAGCCATCGCTGTCCGTGTTCCCACGATTAACGTGACAGCCATTGATTTGAGCGTTTCAGTACGCGAAGCCGTGAAGGCCTGTGAGGTCAATGCCTTGCTGCAAAACGCGTCAGAAGGGGCGTTTCGTGGTATAGTTGACTATACGGAATTACCGTTAGTCTCAGTAGATTTCAACCATGATCCGCACAGTGCCATAGTGGACGGCACACAGACGCGGGTCAGTGGTCACCACCTGATCAAAACCTTGGTTTGGTGTGACAACGAATGGGGCTTTGCTAACCGCATGATCGACACCACGTTAGCAATGGCCGCAAGCGGTTTCAGGTAAGACGCGGACTGCGTCTGGCAAAACTTATGAGAATCAACGAGAGGGTTCACCATGTCTGTAATTAAAATGACCGATCTGGATCTTGCTGGTAAGCGTGTTCTGATCCGTGCCGATCTCAACGTGCCAGTGAAAGAAGGGAAAGTGACGTCAGATGCACGTATCCGTGCTTCTCTGCCTACCATCGAAGCGGCGTTGAAACAGGGCGCGAAAGTGATGGTTACCTCTCACCTGGGTCGCCCGACCGAAGGTGAATACAACGAAGAATTCTCCCTGCTGCCTGTTGTTAACTACCTGAAAGACAAACTGAACGGCACCACCGTTACCCTGGCGAAAGACTACCTCGACGGCGTTGAAGTCGGCGCAGGTGAGCTGGTGGTTCTGGAAAACGTTCGCTTCAACAAAGGCGAGAAGAAAGACGAAGAGACCCTGTCGAAGAAATATGCCGCACTGTGCGACGTCTTCGTGATGGATGCTTTCGGTACTGCGCACCGCGCGCAGGCTTCTACCCACGGTGTGGGCAAGTTCGCACCGATCGCTTGTGCTGGCCCGCTGCTGTCTGCTGAGCTGGAAGCGCTGGGTAAAGTGATGAGCAACCCAGAGCGTCCGCTGGTCGCCGTTGTGGGGGGTTCTAAAGTCTCTACCAAATTCGACGTGCTGCAGTCTCTGGTGAAAATCGCGGATACCGTGATTGTCGGCGGCGGCATCGCTAACACCTTCGTGGCTATCGACAACAAAGTCGGTAAATCACTGTACGAACCAGACTTCGTTGAAGCGGCGAAAAAGCTGCGTGACGAGCACGGCATCCCAGTTCCAACCGACTCTCGCGTAGGAACGGAATTCTCTGAAACTGCCCCTTCAACCGTGAAAAAGGTTTCCGAAGTGGCGGATAACGAAGAGATTATGGACTTCGGTGACGAAACCGCACAGGCGATGGCGAAACTGCTGAAAGAAGCAAAAACCATCCTGTGGAACGGTCCAGTTGGCGTGTTCGAATTCCCGAACTTCCGCAAAGGCACCGAAATTGTGGCGAACGCGATTGCAGACAGCGACGCGTTCTCTGTTGCGGGTGGTGGCGATACCCTGGCAGCGATTGACCTGTTCGGTCTCGAAGACAAGATCTCCTACATCTCTACCGGCGGTGGCGCATTCCTCGAGTTCGTGGAAGGCAAAAAACTGCCAGCGGTAGCGATGCTGGAAGAGCGCGCTAAGCAGTAATTTTTGGGGGCGGCGCTTCGGCGCCGTCTGAAGGCTTGCCCATCCTGGGCAAAAAATCGACGTCCCCTCGTGGGATGAACGGTAACGAAACAGGACACAACCATGTCTAAAATTTTTGATTTCGTAAAACCCGGCGTTGTCACTGGTGATGACGTTCAGAAAGTTTTCCAAGTAGCGAAAGAAAACAAATTCGCTCTGCCTGCAGTTAACTGCGTCGGCACGGACTCCATCAACGCGGTACTGGAAGCTGCGGCCAAAGTTAAAGCGCCGGTCATCGTTCAGTTCTCCAATGGTGGTGCTGCCTTCATCGCCGGTAAAGGTTTCAAAACCGACAAGCCACAGGGCGCGGCAATCTTCGGCGCTATCGCGGGTGCACACCATGTGCATCTGATGGCTGAACAGTACGGCGTGCCAGTGATTCTGCACACCGACCACTGCGCCAAGAAACTGCTGCCGTGGATCGACGGTCTGCTGGATGCCGGTGAAGAGCACTTCAAGAAAACCGGTAAGCCACTGTTCTCTTCTCACATGATCGACCTGTCAGAAGAGTCACTGGAAGAGAACATCGAGATCTCTTCTAAATACCTGGCGCGTATGGCGAAAATCGACATGACGCTGGAAATCGAACTGGGTTGCACCGGTGGCGAAGAAGATGGCGTGGACAACAGCCATATGGACGCATCTGCGCTGTACACCCAGCCAGAAGACGTTGATTACGCGTACACCGAGCTGAGCAAAATCAGCCCACGTTTCACCATCGCGGCTTCCTTCGGTAACGTGCACGGCGTGTACAAGCCAGGCAACGTGAAACTGACCCCGACAATCCTGCGTGATTCTCAGGAATACGTGACCAAGAAACACAACCTGCCGCACAACGCGCTGGACTTCGTGTTCCACGGTGGTTCAGGTTCTTCTGCTGCAGAAATCGAAGAGTCAATTGGTTACGGCGTAATCAAGATGAACATCGATACCGATACCCAATGGGCGACCTGGGACGGCATCCTGCAGTACTACAAAAAGAACGAAGACTATCTGCAAGGCCAGTTGGGTAACCCAAATGGTGTGGATAGCCCGAACAAGAAATACTACGACCCACGCGTATGGCTGCGCTCTGCACAGGCTTCAATGGTTGTGCGTTTAGAGCAGGCTTTCAAAGAGCTGAACGCTGTCGACGTGCTGTAATTTCTCCTTACAGTACAAAAAAGGCCCGAAAGGGCCTTTTTTTTATGCATTCGATTCGGAATAGTGAGGAAATTCAGGCCATTTTTGGCGCTTCATGCCATTTTTGTTTACCCTTGTACACGGGAGTGCCGGAGTTAATCTGGCCGTTTTTGCATTTTCCTGCGGGAAACTCAACAACAGGGCTAACAAATGGAAGACTTAAATGTCGTCGATGGCATTAACAACGCTGGCGGCTGGCTGGTAAGAAATCAGGCGCTGATCCTGAGCTATTTCGTCAATATCGCTGCAGCGATTGTCATCATTGTGATCGGTATGATGGCAGCGCGTATTATTTCGAAAGGCATCAACCGCGTGCTGGTGGCGCGTCATATCGATGCCACAGTCGCAGATTTCCTTTCGGCGCTGGTGCGCTATGGCGTGATTGCCTTTACCTTGATTGCTGCGCTGGGCCGCGTCGGGGTGCAAACCGCATCGGTGATTGCGGTACTGGGTGCAGCGGGTTTGGCCTTAGCGTTATCCCTGCAGGGTTCGCTGTCCAACCTTGCCGCGGGTGTACTACTGGTGACCTTCCGTCCATTTAAAACTGGCGAGTTCGTGGATCTCGGTGGCGTGATGGGAACGGTGCAGAACGTGCAGATCTTCTCCACCACCATGAAGAGCGCGGACGGTAAAATTGTCGTGGTGCCTAACGGCAAGGTGATTGCGGGTAATATCGTTAACTACTCACGCGAACCCATTCGCCGTAATGAGTTTATTATCGGTGTGGCCTACGACGCGGATGTCGACCAGGTGATCGCGCTGTTCAGGGAAGTGGTTGAGGCCGATGAACGCGTGCTGAAAGACATGGGTATCCAGATCGGCCTGAACGAACTGGCCGCGTCTTCACTCAACTTTGTCGTGCGCTGCTGGAGTAAGAGCAGTGACCTGCAAAACGTCTACTGGGATCTGTTGAAGAACTTCAAGCGTACGCTGGACGCGAACGGTATTGGCATCCCTTATCCGCAGATGGATGTGCATCTGCATCAGGTGAAGAACGAACAGCAACCTGAGCGCGCTGAGTAATCAATGAGTGGCGGTGCGCATCTCATGTGCACCCCACAAAACCCGATCATATCCCTTAAGGGCCATCATCTATGGCGACCGAAAGCGCACTCATCGCCATCACTTCGCTATTGATATCAATCTTATTACTTTCTCTAATACCCGATTAAATCTTTCAATTTCCACTAATATCCTCGCGTCACTATACTGCATCGCATTATCTCGTTACTCAGGATCGCCATCGTGTTATCTGTTTATTTACAAGGACTTGCCCTTGGGGCAGCACTCATTCTGCCATTAGGCCCACAAAACGCATTCGTGATGAATCAGGGCATTAAACGCCACTACCATTTAATGACCGCAGGGTTATGCACGCTGAGCGATATCGTGCTGATTTGCGGCGGTATTTTTGGTGGTAGTGCGCTGCTGAATCAATCCCCGATTCTGCTGATGCTGATCACCTGGGCGGGCGTGGCGTTTCTGCTGTGGTACGGCTGGGGCGCACTGCGCAGCGCATGGCAGGGCGATGTGACGTTAGCGACAGAAGCCGCGCTGAAGCAAGGTCGCTGGCGCATCGTTGCCACCATCGTCGCGGTGACCTGGCTCAATCCGCACGTCTACCTTGATACCTTTGTGGTGCTGGGTAGCCTCGGCAGTCAGCTTCCTTCTACCGAAGCGCGTCAGTGGTTCGCGTTGGGCACGGTGAGTGCTTCAATTATCTGGTTCTTTGGACTGGCGCTGTTAGCCGCGTGGCTGTCACCGTGTCTGCGCACCGTGCGTGCGCAGCGCATCATCAATCTGCTGGTGGGCGGCGTGATGTGGTTTATCGCTATCCAGCTGGCGCGTCAGGGTATTGCCGCGTTATGATGCAGATGTAAGCCGTACAGTGCGGGCAGCGCGCCCGCACTGGCCAGCAGCTCTAAACGAATCTGTCGGAAGCTCACCCCCTGCGGTACGGCGTGATGGCACAGCGAGTGATGGTTATCTTCGACTTCAATCAGTAACTCTTCATCCAGCCAGAGACGATAATGCGTGGTGCAGTGCGGCGTGACCGCTTGTGCGTGCCCCATCTGCACCGTCTCCATCGCATGGTCAAAGTCGTTATCAAACAACAGCGTGATTTGGCGAGCGTGTTGCTGCTGTTCCCAGCGCCAAATAACCGTTGGCTGAGCGTCATCCCGTGCCGGCACCCAGCAGTTGGTGTGCTGTTCCGGACGCAATTTGCCGTTGAGCAGATAGTCCCGATGCCAGAGTTTTAACGGCGTCTCCAGCGTGAAGGCGAACAGTATTTGATGCGACACGCGGCGCGGTAGCCAGAAATCGAACTCATCGACGCCGTAATCGCCATCGTTAATCTGTCGCGTGCGTTTGGCGACGCGTGGATTGAGGCTGTTAAACACCATCATGACCCCGGGCAGACGCTGCTGAGTGAGGGCCACTTCAATCGCCGGATTTTCTTCAAAGGCGATAAACAGATAACGATCGCAATCTGCACGGTAATCAAAACTCAGGCGGTAGTTGCCCTGATCGTTAACCGTGAGTGTTTGGCTGGCGATGTGACGATCGCCGCAAGTGTTGGCCGGATTGTCACTGCTGAGCAGCGAAACCTGCATCTTCTGCGTTTGTTTGGCACGCAGTTGCACGGTTAACGCAGGCAAACGTTCACCGGCTTTTAATGGCAGCAGCAGAGCACAGCGCGATTGCAGCGGCTGCCAACCGGCATCGGCGGGGAGATTGCTAAGCTGCAGAGTGCTGCTGACTTCGATCTGCGCATCGCGGGCCGGACTCAGCAATGGATGGCGTGGGATAAACGCACCCTGACGCAGTAGTTGCTGCTGCAACTGTGTGACGCGATCTGGCTGCGCCAGCTGCGACGGCGTGAGTTGCTGCTGATGACAGATGGCCGCCGCACGACCCACCACTTCACCCAGTACGCCGCAGGTGCACATCACGCGTGCGCTGCCAAAGGCAACGTGGGTGGCTGAGATTAAACGACCGGTGAGCAGCATATTATCCAGCGACTGGCTGTATAGCGCACGAAATGGAATGGTATAGGTGCCTTTGCTGTGGAACTGGCGGCAGCCATCGTGTTCGCTGTACACGCCATCGGCCGGATGCAGGTCAATCGACCAGCCGCCGTAGGCAACGGCGTCGTAGTGATCGCGCTGTTCAATGATGTCCTGCTGACATAGTAACGTGTCACCGAGGAAGCGACGGCTTTCGCGCTTGCCGGGGATCAGGCCTACCCATTCGATGGTCAGGGTATCGGCATCCGGAAACTCGCCGGAGTTTTTAATGTAATCCCACACGCCCCAAACAATTTTCCACAGCTCCCATTTGATGATTTCGCTTTCGTGCACCGTATCGAGCCGTCCGCCCCATTCCAGCCACCACAAATCGCAACCGTTAAGATCGGAGCTCAGGCGTTTGTAACGCGGAATGGCGGTAATCTCTTTAAGCGCAAAAGAGGGCGGGACAAAGCGAACCGGCTGCGAAGTGCGTTTGGTGTAGAAGTAGATTGAGTGGCCGAGTTTGTGTCCAAAATGTTCGCCTGGCGCCATCTTTTCGCCAAATTCCTCAACAGTTTCCGCTCCCACACGATGCGCGGCACCCGCCAGATATCCCAGCACGCCATCGCCGCTGGCATCGATAAACTGGCTGGCGTTGACGTGGTAGCGTGTCTGATTAATGGCGTTAAAAGCTTGCACGGCTTGTAAGCGGCGGCCTTCTTTCGTGATATCGCTGACCACCGTGTTGAGCAGCAGCGTCACACCGGGTTGTGACTGCACCAAATCCAGCAGCACCATATCGAACAGCACCGGGTTGCCCTCTTTGTTGCGCCACAGGTTTTCCTCCATGATCTCGCCCATGATGCCGCCTTCGCGCGCCCAGCGGTTGTTGTTGCCCATATGCGATGTTGCACCGTTGGCCCATAACCGCACTTCACTCGAGGCGTTGCCACCCAGCACCGGGCGATCCTGAACCAACACCACCTGCAATCCGTCACGCGCGGCGGCCAGTGCGGCACACACGCCCGCGAGCCCACCGCCCGCCACCAGCAGATCGGCCTGTAACTTTTGCTCTGGGAAGTGGCGCGCATTTTGCGAAGAGAAAGTCTGCATCATTTGCTTCCTGTCATGCTGAAGCTAAGATTGGAGTTTTGAGCGCCACAGGGTGAACTATGTCTTCTCAACCCAACCAAAGCCTGATTGATGGGATTCGCTGCTTGCAGTATTTGGTTTCCAGCGATAAAGCCGTGGGCTGCCGTGAACTGGCGCGACAGATGGACATGAACAGCACGCGCGTTAACCGCCTGTTGATGACCATGGCCTCGATTGGCCTGACGATTCAGGACGAACACCGCCGCTATTTGCCCGGCCCGGGGATTCATGCTCTGGCGGCGCAGGCGATTCGCGGCTCCTCGCTGTTTGCCCAGGCGCTGCCGCAACTGGAAGCACACGCGCCGCGCGACATTGTGGTGGCGCTGGGTGTGCTGTGGGAGGACCAGGTGATTTACATCTGGCACTCCGAACCGGGTGAGCGCACCAGTGCCAGCCAGGCGCTGGCCGGTTTCCGCATGCTGCCGGCGTGGCAGTCGGTGATTGGTGTGTCGCTGCTGGCGACAGAGAGTGATGAGCAGTTGCGTCCACGATTTACCGACGAACAGTGGGCGCAAATGGCGCCGTTGCTGGCGCGTAAGCGTGATGCAAACCATTTGATCTGGCACCGTGATGACGGCGAAATCAGCATGGCGCAGCCAATCAATAACAATCGCGCTGCGTTGGCGTTCGCCAAAATCTGGCAGGCCGACGACGCACATCTGCAGCAGCGGGTGACGCAGTTGCACTCGCTGGCGCAAGTGCTGATCAGTGCGCGCTGACATGCTCGATTTTCCCGACCACGAACAGATAGCTGCAAATGCCTATCGCCGCCAGCACGGCAATAAAGCCGAGTGCTGGCGCGAAATTATCGCCATCGATCAGCGCGCCAATGGCAATCGGCACCACAATAGCGGAAAGCGCGCCGGTGAAATTGAATACGCCGCCCGCTAAGCCAATCAGATGGCGAGGTGCCAGTGCGGTGACAAACACCCAGGTGATGGTCGCGAGGCCGTTGCCAAAAAACGCCAGCGACATAAACAGCACGATGAGCGTGGAGTCGTCGGTGTAATTGGCACCAAGAATAAACAGCGTCAGGAACAGGCCAAGGATGACCGGCAGTTTACGCGCCACGCTGGGCGACACGCCTCGCCGTATCATGCGATCCGAAGCGAAACCTGCCAGCAGTACGCCACAGAAAGCGGCGAAGTAGGGCACGGAAGCCACATAGCCGCTTTTAATGAAGCCCATATGGCGATACTCCACCAGATAGGTCGGGAACCAGGTGAGGAAGAACCAAAAGGTGGCTGAGATAGTAAACTGGCCGATATAGATACCCACCAGTTTGCGGCTGCGGAACATTTGTGCCAGAACGGCCCAGCGGGCCTTCGGCTGCTGCGTGTGCTGACGGCTCTCGAGTAAGGCACCGTTGCTGCGCAGATAGTTTAATTCGGCTTCTGACACGCCTTTATGCTCATGTGGCTCACGGTAAAGCAGATACCACACCAACGCCCAAATCATCCCGGTCACACCGGTAATCAGAAACAGACCGCGCCAGCCAAACGCATCCTGTACGTGGAACAGCAGCGGCGTCATGCAGGCGAGTCCCACAAACTGGGCCGAGGAGTAAATGCCGATGGCGCTGGCACGCTCCTGTTCCGGGAACCAGCTGGAAATCACGCGGTTATTCGAAGGCATTACCGGCGCTTCAAAGGCACCGACGCCCAGGCGCAAGCCAAACAGCGCACCAAAGCTGTTGGCGAGCGCATGCAGGGCAGTGATTAATGACCAGGCAAACAGGCCCACGCCATACACCAGACGCGCGCCGAGACGATCGATCAGAAAGCCGCCGGGGATCTGCAGCGCAGCATAGATCCAGCCAAATGCTGAGAAGATCAACCCCATCTCCATTGGCGTAAAGCGCAATTCGCCGGCCATTTGCGTGGCGGCCACAGAGAGATTGGTACGATCCATGTAGTTGATGATGATGTTGATAAACACCAGACCCAGCATCAGGAATCGCGTCCGTCCGGCGCGAACGGCAATGGCGCTTTGGCTAATTGGCTGCTCTGTCATACCACAACTCCCCATAAGGCTAGAATTGTTTCTTTAATAGAAACACCAAGGCAAAATTTCCGCGAATCCGTTAATCTGGTTTTGCGATCGCGGATACGTTAATACCGTCGTTATCCGAACTTTTTGGTGATTTCAAACTCAGACCATCACGCATAGTAATGTGTTTTAGGTTTAGCCATAGTGGCGACCTGTAAATTGAACCTTCAAGGAGGACTTTCGTGAAACTGAAAGCACTGGCGCTGGCCGCCGTAATGAGCACGGGCGTAATGTCAGCGATGGTACACGCGGGTGAAGTCCCGAATGGCCCGCATGTCGTCACCTCTGGTCAGGCAAGCGTAGATGCCCGTCCTGATATCGCGACACTCTCCATCGTGGTGAATGTTTCCTCGAAAGATGCGGCTGATGCGAAAAAACAAGCTGATGACCGCGTGGCGCAATATTTCGATTTCCTGCAAAAGAACGGTATCGAGAAGAAAGATATTGATGCGGCAAACCTGAGCACGCAACCGGAGTATGACTACACCAAAGAAGGCAAGTCGGTACTAAAAGGCTATCGTGCGGTGCGCCAGGTGCAGGTAACGTTACGTCAGCTGGATAAACTGAATGAGTTACTGGACGGTGCGCTGAAATCTGGCCTGAACGAAATCCGTTCGGTGGAGCTGGGTGTAGCGAATGCCGATGCCTATAAAGATCAGGCACGCAAAGCCGCGATTGCTAACGCCACTCAGCAGGCCGGTGCACTGGCAGAAGGCTTCAACGCGAAATTAGGCCCGGTGTACAGCATCCGCTATCACGTGGCGAACTACCAGCCAATGCCAATGGCGCGCATGTATAAAGCGGCTGCGGCCCCTGCGGATACCACCGCGCAGCAGACTTATGAGCAGCAGAGCATTCACTTTGACGATCAGGTTGATGTGGTGTTCGAGATCAAGCCGAATACCGCTCAGTAATCTGATGTGTTGAATCGTAGCGGCGTGATTGAACGCGCTGATTGGCGGTGGAACTGCCGTTCATTTACGCAATCAATTAAGCCGCTACGTTAATCTGCATTTGGGCTTATGCCGCCGCCGTATCCTGACGCAACACGCGATGACCGTGTGCGATCAACGCATCCGTCACGCTGCGCATCAAACGGCTCTCTGGCGCGAAGCGGTGCCAGTAAAGCATGCGGCGCTGGTACAGGCCTGGCGTCAAATCCACCAAATCACCTTGCGCCAGTTCTCGCTCAATCTGTAAGTGTGGGATCATACAGCACACTGAACCCTGACGCGCCAACTGCACAAAGGCTTCCGACGAATTAACGATGTGGCACGGTACGCTGCCCGGTGACAGATCGAAGTTCTGCTGTAAAAACGCCTGATGCATATCATCCAGATGGTCAAACGCCACCGCAGGGGCTTTCAACAAAGCAGAGCGCGTGACGCCATTCGGGAAGTAGCGCGCAGCGAAATCTGGCGACGCGCAGAACAGATAATCCAGTGCACCCAACTGATCCACCAGACAACTCGGCAGCGGCTGCGGCTGGATACTGACGGCGCCGACCACTTCACCGCGACGCAGGCGTTCCTGGGTACGGGTTTCATCTTCTACCTGCAAATTCAGGCGCACCGGCGAATCGGCCAGCACGTCTTTCAGTGCAGGCAGCAGCCAGGTCGCCAGACTGTCGGCGTTGACCGCCAGTGACAGCAGCAGTGGCGTCGTGCCGCCGTTGTCATCACCCAGCCACTCTTCTTCCAGCAACTCCACCTGATGTAGCAGCGCCAGCAGTTTTTGTCCTTGCTCGGTCGGACGCGGCGGTACGGTGCGCACCAGCAGCGGCTGACCAAATAAATTTTCCAGCTGTTTAATGCGCTGTGACACCGCAGACTGCGTGATGCAGAGTTTTTGGGCCGCACGCTCAAAACCGCGCTCGCGAATCACAGCATCCAGCGCCTGAAGCGTTCGATAATCCGGGCGTTTCATTGTTGTTCTCTCTCGTTCAGGATGGAAAGTACTATGCCACAAAACGGTCATATTGTGCTGCGGCGGATTTTTGCGGGCTGGCTTCCAAAGGCTTAAATCGATGCGTTAACAGCCGCGCATTTTCACGACGCCTTGTTTTATACTACGCGCACTTCGATGTCGCACAGGTTTTAAACATACCATGACCCAGGATGAACTGAAAAAAGCGGTTGGTTGGGCAGCACTGCAATACGTGCAACCCGGCACCATTGTTGGCGTTGGCACCGGTTCAACAGCGGCGCATTTTATTGATGCGCTTGGCACCATGAAAGATCAAATTGAAGGCGCGGTCTCCAGTTCGGAAGCCTCGACGGAAAAACTCAAAGCCCTGGGAATTCCGGTTTTTGATCTGAATAACGTCGATGAACTGTCGGTTTACGTTGATGGCGCGGACGAGATTAATCCACAGATGCAGATGATCAAAGGCGGCGGCGCAGCGCTGACGCGTGAGAAAATTGTCGCAGCCGTGGCGAAAAAGTTTATCTGCATTGCGGATGCCTCCAAAGAGGTGGACGTGTTGGGCAATTTCCCGTTGCCGGTGGAAGTGATTCCGATGGCGCGCGCGTTTGTTGCGCGTGAACTGGTGAAGCTGGGCGGCCAACCTGAGTATCGTCAGAATGTGGTGACCGACAACGGCAACATTATTCTCGACGTGCATAATCTGCGTATTCTCGACCCGATTGCATTGGAAAAAACCATCAATGCACTGCCGGGCGTGGTCACCGTTGGCTTGTTTGCCGCGCGTGGCGCTGATGTTGCCTTAATCGGCACAGCAGATGGCGTGAAAACCATCACTTATTGATCTGATAGCGTACTCACCGGCGCGTGTGCTGCGCCGGTTATTTCCATCTGCAAAACATCTTTTCTTGCTGGGGTGAAATTTGGTGACTTATGTCACAAAAGATTCATCAACAGCAGGTTCGTACTTCGGCGCACTCGCATCCCACGATTTTGTACGGCTTTGTGCTGCCTCAACGTGGGCGCGTGCTGGCGGTCAGGCAATCGTTTGTATTGCCGCGCTCGAAATTTTTGATATTTTGGCAGAAGGCTACCTTATGGTAGTCCTCGTTGAATTCTGAATAGGGTCGGGAAATGGCAAAGGTATCACTGGAAAAAGACAAGATTAAGTTCCTGCTGGTGGAAGGCGTTCACCAGAGTGCACTGGATAATCTGCGTGCTGCGGGTTACACCAACATCGAATTCCATAAAGGGGCACTGGATGCGGAGTCGCTGAAGTCCTCCATCCGCGATGCGCACTTCATTGGTATCCGTTCCCGCACCCAACTGACCGAAGAGATCTTTGCGGCGGCCGAAAAGCTGGTCGCGGTAGGCTGCTTCTGCATCGGTACTAACCAGGTTGATCTGAATGCTGCTGCAAAACGCGGTGTGCCGGTCTTCAATGCACCATTCTCTAATACCCGTTCGGTAGCCGAACTGGTGATCGGCGAAATGCTGCTGATGCTGCGCGGGATCCCTGAAGCAAACGCCAAAGCACACCGTGGTATCTGGAACAAAGTGGCGAACGGCTCGTTCGAAGCGCGTGGTAAGAAGCTGGGCATCATTGGCTACGGCCATATCGGGATGCAGCTTGGCGTGCTGGCAGAAGGCCTGGGCATGCACGTGTTCTTCTACGACATCGAGACCAAATTACCGCTGGGTAATGCGACTCAGGTTCGTCACCTGTCTGATCTGCTTAACATGAGCGACGTGGTCAGCCTGCACGTTCCAGAAAATGCCTCAACGCAGAATATGATTGGCGCAGACGAGTTGGCGCTGATGAAGCCGGGCGCACTGCTGATTAACGCCGCACGCGGAACCGTGATTGATATTCCAGCCCTGTGCAACGCCCTGGCGAACAAGCATCTCTCCGGTGCGGCCATCGACGTCTTCCCGGTTGAACCGGCGACCAACAGCGATCCGTTCAACTCACCGCTGTGCGAGTTTGATAACGTGATCCTGACGCCACATATCGGGGGCTCCACTCAGGAAGCTCAGGAAAACATCGGCCTGGAAGTCTCGGGCAAGCTGGCGAAATACTCTGACAACGGTTCTACGCTGTCCGCCGTTAACTTCCCGGAAGTGTCCCTGCCGATGCATGCTGCCAGCGCCAGCCGCTTGCTGCACATCCATGAGAACCGCCCAGGCGTGTTGACCGCGATTAACCAGATCTTTGCCGAGCAGGGCATCAACATTGCCGCTCAGTATCTGCAGACCTCGCCGGTGATGGGTTATGTGGTTATCGATATCGATGCAGAAGAAGATGTGGCGGAAAAAGCGCTGCAGCTGATGAAAGCGATTCCGGGCACCATTCGCGCCCGCCTGCTGTACTGATGATTCAGGGCACCTTGCGTGCCCGTCTGCTGTGTTGATGATTCAGGGCACCTTGCGTGCCCGTTCATCTTGCTGATTGATCAGGGCGCCACCTCAATTGGCGCCCTTTGTTTTATCGCTCGGCGCTATCCCACTGCCACAGCTTTGACGGCGTTAAAATAGCAGGCAAAGGGACATCCCATGCCGCGACTGGCAATGTCTCAACACGCTGGCAATCGTGCGTAATGCCCATCGGTAAAAAGCCATGCTGTTGCCAGTGCTGCAGGGTGCGATCGTAAAAACCTCCCCCCATACCCAATCGCTGACCCTGGTGGTCAAATGCCACTAACGGCACCAGCATCACATCCAACTGATCGAGTGTGGCCATCTGCGTGATATCCAGCGGCGGTTCAGGGATGCGCAATTTGTTTGGGGCCAGTGACGTCTCAGGCGTGTAACGCAGGAACAGCAGATGCCCGGGAGCGAAAGGATGCAGTACCGGCAAATAAACCTGCTTTTTCTGTTGCCACAGCTTGGCAATCAGCGGGCGGGTGTTGATTTCGCCATCGACAGATAAAAACAGCGCGATGCGTTGGGCATTAGCGATAGGCGCAAAGTTAATAGCGTGCTCGGCGAGCAGATCGGCAGCTTGCTCCTGCTGTTCAGGCGTAAGGTTGCGGCGCAGATGGCGCACATGCTGGCGGATGTCCTGGCGATCAAGTAGGGAAGGTGCGGTCATGATGTCCCCGGCAGAGTCGGCAATTTGACCAACTATATCATGCGAAGCGGGAGATTCTCGTCATACTTCAGGTACAGGGGACTAACTGCGCTCATGCACCCCAATCACTCAATTCGTTAAGCTGATTGGGATCCATTTGCTTGCCGCCTTGCTGAAACATAAGTCTCTGGCGAAGGGGACTAAAGAGGAGATCTCCGAGATGCCGCCGCAGGCTGTAACCCTTGAACCCATGGTTCAAGGTGAACATGCCGTCACAATTATTAGGCTTCTCGGACGGACCGAGCATGCGCACAAATTGTGGATCGTCACATTCTGTTGGTATTAAATATCGGCTCAGGGGACGGGCCCGCTTGCAAACATCTCAGAGAAAATTGACTTCACCGTCACTCTAACACGAGTACCATGAAGTGTTATTCGAATTTAGGGCCCTGGCGATCAGTTATGCGACCTTGCTCAACTAATGCTTGTTCAATGGTCTGCTGCAGCATGCGGATACGTTGTTCCATGTTTGCTGCATAGTCGCGCGTCTTGCCTTTTTCCTGTGCCAGCTCGTGGCAGATGTTTAAGGCGGCGATGAACACCAGTTGCTCTGTATTGGTGACTCTAGTGCGAACTTTTAAATCTTGCAACCGTTGATTGAGATCCTCTGCAGCCAGATTCAGCGCATCTTGCTGTTCGGGCGGACAATTTACTCTCAATGAACGACCAAAAATCTGAATATCTACCGGTTGTGCAGACATGCCACCATCCTGACTGATTACTCTGTTCGCATCTCCCTTACCTGTCAATGGGTTGGGAGGTGCGCAACTATATAGAGCCGCGATATAAGTTACAACCCCTTTTCTGGAAACCCTGAGGCACCTGGTGGTAGCATAACACGAACTTATTCTGCCAACGACGACCAAAGCCTATGTCTTTACAGAACGAAACTCCTGGTTACAACGCGCTAGCCGCAGCCCTTTCTCAGCAGGGCGTGGGCATGACGCCAGCCGAAATGCACGGATTGCTGTCCGGTATTTTGTGTGGTGGCAGCAAAGATGCCAGCTGGAAAACCAAGATCCACGACCTCACCAACGACGGCATGGCGTTTTCACAAAGCTTGTCACAGCCGCTGCAGGCGCTGCATGAAAATCTGAGCAATACGCTGGAAGATGAGGGTTTCATGTTCCAGCTGATGCTGCCGGAAGATGATGACATCACCGTCTTCGATCGCGCGGATGCGCTCGCAGGCTGGGTCAACCATTTCCTGCTCGGCTTAGGCGTCACGCAGCCCAAGCTGGATAAAGTGACCGGCGAAACCGGTGAAGCGATTGACGATCTGCGCACCATTGCGCAACTCGGTTACGACGAAGATGAAGATCAGGAAGAGCTGGAGCAGTCGCTGGAAGAAGTGATTGAGTATGTGCGCGTGGCGGCCTTGCTTTGCCATGACACATTCACTCGTCAGCACACGCCAACTGCGCCGGAAGTGCAAAAGCCAACGTTACACTAAGTGCGTTATTGCGGGCGCGTGGTGCCCGTTTCAACAGGGAGTGCAAACATGATTACACTGGATACTTTCCAGCAACGTCGTCAGGCGCTGATTGCCCGTATGGCACCTGGCAGCGCTGCTTTGATTTTCGCTGCACCTGAAGTGACCCGCAGCAACGACACGGAATACAACTTCCGCCAAAACAGCGACTTCTGGTATTTCACCGGGTTCAATGAACCGCAGGCGCTGTTAGTGCTGATCAAAAGTGATGACAAGCATAACCACAGCGTGCTGTTCAATCGTGTTCGCGACCTTACCGCAGAGATCTGGTTTGGCCGCCGCCTCGGGCAAGATGCCGCACCCGCTAAGCTTGGCGTTGACCGTGCTTTACCGTGGGATGACATCGGTGAGCAATTGCATCAGCTGCTCAACGGGCTTGATGTGGTGTATCACGCTCAGGGTGAGTACGCAGAAGCTGACCAACTGGTGTTCAGCGCGTTGGAAAAACTGCGCCGTGGCTTCCGTCAGAATCTCAGCGCGCCTGCTACCGTTACCGACTGGCGGCCGTGGGTGCACGATATGCGCCTGTTTAAAAGCGAAGCCGAGATTGAGATTTTGCGCCGTGCGGGAAAAATCAGTGCGCTGGCGCATACCCGTGCGATGCAAGCCTGCCGTCCGGGGATGTTTGAGTATCAGCTCGAAGGCGAAATTCACCATGAATTCAATCGCCACGGCGCACGCTTCCCTTCTTACAACACCATCGTGGGATCGGGTGAGAACGGCTGCATCCTGCATTACACCGAAAACGAAAGTGAAATGCGCGATGGCGATTTGGTGCTGATTGATGCGGGTTGTGAATTCCACGGGTATGCCGGTGACATCACCCGCACCTTCCCGGTTAATGGCAAATTTACGCAACCCCAGCGCGAGATTTACGACATCGTGCTGGCCTCGCTGTACAAAGCGCTGTCGATGTTCCGCCCTGGCGTCAGCATCCACGACGTCAATGACGAAGTGGTGCACATCATGATCACCGGTCTGGTCGATCTCGGCATTCTGGAAGGCAATATCGATACGCTGTTCGAAGAGCAGGCGCACCGCCCGTTTTTCATGCACGGCTTGAGTCACTGGCTGGGGCTGGATGTGCATGACGTCGGCCATTACGGTACACCAAGCCGTGATCGCATTCTCGAACCGGGTATGGTGCTGACCATTGAACCGGGTCTGTACATCGCGCCGGATGCGAAAGTCCCACCGCAGTATCGCGGTATTGGTATCCGTATCGAAGATGACATCGTGATCACCGCTGATGGCAACGAAAACCTGACCGACAGCGTCGTGAAAGATGCCGATGCGATTGAAGCCTTGATGGCAGCGGCACGCCACGCATGAGCATTTTGATTGCAGGCGGCGGTATGACCGGGGCAACCCTGGCGCTGGCGATTTCTCATCTGACGCAAGGCCAGCTGCCCGTCACGCTCATTGAGCGCAGCCTGCCGGATAGCCGCAAACATCCTGGTTTCGACGGCCGAGCGATTGCGTTAGCGGCGGGCACCTGTCAGCAGCTGGCGGATATCGATGTATGGCGCTCGCTCGCAGATTGCGGCACGCCAATCACGGATATTCACGTTTCTGACCGTGGCCACACCGGTTTTGTGCAGCTCAAGGCGGATGATTATCAGGTCCCAGCGCTGGGGCAGGTGGTTGAGCTGTTTGATGTGGGACAGCGCCTGTTCCAGCGACTGAAAAGTGCGCCTGGCGTGACGCTGCGCTGCCCGGATTACGTCACGACGGTGGAGCGCACAGCAGAGTCTGTCACGGTGACACTCAACAGCGGCGAGCAGCTACAGGGCGCGTTGCTGGTGGCAGCCGATGGCTCACGTTCGCCACTTGCGGCGTCATGCGGCATGACCTGGCAGCGGGACGATTACCAGCAGCTAGCGGTGATTGCCAACGTTACCACGCAGCAACCGCATCAGGGGCGTGCTTTTGAACGCTTCACCGAGCACGGCCCGGTGGCACTATTACCGATGTCTGGCAATCGCATGTCGCTGGTGTGGTGTCATCCCGTCGAGGCAGAAGCGACAGTTAAACAGTGGGACGATGCGACCTTCCTGCACGAGCTTCAGCAAGCGTTTGGCTGGCGCTTAGGGCGTTTCACCCATGCCGGCCAGCGCGAAGTGTATCCGCTGGCGCTGCAAACCGCTGAACGTCAGGTAGCGCATCGCCTGGCGCTGGTGGGCAATGCGGCGCAAACGCTGCATCCGATTGCGGGCCAGGGTTTTAATCTGGGCCTGCGCGATGTGATGTCGCTGGCGGAAACGCTGGCAGGTGCACATCGTCAGCAGCAGGATGTGGGCAGCTATGGCGTGTTGCAGCACTTCGCTGCGCGTCGTCAACCGGATCGCTCCGCGACAATCGGCGTGACCGATGGCCTGGTGCGGCTGTTTGCCAATCGTTATGCGCCCTTAGTGGCGGGAAGAAATCTTGGGCTGGTGGCAATGGACCATCTGCCATGGCTGCGAAACCCACTTGCCGCGCGCACGCTCGGCTGGGTAAAGCGTTAAGCATGAATTAAGGGGCAGCAATGCAAACATTTGATGTGGCTATCGCCGGTGGCGGTATGGTAGGTCTGGCCGTTGCCTGCGGATTACAGGGCAGCGGCCTGCGCGTTGCCGTGCTGGAGAAAGCACCTGAGCCACAATTTGACCCAGCGAGCGCCGCATCGATTCGCGTCTCGGCGATCAACGCTGCCAGCGAACGTCTGCTGCAAAAACTGGATGTCTGGTCCAGCATCCTGGCGTTGCGCGCCAGTGCCTATCACGGCATGGAAGTGTGGGATCAAGACAGCTTTGGTTCCATCAGCTTTGATGATGAGCAGCAAGGCTTATCCCATCTCGGTCATATTATTGAAAACGAAGTGATTCACAGCGCATTGTGGCAGCGCGCCAGTCAGTGCAGCGACATCACCTTATTTGCCCCTGCGCAGTTGCAGCAGGTGGCCTTTGGCGACAACGAAGCGTTCGTCACTTTACAGGACGGCAGCATGATGAGTGCGCGCCTGCTGATTGCCGCGGATGGCGCAAACTCCTGGCTGCGCGATAAAGCCGATATCCCGATTACCTTCTGGGATTACGATCATCATGCGCTGGTTACCAATATTCGCACCGATATGCCGCACGATGCGATTGCGCGTCAGGTGTTCCATGGCGATGGCATTCTGGCGTTCCTGCCGATGCAGGACCCGCATCTCTGTTCTATTGTCTGGTCATTGTCGCCGCAGGAAGCGGCGCGGGTGCAATCGATGCCAGAAGCGCTGTTCAATCAGCATTTGTCTGTCGCCTTCGATATGCGCCTCGGCTTGTGCCATGCTGAAAGCGAGCGCAAAACCTTCCCACTGATGGCGCGCTATGCCCGTAACTTTGCCGCACACCGCCTGGCACTGGTAGGCGACGCCGCACACACCATTCATCCGCTGGCCGGGCAGGGCGTCAATCTTGGCTTTATGGATGCCGCAGAACTGATCGGTGAAATTCGTCGCCTGCATCAGGAAGGCAAAGATATCGGACAGCACCTTTATCTGCGCCGTTATGAGCGCAGCCGCAAGCACAGTGCGGCAATGATGCTGGCGGGCATGCAAGGATTCCGTGAGCTGTTTGCGGGCACCCACCCGGCGAAAAAGCTGCTGCGTGATGTGGGATTGAAACTGGCGGATACACTGCCGGGCGTAAAACCGATGATGCTGAAACAGGCCATGGGGCTCAATGATATGCCCAGCTGGATTCGTTAAATTCTTTTCAAATGGCGCCGATTCAGGCGCCATTTTTTTTGCAAGATTCACTGTCTCGTCATACCAAAAGCCAATCCTAAAAGTGACCGCTACGTCTGCGCTGGGACGTTGCAGGCTGTGTTCAGACAAGCGCACATTAAATGGCTTTTTCACCCTATGCACTGCTCTGGTGCGTCTCTGCACTCAAATTGCGCCTCGTTTGATTTATTCTAATTTTACTCGTCAATTCGCATTACTTTAACTAATGATAGTGTTGCGAGTTCTCCGGACCTTTTTGCCGTACTGAGGCGTGAGTTCCATTATCAGGCTGTGTTTATCGTTCTTAATTGTATTTTATGCGTAGTTAATCACAAAAATGCAGTGAATTGTTCTGGGTTGGGTTTGGTGCGTGCTAAGGGAGTGATACTGTTTCGCCCTCGTTTTCCTTATGGTTAATCGCCGCGTTCGGTGGTAACTTCAGCACAAAGAGAACGTTTGCGTCAGCCGGTACAGGCGGCGCAGGCGCGTCACACTCACTTGTTTTCACAGGATGGTTATGACTCAGCAAACGCCTCTATTCGAACAGCATCAGGCATGCGGTGCGCGCATGGTGGATTTCCATGGCTGGATGATGCCACTGCATTATGGCTCGCAAATGGATGAGCATCATGTCGTGCGCAACGATGCCGGTATGTTTGATGTTTCCCACATGACCATCGTCGATCTGCGCGGTGTCCGCACCCGTGAATTCCTGCGTTATCTGCTGGCCAACGATGTCGCCAAACTGACGCAACCCGGCAAAGCTCTCTACACCGGCATGCTGAATGCTTCGGCTGGCGTCATTGATGATTTGATTGTTTACTTTATGACCGAAGACTTTTTCCGCTTAGTGGTGAACTCCGCGACGCGTGAGAAGGATTTGGTGTGGATCAAACAGCACGCTCAGCCGTTTGGTGTCGAACTCACCGAACGTGACGATCTGGCGCTGATTGCCGTTCAAGGTCCGCAAGCGCAGCAGAAAGCACAGACGCTGTTTACTGCGGCGCAGCGTGAAGCGGTGGCAGGCATGAAACCGTTCTTTGGTGTGCAAAGCGAAAATCTGTTCATTGCCACCACCGGTTATACCGGTGAAGCCGGTTATGAAATTGCGATGCCGAACAGTGAAGCGGCCGATCTCTGGCAGAAACTGCTGGCGGCAGGCGTCAAACCGGCTGGCCTGGGCGCGCGTGACACGCTCCGCCTGGAAGCGGGGATGAATCTGTACGGTCAGGAAATGGATGAAGGCGTTTCACCGCTGGCGGCCAACATGGGTTGGACGGTGAGCTGGGAACCTGCCGATCGCGATTTCATCGGCCGCGAGGCGCTTGAAGCGCAACGTGAACATGGCACTGAAAAGCTGGTGGGTTTGATCATGACCGAAAAAGGGGTGTTACGAAACGGCTTGCCGGTGCGTTTCACCGATGAACAAGGTCAGCCACAGCAGGGTATTATTACCAGTGGTTCCTTCTCCCCGACGCTGGGTTACAGCATCGCGCTGGCACGTGTGCCAGCGGGCATTGGTGAGCAAGCGATTGTAGAGATCCGCAATCGTGAAATGCCGGTGAAAGTCACTAAACCGATTTTTGTTCGCGCCGGTAAACCGGTCGCTCAGTAATTTTTCAGGAGAAATGGCGATGAGCAATGTGCCTAATGAATTGAAATACCGCGATAGTCACGAGTGGGTGCGTAAAGAAGCCGATGGCACCTTCACTGTGGGTATCACTGAACACGCGCAGGAACTGCTGGGCGATATGGTGTTTGTGGATCTGCCTGATGTAGGCGCCACTTTCGCTGCCGGTGATGACTGCGCCGTCGCGGAGTCGGTGAAAGCCGCCTCAGACATCTATGCCCCCCTAAGCGGTGAAATCGTTGCTGTGAACGAAGAACTGGCCGATGCACCGGAGCTGGTCAACAGCGAACCGTACGCAGCGGGCTGGTTATTCCGTATCAAAGCCAGCGACATTTCAGAACTTGATTCTATGCTCGACGCCGATGCCTATAAAGGCGCTATCGACGAGTAACCGGTAGTCATCGAAGGTGCTGCACTGCAGCGCCTTCTTTTTTATCTGCCTGATTTAATGCCGTTTTTGTAACCCAGCCCGATTCAGGATTTACTGCAAATGACCCAGACTCTCAGCCAGCTTGAACATAACGGTGCTTTCATTGAGCGCCATATCGGTCCTACACCCGCGCAGCAGGCCACCATGCTGGAAGCGATTGGTGCCAGCTCTCTGGAATCACTGATCAGCGCCATCGTGCCTGCCGATATCCAACTGCCAGGCCCGCCTGCGGTCGGTGATGCCGCGACCGAACAGCAAGCGCTGGCAGAGCTGAAAGCCATTGCCAGTCAGAACCAACGTTACAAATCCTGGATCGGCATGGGCTACAGTGCCGTGATCACTCCGCCGGTTATCCTGCGTAACATGCTGGAAAACCCAGGTTGGTACACCGCATACACCCCTTACCAACCAGAGGTCTCACAGGGCCGCCTTGAGGCGCTGCTGAACTTCCAGACCCTGACGCTGGACTTAACCGGGCTGGATATCGCCTCTGCTTCACTGCTTGATGAAGCCACCGCGGCTGCCGAAGCGATGGCGATGGCGAAGCGCGTCAGCAAACTGAAAAATGCCGGTAAATTCTTTATCGCCGAAGACATCCATCCGCAAACCCTGGATGTGGTGCGCACGCGTGCAGAAACCTTTGGTTTTGAACTGATCATCGACAGCGCCAGCAAAGCGCTGGATCACGACGACCTGTTTGGCGTGCTGCTGCAGCAAGTGGGCACCAGCGGTGAAGTGCATGATTACCGTGCACTGATTGCCGAGCTGAAAAGCCGTAAAGTCGTGGTGAGCGTGGCTGCCGATTTCATGGCGCTGGTGCAGTTAGAAGCGCCAGGTAAGCAGGGCGCTGATATCGTTTTCGGGTCCGCTCAGCGCTTTGGTGTGCCGATGGGTTACGGCGGTCCGCACGCCGCCTTCTTCGCTAGCCGCGATGAGCACAAACGCTCCATGCCGGGCCGTATCATTGGCGTTTCGCGCGATGCCGCAGGCAACACCGCGCTGCGCATGGCGATGCAAACGCGTGAACAGCATATCCGTCGTGAGAAAGCCAACTCCAACATCTGTACTTCTCAGGTGCTGCTGGCGAACATCGCCGGTCTGTATGCGGTTTATCATGGTCCAGTGGGCCTGAAGCGTATCGCCTCGCGCATCCATCGTTTGACCAGCATTCTGGCCGCGGGTCTGAAAAAGGGTGGCCTGAAGCTACGCCACAACAGCTGGTTCGACACCTTAACCGTTGAAGTAGCCGATAAAGCGGAAGTGCTGAATCGTGCGCTGAGCTTTGGCGTTAATCTGCGCAGTGACGTGCTTAACGGCGTGGGTATCACACTGGATGAAACCACCTCACGTGAAGACGTGCAGGCTTTGTTTGCGATTCTGCTGGGTGATGCACATGGTCAGGAAATTGATGCCCTGGATGCCAGCGTAGCCGCAGAAAACAGTGCTATTCCGGCAGGCATGTCACGTGAAAGCGAGTTCCTGACCCATCCCGTGTTTAACCGTCATCACAGCGAAACCGAGATGATGCGTTACATGCACAGCCTGGAGAAAAAGGATCTGGCACTGAACCAGGCAATGATCCCGCTCGGTTCCTGCACCATGAAACTCAACGCTGCTGCCGAAATGATCCCGATTACATGGCCAGAATTTGCTGAACTTCATCCATTCTGCCCGGCAGAACAGGCTTCAGGCTATCTGCAGATGATTGGCCAGCTGTCACAGTGGCTGGTGCAGCTCACCGGTTACGATGCACTCTGCATGCAGCCCAACTCTGGCGCACAGGGTGAGTATGCCGGTCTGCTGGCGATTCGTCGTTATCACGAAAGCCGCAATGAAGGGGGACGTAATGTCTGCCTGATCCCAAGTTCTGCACACGGCACTAACCCGGCATCTGCACAGATGGCGGGCATGGCAGTGGTGGTGGTGGCCTGTGATAAACAAGGCAACATCGATCTCGGCGATCTGCGTGAGAAAGCCGCTCAGGTTGGCGATGAGCTGTCATGCATCATGGTGACCTATCCTTCAACCCACGGCGTTTACGAAGAAACCATTCGTGAAGTGTGCCAGATCGTGCATCAGTATGGCGGTCAGGTTTACCTGGACGGTGCCAACATGAACGCACAGGTGGGTATCACCACGCCAGGTTACATCGGCGCCGATGTCTCGCACCTTAACCTGCATAAATCCTTCTGCATTCCACACGGCGGTGGTGGTCCAGGTATGGGACCGATTGGCGTGAAAGCGCATCTGGCACCGTTTGTTCCGGGCCACAGCGTGGTGCAAATCGATGGCGTGCTGACACAGCAGGGCGCGGTATCCGCCGCGCCATTTGGCAGCGCCTCGATTCTGCCAATCAGCTGGATGTACATTCGCATGATGGGTGCGGAAGGTCTGAAGCAGGCGAGTTCGGTAGCGATTCTGAATGCCAACTATATTGCCAGCCGTCTGCAATCCGCTTATCCAATTCTGTATGCAGGTCGCGATGGTCGCGTGGCGCACGAATGTATTCTCGATATCCGTCCGCTGAAAGAGCAGACCGGCATCAGCGAGTTGGATATTGCTAAGCGCCTGATCGACTACGGCTTCCATGCGCCAACCATGTCCTTCCCGGTGGCCGGAACGCTGATGGTTGAGCCAACGGAATCCGAAAGCAAAATCGAGTTGGATCGCTTTATCGATGCGATGCTCTCCATCCGCATGGAGATTGACCGGGTAGCCGACGGCGAATGGCCCGCTGAGGATAATCCGCTGGTGAATGCACCTCATACCCAGATGGAGATCGTTGGTGAGTGGGCGCATCCGTACACCCGCGAACTGGCGGTGTTCCCGGCAGGCAGCGCCAACAAATACTGGCCAACCGTGAAGCGTCTGGATGATGTGTTTGGCGACCGCAATGTGTTCTGCTCCTGTGTTCCAATGAGCGAATACCAATAATTTAGCGGTTGTGCTGGGGGCTGCCATGGCGTTGGTCGCTCCCATTCATCCCCTTCACGGACTACTGTGGACTGCCGGGAAGAGTGGGACCAGCAGCCTTGTGCAACTTAAATTATTTTTGGCTAAACACTTTTTGAACACCTATTCTGAGGGCCGAGAAATCGGCCCTTTTTCTATTTTGGAGGCAACATGGATCTGGCATTAGTCACTGGCGGTAGCCGTGGCATAGGACGCGCAACAGCACTGATGTTGGCGCAGGCGGGCTATCGTGTTGCGGTCAATTATCGCCAGCGCATTACTGAGGCAGAGCAGGTGGTGGCAGAGATTGCAGCGCTGGGCGGCAGTGCATTCGCCATACAGGCCGATATTGCCATTGAAGCGGAAGTGGTACGCATGTTTCAGCAGCTTGATCAGCAGGCAGGCAACCTGCGCGTGCTGGTCAACAATGCCGGAATTTTGTTTACGCAGTGTCGCGTGGAAGATCTCGATGCTGAGCGTATTCAGCGCGTGTTCGCCACCAACGTTACCGGCACCTTTATCTGCTGTCGGGAAGCGGTGAAGCGCATGAGTACCGCACACGGCGGGCAGGGCGGTTCGATAATCAATGTTTCCTCAGCGGCTGCACGTCTCGGTGCGCCGGGCGAGTATGTTGATTACGCGGCGTCAAAAGGGGCGATGGACACGCTGACTAAAGGCTTATCGCTGGAAGTGGCGGCGCAGGGCATTCGCGTCAATAGCGTGCGGCCGGGCTTAATCTATACCGAGATGCACGCCGATGGGGGTGAACCTGGCAGAGTCGATCGTGTAGCCCGTTCGCTGCCGATGCAGCGCGGTGGTCAGGCTGAAGAGATCGCCGCTGCAATTATCTGGCTGGCAAGTGATGCCGCTTCTTACGTCACCGGCACCTTTATCGATGCGGCAGGTGGTCGCTAATCTTCTGATTGACTATTTGACACTGAGGCGGCGTGATCGACAGCGCTGCCATCGGCTATTTGTCACACGCCTGTCATAGAATTATTTTAGCGTACATGTGTACTCTGAAATTTTTCCCGGTTACCCTGATGTTGATTAAAAACACAGTTCTTAACCCGTTTTCCAGGACGTTAGCGCATGGCACAGAATCGAATACTTGCTCAGGGTTACTCGGTAGCCGAAGAGATCGCCAACAGTATTAGCCACGGGATCGGCTGCATTTTCGGCGTTGTTGGGTTGGTGTTGTTGTTAACACAAGCCGTTGACATGCGCGCTGATGTCACTGCCATCACCAGTTACAGCCTGTATGGCGGCAGCATGATTTTGCTGTTTCTCGCCTCAACGCTCTATCACGCCATTCCGCACCAGAAAGCGAAATATTGGCTGAAGAAATTGGACCACTGCGCAATCTATTTACTGATCGCGGGCACCTATACACCTTTCCTGTTAGTGGGGCTGAAATCTCCGCTGGCGCAAGGATTGATGGTGGTGATCTGGAGCCTGGCGCTGGCAGGTATCATCTTCAAACTGACGATTGCCCACCGCTTTAAAGCGCTGTCGCTGGTCACCTATCTCAGCATGGGCTGGCTGTCGCTGGTGGTGATTTATCAGTTGGCGACCAAGCTGTCAGCCGGAGGTGTGTGGTTGCTGGCTGCGGGCGGGATTGTCTATTCGCTGGGAGTGATTTTCTATGTCTCGCGGCGTATTCCATATAATCACGCTATCTGGCATGGATTTGTGCTGGGCGGCAGCGTTTTACACTTCTGTGCGATCTACTTTTATGTAGCCTAAGCATGTTGCCATGTTGCCATGACACCATAAATGACGTCATCAACCGGGTGCGATAATCGGCCTGGTCGCCATAAATAGCGCCATCAACTGGGTGGAATACTCGGCCAGGTCGCCGTAAATGGCGTCATCAACCGGGTGTGATTTTCGGCAAAGTCGCCATAACTAGCGACTTTACGGGGGAAGCATGCGGGTTTTCCAGAGGTGCGCATGAATGCGCACCAGAAAGGCAAATCAATCGACCAGTGAATACGGTAATGGCTGAATGGTCAGCTTCCCGCCTTCATCACCTTCCACGCGCAGCACGCTGTCTGGCTCCAGATCGTTGTTCATCACCACCTGTACCCAAACGCTGCCGTCGTCCAGCTGCACACCGCTCAATACGGTGCCGGTGCGACGCCATTTGTCGCCCATCTGCAGCTCCATGGAACCGTCAGCCTGCGGTACTTTGCTGGCGCTACCCGCCAGCCAGTAGAGCGCACGCTTATTGGCCCCGCGGAATTTAGCTCGCGCCACCATCTCCTGACCGGTGTAACAGCCTTTCTTAAAGCTAATCGCATCCAGCGCCTGCAGGTTGGTTGCCTGCGGAATCAACTGCGCGCTGGTGGCGGTTTCAATCACCGGAATGCCCGCTTCAATATCCAGCGCCAGCCACTGCGTGCTGTCATTGAACTGTGCAGCACCGGCTAACTTTTCTTTCAACGTTTCTGCCTGAGCCAGCGTGGTCACCAGCAGGAAACGTTCGGCGGGGTGTTCAAACCACAACAGCGTGCTCTCACCTTGTTGTACCACCGGTGTTTCTGCATCTGGCAGGGTGGCAAACACATCAGCCAGTGCCGTGCGTGCCTGAAAACCGGCCACACCCAGCAGCACTGCATCATCATCGGCAGCGATGGTGACTTTGGCGAACACCGCATATTTCTTCAGTTCGTTAAGCTGCTGTTCACGCAGATTACGGCGAACGATGTAGGCGTAACCTTCGCCGCGGTGGAACAGACGCAGGTTGCTCCACATTTTACCTTTTGCGTCGCAATGGGCTGCCGGACGATGCTGGGTGGCGTCCATTGCTGCAACATCTAAAGTGACCTGGCCTTGCAGATATGAGGTACTGTCTTTGCCCTGCACTGACACCAGCGCCCACTCGTCGAGGGAGATCAGGGTTAATGGCAGGCGTGATGCCGCAGCAGGCTGGCGTGGCGGAAGGGTGAAAATCGGCATGGGTGCGTCCTGATTAATAACAATATTGCTTCCAATGTTAAAAGAGCAGTGCTGCTTTGCAACCTGTTTACCTAATCTGGCGCACAAATCGCGTGATAACCCTGCAATGGGTAGAACTGTTGTGCGCAATATCACGCAGCATTCAGCGCTGCGCCTGCAGGCAGAGAAAAAAGCAGGTACACTGAGCGCCACTGTTTTCAGCCATGGAAAAAAGACACATGGAAATTCATGATAAAGCTCGCGTTCAGTGGGCGTGCCGTCGCGGCATGCTGGAGCTGGATGTCTCCATCATGCCGTTCTTCAAATACGAATATGATTCGCTCACTGACACCGATAAGCAGGTGTTTATCGCCCTGCTCAAGAGTGACGATCCTGACCTGTTTAACTGGTTGATGAACCACGGCGAACCCGCTGACCCAGAGTTCAAGCGTATGGTGCAACTGATTCAGCAGCGCAACCGTGAACGCGGACCGGTTCCAATGTGATGTGCAGCCGTCACGCAGCGCTCGGGCGCTTAACGTGACGCTGTATGTGCTGGTCACCGTTTGGCTGTTGAGTCTTGAGTGGCCCGAGGGCGTGGTGTGGGGCCAAGCCCCACTGCTGATTCTGATGCTGCTGGAGTGTGGGCGCAATGAACGTCGGCTCAGGCAGCGCACCGGTCGCTTAGGGCTGGATGAACAGGGTGACTGGCATTGGCGTGGAACGCGCTGGCAATTAGCGCGGCAGGCAGATTGGTTGCCTTTCGGCGTTTTGTTGACGTTGCAAAATCAGCAGGGCAAGCGCTGGCGGCTGTGGTTGATGATGGATAACCTGCCGCCCTATGCATGGCGCTCACTGCGCGCCTGCTTGTTTTCTGCGTGACAGAGATGCGCCGCGTTAAAGCAGTGCGGCCGTTTCCGTCAGAATCTGTTCGCACCACTGTTCGACACGATCTTCACTCAGCTCGAACTGATTCACGTCGTCTAGTGCCAGGCCGACAAACTGGGTGCCGTCAGCCGTGAGTGGCTTTTTGCTGGCAAATTCATAGCCTTCCAGCGGCCAGTAACCGACAAACTGCACGCCCATTGGCTGCAGCAACTCATGCAACATGCCGAGTGCATCTAAGAACCATTCTGAATATTCGGCCTGATCGCCCATGCCGTACAGCGCGACAATTTTTCCTTGCAAATTCAGCGCGGACAGTTGCTGCCACACCGCTTCCCAGTCCTCCTGCAACTCACCGAAATCCCAGGTGGGAATGCCGAGGATCAGCAAATCGTACTGCTCCATCAGCGAGGGATCTTCATCTTTGAGGTTGTGCAGCGTGACTAACTCTTCACCGATAAAATCGCGAATCTTCTCCGCCGTCATCTCGGTGTAACAGGTACTTGAACCGTAAAACAGACCGATATTCATGCAATTAATGCTCTGACTGAAACTCACTTTGGCGCAATTGTACCAGAAGCAGGTGACTTTCAGGCATAATGAGCACGATTTCACACGTGTTTGGGGGGAACCGTGCAGGATAGCGATCTGATTGAACAATTTCTGGATGCGCTCTGGATTGAGCGTAACCTGGCGCAAAATACCCTTGCGTCCTACCGCCAGGATTTGCAAACGCTCACCGGCTGGTTACACCACCACGAACGCACGCTGCTGACGCTGGAAGCGCTTGACCTGCAGCAGTTTCTCGCCGAACGCGTCGAAGGCGGCTACAAGGCCACCAGTTCTGCGCGTACGCTCAGCGCGATGCGCCGTCTGTTTCAATACCTCTATCGCGAAAAACTGCGTAGTGATGACCCGAGCGCACTGCTCTCCGCGCCCAAACTGCCGCAGCGATTGCCAAAAGACCTTAGTGAGAACCAGGTAGAACGTCTGCTGCAGGCACCGAGTATTGATGTGCCGCTTGAGCTACGTGACAAAGCGATGCTGGAACTGCTGTATGCCACCGGTTTACGCGTTTCGGAGCTGGTAGGCTTAACCCTCAGCGACATCAGTTTGCGTCAGGGTGTGGTGCGTGTGATTGGTAAAGGTAATAAAGAGCGACTTGTGCCATTAGGTGAAGAAGCGATTTACTGGCTGGAGCACTATATGGCGCACGGTCGGCCGTGGTTGTTGAATGGGCAAACACTGGATGTGATGTTCCCCAGTAACCGCGCGCAACAAATGACGCGTCAGACTTTCTGGCATCGCATCAAACACTATGCCACCCTTGCCGGTATCGACAGCGAAAAGCTATCACCACACGTGCTTCGCCACGCATTTGCCACACATTTACTGAACCACGGTGCGGATTTGCGCGTCGTACAGATGTTGCTGGGACACAGCGACCTCTCCACCACCCAAATTTATACGCATGTGGCCACTGAGCGCCTGCGTCAGTTACATCAACAGCATCATCCGCGTGCTTGAACCGCGGCAACAAGGAATTGAGATGAAAAAACAGTTAACGATGCTGGCATTGCTGGTCAGCGCCTTTGCCGGTCTGGCTCATGCCGATGACAGCGCCATTCAGCAGGCCCTGAAAAAACTCGGTTTGCAGCAGACCGAAATTCAGCCTTCACCGCTGCCAGGCATGAAAACCGTGCTGACCGAGAGCGGTGTGCTGTACGTCTCTGAAGATGGTAAACACATGATTCAGGGCCCGCTGTACGATGTCAGCGGTGCACAGCCGGTGAACGTGACTAACCAACTGCTGGACAAAAAAATGAACGCGCTGGCGCCGGAGATGATCGTCTATAAAGCGCCAAAAGAGCAGCATGTGATTACCGTGTTTACCGATATCACCTGTGGCTACTGCCACAAGCTGCATGAGCAGATAGCCGACTACAATGCGCTGGGCATCACCGTTCGTTACCTGGCCTTCCCGCGTGAAGGTTTGCACGGCCAGGTGGAAAAAGCCATGCGCGCCGTTTGGTGCAGTGCCGATCGCAACAAGGCCTTTGATGCCGCGATGAAGGGCGATGTACCGCAAATGGATGCGCCAGCGACCTGTAAGATCAATCTGGATAAGCATTACCAACTCGGCATCCTGTATGGCATTCAGGGCACCCCAGCGATTCTCACCGAGACCGGCGCGATGATCCCGGGCTATCAAGGTCCGCAGGAGCTCAAACAAGTTCTTGATGGTCAGAAGCGGGGCGGTTAATTCACAGTGATGCATTCTGTCGAACTGCGTCGGCGTGAAATTCAGGCTGACGCCAGCTTACCTGATACCTTACCCCCGTTACTGCGCCGTTTATACCTGCAACGCGGTGTCAAAGAGGCTGCTGAGCTAGAGCGTGGTGCAAAACATCTGCTGCCGTGGCAAACCCTGGGTGGCATCGATCAAGCGGTAGCCTTACTGCGTCAGATGCTGGAAACAGGCCGCCGTATTGTGGTGGTCGGTGATTTTGATGCCGATGGCGCAACCAGCACCGCATTAACCGTCTTAGCGCTGCGCAGCATGGGCGGAAACGTCGATTATCTGGTGCCAAACCGCTTTGAGGATGGCTACGGCCTGAGTCCTGAAGTGGTCGAACAGGCACGTGCGCGTGGTGCGGAGATGATTCTCACCGTGGATAACGGCATCTCTTCCCATGCAGGCGTAGAAACCGCCCATCAGCACGGTATTCCCGTGCTGATCACCGATCACCACTTGCCAGGCGAAACGTTGCCAGCAGCGGAAGCGATCGTTAACCCGAATCTCAATGACAGCGCATTCCCTTCGCGTTCGTTAGCGGGTGTGGGCGTGGCGTTTTATCTGATGCTGGCGCTGCGTGCGCACCTGCGTTTGCAGAACTGGTTTAGTGATGGCCGAAACGAACCTAATCTGGCGGAGTGGCTGGATCTGGTCGCGCTAGGTACGGTGGCTGACGTGGTGCCGCTGGATGCCAATAACCGCATTTTGGTGTGGCAGGGCTTGAGCCGCATCCGCGCCGGAAAATGCCGGGCGGGTATCCGCGCGCTGCTGGAGATCGCCAACCGCGATGCGCGTCAACTGGCGGCCAGCGACCTCGGTTTTGCCGTCGGGCCTCGCCTCAATGCAGCCGGTCGACTGGATGATATGTCGGTCGGCGTGGCACTGCTGCTCACCGAAGACATTGCGCAGGCGCGCATGCTTGCCAACGAGCTTGATGCGCTGAACCAGACGCGCAAAGAGATTGAGCAGGGCATGAAGAGCGAAGCGCTGGCGCTGTGCGATGAGCTGGAACGCCAGCACACCGATCTGCCGCTGGGGCTGGCCTTCTATCATCCCGAATGGCATCAGGGCGTGGTCGGCATTCTGGCATCACGGTTGAAAGAGCGTTTCCATCGTCCGGTCATCGCCTTCGCCCCAGCCGGCGATGGCACGCTAAAAGGCTCGGGTCGTTCGATTGCCGGCTTGCATTTACGTGATGCGCTGGAGCGTCTCGATACGCTCTATCCCGGCATGATGATGAAGTTTGGGGGCCACGCGATGGCGGCGGGCCTGTCGCTGGAAACCGAAAAATACGAACTGTTCCGCGAGCGCTTTGCTGCGCTGATCGACGAATGGCTGGATGGCGAAGCGCTGCAGGGCGTGATCTGGTCTGATGGCGAACTGCACGCACAGGAGTTCACGCTGCATACCGCCGAAATGCTGCGTGAAGCCGGCCCGTGGGGCCAGACGTTCCCGGAACCGGTGTTTGATGGCCAGTTCAAACTGCTGCAACAAAAGCTGGTGGGCGAGCGTCACCTGAAGGTCATGATTGAGCCACTGGGCGGCGGACCGCTACTGGATGGTATCGCGTTTAACGTTGATACTACCTTGTGGCCGGATACCAGCGTGCGCCAGGTGAAGCTGGCCTACAAACTCGATATCAACGAATACCGTGGCAACCGCTCGGTTCAACTGATTATCGACCATATCTGGCCGGTATAACCGCGTCATTCATTCGGGTGCGTGTAAAAGCGCACCCGGTAACCTGCTGCGAGTGACCCTGGCTCGCCATTGTTGGTCACCGAATCCCTTTCGGCGCATAAAAACCTATTCTGTTGCGCTATCTCGCATACCTGCAATGCTACAAAGTACGCGCAGTTTCGGGTAAACTAGCGCGTTACTTTTTATCTCCTTTCACCGAATCGTCAAAAAAGACTGAAAAGCCATGTTTGAAATTAATCCGGTCAAAAATCGTATTCAAGACCTCACTGAGCGCAGCGACGTTCTTAGGGGGTATCTTTGACTATGATGCCAAGAAAGAACGCCTCGAAGAAGTAAACGCCGAGCTGGAACAGCCTGACGTCTGGAACGAACCTGAACGCGCGCAGGCGCTGGGTAAAGAACGCGCTTCGCTGGAAGCGGTAGTAGAAACCTTAGATCACATGCGTCAGGGCCTGGAAGATGTGCAGGGCTTGCTGGATCTGGCGGTGGAAGCCGATGACGAAGAGACCTTCAACGAAGCCGTTATCGAACTGGATGGTTTAGAAGCCAAGCTGGGCGAACTCGAATTCCGCCGCATGTTCTCAGGCGAGTATGACAGCGCCGACTGCTACATGGATATTCAGGCCGGTTCTGGCGGCACCGAAGCGCAAGACTGGGCCAGCATGCTGCTGCGCATGTATCTGCGCTGGGCGGAAGCCAAAGGGTATAAAACCGAAATTATCGAAGAGTCAGACGGTGAAGTGGCCGGGACCAAATCCGCCACCATTAAAATCATCGGTGACTACGCGTTTGGCTGGCTGCGTACCGAAACCGGCGTCCATCGCCTGGTGCGTAAGAGCCCATTTGACTCCGGCGGCCGTCGTCATACCTCCTTCAGTTCGGTGTTTATCTACCCGGAAGTGGATGACAACATCGATATCGACATCAATCCGGCCGATCTGCGTATCGACGTTTACCGTGCCTCGGGTGCGGGTGGTCAGCACGTTAACAAAACCGAGTCTGCAGTGCGTATTACCCACTTGCCGACCAACATTGTGGTGCAGTGCCAGAATGACCGTTCACAGCACAAGAACAAAGATCAAGCTTTCAAGCAGTTGCGTGCGAAGCTGTACGAATATGAGATGCAGAAGAAAAACGCTGACAAGCAGGCCGCGGAAGACAACAAGTCCGATATCGGCTGGGGCAGTCAGATTCGCTCATACGTACTCGACGATTCGCGTATCAAAGATCTGCGCACCGGCGTAGAGACGCGCAACACCCAGGCGGTGCTGGATGGCGACATCGACCGCTTCATTGAAGCAAGTTTAAAAGCAGGGTTATAAGGAACCGACATGTCTGAACAACAACCGCAGAGCGCTGATGCCGCCCTTGAGTTAAACAACGAACTGAAAGCGCGTCGCGAAAAACTCAGCGCGCTGCGTGAAAAGGGCATCGCGTTTCCTAACGATTTCCGCCGCGATACCACGTCAGATGTGCTGCACGCCAGCTATGACGCCAAAGAGAACGAAGAGCTGGAAGCGCTCGGCGTTGAAGTGAGCGTGGCCGGCCGCATGATGACCCGCCGCATCATGGGTAAAGCCTCTTTTGCTACGCTGCAGGACGTTGGCGGCCAGATTCAGATCTACGTTTCACGTGACGATCTGCCAGAAGGCGTTTACAACGAGCAGTTCAAAAAGTGGGATCTCGGCGATATCCTTGGCGCGCGCGGTAAGTTGTTCAAGACCAAAACCGGTGAGCTGTCGATCCACATCACTGAACTGCGTCTGCTGACCAAAGCGCTGCGTCCGCTGCCGGATAAATTCCACGGCCTGGCCGACCAGGAAACCCGTTATCGTCAGCGTTATCTCGATCTGATCTCTAACGACGAATCACGTAACACCTTTAAAGTGCGCTCAAAAATCATGGCCGGCATCCGTCAGTTCATGGTGAATCGCGACTTTATGGAAGTGGAAACGCCGATGATGCAGGTGATCCCTGGCGGCGCGTCAGCCCGTCCGTTCATCACCCATCACAATGCGCTCGACATCGATATGTACCTGCGTATTGCACCGGAGCTGTATCTGAAGCGTCTGGTCGTCGGCGGCTTCGATCGCGTGTTCGAGATCAACCGTAACTTCCGTAACGAAGGTATTTCGCCACGTCATAACCCAGAGTTCACCATGATGGAACTCTATATGGCGTATGCGGATTACAAAGATCTGATCGAACTGACTGAAAGCCTGTTCCGCACCCTGGCGCAGGACGTGCTGGGCACCACGGAAGTGCCTTACGGTGACCACAGCTTCGATTTCGGCAAGCCATTTGAGAAGCTCACCATGCGTGAAGCGATCAAGAAATACCGTCCGGAAACCGACCTGAACGATCTGGAAGACTTTGATAAAGCTGTCGCGATTGCCAAATCGCTGCACATCAAAGTGGAAAAGAGCTGGGGTCTGGGCCGCGTGGTGACCGAGATCTTCGAGGAAACCGCAGAAGCACATCTGATTCAGCCAACCTTCATTACCGAATACCCGGCTGAAGTGTCACCACTGGCACGTCGTAACGACGAGAACCCGGAAATCACTGACCGCTTTGAGTTCTTCATCGGCGGCCGTGAAATCGGTAACGGCTTCTCCGAGCTGAACGATGCAGAAGATCAGGCTGAGCGTTTCCTTCAGCAGGTGAATGCAAAAGACGCGGGCGATGACGAAGCGATGTTCTACGACGAAGACTACGTCACCGCACTGGAACACGGCCTGCCGCCAACTGCAGGTCTGGGCATCGGTATCGACCGTATGGTAATGCTGTTCACCAACAGCCACACCATCCGTGACGTGATCCTGTTCCCTGCACTGCGTCCAAGCAGTAAATAAGGCAAAACCTGCGCACTTTGCAGTGAGCCTATAGAGGCCGCCATTTATGGCGGCCTTTTTTATTCGGCGATTTTTTCATTTCTCTTTCCAAATAAAATTCCTGATGACAACCCGGCACGCTCTGTGCAGGATAGTTTTTTTATTTTCAGGGAATCACCATGAGTGCAAAAGCGGCAACGTTAGAGGGCCGGATACAACAGCACTGGGATCAACTCTCCAGCCATGAGCAGCGGCTGGCCGACGTGCTGCTGGCGGCACCTGGCCAGCTGGCGATGAACACCGCTACCGAACTGGCACAGAGTGCCGGCGTTTCCAAAGCCACCACCACGCGTTTTTTCCGTCATCTCGGTTACGAAAGCTATGAAGCCGCGCGTCGTCAGGCGCGTGACATGCAGAGCAGCGGCTCACCGCTCTATCTGCAAGCTGTGCCGACCGCATCACCGCTCGCCAGCATCATGCAGCAGCACCTGGAAAAAGAGATCGCCAACCTGGTCAACAGCTATCGCACGCTGGACAGTGAACAGCTGCAACAGGCGGTGAGCGCCATTGCGCAGTCACGCCGCGTGGTGGTGATGGGCTGGCGTCACAGTCAGACCATTGCACAGCTGATTTACCGCGATCTGGTGCATATCCATCCCGATGTGCGTCTGTTGCCGCGTCCCGGCGATTCGCTGGCGGAGCATCTCGCCGCCCTGAATCAGCAGGATGTGGTGATCTGTGTTGGCCTGCGTCGGCGTATGCCTGCGCTGGAAGCGGCAATGAACGCGCTGGCAGAACGCGCCGTGCCGATGCTGTATATCGCCGACGTGCTTTCCGGTAAACCGGCGCGCCACGCGCAATGGGTAGTGCGCTGCCACACCGACAGTAGTCTGATGTTCGACAGCACCGCCGCGCTCTCAGGTGTCTGCAATCTGCTCTGTTCATTGGTGGCCCGACAAATGGGCAAAACCAGTAACGATTACCTCGCGCAGGTTGAAGCGTTGCACCAGTCCCTCGACGAACTCGAATAATGCCCCGTTCTGGCGCGCCGCGCGCCAGCATTTGCACTAAAAGGGTGCAACTGTCGTCTCATCCTCGTAGTCCATTCTCGCATCAGTGAAACCTAAGAAACTAATATTTAAATTAAAGAAACATTTGTTTCTCACTGATTTTATTCAGTAATACCCCTTGTACCTCAAAGGTGTTACCTGGAGGGTGAAAAAACTGGCACAAAATATGCTCAGTAGAAAAAGACATTTCACCAACACCAGGGAAACACCACAATGAAAAAAACAGCACTGCTGATCGCCGCACTTCTCTCCGTTGGCACCATGGCGCAGGCGCAAGCCGACACCCTGAGTGACATCAAAAGCAGCGGCAAAATCACCGTTGGCATCGATCCAACCTTTCCTCCATACGAATACACCAATGATTCAGGTGAGATCACCGGCTACAGCGTGGCGATCATGCAATCCTTCGCCAAAGATCTCGGTGTGAAACTGGAGTTTCAGAAAACCGCCTTCAGCGGCATTTTGCCGGGCCTGATTTCTGGCTCGTTCAACGCTGAAGGCTCTTCCCTTAACATCACCGCTGAGCGTGCGAAAAAAGTGCTGTTCACCGTGCCTTACAGCAAAACCGTCAACGGTGTGCTGGTGCGCGAAAGTGAAGCCAGCACCTTCAGCGGCAAAACTCTCAGCCCGGAAAGCCTGTCAGGCCTGCGTGGTGCAGTGAAAACCGCCAGCGTGCCCGAGCAGTTGCTGAAAGGCTTTAACGAGCAGCTGAAAAAAGAGGGTAAAAAACCCATCACCATCATCAACGTGGATTCGCTGGATCAGACCGTCAGCACCCTGATGACCAAACGCGCGGACTTCGTTTATGACGACATCTCGGTACTGGCGCCGGTGGCGAAAAAATACGCCGGTAAAGTGGCGCAGGTCGGCGAAGTCGGTCCTTCACAATGGATGGGTTGGGCAACACGTAAAGAAGACGGCAGCCTGAATAAAGCCATCAGCGACCATATTCTGGCGATGCAGAAGGATGGCGAGCTGACCAAACTGCAGCAGCAGTATCTCGGCACCACCTTTACCGTGCCCGCCAGCGATTTCATTCCTCAGGAGTAACTATGTGCCAGTGCAATCTGACTGTGCCTGCGGGCCATGGCAAAACCTTCCGCGTGCGTAAGGGCCAGTTTATTACCGTGATTGACAGTGAAGGGCAGCAGGCGGCGGATTTCGTCGCCGTCAACGCCGATGATTTAAATGAAAAGCTGTCGCCGGTGCATACCCGCCAGCACTTGCGTTCGTTGTTCTTCAAACCCGGCGATGCGCTGTGGTCGAGTGAAAACCGCCCGATGCTGCGTATTCTGGCGGACAGCATCGGCATCCACGATGCTAACGTGCCAGCCTGCGATCGCACACGCTTCAGCGTCGATTTCGGTGTCGAAGGCCATCGCAACTGCGTCGATAACCTGCTGGAAGGCATGAAGGCCTTTGGCGTGACGTATTTCTCGTTACCTGAGCCGTTCAACCTGTTCCAGAACGGCCCGGTGACCGCCGATGGCCGGATGGAAGTCACCGATCCCAACAGCAAGGCAGGCGACAGCATTACTTTTGAAGCGCTGTGCGATCTGATTTGTTCGGTGTCGTCCTGCCCGCAGGACATCATTCCCGGCAACGGTTTGCAGGTCACGCCGATTGATATCGTGGTGAGTGACGAATTTCACGCAGAGGAGATGAATCATGCTGTTAATGCGTGAAAGTTATGAAGAGATCGCTGAGCGCACGCTGGCACAAGCGGTCACGGTTGAACCGGGCAGCGTTGGGTCGATAAAGGTGCTGCGCGGCCAGTTGCTGCGCATCACGGCTCAAGCCGACGGCGCGGTGGCTTCTCTGTTTGGCTTCAGCCTTGCCGATCCGGCGGTGTGGTTGTCCGTGCATCACACTCGCGTGTTCAGCAACAGCTATCTGCTCGGCTCGGGCATGCGTCTGGTCAACAACCGCCGCCGCCCAATGATGGTATTAGGCAAAGACAGCGTGAAGCGCCATGACCTGCTGCTGCCAGCCTCCACCCGCACATTCCTGGCGGAAAAGGGTTATCAGGGCGAAGGTTGCCTGGAAGCGGTGAGCGGCGAGCTGGCGCGATTGGGCAGGGTGGTGCCGAAGCTACCAGACCCGATTAACCTGTTTATGCACGTCAAATTGACACGTGCGGGCGACATCCTGCCAGAGCCGAACCTGACTAAAGCCGGCGACAGCATTACCTGTCGCGTGGTGATGGACACCCTGTTCATCGTCTCGGCCTGCAACACCGGCATTGAGGGCAACGATCAACCCGCACCGCTGCTGCTGTCTGTAGCGGAAAACCTGCACGACCTTAACGCGGAGTAACGCATGGGGCTGGATCAACAGGTAGTGGCCGCGCTGCCAGAACTCGGACATGGCCTGCTGATGACGCTGCTACTGACCGTGCTGGCGTCGTTGGTTAGCGTGGTGATGGGGCAGCTTGGTTGCTTCCTGCAACTGCGTCGCGCCTGGATCTGGCGCGCCATCGGTCGGCTGTACGTCAGCCTGATGCGCGGTACACCGGCCATCGTGCAACTGTTCGTGGTGTTTTTCACCCTGCCGCGTTTGGGGCTCGGGGGTCAGCCGATGCTGGCCGCCGTGATCGCCATCGGCCTCAACAGCGGCGCCTATGTGGCGGAGATTTTGCGCGTGAACCGTTCGCTGGTCACGCGCGGGCAACTCGAAGCGGCGCGGACCTTAGGTCTGAGCCGTTTCCTGACCTGGTGGTATGTGATTAACCCGCAGGTCATGCGCGCCAGTCTGCCGATGCTGGTCAACGAGTTCACCATTCTGCTGAAAACCACGCCGCTGGCATCGGTGGTGGCACTGACCGAGTTGACTTACGCCGGGCAGATTGTGATTGCGCGCACCTATGAAGCCACTCAGGTGCTGTTGTTAGTGGCGGCGGGATATCTGTTGATTGCCATGCCGTTGATTGCCGCCGCACGACGTCTGGAAGCCAAACGGAGGATCGCCTGATGGATTGGCAAGCCATTCTGACTTCCTTGCCTTCACTCGGTGACGGCATGATCGCCACGTTGAAGTTGTGCCTCATCGCCGCCTTTTGTTCTTTGGTATGGGGCGGGCTGATGGCGTTACTGCTGATGCGCGCTTCGCCGTTCTGGTTGCGCTTGCTCAACCTCTACAGCGGGTTAACGCTCGCACTGCCGCTGCTGGTGGTGATCTATCTGCTCTATTTTGTGCTGCCGGAGTACGACATCACGTTGTCATCGCCGGTGGTGGGCGTACTGGCCCTGACGCTCTATTACGCGCCCTACATCGCGCAGGTTATCCGCTCGGCCATCGAGGCGTTGCCGAAAGGGCAGTGGGAAGCGTGTCGCGTGCTGGGCCTGAGCCGCAGCGAGCAGTTACGCGATGTGGTGCTGCCGCAAACCCTGCCGCAGATGTTGTCGCCGCTGGTCGGGCTGATGATTGGGTTGATTAAAGACTCTGCGCTGCTGTCGATTGTCTCGGTGCAGGAGTTTATGTACGCCGCTAAACAGGCGATTTCGGATACCTACGCGCCGCTGGAGATCTATCTCACCGTGGCACTCTGTTACTGGCTGCTCAACAGTCTGATCGACTGGCTGGCACGCGGCCTTGAATCTCGCATGACGCGCTATCGTCGCGGCATGCAGCATTAATCAGGAGAACACTATGTCGGCTGAATATCAGCATCGTGAAGCGATAACCATACCCGCGCGCTACGGCAAAGCGGTGCGATTGAAGAAAGGGGAAGCAGTGCAGGTGATCAATCTGCACGGTACGCAAGTGGTGGATTGCTGGGCGTACAACGCCGAAGACGTCACTGAATATATGTGTATGGAAGCGACGCGTGTGTGGAACCAGCGTCTCAATCCCAAAGTCGGTGACAGCTTTATCACCAGCCAGCGCCACCCGATTTTAACGCTGGTGGCGGATACCTCACCGGGCGTGCATGACTCCTTCATGGCGGCCTGCGATGCGCGTCGTTATGAGTTGCTGGGCTGCACCGAGTATCACCGCAACTGCCACGATAATCTGTTCGAAGGTATGCGTGAGTTAGGTGTCGAGCTGCCGCACGGCAATCTGGCGTCATTGAATATTTTTATGAATATTCAGGTGCAGCCGGACGGTATTACCCTGAAAACATTGCCGGTGGTGACCAAGCCGGGTGATTACATTGTGCTGCGCGCTGAGATGGATTGCTTCGTGGCATTCTCGGCCTGCCCGCAGGATATCGTCAGCATTCAGGGGCAAGGCGACAACACTCCGCGCGATGCCGAGTTGCGTATTCTGACTGCCGGTTTCCCGCAGGTGCAGTTAAAAGGGGCTTGGGTGCCAGCGTAAGCGCATTTTTCCGACATCGCATTATTTTTTACAAGAGAGGAATATCGGGTAATAGTTATCTCCTCTCTCTCATTACTTCCTGGCTCTGTAATATCTTTTTGTAAGAATGACTTGTTGGTTTGTACGCATTAAATAACACCTCCCTATGGCCCTCATTTATTTATCCTTCTTGTAGTAATCCCCCTACAGTTAAATTACTTGTCGACTACAACAAGCTCGTTGTGCGATGACAATACTTGATAAAGATGTTTGCTTTATTATCACCGCCTGATGAAGAGGTCGATGATCATAGCAATCAGCATTAATTAAAAATCATTCTGATACCCGAAATAACAAGCCTTATTAAGTTGTTTATTTTTTCCTGCTTAGTTTAAGCAGGAAATTCATCCCTGTATAAATCGCAAAGGAAAGAAAAATGCGTAAGTCTTTATTTGTTCTGACGCCCATTGTTTTGATGATGGCCGCGTCTACGACCGCTCAGGCTGCTGCCAGCGGGAAAATCGATATTATCGGTAACGTTTCTCACGGCACCTGTGATGTCAAAATGAGCCAACCCTCCCTGAACCTGGGTAACTACTCCGCGAGTGATTTTCCTGCAACGGGTAAAACAGCAGTGACCGGCAGTGAACGCACTTTCAGCGTGAGTCTGGAGAATTGCACCCTGAGCACGACCGCCCCCGAAGCTGGCGTGGCGGGTCTAATTGTCACGGGCCCAACCCTGCCGCTGGATGCGGATGTCTTTAACGCCAACGATACCGCCACCACGGGTGTGCAATTGAAAGCCGGGGCAAACATTATTTCAGCCTACGACAAAGTGGGTATGGTGGAGTTCTTAGGCGCTGCGGGTGGTGGTAAAGATGCCAACGTCGGGGATATTAATGGTCAGACGCAGGTCTTCACCGCCGCGCTGGTCGCTAACACCGGTACGGCTGCAAATATCACTGGTGGCATGGTTTCAGCGCCAATTATGTTTATGTACGATTACAACTAATGATTGATAAGCGCGGGCGCAAGTTGGCCCGCTATTATCGAGGATTCAGCATGTCTCGTTTCCTGCTCCCGCTTTCAATTTCGCTGGTTATGCTTATTAATCCGCAAATTAGCCAGGCGGCGGGCTTTGGTATTAATTCTACCCGACTTATTTATCCTGAAGGTGCGAACAGTATTACCGCTACGCTACGCAATCGCGGTGACGCCAATGTCTATCTGGTGCAATCCTCTGTAAGCCGCCTCAGTGCATCAACTCAAGCTGCACCTTTTGATGTCACCCCGCCGTTATTTCGGATGGAAGCTGAGAGCAAGCATCAGGTACGTATTCGTTTTCGTGGGGCTGAATTGCCCACCGATCGGGAATCTGTATTTTATTTCCGTACCACTGCGATTCCAGCCTCACTAAGCAAAGAAGATGATGAAAGCCAGCGTCTGATTAAAGGGGATACACGCTTTGGCGTGGGTAAAAGCATCAAGCTTTTTTACCGACCGAAAAACCTCGCGGACGACGCTTTATCGGCTCAGCGCAATCTCAAAATTGAAGCTAATGGAAGCGGGTTGATAATCAGTAACCCTTCGCCTTATTACGTCAGTTTTCTCGATATTCGGGTGGCAGGTAAACGCCTGTCTCTGGATGACGCCGAAGAAAAAATGCTGCCACCCTTCGGTAGCCATACCTGGCCTGTCAGAAATGCCAAAGGCAAAGTGGAGTGGGTCAGCATTGACGATCACGGAGGCTACCATGCCTTTAGTCAAACACTGCCGTAAGTCGCGAGCCTGTGTCTTGCTACTGGCGGCTGCAGCGCTGAATCTCACCCCCTCGGACGCCGATACCCTGTTGCTGAATTTCACGGCTTTCCTGGTGAACGGCACCTGCGAGTTTAACCTGGACAAATCACATATGAACCTGGGTACCACGTTGGCTACGGAGATGGCGGCACACACCCTGGTGAATCCACAGCCGTTCGAATTAGAGATAAAAAACTGCACTATCGCGGGTGTCAGTAACCCGATTATCAGAATCAGCGGTCAGGGTGAAATGCTGGATAAATGGGTGTTTCGCAATTCGTCCTCTACGGCGCAAAACATCGGGGTGATGCTGGTTAACAGTGCAGTACCACCCACTTATGCCAGCAGGGCACTCAGCCCGAGTGATGACATCTCGTTGACGGAAACCGGCGGAAATATTGATAACCAAAAACTCCCGTTTTATGCCGGACTGACTTGTGGTGATGCCACCCAGTGCGCTAACGCCAGAGGTGGACAAGTGGTCGCTAGCGTCACTTTCACCCTTGATTTTCTTTGAGGCCATCAGGTGAACCGATACCGTTTTTGCTGCCTGATTTTGGGATCGTTCAGCTTTCTGCTGCTGAGCAACACTGCCTTTGGCGCGCTGCTGGGTGATAAGGGAGGCATTAGTTTCAACCACACCCGGGTCATTTATAACGCGAGCGATAAGTTACAAACGCTGACGGTGAAGAACCGCAGCGATAAAGCATGGTTGATTCAAAGCCTGGTCGTCACATCAAGCCAGGATAACAAGCCAGCACCGTTCCTCATCACGCCGCCGTTATACCGTCTGGAAGCAGGTACGGAACAGACGTTACGCATTCTCTCGCAGGGCATCGCGTTAGCCGAAGATAAAGAGTCGGTGTTTTATCTCTCCATCCAGGCCATACCCGCCAGTCAGCAGCAGAGTGCTGCTGTACAGCAAACGGCCGTGAGCATGCGTTTTAATTTGAAGATGTTTTACCGCCCCGCGGATGTGGGTGAACCATCGGTCAACGCCAGTTGCCTGTTGCGCTTCAGCCAGAACAACCGCCAGATTCGGGTTGAAAACCCCTCGCGCTGGCATGTCACGCTGCGCACGCTCACATTCGATGGGAAACCGCACAATCTGGATGCACAGCCGATGATGTTGGCACCACACAGTGTTCAGCTCATTGCTGGCAGTGGTAATCACGTGCGCTGGCAGGCGGTAAACGATTTCGGCAGCTTACATCCCGTTTGTCAGTCAGCGATTAGACCTTCCACGGAGTCATGATGAGAACACCTTTCCTGCTGCGTCGTTCTCTAATGACGCTGGGCTTACTTTGCTTAAATCTCACGGTTTTGCCAACGGTGAAGGCGGTTGAAGAGGAAGCGCAATCTACTGGCATTAGTTTTTACAACACACGTGTCATTTTCACCGCGACCTCGCTGTCGGGCGTGACGCAGACCCTCTACAACAAAACGGATAACGCGTGGTTACTGCAGTCACTGATCCGTCCGGTTGATGCCCAAACGGGTGATGTGGATATCGATAATCACGCCAATATTCTGCTGCCCTTTATTGCGACTCCGCCGTTAGAGCGTCTGGATGCCCACAGTGATATCACTTTACGTATTCGACGCAACGATGTGCCGCTACCTGACGATCGTGAATCCGTTTTTTACCTGACGATGAAAGCGATTCCCGCGCAGCCGAAGCACGCTGAAAGCAACACCGTCACGCTGGCTGTAGTGAGCAGTATGAAAGTGTTTTTTCGTCCGGTGGGGCTTAAGCGGTATGCGGTGGAAGAAGCATCGAATGCGTTACGTTTTCGCAAACAGGGCAATGAGCTGATTGCCATCAACCCCACGCCTTACTGGCTCACCTTCGCGATGCTGCGCGTGGGCAGCCACGACTTAGATAAAGCGCAACGGCGCCTGATGGTGCCCCCCAAAGGCGAGCGCGGATACCATTTTCCCTCCGGCACGCAAGGTCAGGTGACCTGGCAATTAATTGATGAAGACACCTGGCTGACACCACTGAAGCAACAGGACTCACCCTAAACAAAATAGCCGCTGTTGAGACAGTCGTTAACGGATAAAAATGACATTACTACATCCCAAACCCAGATTGCTTGCCCTGTTGGCGAGTGTGACTTTTGTTCTGCAATCCGAAGAAGTTTATGCAGCAGACTATTTTGATCCCGCATTTTTAACACTGAGTGGCGTTGATGTTCAGGAACTCGATCTGAGCGCCTTTGCAACGTCCGGTAAAGTGCCTGCGGGGACTTATTTGGTGACGGTCGTTGTTAACCAGAATGAAGTCGGTCAGTTCACCATCGCTTTTGCAGCGGATAACAGTGGCAATGTGGTCGCGCAATTAACGCCGGACTTTCTTCAGCAAATGGGCGTCAACGTGCAGGGTTTACCGGCTTTTCGTGATTGGCCTGCGGATAAGCCCGTCACGCAATTAAGCAATCTGATTGAACATGCGCGAGTGAAGTTTGATTTTTCTGCATTACAGCTTGATCTCAGTATTCCGCAAATTGCCATGCAGCCGAGCGCGTTGAGCGCCATCAAACCTGAAAAATGGGATCACGGTATTCCCGCAATTGTCATGAATTACAGCCTGAACGGCAGTCGCACCTTGCAGGAAAAACGAGGGTCCAGTTCCAACCTGTTTGGCAACCTAAGCGGCGGGGCTAATTATGGTGCCTGGCGGGTGCGCAGCAATCTGTATTGGTACCGCGCACAGAGTCAGTTCGGTACTGGGAATAGCGTGACGCAGCAGAAATTTCAGTTCGCCAATACTTATCTCATGCGTGATGTTGTCGCGTGGAAAGCAGAGGTCATGGCAGGAGAAAGCAGTACCGCCAGTGACGTGTTTAACAGTGTGCCTTTCCGCGGCATGAAGCTGAACTCGCAGGATGAGATGCTGCCGTACGTGATGCGGGGCTTTGCGCCCGTGATTGAGGGGATTGCGCAAAGCAACGCGCGCGTCACGGTCCTGCAGAACAACAATATTATCTATCAGACGTATGTCGCTCCGGGGCCGTTTCGTCTGGAAGACCTTGGGCAGATGGGGTCGGGCGGTGACCTGATCGTGAATGTTACCGAGGCTGATGGTCGCGTGCACAGCCAGACTATTCCGGTCTCAACCGTACCGGTTATGCGCCGCCCCGGTAGCCTGAAGTATGAGGTCACCGCCGGCGGTTATGATGGTGGATTGACCAATGATACGTTGGCTGCGCGTTTTGTTCAGGCAACGGCAATTTATGGCTTACCTTTTAATACCACGCTGTATGGCGGAGCGCTATTATCGCGCGACTATCATTCATGGGTGGTGGGAAGCGGAATTTCTCTCGGTGCAATCGGCGCGATATCTGCTGACATCACCTCTTCCAATGCAAAGGTTGTCGGGAGCAACAGCACGCAAAATGGGCAATCTTATCGTCTGCGCTATGCCAAAAGTTTGCTGAGTACCGGCACTGCAATCGATCTGGCGGCCTATCGCTATTCCACTCGTCGCTATTACAGTTTCGCTGATTACAATAACAGCGGTTTTCGCCTCAATGACGATTTGGCGCCGTGGACACGCGATCGCCAGCGTTCCAGTTTTCAGGCCCGACTCAGTCAATCCCTCGGGGCCATCGGTTCTGCCTATCTCTCCACCTCACGAACCGACTACTGGGGCAGAAGTCAGGTCATCAATTCGTTGTCATCAGGCTTTAACGGTAGCTATCGCGGAATTAATTACACTCTGGCGTATAACATTGAGCGCACCAAAGGCAACGGCGAATGGCCGGAGAATCGCACGCTTACCTTCAATACGACCGTTCCATTCAGTCTGTTTTCATCCCGCTCAGCCATGAGTCAAACCTATGCCAGTTATCAGGCCAGTCACAATAATCGTGGTCAGGTTCAGCAGCTGGCCGGTATCAGCGGCAATGCGCTCGACAGCCGTCTGACGTATGGCGTGATGCAGGGCTGGGCTAACGAACAACAGCAACGCAGTCATCAGTCACTGAGCCTGGCTTATGCGGGAAGTAAAGGCTCGCTGGCTTCCGGTTACAGTCGTTCAGGCGGTAGCCAATCGATGAATCTCGGCGGTAACGGCGCGTTTGTTTTGCACCCTGAAGGGCTGACGCTCAGCAAAATGGTTGGCAACTCGGTGGCCATTATTAGTGCGCCGGGTTCTCAGGGCGCGAAAGTGGGCAACGGTGGCAGCTATATCGACAGCCGTGGTTTTGCGGTGGTGCCTTATCTCACCAACTATCAGCTCAACAATATTTCACTGGATCCTTCTACCCTGCCAGAAAACGTCGATCTCACCGACTCTAGCGTGGCGGTCTATCCCACTAAAGGTGCGGTGGTTCGAGCGAACTTCGCCACGAAGGTGGGTTATCAGGCATTACTGACACTACAGCGCCGTGACAAGTCGATTCCTTTTGGTGCGACCGCAAGCGTGATTGACGTGACGGATAGCGAAGTGAACAGCGGCCTGGTCGGCGATGCCGGTCAACTGTATATGAGCGGATTACCCGAGCAGGGCAGGCTGTTGGTCAAATGGGGTAAACGTTCAGAACAGCAATGTCAGGTGAAATTTAATCTCAAGAATATTTCTGCTCCCTCCGCGAATAACCCGATTCGTATTGTGAAAGCAGAGTGCGAATAGGGGAAAACCATGAAACTAAAAACCGGCTCCAGCGTGAAAATCAGCATGCTTAGTGCAGCGCTTCTTTTCACTTTACAGCCGCATATTGCCAGCGGCCAAATCACCATTGGCAAAGATAAAGGGATATTCCCGACCGGGCTGCTGATTAATGTCAGTGAGACTCAGCCTCAAGTCTATAGTGATGCTTTTGCCAGCACCGGCGTGGCGGCGATTGGGCCTCATTTACGCTGTGCTACTCAGGGGGATTTAAAACAAATCAACGGCATCTGGGCGTTGCCGATTGCGCAGGGTATTGGTTTAGCACCCAACGTTACCGCAACAGCCAGCTATACCGGATATCGCAATGGGAGTTATCAGCATGAAATCCTGACGGGAAAAATCACCCCGGAAGGCAGTTATGCAACCACGAATCTGGGCTACAGCATGACCAGCCCCGGTACTATTCCTTATCACTGGTGCCTTTCTCCCGTTGATAAAACAGACTATGGTTTTTTTAGGGATGCCGGTAACAAAAGCTATGAAATACGCGGCGAGTGGATGCTGGTCACCGATGGCACGCAAAAAACGGGTTCGCCGAGTATCCCGATAATGCGCGCGATGTCGCTAGGTGGCGGAACGCTATATAACATCGTCATCCCTGCCGCCATTCCGATTCGTGTATCCACGCTGGAATGCACTATCAATACGCCGACCACCATTAATTTCGGCGCGGCGGAACAGAATTTCAAAAAAGATAGTGAGCTGGCAAAAGTGAATCACCATATGGGCGTGACCTGCACCCAGGATGCTGGTCGCGGCATTGACACGAATATTAATGTGCGTTTTAAAGCATTAAGCGGATTGCACGAGGGTAATCAATATCGTCTGAAACTTGAACAGGGTGGTGGCTATATTACCGGCAGCCTCGGTGGCGTCACCTATGATGGCCGCTGCGGTACCAATCAGGGCATAACCTTTGACAATGCGGAAATTAAAATTGGCGAGATTTACCGATCGCAATTAAATAAATCATATTCCCATCCACTTGTCTGGCGGCTCTGTTCTGGCGGCAGTGATTTACCCAACGGCCGCGTCACCGCAACGGCAGAAATGATGGTGACCTATAACTGATTATTCCCGAGAGAACGGTTGGGGGAAGTCAGTTCGTTACGATTTCACGACATTGTCCAGCCACTCCTGAAAACGCGAATAGGGCACATACAGCGCCACATCCTTATACAAGGTCTTGCCGCTTTTATTGTCGTCAATCGCGCTGCTGTAGCCGACAATTACCCCCGCCAGCGTATCGTCGCTGGCGTTGTACACCGCACCGCCTGACATGCCTTTCACTACACCGGCATTTGCGGCCACCACCACACAACTCGGTTTATTCCAGTCATTGGCCAGTGTGGTGTTGATTAAATTCTTGCCGCTTGAGGCCACCGGCATCGCCGAGATAAAGCTGTAACCGTATAGATTGACGTTGTCGCCAATATGGCTGTTGCGGAACGGTGGGGGCAGATTGGGTTCGCTGTTCTTGTGATACACCACGGCGATATCGCATTCAGGATGCCAGGCTTTCACCCGATACATCGAGTATTTCGCCACGTGTGCGGCCGTCAAACTGTATTCAGGTGTCAGTGGAATGGTGGTGCCCAGCGCGCCAATACCCAGCACGGTAGGAATGCCAGTCACGGTCATATCGACGCGTTTTGCGGCTTCTTTGCTGTACTCGTAGTGACCCACGGAGCAGCCACTCAAGCAACTCACTGTCAGTGCGATCAGCCATCGCATTGGTGTTCCCCCTGCATTTTATGACACCGCATCACCGCGTAACTGGTTGAGGTATCGGCAATGCGCGCCCATCCTTTACTGATTGATTTCTCGCCGAAAGCTGAATTGCTGTGACAACGATCACAGCTGAATCAAGCGTAGCGTGAAAAGTGCCATCTGTCTCAGTGGTCAGCTGCAGTCACTTTCCCGCGCAGGGATTATTGCGTTGCAAGCAAAAATGCCTTGCAGCACAGAGGCTGGTTGAGCTGCCAGGCCTGTGCTTTAATCAGAATGTGACGCAGTTCAAATAATAAAACCCGTCATCGTTTGGGTTGCAGGTAAGTTGGCTGATATCGCTCACTCTAATCACTGATTTAAGCCAGCTCATCGGGATTGTCTCGTTTGCCCCTGCCTGCAACTCAAAAGAATGAGGGTATGCGTCCGTTGTAACCGCATTGCGTCCGCCGTGCGGCCCGCCTGCAAAACATTTTAGGAGAGTGTGTTATGCCTGTTGCATTACTGGCGCTGGCGCTGAGTGCGTTCGCCATCGGCACCACGGAATTCGTGATTATGGGATTGCTGCCGGAAGTGGCGGGCGATTTACAGGTGTCGATTCCTTCAGCAGGATGGCTGATCAGTGGTTATGCACTGGGCGTGGCCATCGGTGCACCGATCATGGCGTTGCTGACGGCGAAGCTGCCGCGTAAACGTACTCTGATTCTGTTAATGATCATCTTTATTATCGGCAACGTGCTGTGTGCGCTGGCGTACACCTATAACCTGCTGATGCTGGCGCGTGTGGTCACCGCACTGTGCCACGGCGCCTTCTTTGGTATCGGCTCGGTGGTGGCAGCGAGTCTGGTGGCACCCAGCCGTCAGGCATCGGCGGTAGCGTTGATGTTCACTGGCTTAACTCTCGCCAACGTGCTGGGCGTGCCGCTCGGTACCTGGTTTGGTCAGCTGTTTGGCTGGCGCGCCACCTTCTGGGGCGTGGCGATCATCGGCATCCTCGCCTTTATCGCCTTGATTGTCAGTCTTCCGACCAACAAAGAAGAGAAACCGGTGCATCTGGCGAGTGAAGTCAGCGCGCTGGCGAATGGCAAACTGTGGCTGTCGCTGCTGATGACGGTGTTCTTTGCTGCTGCGATGTTTGCGCTGTTTAGCTATATCGCGCCGCTGCTGTTGCATGTCACGGGCATCACCGATCGCGGCGTGAGCTGGACGCTGTTCCTGATTGGTGCGGGCTTAACCGTCGGAAACATCCTCGGCGGCAAGCTGGCCGACTGGAAAGTCTCCTTCAGCCTGATTCTTAGCTTTGTGCTGATTGCGGTGTTCTCGCTGCTGTTCAGCTGGACCAGCCACGCGCTGTGGCTGGCGGAGATCACGCTGTTCCTGTGGGCGATGGCGACCTTCGCTACCGTACCGGGCTTGCAGATTAATGTGGTGCGCCACGGTAAAGACGCACCTAACCTGGTCTCCACGCTGAATATCTCTGCGTTCAATGTCGGTAATGCGCTCGGTGCCTGGGTCGGCGGCGCGGTGATCGATAAAGGCTACGGCCTGACGTCAGTGCCGGTCGCCGCCGCTGCACTGGCGGTGGTCGGTCTGGTCATCTGCCTGATCACCTTCCGTAAGTCGGGCGGGCAGGGCGAAGCGGTACGCGCTTAAACCAGACGCTCAGCAATGCGTTGGTTAAAGGTGGCCACCTGCTGCTGCAGGTGGTCGCAGAAGTGATCAACCAGCGCTGAGGCCGGGCGATGCTGTGGCCGCACCAGACTGACGGTGAACGGCACCGCGACACTGAATTTACGCATCACCACACCGCTGTCGGCGTAATCCAGCGCCGTCAGCGGATTCACAATCGAAATCCCCACGCCGGCGCGCACCATCGCGCACACCGATGCCGCACTGTGTGTTTCCAGTACCAGACGGCGCTCCACTTCTTGTTCATGAAACAGCGAATCCAACAGCTGGCGATAGCTATCACTGCGCGACAAGCTGACGTAATTCTCCCCCTGAAAATCTTGCGGCGTCAGCACCTCACGCTGGCACAGCGGATGGTGTGGCGGCAGCACGCACACTTCATCGCAGGTCAGCAGCGGTACGCGCTCGGTGCCTGCCGGGGCATGCTGGGTTTCGGTCAGACCCAGATCGTAGCGCTGTGCCGACAGCCACTCTTCCAGCAGCGGCGACTCCTGCGGAATGATGTTCAGGCTGACCTGCGGATAGCGTTGCAGGAAAGGCTGTAGCAGGGGAGGTAACAGCGATTGCGAAAATACTGGCAAGCAGGCAATCGACAGCTCACCCTGACGGAATTGGCGCAATCCTTCGGCAGCATCCATGATGCGGTCTAAGCCGTACCAGGATCGCTGAACTTCTTCATACAGCCGTAAACCCTGCACCGTGGGCTGCAAACGCCCACGCACTCGCTCAAACAGTTCCAGACCCAGCTGCTGCTCCAGCCGCGCCAGCTCACGGCTCACCGTCGGCTGTGAAGTATGCAGCAATGCAGCTGCCTGCGTCAGGTTGCCGCTGGTCATCACCGCATGAAAAATTTCGATATGTCGCCAGTTAATCTTTGCCATAAATCCTCTCTGCAATTCCATATCATATTTGCATAGCTGACGCTAAAACAGATATTTTTATGAATTGAATGGCTGTGGCTAAATAGTTGCAAAGACACAGGAGAATTAAGATGCCACGTCCACTGAACAACACCGAAACGGCACTGACTGCCGACAATTTATTGCCGCTGGCGCAGCGCTATGCTGGGCCATTCTGGGCTTACGATGCCGCGATTATTCAGCAGCGTATTGTGCAGTTGAGCGCTTTTGACGTGGTACGTTTCGCGCAAAAAGCCTGCTCAAACATTCACATTCTGCGTCTGATGCGTGCCGCTGGCGTAAAAGTGGATTCCGTTTCACTGGGTGAAATTGAACGTGCCCTGGCCGCCGGTTTCCAACCGGGTGGCGAAGATATCGTCTTCACGGCTGACGTTTTTGATCAGCCAACGCTGGCGCGTATCGCGGAATTGAAAGTGCCGGTCAACGCCGGTTCCGTAGACATGTTGCATCAGCTTGGGGCTGTATCACCAGGCCATAAAGTCTGGCTGCGCATCAACCCGGGATTTGGTCATGGTCACAGCCAGAAAACCAACACTGGCGGCGAGAACAGCAAGCACGGCATCTGGCACAGTGATCTGCCGCTGGCGCTGGCGGCGATTCAGCAGCACGGCCTGAAACTGGTGGGCCTGCATATGCACATCGGTTCCGGTGTCGATTATGGCCACCTGCAGCAGGTGTGTGACGCGATGGTCGATCAGGTCATCGAATTTGGTCAGGATCTGGAAGCCATTTCAGCGGGTGGTGGTTTGTCGATTCCATACCGTTTCGGCGAAGAAGCCATTGATACCCAGCACTATTTCGGCTTGTGGAGTGGTGCGCGTGACCGCATAGCGGCGCATCTCGGTCATCCGGTGAAACTGGAAATTGAACCGGGCCGTTTCCTGGTGGCAGAGTCTGGCGTACTGGTGTCTCAGGTGCGTGCGGTTAAGGAGATGGGCAGCCGTCACTTTGTGCTGGTGGATGCCGGTTTCAGCGATCTGATGCGCCCATCCATGTACGGCAGCTATCACCATATTTCCGTGCTGCCAGCCGATGGTCGCGCGCTGAGTGACGCAACCGTTGAGAGCGTGGTGGCCGGTCCGCTGTGCGAGTCGGGCGATGTGTTCACCCAACTGGAAGGCGGTAAAGTCGAAACCCGTGCGTTGCCAGCCACGCAGGTCGGCGATTATCTGGTGTTCCACGATACCGGCGCGTACGGCGCATCGATGTCGTCCAACTACAACAGCCGTCCGCTGATTCCGGAAGTGCTGTTCGAGAACGGCAGCCCGCGTGAGATTCGTCGTGCGCAGACCATTCAGGAGCTGTTGGCGCTGGAGCTGATGTGATCAAGATTGTTCCACTCAGTGAAGTCCAACATCACGCCAGCCATATCACCGACTGGCTGTGGCAGGCGTTTGGCGAGGGAACATCCCGCGAATTTTACGACAGCATTGTGCGCAGCAGTCTGAACGGCGCCGAGTATCCGGTGACCTTTGTGGCGCTGGATGGCGATGTGCCGTTGGGCACGGTCGGGTTCTGGCGCTGTGATTTGATCAGCCGTCAGGATCTCTATCCGTGGATTGCCGCGTTGTATGTGGATGAACCTGCGCGCGGCAATGGCTTGAGCGAAGCGCTGCAGCAGCATGTGTTGAATTATGCCCGCGAGCGCGGGCATGAAAAGCTGTGGCTGTGGTCAACTTTCGGCGGCTACTATGAGCGCTTTGGCTGGCAGTATCAGTGTGACGCGCTGGAGTTCCCGGATGTGCGGGTGAAGGTTTATTCGCAGGATTTGTGATTCGTCACCGACCGCCGCTACACATCACACGGCGCTTTAACTTTTCGTTGTGAACCGTAGCGGCGCGATTTATCGCGCTCATTCGCATCGATGGCGTTGCTGGCCGATGCGCAAAAAAATTGCGCCGCAACACATTGTACGGCGCTTTATCTCTATCAACCTGGCCCGCTCACCGAATGCCTTCTTACCAGCGTCGGGCTAAACATATTGGTCACTTCCGGCATTTCCGTGCCGTTGGCTAACGCCAGTGCCAGCTGTGCCGCCTGCTGCGCCATGGTGACAATCGGGTAACGCACCGTAGTTAAACGTGGACGCACATAGCGTGAGACCAGCACATCATCAAAACCAATCAGTGACATCTCTTCCGGCACGCGAATACCGTTGTCGCTCAGCACTGCCAGCGCACCGGCGGCCATTGAATCGTTGTAACAGGCCACCGCCGTGAACTGCTTACCGCGCCCCAGCAATTCCGTCATCGCTTGTTCACCCCCGACTTCATCCGGCTCGCCCCACGCCACTAAGCGGTCGTTAGACGGTAAACCGTGCTCTTTTAGCGCATCGTAATAGCCCTGCAGGCGGTCTTCGGAGTCAGAAATCGGGTGGGTCGAGCAGATAAAGGCGATTTGCGTATGGCCTTGTTGGATCAGATGGCGTGTCGCCAGCCAGGCACCGTAACGGTCATCCAGCGCGATACAGCGCGACTCAAAGCCTTTCAGCAGGCGATTCAGCAGCACCATACCCGGCACCTGCTTCATCAGCACTTCCAGATCGGCGTCAGGAATTTTTTTGGCGTGCACCACCAACGCATCGCAGCGATGCCGCATCAGTTGCTCAATCGCCTGACGCTCTTTTTGCTCGACATGGTAACCGTTACCAATCAGCAGGAAGTTGCCGGTGGCACCTGCGACTTCATCGACAGCTTTCACCATAGCGCCAAAAAAGGGGTCGGAAACATCACCCACCACCAGACCAAGGGTTTCGGTGGATTGCTGCGCCAGCGCGCGTGCATTGGCGTTCGGGTGATACTGCAACTGCTCCATTGCCTGGGTCACGGCGAGGCGTGAACTCTCGCTGGCTTTGGGCGAATTATTGATGACGCGGGAAACGGTCGCGACCGATACCCCGGCCATGCGGGCAACATCCTTAATGGTAGCCATGCGGTTACTTGCATCCGGGAAAACGTTTACACATCCCATCAGTGTTACGGAAAACAGTACCTGTAGCAACCCGCGAGAATGCCAGCGCTGTCGCAAAAGTGCGGAAAATCAGGCGGTCACAGACTGGCTTTAGCCCTGCTATCGCCTCATGGTATGCTACCAGCACGATTCACACCTGCCTGCCGGACCCAATAACCATGAAAACACGCGTGCCACACCTGGCGCACTGGGGCGCATTTACTGCCGTCACGGAAAACGACCGCCTGATTGGCTGTGAACCCTTTTTTGCTGACGCCGATCCGTCGCCGATGCTCAACACCATCCCGGAACTGGTCTACTCGGATAAGCGTATCCGCCAGCCAATGGTACGTCGTTCATGGCTAAAGTCGCGTGAGAACAGCGATCGCACGCTGCGCGGTCGTGAAGATTTTGTCGCCGTGGATTGGGATACCGCACTGGATCTGGTGGCGGAAGAGAATCGCCGCGTGCGCGAGCGCTACGGCGCATCGGGTATTTTCAACGGCTCCTACGGCTGGTCATCGGCTGGACGCGTTAACCATGCGCGCACCCTGATCCGTCGTTTCTACTTCCAGGGCGGCGGCGGGGTGGATCAGCAGGGTAACTATAGCTGGGGCGCAGCGCAGTTCTTCCTACCCTATGTGATTGGCACCTATATGCCGCTCACCGGCCGCGTCACCGACTGGCCGAGCGTAGTGGAACATGCCGACATCTTTATCGCCTTCGGTGGCCTGGCGCTGAAAAATGCCCAGGTGGCATCGGGCGGGGCCGGACAGCACAGCCTGAAACCGGCACTGGAGCAGCTCACCGCCAAAGGCACACCGATTATCAACATCAGCCCGATGCGCGATGACTGCCCAGCCTTCGTCAATGCTGAGTGGATTCCGATTCGCCCGAATACCGATGTGGCGCTGATGCTGGCGCTCGGTTATGAGATTACGCGTCGCAATGCGCTCGACGAAAGCTTCCTTGCCAGCCACTGCACCGGCTGGCCACAGCTGCGTGACTATCTGTTAGGCGAAAGCGACGGTATCGCCAAAACGCCGGCGTGGGCGAGTGCCATTACCGGGATTCCGGCGGCGCGTATCGCGTTGCTGGCACAGCAGCTGATTGGCAAACGCAGCTTTATCACCTGTTCGTACTCGGTACAGCGTGCTCATCGCGGTGAGCAGCCGTACTGGATGATGATTGCACTCTCCTCGATGCTGGGTCAGCCAGGCTTGCCGGGCGGCGGTTTCTCCTTTGGTCACGGTTCGATGAACAGCGTCGGTAATCCGCGTCAGGAAGGGCCCGCGCCGATGATGAGCACCGGGCCAAATCCCGGCAACTTCTCGATTCCGGTTGCGCGCATCAGCGACATGCTGCTCAATCCCGGCCAGCCTTACAATTTCCAGGGCGAAACCCTGCACTATCCCGATATCCATCTGGTGCACTGGGCGGGTGGTAATCCGTTCCACCACCATCAGCAGCTCAATCGCTTAGTTGAAGGTTGGCAGCGCCCGGATACCGTGATCGTGCAGGATATCGTCTGGACCCCGGCGGCGCAGATGGCGGATATCGTGTTGCCTGCCACCACCACGCTGGAGCGCAACGACATCGGCGGATCTTCACGCGATCGCTTTGTGTTTGCGATGCATCAGGCGGTGAAACCGCAACATCAGGCGCGTAACGATTTCGATATCTTTGCAGATATCGCCGATCGCCTCGGCTACCGTGATGTGTTCACCGAAGGGCGCAACGAGATGCAATGGATTGAGCACCTGTATCAGCAGTGTGCAGTAGCGCACGCGCGCAAAGATATCCACTTCCCGGAGTTTGGTGAGTTCTGGGAACGTGGCTTTGTAGAGATCCCGGAAGGCGGCAAGCCGTATGTGTTTATGGATGATTTCCGCGCTAACCCCACCGCGCATCCTATCCAGACTGCCAGCGGCAAAATCGAGCTGTTCTGTCAGACCATCGCCGATTATCAACTGGAAGATTTTGCCGGACATCCCGAGTGGCGTGAGCCGCAGGAGTGGTTGGGCGCACCGCTGAGCGAGGATTTCCCGCTGCATATGATCTCGATTCAGCCCTCGGATCGGCTGCACAGCCAGCTGGACGCCACTGCCACGGTGCAGGCGAATAAAACTGCCGGACGTGAAACCCTGTATATGCATCCGCAGGACGCCAGTGCGCGTGGGATTGTGGATGGCGACGAAATCGAAGTCAGCAATGCGCGTGGCCGTATGCTGGCCGGTGTGCGTCTGACCGATGGCTTAACGCCAGGTGTGGTGATTATCTCCACCGGCGCCTGGTTTGATCCCGGATTCGGCCGTGCCTGGCAGCCGTGGGACCGTGCCGGTAACCCCAATGTGCTGACGCTGGATATTGGCACCTCGTCACTGACGCAAGGCCCTAACGCCATGAGTTGCCTGGTGGAAATCAAAAAACACCTGATGTGAATGGGGTGCTAACAATCTCACCGCTGGTTACATTTTGCGGGTAACTGTTGCGTTTGAGAGATGGAGAACCGTCATGCCACCTTGCTACAGTCAGGGTCCCAGAGGTATTGATGGGTGAACATCAAAAAGTTTTCTTGATTACACCGACCTGCGCAGATGCGCAGGTTTTTTTTGCCTGTCGCTCGCGCTAACGAACTGAAACACAGTTTTCCTGTCAACTCGCTTTACCTTTCTTTATAACTGCGGATAACAAGCTTGAAAAAACTGTTTATTGCAGCGGAATGCTATGCCCCGTATAAAAAAACTTCTGGGAAAAGACCAGATCAAAGCCCCATTTAACCCGTTTCGTTTTCGCCTGATTTGTCTGGGTGTCTTCAGCTGCATGGTGTTGCTGCTGATCTTCGTCGGCGACCTGCAGCTGATTAAGCATCCGATGCTGGAGCACGAGGCCGATCAGCGTTCACTGCGCACCGTCACCTTGCCCACCAACCGTGGCACCTTACTGGATCGTGATGGCCAGGCGCTGGCACTGAGCGTACCGGCGCGCGATATCATCGCCGACCCGATGCGCGTGCTGGAAGCCAATCCCGACTTCACCAACGCCAAATGGACATATCTTGCCTCGGCGCTGAACTTACGTCCGGAAGAGTTGCGTGAGCAGATCACCGCGAACCCGAAAAAACGCTTCCTCTATCTTGGCCGTAAAATCGAACTGGGCATCGCCAAAGACATCGCCGAACTGCACCTGAAGGGCATCAGCTCGGTATACAACGACAGCCGCTTCTATCCAATGAGTGAAGCCGCTGCGCCGTTGATTGGCATTGTCGGTGCAGACAGCAATGGCCTGAACGGTCTGGAGAAAGGTTTCGACCACGTGCTGCAAGGCGAGCCGGGCAAAGAGGTTTATCGTCAGGACAAAGAGGGCAACATCGTTGCCATGCTTGATTACGAGCCGCCGAAGCAGCCGCCAACGGTACAGCTGAGTATTGATAAGTTTGATCAGTTCACCCTCTACAGCAAGCTGCGCGATGGCGTGTTGCTGAATAAAGCGGATTCCGGTGCGGCAGTGCTGATCAAAATCGATACGGGCGAGATCCTGGCGATGGCTTCCTATCCTTCGTTCAACCCCAACAACTTCGATAACGCCACGCCAGCACAGATGCGCAACACGGCGATCAATGACAGCTACGAACCCGGCTCCACGGTGAAACCGCTGGTGGTGATGGAGGGGCTGGAGCGTCATCTGGTGCGTGCCGACTCGGTGATCGATACCACACCCTACAGCGTCAACGGCCACTTGATTCGTGACGTCGGCCACTGGCCACGCCTGACCATGACCGGTATTTTGCAGAAATCGAGTGATATCGGCGTCTCGCATATTGCGCTGGCGATGCCTGCTGAAGCGCTGGTGAACACCTACCAGGCGTTTGGCCTGGGTAAGCCGACGGGGCTCGGGTTAACCGGCGAGAGCGTGGGCTACTTCCCGCTGCACCGTGAACGCTGGGCGGATATTGAACGCGCCACCTTTGCCTTTGGCTACGGCCTGCGCGTCACACCGCTGCAAATCGCCCGTGAATACGCCACGCTCGGTTCTTACGGCGTATATCGTCCACTGTCGATTACCAAAGTCACACCGCCGGTGTTGGGCAAGCAGGTGGCCGATCCGCAAATCGTGCAAACCGTGGTGCACATGCTGGAGAGTGACGTATTGCCTGGCGGTACCGGCGTCAAAGCCGCAGTGCCGGGTTACCGCCTGGCGACCAAAACCGGTACCGCAGAGAAAATGGGCACCAGCGGGAAGTACGATGGCGGCTACGTCAACTACACCGCCGGTATTGCCCCTGCCAGCCATCCTGAGGTGGCGCTGGTGGTGATGGTCAACCATCCGACAGCGGGCGATCACTTTGGTGGTTCGGTAGCGGCGCCGATTTTCGGCAGCATTATGGGGCCGGTGCTGAAGCATATGAACATTGCGCCTGACGCCATCTACAGTAAACCGAATTCGGATAAATCTTAGTAAAATCAGGATGTAACTGCCGCGAGGTGCTTTTCACACCTCGTTGCATTTCGCCGAACTCCGTTGCGATTTGCGGCTGTTTTCTCACACCACTTTCGGCGACGATAAAAGTCCCAGAGGTATTGATTGGTGTGAAGATCGGCTGCTGCGGCAGCAATACCTGTCCTCAGGTATTCACCCTGTTCGGTTGCACCGACCCACGCGGATGCGTGGGTTTTTTTTACCTGAAATTTACCGCTGAGCGAACTCGCTCACACCTCTTGTCTGAGTCTTAACACTTCCCCGCCAACATAAAAATATCTTGCTGTGTAACCTATGCGTAACGCGCCGCGATGCCGCATTCCATTTCGGTTCGCCAGCCCCTTGCCGTGTTGGTAGCGCGGCTTTGGGGCGTTTTATATTGCCATTCGTTGAGGTGTGTCCCGATGCCAAAAACCAAAGACCGAACGCCAAAAGGCGAGGGCCGCTCCTCGGCGTTTCAGTTACGCATTCATCCGGAGTTGCATGACCAACTGCGCGAAGTCACCGAGGATGAAAACATCACGCTATCGTGCTGGTTGAAAGATTTGGCGCGCCGCGAACTGCGTCGTCGCGGGATTGAGCCGAAAGGTTAGCGCGGTCGAGATGAAGGGGGAGCGTAATGAACCACTTTGCACTATCGGGTCGCGGCGCGATTCATCGCGGAAGTTGAAGTCATGTTGCCAGGGCAAAACGCACAATAAATTGCACCGCCATGTCGAAGAAAACCCGCAAAAAGCTAAATTTCACAGCCATTTATGGCACGAAAGGTTTACCATTTTCCTTTGGAAAATATATTTTACGCAACCTTAACAACCGCCTTATCACTCCCTCCCTACAATGATTTTTTGCATGTCATCACATCAGTGACTATCCCTCCTTTCATCCAGAGAAAAATTATGCGCCTGAAACTTCTTTCTGCCAGCGTGGTGTTTTTACTGGCAGCCTGTGACCAGGGCGGAGCAAAGCCCGCTGCATCCGCGACACCCCAGGTGGGTGTCATCGCCCTAAAATCTGAGCCCGTCACGCTGGTGACACAACTGCCTGGCCGCACCACGGCGGTCCGCACCGCGCAGGTGCGCCCACAGATCAGCGGCGTGATCCAGAAAATCCTGTTTACCGAAGGCGGAGAAGTGAAAGCGGGCCAGCCGCTCTATCAGATCGATCCGGCGACCTATAAAGCCGCTTACGACAAAGCTATGGCGACCTGGCAAAACGATGCCATGGTGGCAAAACGCTATCAGCCGCTGGCTTCTGCCCATGCCATCAGCCAGCAGACTTACGACGATGCCGTCGCGGCCGAGCGTGAAGCACAAGCCGATGTGGAAACCGCTAAGGTCAATCTTGATTACACACTGGTGAAAGCGCCGATCTCGGGTCATATCAGCCGTTCGCTCTATACCGCCGGTGCCCTGGTGACTAACGGCCAGACCGACTATCTCGCCACCATCACTCAACTTGATCCGATCTATGTCGATGTCAGTGAGTCATCCACCGACTTGCTGCGTCTGCGTCGTGCCTTAGCCGACGGCAAAATTGCCAAAGTGGATGACAACACCGCTGCGGTTGGCCTCTCTCTGGAAGACAACAGTCAGTACGGGCAGCAAGGCAAACTGGCGTTCTCGGAAGTGAACGTCGATACCGCCACCGGCACCGTGGTGCTGCGCGCCGTATTCCCGAATCCACATAACGAGCTACTCCCGGGCATGTATGTGCACGCCAGCTTCCCGCAGGGTATTCAGCAGCAGGGGATTCTGGTGCCGCAGGAGTCGATCATGCATGACACCAAAGGCCAGCCGTATGTCTACGTGGTGAAAGGCGACAACACCATTGAGCAGCGCAGTATTCACACCGGCGAGATGATCAACGGTGAATGGCTGGTGACGTCTGGGCTGAGTGAAGGTGAAAAGGTCGTGGTGAACAATCTGCAAAGCGTGCGTGCTGGGGCGAAAGTCACTACCACTGCCGCCAGCACCAATGACACGCCATCCGCCAATGCCGTGAGTCTGTCGATGACCGACGCAGCGGCGCAATAAGGGGGCGGCATGTCGAAGTTTTTTATTGAACGTCCCATATTTGCCTGGGTTATCGCGATTATCGTGATGCTGGTGGGCGGGATTGCGGCCATCAGTTTGCCCGTCAATCAGTATCCCAATATCTCGCCGCCAGCAGTGTCGATCTCGGTGACCTATCCGGGGGCCAGCGCCGAAACCACGCAGAACACCGTGGTGCAGGTGATTGAGCAACAGTTGAATGGGCTGGATGGCTTGCGCTATCTGGAATCCAGCAGTGCCTCGGACGGCAGTGCGCAGATCATCGCCACCTTTAACCAGGGCATCAATCCGGATATCGCCCAGGTGCAGGTGCAGGACCGCGTCTCGCTGGCGGAATCGCAGTTGCCAACCGACGTGACCCAGCAAGGGATCCGCATCCGTAAGTACCAAAAGAACTTTATGATGGTCATCGGGCTGATCTCTAAAGACGGCAAGCTGAGCAACGGCGATCTCGCGGATATGCTGGTGTCGAAGCTGGAAGATCCGATCTCGCGTACGCCAGGCGTAGGTGACTTTATGGTGCTGGGTTCGGAATATGCCATGCGCATCTGGCTCGATCCCGCCAAATTGTACAAGTACAACCTGATGCCGAGCGATGTCACCACCGCCATTGATAATCAGAACGTGCAGGTGTCGTCAGGTTCACTCGGCGGGTTACCGACCATTCAGGGCGCCAAAACGCAGGCTACGGTGCTGGGTAAAACCCGCTTCACCACCGTGCAGCAGTTTGAAAACGTGCTGTTGAAAGTGAACAGTGACGGTTCGCAGGTGCGTTTGAAAGACGTCGCCAGCGTGGCGCTCGGTCCGCAGAGCTACGGCATTGATGCCACCATGAATGGCAAACCAGCGGCAGGTATTGCGCTGCGCCTGGCCACCGGCGCGAACGAGTTGGATACCGCTAAAGCGGTGCGCCAGACCATTGCCGATCTGAAAGACTCGCTGCCGGATAATGTTGAAATTCAGTATCCGTATGACACCTCCCCGGTGGTCAGCGCCTCGATTGAAGAAGTGGTGAAAACGCTGATCGAAGCGGTGGTACTGGTGTTCTTCGTGATGCTACTGTTCCTGCAAAACCTGCGCGCCACGCTGATTACGACCCTTGTGGTCCCCGTGGTGCTGCTCGGCACCTTTGGCATCCTGTCAGCCTTCGGTTACAGCATTAACACCCTGACGATGTTCGGCATGGTGCTGGCAATAGGGCTGTTGGTGGATGATGCCATCGTGGTGGTGGAGAACGTCGAGCGTGTGATGCACGATGAACACCTCGATCCTAAAACCGCCACCATCAAGTCGATGCAGCAGATACAGGGCGCGCTATTTGGGATTGCGCTGGTGCTGTCGGCGGTGCTGCTGCCAATGGCGTTCTTCTCTGGCTCGACCGGGGTTATTTACCGCCAGTTCTCGATCACCATTGTGTCGGCGATGGCGCTGTCGGTGATCATGGCGCTGATCTTCACCCCTGCACTCTGTGCCACTCTGCTCAAACCCTCGGCGGCGGAGCACAAGACCACCGGTTTTGCTGGCTGGTTTAACCGTAAGTTCGACAGCGGCGCGATGCATTATACGCGCGGCGTTAACAACGTTATTTCCCGTCGCGGCCTGTTCCTGGTGATCTACCTGGTGATCGTCGGCGTGACGGGCTTTTTGTTCACGCGTGTGCCCACCACTTTCTTGCCCGCAGAAGATCAGGGCTTGATGATGGTGCAGATGACGCTGCCGGTTAACGCCTCTTCACAGCGTACGCAGCAGGTGATCAACGATCTCAATGACTATCTGCAGAAGAATGAGGCTTCGGTGGTCACCACCACCTTTGGCGTGGCGGGCTTTAACTTTGCGGGTCGTGGGCAGAGTAACGCCATGGCGTTTGTGCGCCTGAAGGACTGGAGCGATCGTACCCACAGCGGGCAAAGCGTGCAGGATCTGGCGAACCGTGTGATGGCGCATTTTGCCAACTACAAAAACGCCAAAATCTTTGCCATGGTGCCGCCTGCGGTCATGGAGTTGGGTAACGCCACCGGCTTCGATCTCTATCTGCAGGATACGGGCGCGCACACCCATCAGCAGATGATGGATGCTACGCACCAGTTAATCGATCTGGCCAACAAAGATCCGCATCTGGCGCAGGTGCGCATGAACGGGCTGGAAGATGAGCCGCAGTATCAGCTGGAGATCAATGACGAGAAGGCCAGCGCGTTGGGCCTGAGCATGACTGACATCAACAACACGCTGTCAGTGGCGTGGGGTTCCAGCTATATCGATCAGTTTATGTATAACGGCCGTGTGAAAGAGGTCTACCTGATGGGGAAAGCCGATTCACGTGTGACGCCATCCGATCTCGATAAATGGTACTTCCGCAACAGCAGCGGCACCATGGTGCCCTTCTCCGCCTTCGCCAGCGGCAAATGGGTTTACGGATCGCCACACTTCGAACGCTTTAACGGCCTGACCTCTGAAGAGATCCTCGGATCGCCTGCGGCAGGGCAGAGTACCGGTGAAGCGATGAAAGCCGTGGAACAGTTGGCGAAGCAGTTGCCAAAAGGCTTCCGCGTGCAGTGGTACGGCATTTCCTATGAAGAGCAGGCTTCAGGCAACCAGACCACGCAGCTGTATATCATCTCGATTCTGGTGGTGTTCCTGTGTCTGGCCGCGCTGTATGAGAGCTGGTCCATTCCCTTCTCGGTGATCATGGTGGTGCCGCTCGGCATTCTCGGCACTATCAGTGCCGTACTGCTGCGCGGCTTGCAGAACGACGTCTTCTTCCAGGTGGGCTTACTCACCACGGTGGGACTGGCGGCGAAAAACGCCATTCTGATTGTGGAATTCGCCAAAGAGTTGCACGAACGGGAAGGCAAAACGCTGGTCGAGGCAGCGGTGGAAGCCGCGAGGCTGCGTATCCGACCAATTATCATGACGTCGATGGCGTTTATTCTCGGCGTGCTGCCGCTGACTATCTCTAACGGCGCAGGCGCAGGCAGCCAGCACTCGATTGGTACTGCGGTAGCGGGCGGGATGATCACCGCTACATTCCTCGCCATCTTCTTTGTTCCGATGTTCTACGTGGTGGTATCGCAGTTCTTCGCCCGCAAGAAAAAAGCATCCGCAGAGGTGACAACGCATGAACACTAAAACTTTCCGTATGGCGCTGCTGCCGCTGGCCATGGCGCTGGCTGGATGTACGCTGGCGCCCCATTATCAGCGCCCCGCAATGCCGGTAGACGCGAAGTACGATCAGCCCACGTCGGTGGGCAACGTGGCGGATCTGCCGTGGCAGAACTTCTTCACTGACGCCACGATGCGCAACCTGATTCAGCTGTCACTCGACAACAACCGTGACCTGCGGGTCGCGGCGCTCAATGTCGAAGAGGCGCAGCAGAGCGTTACGGTGCAGCGCGCGGCGTTAATGCCGTCAATCAATGCTACCGCCAGCCAGACCTCGGCGCATGAACCGGCCAACCTCTACAACACCAAGACCACCGGAGCGGTGACCTATCACGAGCTTAACGCCGGACTGAGCGTCACTTCGTGGGAGCTGGACTTCTTTGGTCGTTTGCAGAGCCTGCGGGATGAGGCGCAGGAAACGTATCTGTCCACCGCCGCGACCGAACGCGCCACGCGCATCTCGCTAATTTCTGAGGTGGCAACCGCCTGGCTGACCTTGAGTTCGGATAACGATCTGCTGCATCTGGCGCAAAATACCGCCAAAAGTCAGCAGGAGTCGTATCGTCTGACGCAACTCAGCTATAACGGCGGGGCCAGTAGCGATCAGGATCTGGCGCAGGCAGAGAGCACCGTGCGGGCTGCCCAGGCGGATGTGGCAAGCTATACGCGTCAGGTACGTCAGGATGTGGATGCGCTGCGCTTGCTGGTGGGTACCGATCTGCCCGCCACCTTGCTGTCCCACGCGACGCTGGACGCCAACTGGCAGTTCCCGGCCACGCCGGCGGGCTTGCCATCAGATCTGCTGACGCGTCGCCCGGACATTATGGCGGCGGAACATAGCCTGAAAGCGGCGAATGCCAACATTGGCGCAGCGCGCGCGGCCTTCTTCCCGAGCATCACCCTGACGGCCTCTGGCGGCTCAACCAGCAGCTCGCTCGGCAGTTTGCTGGGCGGCGGAACCGGTGCCTGGTCGTTCGTGCCATCGATAAATCTCCCCATCTTTGACGGCGGCAAAAACGAGGCAAATCTCAACATCGCGCACATTGAGAAACGCATTGAAATTGCTGACTATGAGAAAGCGATTCAAACCGCCTTCAAAGAGGTCAATGATGCGCTGGCCGGTCAGGATACCTGGCAGGATCAGCTGACAGCGCTGCAACAGGAGGTCGGCGCCAACCAGCGCGATTACGACTATTCCGAAATGCGCTTTAAGCAAGGCGTAGACAATTATCTCAATGTATTAGTGGCCCAGCGATCGCTTTACAGTTCGCAGCAGTCGTTAATCAGTGCGCATCTGGGCCAGTTGAGCGAGAAAATCACCTTGTATAAGGCGTTGGGAGGCGGCTGGAAGGCCTGAGTGCCTTAACGTTACCCTTACGGTTTCTCCATGGAAATTCCATGGCACTTCAGCTGATAATACAAGCAGTGATGATTTCTTTTGAAATAATCCCCTGACATTGCAGGGGATTTTCCATTTTCCTGTTTATCTGAAGAGTCCGATGACAATTAATTCCCCTCGCAGATCGCGTTTCCACTGGCTGAAATGGCTACTCATTTTACTTGTTGTGTTGATCGTGGCTGGCGTGATTTGGCGCGTAGTGGGCGGACACGGCGGTGCGCCGGGTGGTATGCCTCCAGGGGGAGGAAAGGGTGGTCATCGCGGGGGCGCAGGCGGCCCGCCGGGTATGGCGATGATGGGCGGCGGTGCCACGCTGGTGCATAGCGGTGTGGCCACCACGGCCAATGTGCCGGTGTATCTCAATGCGCTGGGCACGGTGATCCCGAATGCCAGCGTCACCGTCACCAGTCGTGTGGCGGGCCAACTGGAAAAAGTCTTCTTTACCGAAGGGCAAAAAGTCGAGGCCGGACAGCTGCTGGCGCAGATCGATCCGCGCAGCTATCAGGCGACACTGGCGCAGTATCAGGGCGATCTCAATCAAAACCAGGCGTTATTGAAAAGCGCTGAGCTGACCTTGGCTCGCTATAAAAAGCTGGCGGCCCAGGACTCGTTGTCACGCCAGGATCTCGACACGCAAACGGCCACCGTTGGGCAGTACAAAGGTGCAGTGGCAGCCGATCAGGCGCAGATCGCCAGTGCAAAGCTGGATATTGAGTACGCGCGCATCACCTCGCCAGTCAGCGGCCGTGTTGGCCTGCGTTTGGTTGATCCGGGCAATATGGTGCAAACCACCGATACCACCGGCATTGTGGTGGTGACGCAGATGCAGCCCGCAGCCGTGACCTTCAGCGTCCCGCAGAGCAATATCGCGCAACTCACCAAAGCGCTGCACAATGGGCAGAGTTTGCCCGCAGTGGCTTTTGATCAGGACAACAGCACCCAGCTGGCTGAAGGCAGCGTGCAGTTCATCAGCAACCAGATCGATACCAGCACTGGCACCATTGAGCTGAAAGCCACTTTCCCGAATGAAGATGAATCGCTGTTTGCTAATCAGTTCGTCAACCTGCGTCTGCAAACCAACATCCTGAATAACGCCACGGTGATCCCGGCGCAGGCGCTGCAACTGAGCAGCGACGGCAGCTTTGTGTTTGTCATCAATAAAGACAACACCGTGACGCGTAAAGCCGTGACCACTGGCCCGGCGTTTGGCGAAGATCAGCAGTCGATTCTAAAAGGCGTTGAGCCGGGCGATCGTCTGGTCACCGAAGGCATCGATCGCCTGACCAACGGCAGTAAAGTCTCTCTGGCCGATGACAGCAAAACTGCCACAGTGGCCAAAAAATGAATCCGTCTCGTCTGTTTATCCAGCGTCCCGTCGCCACCATCCTGCTGATGGTCGGCGTACTGATTTCCGGGATCTTTGCCTATAAGTTCCTCTCCACCTCGGCGCTGCCGCAGGTGGATTACCCGACCATTCAGGTCACCACCTTGTATCCTGGCGCCAGTCCGGATGTGATGGCGTCGTCCGTTACCTCGCCGCTGGAGCGCCAACTCGGGCAGATGGCGGGTCTGAGCCAGATGACGTCAACCAGTTCGGGGGGTTCCTCGATCATCACCCTGAAGTTCAGCCTCGATCTGTCGCTGGATGTCGCCGAGCAGGAAGTGCAGGCGGCGATCAATGCCGCCAACAACCTACTGCCGAGCGATCTGCCCAATCCGCCGACCTATAAAAAGGTCAACCCGGCAGATACGGCGGTGATTACGCTGGCGGCCAGCTCGGATAACCTGCCGCTGACTCAGGTGCAGGATCTGGTGAACACCCGCGTGGCGCTGAAGCTGTCGCAGATAAACGGCGTCGGTATGGTGACATTGGCGGGCGGCCATCAACCGGCAATCCGCGTGCAGATGGACCCGAAAGCGCTGGCGGCGCACAAGCTGTCGCTGGAAGACGTCAATACGTTGATCAGTAACAGCAACGTCAATGGCTCAAAGGGCGGCTTCGACGGCAAATATCACTCGGTGACCATCGACGCCAACGATCAGCTGCGCACCGCCGATGAGTACGGCAATCTGATCATCACCTATCAGAACGGTGCTGCACTGCGCCTGAAAGATATCGCGCACATCGAACAGGGGCCGGAGAACAGCTTCCAGTCAGCGTGGGCCAATAACAGTCCGGCAATTGTGATCAGCGTGCAGCGCCAGCCGGGTGCCAACGTGATTCAGGTGGTGGACAGCATTAAAGCGCAACTGCCAACCTTGCAGGCCGCGTTACCCGATGGCGTGAAGATGAGCATTTTGTCGGATCGCACCCAAACCATTCGTGCTTCCATCAGCGACGTACAATTTGAACTGATGCTGTCGGTGGCGCTGGTGGTGATGGTGACCTTCCTGTTCCTGCGCAATGTGGCGGCGACGTTGATCCCGAGCGTGGCAGTGCCGCTGTCACTGATTGGCACTTTCGGCGTGATGTACCTGGCCGATTTCAGTCTGAACAACCTGTCACTGATGGCGCTGACTATCGCCACTGGCTTCGTGATTGACGATGCGATTGTGGTGGTGGAGAACATCTCTCGTCGGCTGGAAGAGGGCGAAACGCCGATGCAGGCGGCGCTGAAAGGGTCGCAGCAGATTGGCTTCACCATCATCTCACTGACCTTCTCGCTGATTGCGGTGTTGATCCCGTTGCTGTTTATGGGCGATGTGGTGGGGCGCTTGTTCCGCGAATTTGCCATCACACTGGCGGTGTCGATTCTGGTGTCGATGGTGGTGTCACTGACGCTAACGCCAATGCTGTGCGCTTACCTGTTGCAGCATATCCCGGAAGAGAAGCAGTCGCGCTTCTCGCGTAAGGGCGGGCAAATTTTTGATAAGCTGGTGCGCGGCTATGACCGTCTTCTGACCGTGGTGCTGAACCATCAGAAGTTGACGCTGCTGGTGGCGCTGGCAACCTTTGCGCTGACGGCGCTGCTGTATATCGCCATCCCGAAAGGCTTCTTCCCGACGCAGGATACCGGTCTGATTCAGGGCGTCACCGTGGCGTCGCAGGATGTGTCGTTTAGCGAGATGTCGAAGCGTCAGCAGGCGCTGGCAAAAGTGATTCTGCAGAACCCGTCGGTGGACAGCCTCTCTTCGACCATCGGCATCGACGGCAGCAACACCAGTCTCAACAGCGGTCGCATCCAGATTAACCTCAAGTCATTTGATGAGCGTGATGATAAAGCCGATGTGGTGATCAAGCAGCTGCAACAGGCGGCACAACAGGTGGCGGGCATTCAGCTCTACCTGCAACCGGCGCAGGATTTGACGGTCAACGATCAGGTCACGCCGAGCCAGTATCAATTTACCCTCGACGATGCTGACAGTGAAAATCTGGTGAGCTGGACGCCGAAGATGGTGGCGGCCCTGCAGCAGCGTCCGGAATTTAACGGCGTGGTCAGCAATCTGCAGGATCAGGGCCGTGTTGCCTACGTCGAGCTAAACCGCGACAAAGCGGCGCGTTACGGCATCACCGCTTCGGATGTGGATACCGCGCTGTACAACAGTTTCGGCCAGCGTCTGGTTTCCACCATTTTTACCCAGGCCAATCAATATCGCGTGGTGCTGGAAGTGGCGCCGCAATATCAGCAGTCGCCAGCGTCGTTTGATGATGTCTATCTGCCGGTGAGCAGTAATTCAGGTACCTCAACCAGCAGCAGTTCGGGCACCACATCCAGCAACAGTTCGAGCAGCAGCTCAACCACCAGTACCGATAGCGACACCACCACCGGGATGGTGAAACTGACCTCGATCGCCACTATCCATCAGCGTACCGGTTCACTGATGCATATGCGTCTGAATCAGTTCCCGGCGGTGATGGTGTCGTTCAACCTCAACAGCGGCTACTCGCTGGAAGATGGACAGAAAGCGATTGCGGAAGTGACACAGCAGTTGAATCTGCCGTCCAGCATTACGCTGCGCTATCAGGGTGAAACCTCGGCCTTCCAGAGCGCCACTGGCAACACGCTGTGGCTGATTCTGGCCGCGCTGATCACCATGTATGTGGTGTTGGGCATCCTGTATGAGAGCTTTATTCATCCGGTGACCATTCTCTCGACGCTGCCATCAGCGGCGGTGGGCGCACTGTTGACGCTGTTGCTGGCGGGCAGTGAATTCAGTTTGATCGCCCTGATCGGGGTGATCCTGCTGATCGGCATCGTGAAAAAGAATGCAATTATGATGATCGACTTCGCGCTGGAAGCCGAAAACAAGCAGGGCATGAGTGCGCGTGATGCGATTCATCAGGCTTGTCTGCTGCGCTTCCGTCCGATCCTGATGACCACCATGGCGGCACTGCTCGGTGCACTGCCGCTGATGCTGGCCTCAGGATCCGGTGCCGAACTGCGTCAACCGCTCGGTCTGGTTATTGTCGGCGGTTTGATTGTCAGCCAGGTGCTGACGCTGTTCTCTACGCCGGTGATTTATCTGTGGTTCGATGGCATCGCGCAGCGCGGCAAGCGCTATATGCAGCGTAAACAGCAGCAGGCGCGGAGCGAGTAATGAACCTCACCAGACTCTTTATCTTCCGCCCGGTCACCACGTTGCTATTAACGTTGTCGATCATGCTGCTCGGTTTACTGGGCTATCGGCTGTTGCCGGTGGCCCCGCTGCCGCAGGTGGATTTCCCGACCATTATGGTCAGCGCCAGCTTAGCCGGTGCCAGCCCGGAAACCATGGCGGCCACGGTGGCTACGCCGCTGGAGCGTTCGCTCGGACAGATCGCGGGCGTCACTGAGATGACCTCGACCAGCTCGCAGGGCTCCACCAGCGTGATTTTGCAGTTTGATCTCGACCGCGATATCAACGGTGCGGCGCGTGATGTGCAGGCGGCGATCAATGCCGCACGCAGTCTGCTGCCGAGCGCCATGGAATCGCTGCCGACCTATCGCAAAGCCAACCCGTCCGATGCGCCGATTGTGATGCTGGCGCTGACCTCCGCCACGCGCACGCCAGGTGAACTCTACGACCTGGCGGAAAGTAAAATCGAGCAGGCGATGGGGCAGGTCAAGGGCGTGGGTGAAGTGTCGCTGATGGGGAGTGCGTTGCCCGCCGTGCGTATCGATCTGCAACCGCTCAAGCTGGCGCAATACGGCATCTCGCTGGACACGGTGCGGGAAGCCATCGCCAACAGCACCACCAACAAACCCAAAGGCATTCTGCAGGGCCGCCAGCAATCATGGGTCGTGGACAGCAATGGTCAGTTGGATAAAGCGGCGCAGTATCAGGATCTGATCGTCAGTTATAAAGACGGTAAAGCGGTACGTCTGCACGATGTCGCCACCGTGTACGATTCGGTGGAAGATCAGTATCAGGCCGGTTTCCTCAATTCGCAGCCGTCAGTCATGGTGGGCATTAAGCGCCAGGCCGGTGCCAACATGCTCGACACCATTGATGCCATCAAGGCGCAGTTGCCCGCGCTGGAAAAAGATCTGCCTGCGGATACCCAACTAAAAGTGGTGGTGGACCGTTCCCCGACGGTGCGTGAATCCCTGTACGACACCGAAGAAACGCTGCTGATCGCTATGCTATTGGTGATTGCCGTGGTGTTTGTATTCCTGCGCAACGTGCAGGCGGTGGTGATCCCGGCGCTGGCGTTGCCGGTGTCGTTGATTGGTACCTGTGCGGTGATGTATCTGCTGGGCTACAGCCTTGATAACCTGTCGTTGATGGCACTGATTATCGCCACCGGCTTTGTGGTTGATGATGCCATCGTGGTGCTGGAAAACATCACCCGCCATATCGAAGAAGGTTTGAGTCCGCTGCGTGCGGCGCTAAAAGGCGCGCAGGAAGTGAGTTTCACCGTGCTGTCGATGACCATATCACTGGTGGCGGTGTTTATCCCAATCCTGCTGATGGGCAGTATTGTCGGGCGTCTGTTCCGCGAGTTTGCCGTGACGCTCACCGTCTCGCTGTTGATCTCGATGTTCGTCTCGTTGAGCCTGACACCGATGCTGTGCGCGCGCCTGCTGAAGCCGAAACCGAAAGTCAGCAAGCGCCCCCATCCGCTGTATCAGTTTATTGAAAATCAGCTCAATGGCTTGCTGGCGGCCTATTCGCGTGGCCTGGCGTGGGTGATGGCGCACCAGAAGATCACCATGTTCAGCCTTGTGCTAACGGTATTACTGAACCTGTTCTTGTTCACCGTGGTGCAGAAGGGGTTCTTCCCCAATCAGGACACCGGGCTGTTGATGGGCGCACTGCGTGCCGATCAAAACATCTCGTTCCAGGCGATGAAACCGAAGATGCTGGAGTTCACTAAAATCATCCAGTCCGATCCGGCGGTGGACAGCGTGATGTCGTCGATGGGCAGCGGAATGTTTGGCTCGCGCAACAGCGCCAACTTCTTTGTGCGTCTTAAAGACTTTAGCGATCGCGATGCCACGGCCACCGAGGTCGCCAACCGGCTGAGCCTGAAGACCAGCCATATCGCCGGGGCGCAGATGTTCCTGATGGCGGCGCAGGATCTGCATATCGGTGGGCGCAGTGCTAACGCCACTTATCAATACAGCCTGCAGGCGGACGATCTGGATGTGCTGCGAGAGTGGACGCCGAAAGTCCAGGCCGCGCTGGCGGCGATCCCGCAGCTCAACAGCGTGGACTCTGATTCGCAAACCGGCGGCCAGGAAGTGGTGATCAATATCGATCGCGATCGTGCGCAACGGCTGGGCGTTAACGTGCAGATGCTGGATACCATGCTGAATAATGCCTTCAGCCAGCGCCAGGTCGCCACGCTCTATCACACGTTGAATCAGTATCATGTGGTGATGTCATTGCAGGACAGCTACACGCGCGATCCGGAGATTCTGAAAGAGCTGTATGTGATTAACGATAGCGGCGACCGTGTGCCGCTCTCTGCTTTCGCCAGCTTCAAGGGCGGTAATGCACCGCTCTCCGTGGCGCATCAGGGGCAATCGGCCACCAGCACCGTGGCCTTTAACCTGAATGATGGCGTGTCACTGGAGCAGGCGCAGGCGCTGATCAAGCAGGCGATGGCGCAGCTCGGCCTGCCGTCCACCATCCAGGCCGGTTTTGCTGGCACCGCAGCCGCCTTTGCGCAGCTGACCGCCACCATGCCGTGGCTGATTATTGCGGCACTGGCGGCGGTGTATATCGTGCTCGGCGTGTTGTATGAGAGCTATATCCATCCCATCACCATCCTCTCTACGCTGCCTTCTGCGGGGGTTGGCGCGCTACTTCTGCTATTGCTCACCAATACGCAACTGACGGTGATTGCCCTGATCGGCATCATTTTGCTGATCGGCATCGTGAAGAAGAACGCCATCATGATGATCGATTTTGCGATCCACGCCGAGCGCACGCAGGGGATGTCGCCGAAGCAGGCGATCACGCAGGCCTGTTTGATGCGCTTCCGCCCCATCATGATGACCACGCTGGCCGCCTTCTTTGGTGCTTTGCCGCTGGCATTGGGCAGCGGCGGTGATGCGGATTTACGCAGTCCGCTCGGCATTGCGATTGCCGGTGGTCTGGCGCTGAGCCAGCTGTTAACCCTGTTTACCACGCCGGTTGTTTATCTCTGGCTTGATAGTTTGAGTCGCGCCACTAAACGTCAGTGGCAGCGTTTGCGTCATGTGGAATCCTGATCGATGAAAAATGTCCTGAAATTTACCCCGATGGTGATGGCACTGTTGCTGGCGGGCTGCGCGGTGGGTCCTGATTATCAGCGCCCGACCATGGCGATGCCGACGCATTTTAAAGAAGCCAAAGGCTGGCAGCAGGCCACGCCGCAGGATGCAGAGAGCAAAGGCGACTGGTGGTTGGTGTATCACGATGCCACGCTGGATAGCCTGTTGCGTCAGGTGAGCATCTCCAACCAGAACGTGGCGAGCTATGCCGCGCAGTACCGTGAAGCGCAGGCGCTGACCTCACAATCTCGCGCGGCGTTATTTCCTTCGGTAAGCTACGACGCCAGCAGCACGCGCAGCGGCAGTCGGGCCAGCACCACCGGCCAGCGCAGCGTCAGCAATGCGCATGCCGCCGATCTCAGCGCCAGCTGGGAGCTGGATGTGTGGGGCAAACTGCGCCGCACACTGGAAGAGAACAAAGCCAGTGCGCAGGCGAGTAAGGCCGAGTTGGCGAATATCACGCTGAGTGCGCAGTCAGAGCTGGCACAGGATTACTTCCAGCTGCGCATCCTCGACGAGAAGATTGCCCTGTATCAGCGCAGTATCGACGCCTATCAGCGTTATCTGACGGTGATTCAGAACAAGTACTCGGCGGGCAGCGAATCCCGCGCCACCCTGGCACAGGCGCAGATGCAGCTGGAGAGCGCACGCGCCTCGGCACAGGATTATCAGTGGCAGCGTGCCCAATCGGAACACGCCATTGCGCTGTTGCTGGGCCGTGCGCCGGCTGATTTCTCGCTGCCAGTGGCGAAGCTGGAGGCTAAGTTACCCGCCATCCCTCATAGCCTGCCTTCTGCGCTGTTACAGCGTCGTCCGGATATTGCCTATGCCGAGCGTAATGTGGCAGCAGCCAATGCGGCGGTGGGTGTCGCCATCGCCGGTTACTATCCGGATTTGACCCTGAGCGCCAGCGGTGGCGTGAGTTCGTCGGCCATTAATAGCCTGTTCTCACTACCCAATCGCGTCTGGTCATTAGGGCCGGAGTTGAGCGGCACGCTGCTGGACTTCGGTGCGACCTCGGCCAAAGTGGAACAGGCACGCGCCGCCTATGACGCCAGCGTGGCGGATTATCGCCAGTCGGTGCTGACGGCGATGGGGGAAGTGGAAGATTATCTGGTGCAGCTCAATACGCTGCAAGGCGAAATTGCTTCACAGCAGCTGGCGACCAGTGCCGCGCAGGAGTCAGCCCGCGTGACGCGTAATCAGTATGATGCCGGGATGATTGATTACCTTGATGTGGCCACCACCGAAAACAGCAGTCTGAGCGAGCAGCAGAGTTTACTGTCACTGCAGAGCACGCAGTGGGTAAGCAGCGTTGAGCTGATTGCCGCGCTGGGCGGGGGTTGGCAGGGGTAAGTGTTATTCGTTCTGGCAGGGATGAGTTTTAGCAGCATAGATGAGGATTGTTTTGCAGTTTAGAGCAGCTAAGTATGAGGCTGTTGATTCTGTTGTGGGCTTTTTGGGTGCGGAGTGGTGGGCTATAGCGTCTTTGTTCAGTGGACTGCTTTGGCGCACGGATGGGCCATAGCCCCTCTGCGGCGGCCGGGCAGTCCTCGCGCCGCTGAAGCGGTGCCTTCGGCTTCCACGTCGTGCCCTTTTTGAACCAAACACCGAGCATATGCACGATCAGGTTCCCTTCTACCTAAACTCACATAAGCCAATGTGCAGCCTGTTCTCTTTGGCGAAGCGCCCCCAGTCTGCGTCAGCACCTGTTTACCACCCCAGATTGCGCTCTCACCTTTAAGCCAGTGCAGCCATGACGGCATTAGCACTGAGCAGCATTTCACAATTATCAGCACCCCAACGGTAAATTTTTACAGGCTACACACCACACCCACCTCAATTCCTCACCATAAATCACCGCGCCACTTGTCGAAAATCGCCAGATCCTGCAAGGTAAGCGCCATATTTAAACGCTGCTAAGGAGCTGGCATGCTTTTCACTGTTCTGCGTTTCCTGTTTCGCCTGTTATGGCGGGTGGAACTGCGTGGCGATCTCACCGCACTGCACAAAGAAAAAGTGCTGATCACCCCTAACCATATGTCTTTCCTTGATGGCATTTTGGTGGCGCTGTTTTTGCCGATTAAACCGGTGTTCGCCGTCTATTCCTCGATCAGCGATCAATGGTTTATGCGGCTCCTCAAGCCGATTATCGACTTCGTGCCACTCGATCCCACTAAACCGATGTCGATCAAACATCTGGTGCGCATGATCAATCAAGGTCGTCCGGTGGTGATCTTCCCGGAAGGGCGCATCACGGTGACGGGATCGCTGATGAAAATCTACAGCGGAGCGGGCTTTGTCGCGGCGAAATCGGGTGCGACCGTGGTCCCGATGCGCATTGAAGGCGCGGAGTACACGCCGTTTGGCAGACTGGCAGGGGTATTTAAGCGTCGCCTGTTCCCGCGTATCACTTTAAGCGTGCTGCCCGCCACCGTTATTCCGATGCCGGAAGCCAAACGCGCGCGCGATCGTCGCGTCTTAGCGGGTGAGCACTTACATCATGTGATGATGGAAGCACGTATGGCGGTGCGTCCGCGCGAAACCTTGTTCGAAGCCTTTCTCAATGCGCGCCAGCGTTATGGCCTGACTAAACCCTGCATTGAAGATATCAACTTCAAACCGGACAGTTACACCGGGCTGCTGAAAAAATCGCTGGGCGTGGGGCGTATTCTTGAGCGCTACAGCCAGCAGGGTGAATACGTTGGCCTGCTGCTGCCGAATGCCACGGTCACGGCGGCGGCGATCCTCGGGGCATCACTGCGCGGGCGTATCCCGGCGATGCTCAATTACACCGCGGGCGTCAACGGCATGCGCGCGGCGCTCACTGCTTCGCAGGTCAAAACCGTCTTCACTTCGCGCCAGTTCCTGGAGAAGGGCAATCTGGGGCATCTGCCGCAGGGCTTAACCGAAGTCCAGTGGATCTACCTCGAAGACCTCAAAGACACCGTTACCCTGAAAGACAAGTTGTGGATTCTGGCTCACCTGCTGATGCCGCGTCGTGCGCAGGTTCCGCAGCAGCCGGAAGAGGCGGCCATGGTGCTGTTCACCTCGGGTTCCGAAGGCAACCCCAAAGGCGTGGTGCACTCACATAAAAGCCTGTTGGCTAACGTCGAGCAAATTCGTACTGTGGCGGATTTCACCCCGCGCGATCGCTTTATGTCGGCGCTGCCGCTGTTCCATGCTTTCGGCCTCACGGTGGGCTTGTTTACGCCGCTGCTCACCGGCGCGCAGGTGTTCCTCTATCCGAGTCCGCTGCATTACCGCATCGTGCCGGAACTGGTGTATGACCGTAACTGCACCGTGCTGTTTGGCACCTCAACCTTCCTCGGTAACTACGCGCGCTTTGCCAATCCGTATGATTTTGCACGCCTGCGCTATGTGGTGGCGGGTGCAGAGAAGTTGCAGGAAGGCACGCGTCAAATCTACGCCGAGAAATACGGCATCCGCATTCTCGAAGGCTATGGCGTCACCGAGTGTGCGCCAGTGGTGGCCATCAACGTGCCGATGGCGGCGAAACCTCACACCGTGGGTCGTATTCTGCCCGGCATGGATTCACGTTTGATCTCCGTGCCAGGTATCGAGCAGGGCGGTCGTCTGCAACTGCGTGGTCCGAATGTGATGAACGGTTACCTGCGCGTGGAAAATCCGGGTGTTTTAGAGAAGCCCGTGGCGGACAACGGCGAAGGTGAGATGGAAGCCGGTTGGTATGATACCGGCGACATTGTTAGCTTCGATGAAGGTGGCTTCTGCCAGATTCAGGGGCGGGCCAAACGCTTCGCCAAAATCGCCGGTGAGATGGTGTCACTGGAAAGCGTCGAGCAGATCGCGCTGAAAGCGTCGGGTGAGAAGCAACATGCCGCCTCGCTGCGTCCTGATGGTCATCGCGGTGAAGCCTTAGTGCTGTTCACTACCGACAGCGCGCTGAACCGCGAGCAACTGCTTAAAGCCGCGCGTGATATCGGCGCACCAGAATTGGCGGTGCCGCGTGACATTCGCTTTATGAAACAGCTGCCGCAGCTGGGTAGCGGTAAACCAGATTACGTCAGCCTGAAACAGCTGGCCGAAGAGGAGCAGGCATGAGTCAGGCGGTTAATCCCGATTCACCGTTACTGTCACGCAATATGATGGCGGTGATCGTGGCGCAGTTTTTTTCCGCGTTTGGCGACAACGCGCTCCTGTTTGCCACGCTGGCGGTGCTGAAAAGTCAGCTCTATCCTGACTGGAGCCAGCCGATTCTGCAGATGATGTTTGTGGCCACTTACATTCTTCTGGCACCGTTTGTCGGGCAGATGGCTGACAGCTTTGCCAAAGGCCGGGTGATGATGTTTGCCAATAGCCTCAAGCTGCTGGGTGCGCTGATTATCTGCTTCGGCTTCAATCCATTCCTTGGCTATACGCTGGTGGGGATTGGTGCGGCATCCTACTCGCCGGCGAAATACGGCATCCTGACGGAGATTACACGCGGTGAAAGGCTGGTCAAAGCCAACGGCTTGATGGAGTCATCGACGATTGCTGCCATTCTGCTGGGTTCGGTGGCGGGCGGTATTCTGGCTGACTGGAATCTGCTGGCCGCGCTGGTTGTGTGTGCACTCACTTACGCGCTGGCGGTGGTGGCGAATATCTTTATCCCTAAACTTATGGCGGCACGCCCGGGCCAGAGTTGGCAGTTTGGTGCCATGTTCCGCAGTTTCAGGGACTCTGCGCTGTTGCTGTGGCGTAACGGCGAGACGCGTTTTTCCCTGCTCGGCACCAGCATGTTTTGGGGCGCGGGGGTAACGCTGCGTTTCCTGCTGGTGCTGTGGGTGCCCGTCGCGCTGGGTATCACCGACAATAAAACGCCGACCACGTTAAATGCCATGGTGGCGATCGGGATTGTGATTGGCGCCGCCGCAGCGGCGAAACTGGTGACGCTACAAACCGTGCGCCGTTGCATGCCCGCCGGGATATTGATTGGCGTAATGGTGGTGGTGTTCTCACTGCAAACCAGCTTGCTGAATGCCTATCTGGTGCTGATGGTGATTGGTGCGCTGGGGGGCTTCTTTGTGGTGCCACTCAATGCGCTGCTGCAGGAACGCGGCAAAGAGTCGGTGGGCGCAGGTAACGCGATTGCGGTGCAAAACTTCGGTGAAAACATCGCGATGTTGGTGATGCTGGCGCTGTACACCATCGCGGTGAAGTTGGGTGCACCTGCGGTGGCAACCGGTATTGGGTTCGGTGGGATTTTTGCTGTGGCGATTGCGGTGCTGTGGTGGAAATCGCGCCGTTAAGGCGGTGTGTGGAAAAACCAGGTCGCCAGCCATGGCGACCATAGATCCGAAATACGCGCCTTCACGGTACTCAAGCAAAAAACCGCGTCATACGCCAATAGGGTGCGCATCCAGGCTCATCGGGCCAAAGTCTTAACCACCAGGCCATCAATGCTGCAGGTCGTTGCGACGCAAACCGTTGCGCCGCAACGATGACATCCCGTTAAGGTGCCGGGTAAGTATACTGACGATGAATCGCTTCCAGTTCCTCTAACACATCGGCATTCAGCGTCAGGTTGAAACTCTCCACGTTAATCTTCAGCTGTTCCAGTGTGGTGGCGCCCAGCAGTGTACTCGCCACAAACGGCTGTTGACGCACGTATGCCAGCGCCATCTGCGATGGATCCAGATTGTGCTTCTTCGCCAGACCAACATAAGCGGCAATCGCCTGATTCGACTGTTCACCACTGTAGCGGGTGAAGCGGCTAAACAGGGAGTTACGCGCACCGGCAGGTTTAGCTCCATTCAGATATTTGCCGCTCAGAGTCCCAAACGCCAGGCTTGAGTAGGCCAGTAGTTCAACCCCTTCATGCTGGCTGATTTCCGCCAGACCGACTTCAAAGCTACGGTTCAGCAGGCTGTACGGGTTCTGAATGGTCACAATACGCGGCAACTCGTGCTTCTCAGCCAGCTGCAGATAGCGCATCACGCCCCATGCGGTTTCGTTAGACACGCCGATATAGCGAATCTTACCTGCGCGCACCTGCTCATTCAGGGCTTCCAGCGTTTCCAGCAGCGTCACGTTGGCGGTGGTTTCGCTGTACTGGTAGCCCAGTTTGCCGAAATAGTTGGTTTGACGCTGCGGCCAGTGCAGCTGGTAGAGATCGAGATAGTCGGTGTTCAGACGCTTCAGGCTGGCATCCAGCGCTTCGCGAATGTTTTTGCGATCCAGCGCCTGATTAGGGCGAATCGACGCATCTGCGCCGCGCACCGGACCGGCAATTTTGCTGGCCAGAATGATCTTGTCACGGCTGCCGCGCTTCTTCAGCCAGCTGCCAATGTACTGTTCGGTTAATCCCTGGGTTTCCGGGCGTGGCGGCACCGGATACATTTCAGCGGTATCAATCAGGTTGATGCCACTGCTAATCGCGTAATCGAGTTGCGCGTGGGCGTCGGCTTCGCTGTTTTGCTCACCAAACGTCATGGTTCCTAACCCCAGTTGGCTGACTTCCAGCGTACTGTGGGGGATGCGGTGATAATGCATTGCCGGCTTCCTTTTTTCATTATGAAAGGGAATGTTGTGTCCTCTGGGACTATATCCTGTGAAGCGGCGCGGAAGGAAGGGGGGAAAGTTCGGGAAATCGCCTGCACTGGGGAAAAAATCGTGCAGGCAATCGAATTTGGCACTTAACGCTCAATGATGGTGGAGACCTCGTCACCATTGATCTGCATCACATGACCTTGATCGTCAGTGTACTGCACCAAACCTGTCTCTTTATCGATGGACGGTTTGCCATCAGTCTTAATCATACGGCCATCTTTGGTCGCCATCACGTAATCACTGCTGCAACCACTCAACGTCAGCGCGACCAGCATAATACCCACGACACTCACCAACCCTTTCATTCTTATCTCCCTCAACCTACTTCAACTGCAAAAGTGTAGTAATAAATGCTTTCGCTGGCTGACGTAATCGCATCATTCCTAAAATTAAAGGGCGAGATGCGCTCGCCCTTGACATCGTTAAGCCGCGCTTTTCTTGCTGCGCATCAGGTTCAGGCACTCCACGGCCATGGAGAAGAACATGGCAAAATAAATGTAACCTTTTGGTACATGGATGCCGAAACTCTCCAGAATCAGGGTAAAGCCGACCAGAATCAGGAATGCCAGCGCCAGCATTTTCACCGATGGATGACGCTCAACAAATTCACCAATGGCGCGTGCGGCAAACATCATCATCAACACGGCAATGACCACGGCAGCCATCATGATGAACAGATGATCGGACAAGCCGACAGCGGTGATCACCGAATCGAGGCTGAAAATAATGTCCAGCAACATGATCTGTACGATTGCGCCGAAGAAGGAGTGGACGTTGGTTTTGTGTTCACCTTCGGCGCCTTCAATGGTTTCATGAATCTCCATACTGGATTTCCACAGCAGGAACAGACCACCAAACAGCAGGATCAGGTCGCGCGCCGAGAAGCTGTGATCCATCAGGGTAAACAGCGGATTGGTGAGGCGGACTACCCAGGCGATGGACGCCAGCAAGCCCAGTCGCATCAGCATGGCGCCCATTAAACCGAGGCGGCGAGCTTTGTTTTGTTGGTGTTTCGGCAACTTAGCGACAACCAGCGACAGGAAGATAATGTTGTCGATACCCAAAACCACTTCCAGAATGGTCAATGTTCCCAGTGCCAGCCAGGCATTGGGATCAGCAATCCAGTCAAACATGAATCATTCAATCCTAAACGAAAATTAAACGGCGATTATACGCACCCGATACGCCTGACTTACAGTAGAAAATGGCGTGCCAGCAGCGGTCCGGTGAAGCTTTTCTTGAGATAAAAACCGCGCGGTAGCGTCATTATAGGTTCTCCACGCTCACCGATGGCTTCCGTCAGCGCTTTGCTGTTGGCCGCTTTCGGGCGGATCTGCAGCCAGGCGCCGTGACGGGCGGTAATGCGTTCCACCTGGCCCAGCACGATCATATCCATCAACTCTTCCCAGTCTTCACGCAACTGCTGATCTTCTTCCTCGCTCGGTTGCCATAACAGCGGCGATCCCACACGACGATCCGCGAGGGGCAAAGCACGGTCGCCCTCAATCGGGATCCATAACACCCGCGCCAGCTTGTGGCGCACATGGCTGGTCTCCCAGGTTACGCCGCTGTTGCCAGTCAGGGGCGCAACGCAGACAAAGGTGGTTTCCAGCGGTTTGCCCAGCGCATCCACGGGGATGGTCTTGAGTTCTATACCGAGATGGGCGAAATCCTGCTCCGCTTTGCTACCCGCGCTGGCACCCAGGTGCTGCTCAATCAGCATGCCAACCCAGCCTTTATCCCGCCGCAAATCAGCCGGCACAGGTAAACTCAGCTGTGCTGCCAGTGCTGCAAACGTCTGGCCTGCCAGTTGTTGTGCGCGCTGCAGTAATTCAGCTTCATCTTGTGGTGGCGTCGGCAATAAAACGGGGGAATTCATGGCAAAACTCATATTGGTTAAAGGATGTACAGCGCTGGCGGGTGTGAGTTTTCCACATGTGCGCAGCGTGAATAACCGTGATAATAGCATGATTAAGCGTGCTTTTTTATTTGCATTGCCGGACGACAGTGAATGCTATGGCAAGGTTATCCCAGTTTGTTATCGACAATGAACAGGATCTCCAGCCTACTTATCCACAGAAAGGTGGGATAACCCCCCTTGCTGAGCACCCCTATTTCCATTTACAGCCTTGACTTTAACGATTTGAACGCTTTTTTTCCTTTCTTTGACCAGGTTTAGGGCATTCTCTGTGGATAAAAGCGACGCTGGTGGATCTTTGAGCAGCGAATGGAACCTGAGGTTAATTAGAAAGTGATCCGCGTTGAAACAGCACTGTCATTTTTTCCTATCACTATGATTAATGGTGTTTTTAGTGCTATCCTTTGTCTGCCTTATGAGAATTTTCCGAAGTGGTTATTCAACTCATTCCCGTGTTCTGCACAAAGCTATCCACAGAAAAGGTGAATAAGATCGCCCTGAAAACCACTCTGCTGTTTATAACTTGGCTAAACTCTGAGAGTTATCCTGTTTTTATACTGCTATCACCCCGGATATCCAGTGGTTTACCGCCTGTAAGGAGTGTGAAACAATCAGGCTATTCAAATTTAGCTTTGAGGTAGTCCAGTGATCGATGATGATGGCTACCGCCCGAATGTTGGTATCGTAATCTGTAACAGGCAAGGACAAGTGTTATGGGCCAGGCGCTTTGGACAGCACTCCTGGCAATTTCCTCAGGGAGGCATCAATCCGGGTGAAACCGCTGAACAGGCGATGTATCGCGAACTGTTCGAAGAGGTGGGTTTACACCGCAAAGATGTTCGAATACTTGCTTCAACCCGTAACTGGTTACGTTACAAGTTGCCAAAACGTTTGGTGCGTTGGGACACAAAGCCGGTGTGTATCGGCCAGAAACAAAAGTGGTTTCTTCTGCAGTTGATGTGTAGTGACGCGGAAATCAATGTGCAACACAGCAGCACACCTGAGTTTGATGGTTGGCGCTGGGTCAGCTTTTGGTATCCGGTGCGTCAGGTCGTCTCTTTCAAGCGCGATGTCTATCGCCGCGTGATGAAAGAATTCGCTGGCGTGGTGATGTCTATGCAGGAGAGTGCGGGGCAGCGTAACAACAATGCCGCTCATCGACGTAAAAGAGGATAGGCCACGCCCTTTATGCTCACTCAGTTGCGCGAAATAGTAGAGAAAGTGGCGAGTGCTCCGCGTCTGAATGAAGCACTCGACATTCTGGTAAACGAAATTTGCCTTGCGATGGAAACCGAGGTCTGCTCGGTTTATCTCGCAGATCACGATCGTCGTTGCTACTACCTGATGGCGACGCGCGGGCTGAAAAAGCCGCGCGGTCGCACTGTCACGCTGGCGTTTGATGAAGGGATTGTCGGGCTCGTCGGACGTTTAGCCGAGCCGATCAACCTTGCCGACGCGCAAAGCCATCCCAGCTTTAAATACATTCCCTCGGTCAAAGAAGAGCGCTATCGCTCCTTCCTCGGCGTGCCGATCATCAGCCGCCGCCAACTGCTTGGCGTGCTGGTGGTACAACAGCGCGAACATCGTCAGTTCGACGAGAGCGAAGAATCATTCCTGGTGACGCTGGCCACGCAAATGGCGGGCTTGTTGTCGCAATCGCAACTTGGCCAGCTGTTTGGTCAGTTCCGTCAGACGCGGGTGAAAGCGATTGCAGCCGCGCCTGGCGTGGCGGTCGCCCCCGGTTGGGTTGATGAAACTCAGCCGTTGCTGGATCAGGTCTCTGCAGCCTCGACGCTGGATGTGCAGCGTGAACGCGAGCGTCTGGTGCTGGCGATGGGCGAGGCCGGCAATGAATTTCGCCGCTTCAGCAAACGCTTTACTGCCAGTGTGCAAAAAGAGAGTGCGGCGATCTTCGATCTCTACTCGCATCTGTTAACCGATGCCCGTTTGAAAAAAGATCTGTTTGCCGAGATCGATCGCGGATCGGTTGCCGAGTGGGCGGTCAAAACGGTGATCGAGAAGTTCGCTGAACAGTTTGCCAGCCTGCAAGATCAATATTTACGTGAGCGCGCGGGTGATTTGCGCGTGCTCGGGCAACGTCTGCTGTTTCACCTCGACGATACGCTGGTGGGGACGAATGCCTGGCCTGAACGCTTCGTGCTGGTGGCGGATGAACTCACCGCGACCACGCTGGCA